>NZ_JBDLZY010000002.1:0-794758 GCF_040049085.1 Flavobacterium maritimum
GCTGCGTCATCTGTTGCAGTAGCTGAAACTGCCAATACATAATTGCCGGCTTCTGTTCCTCCAAGTGTCAACGAACTGGCGGTAACTGTTCTGGCACCTGTATTTGCATTGTCAAAACTTTTAGCTCCAACAATTAGTGTAACATCCGTTTCATTGTTTACCATGCCCGTTAGCCATTGTGCACTCAAAGTTGCATTTGTTCCACCATCATAAGGCTTATCGTTTGCTGTTATATGAGGGATCAGTTCTACAGCTGTGATTGCTGCATCATCTGCTGCAGTAGCTGAAACTGCCAATACATAATTGCCGGCTTTTGTTCCTCCAAGTGTCAACGAACTGGCGGTAACTGTTCTGGCACCTGTATTTGCATTGTCAAAACTTTTAACTCCCACAATTAGTGTAACATCCGTTTCATTGTTTACCATGCCCGTTACCCATTGTGCACTCAAAGTTGCACTTGTTCCACCATCATAAGGCTTATCGTTTGCTGTTATATGAGGGATCAGTTCTACAGGATTCACTGTCAATGTTGCAACTCCATTCGAAATCGTAGTTGGCAAACATGCTCCTGTAACGATACAACGATAAGTTCTACCACTCATTTCAACAGTTGGTTTTGTTAAAGTTAAGGTAGCTTCTGTAGTATTAGAATAAACTCCTCCATTGCTAATATTTACAAATCCACTACCTGCATTTTCCTGCCATTGATAAGTTAGTGGCGTCGTTCCGGCAGCTACAACAGTGAAACTTGAATTACTCCCATATGAAATTACTGCAGCATTTGGCTGTCCAGTAATTGTTGGTGGACTGCAAGCGACATAAGAAATTGTAAAATCCTGAATACCATTCGAATTTGTTCCCGGGACACAAATAACCCTAGGATTAGATCCGTCAACTGTATAGGCTCCTGCAGGTCCCGACCATGAACTGAAATAATAGCCATTGGCGGCTTGCAAGGGAGCCTCAATTCTTAATGATTTTAAAGTATTTGTATTTAGTTTACTAAATGTTAATCCACTATTTGTAGTTGCAGTTCCCGTCCCTGAGGAAATTGGAACTCCTGTACAGTCGGTAGAAGGCAAATCACTCCAGAAAATTGATGCAGTACTTGTACTAGATTTTACTCTAACATTACCATCCGTAAAAATAACCTCTGCATGCAAACCACTTGTTTCCCCATCAGCAGTTGCCTTCAAGGTAGATCCCAAACAATCATCTTCGCAGACATGCCATGTGGTTACGAAATTACCGTTTTCATCTGCAATGACATCCCAAAGAAAATGCTCTTCACCATCATTTGGAGTCTCATCGGCATGCATAACTTGTAAGGTGACAGTTTCCCCAGGTAAAAAACCTGAACCTGTTATTGTACAGGTCGAACCAGGTGCATAATCTGGCTGATCAGTTGTTACAGTCGCCTGCCCAAAGGCAGTACTTGCAAAAACCAAATTTGCAATAAAAAAAACAATCGTTAAAAATGCGGACTTAGGTAGAAATGTTTTCATATTTAGTAAGTTTAAATAATAAAATAACATGTACTGTATGCCTAACTGTAAAAGTAAATCGACCGAATGGGCTTCTATCTTTTCGATTCACTTCAATAAAATTCTTTTAGAAAAAATAATTTTAACAAGAAAAATAAACTTTTAATGGTTTAAATTCCAAATACTTAACACTAATTTATATAATTAAGAATTCATTAGTCCACTTTTTAATACATTTTCGATTAAAGGGTAAAAAAAAACTACTAACTGCATCTTTCACTTTTCTTTCCGCTAGGAATGAAAAAATTACAGCCACAAAATCATCAAAACGGCTGCAACAATTTTATAGAGAATAGAAGGCAAAAAAAATCCCAATCTTGTAAGGATTGGGACTATATTTCGAAAACTGGTGATTTAGATATTACTTCAAAACAGTAAACTCAATTTTTGAATCATTATAAACACGATGTGTTTGCTTCTGAAAATCTTCCGGCTTTGCATAAAAAATATTAGGAACAAAAGTTTGTGGATTCAAATCGATATATGGAAACCAAGTGCTCTGAACCTGAATTTGGATTTTATGCCCTTTTTTGAAAGTATGAAAAACATCTTGTAATTTTAAATTAACAGCTGTTTTCTCATTTGGCACAAAAGGTTCCGGATTTGAAAAACTATTTCTAAAACGCCCCCGCATCACTTCACTTCGCACCATCATATGATAATTACTCATTTTTAAATATGGGGCAATTTCCTTGGTTTCAGGTTCATCATTTGGGAAGACATCAATCACTTTAACTATCCAATCGGCATCAGTTCCTGTGGTTGAAACTTGAAGCTTCGCTAAAATTTCTCCAGCCAATGTCGTGTCTTCATTTAAAACTTCCGTTTCAAAAACCAATACATCAGGACGTTTGGCGGCGAAACGTTGGTCATCAGTCATGAATTTCCTTGGCGTAAGCCCTTGCTGTTTAATATCCTCTGAATAAGGAACTGGTTTTTTAGGATCACTGATAAACTCTTCAAAAGCAAAATTCTTTTTAGCCATTTTAGTCAACCTATTTTCCTGAAGAAAGAAATCTTGTTTTTCAGTATTTTGAGGAGGCCAGGTTTCATAGGTTTTCCATTCTTTTTTACCGGAATCAAAAACATAGGCTTCTGGTAATCTATTTTCTCCTTTTCCATTATTCTTTAAAAAATGACGGAAAAAATTAGCTTCAATGTTTTTTTGATAAAAGCCTGAAATACTATCTCCAAAATTAATATTCCCAATTACTTGATTAGCTGAATTTCTAGCCCAATCCCCATGGCTCCAAGGTCCCATAACGATTGTATTGTAATTTTTACTACTCTTTTCAATAGTGCTGTACGTATTTAAAGGTCCATACAAATCTTCGGCATCAAACCAACCACCAACAATCATTACAGCTGGTTTAATATTCTTTAAATGTTGCAGAATACCTCTTTTTTGCCAAAACTCATCGTAATTAGGATGGTCTTTTAGCTGTTGCCAAAATTCATCTTCTTTACCATAATATTTATCCAAATTTACCAATGGACCGGTATTCAAAAAAAACTGATAATCATCATTAGTCCCTACATTTGGAAATTTGAACCAAGCTTCGGGAGTACGCTTGGTCTTCTGTGGACCAAATAAAGGAGTCACTTTCCAATAACTTAACAGATAAGCTCCATTGTGATGAAAATCATCAAAGAAGAAATCACTAATACACGCTTGGGGAGAAACCGCTTTCAAAGCCGGATGATTGCTTAACAAAGAATAAGTAGCGTAAAAACCCGGATATGAAATACCCCAAGTTCCGACATTTCCGTTGTTATTAGCAACATTTTTGACCAACCAATCTATAGTATCATAAGTGTCTGATGCTTCATCAACATCTTTCTTGCTTTTTTTATTCGGAACATACCCACGCATGTTGTCATACAATCCATCACTCATATAACGGCCTCGAACATCTTGATACACTACAATATACCCCTCTTTCATCATCGTCTCGCTGGGAGAAATACTTTTTTTGAATTGGTCTGCGCCATAAGGAGCACTATTATAAGGTGTTCTTTGCATTATAATAGGATACTTTTTTGAAATATCTTTTGGTGAGTAAATAGACGTAAACAATTCTTGACCGTCACGCATTTTGATATATACTTCTTTTTTTGTGTAATTTTCAGATACATAATTTGTTTTAGCATCTTGGGCTAAAATCATCGCACTAATCAAAAAAAGAGAAATACTTAGTATTTTTTTCATTGCTTGTTTTGTATTATTAAAATCGGAAATTTTTAAATGTAACTTACTTTTTGAATTTAGAAATTCCTTCTTTTAACCAAGATTCGTATTCTTCAATTCCAACATAACTGATGGTTGGTTTCGTCTCATTCAAACTATTCCCTTCTAAATCAGTCAAAACATACAATGGCTGCGTATTAGTTGCGTATTTCGAAATCATAAATTCAGTCCATTTATCCCCAACTGACTCTATTTCAGCTCCAGTAATTTTCGAAATATAGTGTTCGCTTTGAGGTAATTCGCGTTTATCATCTACATAAAGCGAAATCAAAACAATTTGGTTATTCAAAATCGAAAAAATGCGCTCGTCTGACCAAACATTATTTTCCATTTTTCTGCAATTCACACAAGCATAGCCAGTGAAATCAAGCATAATAGGTTTATTGACACTTTTGGCGTAAGCCAGTCCTTTTTCATAATCATCAAAAACAACTAATCCGTGCGGTCCGCTCTTCGCCCCTTCCGGTAATACAGCAGTCGAGCTTTTTAAACCGGAGCCTCCAAAACCTAAAGGACTTTCACTATATTCTATCGGAGGAGGAAATGCATTTATTAATTTTAATGGAGCACCCCAAAGTCCCGGAATTAAATAAACGGTAAACATCAAAACCAATAATCCCATTAACAATCTACCTACTGAAATATGCGCTATCGGACTATCATGCGGCAAAGTTATTTTTCCAAATAAGTATAAAGCCAAAGCTCCAAAAATTGCTATCCAAATGGCTAAGAAAACTTCTCTCTCCAATAAATGCAATTGTAAAACCAAATCGGCATTCGATAAAAATTTAAACGCTAGAGCCAATTCTAGAAAACCTAAAACTACTTTTACGGTATTCAACCATCCACCCGATTTTGGTAACGAATGCAACCAACCCGGAAACATGGCAAATAACATAAATGGTAATGCCAATGCCAATGAAAAACCTAACATTCCAATTATTGGTGCAATTCCACCCTTAGAGGCGGCTTCCACCAAAAGGGTCCCAACTATAGGTCCTGTACAAGAGAAGGAAACAATGGCTAAAGCCAAAGCCATGAATAAAATTCCAATTATTCCTCCCCTGTCTGCCTGACTGTCTACTTTATTGGCCCATGAATTAGGTAACATAATTTCGAAAGCTCCCAAAAATGAAGTGGCAAAAACTACTAATAGAATAAAGAAAATAATGTTAAACCAAACATTCGTCGACAAAGCATTCAGCGCATCAGCGCCAAAAATCCAAGTGACTAAAACGCCTAATAAAACATAAATCACGATAATCGAAATTCCGTAAATTATTGCATTTCGTATTCCAGCCGCTTTGGTTTTACTTTGTTTGGTAAAGAAACTTACCGTCATTGGGATCATTGGGAAAACACAAGGTGTCAGCAACGCCGCAAATCCTGATAAAAAAGCAATGAAAAAGATGGACCATAATCCTCTTTGCGATTCTTTTTTAGGTTGTGCTACAGCGACTTTTGTTTCTGTCTTAGCAACTTCTTTTTTCAATTCAGGTGCTGAAGCAGTTGTATCCACTTTAACAGAATCAACTTTCACAACAGCAACATCAGCATTTTTTCCTGCTGGAATTACAAACGTAAATTTTTTCTCCTGATTGATGCAAGCTTCTTTGCAAACCTGATAATTCAAATCTACTTCTACTTTTGTGACTTTGGGATTTAATATTTTTATCTCCTGTTGAATCTGGGCTTTTTTCTCAAAAAAGGTTTCGTTTACCTCAAAAACATCATTGTAGGCTGTGGTCGTTTTACTTTCTTTGGCTTTGCCAACCAAATCAAAATTCCCTTTTTGATTTTTAAAAATTACTTCCAATGGCAGTGGTCCTCCTTCCGGAGTGAATTGGGAATACATATGCCATCCATTTTCTATGACAGCATTGAAAGTAAGGATATAATTGTTTTCTGATTTCTTTTCAATTTTAGTCGTCCATTTTGCGGGATCCAAAATTTGGGAATTCCCCTTAGCGAAAGCAAAAAAAACAACTAGTAAAATAATAATTTTATTGCTCATCCAAATTTTATTTGATTTTATTCTGTATTTGTGAATCTTCGATTTCATTATTCAATTTGTATTTTAAGTAGGTTCTTTGTTGTATTATCTATTCTAAATCGATCATCTTGCCTGATTCCTATGACCCAAACTATTTGATTATTTGAACACAAAAGCCAGGTATTTTCCTTTTCAATCAAGGATAGTTTTTCGTCTTTAAAAAGTTTACTCAGTTTTTTCGATTTGCCTTCCATTCCAAAAGGTTGAAAGCTATCGCCTTCTTTCCAATGGCGTAAAACTAACGGAAACTGTAATTTGTCTTCGTCGACAAATATAGCTGTATTTGAAACGATACTAATCTCGGCTACTTTAGAAAACGAAAGATTTAAGGGAATATTAATTTGTCGCTGAGTATTCTCAATCAAATATTCTTGATTCTCATTTTCTAAATTCAATGGACTTAGAATTAATGAATCTCTGTCTTTCAGCAATCGGTAATCGGTAGAAAAAACTTGTTTCCCGGACTGGCTTTCTACCAAATCATATACATCATCCCATGCTTTGAAACCAAATTCATTTAACCATTGGTATAAATACGATTTGTAATTAGGCAATCTTTTCAATTGTTTTAAATCGAAATAAATGGCATCACCCTCTTGCTTGGCCACTTGCTGATACACAATGATTGATGCGTCTTCAACCATCGTTTGGGCCTCCTGCAAATAGTTTTGGGTTTTTTCAAAAGAAGACATAAAAGCAGGATTTAATTCTTTTAAAATCGGAATCAAATTATGCCGGATCTTATTTCTTAAATATTTATCGGAAGCATTGCTGCTGTCTTCTCTCCATTGAATATGATTCTCTTTGGCATAATTTTCAATTTCATGTCTGGAAAAAGGCAATAAAGGACGAATAATATTGTCATTTTGAGGAGGTATACCAGTCAAACCATCCAATCCAGTGCCCCGACTGAGATTAATGAGAAAGGTTTCTAAATTATCATCCGCATGATGTGCTGTTAGAACATAATCGAAATTTTTAGTTTCCAATTGCTCATAAAACCAGCTGTAGCGTAGCTCACGTGCGGCAACTTGAGTCGAAAGTTTATAATCGGTGGCAAAAGCTGTTGTGTCAAATTGAGTAAAAAAAAACGGAATCGCATTCGTGTCAGTATATTCCTGAACAAAATTTTGATCGCCAAAACTTTCCAAGCCACGTAGCTGAAAATTGCAATGTAAAACAGCTATTTCATATGGTAATTGCTGAAACAAATGAAGCAACACCATGCTGTCTAATCCACCACTAACTGCTAAAAATAGTTTTTTATCTTCCAAAAACGGAAAATCTTGAGCAAGATGTTTTTTAAATTTTTCTAACATTTTTCAAAAATAAAGATAAAAAAATTAAAACCGAATTATGAATCCTAAGTTAAACAGTATTTTAACACAACTTATCCCTATTTAAAAAAATAGTAGTTTTGGTTACTAAAAAAAATGAAAACCATTTTGTTTTTTTCGCCAATCATATAGGAAGTACATACTACTTTCACTCTACCAATAAGAACCTTTATTTCTTATATGGTCAAAAATTTATTCCAAAACAGCGCGCATTGCTTTTGCTTTAAGCAAACATTCCTCGTATTCTTTTCCGGGATCAGACAAAGAGGTAATAGCACTTCCCACAGAAAACGAAACATACTGATTCTCCTTATTGTATAAAATACTTCTGATGACCACATTAAAATCAAAATCCCCCGCAGGGCTAAAATACCCAATAGCACCACTATACAAACCACGTTTGGTTTCTTCTAATTCTTCGATAATTTTCATCACGGAAATCTTAGGCGCTCCAGTCATACTTCCCATTGGAAAAGTTACTTTTAAAGCCTCTGCAACAGAATATTGAGGATCTAGTTTTGAAGTAATGGTTGAAATCATTTGGTGTACCTGCATGAAAGAATAAATGCCACACAATTCCTTTACCTGAACTGAACCTTTTTGCGCGGTACGGGATAAATCATTTCTGACCAAATCGGTAATCATTATATTCTCGGCGCGTTCTTTTGGGTCTGAAGCCAATCTTTCTTTGGATAATTCGTCTAATTTTGGATCCGAAAAACGTTCGGCGGTTCCTTTTATCGGTTGTGAAATTAACAACTCTCCTTCTTTTCTTAAATAGCGCTCAGGAGTTGCAGAAAGCAAAAAATGTTTATTGTTTTTGAAAAAAACTGCAAAAGGAGGTTGCGAAATTTCATTTAGTTTTTGGAATTTTTCTAATGGATTGATGATCGCATTTTCGGCATAAAACTCCATACAAAAATTTGCTTCGTAAATATCTCCTCGATGAATATGTTCCAACAGGGTGTTCACTTTTGAAATATAATTTTCCTTCGAAATGCGTTGTTCAATTTCTATTTTAGGATTTTGACCACTTTCGACTGAACATAGAATATTGATTTCCTCAAAGTCCTCCTCCACTTCATCATCACACATATTGAGGTATTTAATCTCAAGTTCATTGCCTTTTAACAAAAATAATTTCTTCGGCTGAAAGAAAAACAAATCCGGAAAATGCAATCCATCAAAATTAGAAGACTGCAAGTGCTCGCTGTCATTTTTCAAATCATATCCCAGATAACCAAAAAGCCAATCTTTGGTCGTTTGTTGGTACTGTTTTAAATCCTCAAAAGCATTGTGATAATCGGTTTTTACAGAAGTAAAAGCGTCAACAGCCAGTAAACAATCGTAACTGGAATATTCCTGCGGATAATCATTACTATCCATAAAAATGATTTCTCGGAATTGTTGCGACCAAAGTAAAAGTTGCTGTTTGAAAACAGTTGGATTGGATATATTCTTAAAAATTGAAACTCTCAAAAACTAATTATTTTAGATTTCAAAATTACAATAAAAAAATTCCATCCGAGATAGAGTCACTAAAAATTAATGGCACGATTTTTATTACAAACCAAACTGGCATTAACCTCAAATTGATTGAACTATTGATAGAAAACTACTTATACCATTTTCAATATAAAAGAGTACACCGTGTAGGTAAATCATTTCTTAATCAATCTCTAAAATCAATCTTCTATGCAAACAATTTCAAAATTAGGCTTTATCACCTTAGTATTTTCTGTAATCTTGTTTTCCTGCAAAAAAAGCGAAGCTCCGGCCGAAGAAACAGCATTCGATTCTTCCTCTCAATTAACAGACTCTATTTCTTCATCTGCAGCAGTGCAGAAAAAAGACGACAACCGAAAATTTATCCGAACAGCGGACCTCAAGTTTAAAGTCAAGAATGTTCCCCAATCAACGTACGCCATTGAAAATGCTACCAATCAATTTGGAGGATATGTCAGTTATACCAATTTGCAAACTATAGTTTCTGATCAGTTTGAAACTAAAATAAGTCAAGACAGTCTTTTGGAAACCACTAAGTTTTCAGTAGAAAACAGTATGATTATTCGGGTTCCCAATACCAAACTCGATACACTGCTAAAGGTGATTTCCAAGCAAATTGCTTTCTTGGATTATCGATTGATAAAAGCTGATGATGTCTCCCTGCAAATAGTAAGCAACCAATTGGCACAAAACAGAAAAACAAATCATCAAAAGAGACTGGAAAAAGCCATTGATTCGAAAGGCAAAAAATTAAACGACATTACCAGTGCTGAAAATGAATTAACGACTCAAAAAGAACAAAGCGATGCAGCCCAAATCGAAAATATTTCCCTGCAAAATCAAGTGAATTTGAGCACAATAAAATTAGAAATCTACCAAGGCGAATCCACGAAACAAGAACGAATTGCAAACAATAAAGACAAAAGTGATTATCAAACCAATATAGGGATTCAGATCCTGGATGCACTAAAAAATGGTTGGTATATACTTAAAGGAATAATTATTTTCATCTTCAATATTTGGCCTTTTTTCTTAATTACCGGAATTAGCTTCATAGTTTATAAAAAATATACAAGAAAATAAAATTAAAACTGTTAAAAATCTATCGTTTTGGTTTTAAAAAATTAATTATCTTTATATAATAAAACGAATCAAAAACTGAATATTATGGTTTCCAAAATATTTGTAAACGTGGCTGTTAAGGACGTTCAAAAATCAATAGCTTTTTTTAAAGAAATTGGTTTTACATTCAATCCTCAATTTACCGATGAGAATGCAGCGTGTATGATCATTTCTTCAAATATATTTGCCATGTTAGTAATTGAAAAACGTTTTAAGGATTTTACAAAAAAAGAAATTTGCGATGCTCGAAAAAATACTGAAGTTTTACTAGCCCTAGATGTCGAAAGTAGAGAAAAAGTGGATGAAATAATACAAAAAGCGGTCAACGCAGGTGGATCAATTTATATGGAAGCACAAGATTACGGTTGGATGTATTCCCATAATTTTGAGGATTTAGATGGTCATCAATGGGAGATTTTCTACATGGATGAAAGTGCCATTCCTAAAAAATAAATCTTTACTGTTAAACCAATAAAAAACTATATATTATGAAAATAGCTATCATTATTATTCGAACGTTGATTGGACTTATGTTTCTCTTTACATCCATCAGTTATTTCTTTAATCTGATGCCGGAACCCGTGACTACAGGAAACTTTAAAGCTTTTCAAATTGGTTTAGTTGCCTCTACCTATTTGATGCCCTTGGCAAAAACTGTTGAATTATTATGTGGTCTGGCATTTGTTACAGGACGTTATGTGACGCTGGCCAATATTGCCATTTTTCCGGTTACGATAAATATATTACTGATTAATTTTTTCTTGACTCCAGAAAACTTACCTATTGCTTTATTTGTATTCTTAGGTAACATCTTTTTGATTTTCACACATTGGGAAAACTATAAAAGCATATTTGCTGCTAAATAATTTAAGAGCTATAATATATATAAAAGAAGAAACCCGCCAAATAGCGGGTTTCTTTATGTAAAAAAAAGACGTTTTTAATTATACGTGCAAAGCTCTGTTGTCTGTTGCAGCTAAAGCAGCTTCTTTTATTGCTTCTGCAAATGTCGGATGCGCGTGTGACATTCTGGAAATATCTTCAGCAGATGCTTTAAATTCCATTGCAGTTACCGCTTCAGCAATTAAATCAGCAGTTCTGGCTCCAATCATGTGAATACCCAAAACTTCATCCGTTTTTGCATCAGCAAGAATTTTCACAAATCCATCTAAGTCTCCACTAGCTCTGGCACGACCTAATGCTTTGAAAGGAAAACTTCCAGCTTTAAATGCTACTCCAGAAGCTTTCAATTGCTCTTCAGTTTGTCCTACAGCAGCCACTTCCGGCCAAGTATAAACAACACCTGGAATTAAATTATAATCGATATGTGGTTTTTGTCCTGCGATAATTTCTGCAACCATAGTACCTTCTTCTTCCGCTTTATGAGCTAACATAGCGCCACGAACAACATCACCAATAGCATAGATGTTTGGAACTGAAGTTTGCAAATGATCATTTACTTCTACTTGTCCTCTATCTGAAATTTTCACACCCGCTTTATCTGCATTCAATCCATCTGTATAAGGACGACGACCTACAGAAACCAATGAATAATCTCCTTCTAATGTAATCGTTTCTCCCTTTGCATTTTCAGCTTGAACCACAACAGCATCTCCATTTCTTTCTACTGATTTCACTTTGTGCGAAACATAGAATTTCATGCCTTGTTTTTTCAAGACTTTAGTTAATTCTTTAGACAAAGAACCGTCCATTCCTGGAATAATTCTGTCCATGAATTCAACTACAGACACTTGTGCTCCTAATCGTAAATACACTTGACCTAATTCGATCCCAATTACACCACCACCAATAATTACAAGATGTTTTGGAACCTCTTTAAGTGCCAAAGCTTCGGTAGATGTTATGATTCTTTCTTTATCAATTTTAATGAATGGCAAAGAAGATGGTTTAGATCCTGTTGCAATAATGATATTTTTGGCTTCGATAGTTTCTGAACTTCCATCTGCTTTTGCAATCGCAACATGAGTAGCATCAACAAAAGAACCTAATCCGTTGAAAACAGTTACTTTATTTTTGTCCATTAAGTAATTAATTCCTCCAGAAGTCTGATCAACAACCGCTTGTTTGCGGGCAATCATTTTTTCCAAATTCACTTTTACTTCACCGGAAAGTTCAATTCCGTGATCTGCAAAATGTGCAATCTCAGCATAATGATGCGAAGATGATAATAAAGCTTTTGATGGAATACAACCAACATTTAGACAAGTACCTCCAAGAGTGGAGTATTTTTCGATGATTGCTGTTTTGAAACCCAGTTGTGCACAACGGATAGCTGATACATATCCGCCAGGACCGGAACCTATAATGACTACGTCAAATGAACTCATAGTGTATGTGATTTTATTTTTAGTGTTGCAAAATTAAGGAATTAAGTTTTGTTTAAAGTTCAAAGTTTAAGGTTTTTTGTTACGAAAATGATGTTATAATCATTCTTTAACGAGATATTTTAGAAATTCTTTCAGTGTTTCGCTTCTATTTATAGAACTTGAGATAAAAAAATCATTTGTTTTACACTTCCACAACTGTAGTATTTTTCACTTCACTAATCATAAAAGTACTGTGTGTACTTCCGATATGTTCTAATGTGGTGAGTTTTTTAACCAAGAATTCCCTGTAAGCCTCCATGTCTTTCACTACAATTTTTAAGATGTAGTCGTAGTCTCCACTTACATGATGGCATTCTAAAACCTCGTTCAATTGAATGACCTCGTTTTCGAACTGATCGATAAAGGCTTTGGTATGCTGAACAAGTTTGAGATGGCAAAAAACCACAAATCCTTTTTCGATTTTAGCACGATTGAGCAACACCACATATTTATCTATAATTCCTTCTCTTTCCAGTTTTTTAATCCGTTCGTAAACAGCCGTTACCGAAAGATTAAGTAGTAAAGACAATTCTTTAGTTGTTTTCTTGGTGTCATTTTGTAGTAAATACAATAGTTTTTTATCGGTTGGATCAAGTATCATTTTGGACTTTTTTTTGTCAAAGGATTAAAATTTTATTAAAAATAGATAAAAAATCTACACAATATAAAATTTATAGATATAAAAACTATATTTTTCAAATACTATTGACTAAAAATCCCGCATAACCGTACTTTACATTATATTATAATTAATTTAATTTAAAAATAATGAACGATTTACTTGCCTTTGGGCTTTTGTGTTTAACCTCCTTTTTTACTTTAATCAATCCATGGGGCACCATGCCAATTTTTTTAACAATGACAACTGATTTATCAGAGAAAGAAAGAGTTAAAACTGCAAAAAAAGCTTCGCTCATTGCTTTTTTCATCATCATCGGTTTTGCTTTAACCGGTCAACTTCTATTTAGTTTCTTTGGGATTTCTGTGAATAGTTTTAGGGTTGTTGGAGGCGTCATATTTTTTATGATGGGAATGGATATGCTTCAAGCCCGATTAGGTGCTGTAAAAATTAAAAAAGATGAAGTTAAAAATTACGTAACGGATATTTCAATTACACCTCTTGCAATCCCAATGATTTGCGGCCCAGGAGCAATTACTAATGCAATTGTTTTAATGGAAAACGCTAATTCATTTCTTAAAATAGTAACCCTTTTTAGTTCTATAGCAGTAATCATTTTAATAACCTATTTTATTCTTTTAAGCTCTTCAAAAATCATTAACCTGTTAGGCCAAACCGGAATTAATGTAATGATGAGATTAATGGGATTAATTGTAATGGTAATTGCTGTGGAATTTTTCTTTAGCGGTTTAAAACCAATATTAATCGATTTGTTTCAAAAATAAAAACACATAAACTATGAAAAATTTCAATCCAGCAGACAATATTCAAGATTTACAGTACTTTGGAGAATTTGGAGGTGTGAATCCTTCTATTTCTGACTCCTCTACCTATACGTTTCTTTCGGCAAAAACTATGTTTGATACCTTTGAAGGCAATGCCGAAGGTTGCTATTTATATTCCCGTCATTCTTCTCCAAGTAATTTGTATTTAGACAAAGCCTTGGCAGCGATGGAAGGAACTGAAACTGCAAATGTATCAGCATCTGGAATGGGAGCCATTACCCCAACACTGCTTCAATTATGCGGTTCCGGTGACCATATTGTTTCAAGCCGAACGATCTATGGAGGCACCTATGCATTCTTGAAAAATTTCACCCCTCGATTTGGTATCAAAACTAGCTTCGTAGACATCACCAAATTAGATATTGTAGAAGCAGCTATTACTCCTGAAACTAAAGTGTTGTATTGCGAAACCGTAAGTAATCCTTTATTGGAAGTGGCTGATATTGCAGGTTTGTCTAGAATCGCAAAAAAACACAATTTAACATTGGTTGTTGATAATACCTTTTCTCCTCTTTCCGTTTCTCCTGCAAAATTAGGGGCTGATATTGTAATTCATAGTTTGACCAAATACATCAACGGAAGCAGTGATACTGTTGGAGGTGTAACTTGTGCTTCCCATGAATTTGTTGATAGTCTCAAAAATGTGAACAATGGAGCGAGTATGCTTCTAGGTCCAACTATGGACAGTTTACGTTCGGCTAGTGTTTTGAAAAACTTGAGAACTCTTCATATCCGAATCAAACAACACAGCCACAATGCCATGTATTTAGCAGAACGCTTTGAAAACGACGGAATAAAAACAGTTTACCCGGGATTAAAAAGTCATCCGAGTCATGAATTGTACAAAACTATGATCAATCCGGAATATGGTTTTGGAGGAATGATGACTATTGACGTGGGATCTCTGGACAAAGCAAATGAACTTATGGAATTGATGCAACATAGAAACTTAGGTTATTTAGCCGTCAGTTTGGGATTTTATAAAACCTTGTTCAGTGCACCGGGGACATCCACTTCTAGTGAAATTCCGCATGAAGAACAAATAGAAATGGGATTGACTGACGGTCTGATTCGTTTCTCCATTGGTTTAGACAATGATATTGAAAGAACTTATATGATGATGAAAGAATGCATGACGGCGTTGCATATTTTAAAATCTGAACTTACTTATTAAAAATTTCACGTTTGTTTTAATTTGTTTTAATTTGTTTTAATTTGTTTAAATCCGTTTGAATTTATTTTCAAGCGGATTTTTCTTTGTTACCCAACAAATTAGCTTTTCAAAAAACACCTAAAAACGAATTCCAATCAAAAAAAAATCACTGAATTGTTACCAAATTGATTCTCCTTCAAAAAAGTTGTAAACACTAAAACGTAATAGTTGGCTAAAAAAAATCAACTCTACAAATAGTATGTTAATTTATTTAATTTTATCAAAAAATTCCCCCGAATTTATAAATAAAACCTACTATGAAAAGAAAAATACTATTCCTTTTTGCCCTTTTTACGTACTTATATTCCCCAGCGCAAGTCCACACCTCCTACTTGTGGCATTTGCATCAACCTACCTACTGGGGGGATATAAGCAAAAAAAATCCGAATCGTTACCAAGTAGTCAAAGAGTCGCAGGATTTGAAAGTATCCGGTGCCAATAACGACAAAAATGGTTTAGCTCACCCTACTAACAATTTACAGGAAATCTTTGGTTCAGGCGACCGCGTTGCCGCTTATCAATTTGCTCCTAAAAATGCAATCAATTCTATCAAAGATTTAGCAGAAGCCGGTGCACAAATCACCTACGGAGGCTCCTTACTGGAAAATGTAAACGAACTTGCCCAAGCCAATCAATGGGGTTATTCTAATTCTTGGATTCAGAACATCAAAGATGCCAAATCATGGCAGACCTCCGGCGGTTTTCCTCGTATGGAAATGGTTTCCTTCACCATGCATCATGCCCTTTCGCCATTAATGAGTGATGAAGCATTGAAAAAAGAAATTCAGGCCCATCAATATTATTCAAAACAGCTTTTTGGATCCCATGATTCTAAGGGATATTGGCCTGCTGAATGTGCTTTTTCTGAAAGAATCATCAAAACATTAACCGAATGTGGTATCGAATGGTCTGTTATTGCGAACAGTCATTTATCGCGAACTCTTTCTGATTATCCTTTAAAATATGGAAGTGGCGGTACTATGTGCGATGTTCCAAACAAAGCTGACCAAGTGGATACTAAAGGAAATACTTGGTTTTCTGCTCAAAAAGATGCTCGCGGGGGACAGTTTGCAGTTCCGTACAGTTATTTACCATACAAATCAAAATACATTGATCCGGAAACTGCTCAAGAATATAAAATCACAGTAGTTCCCATGGCCGATTATGAAAGTTATGAAGATGGCTATGCCGCTATCGGAACTTCCTTGGTAGATCCAATTGTTGCTCAGGCAGCAGCTTCCCCAAGACCTCCATTCGTTTTGTTTGCCCACGACGGAGACAATGCTTGGGGAGGCGGTTCTTCCTATTATGATGAATCCGTAAAAGGATTTTCTCATGCGGCAGCATTAAAAGGGATTGTTCCCACAACTGTTCCCCAGTATTTAAAAGACCATCCCGTACCCGAAGGCGAAGTGGTTCACGTTGAAGATGGTGCTTGGGTCAATGCAGACGGTGATTTTGGGCACCCACAATTCACCAACTGGTTATGGCCTTTTTACAATACCACTACATACAAATTTAATCCAACTGGCTGGACAGAAGACATGATGAATCAAGCCATTACCACTGCTGGTGAAAACCATGTAATCATGGCCGAACAATTAGAAGGCGGCAATCTTCGTATGAGCGAAATTGTAAATCCTACAGCAGCAGTGAGTCCCGCTGAAAAAGCCTGGCATTTCTTAATGGCGGGTTACGATAGTGGAAATGCATATTATGGATTAGCCGAAGATTTAGAAATCAAAACTACTCTTGCCGTAAACAGATGTATTGAATATGCAAAACCTACTCTAGATGCGCATCCTGGAGTTGATAACACAAAACCATCTGTGTTTATTCCGCAACGCTGGCCATACAACCCGGGTGAAAAAGGTTATGGTGCTCCATACGCCTATAAAGAATTCTTAAATTCGGCTGACTTTACTGTGTACACTTTTGCCTACGATGTAAGCGGAATTGAAAAATCAGAATTAAAATACCGAATCGATACCGATGGTAAAAACAATCCAAACTCCAATCATAACGAAATTTACGCTGGAGGAAGTGAAGTAGGAAGCTGGACAAGCTTACCTATGACTGAAAGGATTTTTCCAAAAGGAAATATCACCAGCAACACCCAAGCTGATTTGTATATGTTACCAGAAGCGATCGCGAATCAATATCATGCTGAAATTGCCGGTTTGTCTGAAAAACTAGTTGACTATTATGTAGAAGTAACAGATAAAAAAGGAAATGTAACCAAATCTAAAATTCAACATGTTTGGGTTGGAAAAAATTTAGATGTTGCGCCAAAAATTACGTTTGATCCAACAGCCAGCTACTCTAGTACTCCGCTTGATGTAAAAATCACAGCAACCGACACAACTGATCCTAGTCCAAAAGTATATTATACTACTGACGGCAGTACTCCTACTACTTTATCTCCAAATTTTGTTTCTACCAAAACGATCACGATTACCGAAACAACGACCTTCAATATATTGGCCATAGACAATGAAAACAATCAAAGCACCGCTACACAAAAATACACGATTGGTGGAAATATTACACCTATAACTGTTTACTTCAAGCCAGCAACATCATGGGGAATTCCAAAAATCTATTATTGGGCGGCCATTCCTACAGGAAGTGTTCCAACAATCGCTTGGACTGCATCCATCCCGATGGAAGCCACTTCAGATGGTTGGTACAAATATACTTTTACAGGAGTGACCTCTGTCAATGTTATTTTCAGAAACGAAGCCGGAAATTCACAGAGTCCGGATTTAACAGGAATCACAACTGATAAGTGGTATGACGCCTCATTCAATGCTGTACTTGCAGTAAATGATAATGAAATTGCCAAAACCGACTTTATATTATACCCAAATCCTACCTACGGTACAGTAAATATTCAGTCAAACGACAAAATAAGTGAAGCAGGAATTTTTGATATAAAAGGCACTTTGGTTTCTTTTCAAAGTATTCAAAACCAGCAAATCGAAATGAGCGAATTATCAGCCGGGACTTACATCATCAAGATGATAACTGAAGACAGAAAAACCATCTATAAACAGGTCATCAAAAAATAGAAAATTAACAACTAAAAAAGGCAATCTTATTCATTTAAGATTGCCTTTTATTCTATACAAAAAAGACTCTTTTTATCTCTAATTGAAATATAGAGAATCCTATTTCTCATTTTCAAAACAGCATACGTGCTGCAGTTCAAAACAAAAAAAACGTCCTGAAACCTATGCTTCAGGACGTTTTTACTATTTTAAAGCCATATTAAATTAAGCTCCTATACTATTCAGCTTGCTGTTTTTATGACTAAAACTAAAATAAATCACCAATCCGATAAGCAACCAAGCTCCAAAATAAATCCAGTTCCAAACACTTAGTTCGGCCATCATATACAAACAACAGATTAAACCTAACAACGGAATCAAAGATAAATTTTCCTTAAAGGCCCAAACCGTCAACCCAATTAAAACAATAAGGAAAATCCACATTGGAATTTTATGTTTGAATAAATCAAATCCACTCTCATATTTAATAGAATCTGCAATTGGTAATCCCGCAATTACTGCTGTATACTTAGCGTCATCTTGTTGGTATTGGTTTAACAAATGCTCTAAATCAGGTGTATCTGTCGTACTGTTTTTAGCATCTATCGTTACCAAATAGTCATATACTTTTTTGGTTTCTTCTTTATTTAATGAAGTAATAATAGTTGAAGAATCATTAATCTGGGTTTCATTGGTAATAAAATCCATGGTTGCCTTTTTATTGTAACCAAAAGCAAACACCAACCCAATGATAAGTAAAACAGGCATGATATATTTTGAATTCACATAGGGAGTTTTGAATTTCCCACGAGGAATATCCGTTTTATTTTGCAATGCCAAAACTCCGGCACAAACCAATACAAAAGCAAATAAAGTCCCAATACTACACAAATCAGTTACCATCGTTAAATTCAAAAATAAAGCAGGAACCGCTACCACAAAACCAGTAACGATAGTAGCATAAGAAGGCGTTTTGAATCTTGGGTGCACTTTAGAAAAACGTCTTGGTAACAATCCGTCACGACTCATACTCATCCAGATACGAGGTTGTCCCATTTGGAAAACCAATAAAACACTTGCCATTGCAACAACCGCACTCACAGCTATTATCCCGGACATCCATTTCAAATCTAATTTATCAAATACAAAAGCTAACGGATCTCCTACATTCAACAGGTCATAACTTACCATTCCCGTTAACACCAATGCAATTGCTATATATAAAAGGGTACAAATAATAATTGCCCACATCATTCCTCTTGGTAAATCACGTTGTGGATCCTTACATTCTTCAGCTGTTGTAGATATAGCATCAAAACCAATATAAGCAAAAAATACTGCTGAAACTCCTTTCAAAACTCCAGTTACTCCGTTAGGTGCAAAAGGGCTCCAGTTATCAGTATCAACGTAGAATATCCCGACAGCAATAACCAAAAGAACAATACACAATTTCACAACTACCATTATATTACTGGCGTTACGTGATTCTTTCATTCCACGATAAATTAATGCCGTAATCAAAACTATGATTAACAATGCCGGAAGATCAGCAACAAAATGAAAGGAACCAATTACCGGTGAAGTTGTCCAAGCTACATAGGCGTCTTGTAAAGCGGGACTTAAATTTTCATATAGTTTTCCACCGTGCATCAGCGCAGTAGCATCATCAAATCCTTTAGAAGCAGTTAAATAATCCATTTGAGTCCATTGCGGTAAATGAAGACCACCGCTTTCGAGTAAACCTGTAAAATAATCACTCCAAGATATGGCGACAGTAATATTACCTACTGAATACTCCATAATCAATGCCCAACCAATAATCCATGCTATAATTTCTCCAAAGGCAACATACGAATACGTATAGGCGCTACCGGAAACAGGAACCATTGATGCAAATTCAGCATAAGCAAAAGCAGCAAAACTACAGGCAATGGCTGTAAACAAGAAAAGAAAAATAACAGCAGGTCCTCCGTCGGCACTGGCTTTCCCAATCGTACTAAAAATTCCTGCACCAACAATAGCAGCAATACCAAATGCAGTCAAATCACGTGCGGTCAAATGCTTTCCTAATGCTTCATGCCCGTCCGCATTGTTTTTTTCAACCTGTTTTAAAATATCCTGAACCGTCTTTTTTCTAAATAAATTCTTAAACGCCATGTTGTAAATATTATCATTAAAAATTATTATTCTGTAAATTTTGCAATTTTCTATTGCTTTACACGCAAATTTTATTGAAACCAAATATATAAAAGATTTTTACTTTTTAGAGTTCTAATACATATTTTTTTTAATTGCTAAGTAAAAAGTCAAAATTAGCATTTTAAACTTAATAAAAAATTAATATTAGTTAAAATTACACAGTACGTAAAAAAAATGTTAAAAACTTGAATTTTATAAAGCAAAACTAGCCTTTATGTTTCAAACAAGATTTCAAAACAGTAACAGGATGCAATGCTTTTCTATTAGTTCCATCAAAAATCTGGTGACGACAACTGGTTCCTGCAGCAGCAATCGCGACCGTTTCGGCAGTAGCCCTAACTTTTGGAAACAAAGTATCTTCTCCCATTTGCATACTAATGTCATAATGTTCTTTTTCATAGCCAAAAGAACCTGCCATGCCGCAACATCCTGAATTGTAAATGGTAACAGAACTATTTTGGGGTAAATTCAACATAGCAAAAGTAGCTTCCACAGTACTTAATGATTTTTGATGGCAATGCCCATGAATCTTTATCTCCTTATTTATATCAGAAAATTGTCCAGAATGAATTTTACCGGAAGTGATTTCTCTTTTGAAAAATTCTTCAATGGTAAATACGTTTTTAGACAATGTTAGCGCTGTTGTTTTGTCTTTTACCAATCGAAGGTATTCGTCCCTGAAAGTCAATATTGCCGATGGTTCAATTCCTATCAACGGACACTCATCTGAAACAATGGTCCCAAAAATCTTCACGTTTTTATTGGCTACAGCCTGAGCTTCCTCCAAAAATCCTTTTGAAATAAAAGCCCTTCCACTCTCTTCGTGATCAACCAGAATCACTTCATAGCCCAATTCTGTCAACAATTCATAGGCATCAATTCCTACTGGAACATCATAATAATTGGTAAACTCATCGCAGAATAAATAAACTTTTCCATTAACAGCAAAATCGCTTTGCGTCTTCTTCTTATTGCTTTCATACCATTTTCTGAAAGTGGTTTTAGCCAACAGTGGCACTTCCCTTTTTGGAGCGACACCCATAACTTTTTTTACAAAACTCAGATTCGATACAAAATTCGTAATCCCCGGTACTTTGCTTCCCAGCTGGTTCATCTTGGCATTATAAGCAAAAATCTTATTGCGAACAGAAAAACCATTCGCTTTTTGGTATTGGTATAAAAACTCTGCTTTCAAGGCCGCAACATCTACATTACTAGGACATTCGCTGGCACAGGCTTTACAACTTACACACAACTCAAAAACTTTATAAAGCTCTTCGTGGTTGAATTTATTCTCTTTATCCGAATTGGTAAGGTATTCACGCAAAGCATTTGCCCGGGCTCGGGTGGTATCTTTTTCGTTTCTAGTCGCGCGATAACTTGGACATAAAGTTCCTCCTGCTGAAGGTAATTTTCTACAATCACCGGAACCATTACACTTTTCTGCCGCTCTCAAAATTCCCATACTGTCCGAGAAATCCTGAATAGTTTGAATATCGGGCTCCACTCTACCCGCCACCATGCGAAGATTTTCGTCCATTTTTGGGGTATCCACAATTTTACCTTTATTCAATATAGAATTCGGGTCAAATGCTGATTTGATTCGTTTTAATAATTCATAATTGCTTTCTCCAATCATATAAGGAAGAAACTCGCCTCGCACAATTCCATCCCCATGTTCGCCACTCAGTGAACCTCTATATTTTTTTACTAAAACAGCTACTTCCGTAGCAATAATTCTAAAAAGTTTTAAATCTTCTTTTTTCTTCAAATTCAAAACAGGTCGCAAATGCAATTCCCCTGCTCCTGCGTGCGCATAATAGATAGCTTCCTGGCCATATTTTTGCATCATAGCAGCAAACTCCGCAATATAATTGGGTAAATCATTCAATTCAACTGCTGTATCTTCAATGGAATCAGCTGCTTTATCATCACCAACAATACTTCCCAAAAGCCCGAGTCCTGCTTTTCGCAATTCATTAATTTTATCGATATCCGATCCATAAATTTTAGGCAAAGCATATCCGAAATTATTTTTTTTCAAATCAGCTATTAAAGCATCAGCCTGTCTTTCGGCATCTTCCATGTTATGAGAGGCCACTTCAAGCATGATAACCGCTTTTGGATCACCTTGTATAAAAAATCTGTTTTTTGATTGTTCTCTATTTGTCTTGGTGCAATTCAGTATGGTATCATCCATCATTTCACAAGTGTATAAATGATGCTTCATAGCAGTAACTACAGCCTCCAAACTTTCTTTTATAGTGTGAAAATGCGCTACCACCATCACATTATTGGTCGGAGGCAAATCATCTACTTTTAAAGTGATTTCAGTGGTAAAAGCTAAAGTTCCTTCACTCCCGCAAAGCAATTTTCCGAGATTTATGGTCTTTTCAGTTCCACCAAACAATTCCGATTTTAATAACAAATCGACTGCGTAACCAGTATTACGTCTATGAATTTCCGGCTTTGGAAACTCTTTTACAATTTCTTTTTGTGTTTCAACATTAGAAAGTTCATCGTAAATAGTTTTGTATATTTTGTTTTCAAGAGAATTTCCTTTAGTTTTTTCTAAAAATTCGGCAGAAGTCAGTTCCTTAAACACAACGGGCGAACCGTCACTTAAAATGGCTTTAATAGCTACTATCTTATCACGTGTAACTCCATAACGTATCGAGGTGGTTCCCGAAGAATTATTTCCTACCATTCCTCCTAGCATACAACGATTGGAGGTAGAAGTATTAGGTCCGAAAAACAAACCGTGAGGTTTTAAAAACAAATTCAACTCATCTCTAATAACGCCTGGCTGAACAGTAACCGTTTTTTTCTCCGCATCAAAAGAGACAATTTTGGTGAAATATTTGGAAACATCCACAATAATACCGCTTCCTACGGTTTGACCTGCTAAAGAAGTTCCTGCCGTTCTGGGGGTTAGCGAAATTTTATTGGCATTGGCAAAACGAATCAATGTACTGATGTCTTCAACCGTCTTTGGCAAGGCAACAGCTATGGGCTTGATTTTATATACAGAAGCGTCAGTGGAATAGATAGTTTTATGAAGTTCATCATATAAAAGGGTACCTTCCAATGATTGGGATAATTGCTTTAATTGTAAAGAATTTAACATGGCTACTACGAAATTATGCTTAATTTTATATGTGCTTAAACAGCATCAATCGACAAATATAAAAATTATAGCTGTGGAAAATTTATTAAATGAAATAAGAAAACACCATAAATTGTAATTGTCATTACTACATTCATTTATATCTTTACTTTTAAGTTAAGTAACAGAGAACCTTCTATTAGCAAACAAAAGCTAATTTTATCAAAATTTTATCTAATATAGTTCATTAAAAAAACTATTTTTGGTGCCTTTATAAATTATCCTATTAAAATGATTAAGATTAGATCCTTAACGATAGTACTAGTATTATTTTTGTTGTCGTTTCTGACTGGAAATGCGCAAAGTAAAATCTTGTACCCTAAAAATGAATTTCGGGCGGTTTGGATAGCAACAGTAGTCAACATCGACTGGCCAAAAAATGGTACAGACTCCGTTGAACAACAAAAAGCTGATTTTATTGAAATTTTAGATACCTATAAAAAATTAAATTATAATGCCGTAATCGTTCAGATCAGAAGTATTGGCGATGCTTTTTATCCTTCCCAACTGGCACCATGGTCCCGTTATTTGACTGGAAAAGAAGGCCAGGCTCCTGCACCCTATTTCGATACTTTGGAATGGATGATTTCAGAAACGCATGCCAGAGGTTTTGAATTTCATGCTTGGTTGAATCCTTTTCGTGCCACATTCGACTTAAAAACAGAAACTTTAAGCCCAACACATGACTTTTTCAAACATCCGGATTGGATGGTAAAATATGGAGGCAAATATTATTACAATCCTGCATTGCCTGAAGTTCAAAATCATTTGACAGCAATCGTCGAAGAGGTGGTTAAGAATTACGACATCGACGCAATACACTTTGATGATTACTTTTATCCCTATACTATTAATGGGGAAAAATTTAACGATACCGCCGCCTTCGAAAAATATGGAAACGGGCTTAGTTTAGCCGATTGGAGACGTTCTAATGTGAGTCATTTTGTCAAAAATATTTCTTCAACTATAAAAAGTTGTAAACCATGGGTACAATTTGGCATCAGCCCTTTTGGGGTTTGGCGAAACAAATCTGTAGATCCTAAAGGCTCTGATACTCAATCAGGTCAGACCAATTATGATGATTTGTATGCCGATCCATTAGCTTGGATGGATAATAACTGGATTGATTATATTTTACCTCAATTGTATTGGAGTTTAGACCATCCGAAAGCGTCCTATTCCAAATTATTGAAATGGTGGTCTGAAAATTCAAAAAACACGGCTATCTATGTTGGAAACAGTACCTACAAAATACGATCCGACGGAGATAAAAGATGGAATCATCCGAATGAAATACCTAATCAAATTGATTTTACCCGAACTTTTACCAATGTGCAGGGAAATGCTTATTTCAGTGCCAAATGGTTTATGAATAAAAATCAGGATGTCGCCCAATTATTATCAGAAAACCAATACAGATATCCAGCGCTTCCATCTGCCGTTCCGAATTTAAAAAAGATAGTAATTGATGTTCCAACAATAAATTCGATAGTAAAAGACAACAGTTTTTATGCTATTAATCTAAAATATCCCTTAAATAGTAAAATACGCTATATTGTCGTTTATAGTGCAAAAAATGTTGCGCAAATTGACGTGAATGATCCAAGTCAAATTATTGATAAAATTGCTTTCCAAGAAAAAAGTGATACAATTTCTATATGTATTCCTGAATATAAATTGGATACAAATTTGACCTGTGCCATTACATTCATTGATTTTTACGGAAATGAGAGTGTGGGTACCATTTTCGATTTAGCAACACAAACAAAAACGAATTAACGCGTATTAAAATATGAAGATAGACAATAGACCTTGGTTATGGATTCCCCTATTGAATTTCGCCTCAGGCTTCCCTTATGTAATTATTATTTCAGTTTCGGTAATAATGTATAAAAACCTAGGAATCAACAATGAAGACATCGGAATTTATACCAGTTTATTGTATCTGCCTTGGGTTATAAAACCACTATGGAGCCCTTTTATAGAATTGTACAGCACCAAACGGAAATGGTTTTTATCCATGCAATTACTTATTTCCCTCGCATTTTTGACAGTGGGACTGACTGTGCCTTTGAACAATTTCTTCATAATGACATTGGCCATTTTTTGGGTAGCCGCTTTCGCATCTGCTTCTAATGATGTGGCCAGTGACGGCTTTTATTTATTGTCTTTATCCAAAGACCAGCAATCCTTTTTCTTGGGTATCAGAAGTACTTGCTACAGGCTTTCTATGATTACAGGGCAAGGGTTCATCGTAATTTTAGGAGGATATTTGGAACATTTATATGCAGACAAGACCAAAGCCTGGTCATATACGATGATCACTGTCGGTGCATTAATGGCGCTGATTACCATTTATAACTATTATGCAACTCCAAAATCAGATCAGGACATACCGGCAACTGCCATCGCAGAAAAGAAAGACCAAAACTTTCTAACGGTATTCGGTACCTTTTTCATGAAAAAACAAATTGGGATTGTTTTAGCCTTTATCTTATTATTCCGATTAGGAGAATCGCAATTACTGAAGATGTTAACTCCTTTTTTAATTGATCCTAAAGATGTAGGCGGGATGGGATTAACCACAGAAGATGTGGGCATTATTTATGGAACATTTGGTGTTAGCGCATTGGTAGTTGGTGGGATTTTAGGTGGAATAGCCATTTCAAGACAAGGTTTAGGAAAATGGATGTTACCCATGATCTTAATCATGCACTTGCCTATTTTAGGGTTTATATTGTTATCACATTTTCATCCTCAATCAGAAATATACATCTACATTGCAGTAATTGCTGAGCAATTTGGTTACGGTTTTGGTTTTGCAGCCTTTATGATGTTCTTAATTTATGTTGCCGAAGGTGAATCAAAAACCTCGCACTACGCTATCGCAACTGGCTTTATGGCTCTAGGAATGATGCTTCCCGGAATGCTGAGTGGTTATATTCAGGAATATTTGGGATACGGAAATTTCTTCATATGGGTATTTTTGGCAACAATTCCCGGATTGATTCTTTCTCGCTTTTTAATATTCCCGCCTGATTTTGGGAAGAAAGCAGCGGAAACCAAAGTTTAAATTCTTGCAATAATTATTATTGTACTTTCAAAGTCGCTAAGACGCAAAGAGAGAATACTAAATATACATTTGGATTTTAATAATAAAATTTCATCTATTTAAGAACATTGATGTCCGTTTCATTTTGCGTCTTTGCGAGCATCAATTTCAAAAATTCTTAAGAGAGAGAGACTCAGAAAAAAGCTCAAAATGACATTAGAACAAAAAATAGGACAATTCTTTTTTCCAGCTGTTTTCATCAACGATACCGAAGAAAACATTCAAGAAACCGAACGATTAATTAGAGATTACAATATTGGTGGACTTACCTTTTTTCACAGCAGAGCCAGTGCCGCCACCAATTACGAAACCAAGAAAAAAGTAGTTTTAAACGATGATAGTTACCTTCGACTAAAAGAACTTATTATTCGCTACCAGAAGTGTGCCAGCACTCCCTTATTGATGAGCATTGATGCAGAATGGGGATTGGCCATGCGTGTCGAAAAAACACCACAATATCCATACGCTATTACTTTAGGTGCTTTGCCGGAAAACGAAAGCCATTTGGTGTATGAAGTAGGCAGACAAATAGGTTTAGACTTAAAATCAGCTGGTATTCATTATAATTTGGCTCCTTTGGCAGACATCAACAACAATCCAAATAATCCGGTTATTGGTTATCGTTCTTTTGGTCAAAACAAAGAAAAAGTAGCGCATTTTGCTTTAGAATATTTAAAAGGAATGTCAGATGTTGGAATTTTAGGCTGTCTCAAACATTTTCCCGGACACGGAAACACCAATGTAGATTCGCATTTAGGACTTCCCATTTTAGAAGAAAATTTAGAGGAATTAATGGCGAACGAATTGTACCCGTTTATTAAAGGAATCGAAAACAACGTTGATTCCATTATGATTGGTCATTTGGCTGTTCCAGCTCTTAATGATGGAAAAAACACTTCCGCCACTCTATCAAAACCAATCATTGAAAACCTGCTGCGAAAGGAATTAGGATATGTAGGTCTGGTAATTTCAGATGCTTTGAATATGCATAGTGTTTCAAAATTATACGATAAAAAAGGAGTCTTAGAATGGGAAGCTTTTAACGCAGGAAATGATGTGTTGTGCTTTGCCGAAAATGTAGCCGAAGGAATTCACGAAATTCTTAAGAATGCAAGTCCTGAACGAATTGAAGCCAGTTTTGAACGTTTGTGGAAATGCAAACAAAAGGCTGGAATTTTAAACGAGGACAACATTTTTCCAAAATTTTCCAATCTTGATTTTGACTTAGAAACCACAACACAATTAAACCGAAAAATTGCTCAAAGCTGTATTACAAAAATAAAAGATACCGGCAATACAAAGGTTGTTTTTAATGCTAAAGACAATAATTCTTTAGCCAAAATAAGTATCTATAAAAATACGGATAATACTTTTTTTAAAAACCTATCCCCAGCCCTTTCTTCTGCTGAATTTACAATAGCTATAGGTGACAACAATTCAATTTTGGAAATAGAACAAAAGCTGGCAAATTTCGATACTATAATTGTTTCTTTATTTGTTCCAAAGGCAAAACCGCTCAACAATTTTGATATTGAAAAAAGTGTTTTGGAATTTCTAGGACGGTTATTTACCTCTAAAAAATGCATTTTATATGTTTTTGGTAACCCATATTCCTTACAGCTTATTCCAAATTTAGAATTTACTTCAGGAATTATTGAAATGTATCAGGATTTTAATGAATTTCAAGAAATCGCTGCTGAACAATTACAAAAAAACACGAACTGCAAAGGAAGTTTACCAGTAGTTATTAGCAATCTATAGCACTCATTTAGAGAATAAAAGAAATGCATTATAATCTAAATTTATTCTTATATAAATATTTATAATCAAATCTTATCAAAAGAATATTTTAGTTTGAGTTACTTTTGCACCATCAAAAAAGAATAACTTAAATTAAATAAATATGTCATTAGTAGGAAAAAAATTCCCAAGTATTTCAGTAGATGCCATTTCAGAAATGGGTGATAATTTGAAAATCAACATTTTCGAAGAAGCAACAAAAAACAACAAGAAAGTATTATTGTTTTGGTACCCAAAAGATTTTACATTCGTTTGTCCAACTGAATTACATGCGTTTCAAGCAGCTTTACCTGAATTCACTAAAAGAAACACAATCGTAATCGGTGCATCATGTGATACTAACGAAGTTCACTTTGCATGGTTGAATACTCCAAAAAACAATGGTGGTATAGAAGGTGTAACTTATCCAATTCTTGCTGATACTAACAGAAACTTGTCTAACATTCTTGGAATTTTAGACGTAGAATCTACAAGCTACAGTGAAGAAACTGATTCAGTAATGATTGAAGGATCTAACGTGACTTACAGAGCAACTTACTTAATTGATGAGACTGGAAAAATTTTCCACGAAAGTGTAAATGACATGCCATTAGGAAGAAATGTAAATGAATATTTACGTATGGTTGATGCTTATACACACATTCAAGAAAAAGGTGAAGTTTGTCCTGCAAACTGGGAAGCTGGAAAAGAAGCAATGAGCGCTGACAGAAAAAGTACTGCCGAATACTTAAGCTTAAACTAATAAAAAAAAGTTTCAAAGGTTCAAAGACTCAGAGTAGCAAAGTTTTCTGCTACCAAGATTTTCGAATTTTCGAAAACTCTGAAGCTTTGAATCTTTGTCACTTTGAACCTTTTAAAACACAAATTATGTTAATCGAATTAAACGAAGATACATTAGCTGATTTAATTACAAAAAACGAAAAAGTTGTTGTTCAGTTTTCTGCTTCATGGTGTGGAAATTGTCGTATTATGAAACCAAAATTCAAAAAATTGGCTACAGAAAACGAAGCAATCACTTTTGCTCTTGTAGATGCTGAAAATTTTCCGGAATCAAGAAAATTAGCCAATGTAAGTAACTTACCTACTTTTGCTACTTTCGTGAATGGTAAATTGGTAAACGAAACACAAACCAACAAACAAGAAGTTTTAATCGACCTAGTAAACGAGATCGTCTAATTAAATTGTTTGATTTTTAGACTGTTAGATTTTTTAATCTTTATCTAAAAATCCAATAATCCAGTAATCTAAAAATCTAAAAAATGAAATTACCTGTAATCAAGCATTTAACACAGTTTATTGAAGAAAACGATCAAGATTATATCATTGAAACTATAGAAGTTTTGGAAGCAATGACTGAAATCTCGTCTTTAAAAGACGAAGAGTTGGATGTTATAGGCGAATTAATTTCTAATATGTATGGTGCGTTGGAAGTACACAAATTAGTCAAAGAAGGAACCGATAAAAAAGAGGCTTTAAATACTTTTATGAAACGAGTTCTTGGCTCAATAGATAAATAATACCGTAATTTCGCCCTTATCTATGGGATGTAATCAAATAATTACGTGATAATTTTGCAAAACGCACTCCGCAACGAGTGTGTTTTTTTGTTACAAATTAAAAAAAGGCTTCTGCCGGAATGCTTTAAATCCTACTCCAAAATCTTAAACTTAATCCCGAAGTTTCGGGACAAAATCTTAAATAATTTTCATACTTTTGAACCTCATAAAAAAACTAACACTATGGCAAAATTAACATTAGGCGGAAATCCAATAAACACTTCAGGTGAATTACCAAAAACAGGTACGAAACTAACTGACATTAAATTAGTAAAAAACGACCTTTCTACTACATCATTCAATGATTTCTTAGGTAGACGATTAGTGTTGAATATTTTCCCTAGTATTGATACTGGAACATGTGCTACCTCCGTTAGAAAATTTAACGAAAGTGCCAGCAAACTAGAAAACACAACTGTATTGTGTATTTCAAAAGATTTACCATTTGCCCAAAAACGTTTTTGTGGAGCTGAAGGTCTTGAAAATGTAGTTAATTTATCTGATTTCAAAGACGGTAGTTTCGGAAAGATCAATGGATTAGAAATTGTAGATGGTCCATTAGCCGGTTTACATTCGAGAGTTGTAATCGTCGCAGATGAAAATGGTACTATTATCCATACGGAACAAGTTGCTGAAATTGCAGATGAACCAAATTATGAAGCAGCCTTAGCGGTACTCTAATCTATAAATTAGTTAATGGAATTTCAAAAAGACAACAGCTTCGTTAGCGGAAGACTCAAAAGTGTGAGCTATGCTTTAAAAGGAGCGATAAAATTAATCACAACGGAACACAGTGTGATGGTTCAGTTTGGTCTCGGTATAGTAATGACTATTGCCGGTTTCTATTTTGATATTTCCAAAACCGAATGGCTTTTTCAAACCTTCGCAATTGGTTTCGTCATGAGTATAGAAGGCCTAAATACTGCTGTTGAAAAAATAGCCGATTTTATACATCCAAATTACCATGAACGAATCGGATTTATTAAAGACATTGCTGCTGGAGCCGTTTTTTTTGCGGCCATAACTGCAATAATAATCGGTTTAATCATTTATCTACCAATAATTTTATAAGTACTATTTACAATTAGGAATGGCAAAAACAACAAAAGCAACACCTTCAGATAAAAAAACTGATCCTAAATCTGAGACAACAAAATCATGGCAAATGACCAAACAACATAAGATTGTTTTGGGGTGTCTTTTAGTATTATTTTCAGTGGCACTATTACTTGCTTTCGTTTCCTTTTATATTTATGGTCAAACAGATCAAAGCGCTGTAGCACAATTGACTGATCGTTCAGAAACGGTTCAGAACTGGTTGGGTAAATTTGGTGCTTTTTTGGCTGATTTGATTGTTTATAAAGGTTTTGGTGTGGCCGCTTTCATTTTTGTCCGTTTGTTTTTCCTGACCGGAGTATTTCTGATTTTGGAGCTTTCTCTAAAAAAGTTGAAAAACATCTGGTTTTGGGACTTATTTGTGATTATCGTCCTGTCCGTTTTGTTTGGCTTTTTTGCCACTTCTGTACCGGAATTAGGGGGAACAATTGGGTATGAACTGAATTTGTTTTCCCAGGATTATATTGGAAAAACAGGAACTTTACTGCTTTTGATTTTTGGTTTAATTATCTATTTGATTTTTAAAATTAAAATCTCTCCTGAAAAAATTCAAGCTTTTTTTGAAAACACCAAAAAAGAGATCAAAACCGATTTAGCCGTTAATCCTTTCACAACAAACGATAGCAGCTATAATTTAGAAGAATTTGCAGTTGCTGAAGATGAGGAATTGGATGGAATTCATTTAAAAACGAACGGTTCTCAATTCGAAATTAATAAAGAAGCTTTAAAGCCGACGATTAATAATTCTTCTGAAATCAATTTGGACCCTGTTGTGAAGCCACTGCCTATGGAAATTACTCCTGTGGTTGCAAACATTCCACATGCTAACGAAGATTTTGTAATTGAAAAAGCAGAAGAAGAAGATATCATTGAAGAAAATTTAGCTTCTCGCCTGGTTGCTAATTTTGGATTATTCGATCCAACTTTAGACTTATCCAATTACAAATACCCAACAATTGATTTATTAAAAGAATATTCTACCGGAGGAATTACTATTAACCAGGAAGAATTAGAAGAAAATAAAAACAGGATTGTTGACACACTCCGCAATTATAAAATTGAAATCGCACAGATTAAAGCTACCGTTGGTCCATCGGTTACGCTTTATGAAATTGTACCGGAAGCGGGAATCCGTATTTCAAAAATCAAAAGTTTAGAAGACGATATTGCGTTGTCACTTTCTGCATTGGGTATTCGTATCATTGCTCCTATTCCTGGAAAAGGAACAATCGGTATCGAGGTTCCAAATAAGAATCCTACAATGGTTTCTATGAAAAGTGTTATTGGTTCAGCCAAATTTCAAGAAGCTGAAATGGAATTACCAATTGCATTGGGAAAAACCATTTCTAATGAAACATTTGTTGTGGATTTGGCCAAAATGCCTCACTTATTGATGGCAGGAGCTACAGGACAAGGAAAATCGGTTGGTTTGAATGCCGTCCTGACTTCTCTTTTATACAAAAAGCATCCTGCAGAAGTTAAGTTTGTATTGGTTGATCCTAAAAAAGTCGAACTGACTTTATTCAATAAAATCGAAAGACATTATTTGGCAAAACTACCGGATTTAGACGATGCCATTATCACCGATAATGCAAAAGTGGTGAACACCTTGAATTCACTTTGTGTGGAGATGGACAACCGTTATTCGTTATTGAAAGATGCGATGGTTCGAAATATTAAGGAATACAACGATAAATTTAAGTCTCGAAAATTGAATCCGGAAAACGGACACCGATTTTTACCTTATATCGTATTAGTTGTTGATGAGTTTGCCGATTTGATTATGACTGCCGGAAAAGAAGTCGAAGTTCCTATTGCCCGTTTGGCTCAATTAGCCCGTGCGATTGGAATACATTTGATTATAGCAACACAAAGACCTTCTGTAAACGTAATTACGGGTCTAATCAAAGCAAATTTCCCTGCCAGAATTGCTTTTAGAGTGACTTCAAAAATTGATTCCCGCACCATTTTGGATACTCAGGGTGCCGATCAGTTAATTGGTCGTGGAGATATGCTTTATACCAACGGAAATGATGTTGTAAGGGTGCAGTGTGCATTTATTGATACTCCGGAAGTGGAAAAAATTACCGAATTTATTGGTTCCCAAAAAGCATATGCAACCGCTTATTTACTTCCAGAGTTTATTGGAGAGGAAAGTGGCATTAATCTTGATATGGATATTTCCGAAAGAGACACTTTGTTCAGGGAAGCAGCCGAGATTATTGTAAATGCACAACAAGGTTCGGCTTCATTGCTACAAAGAAAATTAAAATTGGGCTATAACAGAGCAGGAAGATTGATTGATCAATTGGAAGCAGCTGGAATTGTAGGACCTTTTGAAGGAAGTAAAGCACGCAGTGTAAACATCTTGGATATGAGTTCTCTTGATCAATTTTTCAACAGTGAACAAAACAATTAGCATCATGAAATCAACAATTTACAACCCAAATTGTAGCCTACAACCTAACCAAGTAAAACAAAACAAATCAAATTCTATTGTGAAAAAATTTCTTCTACTGACAACTTTGCTTCTATTGAGTTTTTCAATACAAGCACAAGATAAAAAAGCAAAAGAACTTTTGGATCAAGTAAGTGCTAAGGTAAAAAGCTACAGTTCTATTGTAATTGATTTCAAATATTCCTTAAATAACGCAAAGGAAAACATCAATCAAGATAGTAAGGGCAACGTTATCCTAAAAGGCAATCAGTATGTATTGAACTTTATGGGCGTTACCAAAATTTTTGATGGGAAAAAAACCTACACCATTGTTCCTGAAGACGAGGAAATCACGATTTCAAAGTTCAATGACAGTGATGAGAATGCTGTTACACCTTCAAAAATGTTAACTTTTTTTAATTCAGGATACAAATATTCTATGGATATTGTACAGAATATTAAAGGAAGAAAAATTCAATATGTTAAATTAGTTCCATTAAACGGTAAAGACCAGAGAAAAGAGATTTTACTGGGTATTGACGTTCAAACGAAACACATTTACAATCTAATTGAAATAGGTAAAAAAGGAACAAAAACCACTTTAACGGTTAATTCTTTTAAAACCAACCAACCTTTGTCAAAAAATCAATTTACCTTTGTCGAAAGTAAATATCCAAATTACTACATCAATAAATTAGATTAATTCGTAGGTGAAAATTTTAGACAAATACATTCTTAAAACATTCCTGATTACATTTACTACGGTATTTGTAATCCTTTTTTTTATATTCATTTTGCAAACAGTTTGGTTATTTATTGCTGAACTGGCCGGTAAAGACTTGGATTTGATGATGGTTATCAAATTCTTATTGTTTTCGATGCCTCGAATAATCCCTTTGGTACTCCCTTTATCTGTGTTATTGGCTTCCATCATGACTTTTGGTGATTTATCCGAAAATTATGAATTCGCTGCAATGAAATCTGCTGGAATATCGCTGCAAAGAGCTATGAGAACATTAACAGTATTCATTCTTTTACTGAGTATTGTTGCTTTCTTTTTTGCCAATAATGTTATTCCTTTTGCCGAATACAAATTTGTCAATTTTAGAAAAAACATTGCGCAAGCCAAGCCTGCTTTGGCCATCGCGGAAGGTCAGTTCAATGATGTTGGTTTTTACAATATTAAAGTCAATAAAAAATCCGGAGAAAACGGAAACATTTTAACCGGGATTACCATTCACAAAAAAACAAATATTGGTGATGGTAGTAAAACAGTTATCAAGGCAAAGAATGGAGAACTAATCAGCAGCAAGGAATCCAGTATCCTTCAATTAGTATTAAATGACGGGAATTATTATGAAGATATTGTTCCTAAAAAATACGAAGACCGCAGTAAAATGCCTTTTGTAAAAAGTTCCTTTAAAAAAGATATCATTAATATCGATTTATCAGAATTGAATAAAGTGGATATCAATGACGAAAGCGTTACTAATACGAATACCATGCTTAATGTAAGTGAATTGAATTACACTTTGGATTCACTTAATAAAACGCTGAAAACGGATATTATCTCTTTTTCGGAAAACATCAATCAACGTATTGGCATTCCGAAAGAAATTAAAGCTCCCGTATCGCCTCCAAAAATCACCCCTACTCCATTGGACAAGGCCAAACAAAACAAGAACACTTTAAAAAATACTAAAGTGCTGCCTAAGAAGAAAATTAATCCTTATCCAAAAGATATATTGTCTTTGTTTAGTGACAGTCAGAAATCGGAAGTCTTGAGCATTGCCAGTAGTAATGTCACAAGTACAAAGTATTCTATAGATGCATCGGAAACTGAATTTAAAAACAAACAAAAAAATATCAATAAACATTTAACCGCCTTATATGATAAGTTTGTCATAGCCTTTGCCTGTTTCTTAATGTTTTTTATTGGAGCACCATTAGGAGCTATCATTAGAAAAGGAGGACTTGGACTTCCTATTGTTTTTGCAGTTTTAATTTTTATAACGTTCCATTTTATAAACACTTTTGGTAAAAGGGTTTCTCAGGAAGGAGAATTATCCCCTTTCATGGGAGCTTGGATGTCCTCATTTATTTTGTCCCCTCTCGCTGTTCTCTTGACATACAGAGCTACAAACGATATCGGATTAATTAATATAGATGTTATTTTAGCACCATTTCAAAAAATATTTCAAAAATTATTTCCATCTCAAAATTAACACCCTACATGGTTACAAATAAAATACATCTCAACACAATTGAGGAAGCAATTGAAGATATCAGACAAGGAAAAATTATCATTGTTGTTGATGATGAAGATAGAGAAAACGAAGGTGACTTCTTGGCTGCTGCCGAAAAAGTAACTCCAGAAATGATTAATTTCATGGCTACTCATGGGCGTGGATTAATCTGTGCACCATTAACAGAAAGCCGTTGTAAAGAATTAGGGCTGCATGTTATGGTTAGCAACAATACAGACCCTATGGAAACAGCATTTACTGTTTCTGTAGATTTAAAAGGAAACGGTGTAACCACCGGAATATCTGCGGCAGACAGAGCCAAAACTATTTTGTCATTCGTTGATTCTAAAACGAAACCGCATGATTTAGCGCGCCCTGGACACATCTTCCCTCTTATTGCAAAACAAGGAGGTGTCTTACGCAGAACCGGACATACCGAAGCTGCTATTGATTTTGCCCGTTTGGCTGGCTTTAAACCTGCCGGTGTCATTGTAGAAATCATGAATGAGGATGGTTCGATGGCACGATTACCACAATTGGTAAAAGTGGCTAAAAAATTCGACCTTAAATTAGTTTCAATTGAAGCGTTGGTAGCTTACAGAATGCAACACGACAGTCTAATTGTCAAAAAAGAAGATTTTGATATTGAAACCCGCTTTGGTACTTTCAGATTGCGTGCTTACCAACAAACCACCAATAAACAAATTCATATTGCATTAACAAAAGGGACTTGGAATTTGGGAGAATCCATTTTGACCAGAATCAATTCTTCACAGGTAAATAATGATTTATTGGGCACATTGACCAATAATGCAGAGCAACAGTTAGATAATATGTTCCAAGTGATTAACGAAGCCGGAAAAGGTGCCGTTATTTTTATTAATCAGGACATGCAATCCATCAATTTGTTGAATCGTATTGCAGAACTTAAATCATTACAAGCACAAGGTGAAATGAAAGCACCTAAAATTGTTATTGACAGCAAAGATTTTGGAATTGGAGCTCAAATATTACATGATTTAGATATTTCAAAAATTAGATTGGTATCCAATACTGAGGGAACCAAACGTGTCGGAATGATAGGTTACGGACTAGAAATAACTGAATACGTAAAATATTAAATGCAGATCAAAAAAAAAATTAAAAATATTTTTGTTCTAAAGCATAGAAAATGAAAGCTTTAAAAATTAGTAATAAAAATAGATGCTTTTTTTCTAAAAATAGATTTGCATAACCAAAAAAGGTTCTTATATTTGCACTCGCAATCAGGTAATGAAAGCGACATACTGGAGAAATGGCAGAGCGGTCGAATGCGGCAGTCTTGAAAACTGTTGACTGTAACAGGTCCGGGGGTTCGAATCCCTCTTTCTCCGCCAGTAGTAAGTTTCAAAAGAAACTTAAAACATCAAAAGCCTTTAAATAGTGATATTTAAAGGCTTTTTTGTTTTCTGTAAAGTGTCAAAAAGCACCTATATTATCAAAGAACAGTGACCTTATTGGTGACCCTATTTTTATTTTAGCTTTTTTAGTTAAAATAGGGTCACTAAAATCCTAATCAAGAAAAAAATATAGGCTTTATATCAGAGTTAATGATTCGTTAAACCTGTGGTATACAGTTGTTATGGTCAAAATAAATTGTATCTTTGAGTGTTGTTTTGATTTATCACTTGAGTAAAACCGTCTGAAAAGAGAAGCTTATTCAAATAGTCATTTCATGCTGAAGAGTATGAGTTGATAAATGATAAATCAGAATCTACAATCGGAGGTCCTTTAAAAAGACCTCCTTTTTTTGTGCCTGTATCTTCCTGTTTAAATTTTTAATCGTGCTAAAAAACGAGTATCTTTTGTCCCGTCCTAAAATAATTATACAGATTATTAAATAAATCCTGTTATAAGCTGTGTTTCTTGTGGGTTTAGTTTTTCCGTTATTCCAATTCAAAAGTAACGGTTATGTTTCCTGAACCTAATGCAGTTGCTAAACCTGTTATATCATCGATCGTTCCCAATTTTGTGTAACTGTATGATGTCGAAAAATTTTTATAAAACAGCACCAAGGTTTTTGACCCGTACAACATCAAGTCACCATTTTTTATAGCTCCACAATTGGACGAATTTGTTGGAAGACCGCTTGGCAAATCATAATATTTCTCGTTGCTGTACAGTTCAATCATATTGATAGTCAAAGGCAACATTTCCTTAAATGCTTTTGCCGAATTATTATCCAAAAGCGTAGCTGTAAAGGTTTGTGAATTGACCTTAATTTTGATTTTTCCATTTGTCATAGCGTTATTGTTTTCTGTATTGATATTGTCATCGTTTTTATCGCAAGACGAAGCACTGCTGATAAAAACAGACATAAAAGTCAAAATAATTAAAAATGAATATTTCACAATGCTTATTTTAAATGCCCTTTAAAAAACATTTCCAATTTGTCGAAAGGAATAATTTCAACCCTGTCGTACAAATCAACGTGAACAGCGTTAGGAATAATCATCAGCTCTTTTGGTTCGGTTGCTGCTTTGTAAATATCTTCGCTGAAATAGCGAGAGTGTGCTTTTTCGCCTGCTATAATTAAAACAGGCCGTGGCGAAATTTCTTTAATGTATGTCAGTATTGGCATGTTCATCAATGAAAATGCACTGGTAGCTGTCCACGCTCCGTTTGAATTTATTGAACGCTGGTGGAAACCTCTTGGAGTGCGGTAGTAATCAAAATAATCTTTTACAAATTGCGGTTCGTCACCTTTCAATTTCTCTGCATTAGAACGATTTCCTGATGCTGGTTTTCCAGTTTCTGCGTCTTTCCAACGTTGCTGGCTCATTTGCTCTAAAGTTTTTGTGCGCTCTTCTAATGTTACTTTGTCGTAATAGCCTTTTGATGCGGCTCGCGGTATATCGTACATACTTGTTGTGGCAACGGCTTTCACTCGTTTGTCCACAGCAGTTGCATTTAAAGCAAATCCGCCAAATCCACAAATTCCAATGATGCCTATTTTGTTTCTGTCAACATTCTTCTGTATACCAAGAAAGTCTACTGCTGCACTGAAATCTTCGGTGTTGATGTCAGAGGAAGCCAAATTGCGGTACTCGCCACCGCTTTCGCCTGTAAAAGAAGGGTCAAAAGCAATTGCAATAAATCCACGTTCTGCCATTTGGTTGGCATATAAGCCCGATGATTGTTCTTTTACTGCTCCGAAAGGTCCGCTAATGGCAAGTGCAGCTAATGGTCCATTGTCGTGATTTTTTGGAATGTACAAATCGCCTGAAAGCGTTATGCCATAACGATTTTTAAAGGTTACTTTTTGCCGTGTTACTTTTTCGCTTAGTTTAAAAGTATAATGTTCTGTTGTATTCATTTTTTCAGATTTAGTTTTTCCATTTTGTGCAAATGATGGTCCTGTTATGAGTATCATCATTGCGATAACAAAAGATTTTTTCATTTTATTTATATTTAAATTGTTTTTAAAAATTTTGCTGGAATTCCGCCTACAATGGTATTGTCGGGTACATCGTGTGAAACTACCGCTCCTGCGGCTACGATCGCATTTTCACCAATGGTTACGCCTTGCAAAATGATAGCTCCAGCACCAATCCAAGCGTTTCTCTTGATGTGAATGTGCCCAACCATTAGCGAATGTCTGTTTTCAGGTAAAACAGGATGCCCTTCTGACAACAGGCTGACTTTCGGCCCAATCAGTACATTATCTTCTATGGTAATTCCTCCCAAATCAAGAAAAGCACAATCGAAGTTGACGAATACGTTTTTACCAATTTTGGTATGCTTTCCGTAATTGATGTGTAAAGGTGTAAATACCGTAGTACTTTCATCAATTTCAGTATTCGTGATTTGACTTAATAAATCTCTGATTTCAGTTGGGTTTGATGTATTATTCATCTGAACCAATAATTTCTTAGTAACAAAAGAAGCTTCACGCATTTTATAGGCTTCAGGGTCGTTTGCCGAAATGGTTTCTCCGTTTTTTAGTCGCTCGAAAATATCTGTTGTTTGCATTGTCTTACTTTTTTATAATGCAAAATTAAAAATAAAGCCTCGCAACTATTTTGTTGTGAGGCTCAAATTGCTTTTCTGTAAAGCTCATTTTTTATATTTCGGTCGGTGGTATTCCGTATTGCTTTTTAAATGCTGTTGAGAAATGTGAGGGATTTTTAAAGCCTACTTCAATCGATACATCTTGTACTTTTTTGCCTTCTTCTTTCAGTTTTATATAAGCTGTTTCTAAGCGTTTTTTTATCAGCCATTTTTGTGGTGTAAGATTGCTTATTTTCTTGAAATCCCTTTTGAAAGTAGCTAAACTTCGACCTGTAAACGAAGCGATTTGCTTCATTGTGAGGTCTTCCATATAGTTGCCATTGAGGAACTCCAAAAGGTCAATTTTCCAAGGTTCGGCAAAGTCAAAAAGTATGGGATAAAGTTGTTCGTTACTGTTCAGTAAAGCGTAAATTCCTTCCAATAATTTCAAATGCGTAACGCCATCCTTTGGTTTTACGTTGCTGTCAAAATAAGGTGTTAGGGATTGGAACAAACTTTCTATCGCAGGAGTTGGCTCTAGTTTGAAAACAGTTTTATCAGAAATTTTTATACTTTTGGGTATCTCAGATTTGTTCATTTTGCTGTAGAACTCTCGCAAAACGTTACGTTTGAAAGTCAATGAAATGCCTTTGTACAAATCTTCTCCTTTGCTGTTTTTGTACATTTTTAATCGATGGTCTCTTCGGATAAAAGCACAATCGCCTGCCTGTAATTTTATCTTTTTGTTTCGGTCTTCTATAATCTGTTCGCCCGAATACAAATATACCAAAACATGTTCAGGCGTTGCGTGAATACACTTTTCGCCGTAATCAGAAAAACACGAAAGAAATATTCCTGAATAGCTTATAGTTTTTAATTTATCATCTTGTTGCACGTCCATAATTTGCAGCTATTAGATTAATAACCAACAAATTTACGTTTTTCGCTTTAGTATGACTTTATCGTAAAGCTCATTTTGTCTTTCTGCAGGGCTCAATTAAAGGTACGTCTGGTTGAGTTTTTGGTTTAAAGTGTCGTTTTACCATAGACTACAACGATCTGGTACTACAGCCGGTTTGGGACTAAATTAAGCCTATTTTCGGATTTGCTTGGTGTTTTTCAGTTTTTATAAATCTAAAACTTTTGCCAAATGTTTCGGATAGTTTTCAAGGTCTTTTGCAACATCGTTATTTTTGAAAATATCGAAGCAATTGTATTCTGGTAAAATGTCAACACCACAAAAACTATAATTGCTGGTTATGTTTAGAAATAAATCGGCTGTACCTTTTCCTTGCAATAGTGTTTGAGAAGGATTGTTGAAACTTTCTGCTGGTGCATTAAAAGTTGCGCAAATCATAAACTTTTTGCTATGTAGTTTTCCTCCAGTTCCATATTGTTTCGTTGCATCTTCCCTTGTTCTGCCATCGCCTGAAAGAAATTTTTGACTATGAAGCCCTTTATTAAAGACTTCGTCTACATATTTTTTGTAAATCCAAGGTGCTCCAAACCAATTCACAGGCGTTTGTAGAATAATTATGTCGGCTTGCAAATGTTTTTCTACTTCTTCGTCAGCATTGTAGCCTTCTTCTACTTTTGTTTCTAAAATTTCAAAACTTTCTGCTTCAAAAAAGTCTTTTGCTTTTTGAATAAATGAGTTGTTTAATTTTCCTTCTGTCCAATTAGGATAGGTTAAATGGGTATTTATAAGCAATACTTTTTTCATTTTTCAGGTATTTTTTGTTTTTATTATTTATTCGCAAATCGCCATCTGCATTGCATTCATTCTCCCACCATATACTTTTAATTTCGCATACTCTGAATCTAATTCCAGCAAATCTGCTGTTGTTAGTTTAATGTTTAATGCTTCTAAATTCTCCTTTAAATGTGGAATATTTCTTGTACCTGGAATAGAAACAATAAAAGGTTTCTGTGCTAACAGCCAAGCCAAAGCAATTTGAGAAGCAGTTGCATTTTTGCTTGACGCAAATCGATTCAAAAGATTTACGATAGGCATATTTAATGCTAAATTTTCAGGGCTAAAACGGTAAAAAGTTGAACGCAAATCCAACTTGTCTTCAAATTGGGTTTGAGCATTTATTTTTCCTGTCAAATAGCCCATTCCAACTGGACCCCAAGGAACAAATCCAATTCCCAGCTCTTCACAAATTTCCAAAACGCCATTTTTTTCTACTTCTCTTTCCATAAATGAATATTCGGTTTGAATCGCTGAAACTGGTTGAACTGAATGTGCTTTTCGAATAGTTTTTACATTTGCTTCTGATAAACCAAAATGCAATACTTTGCCTTGACTAATCAAGTCTTTTACAGTTCCTGCCACTTCCTCAATGGGTACATTTGGGTCAACTCTGTGTTGATACAAAAGATCAATTCGGTCAGTTTTTAAGCGTTTTAGTGATTCTTCTACAACTTTTTTTATTTGTTCAGGTCGGCTGTTCAATCCGCCTTTTTCAATATTGAAGCCAAACTTTGTGGCAATTGAAACTTTGTTTCTAAATGGTGCTAATGCTTCGCCAACAATTCGTTCATTGGTATATGGGCCATAAACTTCTGCTGTGTCAAAGAACGTTATGCCATTTTCATAAGCACTTCGAATGGTTTTTATACAGTCTTCAATTTTTGCAGGAGAACCATAATTGGCACTTATACTCATGCAACCAGCACCTAATGCCGACACTTCTAGTTTTCCTAATTTTCTTGTATTCATATTGCTTTCTTTTTCGGTGTATTTTTCTTCTACTTCTTTATTACTTGCAGACAGTAAATTAGGCGCGAATAATAAACCCACTCCTGCGATGGCAGACCGCTGAAGAAAGTTTCGTCTTGAACTTTCTTCGTTGTTTTTAGAATTCATAGTATCCATTTTTATAATGTTTTTAATTACTATGCAAAATTATAATGAAGCAAGCCGTGAGACGGAAACTGATTACTACCAAAAAAGAGACATTTTACTGATTACAATGAAAAACGCCTTTAACAAGGCGTTTTTCATTGTAATTATTTTTTTTCGAGTGCTTGTAATCTGTATTCTTTTGGAGTAAGATTTACTTGTTTTTTGAAGAATTTTGAAAAGTAGTTTGGGTATTCAAAACCCAATTCGTATGCGACTTCTGAGGTGTTTAGTTTTTTGTTTTCTACTAATAACTCTTTTGCTCTTTTGATTATAAAATCGTGAATATTTTCGAGTGCAGATTTGTTAGTGAAATGTTTAACAATGTCGCCTAAATAATTGGCGGTTAAGCCTAATTTATCAGCGAAATGTTGAACGTTTGGAAGTTGTGAAACAGGCTGATTATAATAATCTTTAATACTTTGTTGGAAGTCGGTTACGATACGGTTATACTCTTTTGGGTCAGTAGAAAATTGTCTTTTATAAAATGCTTCCACTAATGAAATTAACACATTTACATACGATAATAATACATTGTAATTTCGTTTTTCACTTTCGTAATATTTCATCATTAATTTGAAAACAGCTTCTATTTCTTGCACTTCTTCATCGGTTAAATACAAAGCTTCGTGTTGTCCGTAGTCAAGATAGGTTTTGAACAAATAGCGATTTTGTTCAATTATTTTTTTAGAAAGTTGCAGATACATTCCATTATAAGTTGGGTCAACATCCCAACCAACAGCTATTTTCGGACTATTGAAAAATACTGCATTGATTGGTTTTGTGTTAAGATTAGATTTATCCTTATATCCAATTTTTATTGAAATTCTATAAAAGTCAACAGCTACCGGTTCTGATTTTAAAAGTTGTGTTGGCGGGTCATAATATCCAACGTCAATATCGCTGTCCAATGGTTTGGGCAATTTGAGATATTCGTTATATGTTTTGAATTCTGTGAATATTTTCATTTTACAAAGTAAAAATATTATTAAAGCGTAAAATTATAAAGAGTTGAAATGTTTAGAGGAAACAATCTACTATAAAAGTAGAAACAAATTACTTATTGAGTAATATTTTTTCATTAGTGTCTTTTTGCAGTATCGTAATGAAAATGACTGGCAACATTCTGGTACTACAACGGGTTTGGGATTAAATTAAGCCCTATTTTCGGATTTGCCACCCGAGCGATAGCGAACAGGCGAAGCAAATCATCCCAACTACAAGACCAACTTTCCATTAAGCCAAATGCCCAAATCCGTTATAGTAGCTGTTAGGTACAGGCTATTTATCACCATCAATAGCGGAGATAGCCGTTCCAAACAATTAGAGCCGCCTGTTCCTCCTTTTCAATATTGATATTGCCGTCATCCGTAAACTGGATAATGCCATGGTACAGCTGAATTATTTACAAATAAAACAGGATATACAGGATATCAGTCACTCTGAAATGGAACGGCTATTGAATGGTCCGGCACTGGCTTATTTGATGATTAAGAAATAAATCGTGACATCCAAACAAGTGAACAATGATGCGCCAGTTCATGCCAAGTAATACGACGCGTTTCAGCACGCTGACTGCAATATTACAATAGTTTCCAGTAAAATGATTGCCACAGTTTTTGCAGGTTATTAGGATGAATTGATTCATATAAAATTTATAACTTTAACCCCTAGTCCTTTTCTTTAATAGCAGCACTTTTCCTATAAATAGTATCAAAATGTCCGTGATGGTCATGCACTTCATTCACCCGCGCATAATCATTCCATTTACTGATCAATTTCTTTTTGACATCGGGATATTTCGCCGAGAGGTCGGTGGTTTCAGCAGGATCCTTTTCAAGGTCATACAGTTGCCATACTCCTACCCCCATAGGTTGAGGAAGCCTCAGTATTTTCCATTTACCCTTAATGTAGGCTTTCATTTCAAAAAGTTCCCATCCCATTCCGTCATTTGAATGCACCGAGACAGAATCGCCATTTAACACAGGCAACAGCGACTTGCCGATGTAAGGATGAATAGCTTTACCTTTGTATTTTTGTGGATAAGCCACGCCTGCAAGTTCAAGTACGGTTGGCATTACATCGGTAACATGGGCAAAACTTCGATTCCACTGCCCGGAATTCTTTGTTTGTCGCGGCATTTTTATGAGCAAGGGTGCTTTGATGCCGCCTTCTGTCGTGAAACTTTTAAACAACCTGAAAGGGGATGAAGACATCTGAGCCCAACCAGGTCCCATCTCCACATAAGAATTTCGTAAGCCGCGATTTTCCATTTTATTATTGAACGAACCCAAATACTTACCATCTTCATTTCCGGGGTAAAACGTTGCCATCTGACCATTAGCGCCATTGTCTGACATGAAAACAATCATAGTGTTGTCATACAATCCTTGTTTCTTTAAATAATCAAACAAGCGACCTATGCTCATATCCATGTAATCAAGCATAGCAGCATACACTTCCATGTCTCTGGCAAAATCTTCTTTTTGTTCATGGCTAAGTGTTTCCCATTTCGGGACGGCTGGGTTCTTTGAGAATTTGCTCAAATTTTTCGGCACAATTCCCAACGCTTTCAAATTGTTGAGCCTTTGCACCCAAAGCGAATCCCAACCCATGTTGAAATTGCCTTTATATTTCTCTATGTATTCTTTTGGCGCATGAAGCGGGTCATGAACGGCGGTATAGGATAGGTAAGCAAAGAAAGGCTTTTGGTCCGATTTGTTTTTATCAATGAATTCTATCATCGAATCGGTGTAGTTTTTTGTGGAATAGAAATCCTGCGAAGGCTCAACAGCTTTTCCGTTTCTCGTGTAATTCATTTTTTGCTGCAGTGACAACGCTTTCTTGTCGTTCCAATGACTTCCGCCACCTGAGCCTAGAATAAAAGTTTCTTCAAATCCACGGTCGAAAGGATCTTTACCCCGGCCTTCGCCTAAATGCCACTTACCGGCCATATAAGTATGATAACCATTATCACGCAACAGCTCGGGAATGGTAATCACCTGGTCACTAAGATGACCCGAATAGCCAGGAAGATGTAGGTTGTGCAATGCGGGATAATCACCCTCTCCCATTATTCCCAATCCCGCAACATGGTTGTCATTTCCCGTGAGTAAGGACGAGCGTGTGGGCGAGCAAGTAGGCTGCACATAAAAGTTTGAAAAGGATAAACCTTCCTTTGCCAATTTCGACAGCACTGGCGTTTGAATATTACCTCCGAAAGACGCTATATCGCTATATCCCAAATCATCTGCAACGATGAGAAGGATATTGGGTTTAGGGGATTCTGTTTGTGTTTCTTCTTTTTGTTGCGCCTTTTTGCAGCTGAAAGAAAATGCTACTATAGCAATGATTAATAGAAAATTAATTTTGATTTTCATTTTTTTTATTTTTTATTTGTTTCCTATCGAATTACAAAACATCATTAAAAATCAATCAATTACACTCAAATTTAAAAAAAAAATTTACATTTTATCGTTTGGGTACGAAATTATTTTTTCTATATTAAAAAAGCAACTTTGTAATTCCAGACATAATGTTTTTCTTGTACTTCTTGTAAACATTCATTCTGAAATGGAACGGCTATTGAATGATCCGGGGCTGGCTTATTTAGTGGTGAAGAAGTGAAATATTAATTTTTTAAAGGTAAATTATTAGTTCATTATCTGGGTTTTAAAAACGCAATCCAAAATGCTTATTTCAATTTCATTACTATCACACATTATCAATAATCAAGCATTCATTTATACTAACAAGCAAACACAAATTGAAGTTCAATTTGAAAAAGAAACTTTTTTGCTATCAATTAAATCAAGTTTTTAGCGGCAAAGATCCGTACCTCAAAAACATCAACAATGCTTTTAAAGAAGATGATTTGGATAAAAATACCATTGTTGAAAAAATCCATATTGCAAATTCAGATAAAAAAGTTTTATTTTTTGCCTGTTAATTTGGTGGCAGTAAAATGTAAATTTTAAAATCAGTTCCAATCTAAAGAAAATAATAAATCTTGAAAATGATTTAATATTACTAAATAATCCAAATTGAAAAGTAGCTGATTTATCATTAACAAAAATCAACATTGGACAAAGAATATTCTATATTTCAAAAGTAAAGAATCGTCTCAAAAATACTATAAGCTCCCTTAATCGCCAGCCTATAGCATTTAATTTTTTCCTATTCTAAATCCAAAACCTCATTAATCTGGTCCAATATGTTGGTTTGATTGGGCGAAATATGGTTTTTTACCTCGGTAACATTTTCTTTCCTAAAAAGTAAGTCTAAGGCCGTGTATAGCTTTAATAATACATCTCTATCCTCTTTCTCTATATCAACAGCTTTATTAAAATCAAAAATATAGTTATTAGAATTTCGAACTTCGATTTTAATTGTTTTAGGCGTGATTTTAAATTTTACTATATCCATATAAAAGATTAATTACAATACTTTTTTATCGCATCGTGAGCCTCTTCAACACCTAGTTTTTCAGCTTTACTAAAATCCAAACATCCATCGATTTTTTCCTTTACTTCTATTTTGCAAAGTCCTCTATTATAATACGCACCACCCCATTTAGAATACATCTCAATAACCTTGGTATAATCCAAAATAGCCCCATTGTAATCCTTTAATTTAGCCTTTGATTGTCCTATGTAGTAAAATATTCCGATATCGTCAGGTTTAATCTCTAGAACTTTATTATAATCTGCAAGTGCTCCTCGGTAATTTTTTGATAAAGATTTTGAAATTCCTCTTAATCGGTAAGCATCGGTATTATTCGGATTAATCATTATAGCTTTCGTATAATCTGAAATAGCCCCGTTGTAATCCCCTAATTCTTCCTTTGATTGTCCTCTGCCCAGATAGGCGTCACCCCAATTAGGATAAATCTCAATACATCTAGTAAAATCGATAATAGCTCCTTTGTAATCTTTAATTTGATTCTTTGTATTTGCTCTGTTGGAATACGAATATTTATTATTAGGTTCAATCTCAATTGCCTTAGAATAATCTGCAATAGCTCCTTTGTAGTCTCCTATCCTCCCTTTTGAAATCCCGCTACTATTATAATCTTCAGCTGATTGGCTATACCCTAATAAACTTGTAAGTAAAACAATAAAACTTATAATTTTTTTTTTCATATTTAAAATTTTTGGCATTCCCTTAATTTCTCCGTAGTTCCTCACCTGACACACGAAGTGTTGTGTTCCCTAAGTATTTTTTTGGACGATCGTTACATGCCGCATTTGCTTCTTTTCCTTTGGACCCAATTTGAGAAGTCTTGCTAAATTTTCCTTTTAATTCTTCAGTTATCCCATTACTGGAGCTTACTCCCCTTATGGTCTTGGTTTCCACCAGAAACTAATTTAGTCCAGCCCGATGAACCAAATATATCAATGGGTCACTTGCTGCGATTTTTTATTTGTTTATTTTCTAACCTAAACAAAGCGCTTCAAAAATTTTAAATTCTGAAATAATTGTATTTTATTTTTAACGATTCTTATCTACAAATGTAAACTAAATCCAACATTCTAAACAAGGAATACTGCAAGGTTATGCCGATGAAAGTCATTTTATCAGAGATTTAAATCTTTCGCAAAAATAGTATCGGATTATTAATGTTTTAATTTCTAGCAGATTGAAATGCTTCTTAGTATTTTTACGTAAGTATAAAATTGTCCTCCGAAATTCAAGAATTTTACAAAAAAGTAAAAAAAAAACTTCTTAATTTCTTGAGAAGTTTTGTGGTCCTTACGAACCTGTTTATGAACCATTTTTTTGCTGGATTTAAAGAAGTTAGCATTACAAACGTAATGATTTAAGATAGCTCCTTAGCTTCTAAAGGTTACATCCATATTTCATCAAAGTTATGTCCCATCCTACAAGCTATCATTTTTCAATAAATTTATTTTCAAGTCAATATATTGCAGTTGAAGATTGTTTTTCAAAACTTCATATTCAGCCGAAAGAAATTGATTTTTCACGGAAGAATATACAATCGCTTCTACTTTTCCGCTTGTAAATTTGGCTTGTGTAGTAACTAGAGAGGCTTTGGCATATTCCAGCTTTTCTCTCCATTTATTCTGAATTTGCAAATAGTTCTTTTTGTTTTGTTCTTCCAATGCCACTTGTTTGTCTAGCTGTTGTTTTTCCTGTACTATAGCTAATTTTGTTTTTTCACTTTCAATTTTCGATGCATCAATTTTTTTGTTATTTCTAAAGCCATTAAAAATAGGGACATTCAACTGGATGCCCACTTGCTGGCTTTTATTGTCGGCCATTTGATTTTGAAAGCTATCAGTGTTTGCGTTTTCCTGACTCAGCGTTCTATAATAAAAAGTAGAAAATCCATAATAGGCAAACAATACAGGCAAATTATCAGCTCTTTCCAAGCCTATCGATTTTAAACTGCTCTGATAGTTAAGTTCCGCAAACTTTATTTTAGGATTATAGGCAGTACTTTCAACAGTATCAATTGTTCTTTCTTTCAAATAAGGTTCCAAAATCACTTCATCAGTTGAAACATCCATAACATTCATCAGTTGTAACAACTGTGTTTTTTTTATTCCGTATAACTGTTCGGTTTCTAAATTTCGGTTTTCTTCTTCTGAAAAGCTTAATTGCATATCATACAAATCACTTTGAGGCTTACTCCCAATGGCGACTTCCTTTGTTACTCTATCCAAGTTGAAAGATGCCTGCTTGAGTTGCTCTTTTTGGATTTTCAATAATTCCTGTGTATAAAGTGCTTGATAGTAGCTTTCCAAAATCTGCAGTTTATATTCATTTTCTATAACTTCTTTTTCGGCTTTGGCTAATTCAATATTGATTTTATCCTTTTTGGCATTTGCAAAAGCATTAAAATCAATCAAATTTGTTCTGGCGTTGAGATAGAAATTATCATTTTGAATATTAGAACTGACCCTACCGTTAGTCGAAGGATCAATAGTAGATCCAAAATTATACGCTTGTTCTCCATATAAATTGACAACAGGCAACATCCGGTTTAAAACGGAGTTTTGCGACTTCTGTGTCCTTATTATTTCGAGCTGTCTAATTTTGATTTCGATATTATTCTGCAAAGCCATTTTCATGCACTTTGTAAGCGACCAAGGATTTCCCTGACCGCTTGCCAAAGCACAAAATGCTAAAAAGACAATCGTTAAAGCGATTCTTCTATTCATATTTCAAATATTTCAAAACGTCTGTTTTTGTGGCCTGATATGCCCTTGAAAGTACAATGATCAGCGTAAGCGTAAGTAATAGGATGAATCCGAAAACGAAAGGAAGCAAGCTCATTTCTATCCTGAAAGCGAAATTTTCAAGCCATTTGTCCAATAAATAATACACTGGAAACAAAGCAATTACAAAACCTGTTATACAATAGAAAATGTACTGTTTTGATAACTCTTTCAATAAAACATTCGTTTCCGCACCAAGCGTTTTTCGAATAGCAATTTCTTTCATTCGTCTTTGTATCGAATAAGAAGCCAGAGCGAACAGCCCGAAAATTGCTATACCAATCACCACTATATTCAGTAATGAAAAAAGGTTCTTTTGTTTTACATAACTTTCATAGGTTCTGGCATACTGCTTATCTACGAAATCATATTTAAAAGGATATTCGGTATCAACAGTTGTCCAAAATTTCTCGATATCGGCTATAGTATTTTCGACATCATCCGATTTTAGTTTTATATAAACCTTGCTTATATTTTGAGCTATCCCTACAGTTTTAGGATGATAGAAAGCCATCGGAGACACTTCAATCTCGGGACTTAGTAAGTTAAAATCTTTAATAACTCCAACCACTTTTAGCTTTCGATTTCTAATGCTAATTTCCTGGCCAATTGCATCTTTCATACCTAATAATTTTTCTGCTTTTTCATTAATTATAGCAGAACTAATCGTGTCCGAAGTATATTTAGGATCTAAATTCCTGCCTTTTTTTAATTTTATTTTCATCATTTGCAGAAAATTATAATCTATTGCAACCGTACGGACTTTGAATAATACGTCCTTGTATAATAAAGGTCCTAACGACTTATCCGAACCATCAAAAGACATAAGAGCTGTTGAAATGCCTTCTACTCCATTTATTTTGGCTAATTCTTGTTGGATAGTTTTGTATTTGTTGTAAATATTTTGTCCGGGATTTTCTACTTCATAATCTGAATTTGGAAAATTTAAGGGTATTACAATAACCTGATTTCCTATAAAACCCAAATCTCTATTGCTTATAAATTTTACCTGTTGGTACACAATGTAAGATCCAACGATGAAAAACGTTGCGATTGCAAACTGAAAAATCAACATTCCGTTGCGTAGCCAAACACCGCTTTTGCTTCTTCCAAAATTCCCTTTTAACACTTTTAGCATTTCAAAATTAGAAACATAAACTGCCGGAAATACACCTGCAACCAAAATAGTAATGATTAGAATCAGAATTAATTCTATATAAAATTGACTACCAACAATCATTAAGTTTTTGCCTAGAAAATCATTGTAATATGGCAATGTCAATTCTACAATGACCAAAGCCAATAAGATTGAAAATGAACTAATCAAGATGGTTTCAAAAATGAATTGGGCAACTATATCACCTTTTGATGCGCCCACAATTTTGCGTATACCCACTTCTTTGGCACGTTTTATAGCATTGGCTGTAGCCAAATTGATATAATTGACAATTGATAAAATGAGAATTAAAACGGACAATCCCGCCATAATCAGCAAAAACTGATAATTACCTCTGCCTTCAGGATATCCATCCATTGCTGAATGTAATCTTGCTTTTGAGAGTGGTTCCAAGAAAACAGCAAAATGCCCAAGTTTCTTCGTCATTTCCTCTGGAGTAAAACCGGCTTCTTTTGCATTTTTCACTATACCTTCCTCATAATATGCTTTTTCCAACATCTTTCTGGTAGCTTCCGCTTTCAAAGGATTTTTCAGTTTTAAAAGAATTTTTAATGAAAATAGACCTTCATATTTTTCCGGCTCTTTCATTCGGTTGATTACAACATTTGGAGCAATAGATGAATTACCTGGAATGCGATATACGGCGCGAACAGTAAACATAGAATTAAAGCAATTAATTTGCTTGCCAATTGGGTTTTCATTACCAAAGACTCTTTTAGCAAGGTCTTCAGAAATGGCTATTCCTGAATCATCTTTCAATGCTGAAATTGCATTCCCGTGAATAATTTTAAAAGGAAAGAGAGAAAAAAAACTACTTTCTGCATTAATGATTTTATCTACTAAAGTTTTCTTTCCGTTGTAAATAATTTTATCGTTTTGATACCAATCGTCTGCAAAAACTATCGTTTCAACATTAGAATCTCTTTCTAAATAAGGTTTCAATCGCACTGGATGTTCTGCCATAACCGGCATATCAGTCAATTGAACCAATACCTGATAGACATTGTCCTTTCCCGGATTCCAAGAATTGTAACTTTGTTCGTCATTCCAATACAGTAACGCGAAAATTAAACCTGCAATTCCTATTGCCAATCCCAACACATTGAGAAATGAAAACAGTTTGTTTTGTTTTAAATGGTAAATAAATATTTTTATATAGTTTACTAACATAGTTTAGATTTAGGTTAATTGGAAGTAGATGTGAATTCTTTGTGCTTATTCATATTTCAAATATTTTAAAACATCAACCCTTGTAGCTTGATATGCTCTTGAAAGTACTACCAATAGTGTTAATGACAGTAAGGCTACAAACCCAATTATAAAGGGATAGATTGAAATTTCAATTCGATAAGCGAAATTCTCTAGCCATTTGTTGAGTAAATAATAGGCAGGAAATAGAGCAATTAGAAATCCAATCCCACAAAACAAAATGTATTGCTTGGATAATTCTTTAAGCAAAACATTGGTTTCAGCACCTAGTGTTTTTCTAATCGCGATTTCTTTCATACGTCTTTGGATTGAATAGGAAGCCAAAGCGAATAACCCGAAAAGAGCAATGATAATCACAATGACATTTAGTAAAGAGAAAAGATTTTTTTGCTTTACGTATGTTTTGTAGGTTCGCATATAACTTTTATCAATAAAATCATATTGAAATGGATAATCTGAATCGACATTTTTAGTCCAGAATTTTTCAATATCTGCAATAGTCTGCTCTGTATTTTCAGTTTTCACTTTTACGTAGATATGTTGAATGTTTCCAATCATCCACCCAATTGTTTTGAAGTGAAAAAAGACCATTGGAGGTACTTTTCCTTGTGGATTATAAAGGCTGAAGTCTTTTACGACACCAATAATTTTGAGTTTGTTACCATTCCAATCGACAATTTTACCAATTGGATTTTTCTCGTTCATTATCTTCAAAGCTGTTTCATTGACCATCATCGAATTTATAGTATCTGAAGCAATTTTTGGATCCATATAACGGCCTTGTGCCATTTCAATTTTCATCATTTCAAGCATACCAAAATCAACTGCCAAATTTTGACCTTGAATATTATTGCCCTTATAACTAAAACTCGAAGAAGAATCATTTCCTCCACCAAATTTGAATGCTCCTGTTGCTACTTGCTCTACTCCTTTTATTTTTGAAATTTCATTTTTGATAGTTATGTATCGATCAAATATCTGTTGTTCTGAATTTTTTGCATTGCGGATGGCTTCCGGTTTGTAATAAAAAATTTCTAAAACCTGTTCCCCTGAAAATCCTAAGTTTTTATTGGCTAGATAGCGTACTTGCTCGTATACAATATAAGAACCGATAATAAAGAAGGAAGCAATGCTAAATTGTAGAATTAACATTCCGTTCCGAAGCCAGACACCACTTTTATTTCTACCAAAATTCCCTTTCAATACTTTTAAAGTTTCAAAATTAGATACATATATCGCTGGAAAAACGCCTGCACAAATTACAGTAATTATAAAAATGAATATAGTTTGGAGATAAAATTGGTTACCATAAATGATTAAATTTTTATCTAAAAACTCATTATAATAGGGTAATGACAGTTCAACAATAACTAATGCCAGCAAAATAGAAATCGAAACAGTAATTATAGTTTCAAACAAAAACTGCTTGATTATTTCAGCTTTTGAAGCACCAACAATTTTTCGCACACCTACTTCTTTGGCTCGGCGAATAGCATTTGCGGTTGCCAGATTTATATAGTTGACTATAGATAATATCAAAATTAAAATAGACAATCCAACCATTATCAGTAGAAATTGGTAGTTCCCATTCCCTTCAGGCATTCCTTGACCTTTAGAGTGTAATCTGGAAACTGAAAGAGGTTCCAATATGAAATTAAAATGACCATATTTTGATTCAAATTCTTTTGGACTGATTCCTTCTCCTTTTGCTTCTTTAACTATTTTATTTTGATAGTAAATGGAAGTGATTTTTTTCGAAATTTCATTCGCTTTTGAAGGGTCTTTTAACTTGATAAACCAACCATTATTAAAATTTCCCCAATTGTCTTTATCTAGATCAATCCTTCTTTTCATATTGTTCACTACTGCATCAGGAGCAATCGATGAATTCTCTGTAATTTTATATACAGCGGTTACGGTTAGAATTTGATTTTCATATTGAATTTGTTTTCCGATTGGATTTTCACTTCCAAAAAATTGTATTGCCGTTTCTTTTTTCATAGCAATACTATTTTCATTTTGCAATACGGTTTTTGGATTTCCCTGAAGAAAATCAAAAGGAAAAAAATCAAAGAAATCATTTTGAGCGTTAAACAATTTTTGAATAATTATTTTTTTGTCTTTATATTTATAAAGTGGGGATTCGTACCAATTTTCGCAGTACATCATCTTTTCAATATTAGGCTCATTTTTTAAGAATGGTTCAAAGGTAACTGGAGTATTTGCTCCTGCTACGTTCTCTCCAATATCGACCAAAACCTGAAAAACATTTCCTTTTTCAGGATTCCAATCATTGTAACTCTTCTCATCATTCCAATTCAGTAATGCAAAAATTAATCCCGCGATTCCAATACTCAAACCCAAAATGTTTAAAGCTGTAAAAAGCTTGTTATTTTTGATGTGGTATAAAAATATATTTGTCCAATTTTTTAACATAATTTCTTAGAGTTTATTGGCTTATCAGTACATCAACATTACGACTATTTGCTTTTTCAGAAAGGATTACTCCATCTTTCATATGAATAGTTTTTTGGGAAAAAGAAGCATCATAATCTGAGTGTGTAACCATCAAAATTGTAGCCCCGTTAGCATGCAAATCGGTAAGTAATTCCATCACTTCGTTTCCGCTTTTACTGTCCAAATTTCCTGTTGGTTCATCGGCAAGAATGATTTTGGGGTCGTTGATCAAAGCTCTGGCAACGGCAACACGTTGTTGTTGTCCTCCGGAAAGTTGCTGTGGATAATGTTTTAATCGATGTGAAAGCCCTAATCTATCGGCAATTACGGATACTTTTTTCTTTCTTTCAGATGAAGGAACTTTATTGTAAATCAATGGCAATTCGATATTGTCATATACTGATAGTTCATCAATCAAATTGAAATTCTGAAAAATGAATCCAATATTTTCTTTTCTGGCTTTTGATTTATCTTTTTCTTTAAGTCCTATCATTTCCTGATTTAGTAATTGATAACTCCCACTAGAAGTGCTGTCCAGTAATCCAACAATATTCAATAAAGTAGATTTTCCACTTCCTGAAGGTCCCATGATAGATACAAAATCACCTTCCTTGATGGTTAATGAAATTTCGCTTAATGCTTTAGTCTCTACTTCTTCTGTTCTAAATACTTTTGAAAGGTTTTTAATTTGAATCATAATATTATTCGTTTTTTGATTGATGATTTTTTATATAATTATTTATTTTCTCTTTATTCTTTAAGCTTGCTTATTTATTCTTTATTCGAAATTCAAAACTTCTACGTCCTTATAATCTTTATAGGATGAAGTAATTACTTGTTCATCAGCCTTCAATCCGCCAAGTACTTCATAATACAGTGGGTTTTCTCTCCCCAATTTGATTGTTCTTCTTTCTGCTTTGTTTCCGCTGACAACAAAAATCCATTTTCCACTGGTTTCTTCATAAAAACTTCCCTTTGAAAGAACTTTGGTTTTTGTTTTTTCAGACAGATTTAATTTCACCCCAAAACTCAACCCCTGCTTCAAATCCAGTTTTTCAGAGGAAACAAAATCTAATTCCACTTGAAACCTTCCGTTTTTAACCTCCGGAATTACTTTGGTTATTTGGACTTCAATGGTTTTGTTTTCAAAATCAACAGTCCCTTTTTGTTTCAAAGCAATTTTGTCCAAATAAAACTCATCAATATCAGCGACCAATTTATAACCTTTCCTATCATCAATAGAACCAATACTCGTGTTTTGTGCGTATGTTTTTCCCAATATTGGTTCGAATGAAGAAAGCCTTCCGGTAATAGGTGATGTGATTAGGAAATTCTTTTTGTTCGTTCTTAATATGTCCAAACTTTTGTTCATTATGGCAATCGATTGATTGAGTTGTCCAATCTGAATTTGATTTGCCAGTTTTTCTTTTTTGACACTTTGCTTAATAATATTCATGCGTTCCTTTTGAAAACGATAATTCTCCTTAGTCTTTTCCCATTCATTTTTAGAAAGTATTTCTTGTTCAAAAAGTTTCTTGTTCAAATCATATAAGTTTTTGGCATCCAAATAATCATGCTCTATTGCAATCAAGTCTTTTTCCAAATTCAACTCTTGATTTCTCAAATCGAGTTTGGCTTTATTCAAATTGTTGATTTGCTCAATGATGGCTGTTTCTTGTTGCATATAAGCCAATTCTGCATTAGGATTGTACAATCTTGCCAGCGGTTGCCCTTTTACAACCATATCTCCATTTTCGACAAATATTTCCTGAACTGCTCCGCCTTCAATGATATTAATTAGCATTGAATGTAAGGGAACCGCTTTTGCTTGAAAAGACATGAAATCTTCAAAAAAATTATTATCAACTGTCTTAATGGTGATTTCATCTCTCTTTATTGTAAGACTTCTTTTCTTGGTTGCCGAAGTAAAGATTAAATACCCAAAGATTAAGATAATTGGTAAACCGATTAAAAGATACTTATTTTTGTTAGTTTTACGTGTAATTGTGGTGTCCATTGCTGATAATTTGATAAGCCTAAAAGGATTATCGTGCCAGAAATTTAAACATCGTAATTTCCTTATTTTTAAGCTTTTATTTTTTGCCAAATTTTTAAAGTGTTCGATATTGAACACCTTTTGTCCGAAACCGAACAACAATGAAAAAGACCAATGCCTCTATATTAGTCATAGATGATCAAGAAGACATTCTTTTTGCTTCCAAAATGCTCCTTAAAAAACATTTTGAAAACATTTTTACACTTAATAATCCGAAAAATGTGATTGAATTATTGGCAAAAAACGTAATTGATGTCGTTTTGTTGGACATGAATTACAGAATAGGATTTGAGGACGGTAGAGAGGGGTTGTATTTATTAAAAGAAATAAAAACGCTTTCGCCAAAAACTGTTGTTATTCTGATGACTGCTTTTGGTAAGGTAGAAACTGCGGTTGAAGGTTTAAAAGCTGGCGCATTTGATTATATTTTAAAGCCTTGGGAAAATGAAAAATTGCTCAGCGTTGTAAAACAAGGTGTTGATAAAAGTCGGAAAGAACAAAAGAAACCAAATAATGTTGAGAGTATTGAAGAATTCTTTGTTGGTAATTCAGATGTTATAAAGAAGGCTTATTCTTTGGCAGATAAAGTGGCTAAAACAGATGCCAACGTTTTAATTCTTGGTGAAAACGGAACGGGTAAATTTGTTCTGTCGCATCATGTTCATCGTCAATCAGAGCGAAAAAATAGTCCCTTTATCCACGTTGATTTGGGTTCCTTGAATACCAATATTTTTGAGAGTGAATTATTTGGCTATGTCCAAGGAGCTTTTACTGATGCTAAAACTGATACGCCCGGACGTTTTGAAATGGCTCAAAACGGGACAATTTTTTTGGATGAAATAGGAAACGTTCCCTTGCATTTACAATCTAAACTTTTACAAGTTATTCAAACAAAAACAGTGACACGATTGGGAGAATCGAAAGCAAGGCCTTTGGATGTCCGAATCATAACGGCGACCAACCTGAATTTGAAGCAAGAAGTTGCCGATAAAAATTTTAGGGAAGATTTGTACTATCGTATCAATACTATGGAAATTGTGTTGCCTCCATTGCGGGAACGAAACGAAGATAAAATTCCTTTGGCACAGTATCTTTTGAAAAAAATGATTGATAAATATGGACATGATGAAATCACTTTCGACGAAAAAGCATTGGAACAAATAGCAAAACACGCTTGGAACGGTAATATCCGTGAAATGGAAAACAGAATAGAGCGTGCCGTGATTCTTTGCGAAAACAATCTCATTACTGTTTCCGATTTGGATTTGGAGAAAATCACTACTTACGAAGAAAATCAAGAAGATATTCAGCTCTCGGCTGTCGAAAAAACTGCTATCGAAAAAATACTCACTAAGAACAATAACAATATTAGTAAAACAGCTGAAGAGTTAGGGTTGTCAAGAGCATCATTATACCGACGCTTAGAAAAATATAATATTACCACCAACTAATATGTATAAATCCTTGAAAACATACCATCTCCTTTTTTTTAGATTAATGTTAATTCTTTCAAGTACTGGAATTTCAATTTTCCTTTTTCAAAAAGGATTAATTTTTTCGGCTATATTCGGTTTTCTTATAACTTTTCTATTCATTCTTGAAACGTATTTTTATCTAAAAAATGTCTTTTTGGTTTACGACAGAACAATTACCTCCATTTTGCAAAACGATTTTACATCAGATTTTTCAAAACATAAATCCTATCAAAACTATTCTACTTTATTCAAATTGTATGAAAATTTAAAAAACAAACAAAATGAACAAGTTTCAAAAGACATTGTTTACAGTTCTATTTTAAACAATATCGAAACAGGCATTATTATTCTTCAAAAAGGAGAAACTGACTGGAATATATTTTTGATGAATGATTATTTTTCGAAACATTTTGATGTTCCAAAAGTTTCCAAGTGGAACTATCTGAAAAATCATTTGCCTTCTCTATGCGAAATTATAGAAGAACAGGGTTTTCAGGAAATTAAAACATCATTAGAAATACGTGTTAATCAACAGGATACACAAACATTTGTAATACAAACTTCTAGGAGTCAAATTTTTAATCACGATTACTTTATTGTTTTGTTAGACTCGATTCAAAATGTCATAGAGAAAAAAGAGAAAGAGGCTTGGATTAATTTAATGAAAGTTATTTCCCATGAACTTTTGAATTCGATTACCCCTATTCGATCACTTTCCCAAAATCTACAGGACTTAGTTCAACAAGAAAATATTTCGGCAGAAGATTTAGATGATATGAAAACTAGCGTTGCCACAATGTTGAGGAGAAGTGATCATTTACAACAATTTGTAGAGAGTTACCGTAAACTAGCCATGCTGCCATCACCACAAAAGGAAAAAATTGAATTGTTAAAATTGATTGAAAATAGTTTACAGATTATGGCCCCTATCTTCAAAAAGGAACAAATAGTAGTCATAAACAATATTACTTTCGACCGCCGGCTAAATGTTGACTCTCTACAAATGGAACAGGTATTAATCAATCTCTTGACAAATTGTATTCATGCCTTAGCGGATACTGAAAAAAAACAGATTGAAATTTCAGCGGAAGTCAAAGAAATGAGAACTTTCATTATGATTACTGACAATGGAAATGGTGTTGAAAATGAGATAGAAAGCAAAATATTCTTGCCTTTTTTTACTACACGAAAAGAAGGTGCTGGAATTGGCCTCACATTATCCAAAAACATTGTGGAAGCTCACGGAGGTTATCTGGCTTATAGAAATACTGATGACACAACCACTTTTGTGATTTGTTTAGTTGATAATTGAATGGAATCCTTATGCCCTTTTTTACAAACCATTTTATGGAAGATCTAAAAAAAACCGATAAATTTTCCATTAAGGTGATCCATTAATTTTTGTAAAAAGGACAAAAAAACTTCTTAATTTCTTGAGAAGTTTTGTGGGCGATGAGGCGCTCGAACCATGACCCCCATTTGTACCTCTATTATCAAAATAGTTTAGGATTAATCAGTAAGGAATGATATTACGAATGATCTTGAAGTTTTAAAGAAGATCCAGAAACTACAAAACAATCAGCGGAACGCTTGTTGAATACTCATTAGGATAAGGTCTTAAGATTAAACACTACTTCAATTTTTGTTCCTTCCCCTATTTTTGATTCAATGTTAAATTGACCTTTTAAAGAATTCGCTCGTTCTTTCATATTATTTAATCCAATACCACCTTTTTTATTTTTAATATCAAATCCTTGTCCGTCATCAGTAATACTCAGTTTCAAAATATTGTTTTCTTTTTTCTGAATTTTTACCTTACAATTCTTTGCATTAGCATATTTGTTAACATTGAGAAGGGCCTCCTGAATGATACGGTATAAATTAATCTTATATATATTTTGAACAGTAGCCCATTCAAACATTCCGTTATTTACATATTTAAAATGCGTACTACTAAACTCTTTTTGATTTTCGACTAAACTTGTCAATAACACATTAAAATCATTACCATCAAAAAAAGAACCTCGACTTAAGTCATGCGATATCGTTCTAAGTTCACTCTCTATATTTTGTAATTCAGAAATATATACTTTTCTTTTCTCAATGGTTTTTTCGTCAATTAAAGAATTAAAAAAACCTAAATTCATTCGGACACCATAAATTTTATTCATGACGCCATCGTGTAGTTCTTTTGCTATTCTGGCCTTTTCATTATCCTTTGCGATATCAATTTTTTTATGTTGTTCGGTTAACAGTTCGTAAATTTCTTCATTAGCGCTTTGCTGCTTCTTAACAAACTGTAACTCTTTATTTCTATATTTTAAGTACCGTAAAACAATAATTATAATCAGTATTAAAACCAGCACAAATGAAATAATTAAAATATAAAAATTATTCTTGGTTAGAACTTTATTTTCATCCTCTATCCTTGATGTTTCATATTCAATTCTGGCATACTTATTATGAGCATTTTTTTGCACCAGATTAATACTATCACTTACTTTAATGTATTCATTTGCGTAAAATAACTGGTTTTTCTTATCTAATTCGGATAGCAATTTTAATGAAGCTAAAATTTCATTACTGTTCTTAATTTTAATGGCTAATTGATTCGCTTCTTTTAAATTTTGAATTGATTTATTAGTATCCTTTTGAGTTAAAAAATATTCTCCTAAATGTATCTTTTTATACAATATATCCGATGCAACCCCAATACTATCGACAATATGTAAGGATTCAAAAAACATGGATTCAACATTTTCATACTCCTTATTTTTCATCTTAGAATAAGCCAGATTGCTTAAGACATTTGCATACAGACTAGGTGCTCTCTTTTTTAAATCTTCTGAAAGCAAACTTTCTAATTTTTCTATAGACTTCGAGTACTCTCCCTTTAGATCATACAAATTGCATATATTAATAACAGAACTTACAGTATAATTATTTATTTCATCTTTGTTTTTACCATTACTTTTTATTTTTTCTAAATCACTTAATGCTAAATTATGATAACGCAAGGCTTCGTCATAATTAACTAATTTTTCTAAACAATTTCCCATCAATGAATTACAGAAATAAATCAAGCGGTGATCGGTAGAGTTTTTTAAATATTGTAAGGCTTTAGAAATTTCAACTTCACATTCTACATAATTTCCATCAAAAAATAAAACATAGGCTTTATTGTATAACATTCTGCCTAAATTATCATAATCACGCATTTTATGATATATTTTTTCTGCCTGCAAATAGTAAAAGTAAGCGCTATCACTTTTTGAGTTTTGATAACAATCACCCACATAAAATAAAGCTTTCGAAATTCGGACACTATCTTTAGCCTGCTTGGATAGCCGTAAAGCCTTTAGACTGAAAGATAACGATTTTTCTAAATTATTGATGTAATAATATTCTGTTGCGACTTTTAAGTAGCTCTCTCTGACAACAGAATCATTCTCTTTGGATTGTAATAAATCACCTATTGAATCTAAATATTGCTCTTTTTTATTTTTTTCTAAACCTTCTAAAAAATTTTTATCAAATAAAATAGTATTGTTTTTTATAGAAGCATCCGAATCATTCTTTTGACATGAAAAAAAAAAGAACAGCAGAAGCAAACAGATTATTTTAGGAAGATCATTCAAAATGTAATTATTATTTTAAAATTTCAAATATAGTATTTTGAAACAAGAGTACCATATGATCTACAAATAAATCATATGGTACTCTTGTTTCAATTAAGTATCTCTTAATACTATCTTGGTGGTTTTAAAACGCTTGGATCGCCATCCGTAACTGCATCCGTACTCAGTCTTACTGTAGTGGAATCATTTGCTTTTGCCGTAAAATCGCTTTTCAAAACAGACTGGGGCGTCGTTTTAAAATCCCTAGTTTGAACCTCATAACTCTCCTCATCATTAGAACAAGAATAAGTTAGTAAAGAAATCGAAACTAGTCCGGCCATGTATAATTTTTTCATATAAATGTAGGTTAAGTTAAACATCAACTAATACAAATAAACATCATTGCTTTCTAAAAATTTTACGGTTATACCGTAATATTTAATTAATTTTGTAAGAAATTCGATAAAATGAATACGCCCCTTACTATTTTAATTGTTGATGATCACCCGATGACAGTTGATAGCTATAGCAACCTTTTGTCTGTCAGTAACTTCCAAGAAAACACCCCCAATTTTATAAAAAGTTATAATTGCGAAGATGCGTACAACAAAATATTTTTTTATCTAAATCAAAATACAACTATTGATTTGGCCTTATTAGATATTAGCCTTCCTCCTTATATCGAGTTTAATATTGAAAATGGTATTGACCTGGCTTCGCTAATCAGGAAAAAGTTCCCAAATTGCAAAATCGTCCTGCTTACCATGCATGGTGAACCCCTGACTGTAGATAAAATAATCAAAGACATAAACCCGGAAGGTTTCGTTTCTAAAAATGATATTAATTTTGAATTATTCCCTATTGTTTGTAAAAAAATTGTGGATGGAGAAATGTACAAAAGCCCTACTATCATGGAATCACAAAGAGAATTGTTTCAAAGAAATATTAATTGGGATACACATGACAGCCAGATTTTAATCCTTATTTCACAAGGTATTAAAACAGTGAATCTTCCCAACTATATTCCTCTTTCCATGAGTGCCATAGAAAAAAGAAAAGCAAATATAAAAGGACAGCTATTAATGGGGAAAGGCAGCGATAGCGACCTAATAAATATAGCTAAAAAATTAGGATTAATATAAATGTAAAACAAACACCCGATACTTTGAATATTCAATATCAGCACACTACAATTACATCTAAAAAATATCAATAATTTTAACAACAAATTATCCCTATGTTATAAGCAAACTTCTATTTTTGCGCCCTAATTTAATAAAGCATTATCATGAAAGATTTATTCGAAAAAATCAGCGCCGAAATCGAAACATTCAAAACAGAAGCTGAATTACACATTGAAAAAGGAAACAAAGCTGCCGGAACAAGAGCACGTAAATCAACTTTGGACTTGGAGAAACTTTTAAAAGAGTTTAGAAAAGTTTCTGTAGAAGAATCAAAAAAATAAATCTATCTTCAATTACCAGCCCTTTGGAATTTCCGAAGGGCTTTTTTCATCATCTTCTCCTCTACTCAGCTTTCTACTCAAAATTCCACCTTTTCTTCCAGCTGTAAAAGAAAATCCCTCATTGCCTCATTGATTTTCTCCCATGCTTCTTTAATTGTAAACCATTGTGCTCTGTCAATTTCAGGGAAACTTTTTAATGTTCCGGACTTTGGAGGCCATTCAATATCAAAAGTATTGCTCACTATGGCATCTGCATCAAGATCTTTTTCTAAAGCCCAGGCATAAACTACTTTGCCGGATTTTAATTTTACAGGGGTAAGCTCGATAAAATACCCATCCAATCTGGTCCCCGTTTCCTCTTCAAATTCACGTATTGCCGCATCAAATGCATTTTCTTCATCACTAAACTCGCCTTTGGGAATTGACCAATGTCCCGCGTCCTTGTTTTTCCAGAATGGACCTCCAGGATGCACAAGTAAGACAAGCAATTGTTTTTCAACTCTTTTGTATAAAAGAATACCAGCACTTTTTTTAAACTTCATTTTTCGAATCTTATGTTTTTTAATGCTTCGTTTTCAAATCGTGAATTTCTCTTTTTAGTTCCAAAAACATGTCTTTCACACTGGCAGCTTCAGAGTTTTCCTGTTTCCTGTCACTTCGTCCAATATTACATTCATATTCCCAAATCTCAAGAATATCCGAGGCCTTGACTTCATAAATAGGATAAAAACTGTTGTCAGATTCCAAAACCAATATGTTTTTTTTGTTTTTATTCAATCTTTTATACACGATACCCTCACTTTTGGTGATCAGTATATACGTCTTACCATCCATGACTTCTCCCAGTTTTTCAACATAACGGCCAACGATGATACTGCCATCTTCATGCGGTGGCATAGAATCGCCTTCTACCGGAAACCCCCTGTGCTTTCCAGGACCCAAAAATGGTAATGATATGTGTTGCAGGCTTTCGATAAACTCAGGATCTGCATATCCGGTAAGATAACCTGCCTTGGCTTTATGCGGAACGATTTCGATAAAATTCTCTCCGTCCTGATCAACAGTAATCGGTAGCACTAATCTGTTATCTTCCAGTTTCAGTAACTCATCCATGGGTATTTTCCGCACATCCACAGAAAGCAACAGGTCAATACTGATATGATAATAATGAGATATTTTTTTAAGTATTTCATAAGGAGCTTCTGAAGTTCCGTCTTCATATTTGACGTATCTGCCTCGCGTTATTGCCAGCGACTCAGCAAGCTTTTCCTGTGAAATTTTCTTTTTTACCCTAAGGTTTCTGATGTTGTCGGAAAATAAAGACATAGCTATTTTGTTACAATTTGTAACACCAAATATAATCATTTTTGTTACAATCTGTACTAATTTTGTTGTGTATAAAAAGGAGATGATTATGGAAAGAGCAATTGTACATATGGATTTAGACACTTTTTTTGTGTCCTGCGAAAGACTTGGCAATTCAAAGCTTGAGGGAATACCATTAATCATTGGTGGTGGAGACCGCGGTGTAGTGGCTTCTTGTTCTTATGAAGCCCGTACTTTTGGAGTGCGTTCAGCAATGCCTATTAAAATGGCACTCCGACTCTGCCCACAGGCAAAAGTAATGAAAGGAGATATGGAACTCTACTCTAAATTATCGCATACAGTTACCGAAGTCATACAAGAAAAAGCACCCGTAATGGAAAAGGCCAGCATCGATGAATTCTACCTCGACATTACCGGCATGGATAAATTTTACGGGGGCTACAAATGGACTAACGAACTGGCACAATCAGTTACCAAAGAAACCGGATTACCCATAAGCTTTGCACTATCAATAAACAAAACGGTTTCTAAAATTGGTACCGGAGAAGCCAAACCAAAAGGGAATCTGGAAATACCAGAAAATAAAGTACAGTTATTCTTAAATCCGTTATCCATTAAAAAAATACCCATGGTGGGGGAAGTAACTTTTCAGCTATTATCCCGAATTGGCATCCGCACGATTCAGACACTTTCAGAAATGCCTGCAGAAGTCTTACAGAGAATGATAGGAAAAAATGGTATTGAATTATGGAAGAAAGCAAACGGCATCGATAACAACCCTGTAGAACCCTATACTGAGCGGAAATCAATTTCAACGGAACATACTTTTGGGCAGGACACTATCGACATTCAAAAACTGAAATCAGTGCTTATCGGCATGGTAGAAAAGCTAGCCTTTCAATTACGCTCGGAAGAATGGCTCACTTCAACAGTGGTAATCAAAATACGCTATGCCAATTTTGATACCGAAACAAAACAGTGCAAAGTGCCCTATACATCAGCCGATCATACCCTGACAAAAACCGTTACCGACTTATTTGATAAAGTATACCAGCGTCGCATGCGGCTTCGTTTAATCGGTATACGCTTCAGTGGACTCGTGAGAGGCACCTATCAAATCAATTTATTTGAAGATACAGAAGAGATGCTCTCATTATACCAAGCCATGGACAGAATGAAAAGCAGATATGGCTTTGATGCCGTAATGCGTTGTGCTGGCGCAACTTTTAAGCCGAATAACAAATCGGAAATTTTGAAACGTAAATTATAACATCATGTACCTCAATTGTCATTCCTTTCATTCCTTGCGTTACGGTACCATTCCGCTCACTGAACTGGTACAGCAGGCTGCTATTTGCGGGCTAAAGACAATGGCACTAACCGACATTAATACAGTCACAGGTATCTACGATTTTATAAAAGACTGCAAAGAAGTAAACATCAAACCTGTCATTGGAATAGAATTTCGCTGCAACCATAAATTGCGCTATATCGGTTTGGCCAAAAATGCCAAAGGTCTCGCCGAAATGAATCGTTTCCTAACGAAACACAATTTCGAAAATACCCCTTTGCCATTATCAGCTCCTGATTTTAAAGAAGTAACCATTATTTACCCTTTCGAAAATCTACCGACAGTATTGAAAGAAGATGAGTACATAGGTATTAATTTCGAACAGCTTCCAAAATTGTTTCTACCGGAATGGAAAGCTCTATTAAATAAAATGGTAATTCTGCAACCCGTGACCTTCCGGACAAAAAGAGAATACAATCTGCATAAGATCCTGAGAGCTATTGATACCAACGTTATTTTGTCCAAACTCACTGAAGCCGATTATTGCAAAACTTCCGAACGGATGATTCCTTTGGAGGAATTGCTTGCAAGATTTAAAGAGTATCCGCAAATCATCGAAAACACAGAAAAGATCATGGAAAGCTGCAATTTCGAGTTTGATTTCAAAACACCAAAAAACAAAAAGTACTATTCCGGAAGTAGGGAAAGCGACATGCAACTTTTGACCAGACTCGCTCAGGAAGGATTGTCAAAAAAGTATGGCAACAATAATCCACAGGCAAAAACCAGAGTCGAAAAGGAATTAAAGGTAATCGATCAACTGGAATTCAGCGGTTATTTCCTAATTACTTGGGATATTATCCAATACAGTAATAGTCAAGGATTTCTGCATATCGGTCGTGGTAGTGGTGCTAATAGTATTGTGAGCTATTGTCTGGGCATCACAGACATCTGCCCTATTGAACTGGATTTGTATTTTGAGCGCTTCCTAAACCTGAACCGCAAGAGTCCCCCCGATTTTGATATTGACTGGTCGTGGAAAGAACGCGATACAATTCTAAGGTACATTTTTGATAAATATGGAGCGGACCATGTTGCTTTTTGCGGAACCAATGTCGAATTTAAATACCGCTCCATATTCAGGGAAGTGGGGAAAGTATTTGGTTTACCAAAAGAAGAATTAGATGCATTGGCGAAAAACCCCATAAAGTTACACGATAACAACACAGTCGTAAAACTGGTTCAGGAATATGGTATGTTGCTCGAGAAATATCCCAATCAAAGAAGTATGCATTCTTGTGGTATATTAATTTCGGAAGAACCAATTACCAATTATACTCCTTTGGAGATGCCTCCAAAAGGGTTTCCAATCGTTTTATTCGACATGCACATTGCTGAGGACATAGGCCTTGAAAAATTTGACATTCTGAGCCAGCGTGGTATTGGGCATATTGATGACAGTGTAAAACTGATTGAAAAAAACCGGGGAATCAAGGTCGATATTCGTGATACAGTCTTATCAAAAAATGAAGCCAAGGCTAATGAATTTCTAAGCCATGGAAAAACAATTGGGTGTTTCTATATCGAAAGCCCGGCCATGCGTGGTTTACTGCGTCGTCTAAAATGTGACAACTACAAAACCCTCGTAGCTGCCTCCTCAATCATTCGCCCTGGTGTAGCACAATCCGGCATGATGAAAGAATACATTTTCCGACATAACCATCCGGACCGATTTGAATATTTTCATGACGTTTTTAAAGAACAGCTCGGCGAAACCTATGGCATTATGGTCTATCAGGAAGATGTCATTAAAATCGCTTTGCATTATGCAGGACTGCCGGCAGCTGATGGAGATATTCTTCGTCGGGCTATGAGTGGTAAAGGCCGATCAAAAGCAGCACTACAAAAAGTGAAAGACAATTATTTTGCCTGCTGTGCACAAAAAGGACATCCCTTGAAATTGAGTGAAGAAATATACAGACAAATTGAATCCTTTGCCGGCTATTCGTTCTGTAAAGCACACTCCGCTTCTTATGCTGTCGAAAGTTACCAGAGTCTCTACCTCAAGGTCTACTACCCTATTGAATTTATGGTAGCTGTTATTAATAATCAGGGCGGTTTTTATCGTACCGAAGTGTATGTACACGAAGCCAAAATGTCAGGCGCAACCATACAGAATCCATGCGTTAACAAGAGCGAATACGAAACTACGGTATATGGTACAAATGTCTATTTGGGTTTGATGCATCTGGAAGGTTTAGAAACCAGAATAGCGCATGGCATAATCACAGAACGTGAGAAACAGGGCGAATTTAAATCTTTGGAAGATTTTATCAACCGCATTCCAATAGGCATTGAAGGGATACAAATTTTAATTTTTATCGGAGCATTCCGCTTTACAGGTAAAACAAAAAATCAATTGCTGGTGATTGCCAGACTAATTCTCGTAAACTTCAAACCCGAAAACAGGAATCTGATGTTATTACAGGAACCGGTTAAGGAATACAAACTACCTGCATTGGAACGCTCTCCTTTTGAAGATGCATTTGATGAAATTGAACTGCTAAGTTTTCCGGTCTCCTGTACTCCTTTCGATTTGTTACAGACCAGATACAGGGGTACCGTAATGGCAAAAGACTTAATAAAAAACCATAAAAAAACAGTAAAAATGCTCGCTTATCTTATTTCAAGAAAACACGTACCTACCAAAAGAGGAACCATGTACTTTGGCACTTGGATAGACATCGAAGGAGAATATTTCGATACGGCACACTTTACGGATTGTCTTGAAAAATACCCTTTTCAAGGTGGCGGTTGCTATTTACTCTTAGGAAATGTCGAGGTTGATTATCATTTTCCTACCATTACGGTCATCAAAATGGCAAAAATGCCCTTTATTCCTGATCCCAGATATTCCAACACAAACGACAGGCAATATAAAGTACACGAACAAATTCGCGAAGATGTAAGCATGACACATCGGGCACCCTATCCTCAGGAGCATGAAATCAACTTACCTAGACATAGAATGATTACAGGGTAAAAAAAAATCACACTTAACAAGTTAATTATTAATTTAGTAATACAGTTTGCCGATGGCAACTAAAAATGAAAAAATGACTGATACCAACGAATTAATCCGATTTTTAGAGGCACAAAACCAAGTGTACCTAAAAGCACTTTCAGAAATAAAAGAAGGCAAAAAAAACACCCATTGGATGTGGTATGTTTTTCCTCAAATTAATGGACTGGGTTCCAGTGAGACTGCAAAATATTACGGAATAAAAGATATGAATGAGGCTACTGTCTATTTGCAGCATCCAATCCTGGGAAAACATCTGGTCGAAATCACTGAGACAGTATTAAATCTCAACGAAAAAACAGCAATACAGATATTTGGGACACCTGACGATATGAAATTACGATCCTGCATGACATTATTTGCAAACGTCAAAAATACCAATCCGATATTTCATAAAGTACTCATAAAGTATTTCAATGGAATACCTGATGAACTCACACTACAATTAATAAACGGAATGTAAGAATAGTCGAATGAAAACATTTAGCATACTAAGTGAGTAAAATATTATTTATTATTCTAAACTATTCAAAATAAATAGCTTAAATTAGTCATTCAACTTTAAACAATCAATTTAAAATGGGAAAATTTGTAATTACTAAAAGAACAAATGGCGAGTTCCAGTTCAACTTAAATGCCAACAATGGACAAACAATTCTTAGCAGTGAAGGGTATGCCACAAAGCCCAGCTGTGAAAACGGAATTGAATCAGTAAGAAGAAATGCTCAGGATGATTCTAAATTTGATCGGAAGACTGCTTCAAACGGAAAGTCTTTTTTTAACTTAAAAGCAACTAATGGTCAGATTATCGGCTCGAGCCAAATGTATGAAACCGAAGCTTCCCGTGACAATGGAATTGAGTCCGTAAAAAATAATGCACCTGACGCAACTGTTGACGACCAGACAAACTAAATCAATAAAATACTTTTTTCGTTTCAACAGAAAATATACTCAAAAGCCTGGTTCTCACAACTGGGCTTTTATTCTATAATGCACATTTATAAATGTTACCTATTAGCTAACGTATTTGCCAAAAATCGTTTCAAATATATCTTCGAAAGCCAATTCAGATAGCCTCCGATTTCATCGGGACAGTTTTATAAAAAATCAGAATTTTACACTGTAAATCAGTTATTTATCTACTTATTTTAATTATTTTTTTTGTAATTTTGAGAGGAGCCCTTACTTGTAAGTTTGCACTTCCAAAATCCCCAATTTTTTAAAGGGATTTGTTCTTGAAATTCACTTTTAATCAAACAATCGATGATGAAATGTCTAGAACAGTTTTTCATCGACGCATTAAAAAACGCACTTATTGGATTCTAATTTAAAAACAAATCTATGCGAGTTTCTGTCATCCGAAAAAAAATAATATTTACTCCTGATTCCAGCAGGGTTGTCGCCAGATATTTTATGAATGGGGAACAACGGACCAAAAAAATGGTTAGCAATATAATGATGCTGGATGAAAAACAAGTCATCCACACTTTAGAACAGACTCTTCGCGAATTTGCCAGACGGCACCGAAATATTTCACGCATCTTTTTTAGACATTGCGAAAACATTAAGGGAATAATAGAAGGAATGCAAATCAACTACGATGGACTTTCAGATGAACGAAAAATGTTGATCGGCTCTTATTGTACGATGGAGTACGCCATAGAATCTGCTGCTTTTTTCAATCCTTCTATTGTGGAAGATTTTGATCAATCAAACCTTGAAAATGGAGAGAAACGGGTTATCATTTCTTTCCGGGCCACAGGGGAAGGTCATATCTCGTCCATCGTTTTTAGAAGAGGAATCCTCGATAAGAACAACAATCTTCAGATAATGAAAATTGGTGACAACATCGATAAGGCAGAGATTGCACACAAATCCTTATATAACAAGAAGCGATTTATCATGAAATTGACCGAAATGCATACACCGGATGAATACATCGCTTGCATTATGGATGAACTGCCTGATGAATTTGAACATGCTGCATTAAAAAACGGAGTAAATAAAGCATTAAGCGATCAAACTATCAGTCAGGAGAAAAAAAGTGCACTCGCAGAAATAATCTGGTTGGCCGATTCTTTTTATGATATCCAATTCAAACATGATTCCGACATTACTGAACGTGTCATTTTTCCGATATCCGATTCTGAAAGCCGTGGCATAGAAGATGCCCGTTTTGTACGTTTTATTGATGATGATAAGTCCGAAAAAATAATCGCCACTTACACAGCCTATAATGGTCATGCCATTCTTCCAAAAATGATTTCTACCGAAGATTTTTATACCTTTCGAATCATGCCTTTACATGGCGTGGGTGCACAGAATAAAAATCTGGCATTATTCCCTAGGAAAATCAACGGCAAATTTGCCATGCTTTCAAGAATTGACGGCGTTAACAATTACCTTATGTATTCGGACAGGCCTTCACAATGGAATAATCCGATTCTGATTCAGGAGCCACGGTATCCATGGGAATTTACACAGATTGGGAACTGTGGATCACCGCTTTGGACAGAAGAAGGTTGGCTCGTTATTACCCATGGTGTAGGAACCATGAGACGGTATTGCATAGGTGCTTCGCTCTTTGATCTGGATGATCCTTCAAAGGAAATCGGACGACTTGCCGAACCCCTACTATCACCTCTGGAAGACGAACGGGAAGGTTATGTGCCTAATGTGGTCTATTCCTGTGGATCGATTATTCACAACAACAGTCTCATATTACCGTATGCCGTATCAGATTACTCCTCTACTTATGGTGTGGTAGATATGGTAGAATTAATGGATGCTTTGAAGAAAAGTAAATTATAGTTTAGTTTACAGCTGTTTGAAACACCTATTAAAGTAAAATATAAAGTAAAACTAGCTAATAGTATTATATTATGTTACTTACAATTTTATATATAACTTTTAAAACCTATAATAGAGTGTTTTTTGGGGATAAAAAAGAACAAAAAAAATCCCGATACAATTCACTTTTTGAAGTGAAAAATGTCAGGAAATATTTTAGATAATTACACTTAAGAACTTACAAATTAATCCATAAGGAATACGGTTAATCCCCTGGCTCCATGAGCTCCTAATACTAGGGATTGTTCTATATCGGCTGTTTTGGATGGTCCTGCTATAAAAGTACCAAAACCATATTCCTGATTTCCGATGCGCTCGTACGCTTGATGCATAGTCGCAACAATATCTTTCTTACTCACTACAATAGCTAAATATTGCGGAATAAACACTGAAACACGTTGTCCTAACAAATCATCAGTTACCCAAAGTGCCGAATTTTCGGCAACACCAAAATGAGCTTTAACCAGAGCCAATTCTACATTTTCTAGCGTATGCGGATCATCATTTATCCAATCCATTGTTGCAATTTCAGCAAGTTGCGGAATGGTAGTTATGATGCGTTTTTCAACAGCATAATTTTTATTGACAAAAGTAATAATCGCATCATAATCCTGGACTTCGACAAAATCCCCGCCAATACCTTGTAAGACTTTTTTGTAGGTATTGAGAACGTCAAAAGTTTCCTTGCCTAAGCTTTCCAAATGAGGTAATTCAGTTATACTTGAAGGCTGATTTAGTTTTATTTTTTCTAAAATACTGGCTCTCCTACTCATGATGTTTGTCTTTCGATTCTTTTCCGTTTTTCTTATACCATTCTCTAAAGGATTCCTCTGGCGGAGCAGGCATTTCTCTTTGTTTATACCAAGGGTTGAGACTGTTATTAACGATTGCAGGCATGTTTTTCATAACAAATCGTCCCGCTTTTCCCGCGATTTCAAAAACTGTAGGATTGGCTAAAACCGTTGCCATTCCATTCATTGCGATAGTTTTTCCTAATGGAGTATGCCCTTCTTTTACCAATACCTGACGCCATTTGTACAATTGGTCATGAATATCAATTTTCACCGGACAGACATTGGTACAAGAACCACAAAGTGTGCTGGCAAAAGGCAAATCAGCATTTTTACTCATATCAAGATTGGGCGCCAATATCGAGCCAATAGGCCCAGCCACCGCATTATGATAACTGTGTCCTCCACTCCTTCTGTAGACCGGACAGGTATTCATACAAGCACCGCAACGGATACATTTCAATGAATTTCTGAAATCTTCCCTGCCTAATTGCGTACTTCTGCCATTATCTACAATAACAATATGGGTTTCTTTTCCTTCTCTGGGTGTTTTGAAATGACTAGAGAAAGTGGTTATAGGCTGTCCCGTTGCGCTTCTAGCCAACAATCGTAGAAAAACACCTAAGTGCTTTCGTTTTGGAATTATTTTTTCAAAACCCATACAGGCGATATGAACATCAGCCAGGTGTACCCCCATATCAGCATTGCCTTCATTGGTACAAACGACAATTTCACCTGTTTCGGCAATGGCAAAATTCACTCCTGTCAAAGCCACTTTTCGGGTAAGGAAAGTATCTCTTAAATGAAGACGTGCGGCTTCTGTTAAATATTGTGGGTCGTTATTTCCTTTTTCGGTTCCAAGATGTTCATGGAAAGTTTCACTGACATCTTCTTTTTTAAGATGAATAGCCGGTAAAACAATATGACTTGGCGGTTCTTTTCGAAGCTGAACGATGCGTTCTCCCAAATCAGAATCAATGACGTCAATACCTTTTTCGGATAAATATTCATTCAAATGGCATTCTTCAGTAAGCATTGATTTAGATTTAACCATCTGCTTTACGCCATGTTTGGCTATAATAGAATGCACTATCGTATTGTGTTCATCGGCATCGGCAGCCCAATGAACAATCATGCCGTTTTTTTTGGCATTCAACTCAAATTCAACCAAATAATCATGGATATTCGAAAGTACATTATTCTTGATTTGTGAAGCTGTTTCTCTTAGTAATTCCCATTCCGGAATTTGAAAAGCCGCCTTATCCCGTTTTTCACGAACAAACCAAAGCGTTTCATCATGCCAATCTACTCGTTTGGCATCTTTATTAAAAATTGCTGCGGCTTCGCTATGTTCTAAACTACTTTTCATATGGAAGAATTTAATATTTCCGCAATGTGAATAATTTTTATAGGGCTTTTTTGTCTGTTTAAAATACCTTCTAAATGCATTAAACAGGACATATCGTAACCCGTAATATATTCTACCTGATGTTTTTCGTGGTCTTTAATACGGTCTTGTCCCATCTTTACAGAAATGGCTTCCTCGGTTACACAAAAAGTACCGCCAAAACCACAACATTCGTCTTTTCGACTTAAGGAAACCAAATTTATTCCGTTGATTTTGCTCAATAATTGTTCTGGCTTAGAAAAAAATGGCGCATTCAATTCACTCATTTGCGAAAGCTTCAAGCCTCTTTGTCCATGGCAACTTTGGTGTAAACCTACTTTATGCGGAAAATTTCCCGGAATTATTTCGACTTTTAAAACATCTGTAATGAACTCCGTTAATTCAAAAACCCGTTTTCTCATTTGGACGGCCAATGCTTCATTTTTATCATCGTGCAAATGCTCTTTTACATGCAACACACAACTTCCAGAAGGACAAACGATATAATCAAAGTCTGCAAAATTAGCAATGAAATTAGTATCACATCCTTTAGTCAAATGCTCGTATCCGCTGTTGGCCATTGGCTGTCCGCAGCAAGTTTGGCCCATTGGAAAACGCACATCACAGCCCAATTTTTGCAATAATTCATAGGTAGCGATACCCACATTTGGGTAAAATTGGTCAACATAACAGGGGATAAAAAGTCCAACTTTCATTACTAGTGTTTATAAAATTTTAAATCAATCAAATCATTTTGAATAGGCTTTGGATTCCAATTCTTGTGAATAGCTAATGCGGCACCCAATGCACTGGCTTGTGCCATCGAAGCAGCATAAACCTCCATCTCGGGAAAAGCTTCAGCCAGTAAATTCATGAAGATTGGGTTTTTACTAAAACCACCATCTACAAACACTTTCTTAACGGGACTGTTGTGTATCACCAATTGGGTAGAAAGAATTTGTTGTGTAATGATATCTAACATTAATCGATGATAGGCTATGTCATAATTTTTAAAATCATTAAGATTTCTCTTTTCAAAAGGAAATTCTTTGAGAATCCTGTATGTATCGCTGATTGGAGCCGGTTTATTGAAATCAATGGCTCTCAAGTAAGCAATAATCTCTTTGTCATAAACAACTTCTTTATAAGCATCCAACAGTACTCCAAAATGGCTCGCTAATTTTTTGGTTTGAATTTCATGTTCATTCCCGCTAAACAAACGAGCTGCTTTTACCGGTTTCTCTATGTATTGCAAATAACACAAACAGTCATTTTGCAGTTCCTCAAAAGTCAGTGGAGAATCATTAAAAGGATTCAAAGAAATGCTCCAGGTTCCCGTAGACAACAACACAAATGGTTCTGTAAAATTTATTGTATATGGAATCATGGCTGAGGAACTATCATGCAATCCCACACCAACTGAGATGCCACTTTCGGGTAACTGTATTGTATCTTCAGCATAGTGAAGCGGAGGAATCTTCGCTATGATATTTTCTTTAGTTACCCATTTGTGGTATTTCATTTTTTTAAAATTCCAAAGATTGGTATGACAACCAATGCTTGTAATATCAGTAAAGTATTGACCTGTCAAGAGTGAACTCAGATATTGTGGCAAATGCAGACAATATTTAACTTTCTCAAATACTTCCGGATTTTCATTCTTTAAACGGTAAATCTGCATTCCTGAATTCAAACTGCCTAAAACCGGAGACGCTGTTTTTACAGCAAAAATTTCTTCTCCTTTATATTTTTTATAAAACTCTCTTCTTAAAACTTCAGGATAACTTTTAAGGTAATTGTACAAAGGGGTTAAAACCTTCCCGTCTTTATCAACATAAACAAAACTGGCACCATAGGTACTGAAATTAACAGCCTTCAAAACATAGTCTGTTAATTTTTTTACCTCGGCTAACCGGTCTAGCACCCAATTTTCGAGTGCTTCAATATCTTCGCATGGAAAACCATCCTCATCGACCGTTTCAGGAAGATTCACTGATTTTTCCCAAACAATTTGATAATTTTCATTGAAAAGAAAGACTTTTTTGTTTGTTTTTCCAATATCAAAAATTGCTACTACATTCATTAGTCAATTATGAGTTATGAATTATAAATTATGAATTAAAGAATTATGATTTTCGTCCTAAGAGTTGAATGTTATTAAGCTAAGTCTTTTTGTTTTTATATCAAACAACAATAGTTTATCATCTTATAACTCATAACTCATAATTCATAATTATAATCCTGTTGCTACTGTTTTGAAACCTCTTTCAGTAATAAGACCGTTTCTGACAGCAAGATCACGATACAATCCAACCGGATTCAATGCAGCACCTGAACGCAAACGCGCTTCGGCCACTAAAGCACGAACATCCGTACGGAACGCGTTCTGCAAAATCTCTTGTGCTCTAACTACATCATTTTCATTCTGCGCAATTTCTAATGCTTTTCTGTCTACCAAAAGTGCCTGAGCGTAAGCAATCATTATCCCTTCAACTGATTGCAGTAAATCTTCCAAAGGATCTTTAACATTATGGGATGCATCAATCATCCATCCTAAATCTTTCGCATGATTCATTCCTCTGGCATCCATACCTTCTACCAATTCATTGAAAATCAAGAACAATTGGTATGGTTTCATGGAACCTGCCGTTAAATCATCATCTCCGTATTTTGAATCATTGAAATGGAAACCACCCAATTTTTCTTCCATAAGCAATAAAGCAACAATTTGCTCAATATTGGCATTTGGAAGATGGTGACCTAAATCAACCAAAGTAAAGGCTTTGTCTCCTAATTTTTTTACGTAAGAATACGATTGCCCCCAATCTGCTACTGTAGTAGAGTAAAAATTAGGCTCGTATCCTTTGTACTCCAAAAACATTTTCCAGTTTGATGGCAAAGCAGCATAAATTTCCTCTAAGCTTTCCAGTGTGTTTTGATAGGCTTTACGGAAATTCAATTGACCAGGAAAACAAGAACCGTCAGCCAACCAAACTGTTAGTGATTCAGACCCCAAGGCAATACCCTGCTGAATTACTTCAATATTGTGGGCAATAGCTTGTTTACGAACGGCTTTGTTTACGTTTTGCAGAGACCCGAATTTATACGAATGCTCCTGATTCGCTTGGTCTTGAAAAGTATTTGAATTAACAGCATCAAATTTTAATCCGTGTTGAGCGGCTAGGCTTTTTATGGCTTGATAATCTGTAGGGATATCCCAAGGAATGTGTAAGGAAATCGCGCCAGAAGCATTGTTTAAAGCATGCAATAAACCAACATCTTCAATTTTTTCTTCTAAGGAGCGTGGTTCTCCTCCTCCTGCAAAACGGCCAAAGCGCGTTCCTCCAGTGCCTAAAGCCCAAGATGGAATTGCAATTTGGAAATCAATTAATTTTTGGATAATAGCTTCGGTTTCACCAATTTCTGAAGCGGTAAAAACCAATTTATTGGTATGAGATTTTATTAAATCTTCATTATGTGTATTTATTTTATTGGAATCAATTAACATGGTATTTTTTTTATAAAGTTAAATAAAAACTTATTTTTATAATGGCGCTTAAGCAAAATTGAATTTTTAAAGTTGTTTGGTCTACAATAAAATTATTCTAATTGTAGTAAATCTAACGCCCGAAAGAATCGGACGTTAGAAAACAAATTAAAAACCAAATTAACTTAATTATCTGTAAAAGCCCATAGCTACTCCACCGTCAACATTTAAGGCATTTCCTGTTGATTTATTCAACAGACCACCTACAAATGCAAAACAAGCATTAGCAATATCATCAGGCAATATAATTTCATTCAATAATGTACGTTTTGCATAGTAAGCAGGCAATTCTGCAACAGTAATACCATACGCTTTCGCACGACCTTCAGCCCAGCCTCCTGACCATATATTTGAATCAGAAATAACCGCATCCGGATTTACCGTATTCACACGGATTTTGTCACCACCTAATTCGGCAGCCATCAAACGGGTTAAGTGTGCCTGTGCTGCTTTGGCAGATCCGTACCCCGGATTGTTTGGTCCGGCTACCACTGCATTTTTAGATACGATGTTTACAATGTCCCCACCAAATCCTTGTTTACGCATCACTTCTATTCCAGCTTTCGAAACAATAAATTGCCCTTTCACCAAAATATCATATAATTTATCCCAATCTTCTAAACTGTGTTCTGCAATTGATTTTGAGATACTGATTCCGGCATTATTCACTACAATATCCACACCTCCAAAGGCTAAACAAGCAGCATCTAAAGCTTTTTCTGTACTGTTTTCGTCCGTTACATTTAATAAGGTACTGGAAACGGCATCTTTACCAAAGGCTTTGATAAAATCTGCAGTAGCACCTTCCAGACGTTCTACATTAATATCATTGATGACGATACAAGCACCTTCTTCAGCAAATTTCTTCGCGATAGCCTTACCTATTCCACCTGCAGATCCTGTAATTAAAGCGATTCTTCCTGACAAGGATTTTGGTTTTGGCATACGTTGCAATTTGGCTTCTTCAAGCAACCAATATTCGATATCAAAGGCTTCCTGGCGAGGTAATGAAGTATATTCTGAAACAGCTTCTGCTCCTTTCATTACATTAACCGCATTGATATAATATTCTGATGCCAAACGCGCCATCGTTTTGTCTTTTGCGAAAGTGAACATCCCAACACCCGGATATAAAATCACTACAGGATTTGGATCACGCATAGCAGGCGAATTCGATTTTTTGCAAGTATCGTAATAATCAGAATACATCTTACGGTAGGCTTCAAAAGCAGGCGTTAATTTTGCTTTAATTGCTTCTACGTCAGACAAATCTTCGTTAGTATCTAATTCCAGTACTAAAGGACTGATTTTGGTACGCAAAAAGTGGTCTGGACAAGAGGTTCCCAATGGTGCCAATTTTTCTAAGTCATTTGAATTAATGAACTCCAACACTCTGGCATCATCTGTATAATGGCCAATCATTTTGCGTTCTGATGAACAGAAACCACGCAATATCGGCGCTACTTTAGCAGCTTTCAATTGACGCTCTTCCAATGGAAGACTTTCGATTTTTTGACCGCCAAAAACAGGACGCTTTTTACCATAATTACTTTCTAAATATTCGGCACATTTCTCAATTACCTCAAGAGTGTTGATATAACTTTCATAAGACGTGTCTCCCCAGGTAAACAACCCGTGAGAGCCCAACATAACTCCTTTAAGTTTTTTACCATGCGCCTCAGCTTCTGCAAGACAAGCACGCATTTGTAATCCTAAATCGAAACCGGGACGTTGCCATCCCACCCAACCAATTTCACCGTTGAATAATTCTTCGGTTATTTTGGCTCCATCTTTTGCGGCAGCGATAGCAATCGCGGCATCAGGATGCAAGTGGTCAATATGTTTGAAAGGTAAGAATCCGTGTAAAGGTGTATCGATAGAAGGTGCTTTTGAAGCTAAGTCGAAAATACAGTGATTGAATAATTCTACCATTTCGTCCTCAAATTCGATTCCTCTGTACACGTTTTCAAGATCAAGAAGTCTTTCTAAATAAAGAGCTGCGCAACCTGATTTTGTTAATGTTCCAATATCTCCTCCTGAACCTTTAATCCACATTACTTCAGAATCAGCTCCTGTTAATGGGTCTTTATCAGTGATTTTTACAGAAGTATTCCCTCCGCCATAATTTGTTAGTCTTAAATCAGCTCCTAATAAATTAGAGCGATATATAAAAAGTGCTACTTCATCTCCCGCCAATGTTGCAGCTTTAGCATCATCCCAGAGGTAGCTTACGTGCTGAAAATTCATGTTATTTGTGTTTATAGTTGACATATCGTTATATTAAAATTATTTATAAGAAAATTTGAATAGTATTGATTAAAGAGAATTTCCAATTCCAACCAATACAATGGATGCCATGATTAAGGCAATACCCCAAAGGAATGTTCTGAAAGTCCTGGTAGATACACCAGACCATTCTTTCAAATAAAATCCCCAAAAGTTAGCCGTTAAAATGATGGTTGCCATGTGTAAAATCCATGAACTGGCCCCGTTACCGAGTTTGCTTTCGCCCATTCCATAAAAGAAGAATTGTAAAAACCACATCGTACCTGCAATAGCTGAGAACAAAATATTTTTAGCAATTGGAGTTTGATTGTTGGTATAATCCCCGAAAGTTCTATTTCTAAAATTAAGATACATACACCAGATAAAATTGGTTGTAAGTCCACCCCAAAGCAAAACGATATAGGTAACATTATTTTGAAATAAGGGATTGGATCCTAATCTTACTGCCTCGTCTGCCATCGGTTTTCCGGCTTCTATTCCATAATTAAAGAACGAACTAAGGATTCCCGAAATAACGGCGATGATAAGTCCTTTCACTAAACTAAAATCTTTATCCTTGTCTTCATGCCCTACTGCAAAATCCTTTTCCTTCAACATTCCGGCTTTTCCTGAAATGGCTATTCCGATAAGGCAAACCAAAACCCCTAATAAAACAAGACGACCGCCAGTATTAGAAAGCATATCAGTAAAAGAAACTTTCCCTTCAACAGGATAAAAATTATAATAAACAGAAGGCACTAAGGCTCCAAAAGCGGAACAAAAACCCAATACTATTGAATTACCCAATGACATTCCTAAATAGCGAACACCAAGACCATATGTAAGTCCTCCAATTCCCCAAATTAATCCCATAGAATATGTAACTGCTTTGACGGACGGAACGGCTGCACTAATAATATCGGTAAACCCCGGAATAGTTAAATAAGCCGCAATTGGTGGAACTACCAACCAAGAGAAAAATCCTCCTACTATCCAATAGCTTTCCCAAGCCCAACCTTTAACCTTTTTAAAAGGCATATAAAAACTTCCTGAAGAGAAACCTCCTATCGAGTGAAAAATAATTCCGAGTAGTGCTTCCATTTAATAATTTGATTTTAGTATTAATGATTTTGGTTTTGTAAAATAAGAGAATAAGAGAGACAAAACAGTCCTATACAGTCCTTACAAAACCACCTTTTTTTCACTTTTTATGATTATTTATTCTTTTTTATTGTTTCCAAGAAGTTGGTTGATCAAATAAACCCAAACACCTAATTTTTAAAGGAATGTTACAGATCATGTAAATCATTACTATAATAGTGAGTTGAGTAATTTTTCCTCGATGAGACAACTTATTTATCCTCTAATGAAACAAACAACCTATTGGATAAAAAGAAATACTTACAGCTCCATTTCAAAATGGTACTTACCTGAACCAACTGTTTTACTTTTTGCATTCAAAACAGCTTTGTTTTCTTTAATGGTTTCTATTTTATTCGTTGGAAATTCAATAGTGGCATTGGTGTTAGCCGGGACCTCCACATCAAGTATCAACTTGTTGTTTTCTATTTTCCAGGATGAAGAAACCAAACCATAATTTGTTTCTACACTTCCTTTGGCGTAAGTAAGATTACCTCCTAGTTCGGGTTTAATAATAATCGATTTATATCCAGCACCATCAGCTTCTTTAGTGTCAATGCCTGCAATCGTTCTGTACATCCAATCCCCTACTGCGCCATACGCATAATGATTGAAAGAAGTCATACTTGGATCTTGAAAAGTTCCGTCCGGTTTCATTGAATCCCAACGTTCCCAAATAGTAGTGGCTCCATGAGCTTTTATTGGGTACAACCAAGAAGGATAGGTATCCTGAAGCAGCAATTTGTAAGCAATATCATTTCTGCCAAAACGGGTTAAAACTGGGTTTAAGAAAGGGGTTCCTAAAAATCCTGTTGTCAAATGGTATTCATAGCTTTCGATATTTTTCACCAAACGCTCTACGGCTTGCGCTCTTAGGTTTTCTGGCAACATATCAAATTGCAAAGCCAAAATATAGGCGGTTTGTGTTTCTGAAATTAGCTTGCCTGATGCCGTCATATATTCTGTTTGAAAGGCTTTTCTAACGCGTTCCAAAAGGGATTGATACTCTTTTACTTCTTCTGTTTTCCCTAATAAAGTTGCCGCTTTTATCATGATTTCTACATTGTAGGCGTAAAAACACTGGGCTACCAAATAGTTGTCTGTTATTGCTGATTTCATCCCAATCATTCCTTTCGAATCATCGACTCTGTAACTCAACCAATCCGCAAACTGAAAACCAGTATTCCATAAATCGTTTTTGGCCGCATTACGTACATAATTCAAATAGGCTTTCATACTTGGATATTGTCTTTCAACAATTTCCTTATCTCCATAACTTACATACATATTATACGGAATGATAATACTCGCATCTGACCAACCGGCAGCACCTACAGGCATATCAAAACCAGATCCTTTTAAAACATTTGGAATAACAAATGGCACTGCTCCGTTTTCTTTTTGGTCAGCAGCCACATCAATCAGCCATTTGGCAAAAAACTGATCCACATTAAAATTATAAGCCGCAGTTCTTGAAAACACTTCGGCATCTCCAGTCCATCCCAAACGTTCATCACGCTGCGGACAATCTGTAGGAACGTCTAAGAAATTGCCTCTTTGGCTCCATTGAATATTGGATTGTAATTTGTTTACGTATGCATTTGAAGTTTCAAAAGAACCTGTTTTTTTAACATCCGAATACAAGGCTATAGCCGTAAAATTATCTGGATTTATTTTTCCTGTAATTCCTTCTACTTTTACATATCTGAAACCAAAAGTGGTAAAATGAGGTTCGAAAGTTTCAATTCCATTACCGCTTAAAATATAAGTTGCCTGCGCTTTGGCAGAACGTAAGTTTTCAAAATAAGGCGTTCCCTTTTTGTCTAACATTTCCACATGGGAAAGTTTAATTTGGTCACCCGATTTCCCTTGGATACTAACTGCAACCCAACCTGCCAGATTTTGCCCAAAATCTAAAATGGTTTCCCCTTTTGGAGAGGTTAAAACAGCAATCGGTTTTATATGTTCCTGTTTGCGAATCGGTTCGTTGATAGACGCTGTGATATAATCTGTTGGAAAATCTTTGGCTACGGCATTCGTCCATTTGCTGTCATCAAAATTAGCAACACTATAATTTTTTTGTACTAAACGCGCATCTTGAATTTCTCCATTATAAATTTCAGAAGAGAGAATGTGACTATTGCTCGCTTTCCAAGACGTATCAGAGACGACCGTTTCAGTTGTGCCGTCAGCATATTTGATGACCATTTGGAAAAGTAATCCTGTCTCTTTTCCATATATATTTTGTTTGTTTTCCCAACCCAAACGCGTGCGGTACCAACCGCTTCCTAACAAAACTCCAATAGCATTTTTACCTTCAGAAAGCATATTAGAAACATCATAAGTTTGGTATTGCAAGTGCTTATCATAGCTTGTCCAACCTGGAGAAAGGTAGGAATCTCCCATTCTTTTTCCGTTGATTTGAACCTCATACAAACCCCTTGAAGTTACATATACTTTGGCGGAAGCAATTTTTTTATTGGCTGAAAATGATTTTCTGAACATCGGTACCACGCCATTCACGGTATCACTTTTTAAACCGGATCCAATCCAGGTCGCTTTCCATTCATTCGAATGAAGCAAAGCTGTTCCAAACGAAGCGGTTGCCCATTTAGAAGTATTTCCTTGGTTATCCCATACACGCACTTGCCAAGTATATTTTGAATCAGATACTAATGGAGAACCTGCATATTTATTAAAGATAGATGCTTCGGAAGCTACTTTTCCCGATGTCCAAACCGTGTTTCCTCCGTTTTTAACCTGGATTTCGTAGGCGGTCTGTTTAACGTTTTGTTTAGCAGAAACTAACTTCCAGCTAAAACGTGGTGTTTTTACTCCAATACCAATTGGATTACTTGCATTTTCGACCGTAAGATTACGAAGTTCCACTTGTGCAAAAGCAATCGTACTGAAGCAAATGAGCCAGAAAAGTAAAATGTGTTTTTTCATTTTTATAAATTTTGATTTATTTTATTTATTTAATTTTAAAATCCAATTCATACAAGAGTCTATCCACTCTACATCGCTAGTTGGATTATCCATTGCGTAACCATGTCCGCCTTTGGCATAAAAGAAAGATTCAACCGGCACTTTGTTTTTTTGCAAAGCGGCAATAAACAGTAATGAATTTTGCACTTTTACTGCATCATCATCAACGGCATGGGTAATAAATGTTGGTGGCGTGTCAGATGTCACCTGAAGCTCATTAGAATATTCCTTAATTTTTTCCCCAGTTACCGGTAGATTGGATAATTTTTGTTCCGATGTTTTCTGCTCAGTCTTACTTGCATCTAATGCTTCTCCTATCAAATTATCCCTTGACCCCAAATGTGTCAAACTATCCGCCATACTGATAACAGGATAATTTAAAACCATAAAGTCCGGACGTAAACTGGTTTTTAGAGGATTATCAATCAATGATTTTTGATAATGTGTTCCGGCTGTAGAAGCTAAATGCCCTCCTGCAGAGTTTCCTTCTATACCAATTTTATTAGGATTGATTCCCCATTCCTTAGCATTTTTCCGAACCAATTGAATGGCGCGTTGGGCATCCTGCAAAGGAACAATTTCCTTATTTTCGACATATTTCGAATTGGGCAAACGGTATTTTAAAACAAAGCCTGCAATCCCTTTTTCATTTAATTTTTTGGCAATATCATATCCTTCGTGGTCAATTGCCAAACCCGTATAACCTCCGCCCGGACAAATAATGACTGCAATACCGGTAGCTTTGCTTTTCTCCGGTAAAAAAACTGTTAATTCTGGACTGGCAACTCTCAAAACAAAATGAATCTTTTTATTTCCCGCGGGAAAAACGGCAGTAGTATCCGTTAATCCGGCTATCGCTTTAGAATTTGGAACTTTCCCATCGTAAAGTGGAATAACTTTTTGAGCATTACTCATTGTAAAACTCAATAACAACACGAGAAATAAAGATTGTTTTATCATTTTTTGTTTTAATTTTAATTACTGGACTATTTGATTTGTACCTTCTTTTAGCACTATCGTCTTAGCGTTCCACACCAGTTTACCAGTTATAGTTTTTGGTAATTCTATTTGAATATTCCATTTCCCATTTTCTAATTTATAACTTACCGCAATGTTTCCTTTGGGATGAGGTACAGTTCCGCTCATTTCGGTCATTTGCCCTAAATGTGGCTCAATTTTAACTTTTGAAAAGCCAATACCATCACTATCAACTCCCAAAATGGTTCTGTAAAACTCAATATTTGGACTTGCCCCCCAAGCATGACAGTCAGAACGAGTTTTGTCTACATCTGAAGTTTCTGCCCAAGTTGTCAAACCTAAACTCATATTTTCTCGCCATTTATCCAACCACTTCAAATAATCATTGCCTTTTCCCGCTTTAATAAGTGCTTGGTGTAAATAATATTTGAAATAAATAGAGGCTGGTGCTAATTGATTATTGGTTAATAATTCTTGAGAAATTTGCGCAGCTTCTTGTGTATTAACAATTCCCGTCAATATCGCCAAAGCGTTAGTATGCTGTGAAAAAACATCTTTTTCTTCTCGGTCAGCAAACATTTTTTTCTCTTTGTCCCAATATTTTGCTCTAATAGTTTTCTTCAAAAGATCTATAGATTGCTGATATTCGTTTGCAAAAGCGGGTATGCCTAACTTATTCTCTAAATCAGCTGCTTCCTGAAATGCCCACAAAAGTTGCAAATCGAGCAAAGCAGATGTTCCGTTTGCACTCATCGGACCAGTACCTTCTTTCCAATCTTTGAAATTATCAACCCAATCGGTAAACATCCACTGTGGCACATTTTTCAATGAACCATCTGTTTGTTGATATTTCTTGAAGTAATCCAATATTTGACGAACTCCACTTACTTTATCTTTGATAAAAGCTACATCGCTACCATATCTGCTATAGTCGTGCAAGATGCCTATATACCATAGTGAAAATGTAGGAATGTATTGTGGTGTATAAGATGGATGCCTACTCAATGTAACACCTTCAGGTTGCCTTGAAAAATCCATCAGATTGATAGCATTCTTTACCAAACGATCATCACCACTATTGTAGAGCGATACTAAGGCTTGAATCCTGGTATCCCCGATGTATTGCAGTTGTTCATAATAGGGACAATCCATATAGGTTTCTGTTGCACATAGTCGAGCCGTTCTCCAACCAATTTCCAGCATCTTATTCATCTCATTATTTGTTGAAGCAATACTGGCATTCAATTTAAACGGATATCCAGTGAAAGTGCCATAAATATCATTCAAAGTGAGCGACTCATTTTGTGTGACAACACTTAATTCTATAAAGCGATAGGTACGGTATGTAAGACTTGTAAATTTCTGAACCTTACTTCCATTAGAAATCAAACTGTCTTTGCGACCTAAAAACAGTTTGCCATCCGTTTCGTTTCTGTTTCCTTTAGACGGATATGTTGAGTACATCGACTCGGCATAACTTAATGTTATCGAAGCATCTTTTCCGCCACTAAATTCTAAATTTAGATATCCATTAGTCAAATACGTTTGATCTAATATTATTTTAACTGAAGATTTAGCGGGAATATTTATTTCATTTTTCTTCTCCGGAAATCCAGGTGGTATGGAACAATTTCCTTGGATATTGACCACTTTTAATAATCGTTCATCTTTCATCTCCATTTGAGGAATCTCTGATGGAACGAGCATCCAACCACTTGTAGTACCATAAGCTCCTAATTGATTTTTAGGAGAACCTCTAAAAATTTGTTTGGCATTTTGCCAGTTTGAATCATCATATCCTTCACTTTCCCAAGCTTTTGGGTGTAATGCCATGTTACGAATCTCTCCTGCACCAGCCACATAATAAGTAGGCACATCAAACTTAAGCGGAGCGAAACTATTATCTTTTTCACATTTCCAAGTGTTGTTGGTATTTAGAATTGACTCGACAGCAGTAGCTCCTTGAAGTATAAATCCTGTTCTAAACGAAATCTGTGCTTCGGGCTTCCATTCCCCTTCGTTCCAAACCTGTGCTGCAATAGTATTCTTACCAGCCTTTAGATATCCTGCAATGTCCACTGTTTCAAAATTCCAATGGCTCAGGTCTCCACGAGCTGGTCCCATTGAAACTAATTTCTCATTTACAAAAAGTTTATACCGATTGTCAGCCGAAATGTGAACAATAAAAGAACTTGGTTTAGATGCTAATTCAACTGTTTTACGAAATAAATAAACACCGTAACCATCAGCAGTAGCGCTTGGAACAGTTACCCAAAACGCCTGCCATCTATTTTCTAAAATTGAAGGTTCTATTTTTTGCGCAAAAGAAATTGCTGAAACCAATAAAAAGTGTAAACAGAAAATGATTACAGTACAATTTTTTTTCATTTTTTTGAAAAATTTAAATTAACCAATTAAAAAAATATTATTTCTGAAAGATTTCAGGATATTTTCTAATAAAATACACCGGAGTACAACTCCAGGCATGACAATAACTGTTTACCAAAAAGGCATTGTATGGAGAAAGGAAATCGTTTTTTGGGTCGTACACTTCCCAGAAAGTATCGGCTCCTTTATGAACCATATCTCCCCAATAATTAGTAATGATATCTTTAGCCTCTTTCTTCATTCCCACTTTTATCATGGCTTCAATAACATAATGATATAAGTAAGGTGCACCGGGATACACCACATTTTCAGTAGTTGGCAATGCTTTTAGTGCTCTTACACCTTCCGCTTTTGAAGCAACACCACTCAAGACCATCCAAGCTTGTGAGCAATACGAAACTTGTCTGTCTTTTCCGCTTACAAATAATCCGCTTTTAGCATCGTATAAATTTTTGTGAGCGGCTTTTGTCAACTTTTCGATAAGAGCAGGCAATTCAGCCACTTCATTTTCTTTGCCTAACATTTTGGCTAATTCGTAGGTGTTTTTATATGCCCAAATCACCACACCTTGCAATCCGGCTTGTTTATCCAGCCCATCTCTCCAGTCAAAAAACAACCACCAGTCTTTATCGGCACGCTCGTAATCCATCATACCGTCTTCGCCAATATATTTTTTAGGGATTTCGATTTGTTTTTTAGCAACTTTCCAAAGATCCAAAGCTGTTTTTTTATCTCCTGTAGCCACTAAATATTCTTTTAAAGCCACATTGTAAATAAGGGCATAATCAAAAAGAGGATTGATTTGCGCATGCGGTGTCGGACGTTCGAAAACATTGGAAGGAGCCACTCCATCCTCATAACTTAATCCTGCCAACAAATAAAGGCAGTGTTTGGTAAGATCATGATTTTTGAAAGAGTAAATATTAGCCAATGACTCTAAGTACAAATCTCCAATCCAAAGCCGTCTGTCACGTTTTGGGCCATCTTCATAAACAGTTTGCATACATTCTTTCAAAGTATTTAAACCAATTTGATCTATTTTTTTGATTAAATCCGGAGTTGTTGCGGCCAAAGGTGCAGCAGGCTCTTTAACAGAAGTCGTGGCTTTAACCGAAATATCCGAAACTTTAAAATCAGAATATACCGAACTTCCTAGCACTTCAATTTTCACATAACGAAACGCTACTCTGCGTGGAATGGTGATAGTGTTAGGAACTTCAGATACGGTTACGATTTCGTCTTGCAACCAAGCACGGCTCAATTGGCCATGATACGGATCAAATGGTAAAGCGGCTTCGGCAGGAACTTCTGCAAAAGTGAATTTAAGTCTTAGGGCAGCGTCGGCAGCACGATTCAAGTCTTCAATCTTAAAAGTAACAAATCCGGTAAGATGTTCTCCAAAATCCAAAACAACACCTGATTGTTTTTTCATAGAGCGGGTGTACAAACTGTCCATCGGTTGTTTGGGAACAACTTTCCAGCCTTGGTATGCTTTTTCGTCTTTTACAACTGAAACAATCCCAATAGGTTTTTTTATGGTTTCAATCAATTTAGGTTTTGTTGCTTCTGCAATGTCAAGCCATCCTGCTCTTTGTTCCTGATAAAAATCCTGCGCAAAGAGAGTTCCGTTGAACAACAGACAACTTAGTAGTGAAAGTGATAAATATACTTTTTTCATTATAAATTTGATTAAGAATTGAAAGTTACCTAAAAAACCAGGCAAGGCAGAATCGCCATGCCTGGTTAGTACTAATATAAACAAACAATTTAAAAATAAGGTGATAATAAAGACTCACTTGCAGGCAAAGGAAACAGCAAACTGATAGTTCCAAAAGCTGCAGGAGCAGGTGCTACCCCAGCAGGAAAATAATAGTTTGCTGGATTTGCTTTCACTCTTGCACCATAAGCTGCCATTACACTTTCTGCATTTCCTGTACGCACTAAATCTAACCAACGTTTGTTTTCAAAAGCCAATTCTACACGTCTTTCCGCTAAAATTGCAGTACGTAAATTAGCCTGACCTACAGCCGGTGAATCCCCTAGACCTGCACGATTACGTACATCATTTAAGTAATTAGACACACTTTTTCCTTGCTCATTTAATGCTTCAGCATACAATAAAAGAACTTCTGAATAACGGTAAACTGGCCAGTTTGTCCCTGTAAAACCAGCTTGAGTATGTGGCTGTAATAATTTTTTGATGTAAGGATATGTTTTACCATCACTCAAAGTTGCTGTTGCAATAGATATATCTTTTCTTAAATCTCCTGCTTCATACGCTGCCAATATTTCTGGAGTCGGAATATTAAAAGACTCAACTGTAAGCGCTTGTGCTCCTGAAGCTCCGGTAATACTGGTAACTTGTTCAGCAGACATAGGCATTGGCAACATCTCATAGATAAAGTTACCGGCATAACCTTCTGTACCTTCTTTGAATTGTACTTCAAAAACTGATTCTGAACTATTTTTATTACTTATAGAAAATGCCGCAGCATAATCTCCTAAAAGTGAATATTCACCTGAATCAATTACAGTTTTTAAAACTGTTTCTGCGGCCGGCCAATTTTTTTGAACCGCATATACATTTCCTAATAATGTTTGGGCTGCTCCAGATGTAGCTCTACCAGCTTCCTGCGCCGATTTTTTTGGCAATAGCGAAGCCGCTTCAGAAGCGTCTGCAATAATTTGAGTATAAATGGCATCTACTTCAGATAATGGCAATGCCGCTTCTTCTCTATTGGTAACCGGAGTTAAATGCATCGGCACTTTACCAAAGTATTGAACCAAATCAAAATAAGCTAAGGCACGCAAGAAAAAGGCTTGTCCTTTAATGTTATTTTTAGACGCTTCCGCAAAATCTACTCCATCAACAGAAGCCAAAACTTGATTTGCTCTTGCAATAATTTGATAATTGGTCGTGTATTTAGCCGTAGATATGCTGTTCGCCGGTTGATTGGTGAAATCTGAAATCGCCTCTTGATCAATAACGGCACGATAGGAAGCATTAAATATATAACGGGTATTATCGGAACGCATTTCGCCCATTAACCAAGCACCGGAATTGTTTACACCCGGAGTATTGTTATATAAATTTCTTAACGGAGCATACGCTGCATTGACAGCCTGTTGTAAATCCTTTTCTGTTTTATAAAAAGTAGCCGTACTCAAAGACGTTTCAGAAGGAATTTCTAAGAAATCTGAAGAGCAAGAACTTATAAATAAGCTCAATGATAATGCTGTAATTAGTATCTTTTTCATGATAATTTAATTTTGTAATTATGTAAACCCCGGCTTTAAGTTATCTTGTGATTTTAGTATTGAAAAAATTTGAAGAATAAAAGACTTAAAGCCTATGATTTAAAGTTTTAGTTTAGGTTATTAGAATCCAACATTAATACCAAATGTAACTGTTCTTGGTACCGGGTAACTTCCCCAATCCATTCCCAGATTAAGTGTACTTCCTCCTGTTCCATTAGAAGCTACACTTGCTTCAGGGTTAACTCCTCTGTAATTTGTAAAAGTGTATAGATTTTGTACTGAACTGTAAACACGCGCTGATTTGAAAAATTTACCTTTTGTAGGAACATTGAATCCTAAAGTTACGTTTTTAAAGGCGAAAAAAGAACCATCACTTACAAAACGAGTACTAGACCAGTCACGCTCCATATAAGTAGCTGCAGTGGTTTTTCCATAACGACCATCTCCAGGATCAGCTTCTGAACGCCAACGGTTCGCAACATCTGTTAATACATTAAATACCCCATCTAAATTCGTGTTTCCTTGGTCTGTCAATACCATCAAATCGTTTCCAGCTGAACCAGAACATACAATTGACAAATCGAAATCTTTATAATAGAATGTGTTTGTCATTCCTAATAATGCACTTGGAAAAGGATTACCAATAATCGTACGGTCATCATTATCTCCACCATAAGTAATGACACCGTCACCATTTACATCTTTATATTTTACAGTTCCCACTTGTGAATCAGTTGCTTTTGGAGAACTGTCAAATTCCGCTTGATTCTTGTAAACACCTTCTTGAATCAATCCGTAGAATTGTCCCAATGGTTTACCAACCTGAGTAATAGTCTGATAGTTACCAAAACCACCATAAATACGCTCCACACCATCAGCCAAGGCCAATACTTCATTATCATTGAAAGAGATATTAAAATTGGTGTTCCATTTGAATTCTCCAATTAAGTTTTTAGTCGTTAAACTAAACTCATGTCCCCAAAATTTAATTTCACCAACGTTGTCATTAAAGTTTGTAAATCCTGATTCTTGGGCCACTGCCACATTGTACAATAAATTAGTTGTGTTTTTAGTATAGAAATCATATCCGAAACGAATACGGTCGTCAAACAAACCTAAATCCAAACCTAAATCCAATTGAGCAGTTGTTTCCCATCCTAATTGATCATTACCTAATGAACTTACTGCTGCACCACTGGCAACTGTACTTCCGAAAACTGCATTAGCAGTATTATTAATCAAAGCATATTGCGTGTAATTACCGATATTATTATTACCAATTACACCATAACTTGCTTTTAATTTGGCAAAAGAAATTGCTGGGATTTTTTTAGCAAAATCTTCATCAGAAACAACCCATCCTGCTCCAATTGAAGGGAAATTACCCCAACGATTCTCTGAACCAAAACGAGAAGATCCATCACGACGAATAGCCGCTGTCAGTAAATATTTCCCTTTAAAACTATAATTCACACGAGATAGCAAAGAAGTTAAGGCCCATTCTTGTACATCTGTAAAAGTATTGGTGCGATCAATATTCAAAGCAGACTGAATAGCATGAATACGGTCATCAGGGAAACCTGTTGCTCTAATTTGAGAAATATCTGAACGATACGATTGATTTGTGTACCCTACCAATAATTCAACATTATGGTCACCAAAATCTCTCATGTAAGTCGCCGTATTTTCATTTAACCATGACATGTATTTTGTATCCGTATTAACTGCACTGGCAATAACTGGTGGCAATGATGCAAATACAGTAGAAGCTGTAGATGGATTAAAGTTTTTGAAAGCACTGTTTCCAAAATCCACATTAAAAGTTGTTTTCAAGATTAAATCAGAAATCGGTTCGTATTCTAATTTAGCATTTGAAAGTATTCTGCTTGATTTTGTTTCGTTTGTAATCTCATTAGCTGCACGATACCAGTTTGGAGTTGGAAATGCACCCGCAACTGATAAAGGTAATGAACCATCTTCATTTCTATATGGGCTTGTTGGCCATGTCAACATAGCATTATTGAACAAACCACCCGGAACTGCATTGTTTATATTTGATGCATAGAAAGCACCATCTGAACTTGGCGTATTATTGATAGAGTAACTTGGCGCTAAATTAAAGCCTAATCTAACCTTATCAGATAGTTCATAATCTGTATTAATACGTAATGAATAACGCTTGTAGTTAGAGTTAATCATTACTCCATCCTGGTTAAAAATACCCAGTACTGCAGAAGTACTCAATTTATCTTTGTTAGATGCAATTGAAAAATTATAACTTTGTAAAGGAGCATTTCTTAATAAAGCACCATACCAATCTGTTGATTTTCCAGCGTATTGAGAAGGATTTTGAAATTCAGCTGGCACTGCTTGTCCCAAATCTTCGTAAGATTCTTTCTTAAACTGAGCAAATTGTTCTGCATTCATTAAATCAGGACGTCCTTGTTGAGGAACTGATTGCATTCCTGTAAAAACATTAAAACTTGTAGTTGTTTGATTTTTCTTTGCTTGTTTAGTAGTAATCAATACTACTCCATTTGCCGCTCTGGAACCGTATAATGAAGTTGAAGCCGCATCTTTTAAAACCGAAATATTATCAATTTCATCAGGGTTTATGCTGCTAATATCGCCAACAATAGGAAAGCCATCAATAACATATAAAGGATCACTTCCTGCAAGTATTGAAGCCTGACCACGAATACGCATACTCATTCCCTGACCTGGTTTTCCAGTTGTTTGATTGATTTGTACCCCTACTAATTTTCCTTGAAGTTTTTGAGTAATCTGCGCTACAGGAATATCTTTCATTTCTTTCGCGTTTACATTTTGTACAGAACCTAATACTTTCTTTTTATTTTGGCTACCGTACCCTACTACAACTACTTCGTTCAAAACTTTGTTGTCTGGTTGCAAAGACACATTAATTGTAGTTTGTTTCCCCACAGTTACAGAAGTTGTGGTATAACCTATAAAGCTAATTTCTAATATATCTTTTTCTGATGCATCAATTTTAAATGAACCATCAAAGTCTGTATTAACTCCTTTTTTGGTTCCTTTCACCAAAACATTAGCTCCAATGACAGCTTCGTTCTTTTCATCGGTAACTCTTCCCTGAACGATTTGTTGAGCCATCGCTTGGGTACAGAATCCCAAATACAACACCAATGCCTTAATCAGGAATAGGCCAAATCGATGCTGTTGTAATAATTTCTTCATTTTCTGGATTTTTTTAGTTAGTATTTAATTATTCTTGGTTTTTTTTACACATAACACTTTTTTATGTTTTGTATGTTTCAAAATTAGCAATACAGCTTTTAACAACTGTCCTACGCAATCGTAATAGAAGTAACACTTTTCAATTCTTTTTATTTATTATATTAATAAATTTTAATAATTGCAATAAGTATGTGAGACATGGATTGTCAATAAAACAGGAGGCTCAAGTGTTTCATAATAAAAGAAATACATTCATTATATACCTGTATATTCAATTTAAAGCCTAAGTAATATCACTTAAATGAAGCGGAACTTCATGAATTTAACAATTATCTGCCATTTTATAGAAAACTATTTCTGCAACGATTACATTCTTGTATTGAATTTACCAAACTATGAAGACAAGCGTTTTAAAAGCAATCTGTAATACGGTATGAAATGATATAAAAAAAGGCGAACCCAACTATTACGTTCTGGGTTCACCTATGTAAGACTGAAACGAATTGACTTTAAATCATTCGTCCTAACAAATATTTATTTCAGAGTATTATTAGAAACAGCCCAATAATCAAACACTGTAACTTTATCCGGTGAAGGATTCAAAAGAGCTACAAATGCTTTATGGTCAGGATGAATCAAATAAGCATCCCTGTCGGCTTCGCTATTGAATGTAAGTAAAAAACAATGACTCAATCCTTGATTCAAGTTTTCGGGACTGTTATTTGTTCCCCATTCAAAAGATTTGATCAACGCAATTTTATCAGGCAAATTACCAAAGGCATTTACTATTTTATTGATATAAGCAGGATCCGTTCCTTCTTTCCAACCAAACATAACTACATGCCTGAGGACTTGCTTGTTATTGTCTTTTTGAGCATGTACAGTATGGTAGGTTGAAATTAGAACAAGTGTTATTAAGAGTAGTTTTTTCATTTTATTTTTTATTTAAATATATCAATTTATTTAACGCATTGTATTGGTGTAATTACCAAAAACATCAATTCGAGTGTTTTTTGTACAGTAAAACGGAATAAAGCTTCTCAACTACTGACATTGCTATCATCTGAAATGGAGAAGCTAAGTACTATTTATTATCGAAAATCATTAAGTACTAAAAGAAAAAACGGAATCAAAATAGGATTCTGATTCCGTTTTTCTAAATTCTAATACAAGAAACTTGCTTTTATGAGATTATTTTATTTTACAGATAAAACACTTACTGTACTCAATAATCCAGATGGCAACAACGGCGCATCCGCTTTGTAAAATGGCATCGTAGTGTAGGTAATTTTCTTTGCCACACCTGCTTGTTCATCCCCGATAAGTCTGTTTACCCATAGGTTTGTCACTTTTATTACCAAAGTATTTTTGCCCGGCTTCAACACAGCTGTAGCATCTACTCTAAATGGTGTCTTCCAAACAGTTCCCAATGATTTTCCATTTACGATAACTTCTGCTATGTTTTTCACCTCGCCAAGATCTATCCATAATTGAGCGCCTTTGATAAACCAGTTTTTTGGTGCCTCAATTGTTTTAGAGTAGGTTCCTGTTCCAGAAAAATATTTAACCCCTGCATCTGAACTTTCAGTCCAAGAAGTCAGTTTGTCAATAGTAATATCGGAAGGAGCTCCTCTGTCTTTTTGAAAACTCAAATTCCAATTTCCTTCTATCGCAGCCAATTTAGTTTCGGTTACAGCAGGCAAAACATGCGCTGTTGCAGTTGTACTTTCTTTGAATACTATAAACACGGCATCATTTGGTTCTAAATGCAAAGACACTTTAGTACGTCCATTTGCAAAAGAATAAGAAGCTGGTTCTGTTTTTCCTGTTTCGGGATGCCAAATTTCAACTGTTTTACCTGAAACCCTGAAAGTCGCTTCCAAATTTTCAGCTCTGTCGTTGCGGTTATTTACCCAATACAATTCCTGCTCCGGCAATTCGCGGTGAACATAAACTAATTTTGTATCCGCTTGTGGTTTTGTATATTCAAAATCCGGCTCCACTTGAGAAGTAGACAATACTTTTTCGATATTTTCTCCTGTATATACTTTTCCGTTTCCAATAGTTTTTACGCTATTATCAGCACCCCACAATTCATCTACTATGGTATCGAATGCTTTCTTATCATCTTTTAAACTTGGCGTCCCTGTTGGTTTTGGACCTACCACAATAGCCCCCGCTTTTACCAATTCACTAATTTTTTGGGCTACTTTCAATGTCATTTGCTTGCTATTGGCATCCAAAGCCAATACTTTATAATGCATCCCACTTGGAGTAACAATTTGTCCATTCTTAACTGAAAGCACATTAAGAAGTGCATCAGCATTGACGAAATCATAATTATAGCCTTCAGGAATATTAGGTTGTTTTTTACCAAAAAGAGAAGTGATATTATTGTCCTCTCCATAATAATAAATGACATCCGCAACAAACTTCCCTTGTTGTAATAAGTAAGAACTACGGGAAAGATAATCAGTCCAGGATTTTGCTTGTTCTGCCCAGGTTTCATGACGGGTAAACCATTGTCCGAATGGTCCTAATCCCAGTCCGGGAAAATGCTCATCCGATGGTTGGTGTACTGAAGTATGAATCACAAATCGATTCAATCCACTAGCCAATTCCATATCAGCAGTTGGTTTCAAACGTTCAGGTGAAAATGCCCATGCGTTACCAATAGCGGTAAGCGACTCGGCAGCCACTAAATTTTGTCCATAAATATGCGCTACCGAAGCCGATTCCCTAATATCGACATTATAGTCCTTTCCGTCACCTCCTATCATTCCGGGTGTCCACATAGCACCCATCGGAATATCCGCAGTACGTTTTACCTCCATTCCATCAGCAATCAAGGCACGATTAGACTCATGGGATTCGGAATAGCGTTTCATTCCACGTTCATGTAATAAAGTCGTTAGTTGATCATAATGGTATTCTGAAACCATTTCGCTTAGTGTTTTGCGATAGTCCCATAAAAAACGTTCACTTTCTTCTGAACTTTTTATGATATGCCCCGTTAATACCGGCATCCAGGGAATTAAACTGTATCCTCTTCGTTTGGCAAATTCAGCAGGCAAATTATTGGTCCAGTTTTGCGCACCGGCTTCCCAGCTATCGGTAACAATATATTGCAGACCTCCTTGGCTTCCCATCAAGCCTACCGTGGCATTTTTATACTGATCGAGATAATTTTCAAAGTAGGCTTTTATGGCAACCGGATCTAATTTGTCTACTTCTAACCCAGTTGCTTCAGGAGAAGCCGGGTGATTCGTTATCCCTAATAAAGAAAAACCAAAACGGACAATTTTCCAATTTCCTGCCGGAGGTGTCCAGTTTAAGGTACCATCAGCGTCTATTTTATCAGATAAATCAATTACATTTTCCAGAGCAGTTACATCGGTCGTACTTGGAGTTCCTTTTACATCTATAGTATTAACAGCCGCAAAAGCCGCTTTTTCTTCAAAACGATCAATTCGTGTCGCTGCATGCAAAACAATCTCGGCAACATCTGTTCCTTCGGGTGCTTTTGGAGCTTCTCCTCCCATACCAATCATAGATCCTAAACTAAATGGCGGTGGCGGATTTTTGAAGGTAACTCTAAAAAACTTAGCCGATGTTTCAGGAAAAGTAATCGTTTGCTGTATGATACCTCCGGCAGGAATAAATGTTATTTGTTTAAAATGTATCCCGTCATCACTAACCTCTACACTACGCGTATCGGCTTTTTCACCATACATACCGAAAGGCCCCTTATCTCCCCCTCCAACAACTGTTACCGCTTTGAATGTTTGTGGCTTTTCAAATGCAAATTGTATCCAGGCATTTTGCCCATTCGTTGTAGAAGGCAACAGATTCGTAATCGCAATATCACCATCTGTTAGTTGTTGCAAAGAAAAATTTCCACCACTAGAGGTAATTTTAGCTTTTAATTCAGCCAAAGAAACATCAGACGCTGGCAATTTATAGGCTATAAGAGCAATGTCTTCATAATAATTAGGTGGAGTTTTAGCTTCTCCTCCGCTTAATCCTTCGTCAAGACCTTTATTCATAGGAGCATTTTGAAAAACTCCTGTGTTCGTAGGCGCTTTAGGTAAAACTCCTTTAAACGGTTTTCCTCCTGTCACACGGATTTCACTCCATACTAACTTTTTCATACCTTGCTTAGCCGGAACCCATGGCCCACCACTTTCACTCCATCCCGGCGAACCGGCAATAGCCATTTCTAATTGTAGGGAATCTGCTAATTTTGTTGTGAACTGAAAAGCATCTTTCCATTCTGGTGTCATGTAAGTCAAACGTTTTTTTACAATTTGTGGTGTTGCCATGGCAGCATCAAAATTCATAAAACCACCAATTCCAACTCGGTTCATCCATAAAAGATCTTTGTAAATACCGTCTTTGGAAACATTTCCATGCATCCAATGCCACCATACCCTTGGCTTAGCAGAATTAGGAGGTGTAACAAATCCCTTCATTAGGGCATCCTTATTATCTTGTGCATAGCTGCTACAAGCCAGCATTAAAGAAAATACTGTGATTAATCCTGATTTTTTCTTCATATATATTTTTATAACAATTGAATATATTTTACCATTTTGAAATAATTAGTAGCACTATAGATTAAAGTTCTACCGTTCTTATGGTCTTTTTTGTAAAATAAGGGAATATCAAAAACATAACTGTCCTACTCAATCGTTATCGTAAATCGTATTTAGGGGAATTTTTACTTATCAAATTAATCAATTTTACTTATTAACCAAGAGACTAAGGTTCTAAGGTACAAAGATGCTGAGGCTCAAAGGCTCAAAGGTTCAAAGGTTCTTAGAAGATAAGGTTCTAACTTAAGCAGACAATTTAACAAGGACAAAACAACTATTTCCAAAATCAAGAAGTATATATAGTATTTACAAAAAAATCATAAACTATTTCTCTCAAAATTAGAGTCTTAGAGTCTTAGATTCTTAGAGCTATAGATTTTCAGTACCTTAGTTTCTAATCCTCTTACAACCTTAGAGTCTTAGAGTCTTAGATTCTAAGAACCTTTGAGTCTTTGTACCTTAGAACCTTAGCCCCTCACATCAAATTTAGAGTTCAATACTTGCTGGTATTCATCATCCAGCGTTTCTTTAAAAGCTAGGACTTTGGTCAGTTCCAAGCGCATGTCGTCAGAAAATGTTAATTCCTTAGATACAATTTCTTCCGAAAGGTTCGCAGAGAGCGAAGGATAAATAGCGATTCCGATTCCCGAATTTACCAATCCGGCTAACAATTCCATATTAGAAACTTCCTGAACAATATTAGCATCTCTCGAAAAACCAACATTTCTGCAATACATTTCAATATCATCAAAAATCGCCGGGCACAAATCTTTATTTAATTCGACCCATTTGTCATTTCTAAGTTGTTCGATTTTAATTTTTTGGTATTTTGCCAAAGGATGCTTTTTAGGCATAATAACATTCAAAAATTCAGTGTTCATCACCTGATGCTCCAAACCCTTAAAAACAAGAGGTAAAGTCGTGATTCCTAAATCAATGTTTCCTTTAAATAAAGCCTCTTGAACTGTTGTCCCTGTGCTATATTCCATAATTTTAAAAGTTATTTCCGGAAACAACTTCTGAAGCTTTTTAATCAGCTTTACAACTTCACTTGTAATACACAGTTTCGGAATTCCTAACTTTAGTTGTTTGCTTTTTTCGCTGTTAATTTTGGCGCTTTTTAATGTTCTGTCTAAGAGATCAATAACACGGCTTACCTCTTTCATCAGATAAGCTCCCGCTTCAGTCAGTTCTACTTTTCTATTATTAACTCTTTTTGATTTATCAAAGAGTTCATAACCCAATTCGTTTTCTAATTGTTGAATCTGATGCGTTAAGGCAGGTTGGGTAATATTCAATTTTTCGGCAGCTCTGCCAAAGTGTAATTCTTTGGCTACTACCAGAAACGATTTTAATTTACGTAATTCCATATTCTCTATTATAAAGATCCCCTAAGCACCAACTCAAACGGATTTTCGATATGTTCCTTTGAAGAATTCAACACCAGTTGTGCGGCTGATTTACCCATAGTTTCAAAGTCAGTTGAGATGGTCGTAAGCCCATTCATGATGAATTTTTTGAGAGGTGTTTCATTATAAGATATCACGCCTACCTGCTCCCCTACAGTTAAATTTAAAGAAATGATTTTATCCAGAATCTTTACTAAATCTTCTTCCATCAAATTAATATACACTTCTCCCTCATTGACTTCTTCGAGATCGAGATCATGTACAATTTTATAGTTAAAAGCATAACTGTAACAGAAGTTTTTAAATCCTTTCACTATTTCATCCGGGAAATAACTGTTCTCAGGAAAAATCAATTTCAAGGTGTGGTATTTACTCAAAGGCTCGAGCGCTTTACTGAGGGCATTATAAATATCATCCTCAAAATTTTCATAAACTGCCCCATAATTTCCTGTAATACCTTCTATTTTTTTCCCAACGATAATCAGTTTTTCTTTTGGTATTTCTTCGATTAACAATTGATATCCTTCAGCTTTCTCAATAAAATGGGGAATAATAACATAATGTGTGTATGCATTTTTTTGTTGATTCAATAATTTTTTGAATAACGCATAATCATTATTATAGATATAAAAATCAATTGCCGCTTTCTCACCCAAAGTCTCTACAAAAGCATCATAGATTATTTTCTTATGCGCACTCAATTTATTAAACATCAGGAATATTTTTAAATCCTGGGAAACATCGGTATTGGCAATAAAATAACCTTTGCCGTGAAAGGCTTCCAAAATGCCCATCTTTCTTAATTTATTGTATCCTTTTTCAATGGTAACCCTCGATATCTCATATTGAAAACTCAATTCATTGATAGATGGCATTGCATCACCTTTTTTAAGAATCCCTTGTTTAATGGCATTCAGCACAGCGTTGACCAACTGCTGGTACTTTGGAGTAGCCGAGAGTTCATCAATTCTGAGACTGTCAATTTTTGATAATTTTTTCATGATTTTTATCGCTTTGGTAATCTAAATTAAGAGGAAATTTGGTAAATATACTTTTTTAGTATTAAATAACTGTCCTTGCTTGAATGTCGAAATTTAATACATTTTCAATTCAATTCAGCAAACCCAATGTGTTTTTTAAACACAATGAAATCATTTTTTATTAAATTGTAATTATAAATTTACAAAAAAACTCAAGTTGTTTTTGTTATTCGAAGTAGATCAATTCCTTTTTACTAAACACAAATCCTACGGATTACCAATTTCGACAAAAAACGAATCAATTTTTTTCTTAAAAACAAGATGTTTAAATTGAAAAGTTTTAGGCGTTTGCCAACTAAAAATTGCGCAGAAAATCATGGCTTTAAAACCTTTTATTCGTAAATTTACGAATGATTTAATTCCTGAAAATGAAAGCTAAAAAAATAGATTCTTATACCAGCGAACAAACGGAATTAGCACGTTTTGCCAAGGCATTAGGACATCCCGTCAGAATTGCCATTTTGCAATTGTTAAACTCCAAATCCTGTTGCTATCATGGCGATATGGCCGAGGAATTACCTATTGCGAAATCAACATTGTCACAACATTTAAATGAACTTAAAGATGCCGGTTTAATTCAGGGAACGATTACACCTCCTTCTGTAAAATACTGCATTAATAAAGAAAATTGGGCATTAGCCAAAAGCTTACTGAACGGCTTTTTAACTTAATAAGTCAATCGACTAAAACATTTGAAATCATAATCAACCAAAAATAGCATCATGGAAAATGATTACACAAAATACTTGTTTTTTACCGGAAAGGGTGGTGTTGGAAAAACGTCACTTGCCTGTGCAACAGCTATAAAACTGGCCGATAAAGGAAAGAAAGTCCTTTTAATAAGCACCGATCCCGCTTCTAATTTGGAAGACGTATTACAAACTGAAGTTAACGATCAAATAAATCGGCACAAAGATTTAGAAAATTTGTTTACCATTAATATTAATCCTGAAGTTTCTGCCGAAGAGTACCGAGGGAGAGTGATAGACCCCTTACAAGGAATTGCGCCTCCGGAGGAAATAAAAAAAATTAAAGAAGGATTATCTGGTGCCTGTACTACAGAAATAGCTTCATTCGATGAATTTTCACGATTCATTACCGGAGAAGGCGATTTAAACTTTTATGATGTTATTATTTTTGATACAGCACCAACAGGTCACACGATTCGTCTTTTAGAATTGCCCGCAGCCTGGGATAATTTTCTGGACAACAATCCAGGTGGCGCTTCTTGTATTGGACCATCTTCCGCATTAAAAAGCAGCAAAGAAAGATACAAAAAAGTGGTAAACAGTTTAAGAGATGCTGCACAAACGACATTTTATCTGGTAAGTCGCCCAGAGACCTCTACCTTAAAAGAAGCTGCAAAAACAAGTTTGGAGTTAATCGAATTAGGAATGACAAACCAAAAATTATTGATAAACGGTATATTTATTCCAATTGATCAGACAGATGCTTTCGCAAATAAAATGCAACAAATAGCCGAAAAAGAATTATCTGAAATACCCGAAGCGCTAAAAAATTTAGATACCAAAAAATATCCCTTACTTCCTTATAATGTACTTGGCCTGGAAAAACTAAGATCCTTATTTGACATCAATCTACAGAAAAAAATTGTTAGCGAAGAGATTTCGAGTACCACTGAAATCAGTCATACACTTAATAATTTGGAAGTATTAGTTGATGAATTGGAAACCAATAACAATAACGGTTTAATAATGACGATGGGCAAAGGTGGTGTCGGAAAAACAATTGTTGCTGCAGCAATTGCAACGATCTTAGCTAAACGCGGGCATAAAGTTCTTTTAACAACCACTGATCCTGCGGCGCATATCAAAGACTTTATGAATCAGTTAAGTGAAGTTCCTGAAAATTTGACAATAGAAAGAATCGATCCCAAAGTAGAAACTGCCAATTATATCGAAAAGGTAGTTGCACAAAAAGGAGCAAACTTAGATGAAGAAGGTAAAAAATTATTAGTAGAGGATTTAAAATCTCCTTGCACTGAGGAAGTTGCTGTTTTTCACGCCTTTTCTAAAGCTATTCGTTCGGCAAAACGGCAATTTGTTGTGATGGATACTGCCCCTACAGGACATACATTACTACTTCTGGACACAACAGGAAGTTATCATCGGGAAGTATTGAAAAACACAGCGATCAATCCTGAACAAATTAAAACACCTTATATGTCGCTGCAAGACGGTACCTTTGCCAAACTATTATTAGTTGCTTTGCCGGAAACTACTCCAATGCGAGAAGCAGAAGCACTTCAAAACGACCTTATAAGAGCAGGAATCACTCCTTATGCCTGGGTCATCAATCAATGTCTTTCGGCTGTGGATAATTTAAAAGATCCTCTTTTAAAAAAACGCGCGCTCTCTGAAGGCCCTATCATAAAAAATATACAAGAAACACTTGCAAGAAGAACTTTTGGTATTCCTTACCTGACAGAAGAAAAATTATTGCCCGCTTTACTGAATCTCTATGAAAAGGCCGAAAAAAGTAATTAAAAAAGAACTGCTTTGGCATGAAAAAACAAGCCTTCGTTAATTTCAATTTTATTTTCATAACATACTTAAAATAAGGTAGTTAAAATTTTTATTGCATTTAAAATATTCTTAAATTAGTCGTCCAAAAAATAATGCACCTTCAATTTGAATGAAGACATACCAACAAGATGATGCAGTGTATTTTGGAGTACTTTGAAACAACTTCCCCCCAATCTTTGCCTTTTTTGGAATTGCTACTAAAAAAAAAATAATCAGATTCATTTAATTTCAAATTATTAAAAACAAAGACGAAAATGGAAACTAAAACAACAATTTCTCAGTTACATGAAGAGCACAAAACCTGGCTAAACAAGCTTTTGTTCTACAAAGATGAACTTTCAATTATGGCTAATAGAATTGCCGAAATAGGAACAAAGAATACTTCACAGGAGGCACGTTCTTTATGCGATCATTTTAATAATCAACTCATTATTCAGAGAGAACAGATCGACATTCTAAATCATGATATTAAAAGCCATGAATCTTATCTTGAGGCAGCCGTAAGAGATAATCCTGATGCCTATGATCATCAAAAATTTTCGGATCATAAAAAACACAGAGAAAGCATCGCAGTTTTTGAAAAGCTGTTTAAGGATTTAAGAGAAGAATTGATTGATTTTTTATCGAAATGGATGTAAAAAGGAAAAATATGGCCCAAAATAACGCGAAACGAAAGCATTTTATATTTTAAAATTATTCAATCCCAAACAATCATATCAGTCTGTCACTTATAGTTGATCTATCGAAAACTGATGTGTCAAAAAAAAGTATTGAATAATTTTTTTATTATTCTTATTAATCGTAATATTGCAATATAAATATATTACTATGGGAGCATCAAAAACAGATCACTTTACAGAACAGCAAAATGAAATGGCAATTTTAGCCAAAGCATTAGGCCATCCGGCACGCATAGCCATCATAGAATATCTACTAAAAGTAGACAGTTGTATTTGTGGTGACATCGTAAACGAGTTGCCATTAGCACAGCCAACTATTTCCCAACATTTAAAGGAACTTAAAAACGCCGATTTAATAAAAGGAAACTTTGAAGGCACCAGTATTTGTTACTGTATCAATGAAACGGGATTTGAAAAAATTAAAAGTTTTTTTCAAAGTATTTCTAATCATTTAGAAAAAAATAAAAACAAATGTTGTTAAATTTTTAAATACATTAACCATGAAATTATCACAAGCAAAAAACATTTTAACTTCGGTTGAAACTGTTAACTTCCAATTACCCGACGGTACTTTTGTACCAGAACATTTCCACGTTACAGAGGTGGGATTAATCACTAAAAACTTCATTGATTGCGGTGGGACCGTTCGAAAAGAAACAGTCGTAAACTTCCAGTTATGGGATGCCAATGATTTTGAACACCGTCTTAAACCGCAAAAATTACTCAACATCATCAACTTATCCGAAAAAGTTTTAGGTATCGATGATTTTGAAATTGAAGTCGAATTCCAAGCACAAACAATCGGTAAATACGATTTGGATTTCAACGGAAAAGATTTTGTATTAGTAAACAAACAAACCGCTTGCTTAGCTCAGGACCAATGTGGTATTCCTTCAGAAAAACAAAAAGTAAGATTATCAGACTTGAATACGTCATCTGGTTGTTGCGCACCAACTGCTGCTTCAGAAAAACCAAAAGTAATTTTATCTGAAACGAATAACGAACCTAGTTGTTGTACCCCAAGCACTGGATGTTGCTAATTTTTAAAATGATCTAAAGTAAAACGATGTCAAATAAAACAATCCTATTCCCGGAAATCGAAAATGTTATCAATACTATTGATATAAAAAACATATCCCCTGAACGTAAAATCATTTTGCAACCGCTTATTGATTACATTCAGGCTAAGGTAAGCAACCAACAAGAAATCAGACTGAACTTAATTTGTACACACAATTCCAGAAGAAGTCATTTGTCACAAGTTTGGGCACAAACAGCAGCAGCGTATTTCAATATAAAAAATGTATTTTGCTATTCGGGTGGTACTGAAGCCACTGCTTTATTTCCTATGGCAGCCAAAACATTAGAAAAAACGGGATTTAAAATTAAAACCATTTCAGAAGGAAAGAATCCGGTTTATGCGATAAAATATTCAGAAAACGAACATCCTATTATTGGTTTTTCTAAAACCTATGATGATGATTTTAATCCACAATCTGAGTTTGTTGCTATTCTGACTTGTTCCCAAGCTGATGGAGGTTGCCCTTTTATTGCAGGTGCTGAAAAACGTATTCCGATTACTTTTGAAGATCCGAAAGCTTTTGACAATACCCCGCAACAGGCTGAAAAATATGAAGAGAGAAGTTTACAAATTGCTTCCGAAATGTTGTATGTATTCTCCCAAATAAATTCATAACCATGGCCTTAACTAAAAAAAGATTAAATTTTCTCGATAACTATTTGACACTTTGGATATTCCTAGCTATGGCAATCGGTGTTTCCATAGGTTACTTTATACCTTCAAGCAGTGGGTACATTAATTCTCTTTCAAACGGGACAACCAATGTTCCTCTTGCAATCGGATTAATTTTGATGATGTATCCACCATTGACTAAAATTGATTTTTCGAAAATTCCGTTAATGTTTGAAAAGCCAAAATTACTGACTGCTTCCTTTTTAATCACCTGGATTGTGGGTCCGTTTTTAATGTTTTCATTGGCCACATTCTTTTTGAAAGATTATCCGGAATACATGACCGGTTTAATCATAATTGGAATTGCGCCTTGTATCGCAATGGTTATTGTTTGGAACGAATTAGCCGAAGGGAATCGCGAATTAACCGCAGGTCTGATTGGAATTAACAGTTTACTGCAAGTATTCTTTTTTAGCTTGTATGCTTATTTTTATTTGGAAATCATGTTGCCTTTATTTGGCATAAAAGGCTTGGAACTGAATATTACAATTGCTGAAATTGCAACAACAGTCGGGATTTATTTAGGAATTCCATTTGGCTTGGCCGTAATCAGTCGTTACGCCATCAAAAAATATATAGGTGACAAATGGTTCAATCAAAAGTTTATTCCTTTTGTTTCACCAATAACTTTGATTGCCTTGCTTTTTACAATCGTAATAATGTTCAGTTTAAAAGGCGAAATGATTGTTGATTTACCATTTGACGTACTTCGAATTGCAGTCCCACTGGTAATTTTCTTTGCCATCATGTTTTTCCTGATGTTTTTTGTATCAAAAAAGATTGGAGCCAACTATAGAGATGCTGTCGCCCTCTCATTCACCGCCTCAGGAAATAATTTTGAATTGGCAATTGCCGTTTCAATAGGAGTTTTTGGAATCAATAGCGGACAAGCCTTTGCTGGTGTTATTGGTCCGTTAGTGGAAGTTCCGGCATTGATAATTTTAGTAAATGTCGCTTTTTGGCTAAGAAAAAAATATTATTTAAAAACGAACACTATTTAAATCATAATCTTTCCGTTACAATTTTACATCGAGTCCTAAATAAACAATACTGCTTATTTAGGGCTCTTCGTATTTATCGTATCCATAACTTCTTTTACAATTTTCAAACTTTTCAATTTATCCTGATGATCAAAAATTGGGCTGGTAATCATCAATTCATCTACACGGGAATAATCAATAAATTTCTCTAATTCAATCACTAATTTCTCCTTACTTCCTGTAAAGGTACAAGCAGTCATTTGATTGACATGAAAACGTTCTTCTTCGTTCATGAGCCCATCCAAAGAATCAACAGGTGGCTGTAACCCCTTTCTATCGTTTTTTACCATATTGAGAAACATTTGATACAGGCTAGTTGACAAAATTTCAGCTTCTTTATCAGTTTCGGCAGCAATAACATTGACGCAGGCCATTGTTTTTGGTTTTTCTAAAAATCGGGAAGCCTGAAAATTATTTCGATAAAATTCAAAGGCCATGATCATTTGTTTAGGTGCAAAATGTCCTGCAAAGGCATACGGCAATCCTTTGGCAGCAGCCAAAGCAGCACTATCCATACTGGAACCTAAAATCCAAATGGGAACCTTTGTACCCTCAGCGGGAAAAGCGCGCACATTTGCAGCAGCATTCTCCTCTGAAAAATATTTCTGAAGTTCTGCGACATTTTGAGGAAACCGTTGTGATTGTTCAAAGAAATCTTTACGTATGGCTTGTGCTGTTTGCCCATCAGTTCCGGGTGCTCTACCCAGACCTAAATCAATTCGGTTAGGATAAAGTATTTCGAGGGTTCCAAATTGCTCTGCAACAATAAGTGGTGAATGATTGGGCAACATGATTCCACCGGAACCAACACGAATATTTTGGGTTTGACTGGCAATATAACCTATCAGAACGACCGTTGCAGAACTCGCTACATGCGCCATATTATGATGTTCTGCCAACCAAAATCGATTGTATCCCAAGTTGTCGGCAAGTTGAGCGACTGCAGCAGTTTTTTGGAATGTTTCGTTTGCATTACTGTCTTGCGTTATCAATGCCAATTCTAATAAGGAAACAGGAATATTTTGTGCCATTTTAAATTTCAGATTTTGAGCAAAATTAAAGCATTTAAGCAGAACGCATCTCACCTTCCGTGTTAATTGAATTATAATTGTTTAACCCAAAAAAAAAACATTGCTCAGGAATAAATATACTCCTTGAACAATGTTCTTATTCTTTTTTGGCAATGCCAATGTATTAAAGTAATACTTTATTTATCTACCGAAATCATCTTGTAAGCGAACAATATCCTCTTCATCTGAAGGGTTTTCAGGATCGGTATGTTCCCAAATTTCGGCAACTACTCCCCAAGAATCCAATCCAATTAAACGATGACGTTCGCCTTTGTCCATTTGGATAAAATTACCGGGGCTAAGCTTCTGAATTTCTCCCTCTTCGTCTGTAGCACTGGTTTTCACTCCTACAACACCGGACAATATTTCCCAGATTTCCGCTCTTCGAAAATGATATTGCCACGACAAGCGTTTATGGGGAGCCACAACCAAAATCTTTGGACTTAGTTTATTAGTAATTTTAATCGTTTCCATATCCAGATGTGGAAAAAACTTAGCGGCAAAAGCTGCTGCCTGACTTTCGTCGATAACAAAAAAACCTCCCCAAGGTCGGGTTTCATCCTGTTTTATAACGGTTAAGTTTTCTTCTTTTAATGCTGCGGCAATTTGCTCAAAAACAGCTTTTTTATCTAAATTATTAGGGATATTTAAATTCATTTCTATTGGTTTTTAAAGTGAAAAATATTCTACTGGTATTCCATGTTGTCTTTTTAAGACGGTTTGTCAAGTCGAGCGAAGTCGAGACCAGACGTTGAGTCTCGACTCCGCTCGACTTGACAACCTACTAACAACTTTTCACAGGAAACGACATTGGATTGTTTTATGTATCCGAATTCTAGTTTCTATAAATTATAAATCCATTTGGTTTTAACGTGATCTCTCCCATCAAGATTTTAGCTCCTTTTGGAAGGTTTATTTTTTTTTCAGGACCAAAGTTAATTGCTACTGTAATTTGGTTTCCTTCAAAAGATCGGGTAAACAAAATTTGGCCGTCTTTATGTTCCAGCCGATCGTATTTACCATATTGCAGGACTTTTTCATTATTCCTTAAAGCAATTAATTTTTTGTAGCGGTTAAGAATTGAATTCTCTTTGTTTGATAGCTGCTGAACATTGGTTTGTTTGTAATCGGAATTGATTTTAATCCATGTTTTCTCGGTTGAAAATCCGGCGAAAACATTCCCATCCCACTGCATCGGACTACGTGATTTATCACGGTTGTGCTCATTTCCTTCCAAGAGTGCTTCATCAGAACTTTTACCTTTGGCTACCGCCAATTCATAATGCGTTTTTCCCTGAATATCAACCATCTCTTCTAGATTCTTTGCGATAATATTATGCATTCCGATTTCTTCACCATAATAAACAAAAGGAACTCCTTTGGCGGTCAGTATCAAAGCCGCCAAAGCCAAAGCTTTATCAGGATTCCCATCTGCCAACCGGTCAATCATTCGAGGCATATCATGACTGCCAAAGAACAAGGTTGGATAGTTGCTCATGTTTTTTTCCATGCTTTGCAACTCACCAAAAATGCGTTGGGAAGAAAATTTTTGAATACTTCCAAAGTTGAAATTGAAAACCACATCTAATAAATCCTTCGACTGGTATTGTTTCAAGACTTCAATTTTATCACTACCTATTTCGCCAACAATGAAACGGTTATCGTATTCATTGACAGTTGATTTTATCATTCGCATCGCATCTTTAACACCTGTCTGATCAATATCATTTATGTGCAATTGTTGTCCGTCTTTCACTGGATTGTCAGCTGTAATTCCGTTCGTGTTCAAAAAATTAATCACATCCAGTCGAAATCCATCCACACCGCTATCCAACCAAAACCGAAGTACTTTCTGAACCTCAGTGACCACTTTTGGATTAGACCAATTGAGATCGGCCATCTTTTTATCAAACTTATGATAGTAGTATTGGTTGGTCAAACTGTCTTTTTTCCAAGCAGTTCCTCCAAAAAACGATTCCCAATTATTCGGCGTGTCCTTCCAGATATAATAATCGCGATACGGATTATCAACTGATTTTCGGGACTCTTGAAACCACTTACAATCTGTTGAAGTATGATTCAAAACCATGTCCATAATTACTTTGATATCTCTTTTATGCGCTTCTTTCAAAAAAGTATCAAAATCTTCTTTACTGCCATAAGTGGGATCTACCTCATAATAATTGGCAATATCATAGCCATTGTCGACCTTTGGAGAAGTCAGGAAAGGTGTCAGCCAAATCCCTTTGACACCTAATTGCCTTAAATAATCCAATTTAGTGGTCATCCCTTTAAAATCGCCATATCCATCGCCATTGCTATCGGCATAACTTGGCATATAGATTTGATAAAAAACAGATTCTTTCCACCATTTTTTATCGACTTCAGTCTGCTGCGCCAGTACATTATTGGTATCAGCCAAAAAGGAGATAAACAGTATAAAGATCAATGATTTAAAGTTCATGAGTACTCTTTTTATTTTTTCTGCTGGGCATTATAATCAACGACAATACCATCAACCAACATTTTAGATCCTTCATAGCTGATTTTACCACCAACAGGAACACAAACAATGACTGCGGCACTTTCTGGTGACAGCTTAATTTTGGCAGAAGAAGAAACATTACGTGCCACAAAATCACCCGATACTGTATTATATAAATCCACTTTTTTTCCTGCTTCCGTTTGTATTACAACTTTTTTACTTTTGTTATATGGATTATAATATAAAAAAGAAGGATAGGCTTTATCACTATAAAAATCAGTCGCCAAAAGATTCAGTTGCAGGATACCCGTCACATTTGTTGCGCGAATAATACTTCCAAAAATACCGACATGTCCACTACCGTAAACACTGAATTGAGATTCTTCCGGATTTTGACCCAATACCCAAAGTGGTCCATCACCTTGCGCCACAGGCCCTTTTAAATTTTCATACGCTTTATAACTGGATTGACGAATGATTCCTTCGTACCCAATTACTCCTTTGGTAACCTCTGCCAGTTGAGGAATCGTTTCATGCTCATCCGGCATGTATTGCGGATAAAAAAAGCGTGAAGCATTTGCAGCATTCAACATCCATTTTCCAATAGCGGTTGCATACGATTGATCATAGCGAACCATTGGTACCATTGGCCAAGCCATATCATAAGTGTTCATCAAAAAACCATAACCACCATGATCTACTGTACTTCCAACGGTTCCTGAGATATCCATACCATTCCAATTCCCTACTAATACACCCCAGCCTTCACGACAGATTGCGGTTCCGTCAAAAGTCCAGCCCAACATTTTATTGGTATCAAATTGCTTTCCTTCCTCGGCATTTATTCTTGCGGCCAAATAGGCTCCGAAAGGCATTAATAATTCATAGGTTGGATTTACAGTTTGGGATTGCAATGCTGTCAAAGCACTTTTAGCCCCTTTCAAATACCTTGGATCTCCAAACTTTTTATAAGCTGCATACAAAACCCAGGCATGACCAGCTGCTGCATCAGGCTGCGCACAGATGTTATTTTTCATGGGTTTCATTTTCCCATAATCAAAATAAGAGTAGTCATAATTTCCATTCAATATAGAATCTGCTTCAAGAAATTTTTCGGCTATACTTTTTGCAATTTCATCAAAACCCGGTTCGTTAGGATATTGATTGTAAACCGCATAAAATAAGAGGTTCGGATATACATCGTACCACCAGTCCCGACCATAACCACCACCTAACAAAGCGACTTCAGGACAGGTATTATTCATCATAATATTCCAACCTGTTTCCTTGTTGAAATAGTTTTTAAGCATCCCAACATAATTCAGGTTTGGTTGTTTGCTTTTATCAATTCCTACTAAACTGGCTCCCAAAGTAGCCCCCATCGTAGCCAAAGCTTCATGAAACATCCCTTTATTATTTACTCCTTGTCTCACATCAGCAACTGCAGTATACATACCTACAACGTCTTGAGGAAAATTCTTCTTACTGTTATCCATCCATACCATCGGCCAATATTTACCTTTGGCATTGAAATCAAAGACCGTATTATCAAAACGGACAGCTAATTCTTTATAATCAATAATCTGAAATGGTTGTGGCAAGTTTGGCATCTGATCCACACGAGCTATCTTTTGTTGCTTAACTTGGGCAATTCCATTTAGTCCTAAAAGGAAGAAAAACAGACCTGCAAAAGTCATTTTGAAAATAGTATTCATTCTTTATTTTTTTAAATTATAAATAGATTTTAAACACAAACAATTACACCATTTTTTCTGCTACCTCACCCAGCACTTTCTCATCAATTACCGCCTCTTCCGGTGAAAGTAATTCCCCTTCCGCAATAATTTTTTTGGCCACAAAAATGGAACTCAACTGCAATATAGCAACAATTACGATAGCATAGCGCAGTGCGATTTCAGTCGATATAGTGTAAGCCAAAACAAGAAACGTTCCTGCTCCCAAAAACCTACCTGCAAACAAACCTGCCTCATGGTTCAGGATATAAGCAAACTCTCCCCTCTTCTCAATTTTTGAAACAATATCAATTACTTTGAACTGAATTGGAAAATAAGCCAAATCCATCAATGGTTTTGCAATCAATAACAATAAAATAAATATAATTACGCCTGTTTGATTAAATAAAAATCCATTGATTATGGCACCTAAGGCAAATAATGAAAGACCTGCCGTAAATATCTTTATTCGGTCTGACGGTTTACTAATTCTTCCTAAAACGTACATGATTACCGCTGCAATTACAGCTCCAATAGATTGTGCTGTCCCCAATGCTCCTTCTTTACCTAACAATAACATGATAAGCATTGCAGGTGCGGTTACCAGAAATCCTTGCACCAAACCTTTCAATAAGGCCAGAGACAATAATTTGTACCATAATTGGTGGAATTTAAAAAACACATATTTTTTCTGTTCCGGGTTTTGAAACGTCCCTCTGAAACAAACAATAGAGGCTACTACAGTCACCAAAAATACAATTCCGGTAATGATTAAGTAGGCCGTGTGTATTTGCGCTTCGTTGCCACTGGATTCAATAAACCAACCAATTGTAATCGGAATCACAACGGCAATAATGGTATAGAAAAAAGTTTCTAAGCCATAGTAGTAATTCCTGTTCGAATCATTCGTAATGGCTAACGCCAAATAATCCCGGTTAGACCAATAAAAACCAAAAGACAATCCCATTGTAATACCCGCGACCCCAATTCCAACAAGGTCGAGCGTCTTCAAAGACATCATAATCATCATCGAAACTCCGCTGAGCATCATTCCTGCCGAATACAGTTTTCTGATGTTAAAATGTTTCAGTAAAAAACCATTCAATAAAAACGTAAGCGGAATTCCGGCGTAAATAGTCAGTTGATAAATAACCACCTTAACGGGATCATTTGAACTTCGCATCACGTAAGCCGCCACAAAAATATCTATCACCGGTAAAACAATAGCATAGACTAGATTGGTTAGCATTAATATCTGGAAATTGTGGGTCTGGCTTTTAAAATGACCAATTTCTGTTTTTAGTTTCTTGATCATTAGATATCTTTTAGAAGTGAATTAATAGCTGCAATAGAAAATTCAGCACCACAAACAAATTCATCAGAGGCGCCATAATAAATAGTAACCGTATCGCCATCAGGATGTACAACATGTCCGTTAGTGAATACTACGTTTCCAAAAAATCCGGTCAATTCATAGTTTGCTGTTGGAACCATAATAGGTTCTTCTGTACGGGCAATTACTTTGGTAGGATCTTCTAAATCCATTAAAAAAGCTCCAAGGCAATATTGATGCTCTGCATTGGCACCATGATAAATAGCCAACCAGCCTTTATCTGTTTTTATTGGAGAAGCTCCGGCACCAACTCTTTTACTATCCCATAAACCTGCTCTTGTTTTAATAATACAATGATGATTTCCCCAATGAAGACCATCAGGAGAGGAAGTTATCCAAATATAGTTTCCACCAATATCAACACTGCTCGGACGGTGCAAAGCATAATACAAACCATTAATTTTTTCTTCAAAAATGGCACAATCTTTATTATGCGGAGGCAACATCATTCCGTGTGATTGAAAATTTTTCCAATCGGTAGTTGTGCGCAAACCAACTCCTACTCCATTATCTGAAACTGCTGTATAGGTCAAATGATACGTACCGTCAAGTAAAGTTACCCTGCAATCTTCTACTCCAAAGGTTTCCAAAATTCCTTCACCAACTAAAAGCGGATAATTTTCTGGCTCATAAAATTTACGCCCATCTTCACTGCACAATAATCTCAAATGAGATAATGTAGTTAAATAATCAACTCCTTTATAATTAATTACCCTTGCGTCACTGGCATCTAATTCAGGATCATCTTTAGGGATTTCTATAATTTTAATCGACCCGTCTTCCTTTAGAATAGGAAAAGAAATTACCGTATCATTTTGTTTCGGTCTTTCTGCAACTCTCACCAAAAGCCAAGTTTTTCCATCAAATTCAAATACTCCCGGATTAAGTAGACAAGTAATTTCTAGCCCCTCTCTACTTGGCGGTAAATCGGCAGGCGATAATAAAGGGTTTTCTGTAAAACGTTTTGCTATATCTTTCATGCTGTTCTATTTTTAGTTTTTTAGTTTTTTAGTTTTTAATTTTTTTTAGTTTTTAAAGTCGGGATCCATATCTGCTGTTCTGCTTCCTGCCAGTTCATTTGCCATAAGGATAAAAACATTCCAACACAAACCTCGGGTGGAAGGCCACCATGAATCGGTTGTAGTCCATTTTGTTGGGATAAATTCTTTACTGTAAGGCCATTCCGGATTAAGATTTATTTCGGCCCAAGCTCTGTTTTCCATCATTTTTTTTGCTTTCTCCCAACCGTGTTTTTGTCCCACTACATAGGCACAATATTCGGCACGAAACCAACTGCCACCATTGTAATAAATACCATCATTTGCCCCTCCCACATAATTTGATTTTCCAAATTCGCCGAAAGGCTGGTAATCGGTATTCATAAACGAATATCCTTGTTTGTCCTTAGTCAGTTGAATGATTAAAGGGGCTGTTGTACCATATTCCGGATGCGGAGAATTGGGAACTTTATTGAGCAACGGAATTTGGTTTAAATGATTCACTACCATTTCGTCAGTCAAAATAGGACGATTGAATAACCAGAGCGAATAAAATTCCGGCTCTAAATCAGTTATCGCGATAATGTCCGGAAATTGCTTGTCGTATAAAAGGTGTTTTCGTTTTTCATCATAAAAATTGCGGTATTCGGCTTCCGCCTTTTCGATATAGGAATCGGATATTTCATAGCCCAATTCTTTTATGGTTCGCAAAGCGATTGCCAACATTCCTTGATTAACGGCTAATCGGTCAGTTTTTGGATTAAAATCAAGAACATCTACTTGACACAAAGGGAAATGCGACTTACACTTACCATCTCTGTCGTCGTCAAATTCATTTAATACAAAATCGATTGCTTTCTGAATTTTATCTTTTGGCAAATCCACTCCAAAACGTCTTTTGTTCATCATGGCCCAAATCAAAAACTGAATGGTCGCTTCATTATCTTTTACCTCTATCGAGCCCATATAAGGGGTGATAATGGTACCAACAGCTCCTTTTTGATTTTGGGTCTGCGCCCACTTATTCCAAATGGAAAGATTCAATTCTTTATTATAACTTGATACAATCGAAAAAAACGAATCCCGATTATACATATCTGGCGAATAGTTCATGTTCGGAACATTGAAAGGCGTAAAATCATCTATAGAACTAATCCATGTAAGCATATTGAAATTGGCATACAACATCTTCTCTATCAAATTCCCTTTAAATCCTTTTCCTTCGGCCAAGCGTGATTGTGAAGATACTACAAAATCGTGATGGTTTGTCCAAGGCTCCACGAAAACATAGGTCGTTTTTGTCACCTTTTCACCAATATTCATTCTGTTATAAGGCTCTTTTTGAGGAAGATGCTCAATAACTTGTAAATTTTTAATTTGAAGACTGGTATCTTTCCCGTCTTGTGTACCAATGAATAAAGACACACTGTCATTCTCAATATAGGGAACCAAAACACTGCCTTTAAAAAGCGTCCATTGCTTTTCTGAACTTGGAAATTTATCAATGTATTTGACACCGTTTTCCAGTTCAACGGTTTTTTTTCCGTTTTTAATTCTAAAAAGTTTGAGTGCTACAGATGCTTTCCCTTTCGAAAGAAAAGAAATGGTATATACTTTTTGATCTTTAAAAGGGGCTAGGATTTCAAATCCCGACTGTTTGTTATCTTTGAATTTCAGCGTATAAATACTGTCTTTTTTTTCGATTGCAATAGCTCCAACTCTTTTAAATTGGTCATCTATTTTTAATTTCAATTGCTTTCCTGCATCCAAATTGTACATTTCACCAAAAGTCTGTCTGATGTAATGTTCGTTACTGGTTCTTTCCTCTAAAGAAGCTACCGAAACCAGTTCAGGATCCGGAAGTTTTCGCATCCCAACAAAACCACCACCATGCCCGTTAAAGCGTCTTCGGGTGGTTCGGGTGTAATGATTTTTATAACCGGCATCCATCAAAAATCCAACAAGCTGGTTATCTGGCGTGACAAATCCAGCCGAAGGATACATTTCGTGTGCAAAGCCTCCGGGGAAATTATCGTATTCAAAAGTTACATATTTAGAAGGTATTTGCGCCGGTTTTGAAGTTTCCGATATCATATAATACAAAGAAGGCATCCCTGATTGTAACAAATCAATGCTCTTTTTAATGACATTATTATTTATAATTTCATAAGTGACCGAAATAGAAATATTCAAATCAAGTTCAGCAATATAGCTATCTCTTGTTAAATGCACTGTTTTATTGTCGCCCGACCATTTAGCTCCTTTCCACGCGGAAATTGTAGCTTTTTCACTTAAATCAAAATTGGTCATTTCAAGAGAAAATTCTTCGGTGTTTTTCACCAATAGCTGATTACCATTATAAATAGCAACATTATAACCCTGTATATCATCGCCTACAACTTTTAAGTTAATATTCTGGCTTGACGAAATCGTTCCGACAAAACAGAATAGTAAAATAGAAAGGGTATTTAAAAATTTACACATATTAAAATATTTACTTGTTTAAAAGGCTAATCAGAACTCTGTTTTTTTTTATGATTATTTCTTTACTTATGAATTTATTGCTTGTTTAAAAAAAAGAGAAGCAGCAATTTTTTTTTATTGCAACCGCTGCTTCTCAAGGGTAACTACTATTTAAAATCAACCAACCATATTTTTATTACCTATTTGGCATTCTATTTCTAAATTTTATTAATTAGAGAAGCAGCAATTTTTTTAATTGTAATTGCTACTTCTCAGGTATAGTAATCAACTTAAATTAACCAAAACTTATTTCAATTACCCTTTTTAGTATCCTGGGTTCTGAGTCAACAATCCAGCTGAGGCGTCAACTTCTGACTGTGGAATTGGATATAAATTATGTCTGTCCTGGTAATTTTTACCGTGTGCAGTCATCACTTCTTTAGCAATTCCCCATCTTTTCAAATCGGCCATTCTTTGATTTTCAAAACCTAATTCTGCTCTTCTTTCAGAAATCAACCAGTTTTTCACCGTTGTTTTATCTACAGAAGCTGGTCTGTTTGCCAATGTCCCGGCAGGAACAGTACCTCCATTTGCAGTTACTGTATTTCTTGCTCTTTCTCTGATTTTATTAATGAGTGCAATCGCTCCCGAAAAATCACCTGTTTCATTAAGTGCTTCTGCTTTCCACAATAATGCATCTGCCATACGGAAATAAATTTTGTTGCTTGGAGCATCATCATTTCCTTTGTTAGCACCATTTATACTTCCCAAAATTTTATTAACCCACTGCTCTTGCGTGTTTACAGTATATAATTTTCTAGGATCGTTAGCCTCAAAAGAGTTTAAGAAATCTTCACTTGGCGCAAAGAATCCCCAACCGGCAACAGCACAAATTCCATTTCCTTTTCTTGGAGTTGCATTTTGTTGGTGGTCGTAACAGAAAATAACTTCATTTTCTGCAAATTCTTTATTCATATCAAAACTGTCAAAGTAATTCGTATTCAAACTGTAATACCCTAGTCCTTCCAGTTCAGAAACAGTCGTGATTACTTTGTTCCAATCTTCGGTATATAAAGCAATTTTCGCTTGTAATGCTATAACTGCCCCTTTTGAAACTCTCCATTTTTCAGTTGAAGATGAGTATTTTTGGTTAGGTAAATAGGTTTTGGCTAAAGCTAAATCCTCACTTATCTGAGTATATACATCTGCTTTTGGAGATCTTTTTGCAGCATCGAAAGCTTCTTGATATGTTTTGATAGGGGCTAAAATTAAAGGCACATCACCAAAATTTGTTACCAAAGAAAAGTAGTAATATGATCTTAAGAAATAAGCTTCTCCCATCAATTGTTGTTTTCTTTCCGTTGAGATACCGGTGATACTCTCAATTTCAGGATTCAACAAATAATTCAACGCAATATTGGTTCTTTTTATCCCTTCGTAATTGTATTTCCACAATCCGTTTGGACCACCGTTCATGGAAGTAAAAGTGAAATTATTAATTTCATCCATCCAAGGTTGATCACCATCCGGACCCCATTTTTTCTCCATATCATCAGATGCAATATCTTGCAAAACGATATCTTCCTGAAATACCAATCCTTTGTCCCATTGCCAATCTGCCAATATGTTCAATCTGCTTGAAAGCAATTCATAAGAAGAATTAACGGAGCTCTCTACTGAACCCAAAGTTGGATCCGTTTGAGCTTGTTCTAATGTAGAAGCGCCTATAAGATCCGAAGTAAGTTCGTCTTCACAACTGGTCAAAGAAACAAATCCTACTAAGAGCGTTGTTATAAATATTTTTTTCATCTCTATTGTGTTATAGTTTTAAATTTAATCCTAAAATAAATGACATCGATTGTGGGTAAGTCCCTTGATCAATCAAAGAAGTAGATTCTGGATCTAAACCACTGTAATTAGTGACTGTCCAAAGATTTTGAGCTGATAAATACATTCTTAAATTAGCATTTCCAACCACTTTTGGATCAAAATTGTATCCCAATTCAAGGCTTTTCAATCTAAAATAAGAAGCATCTTCTACAAATACGCTTGAAAACTTACTTCCTCCATTGTCATTAAAAGTGTTGCGAGGTATAGAGTTGCTTGTTCCTTCTCCGTTCCAAGCCCCTAATACTGCTGTAGTCGAATTAAAAGGACGGCTATCGTAATCGATAATTTTCTTCAAATCATTGTAACGATCTACTCCTTCTACACCTTGAAACATCACAGATAAATCAAATCTTTTGTATTCGCAATTTGCAGATAAACCATATGTTAAATCAGGAACAGAACTACCGATAAAGGTTCTGTCATCAGCATTAATCTGACCATCGCCGTTTAAATCTTTGAATTTCATATCTCCAGGTACTACACCATTTGCATTAGAAAATAAATGGGTAGAAACTTCAGTAGGATTTTGATAAATTCCTTCAAATTGGTATCCGTAATAAGAACTGATTGGTTGACCCACTACCGTTTTCGTACGGGTGAAATCATCATAAATTTCGGTAACATATTGTTGCAATTCTTTTACTTCATTTTTTAAAGTAGCCATATTAGCATTTACGCCATATTTGAATTCGTTATCATTGTTTTGAAAGTTTACACCAAATTCGAATCCGCTATTCGTAACCACACCCGCATTTACAAAGGTAGGATTGATAACTCCCACAGAAACTGCCGGTAAACCAACTGCCAATAAGATATCATCAGTAGTTTTATCAAAATAATCAGCAGTAAAAGTTAATTTATTATCCAATATTCCAAAATCAAGTCCGATGTTAGTTTGTGTAGTGGTTTCCCATTTCAAATCAGGGTTACCATAACGGATAATATTTACTACTCCACCTGATTCAGAAACTAAAGTTTCATAAGCATGATCCGGGATTTCCTGGTTTCCAGCTTGTCCCCAACTCGCTCTCAATTTCAAGTTTGACATCCAATCTGGTTTCTTCCAGAATTCTTCATTTGAAATTACCCAACCTCCAGATACTGATGGGAAATAACCCCATTTATTGTTAGGACCAAATCGGGAAGAACCATCTGCTCTTAAAGTTGCCGATACAAAATATTTTTGGTCATACCCATAAGTACCTGATCCGAAAAATGAAATCAAAGACCAATTGTTTGCCGATCCTGAACTGTGTTTGTTTGTATCGCTTCCGTAGTCAAGATAACGGAATGGATCTTCAGTATGATTGTAATTTTCTCTTGCACCACCGATTGCAGAAGATTTGCTACTAATATTTTCTGTCCCTAATAAGGCATTAATACTATGCTTATCGTTGATTGTTTTTATATAGTTTAAGGTATTGGTAAAAGTGAAAGTCATTGCCTCACCTCTATTTTCATTTAGAGAAGAAGGTCTGTTTTTTCTACCCATTCCAGGATAAAGTTCATTTGGATCGTTGTTATCATCATCTCCAAAATTTTCGCCGAAATTCTTGTTGTGATCAAAAATAATATCAGCTCCCAAATTGGTTTTGAACTTCAATGATTTGTCTGCTAAAAAGGCATACTCTCCATAAACATTACCAAAATTCTTGTATGTTTTTCTAGTATCATCTGTGAAATGTACCAAAGCAATAGGGTTTGAAGTATATTCATACTGTTTGCTCCATCCTCCATTGTCATTGTTAAACAAATAGAATGGTAAATCCGTATAAGGATCATTTACGCTATAAGTTGGATCATTTGGATCTTTGTAAACTGATAAAACTGAAGGACGTAATAAAGCGTGACGAATTACCCCTGGAGCATCTCCACTTGAAGACATTTTATCCTGAACAGTATTTGTAATTTGAACATTCGCACCTACTTTGAAACGCTCTGTTACGTTAGAATTGATATTCGTTCTGAAGTTCACACGTTGGAATCTGTCTTTGTCTCCGACTACAATTCCGTCCTGATCAAAATAACCTAGCGAAACCAAATATTGGGTAGATTCATTTCCACCACTTACAGAAAGTTGTAGATTATTAGTTTTACCTGTATTGAACAATTCATCCAACCAATCAGTATCGGCCAAATCTGTTCTGCTTCTATCTGCTTGATAAGGGCTGATTGCATTTGCAGCGTTCCCAAGAGTATTATGCCACGCTTGATCTTTTACAGTCAAATATTGATCTGCATTCATCATATCCGGCAAATTGGTTGCATAATTGGTACCTGTAAAATACTCTGCATTAATAGTTGCTTTTCCTTTTTGTCCATTTTTGGTTGTAATAACAATTACACCACCAGAAGACCTTGAACCATAGATTGCTGCCGCTGCTGCATCTTTCAAAACAGTCATCGATTTTACATCCGATTGATTCAGGAAAGAAATATCACGGGTAGATACACCATCAACTACATATAATACTTCATTATTACCCAAAGTACCTTCCCCTCTAATACGAACTTTAAGTCCGTCTCCAGGGGCACCTGTATTGGCTGCAACAAATACACCCGCTACCTGCCCTTGTAAAGCTTGGGCTACATCAGCTACTTTTGTTTTAGACAAATCGCCCATATCCACTTGGGTTACGGCTCCCGAAATCGATTGCTTTTTTTGGCCAGTATAACCCACCACAACCACTTCATCTAATTTTTGTGAATCTTCTACTAATACTACATTAATAGTGCTGTTTCCATTAACCGGAACTTCTTTCACTAAATATCCAATGTAACTAAACACCAAAACAGCTTTTGAATCTGAACTGTTAATAGCATAATTTCCATCAAAATCACTAACGGTATTCGATGTTGTTCCTTTGATCGTAATGTTTACCCCAGGCAATGGACCATTACTATCGGTAACAATACCTTTTACTGTTTGAGCATACATGATACTCCCTGATAATATTGTCCCGAGTAAGAACAACTTATAAATAATATTTTTTCTCATCATAGGGAAATATTAAATTGATTACTAATTCGAGTTAAATTTTTCATGTTAATAATAATTAGGTTAATTAAATGCATTAATGGTTTTTTTCATGACTTAAAAATCATTTGATAAAAGTAATTGGAGGGTACAAAAAAAGGTGTACACTATTTCTTCAAAAGTGTACACCTTAATAAAAAGTGCTGATTTTCAGTACTTTAAAAAACCATCTAGAACTTCGCTTTATATTTCAGCTGGTAATTTTTTGGAGTAGCATTATACATTTTATTAAACTCACGGTAAAAATACGATCGGTTATTAAAACCTGATTGGTAACAAACCTCAGAAACGGTCAATACATTTTTACGCAATAATTCTGCCGCATGTTTTAATCGGATTGTTCGAATCAAATCGCCAGGCGTAAAGCCAAAAATCTGTTTAATTTTTCGATACAATTGCGAATTACTAATCCCCAATTCTTTTTCAATAAACAGGCTTTGAAGATTTTCGTTGTCAATATTGGCACGGATCAATTCGATTACCTTTTTCACAAAATCTTTTTCATCGCTGTCTATAGGAAGCGTTGACAGATTTTCGGAAAGTGTATCTTGTGTGAAATGTTTGAGTATTAATTCTTTTTCTTCAAGAAGCTTTTGTATTCGTATTAATAGATGATCCGGATAAAAAGGTTTCGGGATATAGGAATTAGCACCACTTTCCAGACCCTCGATTCTGTGAATCACCGAATCTTTTGCGGTAAGCATAATAAAAGGGATATGACAGGTTCTAATATCTGTTTTAATTTTTTTACAAAGCTCCACCCCATCCATCTCAGGCATCATCACATCGCTGATAATAATATCAGGAACTTCCTTTTCAAGAATTTCCAGAGCTTCTAAACCATTATAGGCCGGGATAATTTTATAGTTGCCACCTAATAGATCATTAAGGAACAAATGAATTTCTTTCTCATCTTCGACCAATAAAATCGTTTTGCGCGTGTCTTGAATATCTTCAAGTGATGCAATTTTATTGGGAGTATCATCCGTTTTGTTCGGAATCTCTTCAAGGATATTTTTAAGATGATGAGAAATCAAAACAGGACTTACTTCTACATCCAATTCTTTTTCGGTAAAGGATTCTTTACTGCAAGGTATGAGAACGGTAAAGGAAGTCTCTTCATTAGCAATACTCGAAACCAGAATTTCTCCTCTTAATACAGTAACCAATCTTTTGATATAGGCTAATCCGATACCGGTTCTAAACAAATCATTATCTGGCGTTTTATTGGCATCCGACAGAAAAAATCGGTCAAACAAAGAATCTAATTTTTCCTTTGGAATACCTTTTCCTGTATTTACTATAGTGATATTCAATTTCTTTTGATTACTATCTTGAAGTTTAAATTTAACATCAATCTTCCCATTTACAGGAGTGTATTTAAATGCATTTGACATCAGGTTAAATACTATTTTTTCAATTTTATCCTTGTCGAACCAGCCTGGTAATGCAGACGGAATATCAAGATTATAATCAATATTTTTATCCAATGCCCATTCATCAAACAACTCGGCGATTTGTTCTACCAAGTTTACAAGATCAAATTCCCTGGCTGTTACTTCTAAATAATCATATTCTGCTTTTCTGAATTCCAATAATTGCTGCGTCAAGAATAATAATCGTGACGAATTGCGCTGAATCATCTGTATGAACTTTTGATTACGCTCACTAAGATTAGGAGTTTCTGATAATTTTTGCACAGGTCCGACAATCAAAGTTAAAGGAGTCTGAAACTCATGGGCAACATTCGTAAAAAAGCTAAGTCTGTTTTCGTGCAGCTCTTCTTCTCTTTTTCTAAAAAGAATATTTTGACTCAATGATTGACGCTTTTTATAATAACTCAACACAAAGAGTATAAAAAGCACTGTCAATATCAAATAGATGACGATTGCCAAATTGGATTGCCAAAACACTGGTTTAACCCGAATATCAATAGCATGAACCGGTTTACTCCAAACCCCATCACTATTCGTCCATTTTATCCATAAGGAATAGTTCCCCTTCGGAACATTCGTAAAGGAAATAATTCTTCGATTATTAATGGTATTCCAGCCCTTATCGAAATTCATCAACTGATAGGCATACTGGCATTTTTCGCTGTTTACATAAGTCAAAGCCGCCAATTCAATGTCGAAAAAGTTTTGATTATGATCTAAAACGATAGAAGGGTTTGTCTTAGAATCGGGAGCTATCACTAATCCCTGATAATAAGGAATAGGCTGGTTTTGACCGCTAATCTTATCAATCAGAATATCTGGAATAACAGACGATTCTTTTATTTTTTGAGGTAAGAAATAATTAAAACCCTTTATTCCTCCCATAAAAACAAAATCCGATTTAGGATCCTGATAAAATGCGCCATCTGCAAATTCATTGTTTTGAAGGCCTTCATTTTTGGTATAATTAATAAATTTTAAACCACTAAGATTAAAATTCGATAACCCAAAATTAGTGCTTATCCAAAGATTGGATTTCTTATCAGAGACAATTCCGTGAATGGTATTATTAGGTAATCCTTCCTTGACAGTAAAACTTCTGAATACCGCTTTACCATTACTTTTTAAATCTTCTAACAGGTTTAAGCCAAAACTGGTTCCTATCCAAAGTCTGTTATTTGCATCCGTCTGCAAACACAAAATATCATTATTAGAAAGACTTTTAGGATCATTCTTGATATTTTTATAGGTGCGGAATTCGCCTGATTTTTTGTCAAAAAGATTAAGACCTCCCAGTCGGGTTCCGATCCAAAGCTGGTTCTCATTTTTTGGAATTATAGAAAAAATAATGTTGCTGCTTAATGCGTTTTCTTTGTTACTGTCCGCCAAATATTTTTTGAATTCGGTTACTTTCAATTTTTCCCCGGAGCGTTCAATTTTGCAACGAATCATTCCGTAACCATTCGTTCCCAGCCAAACAAATCCGTTTTTATCCTGAGAAATGGTATATATCGACTTAAAATAATCACATTTCTCATTCCCTTCAATGGATGCCCAATCGATTAGCTTTGATTTCTTCAAGTCGAAAACAGTAATTCCTTCACCATCAGTACCAATAAAAACCAGATCATTTTGTCCTTTGTACAAAGCAAAGACGGCATTATTGATAGCACTGTTGCTTTCATTGAAATTTTGGTATTGCAACGCTTTCTCCGGATTCAGATAAAAATTAGAAGGAAAACGAAACAGTCCTTTTCCTTTGGTTCCCACCCAAAAAGAATTTCCGTCCACTTCCAGAAATGTCCTGATGATTCCGCCATCTAGCTCGGGAACCTGTGCTTTAGAAATTAAATTAAAAGATTTTTTGAGCGGATATATTTTAAATAGTCCATCCCCATCGGTTCCTGTCCAAAGCACATTTTCACTTCCTTGTATTAATGAGGTTATCTTTTGGCTTTTCAGATATTTCAACCATGGTTTAGAAGTAATATTTCCGGTATTGTCCATAATAAAATATCCAGATTTACCGGAAAGCACCAAGCCTTCTGGAATATGTCCTATGATATTTTCAATTTTTTGACCAGAAATAGTCTCTTTGTTCTTATTGGATAAAGAATGTAAAAAAGCATTTCCCGAGTTTGGGATAACACAGACTTTCTGATTGGAAACCACTTCAAATGTCCTGATGTTTTTTGAAACCAATTCGACTTTTGAAAGTATCTTTTTTCCGTTACTGCCCGCTTTAAGCGACAAAGCATAAAATTCATTGTTTTCAAACAAGACCAACAGTTCTCCAGTGGGAGAAAATTCCATTTTTTTAACTGCTTTGGTGGAAAGATTTTTGGCATTTAATAATTGAAATGTGGTTCCATCAAAATAACCTATTCCCCAATCTTTTACTGCACAAAATACTTTTTTGGAAGCATCCAATGCCATGTTAAATTCTGATTCTGATAATGGTGGTTTATTTTCTCTCGAAAAGTAAAACCGTTGAAAGGCATCCGTCTTCTTATTATAACGGTTAATTCCATGAATGGTCAAAATCCAAATCTGCCCCGAATTATCTTCGGCTATTTTTTGGATTACCTGATTGCTCAAACTGTTTTCATTATCCAACTCGGGGCGAAAAATTTTGAAACTATTTCCGTCATATCTGTTTAAGCCGTCCCATGTCCCAATCCAAAGTAAATTTTCGGAATCCTGAAAAATAGCATTCACGGAACTATTGGACAGTCCTTTAGTATTATCTAATTGTTCCAAAGAATATTTTAAATCTGAAGCCCTGGATGAATCTGATACCGATTTTATATGGCCATTATAGCTGGCTTGTTTAATAACATCAGTAGTTTTTTTATCTGAAATTGTAGATTGTTCTTTATTGTTACAAGCCACAAATCCTATAAAAATAAAGCTAAAGAATAGAATTTTAATTTTCAATTTAATAACTGTTTTTGGTTTTTTGGAGTTCTTCTGAAATCAATTTTACCATAAAGATTTATGGTATAGATTATATCTCCTACTGTTTATAATCTATAAGTATCCTGATCATTTTTGAGGATAGGGACGTTTACAAAGAAATAAAAAGCAACGAAATCGATGTAAATGGTACTGACCAAAAGTACAAATAAAAATCATCATTAAAATAGAGAAATCCACACAAAAACTAAAACGTCATCTACGCCCTACAACAAGCTGAAAATTTCTTAAATTTGTATAAAACTCTTTGTTATGGAAATCCGAATCGAAGCAGTCCAAATCGCTGAATCTTTCAATATCAGAAAATTTCGTAGCGAGTTTCAAGCCGAAGTGCATTCCGGATCGACTTCTGAAATATTTTATGCATTGGAAGCTACCAAACGTTATTTATATATTTTTGATTATGGTGTGGTTGTATTTGCCAATTATGATGTGGTCGCCAAAAGTGAATTTATAAACTTTATAAAAAATTACGCCACTACTTTCGTTAATTTGGATTTGTCTGAAGAATACAGAATTGAGACGGATGAAAAACTACAAAAGGTCGTTGTAAAAAATAATTTCGTCACCGTTCCCGAGATAGACCCTTCCCTTATGCGGATTGTTATGCTCAACATCGGACAATCTGTTGCACTGGAACATTATGAAGTCCTGACAGATGATCTAATTACCTCTTCCAAACATTATATTTTAGAATTGGAACAACGCGGAAAACTCAGTATTTCAAAAACCAATTTGCTTAAGTATATCGGAAAAGTATTGAACGTAAAAAACAGTATTGTTGATAATTTATATATTCTTGACGATCCCAATCTTGTTTGGGACAATGAAGAACTTAACCTGCTCAATAGGCAACTAAAAACTAATTTTGACATCAACACCCGTTTCAAAGATTTGGATTACCGTCTGCAAATTGTAGAGAACAATCTAACGCTTTTTACTGATGTACTGAATGTAAGGGAAAGTTCCCGTCTCGAATGGGTCGTAATCATATTAATTGCTCTGGAGATTGTAATTGCCTTATTTTTCCACTGAAAAAATTAATCTGGTGCGTGTTCCATTTCTTCCACAGTTAAATTTGAAATCACAGATTTATTGTTCTCCAGGATGTCTTCCTCAGTTGCATATTGATCGTTTTTCTTTATCAAAAGCCAAGTTGTATCCTGTTTGCTTTTGAATTTCACCAATGCAAATTCTCCTTTTAGTTTTTTTCCATTCAGAATAAAACTGAGATGTCCCTTTTCCAATTCTGATTGCAATTGGGTTTCCGCATCTCCTTTATAGTCTTTATCAGCCGGAGCATACGTTCCCTGATCCCAAACAATTACATTCCCGGCACCGTAATGACCATCGGGAATAGTACCTTCAAAATCTTTATAATCATACGGATGGTCCTCTACCATGATGGCAAGTCGTTTGTGCTCGGGATTCATGGATGGCCCTTTGGGAATGGCCCAACTTTTTAGGACACCGTCCATTTCCAATCGAAAATCATAATGCAAATGGGAAGCTGCATGTTTTTGCACCACAAAAATCAACTCGTTATTATGTCGCTTTTGATTGTATTTATTCAAAGACATTGTAAATAAATTTAGCGTTGTAATTAATCTAAAATTATGTGTTCCAAAGTCCTATTAGAATACGCATGAAATCAGGAAGTCGAAAATCGAAGAGAAATACGCTTCGTAAATGTCCTAACTCCTGTCTCCGGTATTTTCATCTAAGTTGTTATGATCATCACCGCCTATACTGTAATGACTATTTTCTTCATCTTCATTTCCCTCAATTTCCAATTGATCATCTAGGTCTAAGTCGGGAATGTCTAAATCTCCGCCAGATACATCCTCATCAAAATCCTTTTGATTCAGTTCCCTGACATTATTGATTTCAACTGGCGCTTTCTTTTTAGAAAGATCTTCCGGGTCTATTTCAGATTCTTTTTTGAACTGGCTGTAAATATCTTCGCTTGGAGGATACAAAAGAGAGTCTGGTATTTTGTTTTTATCTTTTTTATCCGGATTCGATTTATCGTCTGTGTTTTTCATTTGATTAACTTTTAAACATTTGATTTTTAACACACTAAGTTAATCATTTTTGACTAAAAACACCTTTTTTAGGCACTAAAAAACATCTCTTAATTATCCCAAATTCTATTTTTAAAAATATCAAATGTTTGTTTTAAATGTTGATTAATCAATAAAAAAACAACAATCATGAGCATAACACTTCCCATAACGGTAAAGATTTCCATATTAGACAATAAAACCGATTGTTTCGAAACAGAACCGATAATTTGCTTCATGGCTAATTTAGTAGCATCGTCTGCATTATAGCCTTTAGACAGGAAGCTTTTGATCATTTGTTCAAGACGCATCTGGGTCTCAGGACTCTCCGGAAGAACAAATTGTCTGAACTTTGTGAAATGCTTTTTTTGTAAAAACACACTTGCATTTTGAATTATCGCAAATCCCATGATACTTCCCCAAAAACGTCCTGCTACCCCTGCGATTCCAGCAAAAGCTCCATAATGTGTAGGAACTGCAGAGACCGTGAATAATACTAATGGAACAAAGATGATTCCCACGGCCACTCCTTGCAAAATATAAGGAATTGCAATATCAGCCAAAGAAACATCAGGAACAAAAAGAAAAGTAAACCAGAAATGAAATAACGCAAAAAGTGAAAATCCAATTATAAAAATCGTCCTTGAGGTCACTGCTTTTGCCAAAAATATTCCTGTCACAACCATTCCGATTATGTTTCCCAATACATTCAAATATTGCACCTGAGCCACTCGCGAAGGCTCCCAATTCCAAACTGTAAACATAGTACTATGGCAAATATTCAAAGTAGATCTGGCAATATAAAACACCACCGACAATAATAGTCCGGTACGTAAATTATCATATCGAAATATTCTCATGTCAAAAGTGGGTCGTCTCACCTGCATTTGTCGGGCAATAAAAAAACCTCCCGTTAACAAGGCAACCGTCAGTGCAGCGGCAATTTGAGAAGATTCGAACCAATACTTTTTTTCGCCATAAACCATAAAATAGGCACCACACAAAATAGCGGTCAGTAACAAAATATAGCTGGTCCAGTCAATCTGGTATAAGGGAATTTTTCTATGAAAACGGTTGTCATTGAATGTTAGCATAATTAAAGCCACACATCCTATTTGAAATAAAGCGGAACCATACGCCATATATTTCCAATCGTAATTTTCAAGTAGCCAGACTGCAATATTCATTATAAATGGCGAAGCAAGGATCAAAGCTCCATAATTGATAGTAAAACCAATAATAATAGCATTTTTGGACTTAAATCTGGAAATTAAAAATTGTCGTAAAGACACAACAGGCAATGCCATCACAATCCCTTCCGCAATTCTTAAAATAATAAATAGCGAAAAATTCTCCGTGTAAGCCGTTAAAATAAATGTTATAGCGGCCAGACTATAAATGACAAGAAAATATTTTTTGGTTGGAAAAAACTTAAAGAACCGACTTTCAATTAATAATGTAGACAAAAAAGTTCCATACGTCACACACATCGAAAATTGCAAATCTTCGACTTCAACATCCAAAAAACTCGCGGCATAGGTCACATTAGAAGTGTACACTCCCAGTAAAATCATGGATTGTAACAAGCAAAAAAATATAATACCTACGACCGCCCAATTAGGAACCCAAGGCTTAAAAACACTAACTTCTGACATCTGATTATGGGTGTTCGGCAATCACAGTAACATTCATACCGGCTCGAAGAAACTGGATTTGCGCATCCTTTCCTAGCAGTTGAATCCTAACCGGAATTCTTTGTTCTATTTTTATGAAGTTACCTGTGGCATTATCTGGTGGCAGCAATGAAAAACGGGCGCCACTGGCAGGTGATAATGATTCAATTCTGCCCGTAAATTTTTCTTCGCTTAAAGCGTCGGCATTAATCGCAACTTCCTGACCAATGGACAGGTATTGCACCTGTGTTTCTTTAAAATTAGCGGTAACCCATTTTTCCTTACTGACAATCGAAACTAAGGTTTGTCCTTCTTTTATCATTTGTCCGGGCTGAATTATTTTCTTACCAACCCAACCGTCGTAAGGCGCTGTAATTACCGTATAAGTAAGAAACAAAGCTGCATTATCCGCCGCAGCTTGTTTAGCATGAACTACGGTCTGGGCCGTCGGAATTTTAGCCGAAGCTTCCGAAGTGTTCAATGCCGCCGATTGGATCGTATTTTCTATTTCTTGATAATGAGCTTTAGCCAGTTCATAATCAGCTTTTACTTTTTCCAGCTGCTGTTCTGTCGCTGCTTCTTCACTTAATAAGCCTTTATATCGAATGTATTCGAGTTTGGTTTTCCAAACTTCTGTTTTTGCGGCCTCCAATTGTGCTTCTCTTACCGAAGTTGCATTAGAAGTTGTTGCTACATTTTTTTCTGCAACAATGCTACTGCTTTTGGCATTTTCTACATCTGCCAAGGCCATATCCAAATGAGCTTTATATTCCCTGTTATCAATTACAATTAAAGTGTCACCTTTATGTACAAACTGATTTTCTTTATAACGTACTTCCTGAACATATCCTGTTATTCTGGCCATAATGGGTGTAACATATTGATCCACTTGAGCATCATTGGTTTCTTCATGATTTTGATTAAAAACATAAAACCAAATACCTAAAACAATTCCGCTAAAAACCAGAATACTTGCAATCGCCGTGGTTAATCTGTGAAATGATTTATGTGCTCTTGACGAATTTTTTACTTTTACCATATAAACTTGAAACTAAATTATATTAAACTGAAATTATTATTTATTGAGTAAGCCTGCTGTATGAAGCAATTCAAAGTGTTTCATAACAGCATCTATTCTAGTGGAAACCTTATTGAATTTTGCCTGAAGTAAAGCATTATCCGCATCAACCATTTCTGTAATCAGGACCAATTGGTTAAGGTATTTTACTTTTACAATACGATAATTCTCCTGTGCCAAATCCAGTGCTTTATCGGTAACCTGAAATTTGTCCAGAATTTCCTGATATTGCGTGTGCTTTCTGAACACTTTATCCACCATCTCGTTTTTCACGATCTCAGATTCATTTTTTTGCAATTCCACTTTTAAATTAGCGACCTGCACCCGAGCTTTATTTTTATATAAACCAGACAAATTATAAGAAGCCTCCACTCCTATTTGCCCAATGGTGTAGAGATACGGGCGATCCATCGTAAATAACATATAGTCTGGATATTTTAGATTATAGTTCCCAAATAAACCCACCTTAGGATAATAATTTCCTTTTGCCATTTTTAACTCTGTCTTTTTGACATCTAATTCCCTGCTTGCGATACGCATTTCTTCGTTCTGCATGGTTTCCTTCAAATAATAATCATAGTCTTTCAGAAGATTAATTTCCTCGAGAATGGCTGTTGTGTCAATACTTATTTCCTGTTCTTCGGGCAACTGCAATAACGTTTTTAAATCTTGAAGTGCTATCCTGATATTCTTTTTATTAGTCAGGGCATGAAGCTCTCTGTCCGAAAGCTGCAACTCGGAACGCAGCACTTCATTTTTTGTGACGGTTCCAAAAGTCTTAAACGCTTTCACCTCCTTTAATCGTTCGTGTTCTTCCTTAATACTTTCGTCAATGATTTTCTGGAGTTCCATCATTTTATATATGCCCAAAAAAGTAGCAGTAACATCTAATCGAATGTCGTTTTCGGTTTTCTCTACCTTTATTTTGGTAATTTCGTTTTCCTGTTTCGACTTACTAATCGCATTATTGATTTTATTTCCTGCATAAAGCGGCATATCAAACTTGGTCACCGCATCATATATTACAGTTCCAGGTTCCGGAGTATAGGTGTGCTTATCCTTGAAAAAACTGCCTTCGTATTCTGTCAAATCCGATAAGCGGGAATACATTGCATTAAAATTAACCTCAGGCAAACGAAGGTTTTTAGTCTCGGCAATTTCATTTTCAGAAATGCGCTGTTCAATATGCGATTTCTGAATTGTTTTATTGTTTTCTTTTGCGATTTTTAAAGCATCATTCAAAGAAATCTGATTGGATTCTTGCGCCTGCAATGACGTTATTCCCTGAAAAAAAAGGAATAACAATACTGAATTTTGGGGGAAATTAATTTTTGATTGATCTAAAAGAGACCTTTTTTTGAGAAACATAAATAGGGATAAAGAATATTCTGCAAAGTTCCCTCATTTAATCCATGTTATAAAATCAACAAAAGCCACATATTTATTCATTTCGGCCAAATATAAACCAATAAAAACACGATAACGATTGCAGAAAAGAGGTGCTGTGAAAAAGTCACTTTTTTAACTCGTTGGCTCTAATCATTTTTCTACCACATGGTAGCCACATCGAATTTATAGTTTTCTAAAGACAAAATGACTTATTAAATGCAAAATAGAAGAGAGTCTTATTTTAATATTTCAATTCCATTTAAATAATCGGAAGGTCGCTGTCCTAAAATTTTAAAAAAGGTGTTACTGAAGGTTGGCACACTGTTATACCCAACGGCCCTGGCAACTTCATTTACAGATTGCTTTTTTTCAAGCAACAGTTCTATTGCTTTTAATATTCTTCGAATGGTAAAATATTGAATAAACGACATCCCTAAATCCTTTTGAAACAAACGGTATAAAGAACGCTCGCTAAAGCCAAATCGTTCTGCCAAATCAGAGAACAAAATAGTCTCAGTCAGATTTTCATCTAAATAGCTAATAATTTTATTGAGCCGAATGTCTTTTGGAGAAGGCAATGCCAGAGGCAAATTGGTCAGGCAGATTTCCGGTAAAATGGCTTTAATCGCATTAGCAATGATAAAATTTCTACTTCCTATTTTCAGGTTTCCACTCCATCTATTCGTGAATAACATCATTTGCAGTAATAAATCATTAATGGGATAAATTCCCTCCTTTTGATAAAACGGATCCTCGTTTACATTTATTGGAAAATACAAATTCCGCATCATAACATTTTCAGAACTGGGATGAATACTATGCGCTATTCCGCCCGGTATCCATATGAAATGACGGGCAGGAAGAAAATAGGTTTTGGTTTCTGTTGTAACATGAACAAATCCTCCTTCAGAATATAACATCTGTGCTTTTTCATGTTTATGGGTAGGAATCAACAATTCTCCCATCAAATCATGATAACAATAAATACTTGTTGTATCAGTATCTACCTCTTTGATATAGTATTTCTCTTCTAAATTTTCAGATGAATCCATTGTGATTAAAATGACACTTTATGATTGATTACAACACGATTGGAATAATAATCTTCATTATTCTTTTTCTCAAAAGAAAAATGAAATGTCTAATTAAATTAGATTTCAAAGGTACAAAGACAAAATCAGTAGTGCTGTGCTTCGGTTGAGTTTTCTTAAATCACTACTTTACTGGCTTAGTCGAGTACCTTACGGATAAGGTAGTCATTCACAGAATTCTTCAAAGTCTTGTTGTAATTTGCATCCTGTTACAATATTACTACTTGTTTTAAAAAGGCGAATTTTAAAACAGTCACACTTATAGGTATTCATAATCAAATAGTTACATATAAATCATTTTTTTTAATACCATAGAAATCCTTGCCCAAAACTCAAAAAAAGCGTAATTTTAGAATATCAAAATGACACTATTTACAGATTAAAAAAATGGTAAAAAAACATATCATACTGTTTTTTTTGATAATCATTGTTGTGGGCTGTACTCCTCTTAAAAGGCTAAAAACAGTTACACAGGGAAATGTAGAGTCTAAAAATTACTATGAAGAAATTCCTTTTACCTACTACAACGGTGAGATTATTATCGAGGTAGAAATCAGCGCTGTAAAATACCATTTCGTTTTTGACACCGGTGCCGATCTGACACAAATAGACGATGACTTACGGAATCAAATTGAACACAAATCAAACAAAGTGAGCAATACTATTACTGATGCTAATAATACCAAACAGAAATCGGAATATATTGCTATTGAGAATATTAAAATTGGCACTATCAATTTCAGCAATACTGGTGCTTTTGTTTCGGATTTATCGCATTTTGATGAAATGTTTGGCTGTTTGGAATTTGATGGTATTATTGGAAGTAATCTGATGAGAAAATCCAACTGGCAAATTGATTACGACCAAAAAGTACTTCGCTTTACGGATGAAATTTCCAAATTAAGCACTAACGAAGTTGTGTTTGCTTTCAAAACACATTCGGGAAAATATGGTCCTTCCAAAATAAATTTAGAAATTAATGGTCAAAAGGAAAAATTTACGTTTGACACAGGTTATTCCGGCAGTATTACTTCCAATCTGTCTTTTTTCAAACTATTAAATGCCAATAAAAACCTGGCAATGACATCATATAACTACAGTAATTTTAGCGCTTACGGAAAAACCATAGTTAAAGCCAATTCAGCATACATTCCAAAATTACAAATAGACGATCTCAAATTGCATAATAAACTGGTTAATTTTAAGGAAAACGGAAGTAATTTAATTGGAAATACCTTTTTTCAAAATTATCTTGTAACTCTTGATTGGAAAAATGAACGTGTTTATTTAGCGCCAAGACATGAAATGGAAGACGACGTATTAAAAAGTTTTGAGGTTCTATTTGCACCTGACTATACCGATAATTCCATAAGAATAAATAGCACTTGGGACGATCATCAACTAAAAGAGAAAATCGAAATCGGTAGCAAAATCTCAACAATTAATAGTATAAATGTTTCTAATTTCAATAAACAAGAACTTTGTGAGTATTGGAATACTGAGAAAAAAACCATTTTTAATAATGACACTATTGAAATTGAAGTCATTCAAAATGGAAGGACTGAAAAAATAGTTTTAACCAAAAAACAATTGCTTCCAAAATAATATGACAGCTATCAGATCGTTACAATTAGACTGCTCTCCTTCCCGATAACTTGTTTCAATAATTCTGAAATTCTTTTATAATTGTATTAGCTTTCTGTGACTAAAACAATTAATTTTGAGCGTTTGCAATTTATCCGTTTGACGTCAAAAAGCCTGCTGTAAATTGAAAATGTTACAGACAATACAAAAACATAAAGCCCCTCATGAAGCAATTATTTACCCTTATAACAATAACTTTTTTTACGATTTCTTTTGGACAAACTGCTGATGACTATCTAAAACTTGGTATAGAAAAACATCATTCAAAAGACCTTGATGGAGCAATCAAAGAATATAGTAAAGCAATCAAGGCGGATGATATGATGACTCTTGCCTATTTCAACCGTGGGATGTGTGAACTCGCTTTACAAGATTTCAAATCAGCTTTGAAAGATTTTGATAAAACAATCGAACTCAATCCCAAGATAGCAGATGTCTATTATAGCAGAGCCACCGTTTTTGTAAGCCAGAAAAAATATACCGAATCATTATCCGATCTTGATCAAGCCATTGCAATAGAACCAACAATGTTGCATGCCTTAACGCTCAGAGGTCAAATAAAAGCAAGTATCGGAGATAAAAAAGGAGCTTGTGAAGATTTTAATCAGGCTAAAGAAATCGGAGATAAAGAAGCAGACCAATACCTGAGTAAATATTGCGGTAACAAACAACAAGGAGGAGAATCCCTATCCCTTCATTGGCCAGAAAGTGAAAATTGGAAGCTTGAAAACAATCATGAAACCGAAGAGATGACTATGATGGAATTAATTCCATCAAATGAAACCTTAGAAAATTGGACAGAAATTGGAACTATGATGGCGATAAAAGACGTTAGAAATATTCCGATGGATGTTGCCATGAATATGATGTTTGACCAAGCTAAAAAGAGCGCGCCAAAAGCGAAACTTACTTTCATCGAAAAAGATGAAAGTGTTGAATATCCTTGGATTATTTTTACCATTGAATCGCCAAACTTCAAAAACGATAAAAAATCTGAATCCCAACTTTGGTACATCACACAAGGAAAAACCTCATTATACACCAATTTCCGTGCAATCAAACAGGCTGAAATTCCAGCAGACTTAAAGAACAAATGGATTCGATTTTTTAAGACTGCCAAAGTTGTTAATCAATAGCTATACCCATTTAGTTTTCCTTATTATAGTGGTGTTTTTATGATTTCAGCTGTTGTCCGGACGTATGCCTGCGTAAGGGATTGCGGCGTTATCCTTTATTTTTTTTCTTTAAAAAAATAAAGATATAGCCAAAAACCCGACCCAAAAGTTGAAAATAAGGGAGGAACGGACGAGTTTGCAACTTTTGAGTTACGCCCAAATGACATTAAAAAGAGCCCTATTGTTGTCAGTTTCTTCAAAAGGTATTGATTTGACAAAAAAAATAGTCTTTAAACAGATGATTTTCATGAAATGATTTTTTTCCTTGAGAATTAAATAAATTTCAATGTTTGCAGGCATTGCCACTCCATAAAAAAACAATAAATTAGCTGCATAAAATTTACATAAAAATATACAATGAAAAATACTGCACTAACGCACATTCATGAGAGTTTGGGAGCGAAAATGCTTCCTTTTGCCGGATACAACATGCCTATTTTATATGAAGGCGTAAATGCTGAACACGAAACCGTAAGAACGGGTGTTGGTGTTTTTGACGTATCGCACATGGGGGAATTTATGTTAACGGGTCCAAATGCGTTGGCTTTGATTCAAAAAGTAACTTCAAATGATGCTTCAACTTTAACTAACGGAAGAGCACAATATTCTTGTTTGCCTAATAATGAGGGCGGAATTGTTGATGATTTGATTGTTTATAAAATGAAAGACGAGCAGTATTTACTGGTTGTAAATGCCTCAAATATTGATAAGGATTGGAATTGGATTTCGGCTCATAATGATTTGGGTGTTGATATGAAAAACCTTTCTGATGAGTATTCTTTATTGGCAATCCAAGGTCCTAAAGCAGTTGAAGCGATGCAATCATTATCTTCACTTGATTTATCGGCTATTGCTTATTACCATTTTGAAGTGGGTGATTTTGCAGGATTTGACAACGTAATTATTTCGGCTACAGGTTACACTGGTTCTGGAGGTTTTGAAATTTATTGCAAAAATTCAGATGTAGAAGCAATTTGGAATAAAGTTTTTGAAGCTGGAGCTGCTTACGGAATTAAGCCAATTGGTCTTGCTGCCCGTGATACTTTACGTTTGGAAATGGGATTCTGTTTGTACGGAAATGACATCAATGACACTACTTCACCTTTAGAAGCAGGTTTGGGATGGATTACTAAATTCACAAAAGAATTCACAAATTCTGAAAACCTGAAAAAACAAAAAGAAGCTGGAGTTTCCAGAAAATTGGTTGGTTTTGAAATGCAGGAACGCGCAGTACCAAGACATGATTATGAAATTGTGGATGCTTCAGGGAACGTAATCGGAATTGTAACTTCGGGAACAATGTCTCCTTCTTTGAACAAAGGAATTGGTTTAGGTTATGTGACTACAGAACACAGTGCCTTAGACAGCGACATATACATTAGAATTCGTAAAAATGACGTACCCGCCAAAGTGGTAAAGTTGCCTTTTTACAAAAAATAAAAACAAATGAAAGTATTTTCACTAATACTATTCTTGACCACATTTTCCCTATCTGCTCAGAATAGTGGCCATACTTGTGAAATACTTTTCAAAATAAATACTCTCCTCCAAAAGGAGCATATTCACCCTAAACCGATAGACGATAGTCTGTCGGTTTATATTTTTGATTCCTTTATAGATGAACTGGATCCTGCCAGATCTATTTTTTTGAAATCGGAATTTGATTTACTTTCCCAAAAATATCGTCTGACTATTGATGATAAAATTAAAAGCCAGGATTGCTCTTTCCTAACCGAAATTACAACGATTTACAGAAATGGTCTTTTAAGAAATAAATCAATTATAGAAAAAATAGGCCGAGGAACTATTGATTACCAACGTAAAGACACTATCCGTTTTTATAAAAAAGCATTTCCAGTTTATCTTTTAGATAATGAAGTCGAAAAAGTATGGAGAAAAAAAATACAATACGAAATTCTGGATGATATCACTGAAATAAGCCAAAATTTAGACTCTCTTAAAACCAATTTTATTGCATTAGAAATAAAATCCAAAAATAGTATTATTCAAAATGAACTTTGTCGAATCACTACTCTTTTGAACAGTCAAACCAATTTTGAAGAAAGCATATACAACCATTTTTGCAGTTATTTTGATCCACATACGACTTACTTTAGTAACGATACCAAATCCAGTTTTGTATCCTCAATGTCTAAAGAGCATCTTTCTATGGGAATCAATCTCAGTATGAATGAAAAAAATGAAATCATAATTGATGAAGTAGATCCTAATGGTCCCGCCTTTCAAACTGGGAAAATAAAAAAAGGAGATCAAATTATTTCGATTTCAAATCAAAAAGATACTTTATTGGTTTCCTGCGCGTCATTAGAGTCCATCGCTAATATGATTCAGTCAGACACCAATAAAAATATCGTGTTGACATTGAAAAGGAATTCGGGGAAAAATTTTGACGTCACAATTGAAAAGCAAGTAATAGAAGACGAAGAAAATACTGTTTTTAGTTTCATTGTTAAAAAATCTGAAAAAATCGGTTACTTAAAAATTCCAAGTTTCTATGCTGATTTAGAGGATAACAATGTCAAAGGCTGTGCAGATGATGTAGCCAAAGAACTAATTAAATTAGAAAAAGACAATATCAAAGGACTTGTTATTGATCTAATGGACAATGGTGGTGGTTCTATGGAAGAAGCCGTAAAATTGGCCAGTATGTTCATTGATTCTGGTGCATTTTCAATCATTCTTGATAAAGACAACAACAGAACTATCATTGAAGATCCTTATGAAGGAATGCTTTATAAAGGGCCAATTGTAATTCTTATCAATAGTAATTCGGCATCAGCAAGCGAATTTTTTGCCTCAATTATGCAAGATTATAATCGTGCTCTGCTTATTGGAAGCCGAACACTGGGAAAGGCAACCATGCAAACTATCCTTCCTTTAGAGGATAATGATGATCAGAATTTTGTAAAAGTGACTATTAATAAATTTTACAGAATAACAGGAAAAAGCCATCAAGGTACAGGGGTTGTTCCAAATGTGAAGTTACCTGAAATTTATGAAAACATTTATCCAAAAGAAAATGACTTTCCAACTGCTTTTGCAAATGACAGTATAAATATTCGTTTAAAATTCAGACCTTATCTAAAAAACAGCTTAATACAAACCCTAACTGAAAACAGTAAAAAAAGAGTTAGCAATGATGCCTATTTTAATAATGTACAAGCAATCAACAGTAAAATTGATTCCTTATTAAATAAAACAAAAAGAGCTATTCCTATGACGATAGATGCTGTTTTTGAAGAACAAAAGGTTAAGAACGATTTATGGGAAGAAATCAGCTCTTTTGATGAAAAAAAACTGAACCTGAACGTAGATAATTCTACAGTAAATAAATTTCTTTTGGCACTTTACCCTACCGACAGGGTAATGAACCAACTTCAAATCGACGCCTTAAAAGCGAACCACTATTTGAACGAAGCAACAACAATAATTCAAGAATTTAATGCTTTTAAATAAGACACATTAAATACAAGCTAAATTTTTGAAAAGAATATAATTTATTTTTTGTAAAATGACTAATAGCTGTATTTTTGCAGTTCAAAATAAGAAATAGAAATGGGAAGAGCATTTGAATTCAGAAAAGGCAGAAAAATGAAACGTTGGTCAGCGATGGCTAAAGCCTTTACCAGAATTGGTAAAGATATTGTAATGGCAGTAAAAGAAGGTGGTCCAAATCCTGATGCCAATTCAAGATTAAGAGCAGTTATCCAAAATGCTAAGGCAGCCAACATGCCTAAAGATAATGTGGAACGCGCCATTAAAAAAGCTACCGATAAAGATACTGCTAACTACAAAGAAGTTTTATTTGAAGGGTACGCCCCTCATGGAATTGCCCTTTTGATTGAAACAGCTACTGACAACAACAATAGAACCGTAGCTAATATTCGTAGCTATTTTAACAAATGCAACGGTACTATGGGAACACAGGGATCTGTTGAATTTATGTTTGACCACACTTGCAATTTCCGTATAGCAAAAGGCAATCTTGATCCGGAAGAATTAGAATTGGAATTGATTGATTTTGGAGCCGAAGAGGTTTTTGAAGATGAAGACGGTATTTTAATTTATGCCCCTTTTGGAAGCTTTGGAACAATTCAAAAAGAATTAGAAAACAGAGGCTTGGAAATCCTTTCTTCCGGTTTTGAAAGAATCCCTCAAATCACCAAAGAACTTACAGAAGAACAAGCGGCTGACGTTGAAAAGTTAATTGACAAAATTGAAGAAGATGATGACGTAATGAACGTATACCATACCATGCAGGAATAAGCTGTAAACAAATATTCATGCTAAATAGTATAAAACTCTGGAGAAATATCCGGAGTTTTTTTTTAGTCTTGGTTCACCATATAAGCTTAGATAAGCTTAGATTTTCGATTATAAAGCCTTAAATATTCTTAGGCTGCAATAAGGTTGCTCATCTTTTTTATATGGTTTAAAAATAAAAAAACTCCAGATTTCTCTGGAGTTTTTACTATCTAAATATAGAATAATCTATTTTATAAATTCAATTTTTTGAGCTTCTTCTTCATTAATACTATCAAAGAAACCTTGTTCGTTCATCCAGTCATCACTAAATACTTTACTCATGTAACGTGAACCGTGATCAGGAAAAATGGCAATTACATTACTGTTTTCGTCAAATTCACCTTCGTCTGCATATTGTTTGATTGCCTGAAGCACTGCTCCCGAAGTATATCCCACAAACAAACCTTCTCTTTTGGCTAATTCTCTTGTAGAATGGGCACTTTCTTCATCACTAACTTTCATGAATTTATCAATAATTTCAAAGTCTGTGGCTGATGGAATTAAGTTTTTCCCTAAACCTTCAATTCTGTAAGGATAAATCTCGGCATTATCAAACTCTTTTGTTTCATGGTATTTTTTTAATACAGAACCAAAAGCATCAACTCCTAACACTCTGATATTTGGATTTTGCTCCTTTAGATATTTTGCTGTTCCTGAAATAGTTCCACCTGTTCCACTACATGCAATAAGGTGCGTTAATTTACCTTTGGTTTGTTTCCAAATTTCTGGTCCTGTACTCAAATAATGAGCATCAATATTCAATTGGTTAAAATACTGATTGATGTAAACTGAACCTTTGGTTTCTTCATGTAACCGTTTAGCAACACTATAATAAGAACGCTCATCGTCTGCAGAAACATGTGCTGGACATACATAAACTTTTGCTCCTAAACTGCGCAGCATGTCTATCTTATCCTTTGATGATTTTGAACTTACGGCAAGAATACAACTATACCCTTTTATGATACTCACCATAGCTAAACTAAAACCGGTATTACCCGATGTCGTTTCTATTATGGTATCTCCGGGGCTTAATATTCCCTTCCTTTCAGCCTCCTCGATTATGTATAATGCTATTCTGTCTTTTGAAGAATGTCCCGGATTAAAAGCTTCTACCTTTGCGTAGAAATTACCTTCAAAATCTTCGGTGACTTTATTTAGTTTAATAAGTGGTGTGTTACCTATTAATTCTAAAACGTTATGGTAAGCATTTATTTCTTCTTTCATAAAAAAATAGTTAATCGAAGTTGCTTTTTAATTTAACTTCAATACGGTGCAAATTTAACAAAAAAAATCTAATTAGATTTTAATTTTCTCTAAATCTAATAAAAAACTATATTCTTTGGCTAATTCCTTGATTGCTTCAAATCGTCCGGAAGCACCTCCGTGTCCCGCGTCCATATTTGTATTTAGAAATAAAACCGTATCATCCTTTTTTAAAATTCTTAATTTCGCTACCCATTTAGCTGGTTCCCAGTACTGTACCTGAGAATCATGTAATCCGGTAGAAACATATATGTTAGGATATTTTTGTTCCTTCACATTGTCATAAGGAGAATAGGACAACATATAATCATAATATTTTTTAACATTTGGATTTCCCCATTCATCATATTCTCCCGTTGTAAGCGGAATACTGTCATCAAGCATCGTTGTGATTACATCCACAAATGGCACTTGAGCAATAATCCCATTATACAATTCCGGAGCCATATTGATTACTGCTCCCATCAACAATCCTCCTGCTGAACCTCCTTCGGCGTATAAATGTTGCGGAGATGTATATTTTTCCTGAATCACATATTTAGAACAATCAATAAAATCAGTAAAAGTATTTTTTTTCTTCAATAATTTACCGTCTTCATACCATTGTCTTCCTAAATCCTCCCCTCCGCGAATATGGGCTATCGCAAAGACAAAACCTCTATCTAAAATAGATAAACGGGTGGATGAAAAATAAGGTTCCATAGTGATGCCGTACGAACCATAAGCATACAGCAACAGCGGATTATTCCCGTCTTTTTTCAATTCTTTACGATAAACCATCGAAATTGGTACTTTCGTTCCATCTGTAGCCGTAGCCCAAACCCGTTCTTCGATATAATTATTTTTATCAAATTTACCTCCTAAAACTTCCTGTTCTTTCTTGATTTCTTTTTCCTTGGTTTTCATGTTAAAATCAATAACCGAAGAAGGAGTCGCCAATGATTGATAGCTATAACGCAAGATATCCGTATCAAAATCCACATTTGTAGTGGTATAGGCATTGTAGGTCTCACTGCCAAAAGGCAAATAATATTCCCCTTCTCCACTCCAAGGCATAATGCGGATGTGATTCAATCCATTGGAACGTTCTTCGACAACCAAATAGTTTCTGAAAATTTCAATATCTTCCAGTAAGACTTCTTTTCTATGTGGAATTAAATCCTTCCAATTCTCTTTTGCAGTAGCATTTTCAGGAGTTTTCATCAATTTAAAATTGGTCGCTTTGTCCTTATTGGTCAGTACATAAAACGAGTCTCCAAAATGCGAAATACTATATTCTAATCCGCGAACTCTTGGCTGGAAAACAGTAAACTCGCCATCCGGAGTATCCGAATTTAATATCCGGTATTCCGTAGTTAATGTGCTTCCAGAACTGATTACAATATATTTTTTGGATTTTTCCTTGCTCACAGAAACATTGAAAGTATCATCTTTCTCATCAAAAACCAAAATATCATCGGCCGAATCAGTACCTAGTTTGTGTCTAAAAACCTTATCGGCACGCAAGGTAACTTTGTCTTGTCTGGTATAAAAAATAGTTTTGTTATCGTTTGCCCAAACCGATCCTCCTGTAGCGTTTTCAATAGTATCAGAAAGAATTTCCCCTGTTTCGAGATTCTTTATTTTAATGGTGTAAATACGTCTTCCAACAGTATCTACTCCGAAAGTCGCAAATTTATTATCCGGACTAACACTCAAACCTCCTAATTGAAAATAGGAATGTCCTTTGGCTAAATCATTACAATTGAACAAAATTTCTTCATTGGCGGAAAGACTTTCTTTTTTTCTCGAATAAATAGGATAATCCTGCCCTTTCTCGAAACGGGTAATATAGTAATACCCATTATATAAATAAGGAACCGATTGATCATCTTCCTTGATTCTGCCTTTCATTTCCTCAAACAATTCCTTTTGAAAATCTTTGGTATGAGCTGTCATGGCTTCATAATACGCATTTTCCTGATTCAAATAATCAATCACTTCAGGATTCTCTCTTTCATTCATCCAGAAGTAATTATCAATCCTTACTTCCTTATGTTTCTTTAATGACTTTGGAATTATTTTGGCCTTTGGAGGCAATATATTTGCTGACATTGTTTGCGTTTGGGTATTAGTTAAAGAAGCTACAAAAATAACACAAAGACTGCTTATGACGATTCTATTTATCATTAAATTTTCATTGTAATACGTCCGCAATGTGCTAATTTTGTACTCAAATAATTTTAAAAAGAGCAAAAATGGATTTAATGGGAATGATGGGAAAACTTAGAGAAACCCAACAAAAAATAGAAGACACAAAAAAACGCTTAGATACTGTACTAATCGATGAACAAAGTAATGACGGTCTATTGAAAGTGACACTTACTGCCAATAGAAAAATAAAATCCATTACAATCGACGATTCGCTATTAGAAGACAAAGACCAATTAGAGGATTATTTGATTGTAACATTGAATAAGGCTATAGAGAAAGCGACTAATGTAAATCAAGCAGAATTGGATGCTGTTGCCAAAATGGATATGCCAATGATTCCAGGAATGGACAATTTATTTAAGTAATTACAAGTAGACAAGTTATAAGTCATAAGCTTTCACCACTGAAAACTTATCACTTATAACTTGTTCCTTTTTTTTTATTCCAAATGAAAGAAATTGAATTTAATTATAAAAAAGCCTCTCAGGCTGATATTAACTATCTTCTTTGGTTAAGAAAACAAACAATGACTGAACATTTCCTAAACTCAGGAATTGAGGTTAATGATGAGTATCATCTTGAAAGAATTAAGTATCATTTTGAAGATGCAAAAGTTATTCTCCTAAACGAAAACCCTATTGGGCTTTTAAAAGTAAACGAAAATGAAATCGGATTTGAAATTATTCAAATTCAAATTGATCCGGAGCATCAAGGCAAAGGATTCGGAAAAAAGATTATTCAATCTGTTATTGATAAAGCCGCTTCCCAAAATTTACCCGTACAATTAAGCGTTCTCAAAAACAATAAAGCTAAAAAACTCTACAAGAGCTTAGGTTTTCAAATAATCAACGAAAATGCGGATTCTTTAATCATGAAAAAAGAAAATGAGTCATGAATTTCTATAATTAAAAACTCATAACTCACACTTCATCCTTCATAATTAATAACTCATACTTAAAGAACCAATTTTTCTAAGGTTTCTAAAACATACGTATGCATTACTTCTCTGTAATCCAGATGTGTTACAATCCTTAATTTTCCGAGCCCCATAGAACTTATCGAAATATTTTTTTGTTTTAATTTTTCAATTAAATACGAATCACTATAATTGGGTGCCAACGAAAAGATTAGAATATTCGTTTCCACATGTTCTACCGAAGCAACCCAACTGGCATTATTTAATACTTCCGCCAATTCTCTGGCTCTTCGATGATCTTCTGCCAAGCGTTCTATATTATGTTCTAAAGCATAAATTCCGGCTGCCGCCAAATAACCTACCTGACGCATACCTCCACCTAATATTTTTCGGATTCGTAAGGCCCTATGAATGGTAGCTTTGTCAGATATCAATACCGAACCGATAGGCGCTCCCAATCCTTTTGACAAGCAAACGGAAATCGTATCGAATATTTTTCCAAACTCTTTCGGATCTTGATTTTTGGCTACCAAGGCATTCCAAATACGGGCACCATCGAGATGAAATTTCAAATTATGAGCATCGCAAACCTGCTTAATTTTTTGCAAATCGGCTATTTCGTAACATGCGCCACCTCCTTTGTTTGTCGTGTTTTCAACGCAAACTAAACTCGTTAAAGGACTATGATAAAACTCCGGATCATTTATCGCTCCGGCAACTTGTTCGGCTGTTATCATTCCGCGGTGTCCATTCAATAAACAACAGGAAACCCCACTGTTAAAAGACACTCCTCCCCCTTCATAATGATATACATGAGCATATTTATCGGCTATTAATTGCTCGCCGGGTTGCGTATGCAATTTTATTGCTGTTTGATTAGCCATCGTTCCCGATGGGAAAAAAAGTCCTGCTTCCATTCCAAACATTTCGGCTACTTTTGATTCCAGTTCAATAACCGTTGGATCCTGCTTGTATACATCATCGCCAACCTTGGCATTAAACATATATTGCAGCATTTCAAATGTTGGCTTGGTTATCGTATCGCTAATTAAATTTATTTCCATATATTTCTTTTATTTCCTATTCGCGACTAGTCTGGACTTGTCCCTACGCAAAAAATTCCTATTTTTGCAACACAAAATTACTATAAATTTATGACAACTACCGAACAAATAAAAGGTATTGTGGAGCGCCTTGGTGCGTTGAGGAGGTATCTTTGACGTTGATGCCAAATTAATTGAAATCACCAACGAAGAAGAAAAAACTTTTGCTCCCGACTTTTGGAATAACGCAAAAGAAGCTGAAATCATTATTCGAAATCTCAGAAATAAAAAAAAATGGATTGAAGATTACGACAAAGCAGTCGAACTGACTGATGAGTTGCAACTCGCCTATGATTTTTATAAAGAAGGAGAGCTTACGGTAGAAGAATTAGACGACCAATACAAAATCACTCTGGACCACATTGAAGCTATCGAATTCAAGAATATGCTTTCTGACGAAGGAGACAGCTTGAGTGCTGTGTTGCAAATTACAGCGGGTGCTGGTGGTACAGAAAGTTGTGATTGGGCCGAAATGCTTATGCGTATGTACATGATGTGGGGCGAAAAACACGGTTACAAAATCAAGGAACTCAATTTTCAAAAAGGAGAATCGGCTGGTATCAAAACGGTCACACTCGAATTTGAAGGAGACTATTCTTTTGGCTATTTAAAAGGTGAAAACGGCGTACATCGATTGGTGCGTATTTCTCCATTTGACAGTAATGCCAAACGCCATACCTCTTTTGCTTCGGTTTATGTGTATCCATTGGCAGATGATACGATCCAGATTGACATCAATCCTGCAGATATTTCCTGGGAAACTATGCGTTCGAGCGGAGCTGGTGGACAAAACGTGAATAAAGTGGAAACCGCGGTACGTTTGCGTCACCATCCTACAGGAATTATTATCGAAAACTCGGAAACGCGTTCGCAATTAGACAATAAAACCAAAGCCATGCAATTATTGAAATCTCAGTTGTATGAAATTGAGTTGAAAAAGAAGCAAGCTTTGCGTGACGAAATCGAGGCCAAGAAAATGAAAATCGAATGGGGTTCACAGATCAGAAATTATGTCATGCATCCTTATAAATTAGTCAAAGATGTCCGTACCGGTTATGAAACCAGTGATGTTGATGGTGTAATGAATGGGGAAATTGATCCCTTTCTAAAAGCATTCCTAATGATGATGGGACAAAGGGAAGAAGAGTAAAAATCCTAAATATTCAAAATAAAACCTATAAATCCTTTTATAGGTTTTATTTTTTATCTCTTTATTTCACTATCTATTACACTACATCGTTTTAGTGTAATAAATTGATAAATAATCAATTACAGAGCGCTTTTTCCTGTTTTATTTTACTTTTTTTTCATTATTAATTTTTAAATTTGAGAATAATTAATTTTAATCTGATTTAAAAATGAGCAAGTTACTCCCTGAAAAATACAGACATCCATACGTTTTTGATAAAAAATATGAGAAATCGGCCGTTTATTTCTCTATGGAATTTGCAATAGATCAAGCTTTAAAAATATATTCTGGTGGTTTAGGTTTTTTAGCCGGCTCTCATATGAGAAGTGCCTACGATTTGAAACAAAATTTAATTGGAATCGGAATTTTATGGAAAAAAGGATATTATGATCAATATCGAAAAGAAGATCTTTCCATGGGATCACTTTTCATAGATAAAAACTACAGTTTCTTAGAAGACACCAATATTAAATTTACCATAAAAATCAATAATCATGATGTATGGGTGAAAGCCTATTATTTGGATCCAAAGACATTTGGCACCGTACCCATGTTTTTTCTTTCTACAGATGTTCCCGAAAATGATTATTTAGCAAGATCAACAACCTTCAAATTATATGATTCTGATCCAAGTGCCAAAATTGCCCAAACGATGGTTTTAGGATTAGGAGGCGCTAAATTATTAGATGCTTTAGATTACGATCCCGATATTTATCATCTTAATGAAGCACATGCCGTTTCCTGCGTTTTTCATTTATACAACAAATACAAAAGTGTTGAGAAAATCAAAGAGAAAATGGTCTTTACCACGCACACACCTGAAGAAGCAGGTAATGAAAAACATGATATCAACTTATTGGAAAGATTAAGTTTTTTCGACGGTATTCCGATGGATAAAGTTCGCGAAATAACTGGAATTTACGACAATACATTCAACCATACTTTAGTGGGACTTCGTTTAAGCCATAATGCTAATGGAGTTTCAAAATTGCATGGAGAAGTTTCCAGAGATATGTGGAAAGATTTTCCGGGAATCTGCCCGATTACTAACATTACCAATGCGCAAAATAAAAAATACTGGGTCGATCCATGGCTTGACGAAGCTTTTAAAAATAAAGACAGAGAGGCTTTAATCAACAGAAAGAAAAGATTAAAAACAAAACTCTTTGAGGTCGTAGCCGATCAAACCGGAAAAATATTTGATCCCAATATATTAACTGTTGTATGGGCGAGACGATTTGCCGAATACAAAAGGCCAGATTTGATTACCAGGGATATTGAAAGATTTAAAAAGCTGTTAGCAAATTCGGAACAACCTATTCAAATTATTTTTGCCGGAAAACCCTATCCTATGGATTACAATGCAATACATATTTTTGACAATCTCACTTATATGAGCGCAAATATCAAAAACATGGCAGTCCTTGTAGGACATGAGCTAAAATTATCCCGCCAGCTAAAAAAAGGTGCAGATCTTTGGTTAAACAACCCTAGGGTTACCAGAGAAGCTTCAGGTACTTCGGGCATGACAGCAGCAATGAACGGAGCCATTAATTTTTCAACTAATGATGGTTGGGTTCGTGAATTTAAAGACATGAATAAAACACAAAACTCTTTTGTATTACCTATTGTTGACCATAATCTGCCAACGTATGAGCAAGATCGAATGGATTTAGAGAACATGTATGAAATGCTCGAAAACGAAATTCTTCCTTTGTATTATGGTGCTCCTAAAAAATGGTGGGATTTGGTAACAACCAGCATGAAACAAATCGTTCCCTTTTTTGACTCCGACAGAATGGTAGACGAATACTACAAGAAATTATATAAATAATAGAATATATAATAGAAAGCTCATTTTAATCATGAGCTTTTCTATGTTTAATAAATAATAGTAACTCGTAAAATCATTTCTATTTGGTCGCATTTTTTTCTTTGCGAAAAAAAAGTAGTTTACAAACCTTCTTTCAAAACATCAAAATTTCCCATAATAATAGTTGGATTTTGTTTTGGATCCAGCCAATTAACAATCTGCTTCATGCTTTCCTCATCGATAGCTATACAACCAGCTGTTACATAAGGTGCTTTCACTCCTAAATGAAAAAATATAGCACTCCCTTTTCCTTTGATTATAGGGTTTGTATTGTATTCTATAACCATGCAATACTTGTAAGCATCATTACTTAATAATAAATTTTCATAGGATTTTGCATTGGTAGCGCCTCTCACATGCTTATTATAATCCTCTGAATTAACATCATCAATCCATTTATCTTCCTTAGTGGTTTGTTGATTTTCTAAAAGTGTATGGAGTTGTTTTTCATAACTGAATAATTTCCCCAAAGCAAAAATTCCAGTTGGAGACTTACCGTCGCCTTCCACCTTATCTAGTGGCAACGCGAAACCATTTTTACCGATACCTGCTGCTATCGGTCCCAATTTTAAACCCCAATTAGTATCTTTCTTTTCCAAAACCACAAAATAAGCAGTATGACTTTCCATCCTGTAGTTATAGGCTACCAGCAATTGTGAAATAGTATCTAATTTGCTCTTATTATGTTCTGCAACTAATAGTGCATTTTCAATGATGCTATTGTTTGTTTGCGCCTTTCCGTTATTACCAAAAAACAGCAGTATCGTCAAAACCTGAAATCTGTTTAAAAGTCTCATTGTGCTATGGATTGGTTGTTTAATAGTCGATTTGTTCCGTAATTTATCTATAGAATACGATTCTGATACTATCCTTTTTTAAACCAAATTAAATTACTCCTTCAAATATAACCAATCAATCATAAGATTATTCATTATTTTTTACAGATTTTTCATTCGGACAAATCAAAAAACCAGCTTCTGTAGTAATCCATTAGGAATATTAATCCAAATTTACTTTATTTGGTCACCACAATAAATCAAATCAATAACTAATGAAATCCTATTCCATTCAAGAAATAAACGACATTTTAAAAGGTGTAATTGTAGGCAGTACAAATCAAAGCATTACTGCACCGGAACAATTGGAAATGGCCAATTCGAATGAAATTTCGTTTATCGGAAATAAAAAATATGAGAAATTGTGGGAAACTTCAAAAGCTTGTGCAGCCATTGTCAACGAAGATATTTCAATAGAACCTGGCGAGAACAGAGCTTTTATAAAAGTACGAAATGCTGATTTAGCCATGTCTCAGATATTGGAGCTTTTTGCTCCTCCTACTCCATTGTTTACTATAGATATCCATCCAACTGCAGTGATTGATCCAACAGCCATTATTGGAAATGGTACCCGAGTTGGGGCTGGCAGTTATATAGGGCCAAAAGTAGAAATTGGAGAAAATGCAACAATATATCCTAATGTTACTATTCTTGACGAATGTACCATCGGAAAAAACACGGTGATCTGGTCTGGAGCAGTCGTTCGTGAACGTTGCCATATTGGAAATGATTGTATTTTACATCCCAACTCAACGATAGGTGCCGATGGTTTTGGTTTTAGACCTTGCCCGCAAAGAGGTTTGGCAAAAATCCCACAAATTGGAAATGTAATTTTGGGGAACGGAGTCGAAATTGGTGCAAATTCCTGTGTTGATCGAGGAAAATTCAGTTCTACAGTTATAGGAGATGGTTGTAAAATTGACAATTTAGTACAAATAGGCCATAACAGTAAATTAGGCCGCTTTTGCATCATCGCTGGAAATTCTGGATTAGCAGGATCAATAACCCTAGGAGACGGAGTTATAATCGGCGGGAGCGCATCTATTAAAGACCATGTGACGATTCACGATGGTGCTAAGATTGGAGCCGGCTCCGGTGTAACCTGTGATGTCCCTGCCGGAAAAATTGTTTTAGGCTATCCCGCCGTAGAAGCCCGTGATGCCTTAAAACAATGGGCTATCTTAAAACGATTGGTTAGCGAGTCGAAGAAATAAACACTCCTTTTAATTCAAAAATAACCAAAAGAAACAGTAATTATCTATTGTTTCTTTTGGTTTTATTTTACTATTAGATGTTCATTTAGATCATTTCAAAACTGGCAAATATGATGAAATTTATTACTTTGAATTTTGTATTTTAGCAGTCTCTTTATATTTAAAAATATACTTTTCCATGGATTTGAACTTCAACAAAAACGAAGACCACAATAAACTTTTACTTTCAACTTTACGTCAAAAACTAACCAATGTTAAGTTGGGTGGCGGAGAAAAAAGAATTCAAAAACTACATTCAGAAGGAAAAATGACCGCAAGGGAGCGTATCGATTATTTGCTTGACGCCAAAGCTAAAAGCATAGAAATCGGTGCATTTGTGGGCGAAGGAATGTATGCTGAACACGGAGGCTGCCCTTCAGGTGGAGTCATCGTTAAAATAGGATTCATCAAAGGAAAACAATGTATCGTTGTGGCCAATGATGCTACCGTGAAAGCGGGCGCCTGGTTTCCTATTACCGCCAAAAAAAATCTTCGTGCTCAAGAAATTGCCATGGAAAATAAATTGCCAATCATATATTTGGTAGACAGTGCGGGGGTTTATTTGCCTTTGCAAGACGAAATTTTTCCTGATAAAGAACATTTTGGCCGTATCTTCAGAAACAATGCCATCATGAGCAGTATGGGAATTACCCAAATTGCAGCCGTTATGGGAAGTTGCGTTGCTGGAGGTGCCTATTTGCCTATTATGAGTGATGAAGCTTTAATAGTGGATAAAACAGGAAGTATTTTCTTGGCGGGAAGTTATTTGGTGAAAGCTGCCATTGGCGAAAGTATTGATAATGAAACCCTGGGAGGCGCAACCACACATTGTGAAATTTCAGGTGTTACAGATTACAAGGCCAAAGATGATAAAGATGCTTTGGACAAAATAAAAAATATTGTAGACAAAATAGGCGATTTTGATAAAGCGGGTTATAGCCGCATTAAAGCGGAGAACCCAGCCTTAGACGAAAAAGAAATATATGGCTTATTACCAAAAGCCAGAAACGAACAATACGACATGATGGAAATCATCAAGCGATTGGTTGATAATTCAGAGTTTGAGGCTTACAAAGACGGTTACGGGCAAACGATTATCACCGGTTATGCCAGAATTGATGGTTGGGCAGTGGGAATTGTTGCCAATCAACGAAAAGTAGTAAAAACTAAAAATGGTGAAATGCAATTTGGAGGTGTCATCTATTCTGATAGTGCCGACAAAGCTACCCGATTTATAGCCAATTGCAACCAAAAGAAAATTCCATTGGTCTTTGTTCAGGATGTTACCGGTTTTATGGTTGGATCAAAATCTGAACATGGTGGTATCATAAAAGATGGTGCGAAAATGGTGAATGCCGTCTCTAATTCGGTTGTGCCAAAATTTACCGTAATCGTTGGAAATTCATATGGTGCCGGAAATTATGCCATGTGCGGAAAAGCGTATGACCCAAGACTTATCTTTGCTTGGCCAAGCGCAGAGCTTGCCGTTATGGGTGGAACGCAAGCCGCAAAAGTATTGGCACAAATTGAAGCTTCTTCGCTTAAAGCAAAAGGAGAAGTAGTGGATGAAGCCAAAGAAGCTGAATTATTCGAAAAAATAAAAGCGCGTTATGACGAGCAGGTTTCACCGTATTACGCTGCTTCCCGATTATGGACTGACGCTATTATTGATCCGTTAGAAACCCGAACTTGGATTTCGATGGGAATTGAAGCTGCCAACCATGCTCCTATTGAAAAGAAATTTAACTTAGGTGTTATTCAGGTCTAACAGCCAGGCAATCGAAAAATCGAATTTATGTCGTTTTTTATTTCAGAATCTAAGAAACTATTATGTCCGAAGCAAACCCTAAATTTTTAGAAGATTATCCAGCAAATCCTGCTGAAAAAGAAAGTTATATTCTTGAATTTAATGAGGAATTTCAAACTCCGGTTCTTGATATAAAAAAATGGATACCCTATTATTTACCCCAATGGAGTTCCAGAGAGTTATCAAAACCAAATTATCATTTTCATAATGGAAATTTGGTTTTAGAGATAACCAAAGATCAACAACCATGGTGTCCTGAATTTAACGGTGATGTAAAATGCTCTTCAATACAAACTGGTATTTTTTCAGGAAAACTTGGAAGCAAAGAAGGACAACATCGCTTTAATCCCTTGTGTGTCGTTCGGGAAGAACAAACTAATATTCAGACATACATGCCTCAATATGGTTTTTTCGAAATTAGAGCAAAAGCATTGGATACTGAATCAAATGTTGTTGCTTTGTGGATGATTGGTTATGAAGACAAACCCGAAAAATCGAGTGAAATTTGCATCTTTGAAATAAAAGGGGAAAATGTAAATAAAGAATCGGCCATTATTGGGTACGGAATCCATCCTTTTGGTGATCCAACTATTCAGGACGAATTTCGTGAAGATAGCTTTGCTATAGATGTTACAAAATATCATGTATATGCGGTGGAATGGACGCCTGCTTATGTTGATTTTTATATAGACAACAAAAAAGTCAGAACCATTCATCAATCTCCAAACTATCCGATGCAGTTGATGTTGAATATCTATGAATTACCTATAGAAAAAGTGCGCATCGGAAAGGACAATCAATATCCAAAGGAATTTACTATCGATTACATAAGAGTTTATCAGCCGGAAGAATCGTATTAGACCATTCTTTCCTTCCAAATTATAAAACCTTAATTCACTGTTAATACTCCTCTGCAATTGCTCTTGCAAATAAAAAGCAATCCTATTTTATTTTTGATCAAACGGTTTAGTACCGTATTAATGATTAAAAAACGCCGAATAAATTATACTATTAATAATTTATTTGGAATAAAATAATTATTTGATTAAAAATCAGTAACTTAGTGTTACTAATTTAAATCTTTTTATTATGAGCAACGTGAAAAACTTGAATAAATGGGCTAATGCGCACCATTATTTATCTGTAGATTTATTACGAATGGCACTTGGCATACTTTTGTTCATGAAAGGCATTTCTTTTATTACAAACATCCAATATTTACAGGATTTAATCTCTCCTATAGATAGGTTTGGTGGAGGAATGTTTCTTGTACATTATATCGCTCCAGCGCATATGGTAGGTGGTATAATGATTTTTTTCGGCTTACTGACAAGATGGGCAATAATAGCGCAACTCCCTATTCTAATTGGGGCAATCATTGTCAATTTTATGGGAGAAATGCATTCTCAAAACTTATTACTGGCATTAGCGGTGCTTATTGCTTGTGTATTTTTTATGTTTTATGGCAGCGGAAAGAATTCGGCAGATTATTACTTTAAAATGCAACAGTAAAACATTAAAAAATAAAAAAATATAAAGAGAGCTAATCATAAAAATTAGCTCTCTTTTTTATTGTGAATATATATAATTTTACTTTCCTGCTAGCTCCAAACTTTCATTTCTGATAATTTTACCGGTAGCTGTTTGTTTAAACTTAGGAATAAATACAATCTCTTTAGGTCTTTCGTATTTGTCCAAAACATCAAAAACAGATTCTTCTATTTTAAGAGGCTCGCCTTCTATATAAAGTACTAATTTCTCGCCAAGAGTCGTGTCAGGTACACCATGAACAAAATAACGTCTTGGGATCAAAGTTGATAATTTTTCTTCTATTTGTTCTGGTATCAACTTAATTCCACCGCTGTTGATCACGTTGTCATATCTACCTACCCAAATAAATTGTTTATCAGAGATTAAATTTACGATATCATTGGTAACTATTTTTTCACCACTAATATTCTTCGCATCAATAACCAAACATTGTCTGTCGTCTACTGAAACAGTTACATTAGGTAAAACAGTAAAAGCTTCCTCTCCAATTTTCTTTGCAGCAATATGAGTAATAGTCTCAGTCATACCATAAGTTTCGTAAATTTCAATTGGCAATTTTACTAATTCCCGCTCCAGCGATTTATGAACCTTTACTCCTCCAATAATTAACTTCTTAATTTTGTGCAGATCTTTCAAAGAGTTTTTTGCTTGCAAAGGAACCATTCCACAAAAATCGAATGTTTCCTTTATACCTTCCAAAGGATGGGAACTTGGCGCAATAAACTCCATTTCCAGTCCTAAAATAAATGCTCTCACAAACATCATTTTTCCAGCCACATAATCGGTTGGTAAACAATGTAATATCTTTTTACCCGGCTCTAAACCAAAAAAATCTCCTGTAGCCAAAGCCGAATTTACCATCGCTTGTTTATCTACTCTGATAATTTTTGGAGTTCCTGTTGAACCTGAAGTATTTATCTCTAAATAAGATCTGTCATCAAACCAATCTAAAATAAAAACACCTAATGGCTTTTCAAAATACGCACCTTCTTTGATAAAAGAATAAGCGACCCTGATTAGATCTTCTTTGGTTAAGTGATAGCCATTTAATTTAAATTTGTTGTGAACGTTGTGATAAGTTGGGTTATTCATTTTCGTTTTTTATTATATTATAATCAACTAATATTATTTTTCCTGTAAGCTTTTCCTTCCAATTATTCCAATTATATTTACTGGAATAAATCTTTAGCAATATAGGAAAAATAATAAAAACTGGCAATAAAACATCGAAAGAAGCAGAAGGATCTGAAACATCTTTGAAAAAAGAATGGGTTTGAAATGCAGACCAATCTGAAGTAACCAATAATGCACTGACTAGATTATTGGCAGCATGAAATCCTAATGCCAATTCCATTCCCTCGTCCATTAAAGTGATGATTCCAAGAAACAAACCTGTACCTATATAATATATTAAAATAATATTTCCCATTTTGGCCACTTCTGGATTTGCAATATGCATCGTACCAAAAATCACTGATGTCATCAGCAATGGAAACCATTTATTTTTGGCAAGATTAGCAAAACCTTGCATCAGATAACCTCTAAAAACATATTCTTCGGTACTGGTCTGAAAAGGGATCAACACCGTTGCTATCACGACCAAAATAGCAAACGGAATAGGTTTAAAATTAATTATAAAATTTTCAGGATTGGACCAATATGACATAAATGTGGTAACAACAGCAAAAGCGGCCCACAAGAAAAAGGAAAAAAACACCCTGCCCCAATCCAGTTTTGCTCTGGATGTTGTAACGGAAAGCAAGGTTTGATGATGCAAATATCGAACTACAAAATAAATTCCGACGAAAGCAAAAACAAAAGAAATCATTAATAAAAACAAAGTCAAATTAGGATCAAAGAAACTCATTGCTTGCTCATTATCGACGGGATATGTTTTTTTATTTACAAAAGTTTCATAAATAATAGCCAGTAAAAATGGAATCTGTCCCACTACAGAGGCTGAAATAATGATTAGCGAGCCTACAATATATTTCCAAAACTTATTTTCGGAACTGATTCCCTGTTCTATAAACATATCCTTTTATTTAAATTCGTATTCACTAATTAGATTTGAAAAACGCATTTTGTTACAATTAAACCATAATTTTTATTTGAATTTGTTTTACTTCGCGTAAAAAAAACACAATGATACAAATATACCACAATCCGCGCTGCGGAAAATCAAGAAACTGCTTAGCTTTTATCGAAGAAACGGGGCAAGAGTATGAAGTTATTAAATATCTGGAACAAAATCCCACATTTGAAGAATTAGTTTCCTTAATTCAGAAATTAAATATTAAGCCGATTCAACTGGTTCGTGTTAAAGAAAAAATTTGGACTGATCAATTCAAAGACAAACAATTATCTGATGATGAAATCATTCAGGCTATGGTTGCCAATCCAATTCTTATTGAAAGACCTATTGTCATAAAAGGAGAAAAAGCAATCATAGGAAGAGTAATTGAGGAAGTCTCCAAGTTTCTCTAGTTACCAAATTTAATTTAATTAACATTTTTTTATGATTCGGTTACTTAAACCTAGATCTGTTTATGTGGTCTAATTTTGGTAACCAAAATTTTTACTAATGAAAAAAATAAAACTCATCTTAATGCTTGTGCTATTTTTCACAAGCTTCACACAATTTGCACAACAAGGTCCTCCAACAAAAAACAAACTAAAAATAACAGGGAAAGTAATCGAAAAAGTAAGTCAGCTACCACTTGAATATGCTACAATAACTATTAAGAATCCGAACAATCCAAAAACTGTTTCCGGCGGAATCACAAATGCAAAAGGTGAATTTGAGGTGTCTGTATCACCTGGAATTTACGATATTACGATAGAATTTATTTCTTTCAAAGCGACCGAAATCAAACAAAAAAATATTCAGGGAAATACTAATTTAGGAACTGTCGTCTTAGATGAAGATGCAGCCCAACTTAATGAAGTAATTGTTCGCTCCGAAAAAACAACTGTAGAAATAAAATTAGACAAAAAGGTCTATAATGTTGGTAATGACCTTATGGTAAAAGGAGGAACAGTAAGTGATGTTTTGAATAACATCCCATCAGTCACAGTAGATGTTGAAGGAAATGTAAGTTTGAGAGGAAATGAAAATGTAAAAATTCTTATTGATGACAGACCTTCTAACGCGATTAATATCGTAGATGCCTTGCGCTTAATTCCGGCTGATGCGATTGAAAAAGTAGAAGTGATTACGAATCCGTCCGCAAGATATGATGCTGAAGGTGGTGCCGGTATCGTAAATATTATTCTGAAAAAAGGAAAAAATCAAGGTTTTAACGGAACTGTTATAGCCACAACAGGATATCCTGCCAATAACGGATTAAGTGGCAACATGAACTATAAAACCAAAAAATTCAACTTGTTTACCACTCAAGGGATTAATTACAGAAGCAATCCTGGAAATATGCTGACGGACACAGGATACCTTAATCCTGACAATTCTATCAGGAATTATGTAAATGAAAGTAGAGAAAACGAGCGATACGGTGACGGTTACAATGGAATTTTAGGTATCGAATTGTATTTGAATGAAACTACTTCTTGGACAAATACGCTTAATTACAGAAACAATAATGGTGACAACAGCGATGATGTTTTCCAAAAATATTATGATGCCGACTACGTTTATGATTATACCCGATACAGACTCAACGAAGAGGTTAGCGATAGTGAAAATCTAGAATTTGCAACTAATTTTACAAAAAAATTCAAAAAAGACGGACACAAACTTACTTTTGACGGCTCCTTTACATCTAATAATGATTTAAATACAGCTCTAATAACCGATACCACTAATAATTCTGATATAGTAAAAATAGACAACACACTTAACGATCAAAAGCAAAATAAAAATTTATTGCAAATGGATTATGTTTTGCCTTTAGATAAAGGAAAACAATTTGAAGCGGGTTACCGTGGGGATTTTTCAAAATTAGTTACCGATTATCAAGTGGAAAATGATGGCGTAATCAATCCCAATTACACCAATAAATTAGAATACAAAGAAAAAGTAAATGCACTATATACCCAATATGGTTTTAAAGCATCAAAAAAATTATCTGTTCTTTTAGGGCTTCGTTGGGAAGATTCTAATATTGAAATCAATCAATTAGCAACCAATGATTTCAATACCAAAAAATACAACAATTTTTTCCCTAGTGCTTTTTTAACTTATGAACTTTCGGACGAAAGCAGTACCTCTATAAGCTATAGCAGAAGGATCCAAAGACCAAGAGGAAGAATGATAAACCCTTTCAGTAATTTATCCAGTAACATTAATATTTTTGTAGGAAATCCTGATTTAGACCCTGCTTTTAGCGATGTAATAGATTTAGGCTACATTAAACGCTGGGACAAATTAACTTTTAATACCTCGTTTTATATTAACAAAACAACTGATGTATTCCTTTTTGCAAGAAAAGAATCCGGTGATTTTGTAAATGGTATTCCTGTAATTATTTCGTCTCCAATCAATCTTGCAACAGAACTTAGAGCCGGTTTTGAATTTACCTTGAATTATTCTCCATTCAAATGGTGGAAATTAAATGGAAATTTCAATTTCTTCAGAAATCAAACTGATGGTGATTATACCTATATCGATTTTAATAATACCGAAATTACTCAGAATTTTGACAACACTGCAACTTCCTGGTTTACCCGTGTAATATCAAAAGTTACCTTACCATCTAAAATTGATTGGCAAACCAACCTTTCTTATAACGGACCGCAAAAAACCGCTCAAGGTGAAAGTTTAGGCGTTTTCAGTGCTAATTTGGCATTTAGTAAAGATGTTTTGAAAGATAAAGGAACAATTGCTTTAGGTGTAAATGATGTATTCAATTCCAGAAAAAGAATCTTCGACACCTATCTACCAGGAGTTCTGAATTCTCATTCAGAAATGCAATGGAGAGAAAGACAATTTACTCTATCATTTACCTACCGTTTTAATAAACCGAAAAACGATAGAGAAAAACAACAGCAGCCTAGGAGAAATATGAATGAAGGTGAAAATGACTTTCAAGGATAAAAAAAATAGGACAAAAAAAAAAGACTCGTTTTCACGAGTCTTTTTTTATAAAACAATCAAATTAAAGTGATTGTTCTTCTTTTTTCTTTGCTCTCTTTTCTTTGTAAGCTTCCCAAGTTGCTCCACCTACCCAATAGGATACGAAACCAACCAAGAAAAACATTAACCAAAAACCTATAGTTAAAACGGTTAAGAAAAGTAAAAAGCCTAAATACTGTGAGAAATCAAACATAATCTTCCGGAATTTTTGAATGTAAGTACAAATGTAGGTTTAATATTTTTGCTTAGCAATAAAAATTGCAAAAACTACAAATCAATTTTTAATAAAGAAATTATACGTACTTTTAATGGATTAAAATTTCAGAGTTAAACTGATAATTAATAGGGTAAAATAGCCTTTAGCTTCCAATAACTAGTGAAGCAACAACGTAATTCTTATCGGTAAATTAATCAAATAAATCTACACCAGATGAAATTCAGAACAGAAAAGGATACCATGGGTGAAGTAATGGTTCCTGCAGATAAATATTGGGGCGCACAAACGGAGCGTTCAAGAAACAATTTTAAAATTGGTCCTTCAGCTTCAATGCCTTTAGCTATTATTGAAGGTTTTGCTTATTTAAAAAAAGCCGCTGCTCATGCCAACTGTGACTTAGGTGTTTTACCTATCGAAAAAAGAGATGCCATTTCTCAAGTTTGTGACGAAATACTTGCCGGTACATTGAACGATCAATTTCCACTCGTAATTTGGCAAACAGGTTCCGGAACCCAGAGCAATATGAATGTGAATGAAGTGATTGCCAACAGGGCGCAAGTATTGAAAGGATTCGCAATTGGCGAAGGCGAACAATTTATAAAAGCCAATGATGATGTAAATAAATCACAATCTTCTAATGACACCTTTCCAACAGCTATGCATATTGCAGCTTATAAAGCTATTGTGGAAATTACGATTCCAAACATTGAGAAATTAAGAGATACATTGCTGACAAAAGCTGTTGCATTTAAAAATGTAGTGAAAATTGGCAGAACCCATCTCATGGACGCTACTCCCCTCACCTTAGGGCAGGAAATTTCGGGTTATGCAGCGCAGTTAACTTTTGGTATCAAATCCCTTAAAAATAGTTTAAGTCACCTATCTGAAATTGCTTTAGGCGGAACCGCGGTAGGAACCGGATTAAACACTCCCGAAGGATATGACATCAAAGTAGCTGAATATATTGCCCAATTTACGGGTCATCCTTTTGTGACTGCCGAAAACAAATTCGAAGCTCTGGCAGCACACGATGCTATTGTAGAATCTCACAGCGCTTTAAAGCAACTGGCTGTATCATTAAATAAAATTGCCAATGACGTTCGGATGTTGGCGTCGGGTCCGCGCTCCGGAATTGGAGAAATCCACATTCCTGAAAATGAACCGGGTTCCTCTATCATGCCGGGAAAAGTGAATCCAACACAATGTGAGGCACTGACAATGGTTTGCGCACAAGTTATGGGTAATGATGTTGCCATTTCGGTTGGTGGTATGCAAGGCCATTATGAGCTAAACGTTTTTAAACCTTTAATGGCTTCCAATATCTTGCAATCTGCCCATTTACTAGGTGATTCCTGTCTCTCGTTTGACGAACATTGCGCGCAAGGAATTGAACCAAATCACAAACGCATTAAAGAATTAGTCGATAATTCATTAATGTTGGTAACGGCTTTAAATACAAAAATAGGATATTATAAATCAGCAGAAATTGCCCAAACTGCACATAAAAACGGAACCACATTAAAAGAGGAAGCAGTACGATTAGGTTATGTTTCTCCAGAAGACTTCGATGCTTGGGTAAAACCGGAAGATATGGTATGAGACCAGAAATAATTTCGACTTAAAAAACAAAAACCTGCAACATGATCGTTACAGGTTTTTGGTCATTCTACTACAAATTTAAAATTTTATCTTCATCAACATAATCTTGCAAATAACTAAACCTTGGGGTCAGTTTTCCTTTTTCGGTTATTTTTGCTCTTTGTAAGATGCCGTCTTTATCTCCATTAAAAAAGGCAGGAACAACATGTTCTATAAACATTTCTCCAAAACCTTCACTAGCGTCTTTCGGTAATTCGCAAGGCAAATTATCAACCGCCATCACAACTACGGCAGCAGGATGAAATACATCGACCTCTTTATTTTCACTTGGTAAATACCCATAAAGCGGTTCCGCAATAGTAGAAGATCTAAGTGTACATGCAATAGGTCCATTAACATCACAAGAGATATCAGCAACTACTTTAATTTTACAATCCTTTGCCATAAGCATTTCGCGGGTCAAAATCGCTGGAGCTTCATTAGCGTGAAAATGTCCTGTTATATATATATCCGAAACTTTTGTAAAACGTTCAAAATCGGAAACATACTCTTGGGGATTTTGAAAAAAATCATTGAAATGCAATACTTTCCCATCTTTACGTTTATTGTATTCCAACACATCAAGTTGAGTATAAACGGGTTGCGTATATGTTTTTGTTAAATAATTCTCAACAGAAACTTCTTTAATCTTCATGGCATCCAATATTTCTTTTGCCCCATTTCCTACTTTACCCGTTCCTGTAATTACGAACTTCAAGGGAGGCAACACCAATCGTTTCAAATGTGAAATTAATGCCTCTTTTCCAGAAAGAGTTTCTGCTTTTGGAAGTTTAAATAATTCGAATTTTATTCCGAAAGCACGAATACCATTATAAGTGCCTACAATTCCAGCATATTTTCCAAAACCAATTAACCTTCTGTTGTGAGCATCAACAATCGTCTCATGATCATATAAGTCAATATTCTTTTCAAGAATTGCTTGTAATAATTTTCTATTATAGGGTTGCTTTTTTATCGTATGTGAAAAAAAGAAATAGGCTTTATTAGGAATCAAATCAGCTACTGGAACTTCTTTTACACCAAATAAAACATCACAATCAGAAACATCATTAGTAACTTCAATACCCAAATCTTTGTATTCACTGTCTGTAAAAATTCGAATATCAGAACTTTCCACTTTTACACTACAATCATGATACAGCTGCTTTATTTTAGATAATTCACTAGGCGAAAAAACGACTCTTCTGTCTGGTGGATTTTTTCTTTCTTTTAGTATTCCGAATTTCATTTTTGACTATTTTTACTTTAATTAATATAACTAAATACAATTATTTTGTTACAAATATAACAATTTTATCTAATTTGATTTATGTTTCTTGAAAATTTTAATCTATAAAAAGTACTTTAGACTGATGACCAATGAAATATCAAAAAACATCAGAATAGCCTTGAAAAAAAAACGCTAGAATTTAGAAAAAAAATAACGGTTCAAAATAGAATGATTATATATATTTGCCTTTCAAGCTCCAGTAAAATGAATTTTATAAAAAACGCAAATATACTACAAATACTCCTACTGTTTTTGGTTTTGAGTTCTTGTGAAAAAGAGAAAAAAAAGGTCGAATTAACCGATGCACAGCTCCCAAAAAATGTGCTGCCAAAAATGAAACCTTTGGTTAATGAGCCGAAACTTTCCGCTAGCTATATCAAAATTACCCGCGCGAAAATAGACTCTTTTTACAAAAAAAATTGGCCAAGAAACAGTGCTAATGGCAGCTTTCTTGTTGCAAAAAACGGTCAAATTATTTACGAAAAATACGAGGGATATGCGAACTTAAGTAAAAAAGATCCTATCACCAGTACCACTCCTATACATATTGCATCGGTTAGCAAAGTGCTTACGGCAACAGCTGTTTTAAAACTGGTAAATGCCAAAAGACTTGATTTAGATCAAAAAGTAAACACCATTCTTAAAGAGTTTCCGTTTCGTGATGTTACAATAAGGACCTTACTTAACCATAGAAGTGGTATGCGTAATTATGCCTATTTTACAGATCGTGATAAAAACATTTGGGATAGACACAACATACTTACCAATCAGGACATTTTGACCATTATGGCCACAAAAAACATTGGATTGGAATCAATCACAGATACCCGATTTGCCTATTGCAATACCAATTATGCCATGTTGGCATTAGTAATAGAAAAAGTAACAAAGCTTCCTTACAAAGAGGCTATGAATCAAATTATTTTCAAACCTTTGGGTATGAAAAATACTTTCGTATTTGATTATGAAAAAGATAAAGATAAAATTGCTCCCTCCTATAAAGCCAACAAAGTTGAAATTGGCAAAGATTATTTAGATGCAGTTTACGGAGATAAAAATATCTTTTCTACGCCAAGGGATTTATTAAAATTTGACAGAGCCCGAAACAGGCCGGACTTTTTAGAACCAAAATTATTAAGTCAGGTTTATAAACCCTATAGCAACGAACGCAAAGGGACTAAAAATTATGGCCTTGGCATCCGTATGATAAATTGGGAAACCGGACAAAATTTTTATTTTCACAATGGTTGGTGGCACGGCTATACATCATCTTATATAACACTGCCAAAAGACAAAGTAACCATTATCGCCTTATCCAATAAATTTACCAGACAAACTTACAGTGTTCGTAAATTATCTAAGTTATTTGGGGACTATCCATTTGAAGGGGACGATGAATAGTGTCAGGGTTCCTGAATCAAATTTATTTTTTTGACAGGAAAATAGAACAAAAAAAGGAGTATCTTTGCAGACTCAATATTGGAACAGTTTTTGAGTATTGTAAAAACAAATTGGGGTCGACTGGTTTTGACAGCAAGTCGAATTGAAAAGTAAGCACGTCGAGAACTGGGACAATTCTCGTAAATAAAAGGTCTCAAACATTTTACACGGCGAAGGAAACTACGCTCTTGCTGCATAATCTGAATTATAGTAAGATTAGCCTCGTCCTACCAGGTAGGAAAGCAGGATTCATCTCGAAAGCTTTGGTTTATAGCGGTCGATTAAGGTGAATCGTAAATTTAAACCTAGATTTCCACAAGCTTCGGGTGGATTTCGAAACTAAAGAAGCTAAGCAAAGAGTGGTTGTTTCTGACCTAACTCAGAGTCGAAAATCTATTCAGGAAATAAGCGTGTAGAAAGCTCTTTAGTTGCTTGTTTGGACCCGGGTTCGATTCCCGGCGATTCCACTGGACGGGATGATTGTTAAATCATCCCGTTTTTTTTCGTAAATCAATACCCCTTTCTCCTTCATTACCAGTGAGTTACCAGAAAATACTTTCATCATTGTAGGTGTTCGATAGATACCATTTTCATAGTATAAGTTAGTGTCGAACACCATATTTACAAATTCTCTTTTCTTTAGCGTATTAGCATTGTTATAAACATGAGACATATCTGTTAAAAGTTCTAAATTTTTCTGTAAAATTTCAAAAACTTCACCAACATTCTCGTTTAAACGCTCTATCGCACTTTTCAAGCTTAATGTACTAAAGTTATAGGTTGAATACCATCTATCATATGTTTCTCTCGTTATCTCATTATTAATCCATTTTTCTTCCAACATAAAAAGTTTTTGCTCAATTTCTTCTAACTCATGTTTCTTCTCCAATGCCTTTTTCTTATTGGATTTTACTTCTGCTTCCAGAGAAATATTACAGCCATCCCTAATATCCTTAACTGATCGCTCCGGAAGGCTCATTAATTCACATATCATTGAAAACTGATCATGTGCTTTTAGAGCACTGATATTATTATGTTTAGGACATCTGCATTTATAATAATAAAAATATTTTCCCGATTTACCTCGTGATGGAGCTCCGGTTAATAGATTACCGCAATGACATTTTAACAAGCCTCGTAAAGGAATCTCATCATCAATAATTGATCTTATTTTACTCGGTTTTTTCATCTTACTTTGAACCATTTGCCAAGTAGTTATATCAACAATAGGTTCATGAATTCCAGGAAAAAGACCTCCTGGATGCTCCTTGTAAGGTTCAACCTTTAACAATCCTGCATAAACTGGACACGTAAGTATCCTTTCAATAGAAGAATTACCCCTTCTGTCAAAACCCAACTCATAGACTTTTTTCTTAATCATGTAAGACGGTACGCCTCGCAAAAAAGTATCAAAAATAAACCTTACAATTTTGGCTTCTGACTCCTCAACCACAAGACAACGTTCTTTTCTTTCTCCCTCTTTTCGATATCCGTAAGGAGGTGAATTATGAATAAAACGACCTTCTTTAGCTCGAGCTGTATACATCCCCCCTCTTATCTTTATACTTCTATTGATATTATCTTCCTCGGCCAGTAATAACTGCAACCCTGCCCTGAAGAAACTACCTGGCGTTTCATAGTCAAAGATTATTCCTTCAGTAACACTAACTACTTGAATTCCATATTTTCTTTGTAAAGTTTTGACCATACTCATCGCTTCACCGGCATTTCTGCTAAATCGATCTAATTGATCCACTAAAAGATAATCTACATATTTAAAATGCTTAGCTATAAATTCCTGTAGTTTTATAAAGTCGGGGCGATCAAAAGTTTTTGCACTTTTTCCCCTATCTATAAAAGTATCTACAAGTTCAACATTGTTTGATTTTATCCACTGATCAGTATATAATTCCTGTCTTTCAATTGATCCGTTGCTCTGCCCCAGTTGACTGAATCTTAAATATCGTATCGCTCTTTTCATAGTATTCTCTTAATGTAGATATTACAATTATTTCAATAATTAAATTTACTAATTTTCGTTCTTTAACCTCTTCAATATTTTCAAAAGTTTTCAAAATTATTTCATCATTTTTGGTCTCTTTTTCATCATCATTTTTCATAACTAAAAACTGTTTAAAATAGTAAAAGCCCGATATCGGGCTTTACTAATTGTTAATATTCCTATTCGAACATTCTAAATCGGGGAAATATACTCTACTACCTTGCGTTTTTTTAAATGATGGTATATACTTTATATAACCATAATCACTTAATTCCTGGATGCACTTATGATAGGTATATGGAGATGAAATCTTAGCTATAGGAGTAACTTCCCGTCTAAAAACCTGTATAGGATTAATAAAACCCTTAACTGTTCGATATTGAAGTAAGGCAGCATATATGGCAATATGTGTCGTATTAATACGAAAATCTTTCTCAATGGCTAAAAAGAAATCTGATAAGGGTTTTAAAGTATCCACGATAATTATATGGTATTTGATTGCTTTTTTCTCTTTATCTTCCCCTTGTCTATAGGTTCCGAACCTTCACTATCACTCTCCTGTTTTTGCTTAGCCTCTTTGCCGGCGGATTTCCCTTCCGATTCATTTTGCTTTTGGTCCTTATTCTCACGATTATTGACTCTCTGCATACTCCCGTCGTAAACATTAATCGTTTTAAAATGAGGATTAGCTTCAATAAATTGCTTTTTCTCTGCTCCGTTTATCATAAAAGTTACAGATTGCACATTTCCTTTTTTGAGTGAATTAACCAGATCGTCTTTTTGCTGCGCATTTTCCAATTCTTTTATTGGATGTTTTCCCAAACTGCCTTCTAGGTCATAACCATAGTTTTGATGGTAATGATTCAACTTAAAATTACCTTTCTCATCCGCTTCTTTGAAATCCATTTTAACCCAGGCATTATAAAGTTCTCCCTCTTTATTTTTAAGATCTTTATTTACTGCTCTACCTTCCATTAAGTTATAAGCTTCCTTTGCAGTAATATTATTATCTTTATTGATGTAAAAAGTTTGCTCCAATGCTATCTTAGATTGGTCTTTCTCAAGGCTTACTTTATAGGAATTGAAGAAATACATATCATTCTGATCGGACTTCTTAAAGTTCAAGGTTGCAGACACAAAATCATTACCATATTTCATATTATGGTTCAATGTAAATTCTGTATCTCCTTTTTCCAATTTCTCCTTTAATGCATTTTCCATTCCCTCACCAAATCCAGTGAATTTAATTTGGTCTTTTAAGTATTCGAAATTTTTCTGATTCATAATATTCAATTTTAAATTTATACTTGTTTTATAAACTCGTTAGAAGCATTAAACGGCCAAGCTCCCTATTTTTTACATCAATTTCCAGGTATCTCCCTCCTCTTTTTTCAATGAGCTGAATAGTAAAATATTTTTTCTCAGGGATGGTAAATTTGGGCAAAGCAAATACCACACTAACCTCTGACTCGTCCGGTACTGTATGAACATTGGAAGTCGAAGACAATGGTAAAATTTCAATTTCTTGCGAAGCTGCCCGTTTAGATTTCTTTTGATCTCGGATAAAAAAACGCAGCTGATCAATGTCATAATTAATTCTAGATCTATTGCCCAGTAATAATCTGAAATACATCACATCTTTATGAATGAATATTCCATTGACTTGAAGTTTGATATGAAATCTGTTTTCTTTTAACCCCTTGATTTTTATTTTCTTCGAAAGAGCCAATGAAGCATATTGCTCTAATTCTCTCTGGTTTTCATTTTCAGCGGCAAAAAGTGCCTCATGATCCAAACCTGTTGTCTTAACTGCGACCACATTCAAAACTGGGCAATGTTCCTCATAATTGAGAATATAACTATAGAGTCTCCCATCTGCTGTAACGACAGTGAGATTCGTTTCTGTAAAATTTGGTTGTCCAGCCTTTACTAATAGAATATTTTCAACCCCTTTGGCTTTTTGAACCAAAACGTCCTGACTTCCTTTGTCCACACTTTTAATAGCATACGGAAATACAATACTGGTTGTTTTCGAATAGCCAATTTGTAAATCACTAGATTCAATTGTAGACAGATTTAAACCTTTAGTCATTACCTGCGCTAATCCTGAAAATGCAATCAAAAGAACACCTACCACGATCCATGAATTATAATTTTTCATCTTTTATATTTTTAGAGTTATTTCAAATTCCTTTGTTTCTCATCATAAAGTAATACCTGATATCCAGCTTTTACCACTACTTTAACTAATTTGACTTTCTTACTCAAAAGGCTTTTAGCCGCTTCGATACCCATTCCCGCAGCCTGCGCTCCCCATGAATCACTGAGACTCGCAACTCCTAATGTCTGTATAGAGCGATCTGCCGAAGCCTTTGCAACATCTCTATCAATGGCTCCCGGAATATATATACCCGCAATTCCATCCATGTCATAAAGAGAAAGGCTTATTGGGAAAATGGAGTTTCTATATGTTAGGTTGCTTATTTTAACAACCAGCCTTTCTCCTTTTAAAGAAGCAATTCCAAAAAGGAAACTATTCTTTGGAATTTGGATCCCATTTATAAAAATATCATCGGACAATCGGAGTTTTATAGTGGCACCATCAACTATAGTTTGCGTTTGGTGCACAACAGCTTTAATTGCATTTTCTAATTGGTCCTCGGTTGAATTTTCATCCAAAGAAAAAAAGGAATTCTGTTTTTTAGGCGCCCCCTGATTGCTCCGATAAGTTTGATTAGATACTTGCAGTAAAGTGACATGATCTCCGTTCATTTCTTTATCTACTGAAAACTCCTTGTCTTTTTGATTTACAGAAGATTTTCTTAATTTTTCTTCAACACGTGCAGGATGCTGTATATCTAATATATTCTCCAACATGCCCCCCAACTGTTTGAGCTCAGGATCTGGCTCTTGGGGTTGATTCATTGTTGACATCATTTGTTCCAAACTTCTCACATCATCTGATACCATATTTGAGGTCTCCGGTCTCTCAAATTCACTTAAATCCTGCTCTTGTTCATTGGCATCCGGAGGTTGACTAATTGCTTTTTGAAGAGCTCGCAATTTTTGGTAGACCTTCTCTTCATTGGGGTCCTTAAACGAATTGGTATTCAAAACGTTTCTGCTCTTCCCACTATTTTTAGGTTCAGGTACTCCATCATTCTCTGTTAAACCCAAATCGTTCGAATATGTTTCTCCTGGATAATTGGGATCATTTCTGATTTGTTCGTGAAGTTTTATAGAATCAAGCGCGGCCTCATCATAGTAACTCATTTTATCTAAATCAGAATCCACTTTAAATTTAGGTTCCGGAAGACCAAAATTAAAACCTCTTATTTCTTCGGGTTTAGTACTGGCAATACTCATCTGACCACCTCCAAGCGTCCAAAATAAAAGAGTGATAAACGGTAAAGTCAACACTGGTAAAACCAAAAGCATTTTGCGATGCTTTACTTCTCTTAATGATAATGTTTTTTGTTCCATAGGTTTAATATTTAAAATTTGATTTATAATAATTTTCAATAAAAATGAGACTATCCATCAGACCTGGTCGGCACTTATCAATACTATCATATAAGGTTTTGCCAGCAGGGCTCCTTCCAAGACTGTCTAAATACATCTTAAAATCAATAACTCTTTTAAATTCATTTCTGGAACTTGGCGGCGGACTACCAATAGTCCCAAAGGATTTCTCAAAAGCATCAACTGGTTTAGTTATGCGTATGATTTTTATATCCAAGGAAGTTGCATTTGAAAAGCTTTTAGAAATACTATAGAAGCAGGCACCACCTGCCAGGACTACAAATAAAGCCAATAGACAAATCAACATACTCTCAGATAGCCTTGATGTTATTGAACTCATCTTTTTAGCCCACTTATCTTCGATAAATAGCCATAACCTAGTGGTTTTAAAAAAATCGTTGTGCCTAGCTTCAGCTGTAGCAGCAGATTTAGTTTTGTACTTTTTAATTAAAGACCACATCACTTTTCTAATTTCTGTTTTCAACATTTAAATCTTGGTTCGCGATTGTATTCCATCGCTCTATTAAAAATCCATGGGGATTATTATCACTTCTTGATACATTACGTAAAGTACCTTCGGTGATAAGGTTTCGATTTAAAATACTGGTTGTACGGATAATTTTCTGTTTAGCATAACATTTAAAACGATACGGATATTCATTAATATCGATATTGATGCTGTCTACAGTTATAGTCTGACTGATATTCCCAGAAATTATACCTGCATAGTAACCGTTTTCCTTTAGATCATCATATATTCTTTTGGCACTGTCATCAGCCAAATACAGAGCTTTGGTAACATTATCCCTTATTACCTTATCATCCGGATCAAGGCTAAAAAAGAATCTGTGAAAAGTCTTCACATGATCTCTGGCCTCAACAGGGATATTGTCTTTTCGATCAGAGGAATAAGCTTCTAATACTTTCCCATTGGCCAAAATATAAACCCTGTCCTGCATCTCGGTAACCGTCATGAAGCTGCTGTATAGCGTATAGCAACAAATTATTATGCAACCGACAATAACCAACATTGTAAATCCTCTTACATAATGGAATGCCGTATCTATGTTTTTCATTTTGGTAAACATGCTTCCTGTGTTTTTAGATTATTTAGAATTCCCTTTAAGTCTATCGCTCATATAGCTCCCTTTTTCTTCAAAATAAGGGGAAGTCTGTGCGGAAGAAGACATGCTCTGTGACACTTTCCCTGCAGTACTTCCCATTGCATCAAGCACCATTCCTGCTCCCTGGCTAGTCCTGTTGATTACGGAAGTGGTAGAACCTCCGAAAACACTGGTCACTTTCTGAACTAAAGCACCACCACCCCCTGCATGAACGATGTAGTTAGCCACTGATGGAACCGTAAAATAACCGACAATACCAATGATCATAAAAATGAGATACGCCATGTCTGTCCTGCTGAAAAATGTATCTCCATAATTATTAACTTGCGCGATATCAATCTCCAGCATCTTCTCCTGTATTTTACCGATGATGCTTCCAAAAATATTGGCCACGGGCAACCATAAATAGATGTTAATGTATCTTGCCAGCCAGACAGTCAGTGTATGTTGAAATCCGTCGAAAACTGCAATTCCAAAAACAAGCGGTCCCAAAACTGAAAGCACTACCAGCTGAAAAGTTCTTAAGGTGTCAATGCACAATGATGCTGCTTCAAAAAGAACCCTTAAAACCTCACTCATCCATTCTTTAACAGAATTCCGAAAATTATAAGAGGCTTTGGACATGGCAAATTTGATATCGTTACCTACACCTTCTAACATACCTTCTTCCTTAGGATCTGCATTGTCATGAGTATATTTATACCATCTGTCTTGATTACCATCTCCAGACTCTCCGATATACATTTGCCAGGCATTGGTACTTTTTATAGCCTCCTCTTTTTTTTGCAACAGTACGCCAATAGCCTTATTAGAACCTTCAACCATAGCAGCTGTTGCCGTTACAGTAGGTTTCATCACTCCGTTGATCATGTAAAGCACCGAAGGAAAAATCATGATGCAAAAGCCAATAACGAAAGGACGAAATAGTGGATAAAAGTCAACTGGTTCTGCATTGGCAATATGCCGCCACACTCGGGCAGCGATGTACCAAATCGTTGCAAAACCGGCAATTCCCTGGCCTACACCCAATAAATTATTACATAATGGCATCATCTCATCATAGAGTTGATCCAATATCATATGAAGACTATTCATCTCATCACCGACACCCTGTGCATGACTAATATAAGGCAATAGCAAGCCTGCGGTCACAAAAGCAACCGTTCTATTCAATTGTAGCATAGCTTGGATTATTAGTTTTCTATTTCATAAATACCACGTAGGGAATTTATATCGTTATGTTCTTTGGCTCGTTGGAGAGCCAGTACATTGTTGGAAGCATTAAAGTTTCTTAAGAACATCAACTTGTCCTGCATTTCCAAATAAATGGCGTCGATAACTTCCAAACGCTCATCATCAGACATTCTTAGTTTATCGGCAGTTACTACGGTAGTTAACTCATCTAAATTCCTGAGACTTTCTTTGAATAAATTCTCATAGACCTTTTCAAAGTAGGTGATTTCTTTTTCCGTAAAACTTTTACTATTGGCAAACCGCCTAAAAGCAATTTTACTCTCTTTTATCAAAAGAATTTGATAATTGATTATATCCCCCACTCGTTTATAATTTTTTACAACAGGACTAACTTGCATCAATGCATCCAGAAATGTTTTATGCAAAGTAAAATTGCCCTGTGACATATCTTTAACTGCCTTGTAACCTCCAGTTAAGATTTCATAGCCCTTTTTCATATCCTTTAAAATCTCTCTGAACTGACCGAGCTTCTCAATATTCAATAACAATTGCTGCATTTCCTGATATTGCGCAACCGACTTATTTGGGATTAATAACACCATAAGCAGTACGACCAGTATTTTTACCCTTTTCATAACGTATTGTTTTACAGGCCACGCAAAACACGACCCCAGTTCACATCATTATTTTCTTTAGCTTTTGACAAAGACAGTTTCTTCGTTTGATTGCAAAAACTTTGACAGAACAAATAATCATCCATCATAGTCTGATGCAGGCCATCAATACGTTCGATTCTTTGATCATCCTTCATTTCAAGACTTGCATCAGTAGTGACCTCAAGGAGTTCATTTAAAGTGGCGTTACAATTAGTAAGCAACCGATCAAAAGACCGCTGAATATAGTCCAGCTCATCCCCATGGAATAAATCATCATTATGCAGTTGCTTCAAAGTCCTTTTATAATCTTTTATAATTTTAATTTGCATGGAAATGATCTCCGCAATTTTTACATAGTTTTTAATCTTTGGATTAACTTTCGTCAAAGAAGAAAAGTAATCCTCATGTAAGTTAAGTTCCCCCTTCTTGACATCACCAATAAAATGAAGGCCTTTTTTTACCGCACTGTAACCCTTTTGAGCATAATCTATATACACTTTAAGCGCTGCAATTTGCAATAACAACTCCTTTTGCTGATTATCTTGTGCCTGTAACCCTTCAGGAATAAAACAGGCAATAAGCAACAATCCAATTATCTTTTTCATTTTGATCTCTTTTTATAGAATTCCGTAAAACTTCTTGACAGCGTTAATATCATTACTGTTTTTAGCCCTTTGCAAACTCAGAAGTATATTCTGTTTATTAAAAAGTGTCAGGTCATCATAATTGGAATCAATTTGATCTGCAGCAGCATTAATAATTTCAAGCCTTTTTAGATCACTCATTTGTGTCGTAAATGAATCCAGTATTAGGAAGATTTGATCCATATTCTTTACACTTTCTTCCAAAATACCGGAATATACTCTTTGCATATATTCCAATTCTTCAACACTAAAATGACGGTCCTGCTGAAATAAGCGCCAGGCTCTTTCGTATTCTTCAACCAGCCGGGTTTGTTTTTGTGTTATCTCTTTGATCCGCTGATAATAAGTGATAATTGACTTTACTTTCATCAGCTCCTGATAATACTCTTTATAGAGATCACGCTGTTTCTGGGTCCATTTTGAAATCTCATCCAATTTTACTTTCGATAATATATTCTCGATTTTCTTCTGCGCATTTTGCAACCAAATGGTTTTGTTTTGCAATCGCTGTATTCGAAGATCAACTGCCTTTATCGCAGCAATTAATGCCGCTCTCACAATCTCCACAATTGGAAATGCCATTGTGCTTTCTGCCGGCCTGACCGGAGTACTGATAAGAAACAAGCACAACACACAGCTTACTATTTTTGTCTTTGTTTTCATTTTTCCTTTTCATTTAAATTCTGTCTCTCAAAAATTTTGGTAACCCTTATTTAATTGTGGTTCTCATCCTTGCTCCCGTAAGTCAAAAGCCAATGCTGCAATAGCTTTTTTTATATCACCACCAAACCTTTTGGCATAGGCTTGAACCTTTACTTTTTCTGTTTCCTCCGTTGTATATGCTAAATACTCTTCCAAAGAAACTTCTGTTCGATACACCTTGGATGACATCCCCCCTAATGAAATAAACACCTCTTTATACTTTTTATCAGGATCATTTGCTTTATTAACAGAAAGTACCAGCGCTTTTTCCTTTTCCGTTAATCCTAATAATTCTTGAATCTGATCAAACTTATTTTGGTATTTACTCTGATCCAGCAATATCTTGCAGTCGCTATTGTTGATGATAGCCTGCTTGACTACAGGCGAGGAAATAATATCTTCCACTTCCTGTGTTACCACGATAGCTTCTCCAAAGAACTTTCTAACTGTTTTAAATAGGTATTTGATATACTCAGCCATACCTTCCTTGGCAATAGCTTTCCAGGCTTCTTCAATCAAAATCATTTTCCTGACACCCTTTAATTTGCGCATTTTGCTAATAAAAACTTCCATGATGATAATCGTTACCACTGGAAAAAGTATCGGGTGGTCTTTGATATTATCCAGCTCAAATACGATGAATCGCTCTGTTAACAGTTCTAAGTTTTCAGTTGCATTTAGCAAATAATCAAATTCACCTCCCTTGTAATAAGGCCGTAGAACATAGAGAAAATTATTGACGTCAAAATCTTTCTCCTTCACCTTATCCGTTTCTAAAATCGGTACAAAATCATCTTTCAAAAATTCGTAAAAACTATTAAAACATGGAAAAAGATTTGGGTTGGCTTCTAACTTCTCATAGTAGAGTTGCAAAGAATTCGACAAAGCGACATATTCACTCCGATTAAAAGTCTCATTGTCTTTTTTCCATAATGCTAACAATAGTGTCTTAATGCTTTCTTTTTTCTCTGTATCCAGACTGTCACCCTCTCCAATGTAAAACGGATTGAATCGAATTGGATTCTTTTCATCATACGTAAAGTAATACCCCCCGACCATATCGCATAATCCTTTGTAGCTGTGACCAACATCGACCAACACAATATGTGTTCCCTGCTCATAATAACTCCTTACCATGTGATTGGTGAAAAATGATTTCCCACTACCCGATGGCCCCAGTATAAACTTATTACGGTTGGTGCAAATTCCCCTTTTTACGGGTTCATCACTAATATCGACATGAACCGGTTTCCCGGTAAGCCGATCTCCCAATCGAATCCCAATAGGACTGAGAGAAGAACGATACCCTGTTTCCATATTTAAAAAACAGACTGCTTGTTCAGTAAAAGTGTCAAAAGTATCGTTCATAGGAAAGTCAGCTTCATTCCCTGGCATTCCAGCCCAATAAATCTGTGCAGCTCCTATCGTTTCTTGTTTAGCTGCAGCATCCATTTGAGCTAATGCCGACGATACCTTGTTCTTAATATCCTTCAAAACTTCTTTTTCTTCAGTCCACGCCAATACATTAAAATGTGCTTTTACAGGCAATCGCTGTTGTGAAATTGCTTCATTTAAAAAATCATTCGTAGCATCTCGGGCAATGAGATTCTCACGACTATAAGCCGATAAGGATTGTAGACGAAGTCTTTTACTTTCCAATTTCTGGATTGTTTTTTGTGCGTCTTCAATAAATACGTATTGATTGTAAATATGATTGCACGAAAGCAGTTGACCCAAAGTTGAAGCAAAGCCGATACTGAACTTTGTTTTATCTGTAGAATACCGGTCATAATTAATTCTGGAACCGCATAAAGCAGGAAGGTCGGCCGCATCACCCAAAGTAAATAATTGACAATGTTTATCCCCGACCTGCAATCCATCATCAAATCTTACATCACCAAAAACAAAGGAACTTTCCCTGTCTGATAAAAAACAGTACTGCTCTATAAGGCCCAATTTGCGACTTTGACTGCGTAGGGCATTATCGCCTAGACGTGTGAGTTTTACAAACCCGCTGTCATCCATAATCCGTTTAAATTGACCGACACAATCAAGAAAATCTTGAAGTAATTGCGGTTGTAAGGTTTCATCGGGAACCAAGGAGTTTCTTATCAAACTGGAAAACATAGAACTGGAATTTTTCCTTCCTAACGGTTTCTTGGTAAGCATAATATAACAGGAATGATCCAAAAATGGCCGTTCGTTAAAAAAACGCTCACTGCTTCTTGTTAAAAAACTACTATCATCACTCTCAAAGTCAGGCTGGTACTTACTTTCAATAAACCAATCTTGTTTATGAAATACACAAAACTTAGGGAGCACTTTTATAGCCTTAACCCATGACTGATGAAAAGCTTCATATTCCTGATCTGATAAAGTAAAGATCTCAGGAAGGTCCACTTTAAATACTACAGTTACATCTCCCTGTTTAGACAAAATGCAATCGTGTTGCACATCCATAATCGGTAAAACATCCTCCATCCTCTTTTCCATTGCTCTCCATTTTTTACCATTACTGTTCCAAAAGCTATCACTTCATAAAAACTCGCCTGCTATACACTTTAATATTTTTTGGTATTTGCTTTTTAGCTAATGCCTTCATCAAACCATATTCACCATATTGATTACTCATTTTGTAAATTTTTACAACCAATAGAGTTCCTGACACTCCTATGATTCCAATACAGATAATTGAGGGCAAGCCAATAATATACATAATTGCAAAAAGAATCATCAGAACAACTACTCCACCACCTAAATACCATATATATTGCGCTTTAAGACCTTTGAATTCAATGCTTTGATTAATACCTTTATTGATTTGATAGACACTATTACTCATACTGTTTTCTTAAATATTTGCTTCAATTTTTGAATGATCATATTTCTTAATTGTTCTAAACTCCAAAGAATGATTTGATTACTGTCGCCACCACAACTAAAAAAATACAACTTCCAAACCAGGCCGCTGCAACTTTTCCTGTGTCTGGATCTCCTGCATTCCACTTCTGATAAACCTTTACTGCCCCAATTAACCCTAGTATAGCTCCTACCGCATACATCAGTTCAGTCCCAGCATCAAAGTAACTTCGTACCCTTTGATTGGCTTCGTTAATCCCTGCGACTCCATCCTGCGAATAACCCTGAAAACAGCAAACCAATATCAGCACTAGAGCTACAATACATCCTACCTTTTCAAGTCCTAACCTCTTCAATTCCCACTCACGTTTTTTCATAATCTAATATTTTAATTTTTGTTTTTTATTACTAATAAAAAGCAGAGAAATACCGCTGTTACAAACTCTATTTCCTGTCACATCAAGCCCTACCGCACCAGAGTGAACAGGGGTCATTTCTCCACTTCATACTATTAAATGGTCTCATCCCACAAACCATCCAGCTCGGCATAAGTTAAAATCATCTGTGGGTGTTTTTCACATTCTGAGACCATGAGCTCATTTATTGTTGAACGATAAGAAGATTCCTTGACAGAGGGATAATCATTAAGAATTAGTTTTAAGTAAATTCGAACCTCTTCTTTTGAAAAATTTCTTTCAACACCTTCCTTTATGGCATTTATGAGAAGACTTGATAATTGTTCTGTATCTTCTACAGTGTTGAACGATTCAGAACAAGAAAGTTCAGACTTTGAATTAGTCATGTCACTTGATTCAAAGCGAGTTTGCCTAATCTTATTTCCCCCTAACACGGGGAATTGTATCTTTCGTTTTCCTGCAACAATCTCTTTCAATTCCTGATAATAAAATCGGAACCCTAAAAACGAATACCAAATCAATAACAATAACCCAATTGCAATACTATAATTGCTCCAAGTAATATTTGTAAACATAGCCTCTCTATTAATTGTTCAACTTCCTTTTATGCTCTCTGTAAATCATTTAAAGATGTGTAATGATTTATTTTATAAGTCAAAGGAACAATTAGAAACCCTTGCCTACAAGTACAACTTTTTCCTGTACCCTTTTGTACCCTCCCTTTTATCACTAAATAACAATGATTTACGACCGATTTAGTTTTAATTCAAAAGCAATCTGACTAGTATGTTTTAATCTTTTTTATGATTTTTTCCAAAGTTTGAATAGCAATCTCTTTGTCTCTTTCTTCAGCATTATAGGATTTACTCCTTACCGACTGATAGGATAAATCTTTTTTAAAAGGTGTTGAAAGATGAGGAACAATAGTTTTAAAGACCAGACTCATCGACTTTGCTTTCAAAATTCTTGACTCATCCGTTGCTCTTAAAATCAGTCCCATTTGATCGATGGATAACATACATTCAACTTTGTTCTCTCCAACTGATGTTCCTTCAATGGATTTTATTGAAGAGTCGATTTTGGATTCAGGAGAAAATCCCAATCCCTTTTCTATATAGTTAATTTCATGCTTAAACCAATTGTCGAGTATGTTTTTTATATTCTGTTGGCTGGGCTCAAACATAATTTTCTCATTCGAATACAGTTGGCTAAACTCCTTAAAATACAATAAAATTTTCCTTAATTTTTCGATGGCAGTTGCCAGGCTACTTAAATCCCCAGCAATTCTACTAATCAAGTAATTGACATAGTCTATACAATTGAAATTCAAATCTATGAGCAGTATATCAAATGAAGAATAAATGCTTGAACTGTTTTCGGATTCGTCAAAACCATCCATGCTTTTCAATAACTCTTTCAGGTAGAGAATTTGCCTGTAAGTGACTTTATAACCTCTATCTGATTTTACTAATTTGTAAAGAACTGCAAGTACAATTCCCATCAGTTCCCGATGAGTCTCATTGCTGATTTTTTTTGTTTTTAGTTTATCCAATTTTATTTCCATTTCATTTCTCGAAACCATAAGGTAAGTAATTGGTAACCGCTCGTCAAGACTCAAATAATTGGCGAAACGCGTTTCCACAAATAAAAGCAGCTCGTCCAAGCTATTGATTATCCTATCAATGATATTTGACATATTCGCAGCTTGAAAAACATCACTTTTTCGATTTTCTATTACATTATCCAGAAGATAAATAAGAGTAGAATGATACTTTCTAACCAAAAGCCGTATCTGTCTTTTCTTTTGTAAAGAGAATACCTCATTTTTGAGTTGAATTTGGATCTTTTGTGTTTCTTTTGAAATATTTTCCGATATATGAGTCAAATCGCTCTCTGATACAGAATTTATATTTAGCTTTCTTGGATTAAAGGTTTGCAGTATTAAAGAATCTAACCATTCTAAAGGATATATTTTATTCATAATGCTACTGTTTTTATTTACATTAAATGCAACGAAAACTAGCGACTTCTAAACCTCTCGATAGTATTCGAACGATATTCAGATGGAGTGAAAGAGGTATGTTTCTTAAAAAAAACACTAAAACTGGAGGCATTGCTGAACTCTAACTCTTCAGCTATTAAAACAATTGTCAGGTGTGAATTTTCAAGCAGATTTTTAGCTTCTGCAAGGATAGCTTCCGCTATTAATATTTTTACTGTTCTACCGCTTACTTGCTTCACTATTTTATTTAAATGACCGGAGGTAACAAAAAGAGCCCCAGCATAAAACTGGACACTATGCTGTTTTTTACAGTGAATCGATAATATGGTCAAAAATTGAATTAGCAAACTTTCTTTTCTGCCGAAGTTTAATGAAGCCTCAGTACTATATTTAGCGTAAATCAATCTCAATTCATATAGAAATAAATTAAAGCAGATACATTGCAATTCCCTTTCTAAACCATGAATTTTATCTCTATTTACAAAATAAATAAGCTTATAAATAAGTGATAATACTAAAAAGTCTTTTTCATCAACTTTAATTTTTAAAGAAGATTTTGCCATAAAAAAATAAAATGCGTCAACCAGCTCCTTTTTAAAACAGTTTTGAAACGCAAATTCCGATGTAAAAGAGATTAAATAAAGTTGCAATTTATCTTTCACTTCAAGTAAGGTGCAAAAAGAATTTTTAGGAATCAAGACTAAATCCTGAGTTGATAAATCCTGGGTAGTTTCTTTTAATTGAATTTTAAACTTGCCTGACTTTATAAGTAAAATAGAAAAATTATTGACAATAAATGTCTCATTAGGAGTTGTCTTGATAACATACTTTTTGATGACATGAATGTTTAATCCTTTGATAGGAGCATCCTTAAGTTCGAAATTTATGATATCCTTTATCATGTTTATGATTGTTCAAAAAGAGTACAATTATCTTTAAGTCTGTGCTTTTATATTTTATCCTTGAAAAAAAATCAATAAGTATTAATGCGAAAAAATATAATTTGATATGGAAGGTATAAAAAACAAATAGGCCCAATTTCTGGGGCTATCAGTCTTTTTTCCTCCGTCGATAAGGTAACCCACTATTTCATCATAGCTCAAAAGTTCTACGATGAAATAAAGGCTAACTAGATTAAAAATAATAAGCAAGAGGTAAAACATAACTCGCAATTTCATTTTACAAAATGGAGTATTAAACTAAAAAGGAGTATTTAAACCAGCTTTCTAAGTAGTAGGATTACCGAAACAATAGAAGCTTTATAAGGATCGGAATTTGTATTGGCTTGTTTATTGGCCACGGAAGTTTCCCAATCTCTGTCTTTATGCTCTTCTGTTTCAGCATATAATGAGTATCTCGTAATGGAGGTTGTGGTCAATATAATTTCTTTCTCCTGCTCATTCAATGTTTTGCTTTCCTGAATAGCAGTCTCATAGGAAACGATATCGTTATACACCGTTTTATACTCGCGGTTCTGCCTCTTCAATAAGGTGTTAACAAATTGTTCCAAATGTATTTTAGCCTCCCTACTTAAAATACTTCTTTCAACTGTTGCAATCAATTTATTTTCAGGATCAGTTATAATTAAGGCCAGTTCTTCTGAACTTATGATTAATTTCATTTGATCGGATATAACCTGATTATCATTTGGGACTTTATTATTCTTTAAATATTTCCCAACTGAGTCGTAATATTCCTTTCCAATTTTATCAAAAGGGTTTGAACTATTTTGCGGAATCGGAGAATCTGCACTTAATCCAGGTCCACTGGCATTGCTGTTTTCAGATGGATTAAAATCTGATTCCGTTGAACATGAAATTACAAGAAATGGTAAAACGAGACATAATAGAAATTTTTTCATGATTAATGTTGTATAAATGTTACCAAGAATTCCTTCTCAGTTCATTTCACCCGGGTAAGCAGAACTTTTATTAAGCACTATGCCAAACATTTTTGCTTTTGAATTCGAAGCAAATCTATTCCCTCACAAACTTCCCTGCAACACTATAGATGTGGTTTTCCACGATATAGAGTATGGATTTCGTGGAAATCCATACTCTCTTTTTATTAAATAATTACCTACATTACGATTGTTTGTGTTATTTTTGAAGTAAGCTTTGAAAAATTTCCCCAACTTTTTCAATGCCTGCATTTGAATTATTATTTATCAAAGTGTCCCATCCCAAACCTACTACCTATTATGAACCAAAATTATTTACTTCTGTCATTGCTACTCATGACGCAATTTCTAACAGCGCAAAAAAGTGGCTATAAAATATCTGATTCCCTAGAGAATAAAGATTATCAATACCTCGATCAAATGATTTATGATCTAAAAAAGACGGTGCTAAGGCTGCTATTTATATCGATACCTATATAAAGAAGGCAAAAAAGGAGCAAAACTGGAAAGAGCTTGTCAATGGATACCAAAACGCACTCCATCAATCTCCTGATCAGTTAAGGCTGATATATGCAGACAGCATGGTCTATACTGCCAAAAAATCGAATGATAATGCTCTCATTGGTTCCGCTTATCTTTCAAAAGGTATTGCATATTATGGACTTAAACAGCAAAACAAAGCACTGGATAATTATATCATTGCCAATAACTATATATCAAAAACTAATGATAATTACCTCATATATAAAGTCAAATACAATATTGCCCAGATCAAGTATTACTTAGGATTTTATGATGAGGCTATTTCATTGTTGAAAGAGTGTGTGAATTATTTCAAAGAGGAAAATCCAAGACCCTATCTAAATTCGCTACATTCCTTAGGGGTTTGCTACACCAAAGTTGGAAACTATGGTTTAGGTTCCGAAATCAATAGAATTGGCCTCTCGGAAAGTAAAAGATTAAATAATACTGAAATGAATGCTTATTTTATTCATTCCGATGGTGTCAATGACTACTTCATGAAGAATTATGGTTCAGCAATCAAGAAAATTAAATTGTCATTAGGTCAAATAGTCCTAAATAAAGATTTTGCCAATGAATCAGTAGGTAACTTTTATATTGGAAAAAGCTATTTGGAACTTAAAAAACCAGAGATAGCAGTATCATATTTCCAAAAAGTAGATCAAACATTTAATAAAAAGAAATACATACGCCCTGATCTTCGAGAAGTTTATGAATTACTGATTGCGTATTATAAAACCAAAGATAATCTGAAAGCGCAATTATATTATATAGATCAGTTACTCAAAGCAGATACGCTACTGAATGAAACCTACAGGTATCTCATAGGAAAAATACATAAAGAGTATGATACAAAAACACTATTGACAGAAAAAGAGAAAATTAAGGATCAGCTTAACAGAAGAAAATACAATGATGCTATCCTAATAAGCATCATTCTGTTACTTTTTGCAATCTCTGTTTTCTTTACCTATAGACATTTTAAAAATCGTAGTTTATACAAACAAAAATTTGATGAGCTGATGTTAAAAATAAACGACGAGAACAAAAACAAAGTAAAACTAAAAATCGAGAAAACTGAAATTTTAGATATCAATCCTGAGGCCGTAGCCACGGTTTTAAAACAACTGGAAAAATTCGAACGAGATAAGAAGTTTTTGGAGAATGATCTGACCTTAGTGAAGTTATCGGCTGCATTTAATTCGAACACCAAATACTTATCTAAAATAATATATCATTACAGAAACAAAGGTTTTGTTGAATATATCAATGAACTTAAAATAGAATATCTAATCGCTTTACTAAATAAAGACAAAAGAATAAGAAACTACACCAACAAAGCACTGGCTGAGGAGGCGGGGTTCAGCACTACGCAACGTTTTGCAAATGCATTCTTGGCTAAAACGGGTATGCCTACCACCTATTTTATAGAGGAATTAAAAAAAGAAATGTCATGATTCTTTCAACTTTTTACAAATAATGGGAGTAAATTTATCATTTTCAACAATATAAAATTGTTGGTCACGTCCAACACAGGTTTACCTCGGTAATTTTTTCTATAATGGCAGCTATTGTTTGTAAAGATAATAACCGTATATTTGTTCATTAATTATTTATGTTCACGTTTTCGTGAACGATACAAATAAATGAACAAATGAATGAAAAAGAAATCATACAGTACGCTATAAATAACATCCAAAAGGGCGGCCCTATCAATGTGGAGTGGAAAGAACTCAATAATGACAATGCAATTGATGGAAAACTATTCCTCAACTTGAATAAACATAACATAGCTCTTTATGCCGAAATTAAAAAAGAACTTAGGAACATACATCTGGCTAAAATAGAAGAATTGGCTATTACAAAAAATCCTTTTATTATTGTTGCGCAACGTATATTTCCCAAGATAAAGGAAGAGCTACGAAAGAGAAATATTGCCTACCTGGAAGCCAATGGTAATATATTTCTCAATAATGATGAAATCTATCTCTACATTGATGGCAATACCCCTATTGAATTAAAAAATAAAACAACCAATAGAGCCTTTACTAAAACAGGATTAAAAGTGATTTATCAATTCCTGATTAAGGATTGTATCAATAACACCTATCGTGAAATTGCTGAATTAACGGATACCGGAATTGGTACTTTAAACACCATATTCAATGGCTTAAAAGAGGAAGGTTTTTTAATACAGCTAACCAAGAATGAACTCCAGATGGAGAACAAGAAAAAATTATTAGATAAATGGGTTATGGAATATGAAAAGCGCCTAAAGCCAACATTAGCTATAGGAACATTTCGTTTCCTAAATAAAGATGATTTTTATAACTGGAAAGATATTCCCCTTAAAAAAGGAAAAACAATTTGGGGCGGAGAACCGGCAGGCGATCTTCTCACCAATTATTTGCGTCCGGAGGAATTTACCCTATACACCAACGAAGAAACAAGTGCTTTAATGAAAAATTACCGTCTCGTTCCAGACTTAGAAGGCAATATTAAAGTATTTAAACAGTTTTGGATAAACGAGCAAGAAAACACAAACACAGTACATCCACTCCTTGCCTATGCAGATTTAATGAATAAAGGTGACAGAAGATGTACAGAAACAGCACAAAAAATATTCGATGAATACTTACAAGATCAGTTTTAAACAATTACGACAACAGCCTCATATCTCAGAAATGCTCACTGCATTAGAAAAAGGACTAAATAAATACAAAATAGACTTCTATCTAGTAGGTGCCGTGGCACGCGATGTTTGGATGACTGCCATAAACGATATACCACCCATTAGAGTTACTGGAGATATCGATTTTGCCGTTTTTATAAATGATAAAAATACGTATGCCGCTCTCCGAGAATATCTCATCAATGTAGAAGGATTCATCCCTTACAAAGGCAATGGTTTTGTACTTAAATGGAAAAATATCATACAAATAGATCTAATGCCCTTTGGCGAAATCGAAGCCAAACCATCTAATATAACAGTTGAAGGTACTGGCCTTACCAGTCTCAATATGCCAGGATTCAAAGAGATATATGATTCCGGTCTTCCGGAAGCTGAACTCGAAGAAAAACACCGTTTCAAATTTTGCACCTTGCCAGGTATTGTACTGCTCAAATTGATTGCTTTTCAAGAACGTCCCGAAATAAGACGCGACGACATCAAAGACATCAGTAAAATCCTAAAGCATTTTTTTGATATGTATGCCGATGAGATATATGAAAACCACAACGACCTTTTTGGTGATAATGATATCAACCTCCAATGGATTGCTGCAAGGGTTCTGGGGAGAGACATGGGTAAAATTGCCCAATTAAACGAAGACCTTTTTCTAATGATTAGAAAGATATTAAAGAAAAACACTATCGATATTCATTCCAGCGATATCGCCAAAATTATGGCAGAGTTTTTTCAAAATACGATTGAAGAGAATATGAAACTACTGGAACAGGTAAAAATAGGATATTTAGAAAACTGATTATTTGTGAAATTAAACCAAACAGTCCTTATTCAATAATCAGGGCTTAAGTAGCTTACAACCAATTATCATTCTGTAATACAGACTTTATTTTACCAAGCCTTCACAATCTTCTATTGAATTATATCAATATCAATGGACATTCTATGGCCTATGAGCAAACTCAATGCAGTTCCTCCTACAAGTCTAAAATCAGCAAAAACATCAGCTAACAGGAGATGCTCTAAAATTTTACGCAACAAAGGCGTTAAAGTATTATAATGAAGCATTTTGATCAAGTGAATTCAATATATTATCAACAGTTCTGGCAGCATAAAACCGAATGATTTCACTTTTCTCCATATCATCCCACTCTCAAAAACCCTTTTTATTATAGCTCTTTTTTTTCTCAGTCAATAGCATTCATTTTAGTATCTCAAAACTACTAGTCTTAGATAAGAAAACGCAAATGCCCCCTTACGCAAATGGAGGTTTTTAAGCTTCCTTTCCAAAACAAAGCCAGGATGAATCCTTTTAATAGTTCCAATTCTGTTTCCATACCTGAAAAATAAACAAATTTGTTTACTTAATAATATTAAGTAATGTTAAATATATTTATCAGTTACATACTAGTAATCAGTGAATCTTCTTGTCAATGCGAGTGCCAAACTTAAACCATTCATAACCTAAGCACAATTACACATTTTTGCATTTAACTCCTTTATCCTAATCAAGAAAAAAATATAGGCTTTATATCAGAGTTAATGATTAGCTAAACCAATGGGTAACAGTTATTATGGCAAAAATAAATTGTATCTTTGAGTGTGGTTTTGATTTATTACTTGAGCAAAACCGTCTGAAAAGAGAAGCTTATTCAAATAGTCATTTCATGCTGAAGAGTATGAGTTGATAAATGGTAAATCAGAATCTACAATCGGAGGTCCTTTAAAAAGACCTCCTTTTTTTGTGCCTGTATCTTCTTGTTTAAATTTTTAATCGTGCTAAAAAACGAGTATCTTTTGTCCCATCCTAAAATAACTATACAGATGCGGTGAAAACAACTTTGTTTTTACGGCAAAAAAGCGGTGATAAATTAAAATAATCACTGCATAATTTTTTTTGCGGTAAATATGTATATCCATCAAAAAAAAGATTGACCAAAATTCATTTGGGATGCGAATGTAATTACTTCTATACTTGGAGAAGTTCGGCATAAGCAAGGCAAAATACTTGGGGTAATGTAAGGCCTTGGTTTTCCATTGCAAGAGGAAACCATGCTTAAAACATTAACTTTGGATGTAGTAAAGTCGAGCGAAATTGAAGGAGAACAATTAAAACCTGAACAGGTTCGCTCTTCAATTGCAAGAAGATTGGGAATTGAATAAAACTAAACAACAATACCTGATGCAATTTTACCTTGTAACAAGAAGAATAATTATGGCAAAAAAAATGCTAAAACGTATCTCATATTTTTGTATTTGTAAAAGAAGAAGGAATACACTCTCAAACCAGTAGAGGGAAATATATTTTCACTTACCATTCAAATTTAAAAAACTACAAAACAATTGGTCTTTAAAATTGTTTTTTTTTGTGCTTTATTCCAATTTTTCCTTAAAGCAGGTTTTCCATAAGAAGTTACTCCATTAGACAGTTCTCCAGAAAAGTGACAATACTTTTCTGGAGAATCAATAATTCTTATATCTTAATGGATAATTCCAAATGTCCACCCAAGCCAAGTTCAACAATCTTTTGAAGCGTTGAGAATCTTGCTTCTTTTACGTTGTTTTCGATTTTAGATATATACGATTTAGTAGTTCCCGCTTTTTCGGCAAGTTCTTCTTGAGTTAAGCCTTTTTGGATTCTGGCTTCGTGAATCATTGCTCCAATTCGAAAGTTTTCATAACCAGCATTCAATTCATCACGCTTAGCGGTTCCCACTTTGCCATAATGTTTGTCTTTAAACTGGTCTAATGTTTTGATATTATTATTTTTCGTTTTCATACTCATTTTTGATTTTAATTGCTCTTTCAATTTCATTCTTTGGTGTTTTCTGTGTTTTCTTTTGGAATCCATTTGTTAAAACTACCAATTGTCCATCATCAAAAAAACAAAAGATTCTAAAAATGTCGCTACCCTGTTGAACTCTGATCTCAAATAGCCCGTCTGTATTTTCAATATGCTTAAGATACGTTTCTGGAATTCTTTCTAATTCTTCAATTACTTGTAACGTCCAGATAATCTTGCTTTTTACTTTATCTCGCTGTTTTTCAAAGAATTCTTCAAAATAATCTTTATAAAAAATGATTGTTCTTTGTTTTTTCATTGTACAAATGTACAAAAGTTGTACCAAAGTGAAACTTTTGTACTGCTAAAAATAACGTCAGTTCATCTAAAAAAATTGTTTAAATTTATTTTTGACAATAAGCCAATTTTCGGAGTTGGGAGACTTCTATTATATTTTAGGTTTTTAAAGACTTTAAAAAAAAAGCAAAATCATGCTACAATTACTCATCGTAATACAAGATCACCTATAAATTTTGCCTTTCATGTTAGCAGGAGGACTAATTTATTACTTATTTTCTGCTTAACAGCAACCTGCTCCAACTTGAATTGGCGGACATTTCACGCTTCCATAACTACAATAGACGCAACAATCTCCTTCTAATGGTCTTAATATTGTTTTACAACTTTCACACTCATAGAAAAACTCACAAGCATTTGTCGGCATCATTTCTACTTTTTTATGTCCGCATTTCGGACAAGTAATTATCGATTTTAATTCAACAGTTTTTCCGTCATATATTCCGCAAGTTTTACAATTTCCGTGAAGTTTATTTTGGTAATAATTTACGATTGTTCCAATAAACAGCCCAAACATTCCTGAGTAAATTAAGTAAATTAAATTTTCGGATTTACTCAAATAGTAAATGAAAAATATTAATATTCCGCTTGGAATTGCAATTAATAGCGGATATAAACTTTTATGCTTTAGGTATGAAATATAAATCCCGCCAACTGAAATCAAAACCATTGCCTGGAAAATCCACATTGTCCAACCTCCAAATAATTCTATACTTCCAAGTCCAAGTGCAGATGCTCCAAATGCAAAAATCGGAAAACAACAAGGTGAAAAAATCGCAGTTAGAAAAAGCCCGACTGTCCCAAATTTGTCTATATTATTCTTTATTTTAAAGTTCATTTTTGGCTCTTATTTTTGTCGTTATTTTCTAGATTTTGCCTCTCAAGTCTTACTGCTAACGTTGCCTTGTTACTAATGGTTTGGGACTAAATTAAGCCATATTTTCGGATTAATCAAATTCTCACAAATACAAAACCAATTTTCCATTAAGCCAATTGCCCAAATCCGTTGTAGTAGTTTTTGGCGGTAGTTATTTCTATTTACTTATTAAATATCAAAAGTGTCTATACTTTCGCCTTTAATTCCTTGTAATTTTTTATGATCAAGAGATTTCATAAAGTATTCAAACGATTCTCTCTTATTTTGTAGCTCTTTGGGCAAATCATGCATGTCTGTTACATATCTCAGAGCAAGGAAATATAAAAAGCCTTCAAAAAACTTTTCTACTCTATTAGAAAATCTTCCAAACGAATAGCAAAAATTTATTACTTTCCACATCTGCTCATCAGATTTTGTATTTAAGTGAGTTTCGAAAAATTTATGGACTAAAATATTTCTTAATCTAGAATATTCATCAAGTTCATCGGCAAGGACTAATTTTGGGTTTAGTTTTAAAACATTGAAAATATACCCAAGAGTCTTTTTTCGTACTTTTTTTGATTTCTCTGAATTACTTGTAAAATCCTCGCTCATTACACTAAAATCTTCTCCGTGATTTTCTAATAATTCTAACAATTTTCCCGCAATAGACTCAACTCTTTGAGCAGAGACAAGTGCAGATCCGATTTTTGAATAGACAACATCTTCCCTAGTAAATTCTACATTGCTTATATTCATTTTAATACGGTTGTTTATGTTAATTACCGCAACGTTCTGGTATTACGGCGGGTTTGGGACTAAATTAAGTCCATTATTCGGATTTGCCCGAGCGATAGCGAACAGACGAAGCAAATCATCCCAAATACAAAACCATTTTCAAATTAAGCCAATTGCCCAAATCACTAGTAGCAAGAGTTGACAGATAGCCCTTTTGGTTAGTTTAATTGTCGTTTAAAACTACAAAATATAAAATTCTGTTTTGTTTCAAAAGGCGTTGTATGGTCTTCGGTTACACATTTTATTTTTTTAAATCCATTCTCCATTTCGGCGGTTAATGTTTCTTCACTATATTGTTTTATGTCTAAACCGCTACATTTTTTCGGTCCGTTTTCAGAAAATGTTCCAACAATTAAATATCCTGAAACTGATTTTCTTGCAGTTTTCATATATTTTTGAATTTGCTCTTCACTCGTTAAGAAATGAAAAGTTGCTCTGTCGTGCCAAACTTCAAAAGTTTCATTTGGCTCAAACTCTGTTATATCGCTTACAATCCAATTTACTTTTTCTGCATTTACTCCTAATCTTGCTTTCGCTTTCTCAATTGCTTTTGCCGAAATATCTAAAACAGTTATATTCTCAAAACCATTTTCGATTAGAAAATCTACGAGTTTACTATCTCCGCCACCAATATCAATAATTTTTGATTTTTTTGTTAAATCAAACGATTTTATAAAATCTAATGAAGTTTTCGGAATTTCTTGAGTCCAACTTACTTCGTTTGGATTTTTTGTTTCGTAAACTGTTTCCCAATGATTTTTTCTATTCTCTTCCATTATTCTTATTTTCTTTAGTTACGATTCTTTTAGGGTTTCTGCCAACGTCAGTCTGTGAAAAAACTAAAATGAACCTCTGGAGATTCTCATATTTGAATTTTTTCTTTGGTGGCCCACCGAATACTTTCTAAATTTGAAGTAGTTATTTCACAGCCTGACGTCCCTTTGGGACTAAATTAAGCCTATTATTCGGATTTACCACCCGAGCGATAGTGAACAGGCGAAGCAATCCCGAGACTCCGGGACCCAAATACAAAACCAACTTTCCATTAAGCCTATTGCCCAAATCCGTTGTAGGAGCTGTTATGTGTGGTTCCTCTATATTTTATTCTTCAAATCCATCATTCCATGTAACACTCTTTCGATTTCAATTTCATTTTTTAAAATTTCCCGATAGAAAATAATATGTTCACCACATTTATAACCTAGGACATTTAACGAAAGAATATCATATGGTTTTCCAAGTTGTGGGTTACTTGCTAAATCCATGCATGAAGCCATAATAAGATTATAATATTTTTCCGCTTGGTTTTCTGAACATTCCTCTACGGTATAATCCCAAATTTCGGTTAAATCTTCAAGTGCTCTATTTGTAAAATAATATTTTGCCATTTACTTTTTCCTTGCTTTTAAAGATTCCAAAAACTTTTTAGGTTCAAAATCTTTAGCAATTCCACTATCAATTCCTTCTTGTATGGCTTTTCTTAATGCAATAACTCGATTTTCTTCTTCTTCTAATAAGCGAAGCCCGGCTCTAATAACTTCACTGGCATTAGTGTATCTTCCATCACTAATTGTATGCTCAATAAAACTTTCAAAATGATTCCCTAATGATATTGAAGTATTGCGTCCCATAATTTTAATTTTTAGCTAAGTTACCAAGAATTGGTAACCCTTCAAATTCTTACCGCATTTTTTTTGAATCACACATAACGTCCCACTACTACAGCGGGTTTGGGATTAAATTAAGTCATTTTTCGGATTTACCACCCGAGCGATAACGAACAGGCGAAGCAAATCATCCCAAATACAAAACCAACTTTCCATAAGCCAATTGCCCAAATCCGTTGTAGTAGCTGTTGGAGGCTGGTTATCTTTTCTGATTTTTATATAAATTTCTGATAATTTCTTCTGAAATCTAACTAATTGAATTTTCTACTTTCAAGTTATTTTACTTTAAATTTCGCATCAATATATGTTAGTAACAATAAAAACAAGCAACAAAAAATGAAACTTAAAGTATTTAAATTTCAAACCTATTTTAAGTTCTTTTGTTACTTTGTAAACCAAAAAGAAAACTACAAACAAATATTGAAATTGTGAACAATCCTACTCCAATTGACATTCCAAACCTTCCCTCATCATTCGGGCTTAAGAGGTAAAACTGTAAACAACGGTCCAGCCAATGTTATACAGTTTCTGTTCCATTCGTTTTGTAATTCTCCAAAAACTGGATTTGTTCCGTTTAATGTTGCTATCATTTTGTTGCCCAAAATTTCTCCAATACTCCAATGAGATAATTCGTGTAAAATTGTACTCAAAAAAACTGCAATAAAAATTAAGAAAATGTATTTTAAATTAACTCTGTAAATCTTTTTGTAATCATATTTATCTTTTAATTAGCGAGAAACCAAATCACTATTTTTTTATTAAACTAATAAATTTAATTTTATTCTCTTTTCGGTGTTTTTTAAACTAAATGTTGATTTTAACTAGCCTACAACGTTTGGCTGCTTGATGATGTGGCGGATTAAGGAAGCTTAAAGCTTCGGATAAACACCAATTTTCCAAGTACAAAACCATCTTTAAATTAAGCCTAATCCCACCATATTGCCAAACGACGGTTACCTGCTCGTTATACGGGTAAATTGTAGAAGTATTGACAGGTTATGTAATATTTTTCTTCAAACCTTGATATTTACCATTTGTCCTGCCAATACTTTTATAGATTATTTTAATAAATTATTTCATTTCTTTTATGCCAATTCTTTCTAAACCTTAAAAATTACTTTATTTATTGTTCCCCTTTCATCAATGTTTTCATCAATTCCGAAAAATCAAAAGTAGCTGCTTTTTGTACTGGAGGAAATTCTATTAAAGACTTGATGTGCTCATTTAAGAGTTCCTGTACTGGTTCATTCAGCCATTGCTTGCGCTGTAATATATCTGACCGGTCTGTCAAGTTATCAAAGCTTTCAAAAGGATCAAAAGTTAGGTTATAAATGATTGGAAATTTTTCCTTCACGTAAGGAGCATAATAATTTTCACTGGTTTGGAAATTTAATTTCCATTGATTGATTCTAACGGCTCTAATGTCAGATTCGTGATAGTAAATAAAATTATTTCTTTTACTTTCATTTGTCTTTCCTAACCAATAATCCAGATTGTTTACACCGTCAATGTATTGCTTTCTTTCTGTTTTCATCTTTTCTGCTACGTTCGGATTCCCAGCTGCAGCGGCAAGTGTCGTGAAAATATCCATGTGTGCCTGAATACCGCTTAAAATTTGCCCTTTAGGAATCTGATTCTTCCACATTACCATCATGGGAACTCTTACTCCTCCTTCATAAGTGGTCATTTTTTCGCCTCTAAAAGGGGTTGTTCCACCATGTGCACGAGCACTATGCTCCGGGCCATTGTCTGTAGAGTAAACAACGATTGTATTTTCTAATAGCCCCATTTTTTCTAATTCATCCAACATCATTCCTACCTGCTTGTCATGCTCCATCATACCACTTCCATACATATCATGCTCAGTGGTATATGGCAATGCCAGATAGCGACTTTCTGGCTTCAGATGTGTAAACATATGCATCCGGCTTGTATTAAGCCATATAAAGAATGGCTTTTTTTCTCCTTTAGCTTTCTTAGCAAATTTAAGAGAAGCATCAATAAATTCATCATCAACCGTTTCCATTCTTTCTTTAGATAATTGCCCGGTTTTTTCTATTTTTTGTTTGCCTACTTTACCAAAGCGAGGATCAACGGTCGGATCATCTACATTTGTAGCCCAAGTATGTAGTACTTCTCGTGTTCCGTATTTTTTAAAATATTCCGGATCCTGCGGATAATCTTTCTGTTGATATTCTTCTTGTGTGTTCAAATGATATAGGTTACCATAAAACTCGTCAAACCCATGTACCGTTGGCAAATGTTCATTCCTGTCGCCCAGGTGGTTTTTGCCAAATTGACCAGTAGCATACCCTTGTGCTTTTAACACTTCAGCAAGTGTAGGTGATTCTTTTTTTAACCCTAGTTCAGCACCTGGTCTTCCAACAGTTGTCATCCCGCTCCTTATAGGGTATTGGCCTGTAATTAAGGCTGCACGACCTGCAGTGCATGAGGGTTGGGCATAATGGTCGGTAAACATAATGCCCTCACGTGCAATCCGATCAATATTAGGAGTTCTGTAACCCATTGTTCCCAATCCATAAGCGCTGACATTTTGCCAACCTACATCATCGGGGAAAATGATTAAAATGTTAGGTTTCTCCGCATTTGATAAAGACGCTCCATTTTTAGGCTGCTGTGCATGGCAAATAACAGAAATTGCCATAAAAAATAGTGTTGCGATTTTACTTTTTCGACTCATACTTTGTTTTTTTAATTGTTAGACATTTTTTATCAAAGAATTCACTTAATTTCTAGGCTTTTAATGGCTTGCAGGTAACGTCCCGCTACTATCGGATTTGGGACTAAATTAAGCCCCTTATTCGGATTGGCAAAACATCACACATACAAACCAACTTCCTATTAAGCCAATTACCCAAATCCGCTGTAGTAGCTGTTGTGCGTTCGTTCATTTAAATGTTTCCGGTAAAACTTTTTCTATAATGGTTTGCTGGAAAAAATCGGGCTCAGTATAAGGCACCGTATGTTCCGACTTCTCAAACCAACAAAAATGTTTGTTTTTTGCATCGAGCTTCTGGTAATAGCTGTATGTCAGTTCGTGGTTTGTTTGATAGTCATTCCTACCAGCAAAGAAATAGATTGGACATTGAAGTGTCCGAATTTTTTTTCTAAAGTCAATATTGCTTGCTTCTCTGAACAACATGAACATTGAGTTAGGGAATTCGTCAAACGATTTTCTTAGTTCTGCGTCAGAAACTGGATTATTGCCGAAAGAAAACAACCATTTTCGTTGGTAATACACTTGGTCCTTGTTTTCGAACGGGATTTTTATACGCGACAATTCAGCAAGGGCGGTTTGATTATTCTTTGTTGTTGCCTGCTCTTTTAATCTTTGTAGTAACAGCTGTTCACTTTTATTTTGATTTACTAACTGACTTACTGCAACATAAGCATATAAAAGTGCAGGATATTGGTGAGCCATTTTTATTCCCAATACCGTTCCCCAGGAAAAGCCTACCAAGTATAACTTTGGACGATTAAAGCGGTGTAGTAAATATGTGATTAACTCATGTGTATCTTGCTGATACCTTTCAATCGTCAGTAGTTCGGGAGATGCATTTAACTGAACTGTTTTCCCTGATTCTCGCTGATCCCAAATGACAACGACGAATTGTTCACGTAATTTTTTAGTAAAATAATCTTTATACTCCATGTCAGACTCGCCTGGTCCACCACTTAAAAAAAGTAACAGCGGTTTTGAAGCATCCTTGGTAGAAATATTTATCCATTGCTTGATTCCGCCAATGTTTACAGCCATTGAAGTATCAATAGCCGTTTGAGCAAATACTCTTCCCGAATAAAATATGATAAGTATGATAAAAAATTTGAAAAAACGCATATGTTATTTTTTTAGTTTCGGAATGACGCACAACGTTCTGGGACTACAGCGGGTTTGGGACTAAATTAAGCCCTATTTACGGATTTGCCACCCGAGTGATAGCGAACAGGCGAAGCAAATCATCCCAAATACAAAAACAACTTCCCATTAAGCCAATTACCAAAATCTGTTGTAGTAGCTGTTGGCGGTAGTGCTATTATTCATCAAGGTTTTATACACTGTTTATTTCCTTTTTTATTTATTCTTTCGGTAATTGACTTCAATAGTTGGGTTTATTATTTTTAAATCTTCAAGAAACGCTTTTTTGTCTTTTGGAGAAATAAGAATACTGTCAAATTTATTATAAACTATTTCTAATCTATCAATTGAGCCGGCTGGTGAACTTAATGGATTATATGTTTCTGAAATTTTTCGGATTGTTTTAATGTCAATATCTTTGCTTCCAAAAAAGCCACATTTAATATTTAAGTTTTCTTTTTCAATTGTATATTTTATAGATAGGAAAGTATAGCAGATAAAAACTGATGTTAATATAATAATAAATAAACCCACCCATTTTTTTTCAATGACTAATGTATAAATTATCCAGCTAAATAATACTGAAATTGGGATTATTAATTCAATTCCAAGTTTTGATTTATATACTTTCATTTTATTTAATTTTATATTCGTCATTTTTTCAATTCTGCGGGCGTATTACTGCCAACGTTCTGGTACTACAGCAGGTTTTGGGATTCAAATTAAGCCTTATTTTCGGATTTGCCACCCGAGCGATAGCGAACAGCCGAAGCAAATCATCACAAATACAAAACCATTTTTCCATTAAGCCAATTGCCCTAATCCGTTGTAGTAGCTGTTGTGTGCTGTGTTTATTTTTTAGGTTTACTCATTTTTTCAATTTCAGGCAAATCTTTTTTATATTGTTCTACATCCCATTTTATTTGCCATTTACTTACATAATCAGCCATTGGTTGTAGACCAATTTCAGCTCTCCTTTTATCTACGTTGTCGGGATCTTCAAGTATTGATACATAATACTTATTTGTTTCTTTGTCTTTTCCAATTTGGCTTCCGTAAATTTGTTTTTTGCCTTGTCTTAAGGCAACTCTGTCTTCCAATAATGCTAAATTGGCACCACTTGCATTACCCTTTTTAACAGCTTCTTGCATCATAGGAAGATATTTTTGTTGCGTTTGTAAATCAGCATGTTGAATTACAAGAAAGAGTGTCTTATTTGCCTCTTCACCTACAACATCTTTACCTACCCATCCTTTAGTATCTAAAATTTTAGTGACTTTAATTAAATTTAAACTGTCTTTATAATTCAATATTTTTCCGATACTGTCTATTTTTTTTCTATCTGGATTGGGGTTATTATATACTGACATAAATTTAATTCGCATTCCCTGATCTTCCTCATAAATAGAAAGCAACTCTTTTTGTAGTGGTTTATCATAATTAACTTCCATAATCTCCATTTTTTTCTCCAGTTTTATAATTAATTCCTTCCATTCATTTTTAGAATGTAGGGAAGTTAAGTCACTGTCAATTTTTAAATGTGTTCTGTTTACGTATCCATTTTGTACGGATAAGTTAAGCCAATCGAAAGCTTTGCTATTGTCATTTGCCAAAGCAGCAGCGCAGGCACCATTGTATAGATGAGACGGATTTGCATGTTCTATTTTAAAGGCTTTTTCAAAGTAATCTCTTGAAATTTTGTACTCTTTTGCCTTATAACACGAATCACCTTTTTTTATTAAATCTTTATAATTTTGCCCATAGGAAGTGATAAATATTGCAAAAAAAGCTAGAAGAGTAATTTTTTTCATGTTTTTAATTGTTTAATTAATTTTTTAAGGATATAGCCACCAACGTCAGTCTGTGAAAAAACCTCCGTTATATCACCACCAAATATAGCAAAATACTTGTATAAAAAGAGGATTATTCTTATTTTTAAGCATGCACCACATCGCCGGAGTTTCCCGCCAACAAATGCGTTTTTCAAGTTTAGAAGACACTATAAGTCCCGAAAATTAGCTGAATACTGTAGTACTTACAGGAATATTAACCTAAGTTATTTTTACTGCTACTACTCTCCTATTACTTCACACCATTCCATCTCTCAAAGATAAAATGGCAATTCTCCTAAATTCTAATACTCCCGAATTGACAAGTTTTAATGCGGAATTGACAAGTGCCATTAAATAGTAAAAAACCGAGAATGCAAAATTCTCTTAAAAATTCATTCAATTCTTTTATAATTCTCGAAAGCAATATTGGATTCTAAATACATTCACTAAAGTCGGGAGACTTTTATCATATTTACGGTTTTGAAGTACTTTAAAAAAAAAAGCAAAGTCGTGAGATTTTGCGGAGCGGGACAAAAAGTTGTTTCCAACTTTTTCAACAAGCCGTTGGAACGGAATTTTATACTCGAAAAACAACCAACATATAACCCTCTCAAAAGTTGTGAATAACTGGATGCTTTACATAGGAGTAGCTGTTACTGGCTGGTTGTTTCTAGCTGATATTCCAATTAATAACCGATTCTAATCCAATTTTCGGCAGGCTCAAAACCCAATTCTTGCCCAAATTTTAGCTAATTTTATTCCCTTTTATTATCGGTTTTCAGCCTATTATTGACTGATTAAAATCCCAATACTAGTACAAATCTTCACCCAATTATTTTGTTTGTTTTTTTCTCTTTAAATATGTCAAAACAATCAGAGATATAGAGAGCAAGATTGTTATACCAAACTTTGAGTTTGAAAATGAGTAATAACCTGTTGATATCTGGAACAGATATGTAAGAATAGGAATTACTGTTATTATTATTGATGCGTATAATGGATTTAAAGTTTTTAAGGCTTTTTGTAGCAGATAAAGAGGAAGAGCCATTGAAACCAATGCTAATGCTAAAAGTTCAAGAAGAACAATTGGTTTTAGTTGAAGTTGGGGTTTATTCAAGATAATAATTATAAGTGAAATGATTAGCAAGCCATAAAACCTTAATGAAACTACTAAAGAAGCAGGTAGGTTTTTATCCGCCAATTTTTTAGAGATTTTCATAATAAAAGCAGCACTAACACCTCCGATTACTGTCACTAAAGCTCAATATTTCAATATTTGAGAAGTATTAGTTTCACTCATATCTTTAGAGACAAGTAATAACATTAAAATAAATATTGCCAATAGAAGTATGGCAATTATAAGATTATTTTTTTTGCTTTCTTTTGATTTTTTTAGCTCAAGAATAAATAGGTTAATAGGAATAGCTCCAAGAAATAAACACGAAAACACAGCAGGACTTAAAACTTTTAAACTGTAAAATATAATAAACCAAATTATAGCATTAAGAAAATTCAGCCATAAAATCGATTTTTTATTTTCCTTTATCAGAGAAATATTTTTAGATAATTCTCCGAAATTTAGAATCGAAAAAAATATTATTGTAAATATTGAAGAGTAAAATAGAGTAACGATAGGACTTATTGACCTAGTAGTGTGGTTTACAAAAACATTAGAAATAGCACTCGCAATAACGTAAAAAAATATAAATAAACTTCCATTTGTAACCAATTTTTTATGTGTCATTTTTTGTTTAAGGATAAATCTCAGTTTTAGTTACTTTTTTCGTTGATTCTTTTATTGTATTTCCGTTCACTTTCTCAACTAGCCAGCCACTTTGAGATGGCTGGAAGTTCGTAACCGCTCAGTTTTCGGTTAACGAAAACCTGATGCGAAACTGTAATTCCACTAAACTCCAGCTAGCTCAAAATGGCTGTTGGCAGATCATTATTTTATATATTTTCCATCTCTAAAGTTTTGAACTTCTAGTAAATTGCCATCTACATCAAATAAATTTAGTGTTCCATTTCCGTCTTTTAATGTACCTCTATCTAATTGCTTTCCATTTCCATCAAAACAATTAATTATCGTTATTAGTTTTCCATCAGTATATAATCTTTCTGTATATATTTTACCATTAGTATGATACCAATTCCATTGACCAATTAATTTTCCATTATCTAATTTTCCAATTCCTTCTTTATTTCCGTTTTCGTAGAAAAACTTCCATTCTCCATCTTGTTTTCCATTATTAAATTTACCGATCTGGTGCAATTTACCATTTTCGTGAAAAATTTTCCAAACACCAATTTCTTTTCCATTAAGATATTTTCCTTTTTGAAATATCTTTCCGTTTTTATGATAAAATTTCCAATTTCCACTTTTTAAATCACTTGATGTTCTCCCGATTTTTTTTAATTCACCACTGTCATAAGTTTCTTTTGTCAGTTTACAAGAAACAAGTAATAAAGTCGTAATAATTACGATAATAATTTTTTTCATTAATTAATCTTAATTTTTCTACGTTTCGTTTTATAATGTCTGCCAACGTTCCCGCGCTACACGCAGTTTGGGACTAAATTAATCCCTGTTTTCGGATTTGCCAAATCATCCCAAATACAAAACCATCTTTCCATTAAGCCTATTGCCCAAATCCGTTGTAGTAGCTGTTAGCGGTTCGGTTGTTTATTTATAAAGTTTATCTATTCCAATTTTCAATTCAGTTCGCTTACCAGATAACAACTTTTATGCTCTTTAAAGAGATGATGTATCTACATATCAGTAACGTTTCGGTTTTATTGCATAACTATTACAATTACAATCGCTTTTTATCATTTTATTCAAAATTATTTTTTGAAATCTATTTTCAATTTCTTTTGCCTCTGATTTGCTTAAATCGTCAAAATACAACCATCGTGGTGTTCCTCCTTTCATTCTAAAAACCGATCTTATAGAAGTACTAGCGATATTTTTTAATTTAGGACTTGATCCTAATACCGTAACGTAATACATTTCTTCTTCAAAATCGCTATTGCCTTTTAAGTAAAAAACTTTTCCCTTTAAAAAGCCATAACCTATATCTTCCCAATTGTCATACTTCTTCCATTTTTCTGGTACTACTAAATATTTAGAACTTTCCTTAAATTTATCTAAGCATATATTTAATTTTTCTTCACTGCACTTAAATTCATATATGGATCCACTACCTAAAGTACCAGCTATTTTATCATTACAACTGACTAACAACAATATCACACTCGCTATTATCACTTTTTTCATTTTATTTTTTTTGTTCTTCAATTAAATTAAAAGCTGTAATAAAATTATATGCTGTAGTTAATGTTACTAAATCATTTCATTGTTACTCAATTTTTGCTCAACTGACCGCTAACGTTCTCGCGCTACAGCGGGTTTGGGACTAAATTAAGCCCTATTCTCGGATTTGTCACCCGAGCGATAGCGAATAGGCGAAGCAAATCATCCCAAAAACAAAACCAACTTTCCATTAAGCCAATTGCCCAAATCCGTTGTAGCGTGTGTTAGCCGTTGTTTTTCTTTATAGAACTAAACTTTCTTTCATATTTTTTGTTTTCTAAAAACGGAAATATTCTCTCTCCTTTTTCATTTTCGCCTTTAAATGTTTGATATAAGGAGTTTTCCGGATTCGATTTTGCATTTCTCTTTGTGTTCTCAAAATCAAAAACTCTCGTTACTGAATTTATAAATTGTTTTCTTTCACCATCGTTTATATTTTCAATCCATCTATTTTGCTCCAATGAAATTATTAATTCACAAAATTCCTGTTGACTTCCTAACCACTTTATTTGTTTGATATTACTATCTACATAAGTAGTTTTATATTCTGTTTGACTAATGTCTATAATAACAGTTAATATTTTGAGCCTTTGTTCGATAAAGTCGATTAACATTTTTGTGATGATATCAGATATTTTTTTCGTCAAAGATATATTCCAAAATATACTAATCTGTTTTGTTTCATCATTAAGAACGCTTTTATATCTATTCAATAGATTCATTAAAATAATCTTTTCGTCATCTATATTAGTAAAGAAATGTAGTGCCTTTGTGTTATTTAGAACTTTATCATAATTGTATACAAAATGATGAAGTAATTCACTAACATAATCATCAATTAAAAATTTGAAATCATCGGCATCTCCAAAATCCTTTCTCTTTTCCTTTAATTCATTTACCGTTTCATTACTGACTTTAGTGTCATTAGTTCCTAACTCATAATAAAGTGAAATTAATTCTGTAGAATGGATTGATATACCAATTTCATCTGTTGAGCTTACAATGTCATATGGAAATACTTGAAAAACCTCATTGTATTTTTCAATAATATAGGTTTTTGTAAAATTATTTATCAAGCCTCTTTTTAATAAAATAGCTTTTGAATTATCAATTTCTTGAGTAATTTCTATGGCTTGTTCTTGGAAATAAAATGTGTGTGTTATCATTTTTTTTTATGTAAATGAACGGGAAATTATAATTTTGGACAATTACCATCGAATTACGGTAGATCAAAATAACGACTAACTTGTGTATAGGTCTGACAAAATCAGACCTATACACCCAAAAACGGGCAGATAGGTCTGATGAGTATCATTCCTTTTGGTATTGCTAAAATAGAGAAAAATTCTTATGAAATCATCAAAAGTATTTTTTATTTAGTCAATTTTTCTTACCTATCAAGGGGCATTAAAAATAAACTCTCAGCATCTTTTTTACGCTTTCATCCTACCCTTCCAACTCCGATGAAAACCCCTATCCCTCAGTCACTCATATATCTTTCCTCACTGGTAAAGTCCTGGAAAATAAACAACCACTACCCTACTGTTTTATACCATTTCATCCTTTAAAGATAAAATTCCGGTATTTAGGTTTATTAAATTCTAATCCTCCCGAATTGACAAGTTTTAATCCGGAATTGACAAGTATCATTAAATAGAAAAAGAGGACTATAAATCCTCTTGATATTCTTTTTAAAACTTTACGATAACTCGAAAGTACTAACGACAGGTATCTTGTTGTGCAGTCCCGAGTTTATCAAAGGATTCAACGCGAGTTTATCTCACTTGCATTTATTTTCATGTGAGTTCGATGATTTGAATTCATTGTTCGGATTTGCCACCCGAGCGATAGCGAACAGGCGAAGCAAATCATTCCAAATACAAAACCAACTTTCCATTATGCCTATTGCCCAAATCCGTTGTAGTAGCTGTTACCTGCAGTAATTTTATGCTAAAACTGCTTTAATACTTTCTTCTAATTCCTCTACAGATTTCCATTCGGTACAATTAATTGGAGTTTCTGATTCAAAGTTTATTAACGCTTTCAGTAAGGTTTCAACAATATTAAATAAATCTTCATTCTCTTCTAATTTTTTTAATGCGTTATATGGTTTTTCTTCTTCAGCAACTTCTCCAAAATATGCTTCTTCAAAATTGGGTAATGATGCTAGTAATCTAGTCGATGTCCCTTCTGGCTTTGAATTAATTGCTTCTAATATATTAGGATTATTTCCCCATGCAGGATTTGCCATTTCCTTTCCTGCTTTTGTAGTTATTCTTGGCCTGTCACAGTCATGTAATACTGAATAATCAGAGCCGAAATGATTTAATATTTTAATCAACGAAACTATTGTGGCTTTTCCTCTCGCTCTAATAATGTTAATATTATTGTACAAATCAGGTTTTTGTCTTTTAACATAGTTAAATGCTGTATACTCGGTGTCACCTTCAACTACAATAACTTTACCGCCAAAGAAAAATTCGGCAACATAAGGATCACATAAATTTAAAAGTTTTAAGTTTCTTTTGTCATCTTCACTTAGCTTTACTTTATCTGGTCTAAATACTGTTGTGCCTCTAATTTCACCATTTTGAGTTTTTTCAACCTTAATAATTGTTGTGTTGTCTTTTGAAAAGTCTATAAAAATTGGAGAGTGAGTTGTTACCATTACTTGCCAATTACCTGTCACAGGTAATTCATATAATAAATTACAAGCTTCACGAATTGCATTAGGATGCAAACATATTTCTGGTTCGTCAATAAGTAATAAATGTGGTCTAGAAATTGAACCTTCAGGTTTTGCTTTCTGATTATTTTCAGATATAAATTTAATTGCCGTCCATAGGAGTGTTCGTCTAGCTCCACTTCCTTGTCTGTCAATTGTACTTAAATATCCATCTCTAGGTCCCATAAGTAATTGCGCATCTGCTTTAAATAAATTTATTGCATTATCTAAATTATCTTCCGCTTTCGCATCAAAATCAATTTTATAATTTGGGAATACTTTACTAATTAAATTAGTCAATTCTGTGTTGACTTCATCAATTTGTTCCTGTGCCTCTTCAAGAATTCTCTTTTGTAAGTCCTTTACTTGTCTTATTAATTTCTGATAATCATTTTCTTCTTCTCCTTCCTCGTTATTTGCAGTTTTATAGTTCTTAACTCTTTCATTTAGAGCTTGCATTAATAATTTTTTAATTTCTTCAGCTTGCTTCTCTGGAGAATCAAAAGCATCAACTTTATGAGGTTCTGGCCTTCTAGAATTTGCAACGTTAGGCGCACCCCAAGGTACATTTTCGCTCCATTCTTGTGATGCAACATCCCATCCTTGTCTAATCGGTTTTCCTTCACTTTTCCAAGTAAATTTTTCCTTTACGATAAAATCACCATTTTCAATGGTTTCTATCCATTTATCTCCGGGAGCATTATCAAAAACTCTTGTATGTATTTCAATTTCAGGTAAGTTTTCTGGGTCAATTTTATTGTGAGGAAAATCTTCAAGAGCTAAATTTGCTTTTGCAGAACCTTGAGACATTGCTAATTCATAGGCTCTTAGAATTGAACTTTTTCCGACATTATTTGCTCCAACTAGAACAACAATTTCATTCAAGTCTAATTCAACAGGAGTGGAACCAATACATCTATAATTTTTTATTACTAATTTGGTTAGTTTGGGTTTAGGTACCTCAGGATTTTCAGAGACCAAAGAGATTTCTGCTTTTGCTTTTGCCATTTATTTGAGTTTTCTTGGTTAATTATTGCAGGTAACGTTCTCGCGCTACACGCAGGCTGGGATTAAGAAAGCCTAAACTTTCGGTTAAAAACTATTTTTTCAAATACAAAACCATCTTCAAATTTTGCCAATTGCCTAGCTTGCTTGTAGCGTGTGTTAGCAGTAGTTGTTTATATAATCCGTAATTTCATTTTTAAGAGATTCAAATTTTTCCAATTCTTCTCTAACAAACTTAGATTCTAATTTTCCAGAAGAACTCATCACTTCAATCTTATCATCGAAACTATTTAGTTTATATTCCGCTCCTCCTTCCGAATCTTCAATTTTCTCTATATCAAAGTGTACTAAAATTGGTATGTGAGCAAAAGAGTTACGAATTGAGGAGAGTTTCATAATTTTATCGATTATTTTACGGTCGAAATTCTCAATATTTCCTAAAATTTTGATTTTTCCTCCGACAGAAATTATGGATGAATTTAAAATTATTTTTTTGAATTTGTCTTTGTCTATAGGTTCAAAGTAATGTATAATTATATCATTTATTTTTGACTCAATTTTATTCATTTCATTAATCACCCAACCTCGTATTTCTTCAATATTACGATCAGAAATAGTTGTTTTATAAGAGCTTTTAAATTCCATTTTAACGATTTTTTACAATTACTGCTAACTTATATATAGGTCTGACAAAATCAGACCTATACGCCCAAAAATGGGAAGATAGGTCTGACGAGTATCATTCCTTTTGACATTGCTAAAATAGAGAATAACTCTTATAAAATTATCAAAAGTACTTTTTATTTAGTCAATTTTTCTTACCAATCAAGGGGCAATAAAAATAAACTCTCAGCATCTTTTTTACGCCTTCATCCTACCCTTCCAACTCCGATTAAAACCCTTATCCAACAATTACTCATAAACCTTCACTCTCTGCTAAAGTCCTAAAAAATAAACAACCATTCCTTTATTGTTTCACACCATTCCATTCTTCAAAGATAAAATGCATTTCCGGTATAAAGTATCCTAAACTTTAATACTCCTGAATGGACAAGTTTTGATACGGAATGGACAAGTGCATTTAAATTTAAAAAGAGGACTATAAATCCTCTTGATATTCTCTTTAAAAACGTTACGATAACTCGGCGAACAGGCGAAGCAAATCATCCCAAATACAAAACCAACTTCCCATTAAGCCAATTGCCCAAATCCTTTGTAGTAGCTCTTAGTTGTAGTTACTTTACTTTTTGCCATTTACCTTTTAAGTTTTTCGGCCATTCTTCTACAGCTTTTAATGAATCCCTAATTTCTTTTGGAATGTCAAAACAATCTATAAATATAATACTATCATTACGTCTAATTAAACACTTATTACTATTTGCCTTTTTTTCAAAATAGTCGTTTTTACGAACTATACTTTGAAGTACAGTGTCGACAGCTATATAATTTGAGTTGCCAGATTTCGACATTACTTTTAAAGTTATATTTCCGCCTTTATAAATTTCAATATTTTCTACAATACCATTTATCATCATTGGAAGATTTTCATCTTCATATACATCTTTCATGGTTAAAGAATTACAGGAAAGAAATAAAATTAAAAATGTTATTAGAGATAAATATATTAATTTCATTTTCAAGTGATTTTAGAATTGTCTTGTGTAATTGCAACTAACGTTTGGTCGCTTGGCGATGTGGAGGATTAGGGAAGCCTAAACTTTCGGTTAATGACTAATTGTTACAAGTATAAAACCATCTTTAAATTAAGCCTAAATCCGCCATATTGCCAAACGGCGGTTAGCGGTAGTGTTAATCCTTTTCAATGTCTAATTCTTTAAGCTTTTCGTCATTAAAAAAATGGTCGAAAACTGTATCATCTTCGTGGAGATATGAATTTAGTATATCAAAATTTTGTCTAGTAAGAATGACTTTAGTAGTATATGTTGCAAACTTTTCGGAGTCATAAATTTCATCAATTTGCTTAACACCCGTGTTTGCAGCTTTATCTTTAAATAGATTCCCTTCTTCTTCTTCTGAAGACACAAAAAAACTTCCATGAATTATATCGTTTCTTTTTTCAATTATTTTTTTAGAATGAGTAAATAGTTTTTCAACAGCTTTAAGCCTTTTTGGATTTTCCTCATAGTGTAAAGCGAGTAAACTTCTTAGTTTTTGATGAAGCGGTGATGCTGTTTGGTCATGCAATAGTATTCTCAAATATTTAAAATCTTCAAGACCTTGCAATTTCAGCAATGAAAAAATACAAATCTTGATAGACAATGTTAATTGCTCAAATTCAATTGCAAATTTTCCATAATCATGATAAATACTTTTTGAAGTTTCAGTAAGGTTCTTTTTTATTTCGTTCTGTTTCATTTTTATGTCTTTAAGTATAGATTGCAAACATTACCGCTAACGTCAGTCTGTGAAAAAACGGCCGTTGTATCATCACCAAATATAACAAAATACTTGTATAAAAAGAGGATTATTCTTATTTTTAAGCATGCAGCACATCACCGGAATTTCCCACCAACAAATGCGTTTTTCAAGTTTAAATGACATTATAAGTCCCGATAATTACCTGAATACTTTAGTAGTTACAGGAATGTAAAACTGAGTTGTTTTACTACTGCTATACTCCTATTTATTTCGCACCATTCCATCCCTCAAAGATAAAATGGCAATTCCGGTATTAAGGTTTATTAAATTCTAATACTCCCGAATTGACAAGTTTTAATCCAGAATTGACAAGGGTTCTGTCGCATCTGTTTTATTAAAACATGTTAAGTTGGTAATATTGTAAAGTTATGCGACTAAAGAACAGAATGATTTAAACATAGTTATCCCAGGATTACTTATTTGTTTTTTTCTCAGCATGTGCAGAACCTCAATTCCACTAAGAGTTCTCTTTGCAGATTCAAAATTTTTAAATCCCAATCCATTTAAAATCCTCCATTTAATAAAACGATGATCTTGTTCAACTATGTTATTAAGGTATTTACATTGCCGGATTGCTATTTTAGAAAATGAACGATCGTTATAAACTTTAATCGCGCTAATATTTGAGCTACTCTTGTCAATATTTATTAACCGGGGTTTGCAGTTGTTGTTGATCGCTTTGATTAAAAATGACTGAGCACTCATCCTTTTTCTTCTTTTAGTTAATAGAAAATCAACCGTATTACCCAATGTATCAACTGCTCGGTACAAATAACACCACTGTCCTTTAATCTTAATATACGTTTCATCCATCCTCCAACTATTTCCAACTCTTAGTTTACGTTTGTTCATTTGCATCTCCATTAATGGTGCGAACTTATATACCCAGCGTTGAATGGTTGCATGGTCAACCTGAACTCCACGCATTTTCATTATCTCTTCAACATCCCGATAACTTAAAGTAAACCTAAGCTTGAAATATACTGCCTGCAGAATAATAGACTTTGGATAACAATGACCTTTTGTATTCATTAATTTGAGAATTTAATAAAAGCAAAGGTAAAATTTAACTTTAGATGCGACAGAGCCTCCATCTATTCCTATAAATTTTATATTTTTCTTCCTGCCTTTTTTCTTAGCGACTTCCCATGCTTGAAGTGCAATATTATCATTAAAAGCAAAAACAAAATCTATTTTGTCATATTATCCAAGACCTTACTTAAATATTATTTAATGCTTCCAAATTTGGGGCACTAATACCTATCCTCTTAATGTTCGGATATCGGTCGATAATTTGTTTAAACCCTAAACTTCTCTCAACGCTAGGTGGAATATCATTCGTTGCCTTAATTTCAAGAACATTTGCATGAGCATTAGACATAGAAACAATATATTTTCCTGCAATGTGGCCAACTTCAACATTATCGGCACCTAAAAATGAAGTATAATTGGTGGTTTAATTATAGTAGCTGGTTATTAAATTTGCATTCCAAGCATCTTTCTAAAATAATTAAAAAACAATAAATAAAACCGTCTTTACAGCTTAACTATTTATTTTATTTTGATGACAACCTTTCCTTTTGCACGTCCACTTTCAACATAGGACAGTGCGTCATTCGTTTTATCAAAAGGAAAGACCTTATCCACAACTGGACGAATTGCTCCCGACTCTATAAGAGCTGTAATTTCACTTAATTGTTCCCCTTGAGCACGCATAAATAAAAAAGAATAGTCAACTTTCCGTTTATTAGCTCTTTTACGTATACCGGCACTTATTAATGAGAGAATTATTTTCACAAACCAAGGCGCTGCTATTTCTTTAGCAAAATCAGGAGTTGGTGGCCCTGAAATAGAAATAAGTTTTCCTCCGGGTTTTAGTATTGTTAACGATTTTTCAAGTGTCTCTTTATCCTGACTGTTCAGTACTACATCGTAATTGCTCAAGCGCTTTTCAAAATCTTCATTCTTGTAATCAATAATCAGATCAGCCCCCAGGCCTTTAAGTAAATCAAAACTTTTAGCACTCGCCGTAGTAGCTACTATGGCCCCTAAATGTTTGGCCAACTGAATGGCAATAGTCCCTACGCCTCCTGAGCCTGCCTGGATAAACACTTTTTGTCCTTTTTTAAGCTGTGCCCTTTCAACAAGAGCTTGCCAGGCCGTAAGAGCAACCAAGGGGATGGAAGCAGCTTCTTCCATAGAAAGATTTTTAGGTTTGAGTGCAACATCACTTTCATCAATGGCTATAAATTCTGCAAATGTGCCAATGTGGTGGTCAGCGGGTCTGGAATAAACTTCATCACCAACTCTAAATTTTTTGACATTTTTCCCAACCTTAGTAATTATTCCGGCTACATCATGTCCCAAGATCAACGGAAGCTTATACGGTAAAATGAGTTTAAATTCTCCCGTCTTTATTTTTGAGTCTAAAAGATTGACTCCGGCTGCATAAATAGCAACCAGAACATCATTGTCTTTTATTTCCGGTATTGGCATTTCGGCAAGCTGTAAAGCTGCATTTTTACTATATTTATTAATTATAAATGATTTCATTTTATATAATTTAGGGTTTTCTTTATTGCTTTAAGCTCGCATATATCTTTTTAGGGTTAACCAAATTAAAAGCCAGATTTGGAAAAAACCTGCTTACGAAATATAATAATTTTGCATCTCCCACCCGAATCGTAAATTGATCTTTTTTGATTCCTGAAATAAGTGCTTTTACCAACTGCTCAGGAGTTATTTTCTTGTCTTTTCTTTGAGCCGTCATTTCTGTTGCAACAACCGGAGGAAGCAGTTCAAACACTTTTACATTGCTACCTAATATTTCTAAATTCTTTCTGAGTATGCGAGTGTAAAAACTTAAAGCTGCTTTGGTTGCCGAATAAGTTGGCTCTTCTAAAGCGGGTACCAAACTCAAAATAGATGTTGTATTTATTATAGCACTTTCTTTTCTTGATTTTAGCATGTCTATGAAAAGAGTATTCAGTCTTATAACACCGAAATAATTGATGTTCATTTCATAAATAGCATTTTTCAAAATTTGCTCATTGGCTATTCCGAGATTAAGCGCCGGACTTCCAACACCAGCATTATTGTACAAAATATCGATTCCGCCCAGAGAAGCAACCTTATCAAAAAGTGCTACCGCATCTTCTTCATTTTCAACATCACTTTTTATAATTATTAATGACGGGAGTAACTTTTTTGCAGCCTCTAATTTAGCCTGATTTCTACCTGTAATAATTACATTTGCTCCTTCAGCTAAAAATTGTTTTGCAGATTCTAAACCAATCCCGGAACTTCCGCCGGTAATCAATATGGTTTTACCTTTTATATTCATTGTCTAATTTATTTAAAAAATTGCTTTGAATCACCAACCGGAACATCAAACTGATTTTTTTCCAAAGCCAAAAATAATTCATCTGCAACCTCTTCAGGCGGAATGCCGTTTGCACCACCTATTTCTGATGAAAATTCGGTATTCACCAATGGAGGATAAATTTCATATATCTGAAGATTTTTCTCTACTTCATAAGTGTCTCGTAACGCAACAGTATAACTGTGCAAAGCCGCTTTTGTCGCACCATAAGTTGGTAATAGTTTATGACTGCCAAAAACTGCAATGGAGGAGACATTTACAACAGCAGCTTCTTCTTTTTGTATTAAATGTGGCAATAAAAGTTCTGTAAAATGAATTACACTCAAATAGTTTGTATTCATTTCGATAGCCGCTTTTTCATGCGCATTCAAAGTTTCATTTAAGAGATAACTAAATGCTGCACCAGCATTGTTGATGATTATATTCACTTCAGGATAATTTCCCTTTAACTCTTTAGCTATACGAATTCTATCTGCTTCTATAGATAAATCACCTTGTATAGCCACAGTATTATCCAATTGCTGCAAAGCGTTTTGCAAACGTTCCTCGTTACGCCCGTTAATGATTATTTTATTTCCTGCGGCACTTAATTTTTTAGCGATAGCTAATCCTATTCCAGCACTTCCACCACTGATGAATACTGTATTTCCTGTTGTTTTCATTATTATTTTTTTAAAATTAAAAATTTTCTCTTTATTTACTTATTGTTGGATAATCGGTATATCCCTTTTCGCCAGCAGTGTAAAAAGTTGCCTGATCGGGCTGATTTAAGGGCGAATTAGTCTTGAATTTTTCCACTAAGTCTGGGTTAGCCAAAAAGGGTACACCAAAAGAAATGAGGTCTGCGTCACCATCATTTAAAACCTGATTAGCAGATTCTTTATTAAAGCCCCTGTTGATAATGATTGTACCTTTATACAATGGACGGAAATGTTTAGCAACTTCCTGTATCGCATTTGGATTGTTTGAAACATCCGTAAAAGGCTCTATCAGGTGAATATATGCTAGGCCATAGTCATTAAGCTTGTTTACGATATAGTTGTACAAAGCAATCGTTTCCTCATCAGCGAGAATCCCCATAATCCCATGTAACGAAGGATTTAAACGAACACCCACTCTGTGAATATCGACAGCTTCTTTCAGTTGATCTAAAATATCAAATAGAATTCGTGCTCGATTTTCTACAGAACCGCCATAACTATCGTTGCGTTTATTAGTATTTTGACTAAAAAACTGTTGCAATAAATAGCCATTGGCTCCATGCAATTCAACACCATCAAAGCCAGCATCAAAAGCATTTACTGCAGCTTTTGTAAAATCTGTAATTGTTCGTTCTATATCTTGCAGAGTCATAGGTATTGGTGCCTCAGATGGCTTAAAACCTTCGGCGGTGAAAACCTGTTGGTCAGGATTGACATCAGAAGGAGCTAGCGGCTTTTTTCCGCCATGTAAATCAGGATGAGAGTATGCACCGGTATGCCATAGCTGGGCAAATATTCTGCCCCTTTGCTTATGTACAGCCTCCGTAGTTAACCGCCATCCTTCAACCTGTTCTTTAGTATATATCCCTGGCACATTTAGCACACCAACAGCTTCCGGACTTATAAACGTTCCCTCAGTGATAATTAGACCTGCTGTCGCGCGTTGACGATAGTATTCTGCAGTCAATTCAGTAGCTATATGCCCAAGGTTGTTGGAACGACTGCGTGTCATAGGAGCCATAACCATTCTGTTGGCTAATTTAATCTCACCAAACTGATAAGATTCAAAAATTTTTGTATTATTCATAAGATTATTTTTTAACATTTATACTTTTTAGTCTATTTTATAATATACTTTTTAGTCTATTTTATTTTAAAAAAAATTATATCGAGTATTGCTCCAACTCAGACTTTAGGCCTTTGATGAGACCATGCATAGGTTTCGCTGTATCCATAACCCTACACATTACAGTACCTCCTTCAATTGCCGCTACCATTTTAAAAGCAAAATCGACAGGATCAAGTTTATTGGAAAATTCACCATTATTAATTCCTTCTTGAAGTAAAGCAGAAATCTCTTCCTGACCAGCTCTAAATACTTTAGCGACTTTCCGCTTTAGATCGGGATAATTATCATCAGCCTCCACAGCAGTATTAAATATAGGACACCCACCTGAAATATAAGTCTCCAAAGGGTTTTTATAAAAATCCATAAGTGCAAATAATTTGCCTTTTACGGTCTTGCCTTTTGACACCGCAGCCCTCACTTTATCAGAGATTTTCTTAAGTGACAAATCAATAACCTGTCCAGACAAATCTTCCTTGTTTTCAAAATGACCATAAAGACATCCCTTTGTAAGTTTAGTAGCCTCAAGGACATCATCAATATTTACTCCCGAAATACCTTTTTCATTATATAGCGGCACAGCAGTTTCAAGTATGAATTGTTTTGTTTTTTCGGCCTTTGTGAGCATATCAATTGTAATTAGATTGCAAATATACCAAAAAGTATATTATGAAAATAAAAAATTAACATTTCATGTAAATACAGCTCTCTTTAGTTATCATGAGGGTTATTAATTTCCTCTTTCACGTTGTAAAAAACAAACCTGTTGCGTTCAACACAGGCCGTACTCAAAAATTATTGCACTGGCATCATTATCTAAAAATGTTTCTGACGAAAATAAATTGACGAGATCTTGACATTATAAATTTTGGATTTTAAATTCGCTCCTTCTATTGAGTTCATGTTGTTCTTCTGTACAGGATTCACTTGGTTCACATTTGATGATTTGAAATGTTTCCCCATATCCCCTAGCTATGATTCTTTTTTCCTGAATTTCTTGATTAATAAAATAACTTTTTATTGATTCTGCTCTTTTAGTAGACAGTTCCAAATTGTAATCACTATCCCCTCTGTTATCAGTGTAGGAGCCAATTTCCACTACCATGTCGGGGTATTTTTTCATTAGTTCAATAACGCGATTTAGGGTAGGTTTTGCTTTTTGACGAATATACCACAAGTCATAATCGAAATAAATATAATCTGTTTTAATAAATAATTGGTCTTTAACTTTGATTACATCTTTTTCTGTCAATATAATGGCATCTTCTTTTTGTTTTTTTAAAATTTGGGCAGCCTTTACTTCTTTTTCAGTTCTTATTAGTTTTTCTTCTTTTTGTTTTTCGGCTAAAACTAATTCTTTTTGTCTCTCCTGCTCAAGAGCAAATTGTTTTTCACTTCTAATTGTTAGCCAAGATTTCAATGACATAGAAGCATCATTGCTTTTATTTCTATCTTTTCTTAGCTTCAGTGATATGGAATCTTTGGTGTAACCTTCCTTTAAAGCTGAAGCTAAATATCCGGCTTCGCAAGCTACTGTAAAAGTAAATTTTCCATCTTCTGTAGTTACTGTTTTTTTAATCTCAAACGTATCTAAATTTTGCAAAGTGATCAGTACATTATTTAATGGTAGTTTAGTGTCTGTATCAATGATAACTCCTTCTATAAATTGTAAGCAATCTTCAATTACTAACGGTTTTGTTTCTTTGAATTCATAAATATCATCATTACCCTTGCCGCCCATTCTGTCAGATGAAAAATACCCTTCCTTTGAATCTGAATCAATAGCAAAACAAAAATCATCAAAACCTGAATTTACTGGAAGACCTATATTTAATGGTTTTGAGAAATCGCTTTTTTCAATTTCGGAAACAAAAACATCCAGAGAGCCATAACCAGGATGTCCGTTAGAAGAAAAATACAATTTATTATCTTTTGATACGAAAGGAAATTGTTCTTTTTTAGAAGTATTAATTTTACTGCCCAAATTTTTAGGGGCCCCAAAACCGCTACCTTTTATATCCACACAAAAAATATCAAAAGACCCCAATGTTCCAGGCATATCAGACGCAAAATAAAGTGTTTTTTCATCACCGCTCAACGCTGGATGTTCTACCGAGTAATCATCGCTATTAAAGGGAAGAGAGACTATGTTACCCCACTTATTATCTATAAATTCAGCTTTAAAAATTTGTAAGTTTGAAATTCTATCACTGTTTTTACCTCTTTTTCCTTTTTTGTAATTATTTCTGGTGAAATAAATAGTTTTCCCATCCTTTGTGAATATTGCATTCGATTCATGCATGGATGTATTTATTTCTTTAGAAAAAGAACTGGGAATTGAATCTACGGAATTTATGTTTTTCATTGGAATTGAAACTAAATTTAAATAGGTTTCACCATTCCATTTGTACATTTTGTCAAACGCTCCTATTTTCTCTTTTACCCCCGAATAAACCAAATTACTCCCTTGCTTAACAGCACCAAATTCTGAATTTTTAGTATTTATTGGCAGATTTCTTATTTCAAATCTTTCTCCAATTGCAGATATATTTTCTAATACTTTATTCTCTCTTTCAAAATCAGCCAAAGCTTCTGGCTTGTTTGAACTTACTAAATAATCTCGGATAACTGTATTTGAATCTTCATAATCTCCAGTTGCTTTTAATGTCTGGGAAAACCTAAAATAATATTCTTCTTCAAGATCTTTGTTCCAATTTTTAATTAAAATTCGATAGTAATTTTGGGCTTTATTGTAATTACTGGTATAATAATAGGCATCTGCTAAATTTTTTACTATCAAAAAAGTACGGTTCTCTTGAATGATACTCTCATACAACGGAATAGCCTCTGTATAAAAAGTTTTATCAAATAAGCGATTGGCTCTTTGTAAATCCATATTTTGGGCATTTGATAATTGTACAGAAAATACAATCATTATAAATAGTATCCTTTTCATTTTTTTTAATTTTAGAAGAATCTTGGCGATTTATCATATCCCTTACTTAATAAATCTAAATTAAATAGCATAAAAAATTCATGCGTGCCTGAATTGAACTGCCCCAAATTTGAAAGGGTATAGTCATATGCATATCCCACTTTGATGCTTGGGGCTACATTTACATTCATCAAAACACAGATTGCATCATCAAATCTGTAGGCTGCTCCGAATTCAAAAGTGTCATTATACAATACATTTGCAGAAAGATCTAGAGATATTGGTGCTCCTTTTATAAATTTGGACATAAAAGCCGGTTTAAATTTGAATGAATCGGACACAGAAAAAACATAACCTCCAGTAAAAAAAACATGTACGTTTTCGGAACCGTAATTGCTAATTCCGGACCGTTCTTCTATATGTTTTGAATTGAAAAGATTGGGAGCTGATAACCCTAAATAATATTTATTTGTAAAATAGTAAGTTCCTATTCCAATATTTGGTTTTAATATATCATTATTCTCAAAGGCAAAATCAGGAGAGCTACTTTCAAACTTAAAACCGTTAAAGTTTGTCAGTAAAGAGGTGAAGCCAGCTTTTAGTCCGAATGAAAATCGATGATTATTATTTAATTTAAGAACATAACCAAAATCAGCAAAGAAGTTGTTTTCTTTTTTCGCCCCATCACCAATATCATCCGAAATCAAGGAAAATCCAACTTCTATTTTAGTATTTACCGGTAGATGAGCAAAAAAGGTTAACGTTTTTGGAGAACCAACAGCTCCGACCCATTGTGTTCGATACATCGTTCCTAAATTTAACACCGATTCTGTTGCCGTTGCGTAAGCAGGATTTATCACGTTCATATTATACATGTATTGTGTATATTGCGGATCCTGTTGGGCAAAAGCACTATTTTCAAAAAATAAAATCCCCAAAATAAGTACTATTTTTTTCATTTTGAAATTTAGTTTACAAGTAAAAACGACTACTTATCGATTTAAATAAAGTTTACCTTGTCTTGGTGATTCATTGTTTTTATTGAAATTAATAATATAAAAATAAACGCCATTAGAAGCCGTTCCCTGAATTTCAAAAGCAGAATCAGAACTGTTTCCGTCCCATTCTAATTTATTTTCATTCCCACGAAACATTAAATTTCCATATCTGTTATAAATCTCTAAGGAGAAATTAGGATAAACAAACTCTATATCAGGAATTCGAAAAGTGTCATTTATACCATCTCCATTTGGAGAGAATCCATCAGGAATAAAAAAATCAGGAGATGGATTACAATTTTTAAGGGATACAGTAACAGCGACAGGGTTTTCTGAAAAACAGTTTGTATTACTGGAAAAATCAAATCCATAGTAGGTAAATCCTTCTTTGAGTAATTCTGTATTCGCAAGTTGTATCCCATTTGGAGAATCGAACCAAACGATTTGCCCGTTAGAATTAATATTTTCCGATAGATTTTGTAAAGTTGGATTGTCTAAACCACAAAATTTTTCCCCTTCTGAAATTAAGATTGGTGTATTCAACTCATGTATTGTAATTTTGGATCTCTCCAACCCTGATTCGCATCCTGTGATTTTATTTATTTCTTTTACAAAATATTCACCGGTTACCAATAGTGTATCACCATTTAAGGTTGTACTTGTAACGGAATCAAACCATTGAAATTGATTGCCATTTGGAACCAAACTCGAAACAGTGGCATGTTCTGTTTTACAAAATTCTTGATTAGAGACTACTGGATTACTTGGGATTGCATTGATAGCAAAAGTCGTAGGAATAGAAACGATTACAGAGCAGCCAGTACTTACATTAGTTAGATTCGTAATATTAAATACCGAAGTACCAATATTTGGTAATTCTGAACTTGGAATTATAAAACTGCAATTCCCAGATTTCGCTTTTAATGTCATTTGAGAAGAAAAAGTAATTGCTCCGGTAAGATTATAATCTAAAGTAAAAGAGGTTACATTATCTAATCCGGAAAGTTCTACTCTAAGAGGTTGATTTTGACAAACATCTTTTATGGTTATCGCCAGACTACTGATATCAGGTAATGAGTTTATTGTAAAAACTTTAGTGAGAGTTGAAGTATTACTACAATTTGTAATCAGATTTGTAATTCTTGTGATTGCAATTAATGTAGGGCCTGTATTTGGGATCAGAACCGCTGGTATAACAAATGAAGTAACACCATTTTGTATCTGAACCACCGTCGATTGTTCAGCCACGGTATTACTTCCATGCAGTTCATAAAGAATTTCATAATTCCCATCAGTCAGATTTGAAGTTCCTGAAAATTTAACTATTGCATCAGCATTTTGACAGATGGCATCTATTTCGAGAGTCGCATTATTAATTTTTGGCAGTTCATAAACATGGAGCACATCAAAAATATTTCCAATGATATTTTTACAAATTTTTTTACTCGTGTGGCTGATTATATCTAAAATAGTAATTGTATAGTTGCCAATCTGTAAAAAATATACCGAAGGTATTGGAAAAGTCAAAACGCCATTGTTAAAGTCAGATGTTATTTTTATTGGTTCTGTCACACCGGAAATAGCATAGATTATATCATAAGTACCATTAGGGATATTTTGAGTACCTTGATGTAAAACTGCCTCGTATGTTGCGGTCGTCATTTCATTTTCGCAAATATCTGAGTTTACAATTAATGTGGATCCGCTGTAATCCAATTGTTTTTCTATAGTAATTTCTACATTTGAAGTTTTACTTTTACAAATTGGATTTGTTGAAATGACAGTATAAGAAAAATTATAAACTCCCTCACCTCCTGAATCGTAAATATTCTGAATATTCACATTACTGTCTGATGGATCAGCTATTTCTGATGTCCCATTTTCTGTCCATACTCCACCCGCATCTTCATCATGTAAAAAATTATTTAAATTAAAATTGGTGTAAGAGGCCAGTTGATCCGAACATAGCCTAATTCTAACAGATTTTCCAGGTTTTGGCGCAGGAAATATAGAAACATAAACAGTTGTTGATTGTGATGGGCATGACCCTATTGCAGCTACCGTATAGGTAAAAGAGTATGTACCGGGAGATATAGGAAGTGATGCATCAATAGTGTATCCAAATAGAGCATTTGTATTGTCGTTATCAGTCCAAGTCCCGTTTATATGAGGACTTGGAGAAGCCCCATCAAACACTTGAAATAAATTAAAGTCAGTATCATCGCTACATACCGATGCATTAGGAGCTGCTACGCCGGAATAACCACCAATTGTTACAACTATTTGGGCCGAGTCCGTACAACCATTTATATTATCTAATGAGTATGTATAAGTAAAAATACCGCTACTACGGATAAGTTGGGCGTTTAATTGTCCAGTGATTTGATTTAAACCCCCAGAAAAAGTATCATCATTCCAGGTTCCCCCCGAAGTATGTGGTCCCAATAAAGAAGAAAGATCTATTGATTGACTACTTGGATCGAGAATATTGCAAACGGTGATAGTATTGTCTTGGCCTGCACATTGTGCATTGGCTACGATTGAGAAATTGAATAACAGAAAAATTAAAATATAACAATAACTTCTAATTTCTGGATATGATCGTAATTTTGAAGCCATAAATATCCATTAAAAATTGATAATTTTTTTACTTCTAAAAACATTCCGTTACTTACCATATTAGTCTCCTATAGGTTTTTTTCGCAGTGAGTTTTTCAAAATTTTATGCTTTACGCTTTTCTTCTCCCCTCTTACTATTTTCGATCGACAGAGAAAATTCCAGTTTACTTTGTATGAAAATAATTCGCCGTTCACTAACAAACATAGTAAATCATTTCTTACTTCCTTTACGGTTTTTCCGTAATATTTTTTTTATAAAAAGCTTCTTAAATAGTCAAAAATCAAAGTTAGTGTTACCTTTTTTTCATGAGGTTTTCGTCTTATTATATGCTTAAAAAAGGACCAATGCTAGAAGTTGTAGCGAAAATATTAAGCAAAAAAAAACTTCTCAATTTCCTAAGAAGTTTTGTGGGCGATAAGAAGTTTGAACCATCATTTCTCATAAAGCCGATTTATAAAATACCTAACTAAATCCCAAACAAATTATGTTATGTATTTTCTCTGTGAACTGTCCATTAAGGGTCGCAATATTACGACAAATTAAAGCATCACATTTCCTTTGCTCTTTACTCCTTTAAACCGCCAAGTGTTCGACTGTTTTTGAGTGTTCGTCTGTCAAACTCACACACCACTTTTAGCGGTAACTTTTTATCTTTAAAAAATCTTAAATTTTTGAAAACTAGTAAAAACAATTAGTAAACACTTAAGACTAAAAAAAATAATCACTTAAAAAAACACAACAACATAAAATACTGCAAAACAGTTAATTTACAATTTTAAGCTATCAAAAAAAGTTAAGATCGGTATAAGGTGTTCGATTGTAGTCCCTCCCACTCCACTGGACGGGATGATTTCTAAATCGTCCCGTTTTTTTTGTAAATTAACACCCACAATAAATTTATTTTAAAGATAACCCCTTTGAAATTTTTGGAGGACTTTTTTTTATCCTAGATTGTATGAGGTATAATCAAAAAAGATTTTTCAATAAATAGAATTATTGAAAAGTTTATAAATCTATAATCATCTTCTACGATAACTACATAGTGACAGAGCGTAGGTCTACCTCATTAATTTTATTTATTGCTATTCTGGAATTGCAATTCATTGCTTATGCGACACACGCAACGAAACCTCTACTGTCTCCTGCTGGGTTTTCTTTTAGTCTTGTTTCACAATGTGTTCAGGGCAGTCAATTCGGAGATCTGAAACCTGGAGTTTTTGATTTAATAATTGGCAAAAGTGAGTTTCGCTGTCCGATGATTGATAATATTTACAGGTCATACACATCCGCTGTATGGTAATTACTCCCGTCTTATTTAAGTGTCGAATGATGTCTAGAAGGCTCAGTAACAGGATTTCCTTATCCTCGTGGTTCAGTTTGTCTATGGGTTTGGAAATTTCCTTACTAAACAATGATGTTTTCTCGGCAATGTCTTTTCCTTTACTAGTTAGCAGAATTACATAACTGCGCGTGTCGTTAGGTTCAAATTCCTTACTGATAAGTGTTTTTTGTTCTAAGGTTTTAACCGTATCGCTAATAGTGGCTTTAGTCATATTGAACTCGTGCGCCAAATAACTAACCTTGCATTTTTCTCTACTATGAAAATTAAGGAAAATTAGAATCTGAACTTGAATAGGTGTCAGAGAATGTTCTTTACTTTCTTGCCAAAGAAGAACCCTAAAAGCCTGAGAAATTCGCTCAAGGGAAGCTGCAATTTTACTTCCTGTGTTTTGATTTTGGTGTGATAGGTCGAAATCTGACATTTTCATTAATTACAATTTTGTATTTCGTAAATGTAACAACCTTTTTTTTCAGTTGCTACTTTGCATTGCGGTTTTACAATTTCAATATGGCAAAACCTACATTCTTTCGAACTCAACAGCTGTCCCAAACTGCTACTTTCGTTGCCATTGATTTTTTAGTAAAACATTCATTTATGCTGTTGCCGTCTTGGCAAAAGCAATAATCGTAATCAAAATTAACTTCATAATTTCTGTTTTAAAAAGGAAAAATGGAATAACCAAACAAGCCCTTTTATAAAAAAGAACAATAGCCCGGCTATTCCAACTTTCTTAAAATATGTTTTTAGATTAGAACTCCCCTTTGTTAATGTAAGGATAGGTCCAAAGAATAACCGTAAGTGTAACTGACTTGAACCAGGCATTATGCATCCCATCAATATCTGCTTGAGTATGTCCTTTTTTACCAAGAAATGATTTGATGGTTGCAGTAATCGGATAGATAAATGCAGTCATGTAACGATAGTGAATAATGGGTACCGTATCCACTCCGTCAGTTTGATTTTTCTTTGTACTGTGATGTCTCTTGGCAATTTCGTATTGATAGTTCAGCCAATTCTGGTCGTAAGGTCTTTCGCAAATGTCTAAAATCCATTGACCAAACCTTGCCCTAACCGCAGTCAAATAGTCCATGTTGGGTTGTCCGTTTTTTGCGAAGTAGTGAACTAAATGCTCATTCCCTCCAACGTAGCCATACCATAAGTCAAGCACATCGTTAGTTTGATCCTTTAATACTTCACCTGCCATGGTCAGGTATCGGTCGTCTTCGTCAGACCATAGAAGTGTTTTTTTTAGCAGGTCTAAGTCCTGTATTGTAACAGGCGATTGTTCCAAAGTCGCTTTACCGTAGTCGTAACCTTTGATAGTTTCCATTTTACATATTGTTTTAAAATTTGTTTGGCACTATTGCTACAGTAAATATAGTTAGGAATCCTAATAATGCAAAATAAAAAGGAAATTATGTTTCCGTTACAAGATCGTCAAGAAGTCTATTGGTGTTTTGTCTCTATGACTTGTTACACTGGCAGTCAAATCAGTCGTCCAAAAAACTATTAGTTGAACTGATTATGTTCAATTTGAAAGTAAACATAGATTACTTAAACTAAAAGGGCTCCGGTTAATAGTGCGTAAAAGCAATGCAAAACAAACCTTAAAGGGCACCAATGTAAACTTAGCACTATAAGAGATTTAATGAAGTTATCTTTTAATAAAACAACTAAACGATTTCAAAATGCCAGAGACATTTGCCTTCATTTTAAAATTAGATAAAATCTTTAAATTTATTTTTTTACCGCAATAAAAATAAGGTGAGGTCGTCAATTTTACTTGTTCCGACTAAAGCATTTTACTTAACAATGTTTTAGTAATGTTTTTATTATTCAAAGCTATGAATAGTAAAAAAATAAACATATTAACCTATTAATCAATACATTAAAAACTAAATAATCGTATTTTTGTTTAACTTTTACCTCAAAAAAAGAATCTGATTTTAAAAAATATTAGGCACAATATACAACTACTATTTTTGCTTTATAAGAACTCGATTCTTAAAGTTTATTATGTAAAATAAAATGATAAACACTTAAATTCTGATGGTATGAAACATGTTTTAAACCTTGACAGACACAAGAAACTAGTTATCTTTTCTTAAATAGTTCTTGACTTCTAAAGTGGAGACCAGAAACCATATCAAAAACGGGGCGTCATCGAAAAGCCAAACGAGTAGAAGAATAAAAAACAACAACAAAATGGAAAATATGAAAAAAGTAATGGTTCAATTTGACTTTCCTAACATGACATCAAAGCAATATGACCAGATATGGCAAGATCTGCGTGAAGCGGGTCATGAAAATCCAAAAGGATTAGAACACCACATTGGTGCACCAATTGATAAAGGTTGGAAAGTGGTTGATGTTTGGGAAAATGTTGATAAATTTAATGAATTTGGCCAAACCTTAATGCCTATTCTTTCTAAGAATGGGATTACGCCAACCCAACCAGTTATATTGCCACTCCACTATGAATATTCTACGGCCAATCCTATTCATTAAGCTAATTCATAGACAATTAAATACAAATGAGCAATACCAAAAACAACAACAAAAATGGAAACAAAACAAAAAATAGTAGTCATGATACTATTAGGTATCTTCAGCATAGTTATGCAAGCTCAAGATATGAAAATGCATGCTGACCACATCATGGTTATGCCTACTGATATTAAGTGGACGGATGCACCTCCGGGTTTGCCTCCTGGTTCAAAAGCCGCAGTGATAGAAGGGGACCCGGGCGTAGCAGGATTATTTACGATGCGCGCTAAAATTCCCGCTAATTATACGATAATGCCGCATTGGCATCCTGCCGATGAGCATATTACTGTTATTAAAGGCTCTTGCTACATGGGGATTGGAGATAAATTTGACAAAAAAACTGCTAAAATGATGCCTACCGGAGCATTTGCTGTGATGAAAACCGGCACTCATCATTATTTCTTCACAACGGAAGACTGTATCATACAATTACATGGTATGGGCCCTTGGGGAATTACTTACGTTAACCCTGCCGATGACCCAAGAAATAAGAAATAAATTCAAACTATAGCTGAATTATGAAATAGTAAAAAACAAATCAAGGGATGAAATATACCCAAGATCACAAGAAATAGTGTTTCATCTCTTGATTCGCATTATTAGATATTTTATTTCACAGCATTTGGACTATTTTTTCTAAAAAAATCTTATAAAAATATGCTATTATCGCACCCATCCTTAGCATTTTATATCATTGTACGTAAAATATAGAAGCTGCAAGATTTCTCATTTGCGATGAAATTAAAAACTTGTTACTTTTTCATCTCGGAAAAAGTAAAATGCTCTTAATAAATCCAAAATTCCAACAATCTAACAATCCAATAATCTAATAATAAAAAAGCCCATTCCTTTCGGTTTGGGCTTGCTTAAATTTTAGTCCTACAACTTAATGTTTTTGCACTAAAACTGCATTAACAGTCCTGTGCAGTTAAGAAACTAGTGGTTCCTTTTAATTAATACCAACAACAGCTTTCAGTTCCATATACTTTTCAAGGGTTTTAAAATTATGTCCCTTTTCTTTCATAGATTTAATAAAGTCAGGTGAAACTCCCATTGATTTAGCACCAACAACATTATCCACATTCAAGTCATTAAAACCAAGTCCTTTGTATTCGTTAATTAAATCTGGAGTTATATTCTGTGATTTCAAAGCAAACAAATCATCTGGTTCGAGATTTTTATATCCTATCTTTTCAAATTCACCTATATATTTTGGAGTAATATTTAAAGATTTCAAAGCAAACAAATCATCAGGTTTGAGATTTTTATAACCTACCTTTTCAAACTCATGGATATATGCTGGAGTAATATTTAAAGATTTCAAAGCCATAAGATCATCGTTAGAAAGATCATTATATCCCAATTTTTTAAAAGAATCTATAAATGCTGCATCGATATTCAAAGACTTAAACGCAATGATATTGTCTCCTGTTTCATCATCATTATTACCATTAGTTGAATTATGAAAATCAGTTATAAATTTGCCGGTAATGCCTTGAGATTTTAAGGCAATAATATTATCGGCAGTAATATTCTTGTAGCCAGCTTGGCGAATCTCATCTATAAAGGCTTTATCTATCCCCATTGATTTAAAAGGAATCAAGTCTTCCAAATCAAAATCAGGAATATCGGCTTGCTTAATAGAAGTAATATATTCCTCATTAGCGCCTAGTGCTGCCAATGGAATCAATTGATCTTTGTCAATATTTTTATAACCGTTTTTCTTCAACATTTTTACATACGAAATTTTCACGTTTACAATAAAAAAAACCATAATATCACTTTCATCTGCAACGGTAACTCCTTCTTGAGCCATTTCTGCGCTGAAATTTTTATTGGCAGTAAATTTATAAGTTCCCATTCCGTTGTTTCCTTCAAATTTTCCTTCAAAATTCATGGTTCCCGCTTCTCGTGATACGGTAAACTCGCCTTGCTTGTCTTTTGTCAGTCCATTCAATTCACTCAACTGAAAAGTAGTTGAAGAATTATCGCCATCGTCATTCCTAAATTGAATATTTACAGTATTGCCTTTGATAACAGCAAACCAGCTGCCTTCTGTATCCATTCCATTTTGAATGTTTGACTGCTCTTTAGGCTCTTCATTTAAATTTAGAGTTTGTCCTTGCGCTACCGGTTGATTAAAAAGGCAGGCAAACAAAACCAGTAAAGGCAACAGAAAAAAATATTTCCATGTTGTGTGTACGCTTGATTTTTTTGAATTCATCATAATGATTCGTTTTTTGATTAATGATTGATTATAATTAGTTGTAAGACTCAATGGAAAATGGGGCGCTGCCACTTTAAGCAAGCTAAACTGATAACTCTCTTTTTCAACAGTGTCCTGCTGCAGCATCTCATTATCAGTCAAAAATTCAAGATTGCTCTCTAATGCTTTTCGCCATTGCCAGGCAAAAGGATTAAACCACTGAAAAATAAGAACAACCTCAGAAAGCAATAGATCAATAGTATGTTTTTGCTCAATATGAATTTTTTCATGCTGCAAAATCTGATTATAGGTTTCCCATTCATATTTCTCAGGGTTAATAAAAATATTGTTGGCAAATGAACAAGGAGCTTTGTCGCCAGTTATTTCGACAATTCGGAATTTCCCATCCTGAATCGCCGATATCGAATACGCTCTATAGAACAGCACACAAGCCTGCATCAAAAAGTTAAGCGCAAATATCAATACACCAAACCAATACAAATAAACCAACCATTGCAGCAACAAGTCCACATCAAATGTCTGTTTTGTCTGTTCAACAATGACTTCCTGCATTGGCGGTGCTTCTAGCTCGATCGTCTGACTTTTGTCAACAGCCGCTTTCGCCAAAGGAATGTGCTTTTCCACTGCATCTTTCCGTAATGATAATTGCTGGGGCACTGGAAGCAATGGCAAAATAAAAGCCAAAATCATACAGCCAAGCAAGACAAACCTGTTCAAATGAAAGAAAGTTTCTTTCTGCAAAAGCAGTTTATAAAACAGAAGACAAGCAGAAAGAATAAGCGCTGTGTACAAAATATAAGGTATCATACTTTATCTTTTTTAATGATGTTTACAATTTCATCTAATTCCTTTTCGGTAAGCTTTTGCTCTTTGGCAAAAAAAGCAAGCATTCTAGGATACGAATTATCAAAATACTGACTAACAATATCCTTTAGCGCAAACTGCTGATACTCTTCCCTACTAATTACCGGAAAAAAGCAATGCATATTCCCAGTCGTTTCATGATTCAAGAACCCTTTCTCTTCAAGAATCTTCACTATTGTCGCCACACTGTTGTAATGCGGTTTCGGATCTGGCAACAATGGAATTATATCTCTGATAAAGGCTTTGTTCAAATCCCAAAAGACTTGCATAATCTGTTCTTCCCGTTTAGCTAATTTTATCATAATCAAAAATATTTTGACAAATATAACTACTAATTAATTAGTAGCAAAACTAATTAATTAATATTTCAACTAATTTATTAGTAAGATAGTAAAATTCACACAGCATTTCTTCTAAAATACCGAGAAAGTTTCCAAAATTATTGCTTTGGCTTATTCATTTCTAAAGCCTTTATACTACCCACAAATCATTAAGAAATTGATACTTTATATATTTTTTTAATTGGAATCATCCTGAATTCCATGTTCATGATATTTTACTATCTTCAAAAACAAATAGAACTAACAATCAAAAAATCAACACTATACATTTATTTATTGCATTATAATTAATAAATTTACATGTGTTTTACTTTGGATCCACCATTAAATCATCTGACAATGAAGTTAGATAAATACAATCAGAAACGTGATTTTAAGTCCACCGGGGAACCCAAAGGAGAAGGCTTACAAGAGGCACAAAATGAATTGATTTTTGTCGTGCAAAAGCATGCTGCCTCCCATTTACATTATGATTTTCGTTTAGAACTAAATGGTGTTTTAAAAAGTTGGGCAATACCCAAAGGTCCCTCAATGAACCCAAACGACAGACGTCTTGCGATTATGGTAGAGGACCATCCTTTTTCTTATAAGGACTTTGAAGGCACTATTCCGAAAGGAAATTATGGAGCCGGGAATGTGATCATATGGGATAATGGAACGTATACTTTACCTCAGGAAAAATCAAGAATAACTACAGAGAATAAGTTACAGGAAGATTTAAAGAAAGGACATCTCAGTTTTATCCTGAAAGGGAAAAAATTAAAAGGAAATTTTTCATTGGTTAAATTAAACAGTGAGCAGGAGAATACTTGGCTTTTTATAAAAAAAAATGATGCTTATGCCACGGATGTCGATATTTTAAAAAAAGATAAATCCGTCGTATCTAATACAACTTTAGAGGATTTAGAAAAACAACCAATTGCCATTAAAACAAGTGGCAGGGCTGAATTTATTAAACCCATGCTGGCACAGTCCATTGAAAAGCCATTTGATAACAAAAATTGGATTTTTGAAATGAAGTATGATGGTTACAGAATGATTGCGGTTATTAATCCGGAACAGGTCAATCTTTTTAGCCGCAACCACCTCTCTTTTAATAAAAATTTCAAGGCAATTGCTGATGAGTTACAAAAAATAAAGCATGTCGCTGTTCTGGATGGCGAAATTGTAATCGAAGATGAAGCGGGTCATTCCGATTTTCAATTGTTACAAAATTATATCAAAACGGGAAAAGGAAATCCGAAATATTATGTTTTCGATGTTTTAAATATTGATGGCAACGACACGACTGGTCTGACATTAGCACAGCGAAAGGAATTAGTAGAAATTCTACTGAGTAAATTCCAATTATCGAATGTGTTTTATTCGCAATATATTAAGGAAAAAGGCACTTTACTCTATGACCTGGCAACAAAAAAAAAATTGGAAGGCATCATGGCCAAAGAGGCAAACAGCTTGTATCGGGCTGGAAAAAGGACTAAAGATTGGCTTAAAATAAGAATTTCACAACAAGAAGAAGCAATTATCATTGGCATAACAGAATCAAAAACTAGCAGAAATTATTTTGGAGCTCTTTTACTTGCACAGTATGATCATGAAAAATTAAGGTTTATTGGAAAATGCGGTACTGGTTTCAAAGAAGAGACACTAAAGGAATTATCCAACCAATTTAAACCCTATTTTATTGATGAACCAGCGATAGAAGACAAAATACCTTCACGCGATAAAATAAAATGGCTTAAACCAAAATTTGTTTGTCAGGTAAAATTCACCGAATGGACTCAGGATGGTTATTTACGTCATCCTGTTTTCCTAGGCTTGAGAACAGATAAAGAAGCTAGAGAAGTTACTTTTTCATTGAATGATAAGAATATCACATTAACTTAATGAAAAGATTACTGTTATGAATAGTAAAAATGAAAATGATTTTTATTTAGAAATAGGGAAAATAAACTTGCATTTAAGCAATCAAAACAAGATATTTTTCCCTGATGATGGCATTTCAAAAGGGGATATTATAAATTATTATAATGAAGTTTCAGCACTTATATTACCTTATCTGGAAGACCGTCCGGAAGCAATGAACCGATTTCCTAATGGAATCAATGGTCAAAGTTTTTATCAAAAAGATGTGGATCTGCTTAATAGTCCATCATGGCTTAAAACGGAAAAAATTTATTCAGAATCGAATGATAAATACATCGATTATTTGCTGTGCAATGACAAAGCGACTTTACTTTATATGGCAAATTTAGGCTGTATCGAATTAAATCCATGGAATTCCAGAATTAGTAAAATAGACCAACCTGATTGGGCTGTGATAGATTTAGATCCGGCAAATAATGATTTTAAAGAAGTTGTAAAAACGGCACTTACAGTAAAAGAAATTATGGATGAATTGGACACAGAATGTTATTGCAAAACTTCCGGAGCAACCGGCTTGCATATTTATATTCCCTTAGGTGCCCAATACAGCTATAATTCAGTAAAATTATTTTCCGAATTAATTGCCAATGAAGTGGTTTCCAGGTTACCTCAAAGCACTAGTGTCAAACGACCGGTTGAAAATAGGCAAAATAAAATTTATATTGATTTTCTGCAAAACAGAAGGGGGCAGACTCTGGCTTCAGTCTATTGCGTAAGACCCAGACCCGGAGCTACCGTTTCAACTCCTTTAGAATGGGGAGAAGTGAATGAAAAATTATCACCATCACAATTTACCATCAAAAATGTGATGAAACGCTTTGAGCGAAAGGGTGATTTATGGAAACCGGTACTAGGCAAAGGGGCAAATATAGAAATGATTATAAAAAAGATTTCTGAAAACCCAACGCATTAAGAAGATTTACTATTCTTGTTTTCCAGACTTGCTTTCAGCATAGCCATTAAATCATCACTTTGTTTGTGTACCAATTTTAGTTTAGGAGGGACTTGTTTTTTACCTTTTGCTTTATCTTTTATAATTTCTAAAAGTTTTGCAGTATAATTATCCTTGTAATTTGCAATATCAAATTTCTCGGTTAATTGTCCGACCAACTTAATGGCCATATCCATTTCTTTCGAATTCATTTCAGAAATCGGAGGCAATTTTAATTCGGTAGTATTTCTAATCTCTTCTTCAAAACGAATTCGGTTAAGCACTATAACATTTTTGTACGATTTTAAAATGACCAAGTGCTCTCTATTTCTTAAAACTATAGAACCTACACCTACTTTTCCCGAAGCTTGCAATGCATCCCGAAGCAATGCATACGCTTTCATAGCACCTTTATCCGGTTCAAGATAATAAGGATGCTCATAATAAATAGTCTCAATTTCATCTTCGGCAACAAAATTCATTATTTCAATCGTTTTGGTTTTTTCGGCCTCAGCGGCTTCAAAATCAGCCTCTTCAACCACTACATACTGATCATCCAGTTTATATCCTTTTACTATATCGGAATAAGTAACCTCCTTACCCGTATTTTCATTAACACGCTTAAATTTAATGTTCGAATAATCATTTTTATCGAGCATATTCATTTCAATACCGCTCTCCTTCACTGCTGAATATACTTTAACCGGGATATTAATCAATCCAAAGGTGATTGAACCAACCCAAATCGATTTTACTCTGGTTTCCATAAAACTTTCAATTTAATTATTCGATACTATTGAAGCAATTGCCACAATAATTTAACCGGAATGCATCCTTTAAAACCGAACAGACTTATATTCGTTCTGAAAACATGGTTTTACAACCACAATCTGCCAAAGATTTAACCTTCGAGAACAGAAAGAAGCTGTCGTCTTTTAATGTACTTATTTATACCCTTTTGGAATAATCAATCCTCAAAAAAAGCATCTCTTTACAATATAAATAATTGAAATACAAAACATTAAATTTACAAAAAAACTCACCTACTTAAAAAACATTTTTGATAAATAATATTATAACAACAGATAAATCTTATAGCCAGTTGAGTCATCATCATACCCTTGACTCGTTTACAAAGGTGAATTTTCCCCCGTCTCCCCAATAAAATAATTCAAGAGTACATTTGTCAAAACCAGTCTGCTGTTAAATAGCTGATTTCCAATCCCATTAAGCCATTTTTTCTTTGAAGCGGTCATCAATAGTTTATTGCACAAAAACCAATTCTTTCGACTGGTCCCATTTATGTCCGGGATCTTTTGTAGTGATTTTTTGATTTGTCCTTTTCTTCCGCTTTCACTAAATCGGCTAAAAAAAATATACTGCCTTCCCCAGAGTGTTCTTAGAAAATAAATTACAACAGATTAACAAAATGCTCTCCTTCAATTGAAATAATGAAAAAAGTTTGTTTGTAGTTATTTCGTTTTATTTTGTTCAGATTTGTACCTCATTTGTACTTCTACAATCTGTATACCTTGAAAAAACAAGGTTGTTAATTTCTGTATTGATTATTTTGCCTCTGTTAAAAAACCACTATAGATTATCTCCATAGTGGTTTAATTCATAACTTTTAGTAATCAAATAAATTAAGCATATCCAGAATACGTTAAAAAACGGTGGCAACAATCTTATTCCTTTTATTTTATATAAATCGTTTTATTGTCTGTTCCAATACCAATTATCTTCAAAGATTTCCATTTTTCAGGAAGTAAGCCTTTGTTGAATTTTAATCCATTATCTGTTTGCTCAACACCTCCAAAACCATAAATAACAGCTTGCAGCATTGCTCCTGCTCCAGTAGCAAAATACGGATTATTACTATTAGCAGATTCAGAGAACACTCCAAATGGTGGACGACTATTAGGCAAATACGATTTTACAAAATAATCATAAGCGTTCTTTCTATCTCCTAAGCGTGTATACAGAACCGAAAGCACGCCATAAGTCATCGCTGGTCCATCCTTTGAATCAATCTTCGCAGCATAATAATCCAAATCTGCTTTGATTTGTTTTTTATCATTAACAACATGCAATGGATATGCTAACAAATTCACATCAGCCTGTTTTGTCATTTGACCTTTGTACCCTTTATAATTTTGAGTAATTCCATTTTCTCTATGAATTTTTAGTTTATTTGAAACTTCAACCCACTTTGGATTAATTGGCTCATTCAATATGCCTGCAGCTTTTATAGTATTTTTGAGTGATTCAATAGCTGCAGCATTTGTAAAAGCATTATCATCAACATTTAGAGCATATTCATCAGCTCCAACCACATTCAAAATAGAATAACTCTCATCTCCATTTTTAACAACTCTACTAACCCAAAAATCGGCAGTTTCTTTTATTACATTCCATTCTTCACGTAACCATTTTTTGTCTTGGGTCAAGGCATAATAATTCCAAAAAGCAATAGAAACATCTGCAGTAATATGTTGTTCAAAAATACCCATTGAAGCACTTGTAGGTGTAGCTTCTTCCCCTGTATCATCAGACTCCCAAGGATACATTGCTCCATCATAACCATAAATAAATGCTTTCAGTTTTGCTTTCTGCAATCTATCGGATCTGTAGTCTAAACAAGATTTTGCCATTTCTGGTTGTAACACTAAAAGTGATGGGTACATCCAAAGTTCCGTATCCCAAAAAATATGTCCGTTGTACCCTTGAGATGATAATCCCATCGGTGAAATACTTTGTCTGCTACCTTCCCGAATAAAAGAATATAAATTATATAAGGCAAATCTAACCCTTTGTTGTGCATCTAAATCACCCTCTATTTGAATATCACCTGTCTCCCATAAATTAGCCCACGCTTTTTTATGCTTATCGAGCAAATTATCAATTCCTTCTAAAAAAGCATAGATTGCTTGACGTTCCGACTCATTTATTGGGTCTAAAATATCTTTAGAATTACAAATCCCCCCAGCAATTGCAAAACGATATTTTTTCCCTTTCAGTATTTTTTTCGAAAAACCTACTTCAGATCCCTTTTGTGACACAAATTCTGCTGGACCGTCAAAAAGAAAAGTAGTAGATGCTGAAACACTCCATTTACCAGTATTTGTCTGAGCGGTAGTCTTAAAAAGAGGTATTCCATAGTTCTTTTTCTTCATCACTCTAAACTCACTTTTGGTAATCTTCATCTCTTCAGGAACATTCATATAATTATATGCACTTATTTCAATATCTTGCATTGGAACTATCTCTACGATAGCCATTGCCGAATAAGGCAATACTCGATTAGCCAAAATGGTATACTTAATTTGGGCCAAATCTTTAAATTGGAATGAAGTTGTACTTGTTCCTTCCTTCATAGAAACCTGTTGACTCCAATGATCAATATTAGAACCATCGATCATTTGATTATCAATTGACAAGTGTAAATTTAAAAATTCAATTCCTTTTACAACTTTACTAATTCCATTTTTAGGATTAGCATCATAAACGCCATTAAGAATGATTTCTTTTGTTTTCAGAGGTGTATCATCTGTAACAATTCCAATCTTACCATTTGCCATTGCAACTCCAAAATAATTTTCCCTTGAATTAGCAATCAAATTCCATTCATCTCCTTGTGTCTGCGCAAAAGCAAAAAAATTCACAAATAATAATACCGACAAAAATTTTATATTCAAATCCATATTCTTGATTTTTAATTTATAGTTAACATAGTCCACTGATTGTAATTAAATAATTGATTTTTATTCTAATTTCAGATCTAAATCCTAATTCATAGTTGAAAGAACTTAAAACATCTAAAAACTCTAAAACATTTTTTATTTTTTGTCTTCAATTATACTTATAGCATAACCACCTCCAGAGGCACTTAATTGAGAAAGTTTAGATTTATTAGTAACTGCTATTTTTCGAACAGTGTAAGCTTGCGGATTTGTTTTGTAATTAGCATCTTTTCCATCGGCATAAATAGTGGCAGTATATTTTTTCCCTTTTTCTAAAAAAGCAAAATTAATAATTGAAGTCCGAGGCTCATATCCATTTACATTCCCTACAAACCACTTATTCGTTCCTTTTGCTTTACGGGCAACTGTTATAAATTGACCAGGCTCAGCTTCTAAATAATTGCTTTCACTCCAATCTACTGCCACATCTTTAATAAACTGGAAAGCATCTGGAAATCTATCATAATTTTCAGGTAAATCGGCAGCCATTTGCAAGGGACTGTAAAGAGTTACATACAATGCGAGTTGATTTGCAATAGTGCAGTTAGCATGTGACTTATTGCGAGGATTCATTTTACTTATGTCCATTTCGAAAATCCCTGGAGTATAATCCATTGGCCCACCAATTAATCGGGTAAAAGGTATTATTGTTACATGATTTGGTTTTGATCCGCCAAAAGCCTCACACTCTCCTCCTCTAGCAGATTCGTTACCTATTAAATTAGGATAAGTTCTGCAAATACCTGTTGGTCTAACCGCTTCATGAGCATTAACCATAATCTTATATTCGGCGGCTTTTTCTATAGCATATTGATAATGATTTACAATCCATTGATCATAATGATTTTCTCCTCTTGGGAGAATATTACCTACATAGCCACTCTTTACAGCATCATATCCATTTTCCTTCATAAATTGATAGGCTTTGTCCATGTGACGCTCATAGTTGCGAACAGATCCAGATGTTTCATGATGCATTATCATTTTTACTCCTTTTGATTTTGCGTATTCATGAATCCCTTTTACATCAAAATCAGGATATGGAGTTACAAAATCGAAAACGTAGTCTTTGGAGCGGCCAAGCCAGTCTTCCCAGCCCTCATTCCAGCCTTCAACTAACACGGCATCAAAACCATTTGTAGCAGCAAAATCAATGTATTTTTTTACATTCTCATTGTTTGCACCATGGTTTCCATTTGGTTTCACTTTAGAATAATCAGTAATACCTAATTGCACAGATGGTAATTCATCGGTATACCTCCATGAACTTTTCCCAGTAATCATTTCCCACCAAACACCAACATATTTGATAGGTTTAATCCATGAAGTATCTTCTATTTTACAAGGATCATTTAAATTCAAAGTCATCTTAGAAGCTAAAATTTCTCTGGCATCATCACTCACAATGATTGTACGCCAAGGCGAATGTGCAGGAGCTTGCATGTATCCTTTATCACCATTTGCATCTGGAGTTAACCAAGATTCAAATATCATATTTTTGTCATCCAAATTAAGGTGCATACAAGAATAATTAATTAATGCTGCTTCATGTAAGTTGATATACAAACCATCATTTGTTTTTAACATAAGAGATGTTTGTACTCCAGTTACAGAAAAGGGAGGTTGAGATAAATTTCTGTTTTTTGCTTTTACAAAAAGCTCTCTGATTTCAGATAATTTAGAAGTGGTATAATCATATTCTTGGGTATCATAATCTCCGGGCATCCAAAAAGCGGTATGATCTCCCGTCATTGCAAATTGTGTTCTCTCTTCTTTTATAACAAAATAGACTAGGTTTTTTTGGCTCGGGAATTCATAACGGAAACCTAATCCATCATTAAACAATCGAAAACGAATGATAATTTGCCTATCGGTTTCATTTTGATTTAATGTGACCGCTAACTCATTGTATTGATTGCGGATTGATGTTACTTCTCCCCAAATTGGTTTCCAAGTTTCGTCAAATGAAGAAGTTTTTTTATCTATTATAGTAAAATCATTCAACAATGATTTTTTAATATTTTTATCTTCTTTAAGTTCAAACCCTAATTTACTAGGCATTACAACTGTTTTTCCTTTGTAAGCTAAATTATAAGTTGGGGTTCCATCATTTTGTAATGCAAACTCCATAATGAAATTTCCATTAGGAGATTTCAACTGTTGTGAATTAGCATTTTGGAATCCTATAAAAAAAAACAGAGTCGTGTAAAGTATGTTTTTCATACCGTAAAATTTAAATTAGTAATGTTTTATTTTGAATAGTTTTATCAAAAACGTTGTATACTACAACGTTTTGATTGGATTAAATAGAGAACTAAATAGTAATAGATAACATAAAATCGCAATAGAGATCTTTAAATAAAAGAATAACCCCAATTACAAAAAGTAAATGGGGTTATTTCAAACAAAAATCAAAACATTTATCTTCTATAGTCCCAATTTGGATTATTATTCAATCTTCGATTATCAACTTAATTGATAAAACAGAATCATATCAGACTAAAATTTATCCCAAAATATTTTAGTATTCATCAAGTCTCCACCAATATCACTAGCTGCTTTAGTATAATTAGTTTCATTTTTTGTCTGCTCAGCTCCAGGATAAAGATAGCGTACAGGAACCGTTAAAATACCTCTGTTTACAGCTGGAATAGGTGATTTTAAAATTGGGAAATCTAATCTTCTATATGATGTCCACGCTTCAAATCCTCTATTATAAAGGGCAAACCAAGCTTGATTACCTATTTTTTCTTTATAAGTTGCGCCACTTAAAGCATTTGTGTAAGCTACTTTAGGACTTGCAAGATAAGTTGTGATCGCAGTACTAGCTACTCCCCAATCTAACATTGAAGCGGTTATTCCAGCATTATAATACGTTTCAGCTTTAGCAGAACCTCCTGGAATTAAATTTTTCTCAGCTGCTTCAGCCAGTAAAAATTGTAATTCAGAATAATCAAATAAAGTACCTGGAAACACAGGGTTGTTTAATGTTGCAGTTATGTGTGAATAAGTTGAAAAAACATTGGCTTCTCCATAAGTACCGCCTATAAAAGTTCGGCCTGCTGGAAGAACAGGTGCTGGCGCAGTAGCGTTAACAAAATATTTTGTCATCCTTGGGTCACCTCCAGGAACTATAGCATCCATTGCAGCAACAAAAGGTTCAGCGGGAATAAAATCATTTCTATTGCTTGTTACTAAAGTAGCATATAATGGATTTTGATTCCCAGTAGTAGTCAAATATGTTAACTTGGTGTTATCAGCATTACTTGCTAGTGGACCAGCTGCAAGAGCTGTCTGAACGGCAGTCGCAGCAAAAGCAGGATCAACATCTGAAATATTTACAGCTAATTTGATGATTAATGAGTTGGCAAATTTTGCCCATTTTGCAGTACTTGCCGCATTTCCACCATAAATAATATCCGCGCTACCGAAGTTAGGATTAGCAGAATTTGCTTTCAATATAATTGCATCTTCCATTAATCTTGCTAGAAGATCCAAATAAATAGTTTTAGCATCATCATAGGCTGGTAAAGGAAAATTATTAATATCAAGAGCCTGAGAATAAGGAACATTCCCAAAGGTATCTACCAACATGCTATAACAATAAACTTCTAGAACATCTATAAGAGCTAATTTATTTTGCTTAATGGCAATATCAGATTCAGCGGTTGAAGTAGGTGTATTTTGAATCATAGTTTTTGCGGCAGAAAAATCCTTTAACACGTCTCTGTAAAATACCGTAAAACGTGCATCTGGAACATCTGGAATAACATATTGACTCGAAGAAGGAATAGTAGTTGATGCCCACTGTTGTGAAAACAATCTAAAAACCTGACTAGTTGTAACTACCTGATCGACTAATGCTTTCTGAGCACCTGTAAATAAATATTCTGGTTGCGTACTGCTGGATTTTTTTGGATCAATATTCATGTCTGTAATATCCGAACTGCACGAAAAAGCAATGCTTACAATAGATATTAATAAAAGTATTTTTTTCATGATTAAAATTTTAAAGTTAGATTAAAACCAATGTTTCTAGTTGAAGGAAGTGAACCTCCTGAATAACCTGAAGATAAGTTACCTGCACTAACTCCACTCTCTGGATCTGCATCAGGAAGATTTTTATCAATTATCCACAAATTAGAACCTATTAAAGAAACCCTTAAATCAGTCAACTCCATTTTAGATACAAACTTTGATGGGAATGTATAAGTAAGGTTTACCTCTCTCAATTTTACATAACTTGCATCGTATATATATGCTTTTTCTGGATTAGCTTTATATCCATAAATACTACCAGCAACTTCTGGGCGTGGTGTTCTGGTCGTATTTGCTGTACCATCTCTATTTACTCCAGGAAGAATAAGTCCACCTCCATTTGCAAGTGTATTTCTTATAGGATTTCCTAACTCATTATACCCTGCAGTAGATTCATATAAACCTGTATGTTGTCCGTATGCTTGATCCAAAGAATAAAGATCTCCTCCATGCTGTACATCGATTAAGAAACCAAATGAAACTTGTTTATACGTAAATTTATTACGAAGTCCACCAATCCAATCAGGGGTAATGTTACCAATAACATTATTTGTTGTAGTTGTCATTACATAAAGACCATTCTCTGTAATTTTTTGTCCATCTGCAGCATAAACATAGTCTTTACCAACTATATCTCCATAAGGATGGCCTACTTTTGCTACTATACCTATACCTTGAAATCCACCTATTGAAAGGGTTTCAATTCCTGAAGCTAATGACACGAGAGTATTCTCATTTTTAGACCAGTTCACAAAAACATCCCAATTAAAATCTTTTGTTTGTATTGGAGTCACATTGAATTGTACCTCAATACCTTTATTTTCAACTGAACCTGCGTTAACATATCTTGAAGAGTAGCCTGTTCCAGTAGAATAATCTACAGGAAATATTTGATCGTTACTTAAACTTTTGTACACACTCACATCAAATCCAACTCTTTTGTTCAAAAACTGCATCTCCAAACCAAGTTCTTCAGATTTAGTTTTTACAGGGCGTAAATCAGGGTTAGTACTTCTATTTGGTACTGAATAAATTTGATTTGAACCAAATGGGTTAATTTTATCATAAACATCATTTAATGAATACAAATCAATATTCCCTTGCGGATTCTCTGCATAACTTCCTCTTAATTTCCCGAAAGACAACCAATCCACGTTGATATGCTTTGTAAAAACATAACTCGCAGAAGTAGAGAATGTATTTAAAGAATTATTCCCTTTTGGTAAAGTAGAAAATGCATCATTTCGAACAGTCCCTTCTAAGTATAAGAAATCTTTGTATCCTAAAGAAACAGAAGCATAAGCACTATTTACGGCAGAATTATTTTCTGTTTCTACTGGAAAAGGTGAAAGATTTACTGAATTTGATAATGCATAGATACCTGGTATAATAAGTCCTCCGTCTGTTGAAGCAAGAGTTGAATTACTTTTTGTTCTTAAAGCGTTTACACCTGCCAAAGCATTTACAGAAAAGTCCTCAGCAATTTTTTTATTGAAAGTTAAAATAAACTGATAGTTTTGCTCAGAAAACATACCAACATATTTTTGATATCCTGAAGGAACATTTGCCCTACTTATACCAAATGATCCATTAATAGATCCTGTAGCTTTTCTTTCCTCACGTAATTCCGAATAACTATCAACACTCACTTTTCCAGAAGCTGATAACCAATCTGTTAATTTGTAATCCAATTGACCATAACCAATAAAACGGTTTCTTTCATCAGATTGGTAATTTTTATATCTGGTAAAATATGGATTATCCATAGTTTTAGGCGCAGTGTTTCCATTAGCAGGATCAGCCATAAGCCAAGATATATTTTTTCCTCCCGAATTTTCAAAAACCTCTTTCTGTGATTGAAGGTCTGCATTAGTAGCCCACCATTGACGAAACCAACCCGTAATGTTATCTCCTGTGTATCCAGAACTATTTCTACCAACAGTATTTTGTGTCATATAATTTGCAAAAACACTCGAAGATAATTTATCAGTAAATTTGTGATTTAACTTTATACTTGCGTTGTTTTTCTTTAATTCACTATTTGGTAATGTACCCGTCTCTATAAAATTATTGTAATTTAAAACAAAGTTAGTTTTGTCATTAGCATCTTCAAGAGATATTGAATTATTGAATGTTGTAGCAGTTTGAAAAAAACTAATAGGACCATTTTCAGCTGCTTGCCATGCTGATTTCTGTCCGTATTTTGAAGAATATGGAGTATATGATTCCCATGTATAGACAGAAAGATTTGGATCAAAAGCAACACCATAAGAAGCGTCATCAGTTGTAGTTACTACTTGATTACCATTTTTGTCTATCGTAAAAAAGGCTCCTGTTGGTCCTACTGGAATACCTTTTGGATTACCCGCTGAATCATAACTAGGGCCATAACCTTGTCCATATTTATTTTGGTAAACAGGAAAAGTATTTTTATCAACAGTACCTACACTAAACTCACTTGAAACAGTAACCCCCATTCCTTTGGTAGCTTTACCTTTTTTAGTGCTAATCATAATCACACCATTACCAGCCTGCCATCCGTATAAGGCGGCAGCTGCAGCACCTTTTAACACGTTTACCGATTCAATATCGTCAGGATTAATATCCATAGCAGCATTACCATAGTCATAGGTGTTTCTAGCTCCTTGCCCAGCAGTACTTGAGTTTACAGTTGAATTATTGATAGGCATACCATCAATTACAATAAGCATTTGATTATTTCCCGTAAGACTTTTTATACCTCTTGAGACTACATTTGTAGAACCTCCAAAATTTGTATTTTTTCTAATATAAACCCCTGAGGCTTTTCCAGAAAGATCATTAAGAAAGTTTCCACTTGCAGCCCCTGCTGATAAATCCGTTCCTTTAATTTCTTGTGAAGCATAGCCCAAGGCTTTTTTCTCTCTCTTTCTGCCTAATGCAGTTACTACAATATTATCAAGTTCTGTAGTATTTTCCTTTAATTGAACATTTACAATTGTTGAGCTAGCCGATTTTTCTTGAGATATCATCCCGATGTAGCTAAATACTAATATTGCATCATTATTTGCTACTTCTATGGCAAATTTACCATCGAAATCAGTTTGTGTGCTATTTTTAGTGCCTTTTTCAGTAACATTAGCTCCGGGAATAGGCATTCCAGCAGGATCAGTTACTTTGCCAGTCACCTTAACTTTTTGCAAAACCGAGATAGCACTCTTAGGTTTTTCTTTAATAATAACCGTATTATTATTACCAATAATAATATCGATATTAGCATTTACAAGACTTTGTTTTAAAAGATCGTTAGTTTTTATACTGCCTTTCTTTAGGCTCACCATAGGAAGTCCTTCAAAAATACCTTCTTCATAAAAGAATTTATAATCAGTTTGATCCATAATTAAATCGAAAACTTCATCTATGGACATTTTTTTATTTTCTTTCACCTCAATTTTTGAATGTTGTGACAAAACATTTTCAGGAGTTAAGGCAAAAAGTGTTGTGCAAAATAAGAATATGAATGTTCGCATAATATTCATTAATAGCCACTTTCTAAAGTAAAAATGGGGATACGTAAAATTAATTTTCATAAATTTGTCATTATTTTTTAGTTAAACATTTTAATTAATTGATAATTTGATAAGGGGGTAGAGTTAGTACTTTTGCGGGTTAAACTCTATCCTCCTTTTTTTATTATTTTATTTCATAGGCAATGTTTTGATTTTGGTTTTAGTTAGTTAATAATTTATTTGATGAGTCGCTTCTATTAGTTTTTATATTTTTGTTAATCTATTTTGCGCAAAAAAAACTTACTTTTTTATATAATCAATGCATTTAAACGTCAAAACAAGTCTTTAAATAATATATACAAAATAAATTCTATCTCCTTGAATACAAACTTTAATAGATATATTGCTTGTTAATTTTTGAACTGTATTTTTAATAATAGTTCCAAGGACTTTATTTAATTATTAAAGTTTTCTCTTTAATTTCATAACTCTCAATTGTAGTTGATTTCATAATTGAAAGAATCTCTTCAAGAGATTGTTTTTTATCAAGACTACCTTTAAATTGTACTGTTTCAAGTCTTTTATTTGCAAAAATCACATCAACATCATACCATCTTGATATTACTTTCATAATATCTTTTAGTGGCTTTCCTTTAAAACTAAAGACTCCGTCTTTCCACGATATTTCATTATAGGTATCCACCGTTTTAATTATTGAAGTGTTATTTCTAAGATCTAGATTTAGTTGTTGATTTGGGACTAATTTTAATTTCTTGTTTTCTGTTTCAACATTAACTTTTCCATTCACCAGAGTTGTATAAATATTTGACTCGTCGTTATAAGCTTTTATATTGAATTCAGTTCCCACAACTTCTACTTTTTGCTTCTTGTTATAAACCTGAAAATGAGCCCCTTTATGTGCAGTACTTGGTGATACTTCAAAATAGGCTTCACCATAAACCAATTCCACATCTCTGGATACCCCCTCTATAAATGCTACTGGAAATTTTAATTGAGACGCGGAATTCAACCACACTTTTGTGCCATCTGATAATTTTATAACGAATTGACCACCTCTAGGGATTGTCAAATAATTATAAACAAGCTTTGATGTATTCTGTTTACTGGATTCGTAAATAATTTCTTCTCCATTACTGTTTGCATTTTGAGTTTGAACCAAAGTTCCTTTTTCTAATGATATCTTCGAACCGTCGCTTAAAGTCAAAGTTGCTTTATCTGTTCCAGGTTTGATATTTTCAATATCATTTTTTACAATGACTACAGGAATTTCATCTGTCTTGTTGAATATTTTATTTTTGAAGAGTAAAGTTATAGCGAACAAACTTATTACCACAGCTGCGGCTGCGTATTTAAACCACGGTTTTTCAATTATAACAAAAACAGGTTTTTTATTTTTTTCCTGATACTTAGCTTCTAATATTTTCCATGCTTTTTCAGTATTAATTTCTGAATAAGAGTCAATTTTATCTACTAATTTTTTAATTTTAATCTCTCTTACAAACGAGTTTTTTTTATTAAAATATTTCAATTCTAATTTCTCAGAATCTGTTAAGACTTTAAATTTTTTTTTGATTAGTAGTTTGGAAATTTGAAAAATATCTATCATTCTATTGTTGATTTACTATAGAACAACTGATATTGAAAAAGGTACTATTGAAAAACCACTTTTTTTTATCAAATATTAAAAAAATAAAATTTATATAATATTTTGATTCATTAGTAACGTTTAAATGAGGCACTAAGTTTTTGAAAACAAATTGATTGAGATCTAAATCAATTTTTGCAATAAGAAGTTTAAAAAAAAATATTAAACCAATAAAAAATAAATTATTGATTCTAAATCTCTAAACTGATTCCTTAATATTTTATAAGACTGACTTTTTAATGTTTTAACAGTTTGAAGCTGTATCCCTAATTCTTCTGCAATTTCAGTATTTTTAAGCCCCTTAAGACTTAGTTTTATAATTTCTTTTTTTCTATCAGGTAAAACCTCAATTGCTTTATATAGTTGACACACTATCTCTTCTTCAAGAATTTGCTTTAGGAATAAATCATCATCTTCCAAAGACTGAATAGTATTTTCAGCATATTTATTTTTTACAAGATTATGCTTAATAACATTATAACATTTGTTGCGAACGGCCTTATACAGATATACTTTTAGATGCAGCTCATCTGGAAATGCATTTTCTTTTTCCCATAGGCCTATAAAAATATCCTGAACTAAATCTTCACATTCATCTATGCTCAGAAAACGATTTGCATATTGAACAAGTGACCTATAGTGTTCATCAAATATTTTCTTTATATAGCTTTCGCTTGTATTATTTTCGTCTGTAGCCAATGCTTATTTTTCAATAATTAATTATAATTAGAGGCAAATTAAATGAATTTAATTCAATATTTACTAATTAAAAATAACGAAATCATTAACTGGATATGTAAACAAAAGACATAGACATTGATTACAATAAAATGGTTATTTTTTTCTTACAATTTGTTTATATATGAATGAATTATATTTCAAATTATTGGATTATTGTTTTAACGCAAAAGAATATAGGTCAAACAAAAAGATTTTCAAGAAAATGTTTTGTGTTTTGTTTTTTAGTCTTATTTTCATAGCTGACTAAACGATTTTTACCTACCCGACTATTTATCGAACTCAATTTTTCAATCCTCTTTTTATATGTTTTTTAAAAATAAAACTCTGATAATTTTTTATTGAAATAGCAGGACTTGCCTGTATTGAAACCGATTTTTCTTCGACACGTAAAGCATCTACTACTCGAGCCATTGAAGGCTGAGCCAAGACAATAACGCCAACTTCTCTCATTAATTCTTTCAAAGCATTGGTAACTATTGTATCATGCTTTATTGTATCTTCACTCATTAAAATTAAAGCTATAGTAAACATATATTGCAGTATAAAGCTACCTTTTTATAGGCTTAAAACTTAAAGTTAAAGAAAACAAGGGCTAGAATATGCCTACCAAATCAGTACTTAATACCTGCTTACCCATTAGTTTTTTAAATTAGGTTAAATGCAGAAACACCAGCCTAGTGGGCTGGTGTTTTTTTTAGAACTAATAATTATACCTAACTAATTATCCATTCAATTGGGCAGAAAGAGTAATGGTTGTATTTAATAATTTTGAAACTGGACAAATCTCTTTGGCTTTTTGAGCCGTTTGTTGGAATTCATCCTCTGAAATTCCGGCAATTTTTCCATTCAATTCTAAATGAATCAGTGTGATGGTCCCATCTTCAAAAGTGACTTTTGCTACTGTATTCAAATCTTCAGGCATATATCCTAATTCACTTAGCAGAAAACTCAACTGCATGGTAAAACAACCTGAATGAGCCGCAGCTAAAAGTTCTTCGGGATTAGTCCCTACTCCTTCTTCAAAGCGTGTTTTAAATGAATATTGTGTGTTATCTAAGGTTGTACTTTGTGAACTGATAGTTCCTTTCCCTTCCATTCCGGTACCTTTCCAGTTTGCGATTGCTTTTCTTGTAAATTTCATAATTTTAGATTTTAATATTTATAAATTAGTTTAACTTTTCTTTTAATGCATCAACAGCTTGTTTGATGGCAGCTCTTGGAGCCGGCGTATTTGTAATCGGGTTCAACATAACAAAGTCATGAATAGTTCCAATGTATCTTGTCGCAGTTACTTTGACACCTGCAGCATTTAACTTTTTTGCATAAGCTTCACCTTCGTCACGCAAAACATCATTTTCAGCTGTGATTACTAAAGCTTCCGGCAGATCTTTCAATTGTGCAATATCAGCTCTTAATGGCGAGGCAGTAATTAAATTTCGGGTTGATTTATCCGGAGCATAGGCATCCCAGAACCAAATCATAGCATTGAGCGTCAAGAAGTGACCATTAGCAAATTGTTGGTAGGAAGCAGTTTCAAATCCGGCATCTGTTACAGGATAAAATAATAATTGAAAATCAATTTTTGGTCCTTTTCTTTCTTTTGCCATCAAGGTTACGGCAATAGCCATGTTACCTCCCACACTATCTCCTCCAACAGCCAATTTCGTAGGGTTTAAGCCTATTGAAGCACCATTTTCTTTTATCCATTTTGTAGCAGCGTACGATTCTTCATTAGCTACTGGAAATCGTACTTCCGGAGTTGGTGTATAATTTACAAATACAACTGCCACATTAGCGCCTACTGCCAGTTCCCTTACCAATCGATCGTGTGTAAAAGCATTTCCTAAAATCCAACCACCTCCGTGAAAATACATTAAGACCGGTAATTTCTCTTTACTCCCTTTTGGTTTTACAATTCGAATGGAAACTTTTCTGCCATCTTGAGTTATGGTTCTTTCTTCAATATCTACTGGGGCTAATTTATAATCCCCTGTTTGAGCTCCGATCAATACTTTACGGGCGTCTTCAATTGAAAGTTCATAAATTTGTGGTCCACTATTACCATGAACTGCTTTCAAAAATTCGCGGGTATTTTTTTCGACACCAAAATTTCCTGATAACGATGTGTCAACTTGACTAACTCCCAGTGTAACATTCAATAATGTAATTGCTGATAAAAATAATTTTTTCATTTTTTTTCTATTTATTTTATTTGTTCTAATTTGATAGGACAAAATTATGTCAGCGATACTCATAAATCAAATTAATAATTTTTTACCTTTATAAAAAAATAATATAATCATGACCCTTCAACAATTAAAATACATCATAGCTTTGGATGCCGAACGCCATTTTGCAAGAGCTGCAGAAGTATGCATGGTTTCGCAACCAGGACTAACCATCCAATTGAAAAATCTTGAAGAAGAAATTGGAATAAAAATATTTGACCGAACAAAAGTGCCTTTAAAACCTACCGTACTAGGAAGCGAAATTATTGCCCGAGCAAAAAAAATTATACGGGAAGTAGATGAAATCAGGGACTTTGTTATTACTGAAAAAAATATCTTGGAAGGCGAAATAAAACTCGGAGTAATATCCACGCTTTCTCCTTATTTAATCCCACTTTTTATTAAAGCCATGAGAAAGTCCGCTCCGAAAATGAATTTTATCATTAAAGAAGCTTCTACAGTCCAACTGATGGATGATCTGGAAACCGGAGCAATTGACATCGCGTTAATGGCCACCCCAACCGGAAATCCCAATCTGAAAGAACATGTAGTTTTCAATGAGCCCTTTGTGGCATATTTATATCCTGACCATCCTTTGGCGAAAGCCGAATTCTATGAAATGTCCCCAAATGACAAAAAAGAATTATTACTACTTCAAAATGAATACTGCTATAATGCACAGCTTTTAGATATCTGTGAGATAAAAGATACTCAAAAAATTAAAGAACAATTCACTTATGATATCAGTTCCATTGAAACGTTAAAAAATTTGGTCCGAGCCCAACTAGGACTGGCTATTATTCCTGAATTATCAATAGTTAATGAAACTGAAAAAAGTTATTTTAAACCTCTAAAAGAGCCAAAACCTGTTCGAGAAATAAGCTTGGTGGTGACTGATACCTTTTCGCGCAAGCTATTACTGGAAATCATGAGCAAGTCTATTTGGGATTTCCTGCCGGAATCTATGAAGGAAAATTTCAGCTACAGAAAGATACAGTGGAATGATTCTCCCTATTTTATAAAAGCCACAAAATCATAATTAACACTATCTCTTTACTTTATTTGTAAATTTTAGAAAGTGCAAAAAGTCCTTTTTTATTCCGAGTTCTTTTTGGCTTAAAACTTTTCCATTGCATTTTTGCAAAGCTCTCATGATGTGGCTGCTTTCGTTGGCTTTGTCGCATCTCTCGGTCGCAAATCTATTACCTATGAACAGTATGATTTAAAAATTATATCAAGATTAAAGTAATACCTAATATACTGATTTTAGCACTATTTTAAAAATTAACATTTTATTAAAGATAAATTATACCGAATGGTATAATTTTGCAATGAAATATTTAACTATGAATAAATCAGAACGCACTCGCCAATATATAATTGAAAAGACAGCCCCAATATTCAATACTAAGGGGTATGCGGGGACTTCTTTAAGTGATATAACAGAAGCTACCTGTTTGACAAAGGGAAGTATCTATGGTAATTTTAAAAACAAAGATGAAGTGGCTATTGCAGTTTTTGAATATAACTTCGACCGTTTATTGATAATGCTAAATGGTGAAATTAATAAAAGAAAAACTTATAGAGAGAAACTCTTATGCTTTCCGGAGCTGTATTTGAATTTTTTAAGTGACAAATTTCCTGTTGGAGGTTGTCCTATTATGAATACTGCAATTGAGGCAGACGACACACACTACGACTTAAAAAATGCTGCCAAAAAAGCGCTCCTGAAATGGTTTGACAGCTTCGTTTATTTAATAAATAAAGGCAAAGAAAAAGGTGAATTTAAAAGTACCACAAATGCTGAAGACAAAGCTCTAATTATTATCTCGCTAATTGAAGGAGCAATTATGATTACAAAAGTAACCGGAAAAACAAACTATTTAAAATCTTTAATGAACAGTTTAAAAACGGTAATTGAAGACTTCTAATTTTTTTTAATTAAAAAAATACCAATCGGTATAAAATAATTTTATGAAAAACGTAAATATAATTTTACCAAAAAGAACCTTTTTAGGCGGTCTTTCAGGACTAAGTGCAACAGAACTTGGAAAAATAATAATTGAAAATATTTTGAAAAATAATGGCGGTGGCGGTGCTTCTGCAGAAAAATTATAAATTATGGAAATACATTTTGATATCGTAGTTATTGGTTCTGGACCTGGTGGCTATGTTGCCGCCATAAGGGCCGCTCAATTGGGTTATAAAACTGCTCTTGTTGAAAAATATAGTGTTCTTGGTGGAACTTGTACCAACGTGGGATGCATACCAACCAAGGCGCTTCTTGACAGTTCAGAGCATTTTTATACTGCCCAAACAAAATTTAAAAGTCATGGAATTGAGTCCGATAACCTTAAACTCAATTTCTCTGAATTTATCAATCGAAAAAATTCGGTAGTAGAACAAAACACAGCAGGTATAAATTATCTGATGAATAAAAATAAAATTCAGGTAATAGAAGGCGCTGTCTCTTTTGTAAACAATAAAGAAATAACAGTTAGTAAAAACGGGACTAAAGATCAAAAAATTACAGCCAACTATTTTATTGTTGCTACGGGTTCAAAACCAGTTTCTTTACCAAATATCAGTATTGATAAAACGCGAATCATTACATCAACTGAGGCACTTTCTTTACAAGAACAACCAAAAAGCATGACTATCATAGGTGGAGGTGTTATTGGTGTTGAAATGGCATCAATTTATGGGCGAATCGGCACCAAGGTAACTATTATTGAATATGCTGACAGCCTAATTCCCACTATGGATAAAGAGTTGGGCAAAGAGTTGAAAAAAATTCTAACCAAAAAAGGTATTGACATTTTATTAAGTCATAATGTTCAATCGGTTCTTAATAATGGAGAAAACACGACGGTTAAATTTAGCGATAAAAACAATATTATTTCAGAAATCACAACTGATTACTGTTTAGTCGCAGTGGGAAGAAAGCCATATACAGATGGATTAGGCCTAGAAAACACTGTCATTAAACTGGATGAAAAAGGAAGAATTGTCACAAACAAATCCCTGCAAACAAGCGAAGAAAACATCTATGCTATTGGTGATGTAATTTCAGGACCAATGCTTGCCCATAAAGCTGAAGAAGAAGGTGTTTTTGCCGTTGAAACCATTAATGGGCAAAAACCCCATATGAATTACAACTTGATTCCTTCCGTAGTTTATACTTGGCCGGAAGTCGCATCAGTGGGGTATACTGAAGACGAATTAAAACGTAAAAACATGCCCCATCGCATCGGAAAATTTCCTTTTTCGGCAAGCGGTAGAGCAAGAGCTGCAATGGAAAGCGAGGGTTTTGTAAAAGTAATCTCCGACCCAAAATATGGTGAAATACTCGGCATTCATATTATCGGCCCAAGGGCCGCTGATTTAATTGCTCAAGGTGTTATTGCAATGGAATATGAAGTGACCGATGAAGATATGTTCCGAATTTCTTATGCGCACCCGACCTACTCAGAAGCTTTAAAAGAGGCCTACCTTTTGGCTTCCGGCCAAGGCGCTTTGAATATCTAAATACATAATAATAAAAATACAATAAAATGAAAACAACAGATAATACAATATTAATTACCGGAGGAGGTTCCGGAATAGGTTTTGAAATGGCAAAATTATTTTCAAAAAACAATACGGTAATTATAACCGGACGTGATGAAAACCGATTAAAAGAGGCCGCTTCCCAACTAGAAAACACACACTACATCGTCAGTGATATTACCAAAGAGAAGGATATTAATTCTTTAGCCAAATACATCGAAACACAATTTCCTAATCTTAACATACTTATTAATAATGCCGGACGCGCCATAGTGCATGATCTTATTGAAAAAGAAGGAAACGCGCACGATAAAGCCTTGGATGAAATCACAACAAACTATCTTTCTACGATAAGAATAACTGAAAAATTACTTCCGTTTCTTTCAACGAAAAGGGAGGCGGCTGTAGTCAATGTGTCTTCAGTATCAGCTTTAGTTCCTAGTCACATACTCTCAACTTACTCTGCAAGTAAAGCAGCCTTACATTCTCATACACAATCATTAAGACATTTTTTAAAGGATTCATCAGTGAGAGTTTTCGAGCTGATGCCTCCACTGGTAAATACCGAATTTTCGAAAGAAATCGGAGGTGAAAAAGGAATACACCCAAGTGTGGTGGCCCAAGATTTGTTCAATGCACTAACGGAAAACAAGTTTGAGGTACATGTTGGCGACACTGCTGCCATTTATCAATTATCACTATCCTCTCCAAAGGAAGCTTTTAATGTAATGAACAATTAATCCTAAAAATAAAATGAGTTCAGACCCCCTAAACTTTCTAATTCAGCATAAAGACAAAGTAGTAAAAAACTCCCCCTCTCCTTTTATGGATTGGCTAATGCCTACTGTTGTTTTGGCCGAAAAAGGAAAATTGATTTTTCAGTATAAAATAAGAAAAGAAATGACCAATCCTTTTGGCACGTTACACGGCGGAGTGACCGCTGCAATAATGGATGATGCAATTGGAGCTTCCTTAATTACTTACGGTGAACCCGATTTTTACATCACTGTGAATTTAGCGATAGATTATTTTGGAACGGCAAAAGAAGGCGATATCATAATTGCTGAAACTTTCATCACCAAAAAAGGAAAACAAATAACCAATGCATCCTGTGAAATTTGGAACAACAACCGAACAAAACTTCTAGCAAAGGGATGCTCCAATCTAATAAAGCAGTATATATAAATAAATTTATGAAAAAGAAAATTGCATTTTCGATGATAATGGCAATGATAACCACTTTTATCATATCATTTCTCCTAATTTCCATCAATGTTGGGTTTGGAGACAAGTTTATGGTAATATGGATCAAATCTTGGGCTATAGCTTATATAATTGCTGTTCCCGCCATACTTATAATTGCACCAAGGGTTGAAAAACTAGTGAATCTAATAATTAAATAAGAAAATTTATGAAAAGAGTAGTTATTACAGGGATGGGAGTCATTTCTCCAATAGGCAATACTATTAACGATTTTTGGAAAAATATTGTATCGGGTAAAAGTGGAGCAAACGAAATTACCAAATTTGATGCTGATAAATTCAAAACACAATTTGCTTGTGAGGTTAGAGATTTTAATCCTGAAGAGTATATAGACAGAAAGGAAATTAAAAAATATGATCTCTATACCCAATATGCCATTGCTGCCAGCGAGCAAGCTATTAAAGATGCTAAACTGGACTTCGAAACGATGACTGATGATGAAAAAACGGATATTGGCGTTATCTGGGCGTCTGGAAATGGTGGGATTGCAACTTTTGAAGAGCAACTCCATGAATTTCATCTTGGGGATGGTAGACCACATTTTAATCCGTACATGATTCCTAAAATGATTGCAGATATAGCAGCGGGGGTAATTTCAATCAGACATAAATTGTATGGGCCAAATTATGCAACGGTATCGGCATGTGCTTCTTCAAATACGGCCATTGCAAACGCGTTTGACACCATCCGACTGGGAAAAGCAAAAATCATGATTGCGGGAGGTTCTGAAGCTGCCATTACAGTGGCATCTGTTGGTGGGTTTAATGCTGCTCATGCACTTTCCAAAAACAATGAAAACTTCAAAACAGCTTCCCGCCCATTTGACAAAAACCGTGACGGATTTGTAATTGGCGAAGGAGGTGGAGCCCTAATTTTAGAAGACTTAGAAAACGCTCAAAAAAGAGGAGCAAAAATATATGCAGAAATTGTTGGCAGCGGAATGGCTGCAGATGCTTATCATTTGACCGGAACTTCCCCTGATGGTTATGGCGCTTATCTCGGTATGAAAAAAGCCTTAGAAGAAGCCCAAATAAAAACTACAGAAATCGACTATGTAAACGCTCATGCTACTTCTACAAATATTGGGGATTTAAGTGAAATAATCGCTATTAAACGATTATTTGAAAACGAACCAATTGATGTAACAGCTACAAAATCAATGACGGGACATCTCTTGGGGGCAGCGGGAGCTGTAGAAAGTATCATTAGTATTCTTTCAATAAACAATAATACTATACCAGCGACTATTAATACAGAAACACTAGATGAAGCCATTCCGGAGAGCATACATATTGTCTTAGAAAAATCTCTTGAAAAAGAAGTAAATTACGTAATGAACAATACTTTTGGCTTCGGAGGGCATACGGTCACAACCATATTTAAAAAATTCAATAACTAGAAACCTAACCGATGTTTAGAAAAACCATATCCCTAATTTTTATAACCAGTTTCTTTTGGAATTGTGCTCCAAAGCCTAATACAACAAGCAGTCCCGAATTTGAAAAAATAATTTTTCATACTTCAGCCTGCTTTGGAGATTGCCCAATTTATCATTTGGAAATTAAAAACGATAAAAAAGTTAAGTTAATTACTGAAAAATCATTCCGGAACAGTAAACTGAAGATAAACGAACCTGAAACCAGAATTCCTAACTATATGGTTGGAACTGTAAACGACACTACCTTTAACCGGTTAACAACTGAATTGAATGCTGTTGGTCTGGAATCCCTTGAATTTGATGGTGCTACTTGCTGCGACAGGCCTCTAATCACAATTATAGTGTACTATAATGGTAAAAGAAAATTGCTACAATCTATGTTCCCGCCTGAAAAAGCTAACAGGCTGATTGAAATTTTGTATGAAGTTTCCAAATCTGCTGGTTATCAAAAATCAAATGATGTATTTACTATAGAAGCAGTCCATAAATAAAAAACACTATTTATTGATAAATTTCACTTTTTGTAATTCCTAACTTTTTAATTTTGGAGTAAAGTGTTGTATGTGGAATTCCTAAAATTTTAGCTGCGCCGTTAGATCCGAAAACTTTACCATTACAGCTTTTAAGGACATCAATTATATGCTGCTTTTCATTTTCATCTATTGTCTTGGTTCTATTACCAATTTGTTCATGACCTTGAAAGTTTTCGTTACTAGGCAGAAAAACATTTTTAATTACACATTCATTAGCCATTAAAATACTTCGCTCTATAACGTGTTCCAGTTCCCTGACATTACCGGGCCATTGGTAAGCCTTAAGTTCTGCCATTGCCGGTTTAGAAATGCCATTAACGTCCTTTCCAATAGATTTTGAAAATTTAGAAATAAAATGCGAAACTAAAGCCGGAATGTCTTCTCTACGATGCTTCAACGGTGGCAGCTGTATTGGAAAAACATTTAATCTGTAATACAAATCTCTCCTGAACTTACCTTCTTCAACCTCTTTAATCAAGTTTCTGTTGGTTGCCGTTATAATTCTCACATCTACTTTTATGGTTTCCTTACCGCCTACCCTCTCAATTTCCCTTTCCTGTAGGGCTCTCAAAAGTTTCATTTGCAGTTTTTGAGGCATCTCACCAATTTCATCTAAAAAAAGTGTTCCTTTATGAGCAAGTTCAAATTTTCCAATTCTTCTTTCTATAGCTCCCGTAAAGCTCCCTTTTTCGTGACCAAACAACTCGCTTTCAATTAAATCAGCTGGCAAGGCTGCGCAATTTACTTTCACCATTAAATTATTTTTCCTGGGTGAAGAGGTATGAATAGCTCTGGCGATTAATTCTTTTCCAGTACCGGTTTCCCCTAAAATTAAAACCGTGCTGTTTGTAAATGCTACTTGAGTTAAAAGATGAAAGACCTTCTGCATTTCTGAACCGAAACCAATTATATCGCTGTATTTATTTCCGGTTGCTACTTCTTCCAATAAATAGGACTTTTCATTTTCCAATAGTTCTTTATAATTCAGTATTTCCTTTAACTGACTCGCAATCTTTTCATTTGAAATAATATTCGACAAAGCTATAGCCACTTGAGAACTAACTCCTTTTAACAAATCAAGTACAGGATTAATTTCAAAATCTTCCGTAGGTTGGACAAACAAACAACCGAGCTCATTTTCTGCTACCCGAAGCTCAATCCCAATTATTTTTTGGATTCTCTTTTTTTTCCAAAATTGAGCATATAAAGGAAGTGGCTCTTCGAGATTTGCAATATCAAAAATTACAGCGGAGTCGGAGCCTAAAACCTTATTAAATATACCATCATTTATATCATAATCTTTATCGGCAATATTTTTAAAACCAGCGCTATTTTGTGTTCTACTGGAAACACCTAATAAAAAAGCCCTATGCGTTTTTCTGTCTTCATTCATCAGGATAATTCCAAAACTTTTCAAAGAAAACAGTTCTTTGAATCGGTTATTGATAACCTCAAATAATTCATCCTTATTTTTAACCATTGCCATCTGGTTGCTCAATGAAAGTAAAATGGATTGCTCGCGTTCCTTTTTCTCAATTTCTTCATTTGAAATTACATTTGAAACCGCCGATGAAACATGGCTTGAAATATTCTTAATTAACCTTCTGTGCGATTCCGGGAAACTTCCCTCTTTTTCCGAAAGCAAAACCATTGTTCCAAACACTTCCCCTTTGTGCAATAACCTAATTCCGGCAACCTCGCGAATTCCCGCCTCCTGCAAAAAAACAAAATGCTTCATCCCGTTTTGAATCAATTCGCTAATCAATAATACAACGGTCGACTCAGAATCCATAATTGTATTATGAAGCCCATCATTTATAGGATATTCACAAAAAGCAATATTATTGAAATCAGGATGTTGATTTGACTTATCACAGTGTTCCAAAAAAACTTTATAAGTACCTCTCTCTAAATTAAACCTTGTTATGGCTAAATCTGAAAAATTAAATACGTTCTTAAGTTTCTCCTGAATAAAATCAACCAAATCGATCTTGTTCCTTATCGAAGCGGTCGCCTGACTTATTGAAAGAAATAAATTAATTTCAGAATCATATAAGTATTTATCTTTCAACATAATAAGGCATTGTTAAACTAGTGAACAGATTTTGAAATTTACGATATTTTACCTATATATCGTAAATATTTTTCAAAATTTACGATATATCATAATTATAAAGACACTCAATGCTTCCAAGAACCCTATAAACACTGGAAATCTGATTTGGCACATTATTAGCCTACTTAGAGGCCTAAGACATTAATACTAAGCTATGAACTTGATTGTCGAAAATAACACCATTGATACAATACTACAGTCTTTTCAGTTGGAGCTAGGTAAAAATTATGTGCCTTACCGAAATCATGTTTACCGGGTTTACAATTTTTCTTTACCGTTTGTTAATTCAGAGGAAGAAACCGAAAAATTATCAATTGCAGCAGCCTTTCACGACATTGGGATTTGGACAAACAATACATTGGATTATTTAAAACCGTCGGCAGAATTGGCTAAGGCTTATTGCAAGAAGCAACTTTTAAACAACTCAACTTCTTTGGAAATTGAAATAATGATAGACAACCATCATAAACTAAGCCCTATTAAAGCCTCTAATCTTGCCGAAATTTTCAGAAAGGCAGATTTAACAGATTTGACTTTCGGTCTTATCTCAAATGAAAACAACAAAGAAAATATCGCGCAAATCAAGAATGTGTTTCCAAATAAAGGCTTTCATTGGTTTCTGGTAAAATTATTTTTCAGGAACCTATTTACAAACCCTTTACACCCATTTCCTGTTTTTAAATTGTAAGTAAATCGGATAGCCTCTATTTTTAGAAAACCTGCTTCAAACAAGTTATTAATCAAAAATTATATAAATCATGAGCTCTTATAATCCACAAAAAATGGCACTTGTGCTTGTTGATCCTTTTAATGATTTTCTTTCGGAAGGAGGAAAACTCTATTCATTAACCAAAGAAACCGTTGAAGGAACAGGAATGGTTAAAAACATCAAAAGTTTACTCAATACTGCCCGAGAGAAAAAAATCAAAATTATTTATGCTCCTCATCATCATACACAAAAGCACGATTACTTAAACTGGAAATTTATGTCTCCTTCACATTTGGGAAGCCAAAATATAATGCTGTTTGAAAAAGGAACCTGGGGCGCAGAATTTCACCCAGAACTCGTTGCTCAAGAAGGTGATCTGATTGCCCAAAATCACTGGACCGGAAGTGGTTTTGCCAATACGGATTTGGATTTCCTTTTAAGACAACACAACATAGATCATATTGTTTTAGCCGGAATGAAAGCTAACACCTGCATTGATTCTACAGCACGTTTTGGTGTCGAATTGGGTTATCATGTCACACTAATTAAAGACGGAATTGCTGCTTTTAATTGGGAGGAGATAAAAGCTACAGTTGAAACCAACTTCCCAAATTACGGGCATGTTCTTCTGTCAACCGAAGAATTTATTAAAAAGTTAAACGAATAACATGGAAACTTTTACAGAAAGTAATGCAACAACTTTTATCAATGCTTTAAAAGATGCGGAATATCAGGTTTGTTCTATGGCTCGCTGTTAATTTTCTGGATTTGCTAACTAAAGCCAATGTCACTGCTTTAGAACCTATCCGAAATAGTATACATCAAAATCTAAAGACAAATATCACAAATTGCTAAAGATATTGAAAAGAAAGCTCTAAACGGAATTTGGAAAAATAATACTAACATTCAAAATTTTTAAATTATGAAAAAGTCACTAAAAAAAATAGTTCTTCTGATTGCGATCCTAGTTTCCGGATTTCCGACTTACGCTCAAAAAGCATTTGAAACCAAAACCCAATTCGCTCAGCTTGAAGGAAGAATATTAGCTTATCGCTCCATCGGAAAAGGCAGTCCTATTATTTTTATTAATCGTTTCAGAGGCACTTTAGACACTTGGGATCCTCTCTTTTTGGACAAAATGGCTGAAAACTACAATGTAATTACATTCGAATACACCGGAATCGGATCATCAACAGGGACGTTACCCACAGATATTACAGTTGTATCCAAAGATGTAAAAGATTTAGCGGATTATTTAAAAATTAAAAAAACAGCAGTTTTAGGTTGGTCTTATGGTGGTTTGGTAGCTCAGGCCGCAACAATTTTATATCCTGATTTAGTCACTCATTCTATTTTGGTTGGAACCAATCCCCCTGGAAAAAATGAAATTCCATTAGAGCAAGCTTTTTTGGATGCTGCACTTAAGCCAATTAATAATTTTGATGATGAAGTCATACTTTTTTTCGAACCCAAATCACAGGCAAGTGTAACAGCAGCTAAAGCATCGCACGACAGAATTGCCAAACGTCTTGACGTATCAAAAATACCTTCCACTATGGAAGTCTTCAATTTATACTTTAAAGGCGGCGAAGGGTTTAGAGAAGACAAACAGAACTTCAGGGAACAATTAAAATCTGTTAAAACACCGATACTTATTCTTTGTGGAGATCATGACGTAAGCTTTGCGGTGGAAAATTGGTATCCGTTTACCAGACAACTGCAAAACGCCCAAATGATCACTTTCTTTCAGTCTGGACATGGGCCACAGCACCAATACCCAAACCTTACTGCAAAATACATTTCCGATTTTATCAAACTCAGTAAATGATTTAATAATCAACCACCATGGATACTCCAGAAAAAAAAATAACAGCAGTTGAATCTCCAACACAGTATGCAGCAATTCAAGATTATAGAATTGCTTACCGCTCAATTGGGGAAGGGCCACCTTTCATATTGAATAATCGGTTTAGGGGAAATCTGGACGATTGGGATCCCGCATTTTTAGATGCTTTGGCTAAAAAATATAAAGTATATACATTTAATTACAAAGGACTCGCTTCCTCTACAGGTACGCCACATGAAACTATTCTTGGTTTTGCAAAAGATGCCGTAGATTTAGCCGATGCTTTAAGTATCGACAAATTCATTTTAGGCGGATGGTCTTTGGGAGGTTGGGCAGCTCAGGTAGCCACAATAGAATTTCCGGAAAGAATCTCACATACTATCCTTATCGGAACCAAACCTCCGGGAAAAGTAAATTATCCTTTAGAAGAAATTTTCATTAAAACAGCTTACATCCCTGATTATACAATTGAACATGAAATAATTCTCTTCTTTGAACCTACTTCAGAAATCAGCCGTAATGCTGCAATAAAAAGTCATGAGAGAATCAATAAAAGAAAAGAGAAAGATCTAAAAGTAAAACAAGAACTTTGGGAATATTATGGAAAAGCACATGAAGATTACGCTAACGATCCTTACGATGCAAGAAATAAAATGATGGCATCCAAAATTCCTGTTTTAGTTATCTCTGCCCATCACGAAGTATGTTTTCCTCCTGAAAACTGGTTTGAACTTAATCAAAAACTCCCCACAGCACAGCTCATCACTATACCACAGGCTGGACATGGTGTGCATCATCAATATCCGGAAATGATTACATGTTACATTGAAACCTTCATTAAAAACACTCAATAGTCAATTATGAAATCAATAACAGTCATAAAAATATTTACAGGATTCTAACATGACTCTAATTACTGTATCCTGTAAAAAAGAAAACAATTCGCCTAACAATTCAAATAATGAAAATATGGAAGCAACTATGAAAAAAATTGCAGTTCAAAACTTTGCTACAGATCCTAACATAAATGTTGGGACAAAAGCATTTCTTAAAGTTTTAAATTCAGGGGGAACCCCTTTGGAAAAGTTATCGAAAGAAGATGCCCGAAATGTATTGGTTAATGCACAAGCAGCTGTAAAAGTAGATTTATCTGGTATAGAAGAAGCTGAAAAAACAATTGAAACAGATGGTCACACCATAAAACTAAATATCGTACGTCCGGAAGGCATAAAAGGACAGTTACCGCTTTTTATTTTTATACACGGAGGCGGGTGGATATTAGGAGACTTCCCGACCCATAAAAGGCTTGTAAGAGACTTGGTGGTGCTTTCCGGATATGCAGCAGTATTTGTAAATTATACTCCCTCACCTGAAGCAAAATACCCTCAAGCCATTAATGAAATTTACGCCGCTTCCAAATGGGTATCCGAACACGGAAGGGAGATAAATGTAGATGGAAATAATATGGCAATAGTAGGAAACAGTGTTGGAGGAAATATGACTGCCGCTACTACTTTAATGGCTAAAGAAAAAAACGGTCCGAAATTTAAAGCTCAAATTTTACTCTGGCCCGTAACAGACGTAGATTTTGAAACAGATTCCTATAAAAAATTTGCAACAGACCGCTTTCTTACAACATCAGTCATGAAATGGATGTTTGATCAATATACCACAGATCCAAAACAACGCAAAGAAATCTATGTTTCACCATTACAAGCAAGTATAGAACAACTAAAAGGTCTTCCCCCTACTCTAATTCAAGTTTCTGAAAATGATATACTCCGTGATGAAGGAGAAGCTTTTGGCAGAAAATTAAACGAAGCCGGAGTAATCGCAAGAACTGTTCGCTACAACGGAACCATTCACGATTTCGGGTTACTGAATGCACTCGCAGAAGAACCAACAACCCGCACTATGCTTGAACACACTGCCTCTGAACTAAGAAAATATCTGAAATAATTATAATCCGGAAAAATGAAAAAATAAATTTTAAAACGATTGGATTTGTGACCGGTGTATTTGCAAGCCATCATGGCCGGGATAATTGGAAAATTATATTTTGAATAAGATACAAGCTACTTTGCTAACGCTAATTCGGAAGATGTATGCCATATTTATAAAACCTCTATTACTCATTTAATATTTAATCTCATGACAAAATCAAAATCCATTATTCTCATACACGGAAACTTTGTAAACAACACAAGTTGGGCAAAATGGAAAAGCCGTTATGAACAAAGGGGATATACCGTTTACACACCGGCTAACCCAGGTCACGAAGGAACTCCTGCCGATTTAAGAAACCATGTTCACCCTGCACTTACTAAAACTGGGTTTATAGACGTAGTTGACAACATTTTGCGATTGATTGACAGCTTACCTGAAAAACCATTAATTATTGGACATTCAATGGCAGGTATGGCAGCAATGAAATTGTTGGAAATGGGCAAGGCAGTAGCAGCAGTAAGTATCGACGGTGCGCCGCCAAAGAATGTATTTCCCCCATTTGCGACATTAAAAGCAGTATTGCCTGCATTTGGATTTTTTTCTTCCAAAGACTATTTTATGGGAAGTCGAGACTGGTATGACAAATATTTTTTCAATACGTTACCCGAGGGAGAAAGAGCGAATGCTTTTGAAAGTTTTGCAGTACCCGAAAGTTATAAAGTAAGTCGTGAATTGGTATTGAACTCTTTTTCAAATATTGATTTTGGAAAACCACACGAGCCAATTTTATTTATTGGTGGCGGTAGTGACAATATTTTTCCTCCATCTCTTACAACAACCTTGGCAAACAAATATAAAGACAAAAAAAGTCGAGTCGATTTGAAGGTTTTTCAGGGCAAAAGCCACTTCATCTGTGGAGAGACAGGATGGGAAATGGTCGCAGACTATGTTTTAGATTGGTACGAGAAACTATAAACTTTTTTTTAGCTAATTCTTCAACGAAGTTTAGGTGCTGTAGCCATACATTCGGTTTCACCACAAGGTGTTTTATCATTTTACGAAGAGCAAAGAAAAGCTTACGAAATTAGTACCATTCCGGAATCAAGAAGAGCCTTGAGAGATCATTTGAAATCCGTAGAGAAAATTGACTTTAAAAAACCTCATAACCCCTTATTGTTTATATTGAGAGGCACTGATCACATTAAGCCGGCGGCATTAAATTACAGAAACTATGAATGCTACAGAAAAAATGGTTCCATAACCGATTATAAAGAATTTAAAAGGCACAATCATTATGCGTTAGCCTTGCTTAGGTTGAAGGGAGAAGCCGACAACATATTTAATTGGATAGAAAATAATTAAACTCAAAATCATGAAACGAAAAGCAACAGCTATTTGGAAAGGCTCGGGAATGGAAGGCGGTGGTTCTATTACTACACAAAGTAATGCCCTTAGCAATACCCAGTTATCTTTTAAAAGTCGTTTTGAAAATGGTATCGGTACTAATCCGGAAGAATTACTGGCTGCTTCTCATGCCGGTTGTTTTACAATGAAATTAGCCTTTGTGCTTAACGAATCAGGCTTTGTTGCCGAAAAACTTGAAACTATTGCCACGGTTACCCTGGAAAACGGGAGCATTACTTCATCACATCTAGAAGTTACTGCGATTGTTCCTAATATCTCTAATGAAACTTTTGAACAAAGTGTATCAGATGCAAAGGAAAACTGTCCAATCAGTAAAGCAATTAATGCTTTGCTTAGTGTTACTTCTAATTTGGCAAACTAAGGACTGACATTATATACAATTTGTCAGTCCTTTTTATTGAATGCGACATCGTGTAGGATCTTATTAATTATATCCGTCTGCGTCAATCTTGGCTCCATTGAAAAAAAACTAATTTTGATCATGACATTTTCAAAAAATGTATCTTTTGAAAAAAAAATCGAAAAAAAAATCAATTCTGAAACGCTTGTTTCAAAAATAGTTTTACATTTGCAAAATAATAATTAAGTCTTATGGCTCGCTGTGTAGAATTTAACGAGGTCGAAAAAATTGAAAAAGCAATGAATGTCTTTTGGGAAAAAGGATATAATGCTACTTCAATGCAGGACTTAGTGGACGCCATGCAGATCAATAGAAGCAGTTTATACAATACCATTGGCGACAAGCATCAGTTATTTATGAAATGCATTGGCAATTACTTTGATAATGCTATGCAGGAAGTAAGAGAAAAAGTGGCTAAAGAAACATCGGCCAAAGCAGCATTGATAAAAATTATCACTGATAAGGCAGACTGGGTTGTATCCTGCGACAAAGGATGTCTGGGGATGAAAACGATTTTCGAGATTGCTCCGGATGATTCCACTGTCAGAAATCTGATGAGTAAAAACAATGATATTTTCATAGAATTCTTGACTCAAACAGTTCAAAAAGCTATGGATGATGGCGAAATGGATGATTCCGAAGATGCAGCATTAATGGCTGAATATATTGCCACTTCTTTTACAGGCTGGAAGCAATCGTATATTCTTCATGAAAATCCAATCAAAATCAAAAAAATGTCAGAATTCCTGATTAAAAATATATTTAAATAACGTTTTTTTTTCCTAAATTCTGGAACGTTTATTTCAGAAAACATCATACAATTAGCATACGCATTTTTTAAATTACAGCATTGATTCTGAAACGTTTATTCCAGAATTATCGCTGCAGTAAATACTAACCTTTAAATAAAAAACAGCATGAATTCTGAAACGACTATTCCAAATAAGACATTATCTAAGACCATCTTAAATCCAATTCCAATCATGAAAAAATTCACAATTTTAAGCTTAATGGCTGTATTCTTAATCAGCTGTGCAGATAAATCTCAGGCACCTGCTGCTGCACCAGCTCCTCTCCTGCCTGTTATGGCAATAACAACTGAAAACACAACTACCGATGCTGAATACCCTGCTGCTATACAAGGAACTGTAGATGTGGAAATCCGTCCGCAGGTAAGCGGAAATTTAGACCGCGTTTTGGTCGATGAAGGCGCTTATGTTACCAAAGGGCAATCTTTATTCAAAATAAACGAACGTCCATACCGCGAGCAATTAAACAATGCTTTGGCCAGTCTTCATGCGGCTGAAGCGGCTTATATCAACGCGCAACTTGAAGTGGATAAACTGACGCCACTAGTGCAAAACAAAGTGGTTTCTGATTATCAGCTGAAATCGGCTAAAGCTTCTCAAAAAATCGCTGCTGCCAATATTGAGCAGGCCAAAGCAACAGCAGCATCAGCAAAAATCAATCTGGGATACACCACTATTACGGCTCCTGTAAATGGCTACATCGGAAGACTGCCGAAAAAACAAGGAAGTTTAGTTTCTGCTACAGATGTTGAGGCATTGACAACTCTTTCGGATGTTCACGAAGTGTATGCTTATTTTTCCTTGAGTGAAACGGATTTTATTCAATTTAAATCAAAATATACAGGAAACAGCATTGGCGACAAAATCAAGAAACTACCTCCTGTGACTTTGATATTAGCTGATAATAATGCTTATCCGCAAACTGGAAAAATCGATATGGTAGATGGACAATTCGATAAAACCACCGGAGCTATTACTGTAAGAGCCACTTTTCCTAATGCCAACGGAATTTTACGTTCTGGAAATACAGGAAAAATACGTTTAGGAATGCAGCATGACGATGCTATTCTGGTACCGCAATCAGCTACCATAGAAATGCAGGATAAAGTTTTTGTTTTTACGGTTAGCAAAGAAAACAAAGTAACCAAAATGCCTATTACAGTTGTAGGTAAAAGCGGTGCTAACTACCTTATCAAAGACGGTGTAAAAACGGGCGACCAAATTGTATTAAGCGGTATCGACAAACTTCAGGAAGGACAAGTAATTCAACCTGAAAAATCAGCAGTTAAAATTGCGCAAATCATTAACAAAAAATAATTTTTACAAATGTTCAAAATATTTATACAAAGGCCCGTACTGGCAACCGTTATTTCCATTTTGCTGGTGATATTAGGAGTACTTGGACTTACGAAATTGCCTTTACAACAGTTTCCTGATATTGCGCCTCCCTCGGTTTTAGTCACGGCGGTTTATCCGGGAGCCAACGCAGAAACGGTTTTACGTTCGGTTGCGCCATCCCTGGAAGAATCGATAAATGGTGTGGAAAACATGACGTATATGAGCTCGACTGCCAGCAATGACGGTACTCTAGCGATTACGGTTTTCTTCAAATTAGGAACTGATGCCGATCAGGCTGCAGTGAACGTGCAGAACAGAGTAGCACAAGCTACAAGTCAGTTGCCTGCAGAAGTTGTGCAGCAAGGTGTAATAACAGCTAAACAACAAAATAGTTTTATCATGGCAATTGGTATGTATACCGAAGATGAGTCCAAATACGACCAGACATTTGTTGCCAATTATGCTCAAATCAATATTATTCCTGAAATCAAACGTATTCCAGGAGTTGGTGCTGCCAGTATTTTTGGCGGTGTAAAAGATTACTCTATGCGTGTTTGGCTGAATCCATCTCAAATGTCTACTCATAATGTGACGCCAAATGAAGTCATGGCAGCGATTCAGGACAAAAGTTTGGAAGCGGCTCCTGGTAAATTTGGTGAAAGAAGTACCGAAGTTTTCGAATATGTAATTAAATACAAAGGGAAACTAACCAAACCGGAAGATTATCAAAATATTGCCATTCGTTCCAATGCTGACGGTTCAATTCTTCGATTAAAAGATGTGGCAAGAGTGGAACTTGGTGCCTACTCCTACAACAGTTTAACGCGTTTGAATGGTAAAAAAGGAATTGTAATTGGCGTGATTCAGCTGGCGGGTTCCAACTCAAATGATATTCAGATTGCGATTAACAAATTGATGGTTAAAGCCTCTAAAGATTTTCCTGCCGGAATAAAACACAATATTTTCTACAGCACAAAAGTGTCGTTAGATCAGTCTATTGAACAAGTGGAGCATACTTTATTAGAAGCTTTTATACTGGTATTTATAGTTGTTTTCATCTTTTTACAGGATTTCAGATCGACTTTAATCCCTGCAATTGCTGTTCCGGTAGCAATTTTAGGAACGTTCTTTTTCATGCAGTTATTTGGATTTTCGATAAACCTTTTAACTCTTTTCGCTTTAATCTTGGCCATTGGTATTGTGGTCGATGATGCGATTGTCGTCGTCGAAGCTGTGCATGCCAAAATGGAACATAAACATCTGTCTCCAAAAATTGCTACACACGAAGCCATGCACGAAATTACCGGAGCGATTATTTCGATTACCCTGGTAATGGCAGCGGTATTCCTGCCGGTTGGTTTTATGGAAGGTTCTACGGGAGTTTTCTATCGTCAGTTTGCTTTCACGATGGCTATTGCGATTGTAATTTCAGCTGTCAACGCTTTGACTTTGAGCCCTGCACTAGCCGCTTTATTCTTAAAAGATAATCACGCTACTCATAATGGACAAACTCCATACGTTAAACAAGGATTTAAAGAAAAATTCTTTACTGGATTCAATAATAGTTTTGAATCATTAACCAACCGTTATGTTGGTGGATTGAAATTCTTAATCCGTAACAAATGGGTTAGTTTAGGCGGATTAGCATTAATTACTATTGCAACCATTGTAATGGTAAAAACAACTCCGTCAGGATTTATTCCAACAGAAGATCAAGGATTTATTGCCATTGCAGTGAACACACCTTCGGGAACATCATTAGACGGAACTCAAAAAGTAATGACTAAAGCCGAAAACACTTTAAGAGGTTTGGAATCTTCACGATTTGTAACCGCCATTTCGGGTTTCAACTTATTGACGAATTCTACAAGCCCATCATCGGCAGTTGTTTTTGTATTGCTTAAACCAAATGAAGAACGTGGCAGCATTAAAAATATTGATGAAATAATGAATCAGGTTCGCGGCAAATTAGGTGCCATTTCCGAAGGCAGTTTCTTCGTATTTAGTTTCCCGACAGTTCCTGGTTTTAGTAATGTTGAAGCTTTGGATTTAGTACTACAGGATAAAACTGGCGGTAAACTGGATAAGTTTAGCGGTATTTCTCAAACGTTCATTGGGGAATTAATGAAACGCCCAGAAATTGCTGTTGCTTTTACCAGTTTCAAAGCTGATTATCCTCAATTACAATTGGATATTAATGACGAGAAAGCGGATCAATTGGGTGTAAAAGTTAAAGACATTCTGCAGACTATGCAGGCATATTTTGGAAGTGCACAGGCATCCGACTTTAACCGATTTGGTAAATATTATCGAGTGGTTGTTCAGGCCGATATTGCCGACAGGGCAGATCCTTCAGCTATTGACCGTGTATTTGTAAAAAACAAAAATGGCGAAATGGTGCCAATCAATACTTTGGTAAAACTAAGCCGTATTTATGGTTCTGAAACGGCTTCGAGATACAATTTGTTTAATTCTATTTCGGTGAATGCGATTCCGAAACCTGGATTTAGTTCTGGAGACGCCATCAAAGCAATTGAGGAAGTTGCCGCGCAGCAATTACCTGCAGGTTACAGTTATGAATTCTCAGGACAGACCCGTGAAGAGATTTCTTCGGGAGGACAATCAACTACAATTTTCCTATTGTGTCTGATATTCATTTACTTCCTACTTGCTGCACAGTACGAAAGTTACATTTTGCCATTAGCAGTAATATTTTCAATCCCAGCTGGAATCTTTGGAGTATTTGTAGCCATTGGCTTGACCGGAATCGAAAATAACATATATGTACAAGTTGCCTTGGTAATGCTTATCGGATTACTCGCCAAGAATGCGATTCTGATTGTAGAGTTTGCAGTCCAAAAACGAAAATCGGGTCAGGCATTAGTCAAAGCATCCATAGACGCTGCTAAACTGCGTTTACGTCCAATTATCATGACGTCACTGGCTTTTGTTGTTGGATTAATACCGATGATGAGCGCCAAAGGTCCATCGGCTCAGGGTAACCACTCTATCAGTATTGGTGCCGCCGGGGGAATGGTTTCGGGAGTAATTCTAGGGTTATTAATCATCCCTGTTTTATTCATTGTATTCCAATATTTACAAGAAAAAGTTACTGGAAAACCAGTAGCTGTAATTCATAACCACGAAAATAAAAATGGAAAATTATATCACAACAATTCTAGTGACAATCATCATCAGCCTCACGTACATAGCGTATAAAGTGTCAAAAGATCTTGAAACCAAAAAAGATATCTGTCCAGAAATTTAATTACGAAAAAGTAAAATGAAAAAGTATATAACCAAAACCGTGATGATCGTCATTTTGATCACCACAATAATATCCTGTACTGTTACTAAGGATATTGAAACTCCAAAAGATGCATTTCCTGAGAATTTCAGGAATGCATCGGTTTCAAAAGATACCGCAAGTATTGGTGATTTGGAGTGGAAAAATTTCTTTACAGAAAAAGATATTATTCAGCTGATTGACAGCGCAGTTACTAGAAACAATGATCTGCAGATTGCAACCAAAAACATTGAAATAGCACAATACAGATTCACGCAATCCAAATGGGGAAATGTACCGCAAGCCAATTTATTTGTGACTGCCAATACCAATAATCCTTCCGATAACAGTTTTACTGGAAGAACACTGGAGCAGGCTTTGGGAGCAAAACATATTGATGATTTCTCGACTGGAGTTTCACTTTCGTGGGAAGCGGATATCTGGGGTAAAATTCGCAATCAGAAAAAAGGAGCTTTTGCCGGTTATCTTCAATCGGAAGAAGTAAAAAAAGCATTGCAGACTACTGTTGTTGCCAATGTTTCAAGCGGTTATTACAATCTTTTGATGCTGGACGCACAATTAGAAATCGCTAAGAAAAATGTACAGTTAATTGACAGTACCACCACTATTATCAAATTGAAATTTGATGCCGGACAGGTAACTTCATTAGCTATTCAGCAATCGGAAGCGCAAAAATTAAATGCATCACAATTGGTTCCCTTATTGGAACAAAACATTGCGATTCAGGAAAATGCTTTGAGCGTTTTGACGGGTTCATTCCCTAATTCGAAAAAAAGAAGTATTGTTCTTAGTGCTGTTGAAGTGAAAAATAATGCATCTGTCGGAATTCCGTCTTCCATAGTAAGCAGAAGACCTGATGTAAAAAGCGCTGAATTGGCTTTAAAAAATGCGAATGCTAATGTTGGAATCACCAAAGCGGATTTGTATCCAGCGCTTAGAATTACAGCTCAAGGCGGATTAAATTCATTTGAAACCAGCAATTGGTTCAATATTCCTGCTTCCTTATTTGGAACTTTAGCGGGAGGTCTAACACAGCCTTTATTGAACAACAAAAAACTAAAAACGCAATATAATATCGCGGTTGCCGAAAGGGAAAAAGCAGTTTTAAATTTCAGACAATCGGTTTTAGTTGCCGTTAGCGAAGTATCTAATGCTTTGGTAAAAGTCGAAAAATTAAACCAGCAGCAATATTTTCTTCAGGAACGAGTAAAAACACTGCATCAGGCTATTAAGAATTCGAAAATGTTATTCCAAAACGGAATGGCAGAATATCTGGAAGTGCTGTCAGCGCAAGCCAATTTACTGCAAAGCGAACTGGAACTGGCTAACATTAAAAGAGAACAGCTTACCGCCAATACGGAATTGTATCGCGCATTGGGCGGAGGCTGGAGATAAAATCTCAAATTTATTTACAACACTAAAAAAACTAATAATCTAAATTATAAATAGTATGAGTACAAATAATTTATTTACACCCTTTAGCCTTAAGTCGCTAAATCTTAAAAACAGAATCGTAATGGCGCCAATGACGCGCTCTTTTTCTCCAAACGGAATTCCAACTGATGAAGTTGCTGCTTACTATCAAAAAAGAGCCGAAGGTGAAGTTGGTTTAATATTATCGGAAGGAACTGTTATCGACAGGCCTTCGTCATCAAATGATGGAAATGTACCTCATTTTTATGGCGATGAAGCACTAAAAGGATGGAAAAAAGTAATCAATGAAGTCCACGCTACCGGAGGTCAAATGGGTCCACAAATTTGGCACATGGGAATTATGGATAATCACCATTCTGGCTGGGTTCCTCCAGTTCCTTTTGAAGGTCCGTCGGGATTAAACCGTCCTGGGTTCAATAACGGTAATACAATGTCTGAAAAAGATATTGAAGACACCATTATTGCTTTCGGAAAAGCAGCTGCTGATGCCAAAAGATTAGGCTTTGATACTATCGAAATCCATGGTGCACACGGTTATTTAATTGACCAGTTCTTCAATCCTGAAACCAATTTACGTACTGATATTTACGGTGGAAAAACAATAAAGGAACGCAATCGGTTTGCCATCGAAGTAGTGAAAGAAGTCAGAAAACAGGTCGGAAATGATTTTGCTGTGATTATGCGTTTCTCTCAATTCAAACCTTCTGATTACAACTATAAACTAGCTAAAACACCTCAGGAATTAGACGCTTGGCTTACGCCACTTGTGGATGCCGGTGTTGATATTTTGCATTGTTCACAACGTCGTTTCTGGGAACCTGAGTTCGACAAATCTGATTTGAATTTTGCAGGTTGGGCAAAAAAAGTAACCGGAGCCCCAACCATTACTGTTGGTTCTGTTGGACTTTCAGGAGATTTCTTTGGTGCTTTTGCAGGCGAAAGTTCACAGCCTGCGTCTTTGGATGAACTAACAAGACGTTTCGACAGAGGCGATTTTGATTTGGTTGCCGTTGGAAGACCTTTGCTGTCTGACCCAAATTGGACTGCAAAAATAAAAACCGGAAAAACAAATGAGCTTATAGGATTCAGTAAAGAAGCTTTGAGCGAATTGATATTAGAATAAATTTCACAGACAAGAATTAAAGTTAAAACAGAGAGAAATTTAAAGGGTTTCTTTCTGTTTTTTTATGCCCTTATTAACTCATGATTTTTAAGCTATCAAAAAATGTCTAGATCGGTATAAGCTGTTCGATTGTAACTTCCTACTCCACAAAGGCAGAAAAACATATGTTTTTCTGCCTCTTTTTATGTTAAAAACCAGTAAAATCAAGGTTTAAAAAGAGTTTAATCAACATAGCTCAATTTTCACAACAAACTATAACATATTGAAATCAAACATTTTAAATTATTGAAAAAATATTATTGGCAGGGGAAATCGAACTCTTTTTTACAATATTTAACGGGCTATTTTTCATCAAGAATAAAATCAACAGTGACAGTAACATCTTCCGATACTTTACTTTTCACAATACTGGGTATTTTTATATTAAAATCTTGAGCTTTAACAGTAAAGCTATTGGTAAGATATAATTTTCCATCTTTTAAAACTAAAGTGATTTTAGTTTTAATCTTTTTTGTAACACCATGTATGGTCAAATCACCCTCCAAATCGTATTTTCCGGAAGTGGTCAATTTTGAAGCATCAAAATTTATGATTTTCCCTTTAAAAGTTGCTTTTGGATATTTGGAAGATTCAATATAATTTTCATTAAAATGCTCTTCCATCAAAGGAACTTTAAACTTGAAAGCCTTTATCAAAGCCAATGCAGCAAATTCCCCATTCGACTCATCTAGAATAGCAGAAACTGAATTGTTTACGGCTGCGACAGGTTCGAAGGAAGGTACTGAGGCCTCAAATTTTATTTTCCCAGTTCTAGTCATCACCTTTTGGGAGAAAATTACATTTCCCACAAAAAAACACATCATCAAGAGTACTGTTTTTTTCATCGTTTTAGCTTATTTTTCTACAAATCCGTTAGCTACCCAAAGTTTTATCAAATCAATATTTGGCTGAGGCAATTTTCCTCCTTGTGGCATTCTTTCCCCACAAGATTCCGACTCGATTCTACAGACTAAATTATTGTTTATACAAGCACTTTTCACTCCCTCATAAGTTTCCAAATTAGGAGATTGATTTGTTCCATAATGGCAACTTGTGCAATTTCCCGTAATGATTGGTTTTATATTGACAACATAAGTAGGATTGCTCGTTTGCAAACTTATCTCATTATAGGTGTTTGATTCGCAGGAAACAATGAATACACCAAATAATACCATCAACAATATTTTTATTTTTTTCATTCGAATATCTTATTAATTTTTAAAAAACCCTGTACAAGTTAAATCCAAAATAAAGACTCCCCCCGCTCCAATCTCCAGTGGCATTAGAAAACACATAAACGTCATTCATCGTTTGACAATTAGAGAACACTAACTGAAAAATATGTCCCCCTGTCTCGATATCCAGTCCCACTGAAAGTAAATCATGATAAACCGTATTTTCTGGCGCATCTATTCGAGGAGCATATTCTAAATTCATACTTACCCTTTTTGTGAATTTGTATCTTCCTCCTATCCCCACTGCAAATTGATCTTCCCTTTCAGTTGTTGGATCGTATAGATTTTTATGAATATAAATTGGTGTTAGTTCCGCCGAAAACTTCTCAGTAAATTTTCTGGAAATCAGTAACTGTGTAGAGTAAGCCAAACGATTATAGGTTTCTAATCCCGGATAGATATCTGTACTTAAATTTGTGTTGATATCCATAGTGTTATAGCCCACAATCGTGACAGGAAAACCATCTGTTTCTTGACTTTTAAACCTATATTTGGCCGTTAATTCATAAATTTTATTGTTGGTTTGCCTTGATGCTCCTATTGACAACCAGTTTGTCACGCCATAAATAGCCCCTAATTTTGTGTAGGCATCATCCAACCCGAAAAAATTGTTCAGCCCCTGCGTCAAATCACCAAATCGGTGCGAAATCAATACATACCATTCGCCTTTTGCAGTTATTTTTGTCGATTGCATGTTACAAATTTGCAACCCTTTGAAACCTGCAATTTCTACTTGTTTTTCTTTTGGTTTTATGGTATCCAATTGCATTAACAAATCGTCTTGTGCTGAAGCTTGTCCAATGGCTATAAGGCCAAACACCAAGGATAGAAATAATTTTATCTTCATTTAGTTTAATTTTTGATTACAAAACATTGATCTAATTTTAATTCGCCCATCAAATCATCATAACCTACAACCCTTCCCTTTACGGTTACCGTTTGATCTTTTTTGATTGACAAATCCTGACTTTTAAAATTACAAATGACAATCCCGTCCAGAATAACTTCATTCCCATTAGAAGCAGTGATTTTCCCTTTTATTGCTACTGCTTTTTCGAGGTATTTTTCATTTGCTTTTTGGATATTTGTAGTAAATTCTGAAGTGATAGATTCCGAAGTAACTGTAAAATTTGTTTTTTCGGTTGTCAAATTTCTAGCCCCCCCATGCATTACATAATTATAGGCGAAAAAGCCAATCAGTCCAATCACGGCAACCAATAAAATAATTATTTTGATTTTTTTACTCATTTCTCTTTCCTTTTTAACTGTTAAGTATTAGCGATTCTTTTACTTTAATTCGATAAACAAAAAAAGATAAGACCCTATTGAATTGAAAATTTGTTTTACTCACTGATTTGCAATCCGAGACTTATTAGAACATCAGTAATTGATTTGTATTTACTAAAACCTCATTATACATTGAATCTTAAATTCATAATAGCATTTGACTTTTTTTCCCACCAAAGTTTTTAACTTTTATGGGCTCACAACTATGATAATTTGTGTTTTTTGATGGTTTTAGTTATTTTGTCATTAAAAATAAATGCATTGCAACTTCTATCTTTTCAATACACATTTTTAATTTGGCATTCCGTTAGCTATCCATTTATTAATCAAATCAATATTAGTCTGGGACAATTTCCCTCCTTTAGGCATCACCATTGGATCTCCGGCCGGTTTTCCAATTCTTTCTTTTATATCCGTAGATCTGGAACTTACTTCTTCATACGTTAGAAGCGGATGATTGCTTTGTTCTCCTCCAGGACCATGACACGATATGCAATTTCCATCTATAATTGATTTAATATTGGCCGTGTAGGTAGGATTGGTTACTGTTGACCCTCCCCCTCCTGTTGTTGGAGGATTTACAGGAGTTGGCGAATCATCACCACCTCCACTACATGACATTACTGATAAAGCTACAACTAACACTGAACACACAATTTTTAATTTTTTCATTGTCAATTAATTTATTTGGGTTCATAAAACAAATTTTCTGTCTAAAACCGAATAGCTTCGCTTCTTCTGAAGAAGATATTTTCCAATCAAAGGCTAATTTACTTAAAACAATTGAAATACATGCAAAAAAAAATTAACATATAATTAATAAATATTTCTAAATAAATCACAATATTTTATAATTAATTAAAGTTGCTAGTTAATAAATTTGTTTAATTGCAGCACAAACACAAATAAAGTTAGCTTTATTAGAAAACATCACTTTAAATTGAAGTGGTCAATATCATTGGAATTTGCAGCTATCAAAATATGTCAAGACTGGTATACAACGATTCCTTAATTATTAAAAATCCATTTTACAGGCTGTAAAATGGATTTTTTTATGTCTATCTCTATATTAATATTTCTTCATTAAACACATGATAAAGCTGTTCAACTTCTATTTGCTTCAATTAAGAATTTTAAACAATATTAAATCAAATGCATTAGAATTAAATAATCATTACAAATTGTCATTAAACTATAAATGCATTGGGATTTGCTACTACCTCCGTAATCGCTATAAAACGAAAAACCGTCTAAAAAATACTTTCTAGACGGCTCTTTTCTGAATTAAATCTGCGGTTATTTATTTAGAAAACTCAACAGCTTGTAATTTTTGCCAACCTCCACGAGTAAAATCCGGAATCTCAACCGGAGCAGAATTATTGTCCAGAGATATTTCTGTTAATGGAGCCAAGCAGGACCATTCTGCCAAATCATAAACATCCATGTCAAGAGGAAATCCATTTTGCAAACAATAAATTAAACGGTAATCCATAATAAAATCCATACCTCCATGACCTCCAACTTCTTTAGCTTTTTCTTCAATTCCTAAAACAATTGGATTTTTATATTTTTTCATCAAAGCCTCTTTCACATCTTTAGGGACATAACTGTGTGCATTAAAGTTTTCATGGTTTGGAGCAATATCTGACCCGATAGCTTTTGAATCTAATGCATATCCTTCTACAGGATATTTATTTGCAAACCCTTTAGTGCCGGTCAATTGATACATCCTGCTGTAAGGACGAGGATTAGCAACATCATGCTGAATTTGGATTGTTTTTCCGTTTTCGGTACGTATCATTGTCATTGTATGATCTCCGTTTCTGAAATTTTTCAAATCCTCTCCTTTTGTCTCTTTGATGAAAGCAGGAATTCCAACCGCTTTTGTATCCATTGATACTAGATAATTCATCTTATCACCACGGTGAATGTTTAATGCCAAACAAGCAGGTCCCATACCGTGAGTAGCATAAATATCGCCACGGTGTTTCATGTTATAATCCAAACGCCAGTTGTTCCAGTAATCTGCCCAATAAGGTTCCAAATTGTGAATATAAGCACCTTCTGCATGAAGAATTTCTCCAAACAAACCTTGTTGCGCCATATTCAATGTGGTAAGCTCGAAAAAATCATACACACAATTTTCCAATTGCATGCAGTGTTTACGTGTTTTTTCAGAAGTATTGATTAATTCCCATATTTCATCCATTGTCATGGCACCCGGCACTTCAATGGCTACATGTTTTCCATCTTTCATGGCTTGGACACCTATTTGAGCGTGGTGTTTCCAATCTGTGGCTACATAAACAAGATCTACATTAGGTAGTGCTGTTACTTGTCTCCAAGCGTTTTCTCCAAAAAATTCTTTCGCTTTTGGAAGCCCTGCTTTCACAAGAATCTTATTTGCTGAGGCTGTTCTGTCTTCCAACATATCGCAAAGAGCTACAATCTCGACTCCCGGAATATGTGTCATGCGCTCAACGGCACCAGGACCTCGCATACCCAATCCGATAAATGCAATACGAACTGTTGGTATTGGAGATACGGCAAGACGCAAAACATCCGTTTGCCCCTTTGGACGTTTTGGAGAAGTAGTCTTTATCATTTGTCCAGATGCCACTATCCATCCCAACAGACAACACATAATCAGGACGGATTTAAAAAAAGTAGTTTTCATTATTATATAAATTAATTAGTTTAAAAAAATAGCCACAACAATTGTATATAGCCTGGTTAAATTGCTCTAACGAGGATTACCTTTTATGGTAAGTCATTAAAATTAATATTGGGTTTATTGTTAGTTAAAGGTCTTACGAAAATACTTTTCGTCCTAGTGTAATTGTTAAAAAAACCTGCATTCTTTAAATAGAATGATTCACCATCCAAACCTCCTGAATAATCCATACGACACCCTTTATTTCCAGTATTATCGATAGTAAATTTTGCAGAGTTTACTTCAATCCAATTTCCTTTAGTGTCGAAAACCCATTGATTACTAAACAACACTTTACGCGATACATCACCTTGCTCTGGGATAAAGTTTTCTAAAAAAGAATGAAATCGCTTTAAATACGTATTGGTTTGTGGGCGATTGAAACTGGCAATTAACTGCCATTGACCCAATTCCGGAGCAAAAAAGTAGGCCGTATAAGTAGTTGTATTATCTTTTTGGGGCATCCCATGGAGTAGAAATTTATAAGTGTTGCCGGCAATCCAATTATATCTCAAATAACTTTGTCCCCCAGATCCCTCATTGCCAAACTCCCCCGTTGTTACATCTTTCCCTTTTTTCAGCAACTTTATTTTTTGAGAATCGGGAATACTTTCCGGATTATCAGTTTCAAAAGGACTCCACACAGAAAACAAGATTCTACGCTCTTTTTCAGAATTAACTTGAATTCCAAAATAGCCTTCGCCAAAACCGTTCGCCATATAATAAGAACCTATAATATCCTGACCTATCGGAACAGTAATTTCGTTATAATACCATTCAGCATTTACATTTTCAGGTACTTGGTAATTTAAATGAACCGAAGGCCCGCGTCGACCCCAGTAATAAAAATTCCCTTCGTTATTCGGAACCAGTGCAATTTTTCCTTTAAAATCAGAACTACTAATTGTTAATCCCGAAATAGAAGGAAAAGCATTTGCAGTCCTACTGATTCCTCTTATTTTTATGGCAACATAACCTGTATCCGAGATTTTCCAATTTCCAATTGCTACCGATTGTTTTTTTCTTTCATTATAGGTAACTCTTTTGGCTACATCATTGATAGTAAATTCTACCACTGATTTCCCAGAAACAACAACTGATTCATCTGTTGATATTGTAAATGTCCCAGGTTTCGAAATTCGGAAGTAGGCTGTAAAATACTCTTTGGGATTAATCCAGTTTTCTATTCCGTTATTTGTAATTGTTGGATTTTCTTCCAGATGTAAAGAGCTGAAAGCGTTCCCTCCAAGAGGCATTGATAGTTCAATTTTTGAATTTTGGGCCGACGACACAACGCTAACAAGAATCGCAGAAAAGAAAGAAAAAGCAACTTTTGAATATTTCATTTTGATTACCATTTTGCGAACTATTTTTGATTCTCAAATTTTTTCATCAGCATGGTTACATGTTTTTTGGTGTCTTCATCCAATGATATCAATGCTTTATTTCCTTCTTCAGCAGAGAATTTTAATAATCCCGATATACCTGCAGCAATCACTTTATATGACTGTTCTTTAATACTTTCGTTCATTAATTCTTTATAGGCAATATCACCAGTAGATGCCAATTTCAAAATTGCTGAGGCTCTAACAGTTGTATTTTTATCATTTTTGGCGATGCTAAGTAAGCTTTTCAATGCGGCATCTTTTGTTTGACTATCATTTAAATCTAACCCTTTAACACTCAGTGCTCTTAAATCATCCTGTTGATCTCCTAATCCAGCCAATAAGATAAGCTGGGCAGTATGACTTCTATCTTTGGTTGCAAATTTTATTGCTTCAATTCTGTTGAAATACGATGGAACATTTTTGTATTGATAAAGGTAATCTTCAACTTTTTTGTTTTCAATAATTTGTCCCACTACAATTTTATCCACATCCATATCTATAAAATCTGGCTTGACTGGTACCTCAAAACTGAAATTTTGTTCTCGTTTTTCAATTAAAATATTCTTGCTTATTTTATTTCCATTTACATAGATATCTACTTTTAATGGCAGGCTAAATGTTTGTACTGAACTATCCTGCGTTTGCTTTACAGAAATAGTAGCTTTTCCATTAGCATAACCATATTGAATTTCTAAAATTGGATTACCTCCCTGATAGTACCATTGATTAAAATAAGGGCTCCAATCTTTTCCGGTCACATCTTCCATTGCCAAGCGCAACTGATGTGTTTCTGCATTTTTGAAAGCATACGTTGTCAAATAACGATTTAATGATTTAAAGAAAGCTTCATCACCCATTTGATTTTTTAAAGCATATAAAATGATAGAACCTTTTGAATAACTAATATTATCAAATAAATCATCTTTGTCATTATAATGAAAACGAGCCAAAACTGGACTCATTCCATTTTTTTGAGAACGCAAATAGTTTTGTAATTTTTCATAACGCGACCTGTCTTCTGCATCTTGCCCTGCATCATGTCCATGCCAAAGCACTTCACCAAATGTTGCAAAAGATTCGTTCATTGTTAAATTTGACCAAGATTCGGCAGTTACATAATCTCCAAACCACTGGTGAAAAAGTTCGTGAGCGATAGTACTTTCTTCATTTGCATCCAGTAATTCTCTGTCTGTTTTCTGTACATATTCCCCATGCAAAGTAGCTGAAGTATTTTCCATGGCACCAGAAACGAAATCTCTGGCAACCACTTGAGAATATTTGGCCCACGGATATTCAACTCCTAACATTTTACTGTAAAAATTCATCATATCCGGCGTTTTTCCAAAAATTTGTTTGGCATATGGCGCATACTTTGGTTCCAGATAGTAACTGACTTCTTTCCCATTATAAGATTCTTTATATACTTTAAAATCTCCTACTGCCATCATGAACAAATACGGAGAATGCGGTAAATCCATTTTCCAAGTATCTGTGCGGGTTCCATTTTTGTTGGTTTTCTGGGTAACTAATTTTCCGTTTGATAAAGTAGTGTATTTAGCATCTACTGTCATGGCAATTTCGGAAGTTGTTTTTTGACCTGGCTTATCAATAGTAGGAAACCAAACGGACGATGCTTCTGTTTCACCTTGTGTCCATATCTGTACTGGTTTATCAGCTTTACCGTCTGGATTTATAAAATACAAACCCTTTGCATTTGTAATTGCCACACTTCCTTTTGTTTTTAATTCATCTGGTTTTGCAGTATAATCAATGTAAATGGTGTATTTCTCTGTGTTTTTATATTTTCTGTTTAAAGTGATAAAAAGTTGCTCATTGTCATACGTATAAATTAAAGGAATTTTTTTCTTTCCTTCTATTATGGCGATTTCTTTAAAGTCCATTCCTTTGGCATCTAAAGTAAGCGTATCTGTTTCATAAAAATGAGGCCTTAGCGTTAGCCATTCTTTTCCGTATAAATACCGTTTGCCATAATCAAACGATACCTCAAGTTTTGTATTTACTAGGTCATTAACCTTTAGCTCTGTCACTCTGTAAACCGATAAATCATCTCTATTTTGGTCAAGGTTTTGTGCTACTATTTTTTCGGATACTAATAGAATTATGCTAAAAATTGTATATTTTAAAAAAAGCTTGTTCATTTTTATTTATTTATCATGGTTATTTTTTGATCACATTAGCTCGAATATTTCCCGATACTTTTGCCTTTCTTCTTTCATAGTTATTGCCTGATATTTCCTGCTAGCATTGACTTTTTTAAAGTTGCTCCAAAATTCTCACCTCGCCATCCTTTTCATCTTCCGTTAAGCTATCTGATTGCTTTTTGGTGTAGACCTGTAAACACCATTGAATAATTTTATTGGAAGGATAGCTCCTCGCTTGCGCCTCCAACCATTCTTCTGCCTTTTTTGCAGTGGAAGTTTTTTCGATTGCCCATGCCGAAACCAGTTGATTTGCCGGTAAAAAATTCATTACTGTATTGTCAACTTTTGGAATAAAAGCAACGATTTTTTGCAAGGACTCCGTAGCAGTTTCTTTATCGTCAAGGCTAGTATAACACAAATAGTTTAACCAGTTCTCCATTCTTTCGTCTATGTTTTCGTCATATGGTTTACCCGCACCCAAATTTTCAGGCCATAGCTTTGCTTCCGCAATAAACTGCAATGCTTTTTTGTATTGCTTCTTCTTCATTTCCATTACTGCCTGCATTAGTTTGGCTTCATGGTATAATTGTCTGCCCGCAGTAGCTCCTTCAAAAGGAAGAATTTTCAATTGAGTTAGCAAAGCATCTGCAGAAGCATATTTTTTATTAAGCAAGAGTGTTTTCGCATATAACATTCCCATGATATAATTATCTGTATGCTTTTTATAAAAAGGCTCAATAATAGTCAATGCTTTGTCATATTGCTTTTGTGCGATAAAATGCTCTGTTAACAATTTAGGGTATCGCCATCCTTGTTTATCTAATTTAATGGCTTGTTGCAGATCAATCAAAGCCGATTCCGGATTGTCTTTCATCAGTGCCGCCCTTGCCGCATAAAAAGCAGGATCCATTGGTTTAGTGCCACATAGCCTGAACAATTCCTTCGCCTTCGCAAGATTATTTCGGTTCCATTCAATCAAAGCCAGATGGTATTTTAATTGCCATTGTCCATTTGTTGGAATCAATTTTTCTAAAACATTGGCGGTTTCAGCCCGAAATGGAAAACTGATTCCAGGTTGAATCTGACTTAAATCTACTGCTTTGTTTTCCAAAAATGCTTTCCAATACAATAGTTCTGCATTTGGAACAGCAAGCGAAAACGCTTTTAACGCTTCATCTTTACGATTTAAATTCTGATACCAAATCCCCAATTCCAAATAGGTTTGTTGTGGCATTTCATTTTGTATCAGCGAAGTAAAACCTTGCTTTGAGACTTCGGAACCATCCAAAAGAAATTTCTCAAAACGAACAAAATGATTCAAAGGGTCAACTGCGCTAATTTTATTTAGTATCTCACTCGCTTTTGAAATATTGTTTTGCAAACGGTATACTACTGCCAACAGTTGCAGTCCTTCTAAATTATATTGATTGTTGAACAAGCTTTTTTCTGCATACTCAATGGCTTTGGTTTGTTCGTTTTCACAAAAATAAAGCTTACTCAATTCGGTATAAGCAGCAGTTCTATATTCCACACCTGAAGCAGCAATATCAAATCCATCTTTGGCATCTGTGCTGTTTCCTAAATGCAGATTGGCCAACGCATAATAATAATTGGCTGCAGGGTCATAAGTATTTATTGCCAAAGCCTTGCTTGCTGTACTAACTGCCTCAGCATATTGAAACTTCCTAATTTGCAAAGAAGCCATATCCGATAATGCCGGAACATAATTAGGGTCTTTTTTCAAACATTCCGTTAACTTCTCCTCCGCTTTTATATAATCTTTAAAACTGATCCAATTTTTCCCTTGCAGGTATAAACCGTATACAGAATTATTATCAAAATCTTTTGGTATTTCTAATGGTCGACTTAGGTTTCCATCTTCTGGTGCCGAATTCCAAACCAGTTTATTCTCCCCGATTGCTAGTTTTAATTTGTTTTCATCAACAGCAACACGAATAGAGTCTTTGAATAATTCCATCGGCTTAACGGAAATATCCTTGGAATACACCACTTTGCCATTATCCAACACAAGCAGTTTTTCGTTCAACTTTTGCAATGGCGAAAAATAAATCTTCAACCAGCCGTTCTCGTTTTTCACATTTACGGAACCATAATTATTCGCTTTTACGAAGCCTTTGGTTTGTTTAACTGGAAACCAATACTCTGTCCAAGAATCCGACTGATATGGTGAAAAAGAACGGTGTTTAAAAGGCGTGTACATACTGTTTTCACTAGATTGATTGAACAATCTGCCACTTTGCACTTCTACATACTGCCCGTCTGTATCCGTCAATAATTTTTCCCAGATCATCCCTTGTTGGGATAAACCCCATATCCATATTTTTTTCCCGGGTTTCTCCTCATAATTACTATATCTAGCCATTCCGAAATCTTCGTCATGCCAGTATCCTCCGAAAAAATCACTATGTTTACCAGACACATGGTATGATTTATACCCTCCAAAATTGTTGTTGTTGTAAAAAGAAAGATCCTTTCCATTTTCCTTGTTGATTGGCCATGAATTATACTCCCCATCGTGGCCTATGTAATTTTTTCCCGGATAAATAAATTGTAAATTTCCTGCTGCCTTAATCCCTGTATTCATCCAAGTATAGTACGGCTGCTCAAATGCAGTGTCATTAAACCAAAAAGAATTAGTGGTAAAATAAGCTTTGTCCTTCGGTAAATTAATATCTAATTTCCAAGAAGTTCTGGTAAGTAAATCAAATACACCAATCACACAACTTACACTACCGTCTTGTCTATTAATGGTAATATAATCTACTGGCGTGGCACAATTAGGAGTGTGGCCAATAATTCCATAATTTCCCTCTACACCACCGCTGGTCCAAGGACCACGCATGGCAATATCCCGAAACTTAATTACATGATTGTTGTAAATAAAATCTTTTCCGGTTGATTTTTCAATGGCAGACCAAACCTTACCTCCTACCTCTGGCAATATGGTCAGTTTGATATAATCGTTCTCCAGTTCGATTACTTTCCATTCTTTTTGTACCGGCTTATCCGTAAAGCCGTCAAATCGATAATACGGATAGACTTTTGTGTCCGGCTTCGGAATAGGATCCGGATCAGAAAATGGATAGGTTGTAAAAACCTTTTTATATTCTTTTATCGTTGGCGCGTTATTTTGTGCGACAGCAAACTGACCTATAAAACAGAAAAGAAGTAATACTGATTTAAATTTCATGCTAGATATTTATTTTTTTAACGGATTCGAATGATCGCTAACAGGCTAAGTAATATGTTATCGCCACTCTTCTTTTGTGTTTAGAATCATGGCGATTTCATACATTGTGTCTTTTATTCCTTCGCATTGCTCTTTCTTTACACCCTTAAGTATCATGATAACCAAACCATAAAGAACAATAGAATTCAAGTTAAAAAGACTTAAAAAAAGATTATTGATTAACTATCAATAACAATCCTTTTCCTTTAGGAACTGCTAATTCCGAATTAACAGAAAATTGCTGTGCTGATTGAAAGTTCTTTATTTCAGGGATTGTTATTGTAGCCTTTGCAGGATCAATTCCTAATTTTTTCCAATCTATATTCAGTTTTACTTTTACATCATTATCTGCCCAACTGGCGATAGAAATTAATGCCGTGCCTTTCTTTTTATAAACTGTTGCCAATACCTTATCGTTAGTCGTTTTTACAGGACAGTTTTCGCTCCAATATCCAATCATTTCAGAACCTTTGATACCGAAATCATTCCATACTTTCCAGATTGGACGCGGATCTGCATTTTCACTCCATGGCATTCTGTTCGTCATACCGTAAATCATACCACGCCAAGGATTTCCACCATCCTGCAACATTTCACCCATCAATCCAAAAGGAATTCCGCTTACTTCAGTCAAGTAAAAGTCAGCTTGGTTTTTTTCATAATCAAAATATTCTCCAAACCACAGTTTATTCAGATATGGAAAATGCTCCATATATAGATTGGCACTGTTATTAAACCCATCACTTTTGTTGTATTGGTTGGCACTGTGCAAATCAATTATTCCAGGATGTCCGTCTTTCGTCAATACCCTTTTAACTCGCTTCATTGTAACCCTGTCAAAAGCTACATCATCAAGGTAAACACCATCAATACCAACGTTTTGGGTTAACCAATTCATTCCTTCCACATAATAATTGTGCCAACGGTTCATACCACTGTTTACTATTGCAGCATCTTTAATTTCTGGAACAAACCAGGCGGCAATATAATCGTCACCCACATGTTCTTGCAACCAACTAAATCCTCCCCCTTTTCCCGGAGAATAAATTTCATGTCCCAGACTTCTCAAAGCAAAAGTTTCGGGTGCTTTATTGGAAAGCTCTCTAATGGTATTGTAAATTTTCACTTTTAAACCCTTAGCATGTGCCTCGTCAATATAACTTTTCATCTTATCATGCTCGATAAAAGGATAATTGATATAAGGATTTATAGGAGTTGCATGATGAATGTTCACTATTGTAGCTCCTGTTTTTGCAATGGTATCCAAATTATTATATCGGTGATAAAATTTGCTGTCCCATTGAAAATCCGTATTTATAGCATGAAAAGGCGTAATTAGCAGATTTAAATTATAGAACAAGACCTCTCCTTTTTTCATGCTTCGGCTTCCGCTGTAAGCAGTAACCAAAACCGATTTTCCGTTAGGAACGATATCTATTCCCCCTTTGCTTCCATTGCCCCAAGAAGCAGGTAAGAGCAATGGTTTTTGTAAATAGAAATTAGTATTTAAAGGACGGCTGTATTTTTCATCTCTTAATGAAAACTGCAATCCCGAATTCACATTTCCAATCCAGGCACCATCCTGATTTTTATTGGCCACATCCCACTTCCATTTAATTGATTCAGGACGTTCGCTTCCTTTTTGACCTAATCCCATCAGGTATTTGGCAGAAGTTGGTTGCAAAGGCATTTGAAAATTAATATCATTGAAAGTGACATCTTCAAGCGCCGTAATTTTTACGGTGTACGATAAAAATCCGTCAAATTCAAGGGTTCCGTTGACCTGCGTTTCAACAGCAGTATCGGTATTAGTACTTTCCCATGATACGGTTCCTGCCTCTTTTTTTGTAAATTTGAAACCGGTGTTTTTCCAATTATTAATTTCTTTTCCAGTATTATCCAATAAATGAAACTGTGCAGGAGCAGCTAATATATCATTGGCTTTGGTACCAATTGAAGTCATTTCAGGTGTGAAAAAAGTTTGAATCTGAGCAGGTAATCCATTTTTGCTCAAAAGTACTTTTCTTCCTAATAATGAAATCTCCGATTCTTTTACTTCTAATGGTGTATAAGGTGCAATTACGGTATTTTCTTGCGCCATGGTGGAATTTAACCATTTTAATCGGGTCATTTTTTCGGGATGGTCGATACCACCGTTATGTGTTACCGCTTCACTTACCGCTAGATGAAGGGTAATCTCTTGGGTGGCATCTCCCGAACTAACCAAAACTTTACCAAAGTATTCTCCAGCCTGAGTACTTTCCGGAACATCAATTCCGCACCACATGGCTTGTATTTTTCCTTTTGACACATTTACCGTATTCGAAAAAAGAGAACCGTCATATTTTACCCCATCTGTATTGATGCAGCTTATATTTTTTGCTTCAATTGTTTTCCCATCTTTATTTTTTAAATCTGAAAAAGTAACTTTTACATTGTTCAAATCTTGTAAAGCGTAAACACCCAACTGAAAAGCCAAATATTCTCCTCTTAATGCCGTATCCGAAAAAGTATTTTGAACTCCTTTGTCAATCCAGCGTTTTGGTAAATCTTTTTGCATTCGAATAGAATTCATTCGATCTTCCGGAAAAACCAAGAATGCTTTTCCTTTATTTTGTGCAATAATATTTTGTGTTTCAGCAGTTGTAGCAATTACCTCCATTGGGTAAAAACTATTGAATTCATTGACACTTTGAATTTCTGAAACACTACAATTCGCCTTTAGATTTGATTTAACTTTAGACAGCCATCCTGCATCCGCAGTATTTTCCGGTTTAACGTAAACTCCTTTAGGATAGTATACCTTAGGTCCTTCGTCTATGTATGGTAAATAATATACATAATAGGTTCCTTTGCCTGAAATTGGCTCAAAAAGAACCGTACCGGATTCTCTGTTTATGTTCTCCGTCTTTATATTTAGAATGTCTTTACCTGTTTTTGCATCCTGAACAATGATTCTTTTTTGTTCCGGATTTTCATCTCTTCTACGCCATTCAATAGTTGTTTTGGCAACCGTTCCTTTGCCTTTAAACTCGATGACAGCGCGATGATTTCCAAGCAAATCCGGGTTCCAGCTACCGTTACCATTGGTGTATTTTATTTGCTGGGCAATCAACGGCATGCTGAAAATGAAAAGAATACTAAATGCTATTTTTCTCAAAATAAGTCTGTTTTTTATGTTTGTTTTCATTTTATTTCAAAATTCAAATTTAAAGAGCAATTATTGTTTAGGACAGATCGTTAGTAAGTTGGTTTTAAACCTTTCTTTTTCCAGAAATCGATAATGGGTTTAAAAGGTCCATACTTATGCTGTTCTGCTGAGAAAGTATCGCCAAAAGGACCATTTGCATAATCTATAGGTTTACTCATTTTGTTAGGATAATCAAATGTTTTAGGATTTGGCCTTGCATGGATGGCATCATCATTTACATAAGCAGCGATATCAAGCGCTTGTTCATCTGTAAGATACGGTTTTCCAAGAGTCACTTTATCAAATGGCATATTACCTTTTAACCACTGCGCTTGCTTAATAATTCTATGCATACTGGAACCCGGCTGATACCCATAATCTCCCCATAAAGGAGGATAAATATAGGCTGATTTATCTTCATTAAACTTTCCTTCACCATCATTTCCATGACAACGAACACAATTTTCAGCATAAAGAACTTTTCCTCTTGCAGGATTTGCAGCTCTATCAGGAAAAGCTATTTCTAAGTTCTTAGCGCCCGTGAATGCACCGTCTTTTGGTACGAACGTACTAATCCATTTAAAATAAGATAAAAAAGCCACCATTTCTTTCCCATCAAGTGGAATTGGTTTTCCTGAATGTGGTCTCATTATACAATTATTAACACGTTCGGCAAGGGTGAGCACTTTATTTTCCCTTCCGCGATATTGCGGGTAATTGTCATGAGAGGACATCAAATTGAAAGCATATGGTTTTGTACCGGCATCTTGATGACAATTGGTACAATTCATTTTATTTCCCAAATATTTTCCGTTAATGCCGTTTGGTCCAATGTAATACGACGTTCTTAGCATCAACTCTCTTCCATAACGAACTGATTCCCCAAATTGATCATCAGGTATTTTTGCTGTATCAATTGTGATATAAGAAGCATCTTTGGATGATGCTACCGACTCCGTTATGGATTTAGCTGAGGAAGAATTACAAGAATTGAATAATAAAAGAGGCAACCCTGCAATTAAACCGGCAAAAATTATTTTTTTCATAGTTCAAGTTAATTTAACTAGGATTGAGAAAAAGTGCTTCAAACAAAGATGTTCTTTTCTCTCCTCTGCATCCTAAAATATTTATTTTTAATTTATAAGGAATGGCTTAAGCTTCGCTTCAGGAATAAACTCTACTCTATAGGGCGGAATTTCCGACTCTAAAGCCCAAAGCAATACTCCTTTTTTATTGGTAAGCACTGTAATATGTCTTTTGGAACAACAAGCCAATATGGTTTCTTTATCAATCATATAAGCACTCCCCATTCTGTCATTATATATTTCCGTAGGTAATTTAACTTGGAAATCCTGTTTTACTGTATTGTTTTTTTCATCTACTTTCAAAGCAAAAATTGACGATTGTTTTTTATCGACTCCATTATCAAAAAACATGAGGCTTCCTTCCGGATTAATATGTGCCGCATGGGCTTGTGAAAAGTTACAATTGGCTGGCATTTTCATGGTACCGTCTTTACCTATTTTCCAGATTACTTTTCCGGTTTTAGCATTTACTTTCCAAATTTGACCGTTATTATAAAACGAAATAATAAAATTTCCGTCTTTATCGAAATTTAAACTGTTGGCATGCATCCAATCCTTTTTGGTTTTCAACAATGCTTTGTCTTTCATTGGATCTAAATCATCAAAAACACTCCATTTCCAAAGCTGTTTTCCTTTTTTATCTAAGATAAGAATCCCATCGCCGTTGATGGTATCTTTCTTTTTACCACCTATTGCAGATAAATCGGTAATTCTTTCATCAACAAACAAAGTCACTATTTCGTTAGTTGATTTTTTTATAATTTCATGATGAATAACTTGTTTAAAATCGCCTTGTCCTTTTTTAATATGTGTTAGTGTGTCGCCCTGTAAATTAATTTCCAAAATCTCACTCCCATAACTGGTCGGTTCATCATTTTTACCCAAAATAGCAATAATACTTTGATCATCTGTAAAGTGGGAAACTTTAAATCCTGTTCCTTCAACAGTATGATACCATCTCAAATTCCCTTTATAATCTACCAGATATGCGGTACCTGGGGTTTCTCTTTTACTCAAAAGCAAAAAGCCTTTTTTGAAATTTTCCGGTATTAAATTGGGTTTTGGGCAAGTAGCCTGAAATTGTTTTTGCAACCATTCTGGTAACTTCCTGGATTGGAAAGTATAAACTTTGCTTTTATTTTTTACCTCCCCTTGAAGAGTTACAACCTGATAGCTGTATTTAGTGTTAGGACTAATAGAACAGAGTACCAACGAATGTTTTCTGCCCTCTGCTGATATCAATGAGGTCATTTTACCTTTTCTTGCGATTGAATCTCGCCAATACTCTACATATACCTTTGCATCAGTACTTGTAGTAACATCAATTTGAATCTTCAATTCGTTGTTACTATGAGTTCCGACACTGATATTCTCGATACAATTGCCTTGATTATTAGAGCAAGCCATCAGTAGCAATAGAGTGAAAACAAATAGGCCTTTTGACAAAATTCTCTTGATCATTTTAAGTGTGTTTTAAAAAAATGCAACTACTTTTTTATAAAAACCAAGAATGTAATAATCTGCAACAGCATTACATTCTTGATTTTTAAATATCCAATATTATTTACTGTCTGTCTGCATTACTTAACTTAGGGTTAAGATTAACCTGGCTTTGAGGGTATGTATAATATTTGTTTTGAGGCATCTTGATTTGAGCTGCTTCTCCAACTCTAAGATGGTACGCATTTACCAGAACGTCATATTTGTTCATTCTAATTAAATCGGCACGACGTTTTCCTTCGTAGAAAAGTTCCCATCCTCTTTCTTGCAAAATAGCATCTCTCAAACTGGCTTGGTTATAATCAGATAAAACTAAAAGTTTAGCGTGTGATCTTGCTTTAACCTGGTTAATAAGACCTATTGCTTCGGCAGTTGGCCCGTTAATCTCGTTTAATGCTTCTGCTCTACTTAACAACACATCAGCATAACGTAATATGTTTACACTGTGCCCATCATAATAAGTAGTGGTTTCATCATCAGCATATTTTCTGGTGGCTACATCCGGCATATAGAATTCTCCAGCTGGTGGTTCAGCACCCAAAGTAGGCGCTTGCTTGTGCAACAAACCATCGACACCCACAAATTCTGGAAAGAAACATTGTTTTCTCTCATCTTCGTCGCCAAAAGTATTGTAGAAATCCCAGTTTACGGTATAATACTGCCATCTGTTTTGAACCACCGGATGATCTACCGGCCCAAAATGATTTAACAATTCCGTTCCATTTGTATTGGCATCACTAAGAGATGAAAAAATGTTTTCACTACACCATTTGTTGCTTTCTTTAAACAATCCCATGTAAGATGGAAAAAGTCTGTATTCATTTAGATTTATCACCTGTTGAGTAAGGTCTACTACTTGCTGCCAATCATGACTTCGCATATATAGTTTTGCCAATAAAGTTAGTGCTGCACCCTTAGTAGCACGTCCCACATCATTACTGTCATAAATCGCATTGTCTTGGTAATTAACTGGTAATATTCCTGCTGCTTCATTAAGATCTTTAATCAAAAAAGCATCGATATCTTCAACTGATGTTGGAGCTGTCTGATCTAAATAATTAGGGTTCGCCAAATTATCCTCTGTAATTAAGATTACCGGTCCCCATGCATCAGTAAGGTCCATATAGGCAGAAGCTCTTAGAAACTTAGCTTCAGCTATAAATTGTGCTTTTTCTGCATCCGAAATTCCAGACATAGGGGTAATATTGAAAATCGCATTATTAGCATTGGCGATCAACTTATACATTGAAGTCCAATCTTCTCTAAGCAGTCCATTGTCTGAATTCCAAGTTCCTAGAGACAATTGTCCAGGATCACCACCATATTGACAATGTCCTAAATCGGTAGCAATATCTGTTAAAGCAAAATGCCTTGTAGCCCAGTATGAAAAGTTATCGCCCACAACAGGCCCTTTTAGTCTGGCATAGATCGAATTTATGGCTGCCACGGCATCCGACTTTGTTTGATACCCATTTGTATTAGTCAAACTGCTATATACGGTAGGATCAAGATCACTATTACACGAAAATTGTGTACCAGCAGCAAGTAAAAGAAATAGTATTGTATATTTTTTCATTTTAATAAATTTAATGTTAGTAAAAAAGCCTTTTAGACTAGTGAATGGTAACTTTTAAACCTAAAATAAAAGTTCTCGAAGCTGGGAATGAGTTGAAATCGATTCCTCCACCCAAATTGTTGTTTGAATGCCCGTTTACTTCCGGATCATTTCCAGAATAATTTGTAAAAGTTGCCAAATTCTGACCTATAAGATACAATCGGATATTGTCTATAAATTTAGCTTGTCTGAATGCGCTCTCCGGAATAGAATATCCAAGAGAAATGTTTTTTAAACGAACATAAGAAGCCTCTTCTACAAATTTTGAATTTACATAACTACCATATTTACTTTTGTAATACCCATCTCTTGGAATATTCGTGTCTTCATTAACACCCGCTACCCAACGATCCAAAGCATCTGTACTTGTAGTTGATTCTCCTACCATTGCAGTCATATTGTATACGGAATAATCAAATGCTCCTTGGAAAAAGATATTTAAATCAAAATTTCCATATCTTAAATCATTATTAAATCCTGCAATATAATGTGGTGTAGAATTTCCTAAATAGGTTTTATCATCGGCTGTAATTGTTCCGTCGCCATTTACATCCACATATTTTGGATCTCCCGGTAAAGAAAGTGGTTGCGGAGCGTAAACTTCTCCTGTTTGCACCACTCCAGCATATTGGTAACCATATAATACACCCATTTCTTTCCCTGGTTCCAGTCTTGTAAATTCCTGACCTGAAACAACGCCACTTGGATTAGATGTATTGGTACTAATGATTTTAACATTATCCGAAAGCGATATTACCTCTTGTTTATTGTATGCAAGGTTTAAAGATGTTTTCCAATAAAAGTTATCAGTTCTGAAATTTTCAGTGCTTACACCAAACTCAATTCCTTTGTTTTCAATCACTCCCGAATTGACTCTTTGAGTGCTAAAACCCCACCATTGTCCAACAGGAACATTCAAAAGCACATTACTGGTTGATTTTTTATACACATCAAGAGTAGCACTGATTCTTCCGTTAAGGAATCCCATATCCAAACCTAAATTGGTCTGAGCTGTTTCCTCCCATTTCAGGTTGGCGTTTGCTAAATTTGCAGGTTCAGTTCCTCCAACAAAATTATCCGGAGCAATCGTCACCCCATAAGAAGTAAGCCTGTTCATATATGCATAATCCCCAATACCATCACTTCCTGTAATACCATAACTGGCTCTTAATTTTAATTCAGAAAAAGTGTTTAAATCTTGAATGAAGGACTCATTTGAAAGTTTCCATGCAATAGCACCAGATGGGAATATCCCGTATTTATTGTTTGTTCCAAAACGAGAAGAACCATCTTTTCTAATTGTAAAAGAAGCTAAATACTTGTCTGAAAAGGAGTAATTCAATCTACTGAAATAAGAAGTAAGTTTCGTTTCTGATTTAAAACTTTCCGGTTTTGAGTATACCGAGGCTCCCTGAAGATTATAAAATGTCAACAAATCATTCGTAAAACCAGTACCTGCTGCTCTTACCTGCTCATAAGTATCTTTTTGATTTGAGGTTCCTAACATTGCTGTTAAAGAATGTTCTCCTGTCATAAATTTATAGGTTAGGTATTGCTCTGTACTCCATCTGAAATATGTTCTGCTTTCTTCTGAAGCAACCCCTTTTAGAGCAGCACCTGCAACCAATGTACTAGGTGTATAATTTCCTTGCAAAACTCCTTGATACTCTGCACCCGCTCCAAAATGATAGGTCAAATTTTTGATAATTTCATAGTCGAGAAACATATTTCCGTTGACTAATCTATTGATTGTATTATCTGTAGGTTCTAACAAAAGAGCTAAAGCATTATCTTTTCCCTGGTATTTATAATACGATCCGTCGGGATTATAAATAGGAATACTAGGAGGAGCAGTTTGAATAGAAAATAATGGAGACAAAATATTGTCTGAATAGCTGCTATTATTTCCATCACTTACAGAACCGTAAACATTGGTCCCCATATTTAATTTGTCATTAAATTTTTTCTCAGCTCCCATTCTAACGGTGTACTTTTCGAAATCTGTGTTTTCTAAAGCTCCTGTTTGATTTAAATAATTTCCTGAAAGAAAAAATTTAGATACTTTATCACTTCCGCTGAAAGTAATTGTTCGGTTAATTACTTCTCCTGTACGGGTTGCTGCATCAAACCAATTGGTATTGGCAATTGGAAAACTCTCTGGGAAAACAGCCGGTCTACCGTTTTCGGCAGCAATTGCATTTTGAATACTAGCATACTGTTGCCCATTCAACAAGGAAGGCTCCTCGATAATATTTTGAAAACCATCTGAGATTTCAGCCTCCACTTGCATTTTTCCAAGTTTTCCTTTTTTAGTCGTAATGATAATTACCCCGTTTCCTCCTCTGGCACCGTAAATAGCCGTAGAAGAAGCGTCTTTCAAAATCTGAATATTTTCTATATCATTTGGACTAATCGATGCACCAGTACTGGTAATAAATCCATCTACCACGTATAAAGGCGCGTTAGATGTATTAAGGGAATTACCACCTCTAATAATAACTGAAGGTGTACTTCCCGGTGCAAAACTGTTTTGTTGTACTTGAACTCCGGAAGCACGTCCTTGCAAAGCTTGCCCAACATTCGAAACGGTACCTCCTAAGTTCAAGTTGTCCTTACCGATAGAACTCACAGAACCGGTAAGATCCGTTTTCTTTTGTTTACCATACCCAACAACAACTACTTCTTCTAATTTTTGACCTTCTTCTTTTAAGACAACAGTAAATGGTGTATTTTGGATTGCTACTTCCTGTTCTTCCATACCGATAAAGGAAATGACCAATCTAGCTGTGTTTTTTGGCACTGCAATTGCAAAATTACCGTCAAAATCAGTAATCGTTGAAATTTTACTGCCTTTTACCAGAACTGTAGCTCCCGGTAATGCTTCCCCTTTTTCGCTAACCACTCTTCCTTTGATAACAATTTCTTGTGGCAAATAAATTTCAGAAGAATCCATTTTAGGAATTTCTGCTGCTGTAACGGGTAAACTTAAGGTTAATATTGAAAGAGAGGTTATTTGAATAACCTTTCTGGAAAGATTGTTAAGCCGTAAATTTCTAGGCTCGTTTTTGGTTAATAATTTCATACTCTAAGGTTGTTTTGGTTAGTAATAATATTCTGATAATTTATATAGTCTTCATCTTGCTATTCCTTATAAAGAACTCAACCCATAATGCGCCCAATTTTAGTTATCATTTCTATGGATGTCAGAAAAATATTTTATAAAAAGGTTTTCCTACACGGTTTGTTCTATTTTACACTGTTTTTAGTTACAAACACCTGTTTTACAAGATATTACCCCTTACAAATACTCCGAAAAATCGATCTAATTTGGCGCCTTAAATGGGGTTCAATTTCTTAATACATGACGAAACTATATATTTAATTTTAATAAAACAAGAAAAAGCACAAAAAATGTGCTCGAACACATAATATTTATGTTCTCGAGCACAAAAAAAATGAATTCTGCATTTTTTAATAAAATAAATATCTGATGTTAAAAAAATATTGTTAAGATTTGACACTATTAATTTAAGTTCTAAAAAATCGTTGACTCTGTTTTATATCTTATCAGAAATTTCAGGATAATCGGAATTAGGTAATCGTCACAAGAAATAGATCTGACATTTTATCCTACGATGATTGTAATAAAATAAAACTAATTAGTATGATGTCCATTTTATAGAACTTAAAACTGGAAGAGCTCTTGATGCATTTTTTTTCTACATTTGGCTTCAAAACTATTTATATAAAAAAAAATCTGGTATTCAGTAAAAGGCAATAAACCAATGTTTATTCGCTTCCTGAAATTGAAATTTAGTTAAGGTTGACGGGACTGGATGTGTCAACCTATTTTGTAAACAAATATTATTGCAAACGAAAATGGAAAGAGAAGTAGAAAAATATACAGTCAACCTAATTAAGAAGGATCAATTAATCATTACAGGTAAAGGAGATGATTTATTATGGAATGAAGCCACAATTTTAAACCATTTTGTTTCTCCTTGGCAGTCAGAAAAGCAATCTGAAATAGAATTTAAAGCACTATGGGACGGTATAAATTTATTTTTTTGTTTTACTGTTTTTGATACTGCAATACATATTGAAAAAAAGGATGATAGCTTTGACAGTATTAATAATTCAGATAGAGTTGAACTCTTCTTTAGACCGGATGATTCGCTAAACCCCTATTACTGCTTAGAAATTGATACTAATGCCAGACTAATGGATTTTAAAGCTTATCCAAATAAAGTTTTTGATTTCGATTGGAATTGGCCAGAAAGGGATATCAGTATTAAATCATCTGTAAACAAAGACCATTTTACTGTAGAAGGAGCTATTAGTATTTGGTCTTTAAAAAGTTTTCATTTGATTAAAAATCATAAAATTGAAACCGGAATTTTTCGTGCAAAATACTGTTCAAAAGATAATTTAAATTTTGAACCTACCTGGATCACCTGGGTAAATCCAAATACGGAAGCACCAAATTTTCATACACCTTCATCTTTCGGCATTTTGGATTTGGCACAAAATTATAAAGTATAAAAATCTGCGTTTTCAGAATTTATAATGTCAATTGGCAGAAGAATTGTATCGGGAATTTCTTTATCAAAAAGAAAATATTCTACGATAGAGGTAATTCCAAGATAAGTTTGCCTTTTTGGATTTTGATGAATTAAAAAATCGATTATACCATCTTTCAAATAAGCCACATTCTCATCAATTAAATCATAACCAATAATTCTAATTTTACTACGTTCAAAATCTTTAATGAATTTAGCAATTTGATAAGCTTTGGAAGTGGTTACGAAAATACCCGATAAGTTTGGATTTTCATTTAGAAAGCTGTTTAAAGTAGTTTCAACATTTGGATTTTTTAAACTCAAAGTGGTTACTTTGTAATCCTGACTTTTCTTTTCATCAAAGTAATTCCTGAACCCCCGTTCCTTTTCTTGCATGTGAATCGCATTCTTGTAGCTTTCGTCGATATGAATAATTGCAATTTCTCCCTTATTCAAGAGAGAGTCTAATAATTTAGCCGCAATTCTTCCGCTTCGAAATAAGTCTTGACCAACAAAACTTTTTATAAAAGGAGATTGTATCTGGTTATTAAATATATTTACGATAATACCTGATAAATTATATTCTTTTACAACATTCAATGTTTCCTTATGAAATAAAGGTGCCAATAAAACAGCATCAGGGGAAAGTTCTAAAATAGATTTATTGACACTTAAAAATGATTTGGTGCTCTCTGGATTAAAATAAAATGTATCAATTAAAAGATTGTATGCTTTAAATTCTTTTATAGCATCATTAATTCCGCTGATACAAGGAAGCCAATAAGGATCAATCTCGGGATCCGGAATTACAACACAAATATGTTGCGTCTTATTATTTTTTAAATTTCTTGCAATTAGATTCGGTTCATAGTCAATTTCGCTAAGAACTTCATTGACTTTTTCCAGAGCTTTAGGGGAAACTTTTCCTCTTTTATGCAAAACCCGATCAACAGTTCCTTTAGAAACACCAGCTAACTGAGCAATATCTTTTATGGTATATTTCTTATTCATAATGGGCAAATATATAAAAACTTTAATTCAAATTGTTTCGGATGTGTTGAATTATAAGACATAAGATGAATTATTAAACTGTTAGTTCTAAAAGGTAAATTCCGGAATTACATTTTCCCTAATTTCGATCTAAATCCGAAATTGAATGATTCTACTATGTACCTTTTTTATACCAATCTATTTCGTTTTGCAAAAATACTCCCGCTTATAAAAAACGAATAAACAACAATTCAATACTTTTCATTAAACCATTTTCCCTTCTCTCCTATTTCAGAAAATAATTACTTTCTCAAGTAATCCAAAGGCACTTTTTAGTTTAATAAGTAGCAAAAATTTTAGAGGTCATAAAAAATGTGTTCGAACACATTTTTTTGTGTTTTCCTTGTTTAATATGAAAAAAAGCTCTAGTTTCGTACTTATAAAAACAAATTAGTTCTTCATCTTGCTACAAAATACAAAACTAAATCCTTGTTTTTCAATAATTTAAATAAACAAAAGTGAAAAAAATCATATCATTGGCACCGGGCCGGACTTGTCTTTTTGGAGATCATCAAGATTACCTGGGATTACCTGTTATTGCATGTGCCATTAATCGACATATAAAATTAACTGCTGAGGAAAATGACACCAAAGTATTTAAAATAAACATGGTCGATATTGGTGAAGTACGAATTATCGATATCAATAAAATTTTTTTAGAATTAGAACCGCGTGATTATTTCGGTTCCTCATTGAGGGTTCTCAGAAGACACGGCTGCATTCCAAATGTTGGTTACGATATTACAGTGACCGGAAACATTCCGATTAACTCAGGAACATCCAGTTCATCGGCTTTACTCCTAGCCTGGATTAATTTTTTAATAGAATCATATGGTGTAAACGATGAAGTTACTCCTGAATTCATCGCAAAAATGGGATATGTATCCGAAGTTTTAGAACATGGAGAACCCGGCGGAATGATGGATCACTACAGTATAGGAATAGGCAATATTATCCATATCGATACCAGAGTTCCTTTTTCTTACACTATTATCGGAACAGAATTAAAAGGCCTTATTACGGGTGTTTCCGGTGTACCAAAAGAGACGATTGGCGTAATTGGTGATTTGAAAGGAAATGCTTTACTGGCAATAGATACTATAAAGCAAAATTTCAGCGACTTTGATTTAAACCAAACTGAAGTTGAAGACTTAAAAAAATACACAAATTATTTACCGGACCGATTGATTCCTTTTTTTGAAGCGGCCATTAAAAACCATCATTATACCAAACTTGCTTTAAAAGAATTTGAAAAACCCACTCTTGATTTAAAGAAAATTGGGGAATTGATGAATGCCCATCATGCTGTATTGCGGGATTTATTGAAAAATACGGTACCCAGAATTGACGCCATGATTGATGCTGCGCTTAACGCTGGTGCTTATGGAGCTAAAATAGTCGGTTCAGGAGGAGGAGGCAGTATTGTAGTAATGGCTGAACCTGGAAATGAAGCTCCAGTAGTAGAGGCAATACTGGCAGCTGGTGCAACAGAAGCTTACACGGTATCAGTTGATCCTGGGGTAAGAACATTAAAAACACACTAAACTTAAAGAACTAATTATGCATGATAATTTAATTATTTTAGCAGGAGGCGCCTCTTCCAGAATGAAAAAGCAAGTTGTATTAGACAATTTGACCGAGGAAGAAATTGCCCAAGCTAATGAAAGAAGCAAAGGACTTATTGGTGTTGGACCAAATGGCAGACCTTTGTTAGACTACCTTTTATTGAATGCTAAAAAAGCAGGATATAAAAATGTCTACATCATCATTGGCGAGCAGGGAGATCTTTTCAAAGAATTTTACGGAAGTAAAAACAAGAACAATTATTTTCATGGATTAAATATTTCTTTCGCCATACAATATATTCCGGAGGGAAGAACCAAACCATTTGGCACTGCAGACGCACTATTTCAAGCTGTAGAACAATATCCCGAATTAAATTCCCAGTATTACACGGTTTGCAATAGTGATAATTTATATTCGGTCAATGCGCTACAGGCCCTAAGAGAAACAAATAGTCCCAATGCCTTTATAAGTTACAATAGAGATGCAATGGAATTCTCATCAGAAAGAATTTCACGATTCGCTATTGCTAAACTAAACGATTCCAATCAATTACTGGACATACTTGAAAAACCAAGCGCTGATCATTTAGAAAGCTACAAAGATTCAGAAGGAAAATTAAGAGTAAGTATGAACGCTTTTAAATTCGATGGGAATCTTATCTATCCTTATCTGAAAAACTGTCCTGTTCATCCTGAAAGAGACGAAAAAGAATTGCCTACAGTCCTTTTAAATGCAGTGAAAGAACATCCTAATACCACATTGGGCATACCCTTTTCTGAACACGTGCCTGATTTAACCGCCAAAGAAGACATAGCCGAAGTAAAGGCTTTCCTAAAAAAACAATACCCAGAATTAAACTGGAACGATTAATAGTTTAGCAAGTATTCATCTCAAAAACATCAAAACAAATGAAGAAATATGTAATAACAGGAGGTGCCGGATTTATAGGAAGTCATATCGCAGAATATTTATCAGCTGAAGGACATCATGTAATTGTTTTGGATAGTTTGAGAACCGGGTTTGAAAAAAATCTTAACGGATTGAATGTCCAATTTGTAAAAGGTGACATTAGAGATAAAGACCTGGTCGAAGAACTGGTACAAGGAGCTACTGGAATATTCCATTTAGCGGCTTTGGTCAGCGTTCCGGAATCCCTTTTAAATATCAAAGAATGTATCGATATCAATACATTGGGAACCATAAATATTTTGGAGGCGGCAAAGAAGAATGTCAACTGCAAGGTGGTGCTTTCTTCTTCTGCTGCTAATTATGGGGACAATCCCATATTGCCTAAAATTGAAACAATGAGTCCGGAACCAATGACTCCTTATGCTGTCACAAAATTAGATGGAGAGTTTTATTTGAAAATGTATCAGGATCAATGGAACGTTCCTACTGCTTCCTTACGCTATTTTAACGTTTTTGGACCTCGCCAAAATCCGAAATCAGCCTATGCAGCCGCGGTACCTATTTTCATAAATAATGCATTGCAAAACAAACCCATAACCATTTATGGAGACGGTTTGCAAACCAGAGATTTCATTTATGTAAAAGATGTGGTGAAGGCCAATATACTAGCTTCAAAAACAGGAGGAGAAATGTATAATGTTGCTTTAGGCCACAGCACCTCAATTTTGGAATTAGCCGAAAGGATAATCGAAATAACCAACTCAAAATCTCCAATACAATTTCTGGAAGAGCGCTCGGGAGATATTAAACATTCAAAAGCAAATCCTTCCAAATTCAATGAATTAGGCTTTAAACCTGACTACTCCATTGCGAGCGCTTTGGAAGAGACAATTGATTTTTACCACCATGAACTAATAAAAACAAAGGTGTAAAACAACTCAAAAAAATACTTCCAAATCGTATTTCCGGTAATTAAACCATACTGGATTACAAAGTATATATGCGGTTAAATACAATCAAAACAGAATCTAACTATTACTAGAAAAAGAAATCAAATGTCAAAAATTAAAAATACAATCAGCAGCAATCCAGGGAGCGCACTAATTCCAATGGTTATTTTAACCACCTTATTTTTTATTTTAGGGTTTGTTACTTGGTTAAATGGACCTTTAATACCCTTTTTTGAATTAGCATGTGAACTATCTCCTTCTCAGGCGTACTTTGTCGCTTTTGCCTTTTACATTGCTTATTTTGTTATGGCAATTCCATCCTCATGGGTGATTGAAAAAGTGGGGTACAAAAATGGTGTTTCCTTGGGACTTCTTGTCATTTCCCTTGGTGCATTTATGTTTTATCCTGCGGCGGAAACAAGGACTTTTCTATTATTTCTAATGGCTTTATTTATTATGGGTACCGGTTTGGCAATTCTACAAACTGCGGCAAATCCTTATGTTGTGGTTATTGGTCCGAGAGAAAGTGCAGCAGCAAGGATCAGTGTACTTGGGATTGCAAATAAACTAGCCGGATTTATAGCCCCCTTAGTGTTAACAGCCTTAGTACTTTCAAATATGCAGGATTACACTGCCGATAAAATTGTGCTTCTTGATAATAGTGCAAAATCTGTGGCCTTAGACAGTCTTGCGTTGCAATTACAAATCCCGTATTTATACATGGGACTAATTATCATTGTTTTAGCAATAGCTGTAAAATTATCGCCTCTTCCCGAAATTGACTTAGATGAGGATGGAAATGTGACTGATTTAAGCATTTTCAAACAAATAATAAATGCTTTAAAAAACCCACAACTGGTTTTCGGTGTTATCACTTTAATGCTGTATATAGCTGCCGAAGTTATAGCTGGCGATTCGATTGGCGGGTTTGGGAAACAACTGGGAGTTTATGGAGAAAACGGTAATTTATATCTAAAACTAACTTCATTTACCATGACAGCAATGGTAGTAGGATACATTTTAGGAATTACACTAATCCCAAAGTACGTTTCACAAGTAACTGCATTAAAAGCTTCAGGCATTTTAGGTGTAATTCTGGTAGTATTAATTGTATCTGTATCGCCTATAGTTATGGTTCAATTACCTATAATTTCCTCTTTGCCTTTGGTTATTATTTTGGTGGCACTTTTAGGACTCGCTAATGCTCTTTGCTGGCCTGCCATTTGGCCAATGGCGCTCCAAGATTTGGGTGGCTATACAAAAATTGCCAGTGCCATATTAATCATGGGAATCATCGGAGGTGCTATTTTCCCTTTAATCTATGGCTCTTGGGCAGAAACTATCAATTTAGCCAACCAAGCAAATGGAATTGCCAAAACGGCCAAAAGCGGCAACCAAATAGCTTATTTAATCTTATTGCCTTCTTATTTGATGATTCTATTTTTTGCAATTAAAGGGCATAAATACAGAAGTTGGTCAAGAAAGCAATATGAATTAAGTTCTACCATAAACTAAAAAAATAAAACAGATAATGTTAAAAAGTAGTATAGATAAAGCAACCGGTTTCGAAAAAAGATTCGAAAATATTGACACAGTAGTTTTTGAAAATTCAACCGATGCATCTAAAGCGGTTGCACAACAAATAGCTGCTCTTATCAGATTAAAGCAAGACAATAAACAATCATGTATATTAGGATTAGCGACGGGTTCTTCACCAAAAGGATTGTATGCTGAACTAGTAAGAATGCACAAAGAAGAAGGTCTGAGTTTTAAAAATGTAATCACCTTCAACTTAGATGAATATTATCCAATGGAACCCGATTCCATAAATAGCTATGTGCGATTTATGAAAGAGTTATTGTTTGATCAGATAGATATTTTACCAGAAAATTATCATATTCCTGATGGAACTTTATCTAAAGAGGAAATAGCGGATTATTGCGCTAATTATGAAGCTCAGATCGAAGCTTTAGGCGGTATTGATTTACAAATACTGGGAATTGGAGGAAATGGACATATTGGATTTAATGAATCCGGCTCTTTGCAGAATTCAAAAACAAGATTAGTAGCATTAGATCATATTACAAGAGTGGCGGCAAGCAGAGATTTTTCGGGACTAAATAATACTCCCAGAACAGCCATTACTTTAGGAGTAAAAAAAATAATGGAAGCCAAACAAGTTATTTTGATGGCTTGGGGAGAAGGAAAATCGAACATTATAAAAGCTTCTGTTGAAGGTACTGTAACAAACCAAATTCCGGCTTCATTTTTACAAGAACACAAAAATGCTGTTTTTGTGTTGGATAAAGAAGCTTCTTCAAAATTGACAAGAATCAATACACCATGGTTAGTTGAAGAAATTGTTTGGACCGATAAACTGACTAAAAAAGCGGTAATTGGACTGGCTCTTGATTTAAAGAAACCTATATTAATGCTGACAGATGCAGATTATATAGAAAATGGAATGAGCGATTTATTGGCCGCTTCAGGACCCGCTTACGACATCAATATCAAAATATTCAATAGATTACAGCATACAATCACCGGATGGCCAGGAGGTAAACCAAATGCCGACGACTCAAACAGACCCGAACGAGCTGAGCCTTCAAGAAAAAGAGTACTGATTTTTAGCCCACATCCTGATGATGACATTATTAGTATGGGTGGTACTTTTATGAGATTGCAACAACAAGGTCATGAGGTTCATGTCGCCTACCAGACTTCTGGAAACATTGCCGTAGCAGATGATGAAGCATTACGATTTGCCAGCTTTGTTTGTGACTACAATCAAAAATTTGGAATAAAAAGTGTTGAAGCGGAGAATATTTATAAAAAAGCAATTGCTTTTCTTAAGAACAAAAAAACAAGTGAAATAGATATTCCGGAAGTCCGATATTTAAAAGGGTTAATTAGAAAAGGGGAAGCACGCTCAACAAGTTATTTCGTTGGTCTGCCAGATGAACAAATTCATTTTATGGAACTTCCTTTCTACGAAACAGGAGCTATCGAGAAAAAACCTTTAGGAGAAGACGATATCTTATTAACAATGAATCTTATAGAAAAGATAAAACCTCATCAAATATATGCAGCGGGTGATTTGGCTGATCCACATGGAACCCACAAAGTGTGTCTGGATGCTATTTTTGAATCGGTCCGAAGATTAAAATCTAAAGATTTTATGAACGAATGCTGGGTATGGCTTTATAGAGGAGCATGGCAGGAATGGGGAATTGATGAAATTGAAATGGCTGTGCCTATGAGTCCGGATCAGGTATTAGCAAAAAGACAGGGGATTTTCAAGCATCAATCACAAAAAGACGGTGTCGTATTTCAAGGATCCGATTCTAGAGAATTTTGGCAAAGAGCTGAAGATCGAAACAAAGAAACTGCAATGTTGTACAATCAACTTGGACTCGCTACTTATGCAGCTATGGAAGCTTTTGTTAAATGGGAAGGTTAATTATTAAGTGGTTTGTTTTTAACAGTAGGCTTCAACTTTTGTAATACAGAAGAAGCCTGCTTCTCATTAAAAAAAAAATAACAATTAGTAAAAATCCATCACTTAAAAAATATAGTGATGGATTTTTTTAATAATATGGAGTATTCCTGATTATCATCTTATAACTATGCAGTTATATAGTCAAAATCTAAAATAGCATCTTCGCAATAATTTTCTGATTCAATGGTTTTTCAATATAACCGGAAACATTTTTGTTTTTAGTGGCACGATCCTTATCCAGCTGGTCAATCGAAGATGACAGCATATAAATTTTTAGTTGCTCTTTTATGTCCTTGTCAAAATTCTCAAACTCTTCAAGAAAATCCCAACCTGAAAGAACAGGCATGTTAATATCTAGAAATAGAATTGTTCTCTTTCCAATGGATTCTGAATAAATTGATTTGATATAAGTAAGTGCTGTTTCGGGATTAATAAATATTTGAACATCTGCTTTAGGAAAAACATGATTAATGACTTTACGACAAATAAGGTTATTAACAGCATCATCATCAACAACAATAAAATTTCTATTCATTTCAAAAGAGCTATTTAAATTCATTTATAAACTGTAAGTATCTGGCCAACAATCGTCAGTATTACCTCACAGTATAAAACCTATATAAATCAAAATTATTGTGCTGCCAAAACATTTTTGCATTTTAAATATTGATATCCCCTTACTTAATTTTATTTAGTAATGTAATAACGTACCATAGGTCTGCTTTTAGAGGTGCGGTCCACAATTTCAAAACCTGCTCTCTCAAATGACTTATACAGGCCTATCCACGCAAAAGCGTCAGGAAGTCTTTCCTGTGTTGGAATGGTTGGATAGGCTTCAATAATTTTAATTCCCGTCTCTTCGGCATATCTTATAAGAGCTTTTAAAAGTGCGACGGAAACGCCTTGACGCCTAAAATCTTTTGCTATAAATGTACAGGGAACGGACCAAACTGTTTTATTGTCAATACGTTTATGTACTCTCGATTTTCCTAATTTCAAAAAATCCTCCCGTGGTGCAAATGCACACCAAGCAATAGGAATATCTTCAAAAAAACCAAGTAGCCCAGTTGGTTGGTTGTTCCAAACAAGGTTTTTCATTGCATTCTTATTTCCATCATGTACTTTTCCCTCGTCAAAGTCAGTTTTATTTAATCGAAATGACATACACCAGCAGTTCCCACAAGCCCCTTTTTCACCAAAGAGTTCAACAAATTTATTCCAATTGTTTTTTGTCAATGGTTCGAATTTTAATTCTTTAAGAAAATCATTATCAATGCTTTGCTGTATCATTATATTTCTTTTTGTTTTATTTAGAAGGATTGTCGGGCTAAGAATATTAGATCAACTTTACGATAACTTCATATTGAACGGATAAGCAATTGGTTCCGTTCAATATGAAGCTATTTTATTAATTTAACTATATGGGTATTCGATGATTGGAAACTTTAGGTTTTCTGCTGTTTAAATATCAATTTTGACTTTTGATAATAAATTTTTTGTATTCATTTGGTCAGACATTAGCTTCCATTTTTATTGCTAACTAATTTACTGTTAAGTTTCTCTGCAAACGCAATAATATGCCCATCGAGATCTGCAAAATAACAAACTTTATCGCCCCAGTCTCGGTCTTCAACCGCGCTGATAAGTTTTGCTCCGCTTTTAATTGCATTGTCAAACTCAAACTCAATGTTCTCTACATAAAAATAAAGTTCACATCTTGGTATTCCGTTTCCTTGATCTGGATGTGGAGTTTTGTCCACTAAAATTTTAGCAATCCCATTATTTGGCATTAGTCCCAATTTACAGTTTTCGGAAAGTTTAAATTCGGTCATTCCCGGTACATTCAGGTCGGGATTTTGCCTAAATATTTTTGCATAGAATTCCATACTTGCTTTTTGGTTGCTTACGTAAAGAATTGTTTCAACAAGCTTGATGTGTTTCATTTTCTATTTACCATTTTGGGAGAATTACCACTAACCTCAGTTCTTCGAAAAAACTCTAATTGAATCAGATTTGGTTAATTAGAAAGTAAATATAGCTGATTTAAATTACCAAAAAATTGGTATTTAGAAAAAGAGCTTCAATTATATTCTTAAAAGCAATGTATAACAAGCCTTTAAGAATATACCAGTATGAACTTAGTAGTTTGTAGACTTTATGAAGTTAGCTTTTAATAAGATGAATAAAAATTACACATAACTAGAAACTGCGAGGTATAAACGACGAACTTTCGACATTCTTAGGATAACAAGGAATCGAAGCTTGACTCATCCCTATTATACTAATATTTTCTGTACTTGCTTTTAAGTTATCGTCCTAGAAGAAATCACTCGAAATTCTTCCTCAAATCTATTATGGCCTGATTTGGCACGTCCAAATTTACAAACCCTCTTCGAGGCCTGTCCAAATCTAAGGTAAACAAAACAACTAACGACACCAAAAGACAAAATCCAATTTGGACTATCCAGTCAATTCTGCCTTTGCGGCCTTCAGAATAACCACCATAAAATGCGCTTATCAGAGCCAGAAAAAATAACATGATTAAAATGCTTTGCGGAACTTTTGCTTTCTCGCCGGCAAGACGAGAGGTGGTTACATCAATCATCACGTTCAAAGCGGGAATCATCTGTTGGGTGGCAGCTAGGTTGGCAGGGTCCTTAGATAGGTTGCATGCGCGCTTCCACAATTTCGAGGAAATCACCTGAGATAAACTGTCAGCCTTTAAAATTCCTTTTACATCAGCCCCCACTTCGAAATAAGATATTCTTGCCTCTACATATTCCTTAAAATCTTTGCGGAATAAAGTTCTTGTTGAATCCGGATATAAGTCACTTCGCAATATAGCTGTTCCAATATCATTTGCTTCTTCCACAACAATTTTTCTTCGTGAATCGTAACGATCGCCACTCATACCAAATGTAAATGCCAGTAAAAAAAAAAGCAATGCAATAAGTCCTGAAGTTTCAGTCAAGTTTTCTTCTGTGCGTTTTTTATTCCGAATATAATTTCCTGTGAGCTTCCCAACAAAGCTTGAAATTAGCATTACTATAAAAAGCGAAAGAGCGATGACCCAAGCTTCGGTCTGATTTAGTGTACTTACGTCCATATTATTTTATTTATTAGAGTGATGTTTTGGATTTAGTACACCAATTTAGACAAAAAAAAACTACCAAGAAGCATTTGTAATCGAGTGTCTTGATTTTTTAAACTCGTTAAAGTTCTATAAAAATTTCGAATAGTATAGCCGTAGTTACCAATTCCTCTTTTAAACTACCTCTTGAAAAGTTGTCCTCAAAAAACCTGCACTAAAAGGTTTAAGCATCTGGAATTTCCGGCTCAACTAATTTTGCTAATTTCTCTAATGACTCCTGCCAACCTAAATAACACATTTCTGTTGGTATAACCGAAGGAATACCATCTTGAATAATTTTAAGTTCTGTGCCACAAGAAACCTTTTTGAACCAAACCGAAGTGACCATTTCACCAGGTAAATTTGGGTCTTCAAATTGGTCAGTATATTTGATAAATTCATTCGGCTTCAATTCCAGATATTTCCCTCCAAATGAGTGTCCGTTTCCTGTCGAAAAATTGATAAAAGACATTCTGTAGTTCCCGCCTTGTTTTACATCCATACTATGAACAACACATAAAAAACCATATGGTGGAATCCAAGAGGCCATTGCATTTGCATCAGTAAATGCCCGATAAATTTTTTCGGGAGCGGCTTTAAGAACACGGTGTAATGATACACTATTATTTTCCATATTATTAATTTTTAGTTAATGACTATTGGTTAAGAATGCTGACTAGAAACATTAAACATCCAGCTGATTCCGAATTTGTCTTTGCAAGTTCCCCAGTAACCCCAGAATTCATCGTGGGGTGCAACACCATCTGTTCCACCTTGTGAAAGTTCTTTATACAAGTAGTCAGCTTCTTCTTTAGTGTCTGGATTTAAATTGATTGTTATATTGTTACCCGCAATCAATTTATATCCCATGCTTTCAAGCATATCGGTTGCCATAATTTCTGTTCCACCAAGTATAGGCAATGCAACATGCATCACTTTGTTCTTGTCGGCTTCTGAAAGTTCGGGCATGCCCGGTTGAGCTGGAATGTCACTCATTCTCATTAGCGGAGCAGAAAATTCTGTTTTGAAAACTTTTTTGTAGTAATTAAATGCTTCTTCAGCGTTTCCCATGAAGTTGAGATAAATTGATACATGTGCCATGATGATTTATTTTACTTGTTATTAATAATGTTTAATTCTTGTCTATTCGAGATAAAAAACACCAATTTCTTCTCGCGTGTTGAACTCCGCCCTATTGGATTATTATCTATGAAATTCTTAAAAATACTTTTCCCTGAAATTGGTTGAATGAGTTTAATAAATGTCCCAGCTAATCAATTTGGGTTGGGATTAGTCCAGAGCTGTCTTAAGCTCCAACAGTACCAGTCTTGACTTCTCCAGCTCGCCTGTAGTTGGCAATAATCACCCCAGATGACGTGGCTAAACTCTCCGTCAATGTAAATGCTGCGGCAATCGTGCCATCGCTAAACAACTTTTTTCCCGTACCAAGAGTCAGTGGGTAAATTTTGAGTCTGAGTTCGTCTACTAAATCATTTTTAAGCAACAGCTGAATAAGGGTACTGCTGCCCCAAACTTGAATATCAAAACCTTCTGAATTTTTGAGCTTTTTGATATCTTCCAAACTTTCTATAAATATGGTATTTTTCCAGTTTGACTTTTTGATGGTCTTGGACATAACGTATTTTGTACCATCATTGATGCCAGGCCAAATATCAGCATGCTCTGGCCAGTAGGAGGCCCAAATCTCAAACGTTTTCCGGCCCAGAAGATAATCTGAAGGTTGTTTCAGCTCTTTTTGCACCACCTCACCACCAACTTCATCATCATACGGTGCAACCCAGCCGCCATATTTGAAACCACCTGATGTATCTTCCTCAGGTCCACCAGGTGCTTGCATTACTCCATCTAATGTAATCATTGATAAGACGATTATTTTTCTCATGTAATTACAGTTTTTTATTGTTCGTAATTATTGATTGAATTGAAATTGCATTTTGCAAGCGATAACCAAACGGCTCTGCATAAATTGCTTGCGGTTACTGTCCGCTGTTCAATTTAAAAGTTGAAGTATCGTCATACCGTTGCGACTAACTTATTTGCCTACTCTGTTTTTAGACTAAAATTTGAATGTATTTGCTTATTTTTTGTTTATACACTCAACTCTGGCTAAGTTTTGTAATTTACTCCTATGAAACAATTTTAGTTGCTATTTATACTGATTTTCAACACATTAAAGATAATAATCTTATTCAAAAAAAACAGCTCTCAGGATTTTTTATTTTATCTCTAACGGGAATTATCTATTTCTTCCCTATTCTCTCAAGCACTATCCTAAAAATAATTTCTCTTAAACTCTAAATCATCAGATAAAAAAATTGACCAAATACTAATACTCCCAATTTCACTACGGAATTGAGAAGTGTTTAGTTAATGCATAAGTTTGCAGCTAAAATTTTTATTTTCCTTGAAGAGTTTCGTGAACTTTTCGTCCCTCTCTTACTATAATTTCGATAACTTCCTGAATGTCTTTTTCAGAAGTTCTGAAATTTACGATACATGCCCTTAAACAGTATTTGTCCTCTACTACAGCATTCGACAAAAATACCTCTCCTGCTTCCTGCAACTTGTTTAGTAAATTTTCATTCAATCTGTTCAGATATTCATGACTTTCTTTCTCTAGTTGCGAATAATCTGAGGGAACAAAACGCAATGTGGTGATACTTAAATTTTGAGTTACTGCTTCGAGTTCGGGATGTATTTTTGCTTGCGCAAATAACATCTGCGAAAGATCAATGTCTTTGTCAATCATTTCGATATATCCTTTCTTACCAACTTGTTGCAATGCCATCCAGACTTTTAATGCTCTAAACCCTCTTGAATTCTGGAAGCCAAATTCGTAATAGTTGAGCGACGGCTCATCCTCGTGGTTACTAAAATTGTAATAAGCAGGATGTGAACTATAGGTATCAATAAGATGTTGTGGGTTTTTAACTAAAGTACAGCCTGCTTCGAGAGGTGCATATAGCCATTTGTGAGGATCAAGCGCGATGGAATCAGCTTCTTGAATTCCTTCAAATAATTTTTTGTATTTTGGAATTACTGCTGCAGGAATTCCATAAGCACCGTCAATATGAAACCACAAATTATGTTCCTTGCAAATGCTTGCTATTGCTGTAAGATTATCCACTACACCGGTGCTGACATCCCCTGCATTTCCAATTACAAGAAAAGGTTTTTTTCCATTCTTTAAATCGTCGCTAATTGTTTGTGATAATATTTCCGTATTCATTTTATTTTCCGCATCGGTAGGTATCCATCTTATAGCTTTTGTGCCATGCCCAAATAAAACAGCTGCCTTTTCAATCCAGGTGTGAGTTGCTTTTGAGCAATAGAAAACCATTTCTCCATTAAGAGGCATTAAACCATCTTCCTTCAAACTTGTAGGCGCTTTGGCAGTTCTGGCAGCTAAGAAGGCAGTGAAGTTAGCCATGTTACCACCACTAACTAATATTCCTCCAAAGGAAGGAGGAGCACCAATAAATTCGGTTAGCCATTTTACAGTTTGTTTTTCAATGGCTGTTGCCATCGGACTTAAAATGTTTGCCCCAACATTGGGATTAACGGCAGCAGCTAAAAAATCTGCTAGAGCACCGATTGGTGTTGGAGATGATGTTATGTATCCGAAGAATTTTGGATGTCCGTTTAACAACGAATGTTGCATTAGCAAGTCAGAAGATTTAGCAATTAATTCAGAGATATTTGTTCCATTTTCTGGTAAAGAAGCGTTCCCTAATAGCTGTTGTATTTGTTTGGGAGTTTCTCCGGTTGTAACAGGTTTTTCATTTATGGTTTCAATAAAATTTGAAATATCATCTACTAATTTATATCCAATTTTTTTGAACTCATCGCTGCTAATTTCAATTGGTGATTTTCGTTTATTCGTCATGGCAAAAGTTACAGTTTTTCAGTTAGACAAAATTAATATCGTGATGTAAAAGTTATAGTTCGCACTGGCCGTCGTCGTCTTCAACTGACCATTCATTGCCGTGATATGTTCGTTCCAATTCGTGATATCTTTTCCGAATTTCTAAAGAGCCTTCTTTGATTTCTTGTTTTTGGCAGTAGTTTTATTCTGTCCACATGTGGCCAATTGAATACGTTTTTGCCTGACCACTAATTAGCACCCTATCGCCTTTTTCTTCGCAAAAAAGTTTTCCAATTCTGTCAGAAACCTGAAGTGCATAAAGTTCCTTTTTATTAAGTCTTGCGGCCCAAAATGGAATTAAAGAGCAATGAGCAGAGCCTGTTACTGGGTCTTCTAAAATTGATGCTTGCGGCGTAAAAAACCTTGAAACGAAATCACAATTGTCACCAATTGCTGTTACTATTACTCCACCAGGGTTAAGATTGATTTGGTCAAATAACTGTCGGTCAATTTTAATGTTCCTAACTTCTGTTTCATTTTCATAAACCAAAAGATAGTCCCTGGATTTTAAAACTTCTTTTGGCTGAATATTTAATGATTTGGCTATAATTTCAGGTAAGTTGCTTTCTTTTGGCATTCTAGATGGAAAGTCCAAATAATAAAAATCGTTTTCTGTAAGTACTGTTAAATCACCGCTTAACGTTTCAAAAACAATCTTGTTTCTTTTGTAATCAAGAATGGTATTTAAACAATGGGCTGTTGCAAGAGTAGCATGACCACACAAATCCATTTCAATTTCAGGTGTAAACCAACGTAAATGAATTTTGTCTCCCTTGTCTACGAAGAAAGCTGTTTCTGCAACCGCGTTCTCTTTCGCTATTTTCAATAAGATGTCGTCTGTTAGCCAGTTGTCAAGAGGTACGACACAAGCTGGATTTCCGCCAAAAATCTTGTCTGTAAATGCATCAATTTGATAAAGATTAAGTTTCATTATGTCATTTTTTTAAATTATTACCCACCTCAATTCTCCTTAAAACCTCTAGTCATATTTGATTTGGTTAATTAGAAAGTATAATAGTTGATTCTAACTACAGTTATTTCTCGTGTAAACTAATTCTTGGCTCCATTCAACAAAGGTTTAACTCATTAATTTTATTTATGTTACCAGACGTTTTTTATTTAAGGTTTAATTTCTCTATTTTATTTCCAATAGAAAATTCTTTCATTTCTCTTTCTAAAAGACCAAACTCATTTTTAAATACTTGCTTAATAATGTTTCCATTTTTTAGTAAAAAAATTTCGTCGCAAGTGTCGTTTAATGTGGAAAAGATATGTGAAGAAATGAGTATTGTTTTCCCCATTTCTTTTAATTTATGAATTATTTCCGTAATTATAATATTACTTTGAATGTCAACACCATTAAAAGGTTCGTCTAAAATAAATAATTTATTTTCTTGAATTAGTATAGCTGTAAATGCAAGCTTTTTTTTCATTCCTGTTGAATATTTAATGGCATATTCATTTAATGGCAAATCAAAAATATTCTTTTCTTTCAAATCTGAATATTCTATATTTCTGGCATTACATAATAGTTTAAGATATTCATTACCTGTTATTTTTGAAAAAAAATAAGGTTCGGTTTGAAGATAACCAAGAAAATCTTTTGTTTTTCCATATTCACAAATGATAGTACCTTGATGTTTCTCTAAACCTGAAATACATTTAAATAAAGTTGTTTTTCCAGATCCATTTTCACCAACAATTCCATAAACTTTACCTTTTTCAAGGTTTAAGTGAATGTTATCTAATACTTTTTTTGCTCCGTAAGATTTAGACAAGTTTTCAATACTAATCATTACAATATTTCTTTTAGTTTTTTTGTTGACTGAATGTACAAGTAGGGAATAATTAGTAATAACAGCGGTGGAAACCATAAAGTTAAAGCAAATACAATCCCAAATCTAATATTTAATTTTTCCGGAAACACAGAATATTTCGCTAACATTGTTGTGAAAATAAACAAATATCCCAAACATTGAATACCCAATATTATATCAATTTTTATATAAAAAAATATCGATAAACTTATTATTATGGGCAAACTTAAAATTGTTGAATAAAGTACAATGTTTTTTAATTTGTACTTAATAAATTCTTTTGGAGTCAATGAAAATATCCAAACATAATACTCATCTTCTGAATTTGTATAATAATTAAGGCAAGAAAGTAAAGCAAGAATCAGCGAAAAAATTCCCAAATTGAAATTCCCAACACTTATTGACATAAATATCAGAAAGTAGGCAAAGAAATAGAGCAAATAGTTTGTTCTAAAACCAACAATAAACTCAAAAGGATGTTTATAAAAAGGTGTTGGTAATGCAAAGTTTGATTTGTTTTTTAAATCAACTACCGTTAAAAGGCAAATCGAAATTAAAAGTAAAAAAGAAAACAAATACTTTTCTTTATAAATCAAAAAAATAATAAAAGGTATGGAAATAATTAAGTTTTCAATTAGTCTTAATTTAATATATTCAACTTTTGAATAACAAAGTTTCAAAAATTCATTTCTATTTACTTCATTCAGTTTTATGGTCAAACTCAAACTCAATGCGACATAAATGTATTCAGCATATTGAGTTTCATCAAATAATTTAATTGACAGACCGATAAACGCAAAAACACCAACTAAATATCCAATTATAGGTTCAATCCCCCATTCTGTTAATTGCCTGTTTAGCATCCTAAATTGTAAAGTAAAATATTCTTTCATTTTTTTGATGTGCAAGAATGGCTGGTAACTTTAGTTCTCCCTAAGTGTAGGGATAAAACCTCTATAAAAATCTGTTTTTTTATGAATTGAGAAGTAAATATAGTTGAATTTAACTACAATAATAATGCTTTTTAAAAAAGAGTTTCAATTAATACTGGCAAAAATAAATGTATAAAAAAGCCCTGAAAAGCCCAACATCTAAGAAGTGTCTCTATGTCTCGAAGCTGGGAAACCTCGCAGAACACTTCCGACTTTTAATACTGCTCTTGTTTTTAAGTAACACTTTGCGAAGCCGGTAAAAAAACACTAAATTTAATCAAAGGAAATCGGAGTTCAACTTTAGAGGTAAACTAAAACTTATTTTTTGCATATTTGGCTTAGCGATAAACAAATTAAAGCAATAAAAAAATCCGCACCCATCACAAATCCGGCAGGACGCTGGCAGTAATTTTTAAATCCTGAAAAAGATGTCTGAAATATTTAAGATTCATTTAGAAAAATTTATTGAAATAAATGATAGGGAACTTTCTGATATTTTGGGATTTTTCCAGATTATAAATGTTCGAAAGAAAGAAAATCTGCTTGTTGAAGGACAGATTTGTAAATCGCATTATTTTGTTCTTAACGGTTGTTTAAGGAAATTTTTTATAAATAATAAAGGCGTTGAACAAACTACTGAATTTGCTATAGAAAACTGGTGGATTACAGACAACTTTGCTTATGAGCGTAGACTGCCGTCGGAATTTTACATTCAGGCTGTAGAGAATTCAGAAATTTTAACCATTGACAGTTATTCACAGGAGAGATTATTGGTCGAGTTTCCGAAAATGGAACGTTATTTTAGATTTATCTATCAACGGGCCTTTGCAGCCTCACAAATGAGGATAAAATACTTGTACGACTTTTCTAAAGAAGAATTCTACGATCATCTATGCAGAATGCAACCTGAGTTTGTGCAACGGATTCCACAATATTTAATTGCTTCTTTTTTAGGTTTTACTCCGGAATATTTAAGTGAAATCAGGAATAAAAACCGTTCTTAAACCAGTTTAAGTTTTTTCCGCTTTTTGTTTCAGAATTTTGTTCTGTTAAATTAAATAACATAAAAATGGAAAAGAGAATAAACATCAATGAAGTAGAACCTCAGGCGTATAAAGCAATGTATGCATTGGAAGGTTATTTAGCAACAACTCAATTATCGAAAACGCACAAAGAATTAATCAAGATTCGTGCTTCACAAATCAATGGATGTGCCTTTTGCATTGATATGCACACAAAAGACGCTCTAAAAAACGGAGAGACCAATCAACGTATTTTTTTACTGAATGCGTGGCGTGAAACCGATTTATTTTCGGAAGAAGAAAAGTTGATTTTATCAATTACCGAAGAAATCACCTTGATTCATGATAAAGGTTTATCTAATGAAACGTATAAAAAAGCGGAACAATTTTTTGACAAAAGTTTCATCGCCCAAATTATAATGGCAATCGTAACCATAAATGCATGGAACAGAATTGCAGTAAGTACGCATTTGGAACCAGAGAAATAAGAAACTACCGCAAAAAACAAGCAGCAGGAAAGAGAATATATAAATCACTTTGGAGATAGAAAAACTAAGAGTATAGAAACATCTCTGCAGAAACATTAAAAAAAAAATATTTCTTTTCAAAAACAACCTCACCTGAAAAAGGCTTAAGCGAGGTTGTTTTTTTATTTTTGGAACTGATTCAGATTTTAGAGCCATAATGCAACTGACAACCAAATTTTTTGTCCATGACTTTGAAGCGCTGTTAGTACTTCTCTTTAAATCTTACTCTTTCAGTTCTTTAATATTTACCTTCCTCAGACAGTTTCTTTTCGTCTGCAGTTCTAGGGTTGCCGGTGCTGTTCGGCTGACCTTTACCTGTAGTGATGAGGCTTCGTAAACTATTATGTATATAATTGCTCCATGCATCTCGACAGATATCGTAGCATTCATATTCCGGAACTAAACCTAGGTGAGTGAAACGGATTTGCGTTTGCTCACCCTTTTTAGAAATTTCAAAGCTAATTTTTGTTCCTGTCCATTCTCTTTTATCTTTAGTAAAATTAAAATAGTTCTCTATCACAAGCCACACAACTTTTTCGTTTGGGATAACTTCTAATAATTTTATTTGGCAACGATGGATGTCTTCGTAATGATAGGTAAACACATCATTGACCTTGTCAGTACTGCCTTCAATTTCTTCTGACCACCAAGCACGAACATTATTGATTGCATTAAACACTTCCTCTGGAGTTTGGTCTACCAATAGGATTGTGGTAAAATCTTGATTATCCATGGCTTATTTTTTTTTAATTATCTAATATTCAATACACTAAAATTAGTTAATATTATTAAGATGGCGTCATTGATACAGATAACATTTGAATATTCCAAAGCCAAAAATGAAAATATAATTGCTACTTACCCAACTCTAAATACAAAACAAATTCCTGAGCTTTTTGCCCATCATCTGTGAAAGAATTTAAAGTGTTTTGAAGATTGGCAGTAAAGAATGTTTATCTAATTTAAAGTACAATTAGTTCTTTTTTTGAACTCCTCCTGGTTTCGTTCAACACAGGTTTTAAGGCTGGTATTTTTTTGGAGACCGTGAATTTCATTTCATTTTTTACTTTGAAAGCCCACCTAAAATAAGCTTCTAATAGTACCCAATTACTTTTTCTTTTCTTCATCAACAATTAGTTTCAAGGAATTGATATAATCAGTATCAAATTCTATAACTCTTATTTTGTTTTGTTTAAAACTCATTTCTCCTTCAAATTTTCCTTCGGTTCCCAAAAAATCTATTACCAGTTCATCCTCATTTAATTCTATCAGTTTACCGAGATAAACAGCTTTATCTGACTTTGTTGCAATCTGAAAAATCTCATATTTATCAGCTAGAAAATTTATAATTGAAGATAAATCCGTAAGCGGAATTATTTCCTCTGCGCTTGTTTTTAAACCTTTAAGTTTAATTACCCTTTCCGTGAATTCATGATCCTTGTCTTGAATAATTGACTTTACATTTTTGTTTTTTAATATCGTATAACCATCAATTATAAAATCAACAGGATTATTTTTCAGTAAAATCCAATCTTCAGTCCAATCAATAAGAAAACCATTAAAGATTTCTTTTTTGTCGTCAAATTCTATTGAAATTAATTGTCTTAAGTATTTTTCCATTATGTTTTTTTAAGTTTCGAAAGCAGTTTGCAATTTCTAAAAGCGAATATTTTCTGCTAAATGAAAATACGATTAAAAAACGATAATTCCAATGAAATTACAAATAGCTAGAGATCTGTGTTAATTGTCGTATTTGTTTTCAATATCTTTTGATTTGCACACAAGAAACAGCCATACTGACGGCTAACGTCCCGCTACTACAGCGGGTTTGGGACTAAATTAAGTCCTATTTTCGGATTTGCCAAAACATTCCAAATACAAAACCAACTTTCCATTAAGCCAATTGCCCAAATCCGTTGTAGTAGCTGTTATGCGTAGCCAGTTATTTCGATATATATTTCTCTTGATTTTTTAATCTCTTCTGCTCAAAGTAATATGCTCCTTTTCGTAAAGTCAGTTTATTTTCTCTGATAAGAAATAAGTGAAATTGTTTGTGAGTTTCTTTTTCTTCAGCCATTAACACAATAACATTTTTATTGGCATTTATTACATCATATTTGTGCATTCCCCAAGTAAGTATACTGTCTGAACTAACATTCCATTTTTGTGGGCCAATTATTAAATCACCGTCGGTATTAAAATTTTCTAAATCTCCATTCTCGTTTCTCAACAAATTATCTGAAGTTTTATTTTTATTAAACTTCCAAAAAGTATAATTAGGTTGACTTTGGGAATAAATAACCCAACAGTCATTATCACTATTTATAAAGTTTTCTTCTAAATCATTTTGTTTGGAACAGCCAACAATGCAAATTATTTGAAGAATTACGAAGACGGCTTTTTTCATTTGTTTCTCTGGTTACGCATAACGTTCTGGTACTACAGCGGGTTTGGGACTAAATTAAGCTCTATTTTCGGATTTGCCAAATCATCCCAAATACAAAACCATCTTTCCATTAAGCCAATTGCCCAAATCCGTTGTAGTAGCTGTTATGCGTTCGTTCTTTATTATTCCACTACTTGCCAATTATTTGCCATAAAATCTTTTACATTAAAAATATATGGTACTTCATCTTCTATTGGGTTATCTGTTATTCGAACATATTTTCCAACTTTGTTGAACATCACTCTCTTTTGAGAATATTTTTTTGCGAAGTGAGATATGAAAAACTGAGGTATCATTTGAAAAACACATTCGATTTCTGATAGTAATACAGGGTCAAATTCTATCAAATAGTTAGCGTCATGGGTTACTCTATGCCTTATTTTAAAAGCACTATGTAGAGTCTCATCAATCTTTGTCTTTAAATTTCCTTCATGTATCCATTTAAAAATCATTGCATATTCAACAAAAATCAACCCATTAAACACTTCATTTGAGAAGTACTCAGACAACTCTGCCGTTTCTTTTTGAAGGATATAATCAAATGCCTCACGTGTTTGATGCAAGTTTTGAAAATTATATTTTCTCGCATAAAATTCCCCAATTGTCAAACTCAGTGGAATTTCAGAATTATGTTCTGTCGCTAACCTTTGGTTTATTGAACTGTCATGATTGGAAATAAAAATGAATAAATCTCGAAAAAATGTCTCCCAACATGTTATTAAAGAACAAATATAGAGACCTGTTGCAACTCTTAAATTTTTATCAAGTTCTTTTTTTTCTGATTTATATCGGAGAAGTTGACTATGAATAAAATTATTTCTGTGGCTCAAGTTGTTAAGAAGATTACTTGTAATTGTGAGCATAAAGTCATTGTCGAGATTTTCATTTCTCGTCTCTCTGTATTCTTTTATTTCAATTAATTTACTTGTAACTTTTGACATTTGTCTTGGTATTTTTAGAATGACGCATAACTAGTATATACTCGCTACTTTGTAGCGCATATACACCCAAATTTGGCAGGCTTTGCGCTATAATGTAGTTTTTTTCTTCTCTTTAGCAAACATACAAAATAGTTTTAATTATCTATTCCGGCTTCTATTCAATTTTAGAAAAATTCCTATAAAAAAAGATGCCGCGAAGCATCTTTTTTATTCTCCTAGAAATATATCAATATCAAAAAAATCTTTTGGGGAGATTCCAATCATTTTACAGAACTTACTAACAGTGTAGGATAGTAATTCCTCTTTTATTGCTATTACTTTCCTTTTAATTTATAATTAATCTGCTATTTTTTTTGTACAATTGATTTATTTGTTTTTCTGAAAATGGCAGACGAATACGGCAAACCACCATATATAAATAAATGCCAATTGCAACTGGAAATCCTTGGGAAACCTTGACTACCAAAAGTGGATCGCCAAAGAAAAAGGGATCAGTGAACAAATCTTTATCAAAAGCCAAAATAAACTTGGTTATCACTTATCGATACAGTCTACAGTTTTAAATTTAAATTTCACACGCTCAAAATCGATAGGTGAACCTTTAACAAAATAAGAGGCCCCCATAGTGGTTTGTATTTTCCCATTACCTAAAATAAGTTCATCCCCTCTCTTTAGAAATGCCATTGGGTTTTTATATGTTACTTTTTCATTAGCCCCTTGAATAAAAGTATAGCTCACAAATATGGTATCTCCACGTAATTCTCCGGCGATTTTCCCAATCTTTTTTGGCATATTAAAAAAACTCATCACCATATCTCCAGCTATTTTTCCATTCTTTAAAGTACTCATTTTTAAATCAATAGTATCTTGTTCGTATAGCGCTTTATAGCATTGAACACTTACAGGTTTTTCTGCCTGAACTTGGGTTCTCTTAACGACTTTTTCGTTTTCATTTTTTTTACAACTTTGGAATCCAATACAAGCAAACAGCAAACAAAAAAGAACTGGAGTTTTCATAATAATAAATATTTAGTTAATAATGTGGTTATAGCGATAGCTAATTTAAGCATAAATCACGAGTAATAGTGCAGCTTAAGTACCATTTAAATTATTAATGATAGTATCCCGACACAATAGTTATATCTTTTTTGGTTTCTTCATCATCAGATTATCACTCCAAAGCATTACTACTCTATTGCAGATAATGCCACTTTATATAGTAATTTTAAAAATAAAAGTATTTAGCCTAAAACACATCAACCATATAAGTTCGTATTGACAAATGTATTACACCAATTTTCAATGCTTTACAATTATATTTAATACAACAAATTAAACAAAATCAATAAATTAACAACTATTATCTGCAGTAAAAAATTAACATTTATAACTCTTCTATAATTGTAAATCCCCAAGCAGGTAAAGCAATCTGACTCTGTGTTGTTATCTTTTCATCTGTCAACAAAATTTTTCCTTTTGAATAAGGATAAGTAAATGATTTAGGTTCTCCCGAATAGTTAAAATAATAATGAATACCCTTTCCTTGTTGATTAATCCCCGATTTAACAATCATTGGAAATTTCAATGCTTGATCTTTTCCCCAAAGTCCTGCATTCTTTAAAGCTCCCTCAAGTATTTTTTCCGATACAGCAGCACTTGCACCGAATCCTATATAAGTAGCTAACCCTTTACCATAGTTGTTTTGGGTGACTGCTGCATAAATACCCCAGGCCGGATGTTCATACCATGCCAAAACCTTTGCAGTAGTAGGAACGATCAATTCCATCCACTTCTCTGCATTGTTCTGCTCCTTACCTACATGAAAAGGATCATCTTTCAGGCTCACTTTTTCGGGAACCGTAAACTCATTGTATGTGATACCACAAGCCTCACTAATAATACCGGGCTGACGTAAAGTCCTTACTTTATTATGTTCATCGGCAAAGCCACTTTTAAATGTATAAACAATATGACCACCATTTTTAACAAACTCATTCAAACGCAGCAATAGACTGTCTGGAGCTGCATACAATACAGGAACCACAATTAGCTTATATTTCTCTATTTGAGTACTGGATGGATCAATAAAATCAACGCCTACATTCATGTTATAAAGAGCATCATACATTGGTCTCAGTACACCATTGTAGCTTCCAGGACCAAATGAATTAAATGCAGTCAGCGCCTCGTTACTAAATAAAACCGCTACATCATTTTTCTTTTGTAAATGAACTAAATGGGAACCAATTTTCTTGAAATCTGCACCGATGGTTTTTGCTTCTTCATAGGTTGGGTTAGATTCAAAATCATGACTCAGTAATCCTTTCCAGTACGTTTCGGCTGAATTATGTATCGAATGCCAATGCCAGTAAGAAACCATATCTGCACCAGATGCCAAATGGCTGAATGCCTGCAATCGCAGTTGATTTGGATAAGGTACCCATTGCGGAAAACCCTGCGCTTCTGTTTCAATTACAAAGTAATTCTGTCCTCCCTTCATGGAGCGCGCTACATCCCCTCCAAAAGAAATTTCCACCCCTGTAAGTTTATCTTGTGACGGATGATAAATATCAACGCCAGAAATGTCAAGTACTTTGGAAGCCGCAAAATGATCTACCTCAGGTTGTATCCCATAGGAGTGTCCCCACCAGTCAAAATCAAAATTCTGAGTAACAAATTGATCCCGTTTTTTGTATTCACGTACAATTTTAGCTTGCCATCCCAGGTAATCTGTAACCAGAGAACGTTGAAATTTTGCAAACTCTGCATTAAGGCTGGCATTAATACTTCCATTAACGGAAGGAAAATCATCCCAGTTATTAATTCGATTGCTCCAGTAATCTAATCCAAATATTTTATTCAATGTATCAAGCGAAGGATATCTTTCTTTCATATAAGCAACAAATTGCGCTTGCACATTTGGCCCGCTTGTGCCGTATGATTTGGTTTCATTATCAATCTGGTAACCAATAATTGCAGGATGGTCTTTAATATGCTCCAGCATTTTTCGAATAGCCTTTTCTGCATAAGCCCTAAAATGTACGTTAGTGATATCCATATTCTGACGTGGGCCATATTGATTTTGTCCCCTATTCGTAATCGCTAAAACATCAGGATATTTTTTAACAAGCCAAGTTGGCACGGCATAAGTAGGTGTTCCTATTATCACGCTAATATCAGCTTTATGCATAGCATTCAACACACGATCAATATGACTGAAGTCAAAAACACCTTCCTGAGGCTCCATTGTACTCCAAGTAGATTCGGCAATACGAACAACATTGATACCAGCTGCTTTCATCATTTTGATATCCTGATCAAGGCGTTCATAAGGCATATATTCATCATAATAAGCAACACCAAATAACAACTTATCTTTCTCTACTTGTGCAAAGATTGAATTAATACCAAATATAAATGTAAAAACAACATTTATAAAAAAGAGCAAATTTTTTTTCATCTTTTAATATATTTTTTACTAAGATAGTAAAAATAGTATATAAAGTAAATGGCGTACCGAGTTTGAAGAACATTATATACTACCATAATTTAATTAAGCCTATATAGAACAACTTTCTTTTTTATACATCACAAATTAGAGCTTCTTGCAAATTCCACTAATTCTTTTTGAATAAAAAAAAATGATCTTGAAATCATAAAATTTGCAAGATCATTATACTTTTTATTATCTTAATTTATCTACCAAAATCATCCTGTAAACGAACAATATCTTCTTCATCTGAAGGATTTTCAGGATCTGTATGCTGCCAAATTTCAGCGACAACTCCCCATGAATCCAGTCCAATTAAACGATGACGCTCTCCTTTGTCCATTTGTATAAAGGTCCCTGGGGTAAGCTCCTGAATCTCTCCTTCTTCATCTGTAGCGCTGGTCTTCACTCCTACCACACCTGCAAGTATTTTCCAGATTTCCGCTCTTCGAAAATGATATTGCCATGACAAACGTTTATTGGGAGCCACCACCAAAATCTTCGGACTTAACTTATTGGTGATTTTAATCGTTTCCATGTCAAGATGTGGAAAAAATTTAGCCGCAAAGGCGCCTGCCTGACTTTCATCAATGACAAAAAATCCTCCCCACGGACGCGTTTGATCTTGTTTTACAACAGTAAAATTTTCTTTTTTTAGTGCCGTTTCAATTTGCTCAAAAACAGCATTTTTATCTAAATTATTAGCGATGTTCAAATTCATTTTGTTTATTTTAAAGTAAAAAATATTTTATTAGTCGTCGTATTTTCTATTCCTTGTTTGAGTAAAAAGTAATTCGTTCGATTTCAGTTCATCGCAAGTACAATTTTATTTTTCGAACTTCATCTCCATTTGCCATTTCAGTGGAATCCGTAATAGCAGAAGAATGATAAAAAGAAGCATGCACCTTTTGATCTAAAAACTCAATATTTGTAGATCGTAATCCGCCACCTGGCATAACCACAATTCTGTCGTCGGCTTTTTCTACCAATGCTTGTAAAACATCCATTCCTTCCACCACGTTTTCAGCTTGTCCAGAAGTCAACACCGTTTTAAATCCACAGTCTATTAGCAATTCCAGGGATTTATAAACATTCGCAACAACATCAAAGGCACGGTGAAAAGTACAGGGAACAGGACTGGCAAGAGCTACTAATTCTTTATTTCTATCCATGTCAAAACTACTATCGGTATTCAAAATTCCGAACACAAATCCGTCTACATTGATTTTTTTGAATCGTTTAATTTCAGATTTCATTTGTTCAAATTCGGCATCGGTATAAACGAAATCACCTCCTCTGGGACGGATCATGACATTCATCTTTATACTCAATTCAGCACGTACTTTAAGGGCCGTTTCAAAATCCGGACTGGTCCCGCCCTCCAGCATATTGGCACACAGCTCTACTCTATCTGCTCCATTTTCCTGCGCAATAACCGCCGATTCCCCATTGAAACAGGCAATTTCCAGATTTTTATTGTTCATAATTATAAATGTATTTAATGACACAGTTCACAAGAAATATCACAAACTTCACAGCTTTTCAGTTATTAGGTTTTCAAAAAATATTCGGCGTCAATTAATCTATTCCCCGTTGCATCACAAACAGCATAGTTGAAACCTCCCTGAACACAATAGGAACCATATTCGCCTTCCTTATTTAAGGCAATAAAGCCAACTTGAATATCTTTCAAGTCTTTTTTTCTGTTATTCATTAATTTCACAATTCGAGCCACTGCCTCTTCACAGGCTTTTTGGGGAGAATGACCTTGCCTCATTAACTCTACAACCAAATGTGAACCCGAAATTCGAATCACCTCCTCACCATGTCCCGTTGCAGTTGCGGCACCAATTTCATTATCTACATACAAACCCGCTCCAATAATAGGGGAATCACCTAAGCGTCCATGCATTTTGAAAGCCATACCGCTGGTCGTGCAGGCTCCCGAGAGATTTCCATTTGCATCCAAAGCGATCATACCGATTGTGTCATGATTTTCAATATTGGCAGTAGGTTTATATCGACTTGTTTTTAGCCATTCCTTCCATTCTTTTTCGGACTCTTTGGTTAACAAATTCTCTTTTTTGAAACCTTGTGTCAAAGCAAAACTTAATGCTCCTTCACCTACCAACATCACATGCGGTGTTTTTTCCATTACAGCCCGAGCCACAGAAATAGGGTGCTTTATGAATTCCAAACATCCCACAGAACCAATATTGGACAATTCGTCCATGATGCAAGCGTCCAGTGTCACACGTCCATCGCGATCTGGTCGTCCACCATACCCGACACTTCTTTCTTTGGGATCACCTTCTGGGATTTTAACACCTGCTTCCACAGCATCCAAGGCGCGACCGTTGTTTTTTAGTACATCCCAAGCCGCTTCATTGGCTTGAATTCCAAAACGCCAAGTAGAAAGAACAATAGGTTTCCTCACAGTTTTAGTCACAGCAGATAATTTATTTTCATCAGATTTCTCTTTGAATGAATGTAAAGCTACCGCTACAGAGGCAATAGCCGCCGTTTTTAAAAAGTTTCTTCTGTTTGTCATATTTTCTGGTATTATCGTACTATCCTAAAATTACTAACATGAAATTTAAACCATATAAGACATCTAAGTTCATTTATGTTTGATTGCAGCAAAAACTAATTCCTATGCCCTTACTGTTTCTTATATGGCTATTCTGTATTCTTTTTTAAGGTACAAAGGTTCTAAGGTGCTGAGGTTCTAAGTTTGTGCCTTTTCAAAATAATTATCTCGTTCTCCTTAAAATTGTCTTCCCAAATCCCAGCAACTACCGAAGCAACTAAGGCGCTAAGATGCTAAGATTCTAAGTTTATCCTATTCAAAATAATTATCTCGTTCTCCTTAAAAGTGTTTTCCCTACTCTCAGTACCTATCGAAGCAACTAAGACGCTAAGGTACTAAGATTCTAAGTTTATGCCTTTTCAAAATAATTATCTCGTTCTCCTTAAAAGTGTTTTCCCAACTCTCAGTACCTATCGAAGCAACTAAGACGCTAAGGTGCTAAGATTCTAAGTTTATGCCTTTTCAAAATAATTATCTCGTTCTTCTTAAAAGTGTTTTCCCAAATCTCAGCAACTTAAAACCTTTGTTCCTTTGTTCCTTAGAACCTTTGTACCTTAGTACCTTAGTACCTCAGAATCTCAGAACCTTAGAACCTTAGAACTACAATCCATGAATAAGACTTGCTGCTCCCAGCAATGCCGCATCTTCATTATCGTTAGAAACTTGTATACTGACTTCGCAGTCCGCTTCTCTGATTTTTTTATTAAAACTTGGCAAGAATAAAGAACTAGAGTTGGCTATTTTACCTCCAATCACGAAATGCTCAACTGAAAACTTTCTAAACCACGGAATCACAATTTCAGCCAAATCCTCCCCCATTTCTTCAAATACTTTTAATGCATCTTTGTCTCCGGCATTTGCACGATTATAAAGTTCCAATCCGTTTTCGAGTTGGGTACCACTCAAGGCAAGATACTTAGACAAAAGCCCCCTTAGGGACACATAATCCTCAGCAATGCCTTTTTTGAAATGTAAATTCCATATTTCACCATCTGCCGGCACTTGCATACCAGAACTGATTGACACTCCTTTATCAATGAAACTGGAACCCAATCCTGTTCCTAAAGTGACCGCCATAACCTTTTTGGAAAGATTATTTTTATCTTTATAAACTTCTCCTTTACCAAAACAAACCGCATCATTTTCGAAAAAAACAGTAAATTCCTTTGGAAGACTAAGCCTTTTCCTAATCAAGTCACCAATATTTAAACCGTAAAAATTTTCGTATTTATCCTGACCTTTAATCATCGAAATACCATTTTTATAATCGAAAGGTCCAGGCATACATACCGCTATTCCATTCACATTTTCTATACCTGAATTACTCAAGGAAAGACGGATTGATTTTTCCCAAAAATCTATAACCTGATTTACTGGTAAGTTTGAATCAAACGATTCTTTGTTTACTGAAGACTTCAGTACCTTCATGTCTGTAACATCAATAACTGCAGAAGTAATATGGGTTCCCCCTACATCCATCCCGATCGCATATACTTTTTCCATTTTGCATTGTCAATTAGTAACAAATCTCTGATTCGTTACTATTAATTATTATTTAAAAATTGTGTTTAGATTTTAATAAAATCCTTAGTACACTTCCATTCTCTTAATTCTGTTCATTGTCAATCTCCTAATTATTTGGCCGTTTTTACCTGATATATGGCATCGACCATTCCGTTTCGGGTACTGTCTAAAATAAGTTCCCAAAACATAATACCTCCCAGTTTGTTTTTAATAGCGTAGGCAGTTTTGGCTTTTACAGAGGTAATATCATCGCCGGTTGCAAACAATTTTCGCTTCTCATTATACCAATACGGTGCCATTGCTTTTTTGTCCCAAAAATATTCCCAACCATTTGACGGTAAAAATGTGGTTGCAAAATCTTTGAAACTCACGCCTTCTGCTGGAGTCCCAGATTGATATAAACCATTGTTTACACTGGAAACCTCTTTCCAATTACGAGTATAAAAAGCGGCGCCTATAACTAACTTATTTGCCGGTATTCCTACCTTTAACAAATTGGCCACCGCTTTATCTGTAGATTCTTCTTCTTTTTTGGTACTATACAAAGGTGTATGATGACCAGTAACTTTTGAATAGCCATTTACCAAATCGTAACTCATGATATTTACCCGATTTACCAATGGCATTATTTTTTCCCATTCAACCGATTCTTCTAAATATTTTTGGAATCCTCCCGCAGCAAAACTGAGCTCATTTTTATCACCCAAAGTTTTACGCAGTATCTTTATCAGTTCGGTAAAATTCACTTTATCTGCTTTCTGGAATAAATGCCCGGGATATCCTTCAATTGTTGGGTACTCCCAATCTAAATCCAATCCATCAGATTTGAAATAATCATTTACCTCCTTAACCGATTGAGCAAAAACTTCTCTGCCTTCAACGGTAGAAAATGCCTCAGAACAAGGAGCACATCCACCCCAACCTCCTAAAGACAGCATCACTTTTAATTGAGGATTTTTTGATTTCAATGACACTAAATATTTAATAGCAAGAGAATCTTTTGAAGTATCCACATTTAATTTCCCTTCTTTCAAATGGCAAAAACTATAAATGATATGGGTCAATTTATTTACTTCAAATTCATTTATCAATTTATTATCTCCAGTATAATATGCAATGACATCAAGGTTTTTAGCTTTTTGCGCATTAGCATAACAGGCTGTTAAAAGCAGCAGTAAAATGAGTCTTATGTTTCTGGTCATTGTATTGGAATTAAGTCACAGGAAGAAAACTAAATATTTTTGTCTTTTAATATTTGAGGATATTTAATACTCGTTTGAACAATCATTTCCCCAAATAAGGTATTTGCCCAGGCAAACCATTTACGGGTAAATTGCTTAGCATCGTCTTTATGGAAAGACTCGTGCATGAATCCTGTGTCTGCATGAGTTTTCTTTAATACCCCGATACAGTATTTGATCTCATTTTCATCCACACTCGTGATTGCTCTAAGAATAATACTCATTGGCCAAATTGTGTCTGCTCCTGTATGAGGACCTCCTATTCCTTCGGCTGCTTTGCCTTTATAAAAAAACGGATTGTTTTCTGAAAGCACCACTTTTCTTGTATTCAAATACAAAGAACTATCCGGTTTTACAGCTCCCAAATACGGCAACGATAACAAGGAAGGAACATTGGCATCATCCATAAAATGGAAACTTCCGTAACCGTTTACTTCAAATGCTATTATTTCTCCAAATTTTGGATGCGTAATGATACCGTTTTCTTTCAGCCCCTTTTGAACTTGTTCCTGAAGTTCCTTCGCTTTGGTAACGATAGCATCATCTTTTAAAGCCGGAGTAGAAAACATCTCAATCAAATAACCCAAAACCTCTATAGCAAACATATTGCTTGGAATCAAGTAGCCAAACAGGGTGCTGTCATCGCTTGGACGGAAAGTAGAAACAATCAACCCACAAGGCTTTACTGGATACCCATAGCCTGACAATGGCACGCCATCTGTCGCCCATGCGGTATTGCGTTGAAAAGTGTACGGTCCTTTATCTGTCCATCTTTGCTGTTCTTTAAAAGTTTGTAAAACAAGATTCATTGCCGCTTTCCAATCTTTGTCAAACATGCTAATATCGCCAGTTTCTTTCCAGTAGCCATGAGCCAATCTGATCGGATAACACAAACTGTCAATTTCCCATTTGCGCTCATGAATTCCTGGTTGCATTTTGGTCATATCATTTTTCCATTCGCTTATCTGATTAAAATCTTTATAGAAAGCATTTGCATAAGGATCTAATAAAATACATTTGGTCTGGCGATTGATTACTCCTTTTACGAGTTCTCCCAATTTTTTATCTTCTTTTACAAAAGGAATATAAGGCCAAATCTGCGCTGTACTATCACGAAGCCACATGGCATCGATATCTCCCGTAATCACATACGTATCCGGTTTACCGTCGATGATTTCAAAATCAACCGTGGTATCTAAAGTATTTGGAAAACAGTTTTCGAACAACCATGCCAATTCCGGATTGGCAATTTGTTTTTTGATTCGAACGATTGCATTTTCAATCGCTTTACTCGTGAATTTCCTTTCAGCCAAAGGCGGACGTTGGCTTACAAAGTCTTTTAACTGTGAAGTAAAAACAGAATCCGAATTTAAAGCAAAAGCATCGGTTTGCAAGGCAAGAACTCCTGCCGAAAAAAATCCTGTGTTTTTTAAAAATTTTCTACGTGTTTGCATTGTGTTTGTTTTTATTTATAGACCTGAATTCTCTAATTTTTAGAATCAATAAAATCAGTGAATTCATGGCAAAAAAAATTATTTTTTAGAATACGAATAAGGAAAACTCTCTGATGAAGTCCCTCTACTTTTATTTGGAGTTGCCGTCATGTTGAAATCCAACTCTGCTCCTTTCAATAATTCAAAATGATTAATATAGTTTTTGTCATACGCCATTTGATTCCACTTCAATTCCTGAACATATTTGTTGTTCGCAGAATTATTTTCGGATGTGATGACAATCTGTTTTCCATTTTCTAATTCAATAGTTGCTTTTTTGAATAATGGTGCTCCTAAAACGTATTCATCCGTTCCCGGACAAACTGGATAGAATCCCAAAGCAGAGAAAACATACCAAGCCGAAGTTTGTCCATTGTCTTCGTCTCCGCAATAACCATCTGGTGTAGGCTTGTACAAACGATTCATTACTTCTCTTGACCAGTATTGGGTTTTCCATGGTTCACCCGCATAATTATACAAATAAATCATGTGCTGTATCGGCTGATTTCCATGCGCATATTGTCCCATATTCATGATTTGCATTTCTCTTATTTCGTGAATCACGGAACCATAATAACTGTCGTCAAAAACAGGAGGCAAAGTAAAAACCTCGTCCAGTTTGGAAACAAATTGTTTTTCGCCTCCCATCAAATCAACCAATCCCTGAATGTCATGGAAAACACTCCAGCTGTAGTGCCAACTGTTACCTTCCGTAAAATCACCACCCCATTTAAAAGGATTAAAAGACGCAGAAAACTTTCCGTCTTTGCTTTTTCCACTCATCAAATTAAAAGATGGATTGAAAAGCAATTTATAATTCATCATACGTTTCTCGTACAAATCAATTTCCTTCTTTGGTCTTTTCAAGGCTTTCGCCAATTGCCAGATGGTAAAATCATCATAAGCATATTCTAAGGTTCTTGCAGCGCTTTCATTAATCTCAACATCATTGGGCACATAACCCAATTTATTGTAGAATGCAACTCCTTTTCTTCCCGTTGCATTTGGTCCTTCGTTGTTCGCTCCTTTCAAAAGAGCAGTATATAAAGTTTCAATATCGTCCACTTGTACTCCTTTGAGATAGGCATCGGCAACTACTGAAGCCGAATTATTTCCGACCATGCAATCCCTAAATCCAGGACTGGACCATTCAGGGAGGAAGCCTCCTTCTTTATAAACATTGATTAAACCTTCCTGCATTTCTTTATTTATCGAAGGGTAGAACAAATTCAGCATCGGATATAGGGCTCGGAAAGTATCCCAGAAACCGGTACCGGCAAACATATAACCCGGCAATACTTTTCCGTTATGTGGACTATAGTGAATGATTTTTCCTTTCGAATTAACCTCATAGAGTTTTTGAGGAAAACAGGCAGTGCGGTAAAGACAGGAGTAAAAAGTCTGCAATTGCTCATCAGTTCCTCCTTCTACAGTTACCTTTCCTAAAACTTTATTCCACTCTTTTTTGGATTCTGCAACGGTCTGCTCAAAAGTGGCTGTCCCTAATTCCTGCTGCAAATTCAATTCTGCCTGTTCAAAACTAATAAACGAAGACGCAACCCTCACGTTTACCTTCTCTCCTTTTTTGGTTTTAAAACCCACAACAGCTCCGGCATGATCCGACAACATTTCTAGTTTATCTTTCTCTAACATTTTTCCCTGCCAAGTATGCTTCGTGGTAAAAGCCTTGTCAAAAACGATTACAAAATAGTTCTTGAAATTTTGTGGCACTCCACCGCTGTTGCGTGTAGTGTAACCAATAATTTTATTCTCTGAGGGGATAATTTTCACATAAGAACCTTTGTCGAATGCATCAATTACGATAGAAGATTGTGCATTTTCCGGAAAGGTAAATTGAAAATGGGCAGCGCGTTCGGTTGCTGTCATTTCAGTGGTCACATCATAATCGGCAAGATAAACACTGTAATAATGAGGCTTTACCGTTTCCGATTTGTGGCTGAACCAACTGGCTCTATCGTCTTCCGTAAAAGCCAATTTTCCTGTAACGGGCATGATAGAAAACTGTCCGTAATCATTAATCCAGGGTGAAGGCTGATGCGTTTGTCTAAAACCTCGTATTTTCTCGGCCGTATATGTATACATCCAGCCGTCCCCCATTTTACCGGTTTGCGGTGTCCAAAAATTCATTCCCCAAGGGCGGGAAATTGCAGGATAGGTATTCCCGTTTGAAAGACTGTGCACCGATTGTGTTCCCATCAAAGGATTGACATAATCAACTGCATCAATATTTTTTTGTGCATTGGCAAAAAAAGATACAAGAAGAAATACACTAAAAAAGAAATTGTTATTTTTCATATCAAATTATATTTGTTTTTAGAGGGTATAAACCCCAATACTTTGAACGATTTGCTTTAAGCTTACAAAGAGGCTTTAATAAACACCGGTGCATGATCCGACAAAAAAGTGTCATTTAATGTTTCTGCAAAAACTGCATATTTTTGAACGGAAACCAATTTACTGACCAAGATATAATCAATGTTTGGTCTTTCTGAATAAGGGATTTTACCAAAATCATGAAATGTCCAATTCGGCCCATAAACTACTGAAGCCACTTTTTTAGCATCTAAAAAAATCAAAGAATCGTCTACTGCCAACAATGATTTCAGAACAGATGAGTCTGGTTCAGCGTTCAAATCACCCATAAAAATATGAGGCAAACCCCCACTTAACTGAGCAATTTTAGCCTTAATCAAATTAACACTTTCCCTCCTTGCTACTTCCCCAATATGATCAAAATGGGTATTCAGAACAAATACTTTTTTTCCTGTGACTTTGTCTTTTAATTGTACCCAAGTCGCGATACGCTCACAGGCGGAATCCCAACCTTTTGATGGCTTTTCGGGAGTTTGACTCAACCAAAAATAACCTGATTTTACAAGAGTGAATTTATTTTTTTTATAGAGAATAGGACTATATTCCCCTTTTTCTTTTCCATCTTCCCGGCCAACACCAATAGCATTGTAGTCGTTCAATTGATTCGTTATGTCCTTTAATTGGTTTACCAGGACTTCTTGCATTCCAAGTATATCAACCTCATGAAAACGAATCATCTTCATGGCATTTTCCTTGCGATATTGCCAACTGTTTGAACCGTCTCCCGCATTATCATAACGAATATTAAAAGTCATAATATTTACATCCAATTGTGTTTTGGTCTGTGCATTTGCACTTGCAATGGTCAAAAACACTCCTAAAACAAAAATTATCCTTCTCATATTTTCTTTTATTGACTATTTATAAATTCTCTTGTTTAAAATTTTATAATTATTCCGGTCGCAGTTTTCAGACGTGAATTTGTATTAATACTAGCATTTTGCCACTAAAACTGAGACTGCAACTGAAAAATAGCTGTAAAATCTACAAAGGCCTATCTTCTTTATCTACTCCAAACGTTCTTGAAGGTTGACTTCCCATATATAATTTCAACTCCCCCCCTTTTACAATCATGTCATGGGTAATGTATGATTTGGTATACGGTTTCCCGTTGTATTCTACTTTTTGAATGTATTTATTTGCCTTGCTGTTGCCAACGGCCATTATTTTGAAAGAAATAGTGGGTTTGTAATGAATAGTGGCTTCATCAACTTCAGGACTTCCCATAACATAAATACCATTGGCAGGATTTACGGCATAGAATCCCATCGAAGACAATACATACCAGGCAGACATTTGTCCAACATCTTCATTCCCACAAATTCCATCAGGCTTTGTGGTATAGAATTTATCAAAAACTTCACGGACAATTTCGGCCGTTTTCCATGGCTGTCCCACATAAGCATAAAGATAAGGAATATGGTGACTTGGTTCATTGCCTTGCGCATATTGGCCAATCAAACCGCTGATATCAGGAGAAGCTTCTTCCCCTTCGACTTTTTCTTCAATTTTAAATAATTGATCGAATTTTTCGATAAACTTGTCATCTCCTCCAAACAATTCGATCAAACCGTAAGGATCTTGTGGAACAAGCCAAGTGTATTGCCAGGCATTCCCCTCCACATAATCGTCTTTTCTATGGGAAGACGAAAGCGGATTGAAAGGTTCACGCCATTGTCCGTTTTTTAATTTCCCACGCATAAATCCAGTGTTTTTATCAAAATACAGTTTGTACAAGTCCGCTCTTTTGGAGAAATAAGCGTAGTCATCCATTTTTTTCAAGTCTTTTGCCATTTGGGCAATGCACCAATCATCTATCGCATATTCCAAAGCATTGGCAACTGTTTCCAATTGACTGTCTGCCGGTATGTATTGCAACTGCTGAACATAATCCAAACCGGCACGTTTTTGCATAGCTGTAGTCTTAACCGCTTCGAAGGCCAATGCTACATCATAGTCTCTGTATCCTTTAAAATAAGCATCAACAATAACAGCTATCGAATGGTTTCCGTTCATACAGTCGGTCTCATTCCCCATCAAATGCCAAACCGGTAATCTTCCCTGTTGCTGATAAATGGCTAAAAAAGTCTTGACAATATCATTGATTTTATCTTCCTGTGTGATCGTATAAAGCGGATGCAAGGCACGGTAAGTATCCCACAAAGAGAAAGTTGTATAGTTTACAAATCCCGCGTTTTTATACACTTTTTTATCGGTTCCCCTGTAATCACCATTGGCATCATTAAAAATAGAAGGGGCAAACATGGTGTGGTACAAAGAGGTATAGAAAATTGTTTTGGTATCGGCATCACCTTTAATGTCAATTTTCCCTAAAGCTTTATTCCATTTGGTATCTGCTTGTTGAACCGATTTAGCAAAATCCCAATGCGGAATTTCAGCTTTTATGTTGGCCAAAGCATTTTCATAACTCACGGGAGAAAGCCCCACTTTTACCATAACAACATTCTTTGACTTGTTTTTAAAATCCAGCACCGCTTTCATTTTCAAACCTTTGCCTTCTGTTCCTTTTACCACCGCAGTACTGTCATACAATGCAAGATTTGAAATGTCTTCCGAAAATTCCATCGTAAAAAACAAACGTTGATCAGCAGCCCATCCTTTAGAATGACGATAACCCACTAAGGTTCTGTTTCCTATTTTTTTAATAAAAGTCTCTTTGGGACTATCCCATCCCACTCCATCTGCTAAATCTAACAATACATGAGCTTCTTCTTTCGAGTTGAAAGTATATTTATGAAAACCAACTCTTTCTGTTGTTGTCAGTTCTGCTTTTACGTTATAACGGTCTAAATTCACACTATAATATCCCGGCTTTACTTTCTCATTAGCATGTGAAAATGTAGAACCATAGCCACTTGCATCTTCTTTGGTTGCTTTTTTTAGAGGCACTTTTCCGGTAACGGGCAAAAGAAGAATATCATTCAAATCACCGATTCCTGTTCCGCTTAAATGGGTGTGGGTAAATCCCAAAATGGTGTTACTCGAATAATTGTAAGCACTACACCAGTCCCAACCTTCAAAAATTGTCGAAGGCCCCAATTGCACAGCACTGAAAGGAACATTGGCACCTACAAAAATATGTCCGTGACCTCCTGATCCGATGTATGGGTTCACATATTGGGTGTAATTTGCAGCCGTTTTTTTATTTGATTTCCCTTGAGAATAGGTTGGAAAAACCAATAATACACTTAACGCAGCAACAATTGCAAATGACAATTTATTTTGTTTCATCTTCTCCATTTTATATGTTATTTTGGCTAAAGCCACTACAGATTAATTCATTTTCCTTCAGCTGAAGCTTGAGGCGATTTAAAAATCTCTATTATTAAAATTTAATGTAAATTATTTATTTCTCTTCAGCACTTCATACAAAGAGGTAATCGTGATATTGGGTTTTGAAATTGGACTTTCGATACTAATCGTCTTTTCTTGCCCTGCTTTCAAATCAAAATAATTATCACTCAATCTACCTGTATATTCTTTGATATCTATCCAAACATATTTAGCATCTTTATTGGCTTTAAGAACTATTTTTTGACCGCTCACTTTCCATTTGATCTCCGGATTTTCTAACTTCAAATTGATAGGGCGTGTCAAATCAACTACCGGTTTCACATCATCTCTATACGCTTCTTTCACAGCATACCAAGCTGCTTTTGGCTGGCGGTTGTAGTAATCTGTGATGCTCCAGCTTGCCACAGGCCAACAATCATTGAGTTGCCATAAAAGTGTACCCATATTATAAGGCGCTTTTGAACGGTGGATTCCAATTATGTTTTTAAAAGAATAATATTGCAAACATTGCGTGAGATACGTATAATCTTTTACCGACCACGTTTTGACATTCGTTGTGTCTTTGAAATAGCGCTGCAAATACGAATTCAGTTTATGAAATCCTTTCCCTGCTTTTTGGTGTGCTTTCAATACATCCGAATATAAATGTCTGTCTTCTTCAATCGTAATTTTTTTGGTTGTGGAATAATTAGGCATTGCCTGCATACCGTATTCACTCACAAAACGACCGGTTTTCTTTTGGGTAACTTCAACATCTTTCAGTCCCCACCAAGTTCCCCAATAATGACTGTCGCCTTGGGTAATACTTTGTGGTTTTCCCCATCCAAATAAAGGGGAACTGCTCACATAAGGACGATGCGGATCTACCTCTTTCACCCATTTTGGAATACTGTCCTGAAACAATCTCTTGTAATCATTCCATAATCGAATAGAATCTTTTTGATTCATTTTGAATGTTTTTTGCCATCCCCAATTTTTGAAAGCTTCGTCAATTTCATTGTTTCCGCACCAAACCACAATGGAAGGATGGTGACGTAAGCGCTTCACTTGGTATTTCACTTCTTCTCTTACATTATCAAAGAAATGTTTATCTCCGGGAACCATCGTTCCGGCAAACATAAAATCCTGCCAAACATAAATTCCGTTTTTATCACATAAATCATAGAAGTAATCACTCTCATAAATTCCGCCTCCCCAAACTCGAAGCATGTTCATATTAGCATCTTTGGCGGTAGCAATTACTTTATCATATTCTTCATGAGTCACTCTGGAAAGAAATGCATCCGATGGAATATAATTAGCCCCTTTCATATAAACTGGTTTATCATCTATTTCGAAGTAAAATGATTTTCCCATGCTATCAGCTTCTTGTACCAATTCATATTTATGTGGGGCTATATATTCCTTTTCAGGTGCTTTTTCATTGAATGCTTCCAATCTAACCGCTTTCCAAATTCCACAGGTGGTGAATTTTGGTCCCCAATCCCAGCCAAAATGATATTGGGCTTTGCGGGCATAAGCTCTTGGGTTGTCTGGAATCATATATGGAAAATCTTTTTTGGCCAGGGAATCAACCACATTTTGAGCCGATTTGAAAACCACTCTCAGTTCGTTTTTTCCCTCTTTCAAATATTCTTTCACATCAACATTCCATTGACGGAACATATTATCGGTTTTTAATATTTGCATATCGTTCAAATAAACCGTGGCATAGGTATCTAAACCATCAAAAACCAATAGATTACTTTTCTTGTCCAATACTTTTTGGGCCACTTCAAAGGTGGTTTTGTATTCCCAATCTTTCTTTTCTATCCAAACCAGTTTTTTCTCATTATCACGGTAAAAAGGATCAGGTATTAATTTGTTTTTCAATAAATCAGTATGTACTTCACCAGGGACAGAAGCCGGATGCCAATCATTTCTCGCTACTTCACTGAACTGCCAATCTTTATTGATTTCAATCGAAATACTCTGATTTTTATCAGAACAACTGCTTATCAATCCTACAAACATCAATAAAGATCCCAAAAGAATGGAGTTTGATTTTCTTAAATTCATTTTTCTTCTGTTTTTATTTTAAAACTACAGCCTTTTTTTTTTCAGCTTAAATTTGGTAATAACCGTTCTTCTATATTTTGATAACGCTAACTAATTTGCACTTCATGAGTAGCAAATAAGTTTCAATTGAAAATAACAATGTAATAGTTGCAATTTTATTTTTGGAAATCAAACGAATAAAACTCAAACCAGTTTACTAATCTCATTTCACTACTTTTTTCAGCAATGTAACCCTTGCGAAAAAACCAATAAAACATTGTAAATCTGCTGTTATCTAAAGTTCTTTTTCCTTTAATGAAATTCAAACATTTTTAAAACAAGCCGGGAATACAAATACTTCCCGACTTGTATAAATTATTACATCAATGATGATTTATTTATCCCACCAAATTCTGGTTGTCATTAAATCTAAACCTTGACGCTGTATCGCTTCCTTATAATTGGCCGCATTTGTAATCAACTCCGATTGATCATAAATCAATCGTCTTGGAATGGTACCACCCGTTTCGCCAGTAGGATCATTCACCGGAACTAAAACAGGATATCCCGTTCTTCTCCACTCTGAGTATGCTTCAAAACCATTAAACAACAAAACAATCCATTTTTGAGTGATAATTTGTTCTATCTTTTCTGCATCACTACCTAAAGCTTTAAAAGGATGAGCCGCGATATAAATGTCATATTCAGCATCAGTAACCGCTGGCACTTTGTCTCCAAAAATAGTAAGGACTTGCATAGCTGCTTTTACCCCAGCTTCATAATGCTGCTGTGCTGTACCCGAAACGTTCCAGCCTTTTACCGCTGCTTCCGCCAATAGTAATTCTACTTCAGCATAAGACATAATTAACGTAGGTGCATCCAGACGCAACACGGTAGAAGTATTAGGATCAGAGAAAAGCTTTTTATCTCCACCCGGAAACTCTTTTGCGTCATTAGCAAGCCCTTGTTGATTAGCCGGATTGTTGTCTCCAGTAGCTTCCAATTTAGCATAAATTCTTAAACGGGGATCATTACTGTTTTTCAATAAATCGATAAAAGTTTTACTGTACTTTGTATTTCCATCACCACCATTCAAGTCATTTCTAACCCAAGAAGAAGTAATTGGATTTGTTTTAACTCCTTGAGGATTAGCTTCATGTTTCAATACAAGGCTATCGTCATTAGAGTTGAAAACACCTTTAGCGAAAGCTTTTTCTACAAATTGTTTCGATTTGGCCGGATCAACTTTAGACAAACGCATAGCTACTCTTAGCATCAATGAGTTGGCTAATTTTTTCCATTTGGTCACATCACTTTGGTAAAACAAATCGGCATTACCTGCAAATCCTTTATTGGCATCTAATGCATCACCTGCTTCGTCCAACTCCTTTAAAAGGTCGTTATAGATTGCTTCCTGTGTATCGTATTTTGGAGCAAAAATATTCCCGTTAAATCCTTTACCAGCCTCGAAGTAAGGCACTTCACCATAAGTGTCGGTCAATTTTTGGAACATAAATACCTTCATGATTCTACAGGCTTGAATCATATTCGAATTTTCAGGAGTATCTGGTAAAACAGACATTAACTGAAAAATTTGATTCAGTCCTTTCCCGTACGATTCTCCAAACAGAGAACCAGAATACTCAGAAGAATAGGTATATTTTGAACCTGGTCCACCCAATGAAGAAAAATGTTGAATCATTTGAGCGGCATAAGCATTGTTCCCTCTGGTATTAGAATAATCTTGTCCATCCATGTATATCTCAGCAAGCGTAAACATAGATTTTGGCGCCGGGTCTGATAATGCATTTGGATTCGTGTTCATTTCCTCGAACCCGTTATCACATGAAGTCAATGTCATTGCACTAACAATTGCGATACAAAAAAGTCTTATATATTTATTTTTCATCTTTCAATTTTTAATATTAGAATTTGACATTAAGAGTTACACCATAATTTCTAGTCAAAGGCATAGACGCTCTCTCAAGACCTTGGGCGTTACTATTTGAATAATTTGACTCTGGGTCGATATTAGGCGTCACACTATAAATTGTCCACAAATTATGAGCAGACAATGCTAAGCTAATGGATTGAAATGGCAATTTTGTAAGATATTCTTTTGGAAAGTTATAGTTCAAAGAAATAGCTCTAAGCTTAACAAAATCAGCATCATACACAAAATTTGATGTCACATCACTATAGCTTCTCCAATAATTATATGCAGAAACTTGTTGATTCACACTATTTCCATTAGAGTCGGTACCTGTTACGGCAATTCCTCCCTCACGGCCAGGAAGTGTAATGTCTGATAATCCCCAACGTGTTCCTAATTGATTCGTTGCTGAATAAATTTCTCCTCCAAATTTACCATCTACAAGAACTGAAAGTGTGAAATTTTTATATGTAAAATCATTCGAAAGACCCATTGCTGTTGGAGCCACACCTTGTCCGGCAATAATTAAATCTCCTCTCATGTATCTGCCATCAGAACCAATTACAATATTCCCGTTTGTATCTCTCAAATAATCGTAAGCTTTGATTACTCCAAAAGGTTGTCCCTTTTCTAAAACTACAGAAGCTCTTGCATCTCTGTTTCCTTCAAGAGACTTAGTAGTTATTTGGTCAGAAAGACTAATCACTTCACTATCATTGTAGGCAAAATTATATCCAATATTCCATGAAAAATTATCTGTTTTAACCGCCTTTGCATTAATGGCAAACTCAACCCCTTGGTTCAGAATTTCTCCCACGTTAATTTTGGTCGTTCTATAACCTGAGCCCTGAGAAATATCAGCATCAGTTATATCATTAGTAGTTCTCTTGCTGTAAAAAGTCAAGTCCGTACTAAATCTATTGTTGAAGAATGTGTTTTCGAAACCAAATTCGATTGTACTCACATTATAAGGCTGTAAATTTTTGTTCGGAACAGTTTCCCCATTAACTCCCAAAATTGGTTGTCCCAATGAATCTGTTTGTCCGTCTGGCGCAGAATAAGTCAGTGTTAAAGCATACGCATCCGGTAATGCTCCACCGACGTTACCCCAACCTGCTCTAAACTTACCATAAGACATCCACTCTGGTAAATCGATAACTTCTGAGTAAATAAAACTCGTGCTCACAGAAGGATAAAAGGTGCTGTTGTTTGATGGATCCAAAGTAGAGAACCAGTCTTCACGGCCTGTTAAACTAAGATACAAATAATTTTTATATCCTAAATCGGCAGAATAAAAAAGAGAGTTTACTTCGCTTTCAGAAAACAATACTTCTGATTTGTCAGGCATAGTGTTTCCGTAAAAATATTCAAATGGAACGATAAAGTTGTTTCCTTTTATTTTAAGACCACTGAATCTGTTATGTTGACGGTTAGCTCCAACAAAAGCGTCCAATGAAAGATCCTTGGCAACATCGCCTTTATATCCTAAATAAGCAGATCCGTTAACTTCTGAACGATTCTCTATTCTGTTTTCGATTGATCCTCCAGGGTTGTAGTTGATTCCTGTTGGCTCAATTTCAGTATACTCATAGTTGATATCATCAATACCAATTACCGCCTTAGCGTACACTTTATCAGTAATATTATAGTTCACTTTAGCAGAACCGATAAAACGTTTTCTAAGATCATTATTTAATGTTTCAGCTGCAGCGAAATACGGGTTTGTATGATACACATTCGCACCTAAATAATCCGATTCCCCTCCGTTTTCATCATATGGATTACTCAACCATCTAATGTCTGTTCCTGGAGTCATAAAAGTAACAGGGAAAGATGCATTTCTAGGAGAATCATTCAAATAAGGTCTATTATGGCTTTTTTCAGAAATATACTGCGCATTCGCTTCCACGCTTATTTTTTCATTTGGAGTTGAATTCAAACTCAAGGCAACGTTGTTTCTTCCAAAATTTGTTCCTGGCATGATTGATTCGTCCTTTGTATTTCCGAATGACAATCTGAAATTGGTCGTATCATTTCCGCCAGAAAAAGCTAAAGTGTTGGTGAAGGAATATCCCGTTCTATAAAAATTATCAACATTGTCGTTGCCATACGCCTGATATGGTCGATTCTGTCCATCGATAGATAAAGAAGGCGTTCCGTCATATTTATCACCCCAAGCAAAATAATAGCTATCTCTAAGTTCTTGTAAATCACTAAATCTTGTAGCAACGCCATCCACAGGTGCTCCCGCTCCATATTGGTCTTGCCATTTCAAAAGATTTACAGGAGTATTAAATGTAGAGTTTGTACTAAAATCTACTCCAATTCCCTTACCGGCTTTTCCTTTTTTGGTTGTAATCAAGATAACACCATTTGAACCTCTATACCCGTAAAGAGCAGAAGCAGCACTACCTTTTAATACAGACATAGATGCGATATCATCCGGATTGAATGAAGACATACCATCACCCTTGTCTGCTCCTCCCCACATTCCGGCATTCCCTTGTTGACTGTTATCAATAGGAATACCATCTACAACGTACAAAGGTTGGTTAAGTCCGGAAGCAGAAGTCGCTCCACGAATTACAACACGGCTAGAACCAGATGGACCTGTAACCGGAGCAGAGACATTCACCCCAGCAATTTTTCCTTGAAGTGCATTCCCTAAGTTAATTTCTTTGGTTTTCGTCAGGTCATCACCTTTAACTTCACCAACAGCATATCCCAGACTTTTCTTTTGTTTTTTTACTCCAAATGAAGTAATCACTACGTCCTTTAAATTCTCAACAGATGGAGCTAAAACAATCGATACTTCAGAATCTCCAGAAGCAACTTCTACTACTTTTGTAACATAACCAATAGAGGAAACTGTTAGCGTAATATCTCCAGACGGAACCAACATCTCAAATTTCCCTTCGGCATCTGATATCATGCTAATTGATTTCCCCTTTACTTTAATGGTAGCAGAAATAATCGCTTTATTTTCTGTATCTGTAACCATCCCTGATAATGATCGGTTTTGTGCTGCTGCACCAAAACTCCCCAACAGTACCAGTCCTATAACCAATAATATTTGTTTCATAAGTTTTTGTTTTTCATAAGTTTTTTGTTATTCGTGTGTTTTTCAGTGTTTTTCATAAGTGTTCTAATTCATAATGGTTTATTTTGGTTAGTAATTAAAATTTTCATAATGAATAAGCTTATCATTTCTAACAGCTTATTCCTGATTATTCACCTGAATTTTAAATTCATTAACATAAACGTTATTGTTTATTCAGTATATTTTCAAGAACATTAAATTTTCACTAAATCGATTTAGCAAATTGCATAAAAAAATAGTTTCGCCAGATTCTAATTATTTAAAATTCCCTTTTGGTCCAATATTTCAACTTCATTAACACAATCATTACTGTTTATCTAATAAATCCTTATAAACATTGTATTTTCACTAAATCGATTTAGCAATTCGTTTAAAAAAAACTTTAAACAGATTCCCTTTCAACAAAATTTCCTTTGAGCATTATGTTTTCAATTTCGGGTTGCTTTCCTGCGGTCATTTGAGCCACAAGAAGATTAATTGCCTTTTTAGCCATAGCTTCTATCGGTTGGGCAACAACAGATATCGAAGGAGTGTGCAATCTAAAACTATCGTGATCATCAAAACTTGCCACCCTGATATCTCTTGGTATCTCAATTCCCAATTGACGAAAAGCCTGCAAACCACAAAGTCCCAAATAATTAGATAGAAACAATAGCCCGTCAATTTGGGGATGCATCTTCAAAAAGTCTCTAATTATTCTTATTTTTTCAGTCTCAGTATCTTGAAAATCAACCCGAAGCACAAGGGATTCGTCAAAAATTCCCTTCTCTTTTAGTAAATTTTCATATCCTGATTCCCTTAATTTCATTTGAATCATTCCAGAGTTGACATTGATAGCAGCAATATGTCGACAACCGGCATCCATCATTTTTTTTGTTACTAAATACGCTCCTTCATAATTATCCATTACCACAGTGCTTACCAATTGACCTGGAAAATATCTGTCAATCAATACTACAGGCACATGCATTTTTAAAAGATTATCGATACTTTTCTCTAATTTTTCAGTTGGAGCAATAATAAAACCATCCACATTTGCCTGCAAAAGACTGTTTACTAATTCTTCAGCCCGTTGGTCATCGGCTCCTGTACTACAATAAAAAACTCTATAATTTAATCTTCTTGCTTCATCTTCAACCACCTTTGCCAAATCAGAAAAGAACTGATTGGATATGTCTTCCACGATTAGTCCGATTGACCTTGTTTCTCCGGTTCTAAGACTACTCGCAATCATATTGGGTTTGTAATTTAAGTCCTGAGCCACAAGTAAAACCTTATTGATGACTGCAGTGCTAATCCCCATTTTTTCTCCAATATTATTTAGCACAAATGAAACCGTTGAAACCGAAACATCGGCTTTCAGCGCTATATCTTTCATTGTGATTTTTTTCATAATTGGTAGATTATATAAATTTAACTTTTTGTTTACATAGCAAATATATAAAAAAGTTTTACTAAATCGATTTAGCAACTTAATATTTTTCATTTTTTTTTTAAACTTTGATCGCCACAAATTACTCTACCCCAATAAATACAGAGAAACGTTGCATTGCACCCAATAGAAAATTATTTTTTTCAGATTGACTTCGTATTATATTTAACATGAAATCATGTTATAAAATTCAAATGCGATCTATGGTCTGTGGCTCAAAAATCTGAATGGCCGAAAGAATCTTTAAACAATTTATTCAATGACCTCATAAGTGTTGACTGGTATAGATTTATTTTTCAAGACATATTCGCCATTTTCCACACACTTAAAAGATTCTTTTGCAATGTTAAAAACTGCCTCTGAAATAAGAATTTGCCCGGGTTTGGCCACACTTTGTAATCTTTGTGCGGTGTTCACAGCATCGCCAATAACGGTGTAATCAAAACGTTTTAAGGATGCGGAACCGATATTACCCGACACCATTTCCCCAGAATTAATACCTATTGAAATTTGCGGTTTATATGTTTTATCTCCAATTACAATTTCTTCAATGTTTTTGATTTGATTTTTTAAGGCAAGTCCAGCATCAATGGCTCTATCCAAATGATATTTTCCTCTAAAAACAGCCATAACTGCGTCGCCCATAAATTTATCGACATGTCCGTCTTGAGCTATGATTTCTTTTACAATTATATCAAATAATCCGTTAAGCAAATTCACAACGCTGTTTGCCGGAAATTGTTCGGTTATAGAAGTAAAACCACAAACATCAACAAAAAGTACCGTCGCTTCTAACAATTCATTTTTAAGCAGGCTGCTCTCAAACTCCTTATTGGCCATAAAATTAATTACATTTTCATCGACATACATTTTGAGAATATTATTTTCCTTGATTGCTTTAATGGTTTCCTGCAATTGTTTGACATGCAATATCGTTTTTTCCATGGTTAAGTCCAGATCATCAAAATCAACTGGTTTGCAGACAAAATCAAAAGCGCCTCTATTCATGGCTGTGCGTATGTTTTGCATGTCTCCATAAGCAGAAACCATAACTGCTTTCAACATAGAATTAACCTCAGGCAACCTGCTTAACAAGGTTAGTCCATCCATTATTGGCATATTAATATCACTTAATATAATATCCAAGTCAGGATGTTCCAAAATTTTCTGCAAAGCCTCCTCCCCATTCTGGGCGAAAATGAATTCATAGACATTTTCCCGAATCTTTTTTCTGAATTTTTGCTTTACCAAAATCTCTAAATCTGCTTCGTCATCAACTACAAGTATCTTAGCCATTGTTCATGATTTTTTTTAGTTTCTCTTTTAATACATTAAAATCCAATGGTTTTGTCAAAAAATCATTCGCCCCTTTTTCCATAGCCTGTTTGTAATTTTCTTCGTCCCCGTCGGCGGTAATCATCATGACAACGGGGGAAAAATCTTTATAATCGTTTCGAATTTTCGACAATAAATCGATACCGCTCATACCTGGCATATTAATATCTGATAAAATTAACACCACTTCCATACTGTGGCCATTAAGATACTCCAATGCTTCTTCACCCGAAAGGGCAAAATCGAATTCGAAATCGTGATGACGTAATTCTTTACGAAAATGTTGCAAGAAAAGCGGTTGTATGTCGGCTTCATCATCTACTACAAGTATCTTCATTTAAACTTGTTTTTAAATTGTTACTATTACTCAAAAAACAATTAATATCCGTTAATTATCAACTACTTACATATTTATAAATTTACGAATTATATTTTCGAATTTTATACTTTTATCTAATTGGAAGCAAAATTGTAAAGACAGTATAATCATTTTCTCGGCTATCAATGGTAATTGTCCCTCCATGTGCTTTTACAACAATATCATAACTCAATGACAATCCTAAACCGGTTCCTTCGCCGGTGGGTTTGGTGGTAAAGAATGGCTGCATTATTTTGTCTTTGATGGCATCCGGAATTCCTAAACCATTGTCTTTTACCGTAATTTCAATTGCTTTATCTTTCAATGCTGTCTTCACACTAACCATTGGTTTGTATGTTTCCCCCAATTTTTTCTGCTTTTGATGTGTCGCATAAAAAGCATTCGTGAATAAATTCAGTAATACACGACCAATTTCTTGAGTCAACACATTTATTTTAGGCAGATTTTCATCAAAATCAGTAATGAGATCGGCATTGAAACTTTTGTCTTTGGCTCGAAGTCCATGATAGGCAAGCCGAAGATATTCATCGGCTAATTTGTTGATGTTAGTGGGTTCTTTCATAGTATTCCCTATTCGACTGTGTTGCAACATTCCTTTTACGATACTATCCGCACGTTTGCCATGAAAGTTTATTTTTTCCAAGTTTTTTTTGATGTCGCTTGCAATGTTCTTTACTTCTTCAAAATCTCCTTTGACTATTTCCTCATTCATCTCTTCTAACAATTCACTACTCACTTCACTAAAATTATTTACAAAGTTTAGTGGGTTCTGAATTTCATGTGCAATCCCTGCGGTAAGTTCACCAAGCGAAGCCATTTTTTCGGATTGTATTAATTGTACCTGTGTAGTTTTGAGCTCTTCTAGTGCTTTTTGCAATTCCTCTTTTTGACCAAGGAGTTCTGCTGTCCGCTCAGCTACTTGTATTTCTAACTTTGCTTTTAAAGTTTCAGACTGTAGAAACTCTTTTTCTAGCTCTATCGCTTTTAACTGCTCTCTTTCCATTTCTTTGCGTTGTTTTCTGGTAATGAAAAACATGGCAAAAAACCAAACGATTGAAAAAAAGATTGCCGTATCAAAATAATTATTCCATTCTTCGTGAAAAGGAGAATTAATGAGCTTTGTAAAATCTTCTATAAAATTTAAAGCGACAAAGGGTAATATGGAATAAATAAAAGATTTTACAGATATAAACTCTTTTTGGGTAAGGCAAAAATAGATTAGAGTAAATAGCATTGCATGCGCTATCCAGGCAGTTATTCCTCTCTCAAAATCTAAAATAACTCCAGCGATAAGAAGTACAATCGAGAACCAAAACCCTATGGCCAAATATTTATCAATTTGAGGCAATAAAATTTTGCTTTGCAATGCTCTTCGCAAATGACTAAAAACGATAATTAATAAAATATAATCAAAGTTCATATTTGATAAATTAAATAGTAATAAATTATATCGGCAATGATATAATAAAGGTTGCTCCATTGCCCTCTTCTGTTTCAACATTAATAGTGCCTCCATGTCCTTTAACCACAATATCATAACTCAATGACAATCCCAAGCCGGTTCCCTCCCCTGTGGGCTTTGTGGTAAAAAAAGGCTGCATTATTTTGTCTCTAATTGCATTTGGAATTCCCGTACCATTATCTTTAACAATAATCTCTATAAAATTCCCTTTTTGAGCTGTTGTCACGCATAAAACTGGTTTGTAATCTTGATTCGCTGTTTTTTGTTTTTGGTGTGTGGCATAGAAAGCATTGGTAAACAAGTTGAGTAAAACACGGCCAATGTCTTGCGAAATTATGTCAACCTTTGGAAGTTTTGGATCAAAATGAGTTTCCAGTTCTGCATTGAAGCTTTTGTCTTTGGCTCGCAAACCATGATAAGCCAGTCTTAAATATTCATCGGCAAGCGCATTAATATCTGTTAGTTCTTTTTGTCCCGAGCTAATTCGGGAATGTTGTAACATACCTTTTACAATCCCATCGGCACGTTTGCCATGAAAGATTATTTTTTCCAGATTTTGTTTGATATCAGCTGCTATTGCATTGGCTTCTGAGGTATCGCCTTTATCCATTTCCTCCTGCATTTCGTCTATCAATTCCAAACTGACTCCAGAGAAATTATTCACAAAGTTCAAGGGGTTTTGTATTTCATGAGCAATCCCAGCAGTAAGCTCACCAAGTGAAGCCATTTTTTCGGATTGAATGAGTTGAATTTGAGTAGTTTTGAGTGTATTGAAGGCTTTCTCAATTTCACGGGCATGAGCAAGTTCTTTTTCTTTGGCCAAGACATGCTCTTTTTCCAGGAGTCTTTTTCGTTGAAAGCGGTCTATCAGAAGTACTAGAACTATAAAGATAATTCCGTAAAGTGTGTACGCCCACCAGGTAAGCCACCACGGTGGAGTGATACTAAACGCAACCGAGGATCCCGACTCATTCCAAACACCACTACTGTTGGCTACTTTCAAATGAAAAACATAGTCCCCTGGAGGTAAATTATAATAATAGGCAGTTCGAATATTTCCTACTTCGCGCCAGTTATCATCATAGTTCTCCAGCCTATAAGCAAATTTATTTTTAGTTGGATTGGCATAATGTATCCCTATGTAATCAATAGCTATATTATTTTGATCGAAATTAAGGACAATGTTTTTCGCTTTATTGGATTCCTTCTTTTTTAACACATCAAGATTACTATAAATGGATAGTTCTCCAATTTTAAAATCGGTTATAAATACTTTTGGAGGTGATGAATTCTTTGCAATATCATCCGGATTAAAAACTGTTATTCCGTTATTACCCCCAAAAATCAGTTGCCCTCCTGATGTCTTGAGGTAAGATCCATCGGCAAACAGTAACCCCTGAATACCATCTTCTATAGAAAAATTATTAAATAGTTCTTCTTTAATACTAAACCTGCTTATCCCTTCAAATGTACTCAGCCAAATTGCCTTATTTTTTTCATCAGGTAAAATCCCCTGAATACTCATAGATGGCAATCCATCACCCGTGGTATATGTTTTTATTTTCTTGGTTTCAATATTGTATCTGTTAAGACCACCACCCCAAGCACCAACCCAAACGATACCATCTTCATCCTCATAAAGCGAATTGATATCCTGAGATCTTAAAATATCTCCTTTTTTCTTGTCAAATCCATGCCTTTCGACTTTATCCGTACCATAGTTATACAGAAACAATCCATTATTGGTAAGAAACCATAATCCATGCTTTGGACTCTCATACATATTAACTACTTCGTTACTAGTAGCATTTGATCCCGAAATCTTCAGCAAATCAAAATGACGGAGCGTTTCATTATTTTTAGTTGTTAAAAAAGCTCCATCGCTTGTGCAATACCATAGATTTCCTTTACTGTCATTAAAGAGCTTGTAAATATATGCTTTACTCAGTCGAGGATCCGGCTTGATTTTTTTAAAGGTTTTATTAGTGGTATTAAAAAGAAAAAAAAATTGATTATTCTCTCTAATAAGAATTTCTTCGGGCGAATACAAACCAGCAGCCTCATGCCAATCTAATCCAGGCATAATTTGAGAAAATGGATATGGTATTAAAGAATTATTGTTTGGGTCAAAAACATTAATTCCACGCGCGGTCACTATCCAAATTTTCCCTTCCTTGTTTTCAAACATTTTGGTCACCCAACCATTTGTAATGGAGTTTTTATCCCCCTGCTTGTACACAAAGGATTTCAATACGGTCCGATTAAAATATCGAATCAATCCCTGAGATTTGGTTCCCAACCAAAGATTATCGAATGAATCCAAATGCAGACAACCAATGTTAGCTCTTGCCGTTTTTTGATCTGGGTTTTCTTTCAATATTTCAAATTGCTCTTTCGTTCTGTCAAAATAGATTAAGCCATTATTAGTGCCAAGCCAGATATTCCCTTTTGAATCTATCTCCATTTCATTCGTAATAAATTCACCATTCAATTTAGTGAATAATTGCTTCATTGGATAAGACTTCAATTTCCCAGAACTTGGATTCCAGACGCTAAGTATCCCATTGATGGAAGTCAACCATATATTTCCACTTTTATCGCTTTTAATTGTTTTATAGTATTGTTCCTTACTCTCAAATTTACCTATTGGCCATTTCTCTTTATGTATATTCTTATTACTGTCAATTCGGAAAAAACCATTATCAGCGATTATCCAAATAGCTCCTAACTTATCAGTGGTAGCAACATAAACATTTTTTATATCTATCTTAGAAGGAGCTTCAAGACGTTTGAGTTCTTTACTATTTTTATCTTTATAAAAAATAGCATGGGAACCGATAATACCAATACCACTTGTTACCCCAAAATACATCCTTCCTTCGTTATCCGCATTTATGGTTGTTATTAAAGGTTGTGAGCCAAAAGGTAAACCGATGACTTTTGAGAAATTATAATTTTTGAAAGATTTTGTATACGGATTGTATTCGCTGAGCATATCAACACAACCAATCCAAATATGTCCATTGTAATCCTCATAAAGACAAAATGTCAAAATACTGCCCATTGTTTTCGGATCATTGGGATCCGGATAAAATCGTTTGTATTCATACCCATCATAACGCACGAGTCCATTATCGGTTGCCAACCAAACATTACCCATCTTGTCTGTGATAACATCATTGACACCCGCTCCTTCCAAATCGGGATAAAACGTAAAGTTAGAGGGTTTAAGTTGCGCACTAACCGAGGAAAAAAATACCTGAAAACTTACTAATAGCATAACAAAAAAGCACTTTTTCATAGTTCAAATATTTTATATTATTGTAATGGAATAGTAACTTCACGCCCTTCTTTTTAAGCTTCTCTTTTCAATTCCCTCTAAATGCTTTTACAATAGTGCAGGCCAAAGACAATCAAAAAACCGATAACTTGCCGCTTAAAATCGCTGGTAAAAAAAACAAAACCTTAACTAAATAAATATCAGGTATTTAAGTGTAATAAAATTACATAAAAATTAACAAACTCATTAGCATATTCTTAATTTAAATACAAATACATTGCATTATACCCGAACGAAAGCCAATTGAATAACTAAACCTAAGCTACCCATTACGTGATTATTTTATGATATCCTAGCGATTGGGATCAGCATATTTTTATTATATTTCAATCTCTTTTGATATGACGAAAGAAAAATTTGCAGATGGACCATGATAAATTTATTTTCTGCCTCGAAGCGGTTCCCGATGTAGAAATAGAAACCACTACTTCGGTGGTCAGAAACTTAGAACAATTGGCCTTTGAACAAGGCATTACAAGCATTTATAAAACTTGCGATACGATTGAAGGATTGGAAGAAAGTTTAAATGCGTTGCTGTATGAGGATCATAATTTCAAGGGTTATGAAATAATCTATTTAGTAATGCCAGGTAAAGGAAACAATATTTGTATCAATGACTATTATTATAGTATAGAAGAAATAGCTGAACTCTTCGAAGGAAAAATGAAAGGAAAAATTTTGCATTTTGCCAATGCAAAAGTATTAGACCTAAGCGAAGAAGAAGCACAATACTTTTTAGACATTACTGGAGCTCGCGCCGTTTCGGGTTATGGTACGCCATTCAATATCATAAACAGCAATCCCATCGACAAAGCTTTTTTTAGCTTATGCCAAAAACAAGATGATGTAGTAGAAATAGTAGAAGAACTATTCGAAAAACACTATGATCTTTGTAAACTGCTCGATTTTAGATTGTATTATTAAAATCCTAAATTTAATGTTGCTTTTCAGGAGCTTATTCCAGCTGTCCGCTATATCTTTTATAAAATTTCCAGCCCTCAAAAGGCTGAAAATTTTATAAAAGGATGCCGCTTCCATCTGGGCTAGGGTTTTCATTTTCACAAGAACATTTTATTATCAAACGGGCATACATCCATAAAACTACTTTTAACCTGCTACACCCAACAGTTTAATCGTTAATATTTTTTTAAAGCAAGAATCTTTTTATTTGAAATTCGTAATTTTACTAAATGAACAAAGTCGAAACAATTGAGGAGTTTTACCAAAGAAAGTATGATTTCATGCCCGATGCCTTGCGCAAAGAAATTGGACATTTTAATATATTTAAATTAGACCCATTTTCGGGTAATACAACCAAACCCGTACCTTATAAAAAAAGAGATTATTTCAAAATAACCTTATTGGTTGGCGAAAGCACTATCCAGTATGCCGATAAAGCGATTCAGTTACAAAAACAGGCTTTGGTATTTTCTAATCCGCAAATTCCGTATAGTTGGGAGCATACCGACAGTATTCATCATGGATACTTTTGCATTTTTGACCAAGCCTTTTTTCATCAGTACGGAAACCTCAATCAATATTCCCTTTTTCAGCCGGACGGTAACCACGTTTTTGAAATCACTGATGAGCAATTAAAAACATTAACTGCGACCTATGAACGTATGACTGAGGAAATTAATTCCGATTATGTTCATAAATACGATGTCCTTAGAACCATCGTTTTTGAGATTGTTCACTTTGCTTTAAAAATGGCTCCTTCGGCTAATTTAACCAAACATCCACTCAATGCGGCCCAACGTATTTCTACCTTATTCTTAGAGTTATTGGAACGTCAATTCCCTATTGACAGCCCGCGCCAAATATTAAGCCTACGCTCTGCTTCTGACTATGCCGAAAAGTTAAATGTACATGTGAATCACCTCAACAGAGCCATAAAAGAATCTACTGATAAAACCACTTCACAAATTATTGCCGAGCGTGTCATACAAGAAGCCAAGATATTGTTGAGACAAACCACCTGGTCAGTATCTGAAATCGCCTATGCTTTAGGTTTTACCGAAGTAACCCATTTTAATAATTTTTTCAAAAAACACGTTCAATTAAGCCCTACGAAATTTAGAAATGTTTGATTTTTGTAATCTATCGTTTCTTTTTCGTTATTCTTTGCTCTAGTCCTAATCTACCTTTGTATCCTACAATTAAGTAGATGCTAAGACACTAAGTTTCTAAGCTCCTAATATTTAAGTAGACAATTAAAATTATCTCGAAAATCAGGAATTACTACACAAGAGTTTCAAAAAGGTTTCAACCCATTTTTTAAAACTTAGAATCTCAGAAACTTAGTGCCTCAACGTCTAATTTAAAAATTAAGGATATGGAGATTCAAAAAAGAAAACTAGGAAATGGCGGATTAGAAGTTTCCGCGCTGGGATTAGGTTGTATGGGACTCAGTTTTGGGTACGGCCCTGCAACAGATAAAGAAGATGCTGTTAAGCTGATTAGAGCAGCGTATGAGCAAGGAATAACATTTTTTGATACCGCCGAAGCCTATGGTGCTGATAATGAAAAATTACTGGGGGAAGCTCTAGCCCCTTTTCGTAAAGAGGTCGTTATAGCAACCAAATTCGGATTTAAAGAAGGAGATTCCAGTAAAGGTCAGGACAGTCGACCAGAACGAATTAGAGCGGTAGCTGAAAAATCATTACAATATTTAAAAACAGATGTAATTGACTTGTTTTACCAACACCGTGTAGACACGAATGTGCCTATAGAAGACGTGGCTGGAACCGTACAAGATTTAATCAATGAAGGTAAGGTAAAACACTTTGGTCTTTCTGAGGCTGGTGTGGAGACCATCCGTCGTGCTCATGCGGTTCAGCCTGTAACGGCATTGCAGAGTGAATACTCACTTTGGTGGAGAGAACCGGAACTGGAAATCATTCCGACACTTGAAGAATTAGGTATCGGTTTCGTTCCCTTTAGTCCGCTAGGGAAAGGTTTCCTGACTGGAAAAATTGACGAAAACACCACATTCGACAGTACCGATTTTAGAAACATCGTTCCTCGATTCTCACAAGATGCCCGCAAAGCCAATCAGATAATGGTTGATTTACTGAACACAATTGCTGCACAAAAAAATGCAACTCCTGCCCAAATCGCATTGGCTTGGCTGTTGGCACAAAAACCTTGGATTGCACCGATTCCCGGTACTACAAAATTACACCGATTGTCAGAAAACATTGGAGCTGTTAACGTAGTACTTACCCCTTCAGATTTGCAAAAAATAGAAGCAGCAGCCAGCCAAATACAAATTGAAGGAGCACGCTATCCGGAACATTTGCAAAAAAGAGTTGGTAAGTAAAAATCAATATTGAAAAAAATGAAAAACTTATTTTTCCTCGCCACACTACTAACGATGTGCTTTTCGTCAGGTTGTGCAAAATCGCAAAATTTTTCAAAAGAAAATAATGATACACAAAAACCTTCGGCTGATAAAAATGTGCTAATTGTGTATTTATCCCGAACGAATAATACAAAAGCTATTGCAGAAATCATTCATAAAAATGTGAATGGAACCTTGATAGCACTTGAGTTGGAAAAACCATACCCGACAGATTATAAAACAATAGTAGAACAGGTAGCGAGAGAAAATGAAACAGGCTATTTACCACCGCTAAAAACAAAGATTGACAGCATTGAAAAATATGATGTTGTTTTTGTGGGATTTCCAACATGGGGAATGAAATTGCCTCCTCCGATGAAAACATTTTTGAAACAATATGATTTAAGTGGCAAAATAATTATTCCATTTAATACCAATGCAGGTTATGGAATTGGAAGCAGTTTCCAAACCATAAAAGAGCTTTGTCCGAACAGTAAAATACTTGAAGGTTTTGCAATAGAAGGTGGAAAGGAAAAAGAGGGAAAACTTTTGGTGATTCAAGGGCAAAAGAGAAATGAAGCCGAAACGGAAGTTAAGAAATGGTTGAAAAAAATCGATATGCTTACTCCTTCCAAATAAAAACAGACTGAAACCAATAGTAAACGAAGTATTGCCTAATAAAAATAAAAACATGGTATTACTAATTGGACAAATAAAACCCGATTTTAAAGATATTGCGCGTGAGGGACAGAAGCAAACTACCGAAGTAGTGCGGATGGCCGGACAGCATTAGGGAAAGGGGGCGAATACACTACACTATGAGTGGCCCCCTTTTCCTGATGGTGGCACGCCCAAAGTAAAAAATTAATTGTTTGAATTTCACAATTTTAAAAAATGAACAACATAGAAAGCATAGCCGATTTTTACAAACGAAAATTCGATTGGATGCCCGAAAACATCCGCAATGAAATAGGGCATTTTAATGTGTTTAAGTTAGAACCTTATGTGGGGGAACAGGCTAATCCTGTGCCGTATAAACGCAGGGATTATTTCAAGATAACTTTACTTATTGGCCAAAGCAAAATCGAATATGCCGATAAAGTTATTGAACTAAAAAAACAGGCATTGGTGTTTACTAATCCGCAGATTCCTTATAAATGGGAACATACTGACGGTATTCGAACCGGTTTCTTTTGTGTATTCGACCAAGCCTTTTTTCATCAGTACGGGAACCTTAACCAGTATTCCATTTTTCAGCCCGATGGCAATCATGTTTTTGAAATCAATGATGAACAGGTAAAACTGCTGAGTGAAGTGTATCTGCGCATGTTTGATGAACTTGATTCTGATTATATCCATAAATACGACGTGCTTCGTACGGTAATCAGCGAGATTATTCATTTTGCGATGAAAATGCAGCCTTCGTCGCCACAAAATAAGCAGTCGTTCAATGCTTCGCAAAGGATTTTGACTTTGTTTTTAGAACTCTTGGAACGACAGTTTCCTATTGACGAAACCCATCAAAGTATTCAGCTGCGTTCGGCTTCTGATTTTGCAGAAAAACTAAATGTACATGTCAATCATTTGAACCGTGCCATAAAAGAAACTACCGATAAAACCACTTCACAAATTATTGCCGAACGTTTATTGCAGGAAGCCAAAATCCTTTTGAAACAAACTTCCTGGACGGTATCGGAAGTGGCCTTTGCTTTAGGCTTTAATGAGGTGACTTACTTCAATAATTTCTTCAAAAAACACGTTTTGGTAAGTCCTGTCAAGTTCAGAAATATTTGATTTCTTAACACTAAAAATTTACTTTAATATATTTATAATCAATTATTTAATATATTTAATTAATAATTCAGAAAACAGAAACACTAAGTATTACTATTTATTAAAACCAATTCAAAAATGGATACAAATACAACAACTAAAGTAAAAGCTTATGGTACGGTAGCAGCAGATGCTCCTTTAAAAGAAATGGATATCCAACGCAGAAATACTACTGCTAAAGATATTGAAATCGAAATTTTGTATTGCGGTGTTTGTCACTCCGATTTACACACTGCCAGAAATGACTGGGGATTCACGACTTATCCTGCTGTTCCCGGTCACGAAATTGTAGGGAAAGTGACCAAAGTAGGAAGCGAAGTAACCAAACTAAAAGTGGGTGATTTTGCGGCCGTAGGGTGTTTGGTAGATTCTTGCCACAGCTGCGATAACTGTAAACATGACTTGGAACAATATTGCACAACCGGCTGGACTGGGACGTATGGCAGCCCTGATAAACATTTAGGTGGAATGACACATGGAGGCTATTCAGAAAAAATTGTGGTAGACGAACATTTCGTTTTGAAAGTACCTGCCAATCTTGATTTGGCTGCTACAGCTCCATTGTTGTGTGCCGGAATAACCACTTGGTCTCCGCTTCGTCACTGGAAAGTTGGTAAAGAAAGTAAAGTTGCCATTGTAGGTTTAGGCGGCTTAGGACACATGGCTATAAAATTGGCCAAAGGTCTCGGTGCTGAAGTAACCCTTTTTTCAAGAACACCAAATAAAGAAAAAGACGCTTTGGAATTGGGTGCGGATCATGTTGTTATTTCAACTGACGAAAATCACATGAAGGAAGTAAATGGAAAATTCGATTTAATTATTGACACCGTTCCTTATATTCATGATGTAAATCCTTACATAAGCACTTTAAACACTAGTGGGACTTTGGTTTTGGTAGGTTATTTGGGTGGTTTGGAACCAATTCTAAATACTGTTCCAATGATTATGGGAAGAAAATCAGTTGCCGGTTCTTTAATTGGCGGTATTGCCGAAACACAGGAAATGCTTGACTTTTGTGGGAAACACAATATTGTATCCGAAATTGAATTAATCAAAATGCAGGATATCAACGAAGCCTATGAAAGAATGCTCAAAAGTGATGTTCGTTACCGTTTTGTAATTGATATGGCGTCGCTTTGATGTTGAGAGCTGAGACTCTGAGAGGCTGAGACTCTGAGGTACTAAGATCCTAAGGTTCTGAGACTCTGAGACTCTGAGATATTGAGCCACTTAGATTAAACTTGAAGCTTAGAAGCTTAGGACCTCAGAACCTTTGAACCTTTGAACCCCTGCACCTTAATTACGTGCATTTCGTAATCAATTGTTTGAATATTATAAGTTCCAAGTTAAATAATTAATTAAATTGCATGTTCAAAAATCCTGATTTTCATTTACTTAAAAAAATATTATATGGCAGTAATTAATCTCAAAATCAATAGTAAGGATTATTCAATTGATGTAGATCCTCAAATGCCGCTTCTTTGGGCAATCAGAGATTTTGTCGGTTTAAAAGGTACTAAATACGGTTGTGGTATTGCACAATGTGGCGCGTGTACTGTTCATTTAAACGGTCAGCCAGTTCGTTCCTGTTCTTTGCCAGTTGCTGCTGTTGCGAATAAAAATATAACTACGATCGAAGGTTTATCCGAAGACAACTCTCATCCAGTTCAAAAAGCATGGATTGAAGAACAGGTACCTCAATGTGGTTATTGTCAGTCCGGTCAAATCATGGCGGCTGCAGCATTATTATCAAAAAATACTTCTCCTACTGATGCAGAAATAGATACTGCTATGCAGGGTCATATCTGTAGATGTGGCACCTATCCGCGTATCAAACGTGCCATCAAAAAAGCATCCGGAACTAAACCATCAAAAGAGTAATTTTAAATTCATCATCCTCATAATTTCTTTATGAAAGTAGAAAACATATCTCGACGAAAATTCTTGAAACTTTCCGGTTTAACAGGCGTGGCACTTACATTAGGTTATTATTTACCTGTCGATGCTAAAGAGGCTGAATTAATCAATGCCATTGATGCTGAGAATCGCGGAATTGAGCTTAATTCATGGATTTATATTGATGTTTCAGGAAAAGTAACCCTATATAGCCACCGAGCGGAGATGGGACAAGGGGTGTATCAATCTATCCCGCAAATAATCGCAGAAGAACTTCATGTGGATCTTGATAAAGTGAACATCGTTTTCGCTCCGGGTGATAATAAGAAGTATGGAAATCAAATTACAGGCGGTAGTTCCAGTATTAGAGGATCCTATAAAAACCTTTTGAATCTAAGTGCAACTGCACGGGTAATGTTAATTAAAGCAGCCAGTAACAAATGGAACGTTTCTGAATCAGAATGCTATGCAGAAGACGGCAATGTATTTCACAAGTCCAGCGGTAAAAAATTGCATTATGGTGAATTGGTCTTGGAGGCTTCAAAACTTGACATACCCAAAAATGTCGTTTTAAAGAAAACGTCCGAATATAAATTGATTCGAAAACCACTTCAAAGACAGGATACACCTCTAAAAACAAATGGTACAGCCGTTTTTGGTATCGATAAAATGATCCCGGGAATGCTTTATGCAATGGTCGAACGAAATCCCAGACTCCGTGGCAAAGTGAAGAGTTTTGATGATTCGGAAACCCGTAAAATTCCTGGAGTGAAACAGGTTTTTATAGTTCGAATGGGGGTTTTCGATACATTCAGAGAAGGTGTGGCGGTTGTTGCGGATTCCGTTTGGGCCGCTATGAAAGGAAAAAAAGCCTTAAAAGTGGAATGGGACGATACTGGATTTGAACATTTAAGTACTGACTCAATTTATCTCCGAATGGATGAAGCACTTCAAAAACAAGAAGGGCTTTCGTTTCATTTACAAGGAGATCCCAATTCAATTATTCAGAAAGCAGAAAAGAAAATTGACGTGGTCTATTCAACACCCTATCAATCTCATAGTTGTATGGAGCCACTGAATTGTATTGCGCATTATCAAAAAGACAAAGTCGAAATATGGGGTCCCATACAAGCCCCTGAATGGGTTCAAGACTATATTAGTAAAGAATTAGGACTCCCGAGAGAAAAAATTATTGTGAATATGACTTTTCTTGGAGGCGGCTTCGGTAGAAAAGCCTTTATGGATTACCCACATGAAGCCACAATGATTTCTAAAGAAATCAATGCACCGGTTCAGGTTATTTGGTCCAGAGAAGACGATGCCACCCAAGGACCATACAGACCTGGAGTTTCATACCGTTGTCAAGGAGTTGTTTCGAATAATGAAATAAGTGCTTTTAAAGTATCTATAGCTGGTCAAAATAATAATCATTGGAGAGGTGGAGCTAAAGATATACCGAACAGAAGTGCAACAGAAGGATTATTAAAACCATACTTAGAAAACATCAAAAACATAAGCATTGTTGACATTCCTTTTGAAACGCCAATTCCTACGATGTGGTGGCGTTCTGTATATGCATCTACTAATGGTTTTGCTTATGAAAGTTTTATCGATGAGTTGGCTGCTGAATCAGGGAAAGATCCAATAACGTTCCGAAGAACCTATCTGCAAGATGAGAGAAGCCGTAAATTACTCGATCAATTAGAAGCGGTTTCAGGTTGGAAAAATAAAAGCAAAGGATATGGCGTTGCCATAACCGAATGTTTTGGTAGTACGGTAGGTCAGATTGTGAAGGTTTCAAAAAGCAATAGTGGTCCACTAAAAATTGATCAGGTCTGGGCGGTAATTGATTGTGGATGGTATGTAAATCCTGATATTATTAAAGCACAGGTAGAAGGTAGTATTGTTATGGCCTTGGGCGCCGCAACAATTCATGAAATCACTTTTAAAGACGGTAAAACGGTACAAAATAATTTCAACAGTTATAAAATGCCCCGTATATCCGATATTCCTCCCATTGAAGTGCATATCATGGAGAATGATGCAGATGCCGGAGGTGTAGGAGAACCCGGTTTACCTCCATTTGCACCAGCTTTAACAAATGCAATATTTGATTTGACCGGAAAGCGCATCAGAAAGCTTCCTTTCGATCTCACAAAAGTTTAATTTTAAAATTATATCAAAATGAAAATAATTTCCTCAATAGTCGTAGTTTTATTATCGACATTAGCGCTTCAATCGTTTAATCAAAATTTTGATTTAAAAGAAAGCATTTCGCGTGGTAAAACTGTCTATAGCGCTCAATGTGCATCATGTCATATGGAGGATGGAAATGGTTTAGAAGGGGTTTTTCCAACATTGGTAAAATCAGATTATCTAGTAGATAAAAATCGCTTAGTAAAAATTGTTTCAACTGGATTACGCGGACCGATTGTGGTTAATGGTGCCAATTATGATGGAGAAATGCCAGGCAACGAATTGACAGATGAACAAGTGTCTGATGTTTTGAACTATATCAGAAATTCATGGGGAAACCAGGATAAAGCCGTTTTACCAGGTGAAATACAACAAGCTAAAAAAGAAACTTCAAAAAACTATCAGGCGTATTAATACGATAGCTAAATTAGTTGCTGGAGGAGAATTTATAAATTCTAAAATACGTACCCAATGGTATCAAGACGTCAATTTATTAAAAATACAGGTAAAGTAAGTTTTGCATTATGGCTAGGGCTCTCTTCTAATGGCTTTGCTAACAAGGCGTTTATTATAGATATCCCTAATAACTTCACGCCTTTTATAAAGATTGAGAAAGACGGTACAATAACCATCTACAACACTAAACCTGAAATGGGACAAGGTACTTTTCAATCGGTTCCGGCGCTCATCGCAGAAGAATTAGAAGTTTCACTTGATCAAATAAATATTGTTCAAACCAGTGGTGAGAAACAATTTGGCAGTGGTCAATCTGCAGGTGGTAGCTCTTCTATCAGAGTCAACTATACTGATTACAGGAAAATTGGCGCTGCTGCAAAAGAGATGCTCATCAAGGCGGCCAGCATTAAATGGGGAATTGGAATCGAGTCTTGTTATGCAGAAAACGGCAAAGTATATGCTGGCCCTGATAAACACCTCTCCTACGGAGAATTAATTGAAGAGGCTTCCAAATTAGAACTTCCTAAAGAACCGAAGCTTAAAAATAAAAGTGATTTTAAGATCATTGGTAAATCAATTCAACGTCCTGATATCCCATTAAAAGTTTCTGGAAAAGCCGAATATGGAATAGATGTAGAAGTACCCAATATGGTCTATGCTACAGTATACAGATCCCCGGTAATCGGTGGAACTTTAAAAAGTTTTGATGATTCTGCAACCTTAAAAATACCAGGAGTCATTAAAGTCGTGGAAGCCAAAAGAATCGTTGGAAAATATCATTATTCCGGAGTTGCTGTTATTGCCCAATCCTACTGGTCCGCCATCCAAGGCAGGAAAGCATTAAAAGTGGAATGGGATACGCATGGATATGAAAATTTTAATTTATCCGACTATGAAACTAAGTTGCGAAATCTTTCCAAAGAAGCGGGTGTCATTGACAAAAATATAGGAAATGTAGAAACCATTACAGTTGAACCTGAGAATTCAATCGAATCGTTTTACGAAACCCCAATGATAGCACACCATACGTTGGAACCAATGAATTGCATAGCGCATGTAAGTGGGGAGATGCTCGAAATATGGACTTCAACACAAGTTCCCGGATCAATTACCGGTTCTGGTCCCAATGATCTTCACAATCATATTGGTATAAAACCAGAGAATATTAAACTGCATTCCAAATTTATTGGAGGTGGATTTGGCAGAAGATTATATTCAGATTATGTCATAGAAGCCGTCAATATAGCAAAGCAAATAGCCCAGCCGGTAAAGGTAATTTGGTCAAGAGAAGATACCACCCAACATAGTGCCTTACGTCCCATGACTTTTTCGCAGCTGAAAGGCGGTTTTTCAAAAACAGGAGAATTAATTACTTTTCAACATAAAGTGATAAGTCCTTCTTATTTTGACTCGGTAGGTTCCAGTTTCGATAAATCAAAAGTGGATGCCATTATGGTCGAAGGAATTGGGGAACAAGCGTACGAGATTCCAAATATAAAAACCTCTTATGTTTATGCCGATTTTCATGTACCGGTAGCCGCCTGGAGGTCTGTAACCAGTTCTACTGTCGCTTTTGCCCATGAATGTTTTATTGATGAATTAGCACACAAAATCAATAAAGATCCTTTTGATTTCAGATTGCAAATGCTGAACAAGGAATCAGATGCCAAGAAAGTCTTATTGAAATTAAAGGAAGTCTCCAATTGGGATAAACCTTTAGCAAAAGGCAAAGGCAGAGGCGTTGCGCAATGGGAATTCTTTGCGGGCTTATGCGCTCAGGTAGTTGAAGTTTCCCTTGCAAAAGATAACACTATAAAAATTGATAAAGTTTTTGCTGTTATTGACTTGGGAGAAGTGGTCAATCCTGACAATGTAAAGAACCAAATTGAAGGTGCTATCGTGATGGCTTTGACCGCTGCTGTAAAATCCGCAATAACTATTGAGAACGGGAAAATAAAGCAAAGTAATTTTCATGATAATCCAATGATACGAATTCATGAAACACCCGAAATCGAAGTACATATTCTTGCAGATGGAGGCAAAATAAAAGGCGTTGGCGAACCAGGTTTACCTCCCTTTGCCCCTGCCTTAGCGAATGCAATATTTTCAGTTACCGGTAAACGCATTAGAAAAATGCCTTTTGATCTTAAATTATCCTAACTATTTATTTTTAACCCTACTACTTTTTCACATGAAAGAACTTCAAGAAATCATTAAAACATACGAACAGGCAAATCAAGAAAATAAAAAATCAGCACTGGTAACTGTCGTCCATTTAGATGGCTCCTCTTATAGAAGACCAGGAGCACGAATGCTAGTCAATCATGACGGCAGGATTACAGGCGCCATCAGTGGAGGTTGTTTAGAAGGTGACGCGCTTAAAAAAGCGTTATTTGCAATTTCTGAACAAAAAAACACGCTGTTTACTTATGATACTTCAAAAGAAGATGATTCGGAGATGGGCATCCATTTAGGATGTGAAGGTGTTATACAAGTGTTGTTTGAATACATCGATTCCGAAAAAGAAGAAAATCCAATACAATTACTGCGTAAAGCATTAGCTGTTCGTCAAAAAGCAGTTTTAGTCACTTTATTTGATTTAAATAATAATCAAAACTTTCAGCATGGTACTTGTTTACTGCTGGAAGAAAATGGAACTCTTTCCGGCAAAATACCGTTAACTCAATTTGAGGACTCCATTTTTAAAGATATAACGGAAGTCCTTGAAAATGGTGAATCCGTTTTCAAACAATACAAATCGGACGAGGAGTCGGTAACCGCTTTTTTTGAGTTCTTACATCCTCCTGTTTCACTAGTAGTATTAGGAGCTGGAAATGATGCTATTCCTTTAATGAAATTTGCAGATATATTAGGATGGGATTTTAGAATTGTGGACCGAAGAGATACCCATGCGAACAAAGAGAGATACCCCACAGCCTCCCAAGTTTTGATCAGTAATCCAGATGTCGCCTTGGAATATTTAACCTATGATAGTCGTACCTTCTTTGTTTTAGTAACTCACAGTTATAAATGCGATTATTATATGTTAAAATCATTATGCGCAGCCTCAATTCCTTACGTAGGTATTTTAGGACCTAAAAAGAAATTAAATAGGATGTTGGAAGAATTACAAAATGAAGGTATCTATTTGAATGAAGATAAAAAGGCAACTATTTTTGGGCCGACAGGTTTGGATATTGGAGCTGAAACACCTGAAGAGATTGCGCTGAGTATTATCGCTGAGATTCAAGCCGTGTTGACCGGAAAAATGGGTGGTATGCTTAAAATGAAAAACGAAGTTATCCATTCCAGAGATTCATTAGATATCGAAATAAAAGAGATCGTAAGTCAATAATGAGCTATAAGATCAGACATTGCGGAATAGTAATTTTAGCTGCAGGCTCAAGTAGTCGATTGGGCAAACCAAAACAATTGTTAGCGTTTGAAGGTACAACACTTCTGACACGTGTCGCTAGAATTGCCTGCCAATCTGAACAGTATCCCGTGATTGTAGTATTGGGCTCAAATGCTGATCTGATAAAAGAAAATCTTACTATTCCAGGTCTTAATGTGGTAATCAATGAGCATTGGGAAGAGGGAATGGCAGGTTCTTTACGAAAAGGTCTGGATTCAATGACAAAAATGTATCCTGATGTTGACGGTCTAATGATACTTGTTAGTGATCAGCCACATCTGAAGCACGACACTATTACCCAGCTAATTGATGCCCAAAACAAATCGGGACTTCCTATTGCCGCCTGTTCTTATGCCGGAATTATTGGAACTCCGGCGCTTTTCCATAAAACTGTGTTTCCAGAACTGATGCAACTCAAAGGAGATGTTGGAGCAAAAAGAATTATAGAAAGCCGAAAGCAAGATGTTGTTACCGTTTTCTTTGATAAGGGTGTCGTAGATATTGATACACAAGACGATTATGAAAAATTGATCAGCGGGAAATCTTAAATAGGTTCGGTTATAAACTTAATAGTCTGTTGATTTTATAAAAATGGAAAAACCGCTATTCTAATCATTTATAAAATAGTCGATTATTAGCCTTTGCATTTCACTAAAAAGTTTTCAATTAAAACAAAAAAGCCAGTAAATTATATGATTTACTGGCTTTTTCATTACATATCCCATTATTCATTATTAAAAATACTATTTAAACAATAAAATTTATAGCCTTGTTTAAAAGAAAATTATAGTAAGTTTGTAGATGAATACCACTAAAATTTTTTAAGAAGTATAACGATGAGTTTAAAAGATTTATTAGACATTAGTAAAGATAAAAGCCTTTCCGGTCAAAAGTGGCACATGCTAAGACAGGCAATTACCAAACGATTGTTATCCGACGGTAATGCAACCATTGCAGAATTAAGTTCTGAATTGCAGTCTAGCGTTCCCACAGTTACTAAAGCTATTAATGAATTATTATCTGAAGGTTATGTTCTGGATATGGGAAAAATCACGAATAGTGGCGGTAGACGCCCTTCCCTATTCAGCATCAATCCTACATGCGCATACTTTTTAGGAGTCGAAGTTGGTATTGCCAATATGTCCATTGGATTACAAAACATCAAAAATGAGTTTGTAAGCATCGAATTGGGAGCTTCTTTTGTTTTAGAAAACAGCCAGGAATCTTTATTGGAATTTTGTCATCTGATCAATTCCTTTATAGAAGACAGTTCTGTCGAAAAAAAGATGATTGTAGGTGCCTGTATCAATTTTTCGGGCCGAATTAATTCAATGGAAGGATTCAGCTATAATTACTTTTTTAGCGAAAACAGACCTTTAACAGAAATCATCTCAGAACAATTAGATTTGCCGGTTCATTTAGAAAACGATACCAGAGCTATGGCTTTTGGAGAATATTCCGAAGGCGTGGTCGATGATGAGCAAAATATCATATTTGTCAATTACAGTTGGGGAGTTGCTATAGGAATGATTACGGACGGAAAACTTTATTACGGCAAATCAGGTTATTCCGGTGAATTCGGGCACAGTACTATCTTTGATAATGGTATCATGTGCCAATGCGGTAAACTGGGATGTCTGGAAACCGAAATTTCCGGTTGGTCATTAGTCAATCAATTTAAAGCCGCTTTAAAAGATGGAAAACAATCTAAAGTAGTTCTAGATGATACTTCATTAGCTTTACAACATCATGCCATTATTTCGGGCGCGGTAAATCTCGAAGATACTTTATGTGTCGATTTGGTTACCAAGCAAAGTGAGAAAATGGGACGTTACTTATCCATTCTACTTAATATATTCAACCCCGATTTATTAGTTATTGGGGGTGATTTTGCCCAACTGGGTGATTATACTCTTCTGCCTATTCAGGCATCATTAAAAAAATATTCATTAGGTTTAGTGAACCGTGATATGAAACTTAAGAAATCGACATTAGGTCGTCGTGCAGGTGTTATTGGGGCTTGTTGTGTTATAAAAGAAAAAATGTTATCTCCATTAATCAATAATTAACATTAAAATTTTACTATCTCTTTTTAATTATTAAAATAATTTAATAACTGTATTGTATTTATTAAATTTATTTATATATTTACAACGTGATAGTAAATAGCACGGAAAAGAACACAATTACATAATTATTTCATTTTCTATTTTTTTCATAACAAAGCATCAATTAAAAGTCTTTGATTTAAGAGAAAAATTTGCCGCTTCTTACTCTCCCAAAAAAGGGATTTCCATTTTAAAATTGCTAATCTCCGGATGTATTTTTGACCGTAATCATTTTGATACAAAATAACTTTTGTTCAAAAAGATTATCATTAAAAATAAACCCAGAATACCCATTCTTAAAACCATTAACCATTTTAAGAATTACGTTATACAAACTATAACACAATTAAGAATACCATTTTTACAAAAATATTCATTTATAATCCATAAAAAAGCCAGCACATGCTGGAAACATTGCTGGCTGCTAATTCCTGTTTACAGGAATAATGATTGGAGAATAGATAAATAGACCTTGAAGAAAATTATTATTAACCAAACCATTACAAAAGTATGAAATTATTACCAAAAAGTAAGCCTAAAGACTATAGGTTTACCCCAAAATCCGGGAAAGTTATGAAATTAACCTCCACATTGCTTTTAGCGTTTACGTTACAAGTAGCAGCGGCACCAACTGTAAAAACTGTTGCGTTTACAGGAGAAAATACTAAGAAATTAAACCAAATTCAAAAGAAAGTTACTGGTAAGGTTACTAATGAAAAAGGAGAATCTTTGCCTGGTGTAAATATTGTTGCCAAAGGCAGTACTATAAGCACGCAAACCGATTTTGACGGGAATTTTACCATTGAAGTACCCGATAATGTAACTACTTTAATCGTTTCATACATTGGTCTACAGGAACAGGAAGTAACAATTGGTACTTCACCACTTACGATTGTTCTAAAAGAAGTAGGTCAACAAATGAATGAAGTTATCGTTGTTGGTTATGGTTCTCAAAACAGAAAAACTTTGAGTACGGCAGTTTCTAAATTAGATAAAAAAGTTTTAGAAAATGTTCCTTATTCGAATGTAACTCAATCATTACAAGGAAACGTAACAGGATTAGTAGTCCGTACTTCTTCTGGACAACCAGGTAAAGCATCTAATGTTATCGTACGTGGAGGTACTTCTATTGATAATCCGTCAGGTGCAACACCTTTGTATATTGTGGACGGAATTATTCGTACTCAAATTGATGACATCAACTCTTTTGACATTGCGTCACTGCAAGTATTAAAAGATGCTGCTGCAACATCAATCTATGGAGCCCGAGCGTCTAATGGTGTTATCATTATCACAACAAATACAGGTAAATCAGGAAAAACTAAAATCACTTATAATGTCTCTACCCAAAGTAGCCAGATAGGAAAAAAGTATGACTTCCTAGATGCTGGAGACTACATTAGATTGCAACGTCAAGGTCTGTACAATGCAGCCGAAATTGCTGGTCTAACCACTACAACCGGTATTGCCAGATTAGGACAATTAACCGGTGCAACTCCTGCCGGTACAGGAAATAATTTATTGAACAACACTCCTTTTGCTACTTTATTAAAATCTAATTTAGATGCAACTACGATTAGTACTTTACAAGCTAAAGGTTGGCAAGAAATGACGGATCCACTTAATGCTAACAGTACTATTATGTACAAAAGCACGGATTGGAATGATGTTTTGTTTCAAAATGCAATCACTCAAACGCACAATTTAGGTTTTAGCGGTGGTGGTGATTCTGGTGTTTTTGATTTAAGCATCGGATACTTAAAAGGTGATGGTATAACCATTTATACTGGATATGATCGTTTTACAAGTAAATTAAATGCCTCTTTAAAATTATATGATAATTTCACCGTAAATGGTCGTGTATTATTTTCAAAAGCAACTAACAAACAAGTGGTAGCCAACAGTGTTGTTTTTAACAGGTATTTAGGTAACTCCCCTACAACAAAACTATATTTGGAAGACGGTACCTTAGCTCCGGGCCAAAATAATATCAATGGAAACCCATTGTATCAAATGGGCAAGGTAAAAGGAGAAAATGAAAATGATAAATTGCAAATGGGGTTTGATGGTAATTTGAAAATTACTGACGATTTAAGTTTTACACCATCCTTGTTAATGTATAATGAAAATGACAATGGAAATACGTTTCAACAAGCCTTCTTAAGTGGAAGCAACGGTTTGGTTGATAACACTCGTCCAGCAACAAGATTCAGTAATCAACTTTCTCAAATGCAATATGAAGGGGTGTTTTCATACGTTAAATCATTAGAAAACATTGGAGATTTTGATGCAAAATTAGGTGCTTCTCAATTTGACAAAACAGTTAAAACATTCAATGCCTCCGGAAAAGGAAGTCCATCGGATCTTGCCCAAACTTTAGATTCATCTCCAATACCGGTTTCAGTATTCAGCAACAATACCAGATTAGTGTTGAATAGTGTTTTTGGACGTGTAAATTACGATTACAAAAACAGGTATTTTGCTACAGCTTCTTTCCGTTATGATGGTTCTTCCAGTTTAGGACCAGAAAATAAATACGGATTTTTCCCTGGTATATCCGCAGGTTGGAATGCGCATGAAGAAAAATTTTGGACAGCAATGCCAAAAGTGGTTTCCTCACTTAAACTACGTGGAAGTTATGGGGTAAACGGTAACTTAGGTACGCTAGGGGATTTCCAGGCAGGCGGATTATATTCCGGTACAACAAACGGAATCGCTAATAGTTATAATGGACAATCTGCTATCGTAAATTCTCAAATTGCCAATCCAAGTTTGACATGGGAAGAATCAGAAACTTTAAATGGAGGATTTGATTTAGGATTTAATGATGATAAAATCCGAATCATTGGAGACTTTTATAATAAACTAACCTCTAATTTGTTAACCAATCTGACATTGCCTTCTAATAGTGGTTTCTCAACTGTTCTTACAAACTTAGGAGGATTAAGAAGTAAAGGGTACGAATTAGAATTGAATGCCAACATTTACAACAGAAATGATCTAAAAATTAATTTAGGTGCCAATGTTTCTCACAACACAAACGTAATTGAAAAACTGCCTTCTAACGGAAACCTAAACAACAGAATTGGTGGAACTGAAATTTGGGATGCAGCGAGTGGTACTTATAAATTTGTAGGTGGTTTACAGGAAGGACAAAAAATTGGAGATTTTTATGCTCACAAACAATTGTATATTCTTTCTACTCAAGCTGAAGCTGATGCTTATAACTTGACAACGAGAGATACTTATGTAACTAAAACTGGTGCGACAGGTGGTAACCCAACTGGTAAGAAATTTGCCGGAGACGCGGTATTCTTAGATGCAGACGGGAACGGTATCATTGACAGCCGTGACAGAGTACACATGGGAAATATGTTTCCAACATTGGTAGGTGGATTTAATTTGAATGCCGATTATAAAGGATTTTCTTTTACTGTAAGAACAGATTACTCTTTGGGAGCTACAATCTACAATGAAGCCAGAGCACGTTTTGTGGGACAATTTCAAGGAAATTACGGCTTATTGGCTGAGAGTTTACAATCTTGGCAAAAAGAGGGTGATGTTACCGATGTACCGCGTTACCGTTGGGCGGATCAAACGAATCAAAACAACTTATTCCGTTCTGAAGCCAGTGGTGCTGCTTATAACACCAACATGTTCCAAGGAAATAGCCGTTACTACGAGAGTGGAGATTATCTATGCATAAGAGAAATTACCGTAGGCTATACTCTTCCAAAATCAGCCGTTGAAAAAGCTTGGTTAACCTCTGTACGAGTTTATCTAACAGGAAGCAATTTATACTATTTTACTAAATACAGCGGTTTAAGTCCTGAAGTACAAGGAATCGATGGTGGTTCAAGTCTTGGATTGAATGATGCTGGAGCAAAAGGTACTTATCCTGTTCCTAGAAATATTATACTTGGTTTAAACATTAGCTTGTAAATTTTAATACAAAATATCATGAAAAAGAAAATTCTTTTATATTCTATACTTTTCACCGGTCTTTCACTATTAAGCTCGTGTGAAGATGATCTTAACTTACAATCTGAAAGCGTCATTACATCTGACCGTTTTTGGAAAACAGAAGACGACGCTAAAGCAGGTGTAAACGGTATGTACTTTACTTTTAGAGGACTAACCCAACAAAATTATTATCTATTGGGTGGTGCCAGAAGTGCTGAAATAACCAGTGGCGTGCAGTCCCCTTTAAACTATGCGAATTATTACAATAACAACCTGACTCCTCAAAATATCGATGTGGATTGGGCTGGTTTGTATACCGTAATTCAACATGCCAATTTGATTTTAAAATATGTTCCGACTATTCCATTTAGTCCAACAACGGCAAAAGAGCAAAAAAGATATATTGCTCAAGCATACTCTATGCGTGCTTTGGCTTATTTCATTATGGCCCGTTCTTGGGGTGGCGTTCCAATTGTGACTACACCAACAGAAAACACCAATCAAAATGAGTATATCGTACCTCGTAATACAATTGAAGAAACCTTTGCTTTTATAAAATCGGATATTGATTTGGCTATAGCCAATTATCCTGATGCAAATATTAATAAATCGCAAATGTCACTCGCATCAGCCTATGCTTTAAAAGCGGATGTGTATTTATGGACAGCAAAACAATTGTCTGGTGGAAATGCCGATTTAAACACAGCATTAGAATCTATTAATACTATTCCTGCCGGTTTCTCTTTATTACCAAACTTCAAAGATGTTTTTGGTTATACCAATAAAGGAAATGCTGAAATACTTTTTACAGTTCGTTATTCTTTAGCAGATGTACAATCATCCTTATCGGACAACTGGAATTCTTTCATGTTTGTAGGACCTAGTGACTTTGCCCCATTATCCGCAGCAACAGCGATTGAAACTTTTGGTACTTTGGGAGTTGGTACAGGTAACGCAGGTATTTCCAGAGTACAACCGGACATAACCCGTTTTAACTTTAGTACCACTGACACCAGAAAATCAGCAACTTATTTAACTTTGTATAACGGACCACTTCCGGTGGTAACAGGTTTAGTGAAATACAACGGAATCGTTGATGGTACCGTAAGAAGATTTGTGAGCGACATCATCATTTACCGCTGGGCCGATATTTTGTTGATGAAAGCAGAAATCAAAAATGCTTTAGGTCAGGATCCATCTGCCGAAATGAATCAGGTAATGCAAAGAGCAGATGCTTCAGCATCATTTACAAATGGTTCTCAATCAGCTAATGACGAAATCATTTTAAAAGAGCGTTTGAAAGAATTAGCTTTCGAAGGAAAATCTTGGTGGGATATCGTTCGTTTCAACAGAACTGATCTTGTACCGTCAATGACTGGTAAAAAGGTATTGTTTCCAATATCCCAAAACACGATTAACTTCAATCCAAAAATTACTCAAAATCCATAATCAAATCTGGATTTAAGAGATCAATTATCAGTAGTAAGCCGGGAATATTTAGGTTCCCGGTCTAACTCAACAGCATTAAAAAGACAATTTAAAAAAATACCTCATGAAAATTGAACATTTACAAGGACTTATTGCAGCTCCCTTCACCCCTTTTCACAGCAATGGAAAATTAGATATCAACCTGATTCCTGCTTATTATGCTTTTCTAAAACAAAACGGTATAACGGGTGCTTTTATTAACGGATCTACAGGCGAAGGAGTTTCTATCACCTTACAAGAGAAAAAAGCCGTTGCGCAAGCTTGGGCCAATTGTTCTAATCGTGATCCCGACTTTAAAGTAATGGTATTTTTAGGTGGAACCTGTCTTGCAGATTGTATCGATTTGGCAAAACATGCTTATGATATCGGGTTGTATGCCGTTTCCATGACCGCTCCATTTTATTTCAAACCGGCCAATGTAGACATGTTAGCGCAAGCTTGTATCCAGGTCGCCGAAAGTGTTCCTAATATGCCTTTCTATTACTACCACATTCCGGTATTAACAGGTGTAAATTTACCAATGTTTGATTTAGTTCAGGCCTTAGACGGTAAGCTTCCGAATTTTGCCGGTATCAAATACACTCATGAAGATTTTATGGATTTCCAAAGTTGCATGAGTTATAAAGAAGGAAAATACGATATGCTTTGGGGACGTGACGAAAATATGTTATCCGCATTGGTATTGGGTGCCAAAGGTGCTGTAGGAAGTACATTCAATTATGCTGCTCCATTATATTACGATTTGATAGATGCTTTCAATACCAATGATTTGGTTAAAGCTCGTGCTTTACAGCAAAAATCAATCAACATGATTCGTTTACTGGGAAAATATGGCGGAATCTCTGTGGGGAAAGCGTATATGAAAGTAGTTGGTTTGGATTTAGGTGAATTTAGATTGCCTGTTAAAAACATGAGTGCTGACCAATTCGAATTGTTCAAAAAAGATGTGGAAAGCCTAAATTTTGAAGATTTCAAATCAAAATAATACCAGTTCGTTTTATCATAAAACAAGCACAATGAATAAATCCATTTTTTCTTTAATCCTTACTTTTTTTCTTATGTCAACAACCGTAAGCTTTTCACAAACAACAGATATACATCAGGTAGAATGGAAAACTGCAGCGCAACTGCAAAATGCTGATGGCAGTATATCATTAGGTTTTGCGGGTGCTATTAACGGTATTACCAATGATGTTTTAATCGTTAGCGGAGGTGCCAATTTTCAGGATAAAATGCCTTGGGAAGGAGGAAAAAAACACTATTCAAAAGAAATTCATGTCTTGCAGAAATGCAACAATACCTATAGCTGGAATAAAAAGGTGTACAACATATTACCGGAACCTATCGCCTATTGCGGAAATACCGCTACCAATTCAGGTGTGGTATATGTGGGTGGTGAAAATGAAAATGGACTTTCAAATAAAGCCTTCCTTTTAAAATGGGACGCTGCTAAAAATGAGGTTGTAATAAAATCGTTACCAAATTTTCCGTTGCACATTACAAATATTGGCTTGACGCACATTGAAAATGTTGTATACGCCATTGGCGGTGATGAATCGACTAAATCTTCTGATCAGTTTTTAAGCCTGGATCTAAACAGTAGCAATCCGGAGTGGAAAACTTTACCGAAATTACCCATTCCTTTGGCAAATTCGGTTGTGGTTGCCCAAAAAGACAAAGAAGGAACCAATATTTATGTGATTGGCGGCAGAACCAAAACACCTTCCGGAATAAGTGATTTACACAATACCACTTTTGTTTTTAATCTAAAAAAACAAAACTGGGAAAGTCGTGCCAACATTTCAGATGGAGAAAAAACAACCAATTTTTCAGCTGGTGCAGGTGTGGCTGTGGGAAATCATTCCATCTTACTGGTTGGTGGTGATAATGGTCTTGTTTTTAATAAAATAGAAACTTATTTAGCCCAAATTGCAAAAACCGATTCTCCTGAAGAGAAGGCAAGACTGGCTGCTGAGAAAAATGTACTGAACACTGCTCATGACGGTTTTTACAAAGGAATCTTGTTATACGATACCCTTAGCAATTCATGGTCTAAGATTGGTGAACTGCCTTTTCTCGCTCATGTAACAACAACAGCCTCCCTATGGAATGGCGAAATTGTTTTGTCAAATGGAGAAATAAAACCAGGCATTCGTACTCCTGATATCATGTTAGGAACAATTAAATAAAGGCACATACAATGGGTTTTGTTTTCTTTTTTCCATGTTGAAAAAAGAAGATCTAAACTTTAAAAAAAAAATAAAATATGAAAAATTCTAAGTATTATCCTTGGGTAGTAGTAGGCTTGCTATGGCTTGTAGCATTGTTAAACTACATGGACAGACAAATGCTGGCTACTATGCGTCCGTCAATGGAAGCCGACATCCCTGAATTAGTATCCGGCGAAAATTTTGGACGTTTAATGGCCATATTCCTTTGGATTTATGCTTTAATGAGTCCTATATCCGGTATAATCGCAGACAAATTAAACAGAAAATGGTTAATTGTAGGAAGTTTATTTGTTTGGTCAGCAGTAACTTATGCCATGGGTTATGCCAGCACTTACAATCAGGTGTATTGGTTAAGAGCACTTATGGGAGTAAGTGAAGCCCTTTATATCCCTGCCGGTTTATCTCTCATAGCCGACTACCATCAGCAAAAGACAAGATCACTCGCTATTGGAATTCACATGACCGGACTTTATGTTGGTTCTGCTTTAGGAGGTTTTGGAGCAACAATCGCCGCAACTTATTCCTGGCATACTACTTTTCATTATTTTGGAATGGCTGGTGTTATTTATGCTTTCGTTTTGGTATTCTTATTAAGAGAACAAAAAGTTGCTGAGGTAAAACCTATTGATTTAGATATAATAGGAACCAATCAAAAAACACCTCTTTTTAAAGGTTTGGCTTTGTTATTTACCAATATCTCTTTTTGGATTATCTTATTCTATTTTGCAATTATAAGCTTACCGGGCTGGGCCACTAAAAACTGGCTACCTACCCTATTTTCAGAAAACTTAGCAATCCCGATGGAACAGGCTGGACCTATAGCTACCATCACCATATCATTCTCATCATTATTGGGCGTTATTTTTGGCGGCATTTTATCAGACAAATGGGTTCAAAAAAACATCAGAGGCAGGGTTTACACCAGTGCCATCGGGCTAAGTTTAACAATACCTGCATTATTACTAATAGGTTTTGGACATTCATTATTCCATGTGGTGGGAGCGGCACTTTGCTTTGGTATAGGTTACGGAATGTTTGATGCCAATAACATGCCTATTATATGTCAGTTTGTTTCTTCAAAACACCGGGCGACAGCCTATGGTGTCCTAAATATGACCGGAGTTGGTTGTGGTGCATTAGTAACTTCACTATTAGGTAAATCATCAGATAGCGGAACTCTAGGCTATGGTTTTGCACTAATGGCGGCGGTTGTTGTGATTGCATTACTGGTTCAAATCAGTTTTCTTCGTCCAAAAGTGAATGATTTTGTTGATGCATAAAATCTTTTAGCATCAGTTAATTAGTTTAAGTGGTTTTTTAGTTGGGTTTGTTTTTATCTGTTGAGGCGGAGCCTTGTGTTCCGCCTTGAGGGATAATTTGCGCCTATTTTTTTGATAATTTCTGAAAAATAAAAACATGAATACGATAAAAAGGAATCTATTTTTATTGGTCTTTTTCATTTCAGTAGCCTTTCATTTTGAGTCGGTTGCACAAAAAGCAATCCTTAAAGTGGCCTGTATTGGAGATTCCGTAACAGCGGGTTATCTCTTATCTGATGCTACAAATGAATCCTATCCTTCTCAGCTTCAAATGCTGATGGGTGAAAAATATGAGGTGAAAAATTTTGGACATAGCGGCGCAACACTTTTGAGAAAAGGAAGTACGCCTTACACTAATACAAAAGCATGTGCTGATGCCATTGCTTACAGACCGGACATTGCCATTATTCATTTGGGTTTAAATGATACCGATCCCCGAAATTGGCCTAATTATAAAGAGGAATTTGATGCCGACTACGCCTGGCTATTGGATGCCCTAAAAAAACAAAATCCGGCTGTAAAAATTTACATCTGCCAATTAACACCCATTTTTAATGAGCATCCCCGATTCAAGTCGGGAACCAGAGATTGGTTTTGGCAAATTCAATCCCATATACCAAACATTGCAAAAGCAAATCAGGTAGATTTAATTGATTTTCATGAAAAGCTATACAAGCGTCCGGACCTTTTTCCTGATGCTTTGCACCCAACAAAAGAAGGAGCAACTATTTTGGCTAAAACCGTTTATGAGGCCATCACACAAAATTATGGCGGACTAAAATTAGCTGCTGTTTTCACTGACAACATGGTTTTGCAACGCAATCAAACTATTGCTGTATACGGAACCGCAAATGGAGGTGATAGTATTGAGGTGACTTTTAAAAAACAAAAAAAAGCCACCACTGCTGATAAACACGGAAAATGGAGAATTACTTTCGCTGCTATGACACAAGGCGGACCTTATGAAATGACAATTCAATCTAAAGGAACAAGCATCGTTCTAAAAAATATTCTGCTGGGTGATGTTTGGTTTTGTTCCGGACAATCGAATATGGCCTTTCAACTTAAAAATTCAGAAAATGGTTTGGCAGAGGCAAAAAAAATAATTGAAAATTCCCCTATTAGACTGTTCCATGCCAAAGCAATCCGTGAGACTGATGAAACGGCTTGGGACTCGATTTCGCTGGAAAAAACCAATCAGCAGGAATTCTTTTCCGGAAGTTGGTCAGTTTGTGATTCAATAAGTGCCAAAGATTTTTCGGCCATTGCTTATTACTTTGGAAAAAACATAGGCCAGAAAGAAAATGTGCCCATAGGTTTAATTCAAGTTGCTGTTGGCGGATCACCAATAGAATCCTGGATTGACAGAAAAACATTGGAACATGATGATAAAGTGGTCGATGTTTTAACCAACTGGCGTAAATCGGATTTTATCATGCCTTGGGTTAGAGAGCGCGCCAATCTGAATTTGAAAAATGCAACAAATCCAAAACAACGTCATCCTTATGATCCCGCGTACAATTTTGAAGCAGCTGTTGAAGCCTTTACAAACTTCCCGATAAAAGGTGTGATTTGGTACCAAGGAGAAAGCAATACCCATAATGTTGATTTGTATGAGCATCTGATGCCGGTATTGGTGCAAAGTTGGCGTAAAGCCTGGGCAGCAGATTTTCCTTTCTATTATGTGCAATTATCAAGTATCGACCGACCAAGTTGGCCCGCATTCAGAGATGCCCAAAATAAAATACAAAATAAAATACCAAACAGCGGTATGGCCATTAGTATGGATTATGGTGATTCTTTAAATGTTCATCCGATAAAGAAAAAAGAAGTGGCTGATCGATTGGCTCTTCTGGCTTTGCATTACACTTATGGAAAACCTGTCATTGCCAATGGCCCCAACCCTTTAAAAGCCATTCAGAAAAAAGGCACTATCCAGATTTCATTTGCATTTGCCAAACAATTAACCACCTCAGACCAAAAGGAATTAATTGGTTTTGAATTAGTAAACGACAAGGGAATTCGCCTTCAAAGCAAGGCAACAATAAATAAAAATCAGGTGATTATTAATGTTCCGAAAGATGAAAAAATCAGGACGGTTTTATATGCCTGGAAAGCGTTCACCAATGCAAATTTGGTTAATGAAGCCGGTTTGCCCTGTTCTACTTTTAAACTGGAACTGAATCCTACAGCTGAAAACTAAAAAACAGTCAACCCTATTATTACTGGCTAAACGAGAAAAAAAAAATTAACATCTGGTACAAATTAAAAATACCAGTTACAAAACATACTTTAAAAAATGAGCTATTCAAAAACAGATCTTCTGAATTTAAAAGATTTTTATCAGAATCAATTGCTAAATGACACAGTGCCTTTTTGGTTTCCGCGTTCTATTGATACCGAGTTTGGAGGTTATTTATTAATGCGTGATAAAGACGGAACTTTGATTGATGATGACAAAGCCGTTTGGATACAAGGTCGTGCTTCCTGGATGTTAGCTACCCTTTACAATACGGTAGCCCCAAAACAAGAATGGTTGGAAGGTTCGAAAACTGGTATTGATTTTCTGAACAAGCATTGTTTTGATACAGATGGACAAATGTTCTTTCACGTAACCCGAGATGGACAACCGATACGCAAACGTCGTTATTATTTTTCTGAAACTTTTGCCGTTATCGCAAATTCAGCTTACGCAAAAGCCAGCGGAGACGAAGCAGCTGCCGAAAAAGCACGTTTTCTATTCGGAAAATGTATCGAGTACGCCACTACTCCCGGTTTGCTGCAACCCAAATTTACTTCTAACCGACCATCAAAAGGAATTGGCACTCCTATGATTATGATTAATACAGCACAACAGTTACGAGAAAATATAGGAGATTCTCGTTGTAACGAATGGATAAGCAAATGGATTGCAGAAATTGAAACCGATTTTGTAAAAGACGACATTAAATGTGTGATGGAACAGGTAGCGCCGGATGGTTCTATTATTGATCATATTGATGGCCGCACCTTGAATCCAGGGCATGCCATAGAAGGAGCCTGGTTTATCTTGCATGAAGCAAAATACCGCAATAATGATCCTCATTTAATTGAACTGGGTTGTAAAATGCTTGATTATATGTGGGAACGCGGATGGGATGCAGAACATGGAGGTATTTTATATTTCCGTGATGTCTATAATAAACCAGTTCAGGAATACTGGCAGGATATGAAATTTTGGTGGCCTCATAATGAAGTCATTATCGCGACATTACTGGCCTACACTATGACTGGAAATGAAAAATATGCCAGATGGCATAAAATGGTACATGACTATTCCTACGGTAAATTCCATGATAGAGAAAACGGAGAATGGTTTGGATATTTACATAAAGATGGAACCATTGCCCAAACGGCAAAAGGAAACTTGTTCAAAGGACCTTTTCACTTACCACGACAGGAATGGTATTGTTTGCAACTGCTTAATGAGTATTTAAAAGACAGTTAAGCTCGATTACCGTCAATTAGCCAAAAATCGTTCCTGATTATAATCTTACGCTTTACTAACCAATTTTAACCAAATATTAAAAAATATGAAAAATGTATTACTTTCTTTTTGTTTGTTTTTTATGTGTTTATACGGTAATAACCTAAAAGCACAAAGTGGTAAGGTCTTAAACCTTAATGGAACCAGTACTTATATGACGGTAACTGATCATACCGATTTAGATTTTGGCTCTGGCGAGAATAAAACAATCAGTTGTTGGATAAAAACAACCACTACAAGCGGAACTCCTCGCATTTTTGCTAAAAGAAATGGAGCTTCTGGCAACGGATATGAATTTTGGACCGGCAATGGTACAAATGCCGGTAAGTTTGCGATGAATATGCAAGGCACTGGTACCCCTAACAGTATAAGTACGGCAGGCTATTCTACAAATTCCATTGCTGATGGAAATTGGCATCATATCGCATTGGTATTAGATGCTTCCAGTAACAGAACCGTCTATGGTTATGTGGATGGTGTTTTAGCCAATACCGGGAAAACCTTCACATCCATTTCTTCTGATTTTTCCAATGCTCTAAACTTTGTTATAGGAGCCACATCTGACACTAATAACAATTTCAAATGGGCAGGGCAAATTGATGATATCCGGGTTTGGAATAAAGCAATGACCGCTGCAGAGCTGATAGCTGACATGACCACAGTTGTAAATGGTCCGACTGCGAACCTTCTTGCAGCTTGGGATTTTGAAAACATCAATGGTGCTACTGTTCCTGATGTTTCGGGTAACAACCATTCGGGAACTCTTTTTGGAACACCAACCGTATCGAATGCTTTTCCGATGATTTTGTCTTTAGATGGTATCAATGATTACATGTCTGTTGCCAATCATGCCGATTTCAATTTGGCCGCAGGACAAAGTTTAACTGTTACCTGCCGAATCAAAACCGCCGATTTCTCTAAACGTATTCTGAGTAAAAGACCTAACGGTTCAGGAATTGGTTACGAGTTTATCAATAATTCATCTTCGGGTGGAGGTCAATTTGGAGTTAATTTAACAACAAGCGGCGGTGCAGCAGGCCCTCCTTATGGTACAACAAATATCTCTAATAATTCCTGGCATCATCTTGCAATGGTTGTTGATGTAGCTACTACCAGCTGCAAAATTTATGTTGACGGAACTTTACAACAAACTAAAACAACAACAAATATTGGAGGAATAAACACGGTTTCTAATACCGGAAATTTACTCTTTGGTACACTTAGTAATTTTGCTTCTTATATGAATGCTCAGATAGACGACATCCGTTTTTGGAACAAAGCATTAACATCCGCTGAAATTACCGCTGATAAAATAGCCATTGTGACTGGCTCTGAAGCTAATTTATTAGCCGCATGGGACTTTGAAAATGTAAACGGACTTACTGTTCCCGATATTTCAGGCCATAACCATCCCGGTACTTTAAATGGTGGAGCCACGGTAATAGCGCAGACAAATAGTATGCAAATCAATTCGGTTTCCTTAATCCAAACCGAACTGCCTACGGGAATTGGCGATACGAGCCAACGTATTATTGCTGTAAAAATTACAACAAACGGAACCATAAATCCGCTTACTGTAAACGCTTTAAACTTTACCATGAACGGGACGACTAACATCTCTGATGTTACCAATATCAAAATTTACTCAAGCGGAACTAATTCTATTTTTAATACAGGAACCGCTACATTATTTGGAACTGTAACTCCAGCTGCAGGTAACTTATCCGTTAATGGATCACAAACATTAACCTCTGGAGATAACTACCTTTGGATTACATACGATGTAGCTTCCGGAGCAACTGAAGGAAATCTATTGGACGCAAGCTGTGAATCAATCCTAGCTAATTCGATATTTTATAATACCGTTGCCAGTACCGTTTCTGGTAGCAGGCTAATTTTATTGACTAATACCCTTTTATTCACTCCTGGAGATGCCGGGTCGTCAAATTATCGTATCCCAGCTATCATAACAGCAGCAGATGGCTCATTAGTAACCGTAACTGACAAAAGATGGAATCATGCCGGAGACTTAGCCGCAAAAATTGATCCTGTGGTCCGTCGCAGTACAGATAATGGAAAAACATGGTCTGATCCAGTAACCATTGCTAATTTTGGTGCGCCAACAGGGGTTGGAGATGCCGCATTGGTTGTGGATAATGCAACTGGTGATTTGATTTGTTTACTTGCTGCTGATTTAGGTTTCTTTGCTTCAACTCCAACAAATCCAATTAAAATAAAATATTGCAGAGCACTGATAACGGAGTTACCTGGGGTGCACCAGTCGATATCACCAATCAAATTTATGGTGCCAATTGCAACAATCCTATTACCCAAAATTGGTTAGGAGTATTTGTAGCTTCAGGTAGAGCACATCAATTAAGAGATGGACGTATTGTGGCAGCCATTTGCGTCAGAGAATCAAGTGGAGGAATCAATAATTACATGATTTCAAGTACTGACGGTGGCATCACTTGGATAACTTCTACAGGTATTGCCGAAACAGGAGGTGACGAAGCCAAAATTGTAGAACTAAACAATGGTAATCTAATGATGAGTATTCGCAATTCGGGAACACGCCGATTTAATATATCAACCAATAAAGGCGTTTCGTGGGGTACTGCATACAATCAACCTAATATTACCGATCCAAATTGTGATGGTGACTTTATACGCTACACGTCAACTTTAGACGGATACGATAAAAACCGTTTGCTACACACCATTCCCTTTGCTGGAAACAGAAGTAATGTATCTGTATTAATGAGCACTGATGAAGGAGCGACATGGCCCATCAGAAAAACAATTTTCCCAGGAGCTTCTGCTTATTCCAGTTTAACGGTATTGCCTGATGGAACACTTGGAATCTATTATGAAAATGGGGAAAGTTCCACATATCAAATGTATTTTGCACGATTCAGTCTGAATTGGTTATCTAGTGGTACTGATGTATTTATCCCGAATACTCCCGGCCAATCCGCTAAGCGTACTGGTAGTCTAATTAAAATCAATAATAACTCTGTATCAAGTGCAATTTTGAATGGAGAAGATAACATAGATTCTGAATTGAATATTACTTTAGAACCTAATCCGACGAATGATTTATTGAAGGTTACCATTAATAATGCGAAAGAACAAGTTACTGCTAAAATATCTAATTTATCGGGTAAACTCATTCGCCAGATGACACTAGATAATATGGATACCAAAGAAGTACAATTTTCACTTGAAAATCAAGCCGATGGAATATATCTTTTACAAGTAAGTGACTCAAAAACTACAATTAGTAAAAAAGTAATCAAAAAATAAACCAGTAAGATTACACTTTTTTAAACAGAAATAAGTTAAACACAATTAAACTATAAGAAATGAAAAATGCTATTGTTAACGGGATTGTACATACTGGAGATGAAATAATTACTAATGGCGCCATTATTATAGAAAATGGATTAATCGTTTCGGTGCAAAAAGAAATCCCTAATGATATTCCGTTAATTGATTTACAGGGGAGCCATATTTCAGCGGGTTTTATTGACATCCAAATAAATGGTGGCGAAAAGCATTATTTTAGCCAAACTCCAACAGAAGAAACTATTCAGGATATTTATCTCAGCAGTTTGAAATATGGAACTACCCATGTGCTTCCTTGTCTAATCTCTTCTTCTAATGAAGCAATTCTTAAAGGAATTGAGGCTGTTCAAAACTATAAGGCAAAACACAATAACGGAGTAATCGGCATGCATTTAGAAGGACCATTTTTGAGCCCCTTAAAACGTGGTGCCCACAGTATCAATCAGGTTCGTTTACCAACCAATTCTGAGTTGGAAGAAATCATCCGTTACGGTAAAGACGTGATAAAAGTTATAACGATTGCCCCGGAATGTTTTACTGACGAACAACTGGATATGCTTTTAGAGAGTGGAATTGTTATCTCTGCGGGACATTCAACGATGACCTACAAACAAGCTCAATATTATTTCTCGAAAGGAATTAAATTGGTTACTCATTTGTTTAACGCCATGACTCAATTTGGTCATCGGGAACCTGGTTTGGTTGGCGCAACTTTCGAAAATGAAGCTGTCTATGCCCCTGTCATTTTAGACGGTGCCCATTGTGATTATGCCGCCGCAAGAATAGCATATAAACTAAAGAAAGATAAATTCTTTTTAATCAGTGATGCCGCCTTTTTAGGGCGCAAAATTTCCAAATTTAAATGGGAAGATTTTGAGATTCATCTGGAGAATGGTTTTTACAGAAATGAAGAAGGAAATTTGGCCGGTGCCAGTATTTCGATGATGGAAGCTGTTCAAAACGCTTTCCACCATTTAAATGTATCTGCTGATGAAGCGGTTAAAATGGCTACTTCTCGTGTGGCAAGCGCCATCAATATGGAAAATCAATTGGGCAAAATAAAACCCGGTTTTCCGGCCAGTTTTGTCAAGTTTGATGATAGCCTCTCAAAAATAGAAACCTTGAATTATAATCCGATTTAAACAAGCAACATAAAAATGCTGATCAAAAAAATAACAACATAACTAACTCAAATAAAAATTACAATGAAAAGTGTTTTAGAAATTAAACCTGACATCAGCTATAAAAGTGCCGGTAAATTTGAAGAAACGAGATTCGAAAAAATTCACAATGAAATTTTCAAAAATTCTGTGGAAGCTTCAAAAATTGTTGCGCAGGAAATCGCAGCATTAATTAGAGAAAAACAAGCCAAAAACAAATCCTGTGTCCTTGGTTTGGCTACCGGTTCCTCTCCCATTAAGGTCTATGAGGAATTGGTTCGTATGCATAAAGAGGAAGGTCTAAGCTTTAGTAATGTTATCACTTTTAACTTGGATGAATATTATCCAATGTCCAAGGAGAACCACCAAAGTTATCATTATTTCATGCATCAGCATCTTTTTACTCATATTGATATCAATCCGGAAAACATCAATATTCCTGATGGTACCGTTGCTATCGAAAACCTAAATCAATACTGTGTTGACTATGAAGTAAAAATAAAAAATGCGGGAGGACTTGATTTTCAATTACTAGGAATTGGCCGTACAGGTCACGTGGGTTTTAACGAACCAGGTTCACATATCAATTCAGGAACCAGAATTATTACTTTGGATCATATTACCAGAGTCGATGCATCTTCTGATTTCAATGGTCTTGATAATGTTCCTAAAAGAGCAATTACGATGGGTGTTTCAACAATTCTGAGATCCAAAAGAATTGTGCTGATGGCTTGGGGCCAAAACAAAGCTTCCATTATAAGGAGAACTATTCAGGGTGATATCAGTTCTGAAGTTCCTGCGACATTTTTGCAAAACCACACTAATGCTACTTTCGTTTTAGACCAATCTGCTGCATCAGAGTTAACCCGATTTGAAACGCCATGGTTGGTTGGAGAATGTATTTGGACCCAGGCATTAAAAAGTAAAGCGATTGTTTGGCTATGCCAAAAAACAAATCAATCGATTTTAAAACTGACTGACAGAGACTACAACAACAATGGAATGTCAGATCTTTTGGCACAGGAAGGTTCTGCTTATGATTTGAATATTAACATGTTCAATGTATTGCAGCACACCATTACTGGATGGCCGGGCGGAAAACCCAATACAGATGAATCCCACAGACCGGAAAGAGCAAATCCAGCCAAAAAGAGAGTAATCCTTTTTAGCCCGCATCCTGATGATGATGTGATATCCATGGGAGGAACATTCTCGAAATTAATCAAACAAGGACATGAGGTTCATGTGGTCTACCAAACTTCTGGAAACATTGCCGTTACAGATGATGAAGCCTTAAAATTTGCTGAAGTCTGCAATGATTTTATTGGCACAACAAACAGTGATATTAATTTTCAATCAGTTATTGATTTTTTAAATAACAAAACTGAAAATCAGATAGACTCTCTTGAAGTTCGAAAACTAAAAGGGTTGATCAGAAGAAGAGAGTCCTATGCCGCTACAAGATATATCGGATTAAAAGATGAAAACACACACTTTCTGGACCTTCCATTTTATGAAACAGGCCTTGTAAAGAAAAACCCATTAGGACTGGAAGATATAGCTATAGTCAAAGGCATTATTGACCAAATAAAACCGCATCAGGTCTTTGCTGCCGGAGATTTGGCTGATCCACACGGTACCCATGAAGTCTGTCTGAATGCGATATTTGCTGCAATGGCCGAACTAAAATCAAAACCTTATATGGATGATTGTTGGTTATGGTTGTACAGAGGTGCTTGGCACGAATGGGATATCCATGAGATCGATATGGCAGTTCCTTTAAGTCCGGACGAGGTTTTGTTAAAAAGGCATGCTATTTTATTCCATCAATCCCAAAAAGATCGAGTAATGTTCCAGGGGAATGACTCCAGAGAATTTTGGGTACGAGCGGAAGATCGCAACAAAAATACAGCGAAACTCTATGATGATTTAGGCCTAGCCGAATATGAAGCCATAGAAGCTTTTAAACGTTTTGATTATTAGTTAAAATAAAAAACAGTTGCGAGATTAAGTTCCTGCAACTGTTTTTATTTATCTGGTTTGCACCAAAAGACTGATGCTCCTACCTCAACTCACAATATTTCTGTTGTAATAGTTTTATTAAGGCTATCAAAATATTCTTTTAAATCTCCGCAAAAGAATAAAGTCACCCCCTACTTCCTTATTTTACAAAAAAAAGCGACCCTTGTGAGGCCGCTTTGAATGTTTTCACAACGGAATAATCCTTATTGTGAATTGCTTCAAAATTGTAATGCAAGTATACAACAAAAGTTTTAATATTCTATTGAGGTTTTCCGTAAAGCAGTTAATTTTCTTTTGATTAAATTTCAAGATAATTTTTTTTATTACGTAAAATCATCTAAAAAAATATAAATGAAGAAAATATTGGGATTGGATTTAGGGACAACATCGATAGGATGGTCGTTTATCAATGAAGCAGAAAATAGTGATGAAGTATCAGCAATAATAAATACAGGGGTCCGCATAGTTCCACTCACCACAGACGAGGAAGCTGACTTTAAAAAAGGTAATACAATTTCCATTAATGCAGATAGAACTTTGAAACGTGGAGCACGAAGAGGTTTACAACGTTTTAAACAAAGAAGAGATGCTTTACTAGAGACTTTTAGCAAGATAAAATTCATTCCTACTGATTTTGTTTATGCAGAAACGGGAAAAGAAACTACCTTTTCATCTTATAAATTAAGAGCCAAATCAGCAACCGAAGCTATAACCACAGAAGAATTAGTTCAAGTTTTACTAATGCTTAATAAAAAACGTGGATATAAAAGTAGCAGAAAAGCAAAAACTGCCGAAGAAGGTGAAGCAATTGACGGAATGACTATCGCAACGACACTTTTCGAAAACAATTTAACTCCAGGACAATGGGTTTTCAATTCATTATCTAATGGTGGTAAATACATTCCTGATTTCTATAGATCTGATTTGCAAAAGGAATTAGAAAAAATTGTACATTTTCAAAATCAATTTCATTCGGAAAAAATAAAAAAGCAATTACTGGAAGACATTCAAGGAAAATCAAGAGCGCAAACTTATCAATATTTTACAAGAGATTTAAAAATAGAATTAGCAGAAAACAAGGGAAGTCGAGACGAAACCAAATTACAACATTATAAATGGAGAAATGAAGCTTTAATAAATGAACTTGATTTGAAAGTTTTAGCTTTTGTAATTACTGAAATAAATAATCAAATCAACCAGTCTAGCGGATATCTTGGCGCGATCAGCGACCGAAGCAAGGAATTATACTTCAACAAAGAAACTGTCGGACAATTTCAATACAAACAACTTCAAAATAATACTCATTCAAAACTAAAAAATCAAGTATTCTATCGTCAGGACTATTTGGATGAATTTGAGCGAATATGGGAAACCCAAGCCAAATACCATCCCGAATTAAATGACAAACTGAAATCAGAAGTTCGTGACATTACAATTTTTTATCAACGAAAATTAAAATCACAAAAACATTTAATCAGTCATTGTGAATTTGAAAAAGGACATAAAGCCATTCCTAAATCATCTCCATTATTTCAGGAATTCAGGATTTGGCAAAACATCAATAATATTGTAGTTAAAAACGAAACTACAAAAGAAATTTTTCTTTTAGACGAAGACTTGAAAAAAAATATTGCTCAAGAATTATTGTTTAAAGAAAGCATGACAGATGCTCAAATGTTAACTTTTTGCGAACTAAAAAAAGGAACTCATACCGTTAATTTCAAAAAAATTGAAGGCAACAGAACCAATACTTCTATTTATAAAGCTTTTGAAAAAATACTTGAAGTGGAAGGATATGAAATGGATTTTTTTAAAATGAAATCTTTAGAAATAAAAGAAGCTGTCGTTCCAATATTTGAATCTTTAAATATCAGCACTAATATTTTAGATTTTGACCCGAACATTCAAGGCAATAATTTCGACAAACAACCTTATTATCAATTATGGCATTTGTTGTATTCAGCAGAAGATGATGATTTTTTAAAGAAAAGTTTGATGAGTAAATTTGGTTTCAAAGAAAATCACATTCCCTTTCTTTTAAATATAAATCTACAAGCGGACTACGGTAGTTTGAGTGCCAAAGCTATCAAAAAAATATTACCTCATTTGATGGATGGACAAATTTATGACAAAGCTTGTTTAATGGCTGGCTACAATCATTCGTCATCATTAACCACAGAGCAAAATAACGATAGAGTACTAAAAGATACCTTAGCATTGCTCAAAAAAAACAGTTTACGAAATCCAGTGGTAGAAAAAATCCTTAATCAAATGATTAATGTGATAAATGCTATTATAGCAGACCCACGTATGGGAAAACCGGATGAAATTCGAGTTGAATTAGCTCGTGAGTTGAAAAACAACAACGAACAACGTAGTGAAATGACCAAAGCAATTAACAAAAGCACAGCTGAGCATGAACAAATCAGGAAATTATTACACGCAGAATTTGGAATCCACCGTGTAACCAGAAACGACATAATCCGTTATAAACTTTGGAAAGAATCTGATGGTATTTCACTTTACACAGGAAAACCGATTGAACCTTCAAAGCTTTTTTCTAAAGAATATGATATTGAACACATCATACCAAAATCAAGATTATTTGACGATAGTTTCTCGAATAAAACTGTTTGTGAACGCCAACTAAATATTGATAAAAGCAATAAAACGGCTTATTCATTTTTACAAGAAAAACTTTCTCCTGAGGAATTTGACCAATATCAAAAAAGAATAAAAGGTTTGTTTGGAAAAATAAGCCGCACCAAACAAAGTAAGCTCTTGATGGCAGATAATGAAATTCCGGAAGGTTTTATCGACCGTCAATTAAGAGAAACACAATATATAGCAAAAAAAGCAAAAGAAATCCTTTTAGAAGTTTCGCGAAATGTAACCGCTACAATTGGAAGTGTAACAGATAAATTGCGCGAAGACTGGGAATTAGTGGATGTAATGAAAGAACTAAACTGGGATAAATATCATAAATTGGGATTAACTAAAGAAGAAGAAGGTAAAAACGGAGAACGTTTATACAAAATTCAAGATTGGAGCAAACGAAACGACCATCGTCATCATGCTATGGATGCCATTACAGTTGCCTTCACCAAACCTGCTTATATTCAGTATTTGAATAATTTGAATGCTCGAGATATAAATAACAAAAAAGGTGAATCCATTTTAGGGATAGAATCTAAATATTTAAAGAGAGACAAGAATAATAAACTACGTTTTATAGCTCCTATGCCTAACTTTAGAGAAGAAGCAAAAAAGCAATTGGAAAGCATTTTAATTTCATATAAAGCCAAGAACAAGGTAGTTACAAAAAACAAAAATATTACCAAAATGAAAAATGGTAATAATGAGAAAATACAACTCACTCCTCGCGGACAATTACACAAAGAAACTGTTTATGGAAAACTTCAACAATATGTAACCAAAGAGGAAAAAATTGGTGCCAATTTCACAAAAGAATACATCACAAAAGTAGCTAAAAAACAATATCGTGAAGCATTATTGAATCGTTTAGCTGCAAATGACAACGACCCAAAAAAGGCTTTTACCGGAAAAAATACTTTGGCTAAAAACCCAATTTATTTAGATGCCGAGAAAACAGAAATTATACCTGAAAAAGTAAAAACAGTTTGGTTTGAGGACAATTACACCATCAGGAAAGATATTACACCTGATTTAAAAATTGACAAAGTAATTGATACTGGATTAAAAGCTATTCTTCAAAATCGTTTAAATGAATTTAATGGAGATGCAAAAAAAGCTTTTGTAAACCTGGACGAAAATCCAATTTGGCAAAATAAAGAAAAAGGAATAGCTATCAAGAGAGTTACCATTAGTGGCGTGAGCAATGCACAAGCTTTACATACTAAAAAGGATCACCTTGGAAACGAAATTTTAGACGAAAACGGCAATCCAATTCCTGCTGATTTTGTCAGTACTGGGAATAATCATCATGTCGCTATTTACAAAGATGAAAAAGGTAATTTACAAGATGAGGTAATTTCTTTTTTTGATGCCGTAACTCGTAATAATCTAGGATTATCTATTATCAATAAAAATCACGAAAAAGGATGGAAATTTCTTTTTTCCATGAAGCAAAACGAGTTTTTTATATTTCCTTCCAAAAATTTCAATCCGAAAGATATTGATATTCATAATCCAATTAATAAAGAAATAGTGAGTAAAAATTTATTCCGAGTTCAAAAATTTTCAAAAGTAGAGTACGGTAATACTTCTGTTAGAGATTACGTATTTAGACATCATTTAGAAACAGGAATAAATGACGTAAAAGAACTAAAAGATATAACATACAAATCAATAAAAAGTTTACCCTATTTTGAGGGGATAGTCAAAGTCCGTATCAATCATTTAGGTCAAATTGTTCAACTAGGAGAATATTAGCTATGATAAAGCGTACCCTTTTCTTCGCCAACCCTGCTTATTTGAGCACTAAAAATGAGCAAATTGTAATCTCTTATCCTGACAAGGAGCAAGAAACCAAAACTGTGGCTATTGAAGATATTGGCGTTATCGTTTTGGAAAATCAACAAATCACGATTACTAATGGTTTGCTCGAAAAATTGACGTATAACAATGTGGCTTTAATCAATTGTGACCAATACCATTTACCTGTTGGTTTGTTAATGCCTCTCAATGGGCACACCGAGCAATCAGAACGGTTCAAAAATCAAATTAATGCTTCTGTACCGCTCAAAAAGAATTTGTGGCAGCAAACCATAAGCTCTAAAATCATGAACCAGGCAGGATTACTCAAGGAAAAAGGAATTCCGATGCGAAAAATGGAAATTTGGGCAAAAGAAGTCAGCTCAGGAGATGCACTCAACCATGAATCGCGAGCGGCACTTTATTATTGGCAAAACCTCTTTCCAATAGAAAATTTTACTAGAGGACAGAAAGCAATGGCACCTAATAATTTGTTGAATTATGGCTATGCCATTCTTAGAGCTATTACCGCCAGAGCGATTGTCAGTTCCGGTATGTTACCAACGTTAGGTATTTTTCATCGCAACAAATACAATGCTTATTGTCTTGCGGATGATATTATGGAACCTTACCGACCCTATGTAGATTTAATCGTGAGTCACATTTTGGAAACGGAAGATTCGTTTGAAGAACTAACTGTCAACATCAAAAAACATTTGTTGAGTATTGCCAGTATGGATGTTTACATTGACGGAAAAAATAGTCCGTTGATGGTTGCCATGAGTAGAACCACGCATTCTTTACACGAATGTTTTGAGGGAACAGCACGGAAAATTTTATACCCTGTTTATGTATGACGAATATTACACTCGTTTAAACCAATATAGAAGTTTGTGGATATTAGTATTTTTTGACCTGCCCACCGAAACCCGAAAGGAACGTAAAATAGCTGGTGCTTTTCGCAAGAAACTATTAGACGATGGCTTTTCTATGTTTCAATTTTCTATCTATATGCGTTTTTGTGCCAGCAGAGAAAATTCTGAAGTCCACACCAAAAGAATAAAAAACAACTTACCCGAACACGGCAAAATTGGTGTGATGCAAATAACCGACAAACAATTTGGGATGATGGAGCTTTTTTACGGAAAAAAACCAGTAGAAACGGATAAACCTTCGCAGCAATTAGAATTATTTTAGTTTAATAGGATTAAAAAAACACATAACCCTCTGAACACCAGTAAATAAAACCCATTCCTTTTCTGTTTCAAAATAAGCTCATAACTACCAAGATATCAAACGATTAGATCGCGGTATGTTGGGAATTATAAGCTAAAATACAATTTTGAAAGCAATTCACAACACCAGCCAAACCCGCTTGTATAAATGGATGTTGGGAATTATAAGCTAAAATACAATTTTGAAAGCAATTCACAACAAATCTCCAAGAGTTTTATTCTCAATTGCTGTTGGGAATTATAAGCTAAAATACAATTTTGAAAGCAATTCACAACAGCAAGTAAATGATATTGCCAGTTTGGAAAGTTGGGAATTATAAGCTAAAATACAATTTTGAAAGCAATTCACAACTGCACTCTGCCGTCTGGTGTTTTACCGTGGGTTGGGAATTATAAGCTAAAATACAATTTTGAAAGCAATTCACAACAAGCGATTCAGAACACAAAAGCTCTAACCGGTTGGGAATTATAAGCTAAAATACAATTTTGAAAGCAATTCACAACTAGGCGCGACAGTTCCGTTGCTGTTAAAGGTTGGGAATTATAAGCTAAAATACAATTTTGAAAGCAATTCACAACTAATTCGTCGTATTGTTGCGAGGCTTTAGCGTTGGGAATTATAAGCTAAAATACAATTTTGAAAGCAATTCACAACATTTGCTTTAAAATACTCGGACTCTTCCTTGTTGGGAATTATAAGCTAAAATACAATTTTGAAAGCAATTCACAACATAAGGCTCGTTTAAATGTGCAACATTTCCGTTGGGAATTATAAGCTAAAATACAATTTTGAAAGCAATTCACAACATCATGTGTTTGATTTCTAAAATCAGAACTGTTGGGAATTATAAGCTAAAATACAATTTTGAAAGCAATTCACAACATTTGCTTTAAAATACTCGGATTCTTCCTTGTTGGGAATTATAAGCTAAAATACAATTTTGAAAGCAATTCACAACAAAAAGACCTAATGCAAACCGAAATGATGGTTGGGAATTATAAGCTAAAATACAATTTTGAAAGCAATTCACAACCACGAAACGGTATTATGGTTTGCCAAGTTGGTTGGGAATTATAAACTAAAATACAATTTTGAAAGCAATTCACAACATTGTAGATGTCTTCCTGACCGATATTTTTGTTGGGAATTATAAGCTAAAATACAATTTTGAAAGCAATTCACAACATTACAGAAAACTTCAATCAAATTAAAGAGTTGGGAATTATAAGCTAAAATACAATTTTGAAAGCAATTCACAACAGAGCATCAACAAGAAAATTTACAGGCTAGTTGGGAATTATAAGCTAAAATACAATTTTGAAAGCAATTCACAACACAACAAACTTTTTAATAAAAAAAATAGTGTTGGGAATTATAAGCTAAAATACAATTTTGAAAGCAATTCACAACGCTCGGGAACGTAGCGAGTTCTTTTATTAGGTTGGGAATTATAAGCTAAAACACCATTTTAAAATATAAATCATCAAACTCTGATAAAAATAAAAAACAGTTGCGAGATTAAGTTCCTGCAACTGTTTTTATTTATCTGGTTTGCACCAAAAGACTGATATTCCTACCTCAACTCACAATATTTTTGTTGTAATAGTTTTATTAAGTCACTTTCCGTTTTTGAATCCATTTGTTGAGATGCAAAATGTTTCCACATTCCGTCAATATAAATAAGTAATAATTCGGCTTCCAAAGTTGGGTTTTCATAATGCAATTGCGAAAAAGCTAACTTTAATTTTTCGTAACACGGTTTCATAAAAGCATCATGGTACTTTTGGGAAAGCGAATTAAGCGCAATAATTTTATGCTGCATTTCCCAAAAATCCGGATGGGCATCGACCAAAATTTGCGGAACCTCAACAATTTTCAGAATGTAGTCCAATCCGTTTTCGTCATTTAAATAGTTCCCTATCAATTTTGTGGCTTCTTGGTACCCATTTTTGATAATTTCCTCCAGTAATTTATCTTTAGTACCAAAATGCCTAAAAATCAATGCTTCTGAAGTTTCTGCCTCAGAAGCGATCGATTTTGTAGATGTCGCCCTTTCCCCATTTTCTGTGAATAGCTTTAGGGCAGCCTCGAGTATGTCCTTTTTTTTGCTCATCAGGAAATTATTTAGATTGTGAGCGTTTATAAAATTTAAACTCGCTCAATAATTACAGCATAACCTTGCCCGACACCAATACACATGGTTGCCAAAGCATATCTTTTTTCTAAACGTTGCAAGGATAAAGCTGCGCTATGTACGATTCGGGTTCCCGACATCCCCAACGGATGACCTAACGCAATGGCTCCTCCGTTTACGTTAACTCTCGCATCATTGTCCTGAAGCCCCAAAGCTCTTGTGCATGCCAAACCTTGAGCTGCAAAGGCTTCATTCAATTCAATAATATCAATATCATGTAATGTCAATCCGGCTTTCGCCAAAGCTTTTTGCGTGGCTGTAACAGGACCTATTCCCATAATGCGAGGTTCAACACCCACAACCGCTGAACTTACAATTCGTGCCAATGGTTTCAAATTGTATTTTTTTACAGCCTCTCCAGAAGCAATAAAAGTCGCTGCTGCTCCGTCATTCAGTCCCGATGCATTTCCTGCCGTAACCGTTCCTTCTGCTTTGAAAGCCGGTTTCAGTTTAGCCAAGGTTTCTAAAGTTGTAGAAGATCTTACAAATTCATCTTTAGAAAAAACAACAGGTTCCCCTTTTCGTTGCGGAATACTAACGGGTATAATTTCTTGGGCCAACACACCATTTTCTTGTGCTTTGGTTGCTTTCATTTGTGAATTGTAAGCAAAAACATCCTGATCTTCACGACTTATATCGTATAAATCCACTAGATTTTCAGCTGTAATTCCCATCGGATCTGTACCGTACATTTGTTTCATTTTTGGATTTACAAAACGCCATCCAAAACTGGAATCTTCCATCTTTGAGTCTGTTCCATACGCTTTTGATGATTTCGAAATCACCATTGGACCATGCGTCATGTGCTCAACTCCACCGGCAATAAAAATATCACCATCTCCTGCTTTGATTGCTCTTGATGCCCCGATTATGGCAGACATTCCTGATGCACATAAACGGTTAACGGTTTCTCCGGGAACGGTAACTGGTAATCCTGCCAATAATGACGCCATACGGGCCACATTGCGATTATCTTCTCCCGCCTGATTGTGACATCCTAAAATGACATCGTCAATTGCATCAGGGGGAATATTTGGATTTCGATCGACCAATTCTTTTATGACGATGGCTGCCAAATCATCTGCTCTCACAGCAGATAATGTCCCGCCAAAGCTGCCTATTGGCGTTCTGATTCCATCAATTATATACGCTTCTGTACTCATTTTTTAAATTTTAAAATTGTTAAATCCTGCTCGGGAAGATTTGCTTTTTTCCTCAAATAGTTGATAATGGACGTGGTAACAACGGTTATCGATAAGCCAATAAAACATCCTGTTGTTACCGATATAAAACGTTCCACCGCTGCTAACCACGAGATTTGTGTCTGTTCATGAATTAACACAATAATCAGTGCTACAATTGCTGTTCGCGCCACAGTCATCAGATTAAACAAATAACAAGTGGCAATCGAAAGAATAATTCCTAATACCACCATGTAAATGTTTGGATCATGAATAAGAAAACAAATCAATCCTATACCGGAACCGATTAAATTTGATTTAAACCTTTCAATAGACAATCGATGTGCGTCCTTGGCTTCCGGCGAAATCACCAGAATAATCGAAAGTAAGGTCCAATACAATTCATATTCTGGAAAACCCAGATACAATTGGTAACCAATCAAAAAACCTATGATGCATTTAAAACCATAAATAATCAAATCAGAACCAATACTGTATCGCACTAATTTATTGAACATCTGTTTATTTTATGTTAGCTTATCAGAATAGAAAAAAGCTTATACTTCTATCCCAACAATATGTTTTGAAGACAGTTGTTCGACAAATGTCGCTTCTGTTTTTTCACGAACTTCTTCTAAAGTTGCTCCCGGCATTAATTCTGTTAATGTCAGTTTGTTGTTAATGTATTTGAAAACGGCTAATTCCGTAATAACCATATCCACAGAATGCAAGGTAGTCAGAGGTAATTTACAACTAGGCACCACCTTAGAACTTCCGTCCCTGTTGTTGTGATTCATTGTGATGATCAGCGTTTTTGCACCAGAGGCCAAATCCATCGCGCCTCCTACACCCAATAAAGGCTGTCCTGGAACAGCCCAATTGGCCAAATTAGCATCTTCATCTACCTCTAACCCTCCCATTATAGCGATATCAACATGTTTTCCACGTATCATGGCAAAGGATTCTGCACTATCAAAATAGCTGCTCCCCGGTAAAGCGGTCACTGGAATCTTCCCGGCATTAACCGGATAGTCCATGGCTCCTCCTCCATCTGCGGGTTCCGGACCAACGCCTAACATTCCGTTTTCGGTATGCAAAATAACCCCATGCTCTGGCGTAATTAAATCGGCAACTAAAGTCGGAATCCCGATACCCAAATTAACCACATCTCCTTTTTTCAGTTCCTGCAAGGCGCGTTTAGCGATATTCATACGATCCTCACTCACTTTTTTACCTTTACTCACTGATGCCGATGAACCTAAGTCCTCTAATGTAAGTGTGGCCTGAACTAAATAATCAATATAGCAGCCTGGCGTGTGAATGTAATTGGGATCCAAAGTTCCTTCAGGTACAATCTCTTCGACTTCGGCAATAACCAAATCAGCAGCGGTAGCCATCGCACGATTGAAGTTTTGTTCTGTCATACGATACGTTAAATTCCCAGCAGTATCGGCTTTCCAAGCTCTGATAAAGGCAACGTTTCCACGAATCCCTTTTACAAAAACCTGTTCAACACCGTCAATAACCTTCGTTTCTTTACCTTCTGCGATTGGCGTTCCGGCAGCGGTCGGCGTATAAAAACCTCCTATTCCTGCACCTCCTGCTCGTAAGGCTTCCGCCAAAGTTCCCTGAGGAATCAATTCATATTCTACAATTCCGTCTTGGGCTGCTTTGACAGCTTCCGGATTACTGGTAAAAAAAGAACCAATCATTTTTTTCAATTGTCCGTTTCGCAACAAACGTCCGCCACCGATTCCTGCTTCTCCTACATTGTTCCCAATGAAAGTGATATTTTTGGTTTGCGTTTTCGATAAAGCATCCATTAAATGAACAGGATTTCCTGTCATACCAAAACCTCCTTGCAATAAAGTGTCTCCGTCTTTTACTAATGCAGCGGCTTGTTCGGTTGTTATTTGTGGAACTGTTTTCATATATTTTTAATTATTGTTTTTTTATAGATCTTAAGTAATCAGCCTGGCCTCATTCGAAATTGCAACAAATGTCCGCTATGCTCATTTCTGCATAGTCATTTCTAATTTTTAATAAATTCAGCCAATAGTCTGGTAAAATCGGTAGCTTTTTCAATATTCGAAATATGAGCCGCTTCTACTGAAAACAAAGTCACATTTGGAATTTTATCTTTGAAAAATTTAGCATCTTCTACCGTAGTAACAGCGTCTTCCGTTCCTGAAATGATTAAGGTAGGTACTGGAATTTTTGAAACTTCCTCAGTAAAATCAGCATCCCGAACGGCAGCACAGCACGACATATATCCGTCTAAAGGTGTTTTTACAAAAACAGACAAAACATCGTCTACAACCACTTTGTTTTCAGTGACAAACCCAGGTGTGAACCAGCGTTCCTGTGTTCCTGAAACAATACTGTTCAACCCATTTTGCCGAACCGTTTCGATGCGGTTATTCCATCCTTCCTCATTTCCGATTTTGGTGGCGGTATTAGAAAGAATCAGTTTATGTAAGCGTTCCGGTGCATGAATGCCTAACCATTGTCCGGTTAATCCACCAATGGATAATCCACAGAAATTTACTTTATCAATCTTCAGATAATCCAGTAATTCCAAGACATCCTTTCCCAGCATTTCGATGGAATATTCTCCTTCTGGAACCTCACTTTTACCATGACCCCGGGTGTCATATCGAAGCACATTAAATTCGAGCCCCAACAACCCCACTTGTTTATCCCACATGCTTAAATCGGTCCCCAATGAATTAGAAAAAACGATTGTTTGCTCTTTCTTGAAATCATCAAATACGTAATTCAATGGCGTATTATGTGTTTTTATTTTTGACATTGTTTCATTTTTTGGTTAACCTAAATCACCACCTGCAACCGGAATCGTAATTCCTGTGATATAAGAAGCTTCGTCTGATGCCAAAAAAAGTATGGCCGAAGTTTGTTCTTCAATGGTTCCGTAGCGTTTCATTAAACTTGATTCGGTCGTTTGATCCGCCACTTCTTGTCGCCATATTTTTTCCTGTTCTGAATCAGGAGTTTCATTACGGGGAATCAATCGTTCCGGAGCTTCAGTTCCGCCAGGTGCAACTGCATTCACTCGAATGTTTTTTTCAGCATATTCAAAAGCCATCGCAGCTGTCAGTGCATTGACCCCTCCTTTTGCAGCAGCATAAGGCACCCTGTTAATTCCTCGGGTTGCCACAGAAGAAACATTTACAATGACCCCTGCTTTTTGATCCAACATCACCGGAAGTACTGCCCGGCATCCCCAAAGTGTCGGGAAAAGGGAACGACGAATTTCTTTTTCAATCTGATCTTCTTCGTAAGTAGCAAAAGGTTTCATCCAGATTGTACCTCCTACATTATTAATCAAAATATCTATTTTGTTAAATTTCTCTACCGCCTGTTGAACAACTGACTGAAACCCTTTGAATGTTTCCAAATCTGCGATAACAGGAAGTGTTCTATTCTTTTGCTCTTCGCTCAATTGTGAAGCGATCTCATTGACCAATGGAGAGCGGTCGACCATTACCACCGAAGCACCTTCGGCTAACAGTTGCAAGGCAACCGTTTTTCCTATTCCTTGAGCGGCGCCAGTAACAATGGCAACTTTAGCTGAAAATCTATTAGGGTGAAGCATTTTTATCCTTTACTAAATTATAATTGTACACTTTCTTGTCCCGTTGGAACAAATTTCTCCATGTAAAAATTAACATGATTAATATCCTCTTTCTGCAGTGTTGTTTTAACTGCTTCCACCATTGCATTTGGACCACAGATATAAATATCATAGGCTGTTTCTCCTAGAATATCTTTGTTTATCCATTGGGTAACGAATCCTTTATCATGACCTTCTGCCGCTTCATCTGACGTACAAGTAAAAATTTGCAAAGGCATGATTTCACTGAATGCTTTCAATCGTTCTAATTCCACAACGTTCTCTCCGGTTGTTGCACCATAAAACAAATGCACAGGAGTAGTGTTATTTTCCGCTTTTAATTTTTCAAGCATCGCCATAAAAGGAGCAATTCCAGTTCCGCCAGCAATAAAAATTAATTCGCGTTGGACATCTCTCAGATAAAAACTTCCCAAAGGAGTTACGATGTTTAATTCGGTTCCCTCGGTTGCCAAATCTTTCAGATAGCTACTCATCAATCCCCCGGGAACTAATTTGATTAAAAATTCACCTTCTGTAGTACCCGGTTGTGAACTGAAAGAATATGATCTGGTCAGTGCTGTTCCCGGAACTTCAATATTTACGTATTGTCCCGGAAGAAATTCGAAAGAACTGTTATCTGAAGCTTGCAATTTTAATTGATAGATTTCTGAAGATAACTTGTTCAATTCTTTAATTACGGTCGTTACTGCCGTAGATTTAACTTTACAGGCAGCAGAACTAGCCAAAATATCCACTACAAGATCTGATTCTGGTCTTACCTGACAAGCAAGGGCAAAACCTGCTGCAGCTTCTTCATCTGACAAGGCTTCTTCGATATAGTCTCCTGCATCAAAGCTTCCAGATCTCATTTTACATTTACAAGTACCACATGCGCCATCGGCACAATCTAACGGAATGTTTATCCCAACACGATAGGCCGTTTCTGCGACGGTTTCATTGGGTAAACTATCTATAAATCGGGTTACTCCGTCCTCAAAGTTTAATGCTATTTTTGCCATTACTTTTAAATTTTAAATATGATAGATGTCAAGAACCTGTCTGATATAATCGTTTTTCAGGATGACTTTTTTATTCGTGATTAGGAAAGAATCTCCTTCTTTTTTCAAAGTGTAGAAGGAAACTCCAAAAAATTGATCCAATGTATTGTACCTGAAACTGAATGTATTCCAGTTAAAACGAATTTTAACCTCATCTTCATTTTCTTCCAGAATTTCAATATTTGAAATCATATGATTTGTTCTGGTGTCTGGTAAAGTAGCACTCGAACGTTCGGTTCTGATTCTAAAAACCCGGTCTTCCAAACCATAACGATTTGGATAATAAATCAATGAAATTTCGGTCTCATGATTGGTTGTCAGATTATCTTCATCATCCCAAGATGGCATCCAAAATTGTACCTGTTCATCATATAATTGTAGCCACTCATCCCATTGTTTATCATCTAAACGTCTTGCTTCCTGATAAACAAAAGCTTGTATTTTTTCAAAATTTGTCATCTTACAAATTATTTACTTGGTTAATCAATTCCTCTTTTTCTAAAGCATCCTTCAAGGTATCTGCCCAATAATGGTGTTGCATCAGGAATAATCCTTCGTCTTCGGTTCTGATTCCGCTTAATTTTGGATTGATTCCCATCGCGACAGCATGCTCGTCCGGACCGTAAACCCAGTGTTCTGCACCGCGGCTGACATCATTCCAAGGCATTGCTTTGGCCAAATAACTTTCTTGACACGATCTGAATTCTTCCAAATCATCAGGTGTTCCCATTCCGGTTACATTAAAGAAATCCTCGTATTGACGTATACGTAAAGCACGATCTGTCGCAGCTTCATTTTTGGGTGCGATACAGTAAATCGTAACTTCTGTTTTATCCACAGAAATAGGACGACATACCCGTATTTGAGTGGAGAATTGATCCATCAGATACACGTTCGGATAAATCGCCAAGTTGCGTGTTTCGTTGACAATGAAATTAGTTCTTTCTTCCCCTAGTGTACTGTTCAATCTATCCAATTGACTGTAAAGCGGACGTACTTCAGGATTTAGCATTTTGGTCCAAAGCAAAATATGACCATTGTCAAAACCGTAAACGCCCCCAATACTTTTTGACCATCCGTTAGGATCTACCGCTTTTACACCATCCTCCTTACGGTTACCCATTGTCGCCACATAATTCCAATGTACAGAACTTACGTGGTAACCATCGGCACCATTCTCCATTTGCATTTTCCAGTTCGCATCATAAGTATAAGAAGATGCCCCTTTAACCACTTCCAATCCAAATTCAGCCTGATCAACCATTTGATCTATAATCTTTTTGGTGTCACCCAAATAATCTTCTAAGGAACAAGAATCCGGATTTAAACTGCCAAATAAAAATCCTTTATAGGATTCAAATCGGGCCACTTTTTTCAAATCGTGAGATCCCTCTGTGTTGAATTGCTCAGGATATCCCGCACCTTTCACGTCTTTTACTTTTAATAACTTACCTGAATTATTAAAAGTCCAGCCATGAAAAGGACAAGTATAGGTTGATTTATTTCCTTTTTTATAACGACAAAGCTGTGCTCCTCTATGACTGCAGGCATTGATAAAGGCATTCAATTCACCTTCTTTGTTACGGGAAATAAAGATCGGTTGTCTTCCAATGTGAGTAGTGAAGTAGTCGTTAACCTCTGTGATCTGACTTTCATGAGCCAGGTATACCCAATTGTTTTCGAAAATATATTTCATTTCCAATTCGAAAAGTTCCGGATTGGTAAACGATTCTCTGTTATGACGATAAAGACCTTCTGCAACATTTTTTTCCAGTAGGCTATCTATATATTCTTTGTTTAAATTTTCCATTTGTGTTGTTGTTTAGTAGTCAGAAGAATTTTGTTCTTAGTCTCTTTTGGGTAAAACCACCATGAGAATATTTTTGAAATCAGTTCGATTCGTTAATTCTCACGGGGATTCTACAAGTCCAAAATGTTCTAAAATTAAAGGTTAACCTACTGGCTGTTTTCGATTATACTAAAGCTTCTGCTCTCAATCTTTCCACTTCCGTATCATGAATTCCTTCAATTTCTTTGTGCAAAGTGAAGTCGAAATCGATTGAGGAATACGGTCTGTCTAAACCTTTCTCCTTGATTTTTTCAGCATCTGTAATTGTAATTTGAGTAGGAACTAAACCTTCACGGGTTGCGAAAGCGAAATCATCCCATAAGTATGGATCTCCCTCAAAATTAATTTGTGTTGTTAATTTTCGGCAATCTGGTGCAGAAACAAAGAAGTGAACATGTGACGGGCGATTTCCGTGACGACCAATAGAACTCAAAAGTTTTTCTGTCGATCCACCTGGAGGAACTGCATATCCTGAAGGAAGGATGCTACGGAATTGGTAGTTTCCATTCTCATCTGTTACTATCGTTCTTCTTAAATTGAAATCACTTTGTGATTGATCAAAATAAGAATAACAACCTTTTAAATTGGCATGCCATACTTCTACAATTGCATTCGGAATTGGATTGTTGTTATCATCCACCACTTTTCCCTGCATAAAGAAAACTTCTCCTTCTTCAACTTCAGTTCCATCATCCAGACGGGCAAATCCTACTGATTTTGGTGCTCCTGCAACATAAAGTGGGCCTTCTATAGTTCTTGGTGTTCCGCCTGTGATTCCTGCTTTTTCTTCTTCTTCATCCAAACGTAAGTCTAAGAAATGCTCTAATCCTACACCTGCAGCAATCAAACCATATTCTCCGTTTTGTCCTGCTTCGGTAAGAAAATTAATTCCTTGCCAAAATTCATCCGGTTGGATGTCTAAATCTTCAATAGTGTAAAACAAATCACGCATGATTCTGTTTACAATTTCTTTTACTCTTTCACTTCCACCATTTGGTTGTTCTGTACTTTCGATTTTTTTAAGTAATCCATCGATTTGTGCTCTTGTCATGATATTGATTTTTAAATAATTAATTGATATAGTTTTTTTGATTTTTTAATAGATTATAATTCTCCTTCTTTGATAGAAGAATAGTGTTTGCATAATGATTTTACTTCAATTTCCATAAAAGGAAAAAGGGGTAAATTGCTCAAAATGTCATGCAACTCAGCCGGGCTTTCTACATTGAAAATACTGATGTTCGAATACTTTCCGACAATTCTCCAGATGTCAACCCATTTGCCGATGCGTTGCAGTTCCTGGGACATGGCTTTTTCTCTTGCTTTTAATTCGTTTACAAAATCCACATCTAAATCCTGTGGAATTTTTACGGTCATCTCTACGTGGAATAACATACTTTTATTTATTTACGTTTGTATTTATTGAGTTTTTCTAAATCTAATTCTAAGCCCAAACCGGGACCTTGAGGGATTTCCATAGCTGAATTTGCAAACACTACGGTATTTTTCACAATGTCATCAGTCAATAACAACGGTCCGAAAAGTTCCGTTCCCCAAGACATCTTTTTTAAAGTACTGAAAGCATGTGCCGAAGCAACTGAACCAATTGTCCCTTCCAATAATGTTCCCCCATACAAACTGATATCAGCAGCTTCTGCAATCGTAGCGACTTTTAGTACATTATGTAATCCTCCTGATTTTCCAATCTTTAAAGCAAAAACATCTCCTCCTCTTATTTTTGCCAATTTGTAGGCATCCGTAATATCATTCAGCGCTTCATCAGCCATAATAGGCACAGTAAACATTTTTGCTAATCGCGCCAATCCTTCAAAATTTTCTTTAACGATTGGTTGTTCGATAAGGTCAATACCGGCATCTTGTAATTTGGCAATACTTATTTTTGCAGTACTTTCGTCCCAAGCCTGATTCACATCTACCGTTACTTTGGCTCTGTCACCCATGGCTTTTTTAATTGCAGCAACGTGCGCTATAGAAATTTCAGGGGCTTGCCAGCCAATTTTCAATTTGAAAGTGTTGTGTCTTCCAATAGCTAAAAGATGTTCTGCTTCTTCAATGTCTTTTTGTGTATCTCCGCTGGCCAATGTCCATAAAACCGGTAAAGTCTTGGTAGTTGCCCCTCCCAATAAAGTTGAAACAGAAACACCCAATCGTTTTCCGTGTGCATCCAAAAGTGCCGTTTCAATCCCTGATTTCGTGATTCGGTTACCTTTAATGTTTTTCTCAATCAAAAACATTGCTTTGTTAATATTGGTAGCATCCTGTCCTATTAATAAAGGAGAGAAATACGTATCGATATTGAGTTTCATACTCTCTGGAGATTCTTCTCCGTAACTCAATCCTCCAATGGTTGTTGCTTCTCCAATTCCTTCAATACCATCACTACAAAACAATCGAATGATAACCATAGTTTGGTTTTTCATCACGGTCATCGAGAGATGATGTGGGCGAATTGTTGGCAAATCAACCAGAGTTGCTTCAATTTTTTCAATAATGGGATTATTCATTTTCTAGTGTCTAAATTTATTTGATTGCTACAGGAGTGAGTACTTACTCAATAATTAATGAGCACTCACTTACTGTTTGATTATCACAAATTTATAGCTAAACGGAGGGTCAAAAATTGGATTAATTTGTTATTAATGAGACAAATCAAACAAATAGGCAAAAAGCATAACTATTTGTTTACGATAGCTTTAAACAACAAAAACACAGAAAAATAGGTGTGATTTCTTTTAAAAAGCAGGACTAACAATACTTTTTACGGTAAAATGCGAAATAAGAGTGCAATACACGTCGAATGTATAGAATTGACATGTATCGTATTTTAATTATCGTGGTGGTAAAAAACGAAGAGAGTGATTACTTACGTCCTAATTGACTTCTGAATTCTTTGGGAGTGAGTCCGGTTCTTTTCTTAAACAAACGGGTAAAATAAGCGGGATCCTCAATATCTAATTCATATGATATCTCGGCAATCGCCATATCAAAATTACGGAGGTAAATTTTAGCCTCATCAATAAAAAAATTGATGATAACATCTTTAGGAGACAAACCGGAAACATCTTTGCAGATTCGGTTGAGATGTCCGCTCGAAATAGCTAAACGGGCTGCATAGTCTTCCACGCTAACTTTAAAGGATTTTTGTTCCTTAATTAATTGAACAAAACGTCTATAGTACATTTTATTCTTGTTATCAGAAAGATTAACAGCGGCAGAAGTTACAAATACCCTGTATAAACGCAACAACATCATTCCCACTAAGTACTGCAATGCGTGTTGCTTACCCGGTAATTCAGAATAATATTCATCAATACATTTATGAATGGTTGTCAAAGCATCATTGATTAATTTATCATCTTCGGATAATTTTGAAATATGGATTTCGTCTATCTTATTGATGATATCGGTATCAAGCTTCAACATATTCTCCAAGGATTTGTCATAAAGGGAGATTACCCATCCTTTGGTATCCGGATTCATGCGCAAACCATGACTGATATTTTTTGGAATAGAAAAAAAAGAGACACTATCCACCACTTGACTTTCGCCATTAATTATCAATTCAAGATACCCGCTTTCCACCACAAAAATTTGAAAAAGGTCACTATGTGCATGAGGTTTAATATACCATTCATGGCGTTTACCAGTCATTTCCATTGGAGTAATATGGATAATATCCCTAACCATATCGATCGAGTTATCCCCATAAATCCCCTTAAAAAACAGCTTACTCCTCATGTAGTATATGACTCAAAAAAAGTTTTTGAGAAGCCTCAAAGATAGTGAAAATACAACTACAACGTTTTAGTCCTATTTCACATTTTCGATTAAAAGTAAAACAATAGGTACTTAAGTCCTATGTTACCGTATTCAATTTAGAAAGTCGGTATAATAATAATGCAACCAAAATTAGATAAACAATAGCCATACTCATCGCAATCACATAACCATCTAATCCTTCTTTTAAACTATAAAAGAAAACACTGCCAATAATACTGATTCCAAAAGCAGAGGAAAATTGCTGTACCGTTGAATACACGCCACCGGCTAATGCGGCATAATCAACAGGAATTTTTTTAAGGGCATAATTCAAAATGGAAGGCAAAAGTGTTCCTTGACCCAATCCATACAACAAAAGATACAAAGGAACATAATCTACATTCTCTTTATTACCCAGTGTAAGTGTCTGCAAAACCAAAGAAAAGATCATAATGATGCAACCTGCAATCAACAATTTGATCCCATATTTATGCAATAATTTAAAAGCAATAAAAGAAGAAATCAAAAAACCAATTCCGTTAAAAGTAAAATACTGACTGGCTACATAAGGATCAAGACCCAAGTTTTTTTGGAATTGAACGGCGCAAATTAGCAGATACGAATTGTGTGCTCCGAAAAAGAATAAAGCGACCAGCAAGACCAGATTGAAACTTTTGATTTTAAAAAGATTGGTGTTCATCAAAGGACTGCTTTGTTCCTGGGTTTTCTTAGTTTGGTTATTCCAAAATATATACAAAAGAACAGCTGATAAAAACAGTAAAAGTACTACCAAAATAGAAAGTCCTTCTTCTGGAACCAATGTGAGGCAATAAATTAAACTTCCCAAAGAAACAGTTAATAATAAGACGCCTGTCATATCAAATTTCCCTTTTCTATTCAAGCGTGTTTCATCGAGGAAAAAAATGGAAAACAAAACTGTCAGTAAACCAAATGGCACATTAATTAAAAAAATCAATCTCCAACTTTCTTCAATATAATCGTGCGCCACAAAATAACCTCCTAAAAATTGTCCCAAAATTGAAGCGATTCCAAGGGTAATTCCGAAAAAGCCAAAGGCAGTATTCCTTTCTTTGGCTTCCCGAAATGTTAATTGTATTATAGTCAGAGTCTGAGGAATCATGAAAGCCGCTGCCATACCCTGAAAAAATCTAAAAATAATTAATTCTAAAATCGTTCCTGCACAACCACATAAGGCAGAGGTAATAGTAAAAGACAGCATTCCAAGGATGAATAATTTTTTTCGTCCATAAAAGTCCCCAGCTCTTCCTCCTGTAACCAAAAAAACACAATAACCCAACAAATATGAACTAATCACTAATTCCGTATTACTGTCTGAAGTCATATACTGCTGTTTGATTTCTGGCAATGCCATATTCACAATGTATACGTCTATAACCGACAGTAATGGTGCCACAAGCACAATAATCAAAGACAGCCACCTGTTGGTTTCGTTCATAATGGTTTTTAAAATGGTTGTAAAAAAGAACTTTTAAAATGTATATGTTGTCGAAAATAATACTCTTGTATTGGGCACCAAATTAAGATTAGCAACCGCTCTGCCGCTATTGTCAGCATCTCCCCATTCGGCGACAGAATATTCTACTTCCAATCCAAATTTCAATTTTTTGAAAGGCATTTCAACTCTGGGAGCCAATCGATAAATATAATTAATTGTTCTGGCTCCAGTTCCTGCTCCGATACCTCCAACAGCCGATGCAAATCCGTAACTTTTAGCTTTTACACCAGCAGTATTAATCACGTCCTTACCTCCTTCATTTTTACTGAATCCAGCAAAAAAACCAGGAATTATTTTCTTTGTTTTTCCTGCGAAATCAATCCAATACGATTGTGTACTCATAGTAGTATAAGTTTCAATCTGGTCTGGCAAAGTATAGCCAATAAACCCTCCTAGCATGATAAAGGAAGCTGCATTCTCTCCATAAACTGCTTCCGCTCTAATGGTAACCGGTTTCGTTTCCACACGCGTGTAAGCCATAACAGAAACACTGTTCACACGTTCATTAGAGACATTATTTGCATCACCGGAACTTAGTTTAGGGCGAATTTGTTCAAAATGACCAGCCAAACCTACAATCAGATCTTTGGTTTTATAATTCATCTGAACATGTCCTGAAGGAAGTGCACTGTTTCTGTACGGAGTCGTATTGGCCGTAAAATCTCTTTGTGAAACAATGGCAAGAATAAGATTGAAATCATTTATTTTTTGGGTTAACCGTATCTGTGGATTTCGATTATAAGGCATATATGGTGCTCCGCCACTGAAATTAACCACGCCCGGGAATATCTCCGGTATCGTAAGCGGATGCCAATATTGACCTATTCCTAACTGAGTTTTATCCCAATCAAGTGTAATCCAAGCGTGTCGTAGGCGAAATTCGTTAATTCCGGCTTCTGCATTACCAAAGAAATCTCCTTCCAAGAAACCACAAACTTTCGCCCCCAAAACATCAGGTCCATTTACTCTGACACCAACTCTGGATAATATATCTAACATTTGGAATTGCGGAGCGGCATTTCTGTCTTCTCCGTTTTCGTCCCAACTAACATCTTTTGGCCAAAGCATTACTTCAGCTTCTCTTACATCAACTGTCTGACGGGAATCATACATAGCGTCGTGTCTGATAAATCCTGAAAATTTAACGTCAAAAAGTGGATCTTTTTTTTCAGGTTTAGGAGCAACTATGCTGTCTTTTTTTTGTGCAGTTTCCTGACCACTAGCCATAGCGGTAGTGATTAGCAAACCCGTCAGGGCAACTATTTTATTCAAATTCATCTTTATATTTTTTGTTTTATAAATCCTTAACTACTGAGGATTTTTAGTCTTTTTGGTTTGTTATTCATCTGCCACGATAGGATCCAACTGTAGTATCTGTTGTTGGGCTAATTCGGTTTTTTTGTCATGGCTGTGTTTTACGCTAATAAAACAAACCGCTAAAGCACCCAGCACTCCAGGCACGGCAAAAGCAACAAAATTAAATTGGAAAGGCAATCCTATACTTAGTAAAGTTCCCCCTAAGATTGGTCCTAAAATAGCCCCTAATCTTCCTATTCCAGAAGCCCAACCAATACCGGAAGACCTAATGTTTATAGGGTAAAACTGTGCTACATAAGTGTAACATAAAATTTGTGTCCCAATAGTGGTGGCTCCTGCAATAGCGATTAATATGTACAGTACCAGAGTTGAACTTTTGAAACCCAATAAACTCAAAGAAATAGCGGCAACTGCAAAGAAAGAAATCAGAACTGTTTTCAGATTGAATTTATCTCCAAGCCATCCGCCACTTACGGCTCCTATTATAGCTCCAAAATTCAATACTAACAAGAAGGTAAGACTGGATCCTAATTCGTAACCCGCTTTGTTCATTAATTTAGGCAACCAGGAATTCAAACCGTAAACCATCAACAGACAGCTAAAAAAGGCAATCCAGAACATTATTGTACTGGCAGCACGATTGTGCTTAAATAATTTTGCAACACTGGCACCTTTAGTTTTTTCTTCACCAACTTCTAACTGATCTCCTTTTTGCGGAATATACGTTGGATCAATTTTAGAAAGTATCGTTTTAGCTTCGTCAATTCTGTTTTGTTTCACCAAAAACCCAACAGAATCAGGTAAAAATTTAATGATTACGGGCAATAAAAGAATGGGTACTAATCCAACATAGAAAACAGATTCCCATCCGAAATTAGGTATCAAAACAATTCCCAATCCGGCAGAAAGCATTCCTCCCACAGAATATCCGCTAAACATGATGGTTACCAAGGTACTTCTGATTTTCCTAGGGGAATATTCAGTCATTAATGCAACGACATTGGGCATTACGCCACCAATCCCGAGTCCGGCTAGAAAACGGAGAATTCCAAACTGTAATGGAGTTTCTGCAAATCCATTAATAAACGTGAATCCACTGAATAGGAAAATACAAGTAATAATCGTTTTTTTTCGTCCGATACGATCGGAAAGTGTTCCAAATATCAATGCGCCAAACATCATCCCAAAGAGCGCATAACTCCCTAAAGCTCCTGCTTCAATCGGCGATAGATTCCATTTTTCCATTAATATGGGAAGTACAACTCCATATATTACGAGGTCGTAGCCATCAAAAATGATAATTAACGCACTCCAGAATAATACTGTCCAGTGAAATCCGCCAAACTTCGCTTTGTCTATCAGATTGTGAATATCTATTTTTCGCATAATTTTTGTTTTTTTGATTAAAAGGTTAATTGTTGTTGGTTAATTAGGTAATAAAAAATTAGGCTGTTATATGGTTGAGCCTAAAGCAACAAATTTTTCCATATAAAAATTTGTAGGTGTAAAAGGGTTCTTCGCAATTTAATTTCTGGTTAAACCCATTATATCGTTAACATCTCTTACCGATGCAGTTAATTAATATTGATGTCCTATTGCAGTTTCCATTTACACGCAGGAAGAACAAACTCATAATGTCTCAATCTGTATTTTGTATTCTACTTATTCAGCAACACATTTACAGAATAACTTACTTATTACTAATAATTATTTGTTTTAATTATTCAAAACACAATTATTATCCGTTTTTAATATTGATATGCAAATATTAAAATTAATGGAGGTGAAAAATTGTCCTTTTGAATCAATAACAGGACAAATCAAATGTTTTACAGCGGCTTATAGTAAATAGATTGTTAAATGATTCGTTTGCCTCCTCAGCTATAATAGTCACCTCCTAATAATTCGCAAACAAAAGCAAACAACTGTAAATCTTCACATTACACACTTTCCAATTTTTACTTATGTTCTATTTACAACATTGTAAGTTTTACGCTATATTTGATTTTTACAATCCGATAGCCATTTACTATTTCAACAATACCAGTATTCCAAAAATAATCTGCCATGATTTCTTTCTTCAAATCCTTACAATTACTTTCTGATACCGAATTGCAAAAATTGAACGGTTTGCCGAAAATGAGGTTATTAAAAAAAGGAAGCTTCCTTATTCAGGAAGGGAAAGTGTGCGAAGAGATTGTTCTAATTAAATCCGGTATTTTGCGATCCTTTTATACCAATGGTGAAGGAAAGGAAATGACCAATTGTATCGCTTTTGAAAATGAATTGATGTCGGCTTTTTCTAGTTTTATTTCACAAAAACCAACAGAGGAGAATATACAGGCTATATCAGATACAGAAATATTGGTTTTAACCAAAAGCAACTTAAATTTTCTATATGAGAACAGTGTTGCCTGGCAAAACGTTGGTCGTTTTTTAACGGAATTGCAATACGTAGATTTAGAAAAAAGAATTGTTTCATTTCAAAAAGATACAGCCAAACAACGGTATGAAAAATTGCTAAGCAATCATTCGAAATACGTTAAATTTATTCCTTTAAAATATTTAGCATCCTACTTAGGGGTAACACCCAGACATTTGAGCAGATTAAGGAAAGAAATTTGATTTTAGGACATTTGTCTATTATAAACACAGAATTCTGAGACATCTTTACATCGAAAAATAACTCGTATAAAATGAAAAAAATTCTCATTATCAATGGACATCCCAATAAGGAAAGTTTTAATTTCGGACTTGTAGCTGCCTATAAAAAAGGTGCCTTACAAGCTGGTGCACAAATAAAAGAAATTGTAATTGCTGAACTAAACTTTAATCCGAATTTACAATTTGGTTACCAAAAAAGAACGGAGCTTGAACCAGACTTGATAGAAGCCTGGGAGAAAATTAAGTGGGCAGACCACATGGTTTGGGTACATCCTGTCTGGTGGGGTGGCTTACCTGCTATTACAAAGGGATTTATCGATCGGCTTTTTTTACCTGGTTTTGTGTTTCAGTACCGAGAAAATTCCATGTTTTGGGACAAACTGTTAAAAGGCAAAACAGCCCATATTATTACTACTCTTGATCAGCCGGGATGGTATTACCGATTTGTCTATGGAAGACCAAGTGTCAATCAGCTCAAAAGATCAACTTTAGCATTTTGCGGGGTAAAACCAGTCAAAGTAACATATATAGGCATTATCAAAAATTCTACAGATGTCGCTCGAAAAAAATGGTTGGAAAAAGTCGAGAAATTAGGCTTGCGACTATCCTGATGTGACATACGTCAAAAAATTTTCCTTTTAATCTAAATGATAAAATTTTTGAATCAGATATCTTAAGACGAAATACAAAAGTGTTCCAATCAAGGCAAATGAAACAAAGAAGTAAATGAGATTTAAAATGATATTGGGAATAAATTTCAGTTTAGGATGAACATAGTAAGGCTCACGATGCAGTCTCTCGTGAATATTTTGTTTTACTATTTTGACTTTCTTTTTGATAGTTCAGTGGTTTTAAAAACAAATTGAAAAATATAAAAGACTTCACAAGAACCTTTTATTCCCATTTAAGTTCTCTAAATTAAACAATTAAATTTATATAACCTCTCACCTATATTAATCTTTAACAGAAAAATATTTTGCCGAAGTGAATATAATTTTAAAACATTCCAGGGCAGAAATTAATAACCAATATTAATTTTCTGCTTGAAATTGACCGATATCAAACTTCCAGTCCTGATTATTGCTATACCACAATTGCCCTTCTAAAACCTCTAAAGGGCAATCGAAATTATTGGTATAAAGCGCTCCCGTACCCAATCCTTGCGGCATGGAATTGTGTTGCAAAAATGTCCATTGTGCAATGGCATTCAGTCCGATATTACTCTCTAAAGCAGAGGTAATCCACCAACCGATATTATACTTTTCAGCCAACGAAATCCACTCTTGCGAACCACGAATTCCTCCTATAAAACTAGGTTTTAAAATAATGTATTGCGGCTTTATTTTTTGCAGTAATTCTTCTTTTTCAGCCAGTGTAAAAACGCCAATTAATTCTTCATCCAAAGCAATAGGAAAAGGAGTAATTTTACACAATTCTGCCATACTGTCAGTATTGTTTTTTTTAATCGGTTGTTCTATACTATGTAATTCAAATTCAGATAGTTGCATTAATTTATTTAAAGCTTCAGATGTATTAAAAGCACCATTTGCGTCCACTCGGATTTCCACCTGTTCAGGAGTAAAATGCGTCCTGATAAAGCGCAATAATTGTAGCTCTTTATCAAAATCTATAGCACCAATTTTTAACTTGATGCAACGGAAACCATCCCTTAATTTCTCTTCAATTTGTTGCTTCATAAAAGATTCTTCACCCATCCAAACCAAGCCGTTTATAGGTATTGATTTTTGTCCTCTGGTAAAGTCTGAAGGAAATAGTAAAAAAGGTGTTTCGCTCTCCAAGGACTGGAACGCCATCTCCACTCCAAACTGTATCGAAGGAAACTCAATTAGAGCTTCCCAAAGCTTGTTTTTTCCCAGATGGATATTAGCACAAGTCCACTGCAATTTTTCTTCGTAATCCGGTCTGTCGTCTATACTCAAACTTCTCAAAATACCACACTCACCTATTCCTTTTTTTTCGCCTTGTTCCAAAACGATAAACCAGGTTTCCTTTTCGTTCATCACACCACGGGAAGTTCCTGATGGCCGTTTGAAATTCAGAATGTATTTGTGATAAGTCGCTTTCAAAACAATTTTAGATTTTAGATTTTACGTTTTATGTTTTAGATTTTTTATCTCACTAATTCTTCATCATCTTCAAAACCTTTTCAAAATCATCGTTCTGAATTCCTGCTTTCTGAAAGGCTTCAAAATCTTGTTTTGTTTTTTGAGTCCAACTCAAACTGTCCGTTACGTTTTGGGATTGGTATTCTTTGTAAATCGGTTTGGCCGTTTTGAAATTATCGTTCAACAAATAAGCATGTGCCAAATTTAGTTTTATCAATAGTTCTGAATCGTCCAGCTTTTCACCTTCTTTCAGGTATTTTATTGCTTTTCCGTACTGTTTCGTCAGGAGATAACTGTTTCCTATCGCATTATAATCTAACGCATTGGCTTTCCCGTCATTGATTATCATGCTTAATTTAGCAATTGCTTCGCCATGTTTGCCTTGCTTTACCAAACTTGAAGCTTGTTTGCGCAAATCAGTATAAGTAGCACTGGAAACACTGGTTTCACCAAAACAGCTGTTGCCAAAATCTTTAAAAGCTTTATTACGCTCCACAGCCAATAGTTTTTGGAATTCTGGATATTTGTATTTCGCTTGAATTTTATCTAGAATGCAAACACAGAAATTATCTGAATTGGTCATTTTTTGAGCCAGATTCGAAGTTTTGCATTGATCGATAATTGATTTTCTGTTATCAACTGTCCATCCTTTGCTTAGTTTAATATCAACCCAAGGCACTACCTCCAAAATTATCTTTTGGTTCATAATCCAGTTCTTGCTTTCGAAACCAAACCAAATGGCATTGGCGTTCGCTTGTAAACAAGCCGATTTATCTGCAGAAAGTCTTTTGGCGTCTTTGCTGACAGGCGTATCCTGAACTAAGCAGGCCTCATCTGTTTTTCCTGTTTTCTTGTATTCTGAAGCTAATTCAGCTTTTGAAAAAACAGCATATTTACACTTATCATCGCCTGAAATTTTAGATAAGATAAAAACAGCACCGGCAGACCCCTGGCTGATTCCTGTTGGGTCCGGAATAGCTTTTAACACCGAAACTAAACTACCTGCCATTTGCTGATTCTCGTCCAAAAGCGTGATTCGGTACACGACTTCGGTTGTCCCAGCTGGTAATTCATCTGTTTTGATGATAATGCGATCTCTGGCAGAAACAATTATTTCTTTGGTAGTGGCGCGCTCTTTGTCCCAATAGCCATCTTTTTGCGAGAAGACATTGATTGATGTGAGCAATAATAAAAATAAACTAACGAAATGCTTTTTTTGCATGATTTAAAAATTAAGCGCAAAGTTCACGAGTTTCCTCGAAAAGTCCACAAAATTAAATGATCAACGGAAAGCCTAGCCCCGATAGAAGTGAAAATCCTTTTTGTTCTTTTTTTAAGAACAAAAAGATTGCAACGAATAGCGGGAAACAGCTCCCCTTCGACAGCGTTCACAGTAATCTAAAATTATAATTCTATGGAATCCCCAATTTTCAAAAGCATCAAATCTTTGCCTTTGTTGAAGAATTTACGGATCGCATCTTCATGATCGATCTTGATGTATCCAAAAGTATCATAATGAATCCCCAGGATTTTATCACATTCCACGAAGTCTGAAGCGATAATTGCATCCTCAACATCCATCGTAAAGTTATCTCCTATAGGAAAAATAGCCAAGTCCAGTTTCGTGCGCATTGGAATGAGTTTCATATCCATTGTAAGTGCCGTATCGCCTGAAATATAAATGTTTTTATGCTCGCTTTCGATGACAAAACCTCCAGGGTTTCCGCCGTTACTTCCGTCCGGAAAAGAGCTAGAATGGACAGCACTCACGTACTTCACTTTCCCGAAGTCAAAATTCCAACTTCCGCCATGATTCATCGGATGCGACGAAAAGCCTTTATCGGCATAATACCCTGCAATCTCAGCATTGGAAACAATTACCGCATGCGTTCGTCTAGCAATAGCCTCAACATCCAGAATATGATCACCATGGGCATGGGTCAAAAGGATAAAATCGGCTTTCAGGGAGTGTACATCTATGTGAGACGCTTGTGGATTGGCCGAAATATAAGGATCAACCAAAATATGTTTACCGTTTACTTCAATACCCAAAGACGCGTGGCCATAAAATGTTATTTTCATTATTTATAATTTAAAGATTGAAAAATATAAAAATGTATTGTGTTTTTTGTAATCGACATTGCCATGCCATTACTATTAAATTTTGATACTATTTTTGAAACTTGATATTGAAATTTGATATTGAAATTGAATTATCTTCCTCCTAAGAAAAGATTCACAATTATATCTGATATCAAAGAAACCATACACAAAGACAACAGAATAGAAAGAGCAAAAGTACTTAAAGCCACTTTTTTTAATTCGGGATCTAAAGCTCTAGGTTCCTGATTTTTAGACACTGTTATCAAATGTTTAGTTAAGGGAATGTACACTAACAAAAACAAGTACTGATCAAAGTGATAATCGCTCAAAACAGCAAAAACAACAACCAAAACCATTGCTCCAATCACTAGAAAGTAATGGTATTTTTTAGCGTTTTCTGACCCCATTTTAACCACAAGAGTATTCTTTCCAGCTTTTCTGTCTGAGACTTCATCGCGCATATTATTCAGATTTAAAACCGCCACACTCAAGAACCCGATAGCGGTTGCCGGTAAAATCAAAATTAAATCCAATTGTTTGGAATATAAAAAATTCACTCCCAAAGTACTGACTAAACCAAAAAAAACAAACACGAATACATCACCATAACCACGGTATCCATAAGCCGAATTACCAACAGTATAACGAATTGCCGAAGCAATAGCCAGAATCCCCAACACTAGATAAAACAGGGAGTACCATAAATTGGTATCGGTAAACGCATAATAAATCAACAAGATTGCCGAAAGCAATGTCAATAATGAGGTAATGATAATAGCACGTTTCATCGCTGCCGGAGAAATCACACCACTTTGAATGGCGCGTTTGGGTCCTATCCTGTCCTCGTTATCAGTTCCTTTCATCCCATCGCCATAATCATTGGCAAAATTGGACAGTATTTGCAAACCAAGTGTAGTCAAAATAGCAAAAGCAAAAAGCCTCCAATTGAAAACTTCGGTTGGCGTCAGTATATTTTCTGTTGGGTTCGCCAATGCATAAACACTTCCCACGATAATTCCGGAAACAGATAAGGGCAATGTTCTCAATCGTGCAGCTTCAATCCAATGTTTCATATTCTTTTTTTTTGTTTAAAATTTAATGTGTTTAGAGTTTAAAGTCATTGTTACTCGCTAAAACAACTTCCCTCCCTACACCTTACATTATTCTTTTTACATCCAATTGCTGTCGGATGTTTCTATTTCGTACAACCAAAGGTTTACGTAATGTTTGATTTTTGTAAAATCACCTAACTGAAAAGTAACACTTCCCCCAGCGGTGTGTAAAATTATAGAACCTATGTCCAATTTTTTATGCCAAAATAATTGTGAGGTTGTAATAGCTTGAATTTTACTTGGTTCGATAATTTCATTACTGATATCCCAGGCCCCACTTTGCTTAATTATAAAATCATCGTTTATAAAAAGTCTGTTGTTTTTGAATTTAAAAAACAGGATTAAACCAACAAAACCAATATAAACAGGTACCAAATAATCAACTGTGGCAAGCAATGAAAGTATAAAATCCCTCAATAAATAAAACCCGAACAAAGGTAAGCCTATTGTCAGGAAAATTGAAAAAATAAGTTTACGAAAATTAGGCTTCAGCATAATTCCTTTTTCAGGAATCTTTTGGAACAGCAATTTTAATATAGCATCCCGCTCTGATTCATTACAACCCGGAATCTCGATAGTCGATTTACGATCTTCTTTTTCCCCGCTTGTCGCTTGTTTAATTTTCAATTCGAGAATATTCATTTTCTGCTGAAAATAATTTCTCGTCACCGTTGTAATTTGAACTTTTTCCGGTTTAATGATTGTCCCTTTGGTATGCAATAGTCCATACGACAGTAACAACGAGCCTTTTTGTCTCGTTATTTTATAATCGAAATAACGAAAAACTACTCGTACAACATTAATAATCAAAACGATTCCAAATAAAACAAAAACATAAATCAGGATAGTCCGAAATACTAAATCGCCGTCGATATAAGCCCCCACCTTAGCATTATTGATAACATCTGCGTTACCAAAATTTTGAAGATTTTCAAAAATAGTAGTGATAAATACCACTAAAAGCGCAATACTTTTTTCATAATTAGAAGTCACTCCCACTTTGAGCAAAGTCGAAAAACTTATTTTTATAAAGGGATGTTCCTCGGTAGTTAGGTTTTTATCTAAACTTACCGACTGAGGTTCTCCAGACAAAACAAACGCTGCTTTTCCTTCATTATCTAACAAACGGGATTTTAATTCTAAAGCCAATTCATGTGAAATAGCTTTTATGGAGCCTTCTTTTTTGTTGGTTCCGGCCGTATCAACCGCCAATTCATAAACCCCAATAATTCTCTGTATAAAAGATTGATTGATGTTTACCTGTTGGATTTTATTCAGCTGAATTGCAGTTTTGGTCTTATTAAAAATTCCTTCCGTAATAATGAACTCTTCGTTTTCTGAATCTAAAAAGAAAGTGAAGTTCAAATATTTCAAATACGAAACAACACCAATCAGCAAAACCGTAACTAAAATAACCAGAAAAAAATACAGTTTATTGACTTCGTCAAACTTAAATAACCAAATCAACAAAAAAGGCCAAAGTGCTCTCAAATATTGCTGAAGCGCATAAAAGAACATGACTAGAATCCCAACAATAGATTGCCGTTGTGGCTGACTAAAATCGTCCTTCATTACAATTGTTTTTGAATTTTCCCCATCAACAATTGCTTGATGTTTTCTGCCTGTTCTTTTTTGATTCCGGGAATTTCAAGATCACTGGAACTTCCTCCGGCTGTAAATATTTCTATTTTTGCCAAACCAAAATACCTTGAAACTAATCCTTCATGTAAAGAGACATGTTGTATTCTGTTATAAGGAATTATAGTTGTATTGGTTGCTAAAATTCCAAATCTGAAAAGCACATCATGATCTCTGAAAGCAAATCCTTTTTTCTTGAATCCAATGACAGAAAACACGATTATCAGTATCGATAGTAACGGAATCAGAAACCCTAGAATCAACCAGACTCTTCCTGAAAACAGTTCCGGTTTTACAACAGAAAAAATAATTGGAGCAAGAATAAGTGCCGCTATAATTAACACCAAATTGATGCTAACTACATTGAGGTATTTTGAATCCAATTTAGAAAACGGCACCGCTTCAAATCGTGGAAGTTGAGTCGTATCAATGGTTTCGTTTTTGAAATTTTCCATTAGTAAATATTAATTTAATCGGATAGGAGGCGCTAAGATAATGTTGTGCTAAGACGTAAACTTTTTTAAAAAAGCTGCATAATCTGCAGCCTAAATTCTTAACCAAAGGAGACGCTAGCATTTATTTGATTCTATTAAGTCCAATCACTAAACAGAGACCGACACTTATTATTGTGACTGATTACTGTGACTGATTACTGTGACTGACTACTGCTACTGATTACTGAAAACTGATTTTTATGGCAACCATTTCTTCTCAAAATTCGGCTTTCTTTTCTCCAAAAATGCATTTCTTCCTTCTTTGGCTTCTTCGGTCATGTAAGCTAAACGTGTCGCTTCACCTGCAAAAACCTGTTGCCCTACCATTCCGTCATCCGTTAGATTCATGGCAAATTTCAGCATTTTGATAGAAGTTGGTGATTTTGCCAAAATTTCCTGTGCCCATTCATAAGCAGTGTCTTCTAATTCAGCATGTGGAATCACAGCATTCACCATTCCCATATCCATTGCTTCCTGAGCCGAATAATTACGTCCAAGGAAGAAAATTTCGCGGGCTTTTTTCTGCCCTACCATTTTAGCCAAATAAGCCGAACCATAACCTCCATCAAAACTGGTCACATCAGCATCGGTTTGTTTGAAAATAGCGTGTTCTTTACTTGCCAGAGTCATATCGCAAACTACATGCAAACTATGTCCGCCACCCACAGCCCAACCTGGAACCACAGCAATGACTACTTTAGGCATAAATCGAATTAATCGTTGTACTTCCAGAATATTTAAACGGTGTTGACCATCATCTCCAACATATCCTTGATGCCCACGGGCGTTTTGATCACCTCCGCTGCAAAAAGAATAAATCCCGTCTTTAGAAGAAGGCCCTTCTGCTGAAAGCAAAACCACTCCTATAGAAGTATCTTCTTGTGCATCATAAAACGCCTGATACAATTCGGATGTCGTTTTGGGACGAAAAGCATTACGCACATCTGGTCTGTTGAATGCTATTCTGGCTACACCATTGCATTTTTTATAGGTTATATCTTCGAATTCTCTGACGGTTATCCAATCCATTTTAATCTGTTTTAAATTATTTTAGCGTAAAAATAAATCATTTTTTACACTTTCCGAATAAAACAAAATTTTATAAGAATGAATTAACTTCTTTCGTATAAAATTGTAATTCTATTATTGTGCAGAATAGAACAATTTTCTAGATCCTCTTTAATTATTAGTTCTAAATGGATGTGTTTATGTGATTCCTTTTAATTAAATAGTAATCACATGAAACAGCTTAAATCACCCCAACTTTTCACCTTTTAAGACCTAGGCAAACAATCTAAACTTTAACATAAAAAGGAGCTGAAATTTCAACCTTGGTATTATTATTTTTTGTAAATTTAAATATCATTCAAACAGTATTTTTTTCTTTTTGAATGATGATTTCTAAACTGAATTATTAACTAAACTATTTATTTTTGAAAAAAAATTTAATTTTTGTCGCTCTAGTTTCTGTCGTATTATTCTCGAATTGTAAAAACAAACCTGAAGCCACTTCAGAAGAGCAAATGGAACAAACTGTTACTGACAGTTCCGTTACGGTTACGGACAGCATTAAAAAAGATGAACTAGCACCTGTGGTTGCCGAAAAAGATTCACTGACTGTTCCTGTCGAAAAATAAAAGCAAAACGCTTTACGAAAGGACATCATAATTTTCTTTTTATAAATGATGAAACCCAAAGGTTATATTGCGAAAATCTATTTTGATGATACAAGTATAAGTAACCCATTTCGTGACAAATAAATTCTATCAAGCGATTTGATAAAATATCTTTAGATCGTCTTGTTTAATGTGTTTTTGCACCATTGCTATTTCTTAAACAGAAGATTTATCAAGCAAAAACAGATGTATGAATTCTTAATATAAACAAGGCTAACTTTAGGGTTAGCCTTAATTTTTGGAATACAATTATATTTAACAATATTGCCTCTTAAATTTTGTTAAAATTTGTTAAAATTATTGTGGATTTTGAGATCTCATCTTCTACTATTTGATTATATTTACCCAATCTTGACAGTATAGCCTCTTTCCTATTTAGTAAAATTGTATGAATATTATATTGTTGTTGTTTTGATCTAAATAATTTTACCGAAAAGAATTACTGAAATTCCAATTTTCCAGTAATTATATTTTATAGCACTTGAAACCTATATGATTCGCACAAAAACCTTTTTTTACAGTCTGATTTTATTAATCTGGGGGACTACTCTATTTTCTCAACAATTAGACACTCTTAGAATCAATCAAGTGGTTGTTGTAGAGTTATCAAAAGACCCTTCTGTTAGTCTAAACGATTTTAAAAAAAAACTTGGCGATTCAATGATTGCCGAATCCTCAGTAAGCCTTCGAAACACATTCTTACTAGACAATTCATTCAAGAAAGGTGACACCCTTATAGTCCCTCCCCGAGATTATAGAAGACTAGCCTATGATACCGGTCTTTTTGGAGCAACAACAGTAGTTGTTTTTTGTGTTTTCTGGGTGCTCCCGGAAAGCATTACCAATTGGGACAAACAGGATATGAAAGAAAATGGGATAACCTATAAATGGAAACAAAATGTAAAAGCAGGTCCGGTCTGGGATAGTGATAACTTCTTTTTAAATTTTATCGCCCACCCATATGCAGGAGCTGTGTATTATATGACAGCACGTAGCAGTGGATTTAACATGTTTGAATCTTTTGTCTATTCTGCATTAGTATCAACATTTTTATGGGAATATGGCGTTGAAGCCTTTGCAGAGATTCCATCCTGGCAGGATCTTTTTGTAACTCCTATAGTAGGGTCCATGTTTGGGGAAGGTTTTTTCTATCTGAAGAAAGCCATTATCAAAAATGACTCAAGAGTATTAAATTCGAGGTTTTTAGGAAAGACGACTATATTTTTAATGGATCCATTCAATACTGTTTTGGACGGCCTTGGATACAAAACTAAGGTCAAAACACAATTTTATGTGACTCCAATCGGACTCGATAACAGATCCAACAAACCTGTTTGGGGTTTAAACTTCTCAGCCCGTTTTTAGTTCATTAAAACACTAAAGTAAATCCCGTCAGTTAAATCTTATCAGTGTTAAAAATTGAAAAAAAATTAGATATTAACAGTTGAGAATAGAATTTTTTACTACTTTTAACCATTGCTAATCAGATAGATACAAGATTTATTGTAATAGATTTGTACGTCGATTAGCGACTTTTTCTTTCACTGATTTATTAACCTAAAAAACGACTTTTTTGAGTAAAATTGAAAACTTTGTCGCTCCTATTTTTGTGGTTTTAAATTATACAACTAATTCTGAAACTATAATTTTGGAGCAAATGCAAAAACCATTTGTGGAAATGGCAAAAAGAAAATAGTAACACCTACGGTTAAACTTAGAATTGACACATCACTATTTTTTCTGACCTCAGTGGCAGATAATCATTTAGGATAGCTTTCTATATACATACCATAAAAACCAAAGGCTTTAATGTGAATTTTATTTTTTGACAAAAAAGCAAGTGTTTGAACATTTAAAGACAAACCATTTAATGAAGTAGTTTGGTCTGAAACCAGTGCAATTAAGATGATACAAAAGTATCATTAGCTTTAAAAGGCAATTGCAGTCACTTTTGAAGATGGACGTAAATTTACTTTATTTCTGTTCAGAATAAACACATTCAAGAACAGCGATAAACTAAGAAAGACTAACCGCTACGATTAGTCTTTCTTTTTTTTACTCTTATCCGAATTTCACCGAAGTCATTGTCAACGAGCCTCCAACAGCCTTATCATTAAAGAAACTCACATCATCCTTATCGTCCTGCAAAGCAATCGAATATAATAGAGGATAATAATGATCCGGAGTTGGTATTGCTAATTTTGCAGCCGCATTTAATTTTTCGTAATTAATCAAAGACTGAAAATCACGATTGCCAATTTTTTCTTTGAAAATTGAGTTCATTTCTATTGCCCAGTCAAATCCAAATTCTGATTCCTGTAGTTTATCCCAAGCCACCATCCTAAGATTATGCACCATATTACCACTTCCGATAATCAAAACTCCTTTCTTACGCAATGCTTTCAGTTGTTTAGCCAAATCGAAATGATATTGCGGTGGTTTATTATAATCGATACTTAACTGCAAAACAGGAATATCCGCATTGGGATACATATGGCGTACCACTGTCCAGGTTCCATGATCCAAGCCCCACTCATGGTCCAAATCCACATGGGTGGACTGAATTAAACTTGCCGTTTCTCTGGCCAACTCAGGGCTGCCCTTTGCAGGATATTGCACATCAAACAATGCTTGCGGAAAACCTCCAAAATCGTGAATTGTTTTTGGGTTTTCCATTGCCGTCACTTTTGTACCATTGGTTAACCAATGTGCTGAAATCACCAAAACCGCCTTAGGTTTTGGAATTTCCTTTCCAAATTTCGTCCAATTCCTCGAAAATTCATTGTCTTCAATTCCGTTCATTGGGGTTCCGTGCCCAATAAACAGAACGGGATGTTTGATATCTTCTTCTTTTAAATCTTTTGCCCAATTATAAAATGGTTGTAATGATGCCATAGCTGCTCCTCCAATTACTATTTTAATAAAATCATTTCTATTCATTACTATACAATATTTGTATATACAAATTTAATAAAAAGTTTTTAATTTTGCTACATCTTATAAGAAATTTAACAATTTAAAAAATCGCACAAAGAGTTGGCCATAAAACACTTAATTGAATAGTGCCGCATACTGCTTACAGTGCAAAAAAAAGACTAACCTTTACGATTAGTCTTTCTTACTATTATTCTTTAACCAAGTAAATACCGTCTTCCTTGATTTCGATTAACTTTTCTCTGTAGAGAGCTCCAATAGCTTTCTTGAAGGTTTTTTTACTCATCTTCAAGACTGTTTTAATATCTTCCGGATGTGAATTATCAGTTAAACGTAGAAAACCGCGACTTGCTCTCAACTCATCGAGAATCTTCTCAGCATTAGGCTCAACATTCTGATAACCTTGTATTTGCAATGAAACATCTATTTTATTATCTGGGCGAATGTTTTTAATGTAGCCACGCATACGGTCTCCGGTACGAATCGCATCGTCATAGACCTCGTCTTTGTACAACAAACCTTTATGTTTTTCATTGATAATAACATTGATTCCTATCTCTGTGATATGCGAAACGATCAAATCTACTTCTTCCCCTTTTTCAACGGTTAGATTATCATTACTCAAAAACTGATTGGTTTTACTCGAAGCCACCAGACGATTCGTTTTTTCGTCCATATAAAGATACACTAGGTAGCGTTTTCCTTTTTCCATCGGACGGGCTTGCTCTTTAAACGGAACCAAAATATCTTTTTCCATTCCCCAATCCATAAAAGCACCAATCTGATTGGTATAATTCACACGCAAAAGTGCAAATTCATTCAATAAAATATAGGGTTCCAAAGTCGTCGCAACCGGACGTTCCTCATGATCTAAATAAACAAATACGATAAGCTCCTCACCTATTTCGAATTCATTGGGCACGTATTTGTTTGGTAAAAGGATGTCATGTATTCCTTCCGGATCTTTTTCGGGATCGCCCAAAAATAAACCCACTTTGGTATCGCGTAAGATGGTAAGCGTATTGTATTTTCCTATTTCAATCATTTTTATTGAGGTTCTGAGTCGCTAAGCAACAAAGTTTCTAAGTGGCAAAGGTACGAAGTTTGAAAATAGTAAATCGTCAATCCACACACAAAAAACATGATCCAAAAAACAGCTACTTTTTATAGGTTTCAGGAGCACGGCCATAAGTCTCTTCATCACGACCTGTCCTGCTGTACGCAGTATCTTTTGCACCAGTCCCGATAGTTATCGGGAGGCACAAAAGGATACTTGCTGCCATCAGGGCTAGAAAAGACGTTTTGTATTTCAGAAGAATTATAAAAGCATTCACTCATTTCAAAAAAATAGAGCCTTCTGAAAGCAAAAGCATAATAAGGTTTCTGAACTATTATTGCTACACAGTGTTGTAGAAACAAAATCAGATTCAGATAAATATAATTCGAAAACCAACGAATAGGAAAAAACAATATTCCTATCTTTGGGCATTATGCAAAACAAGAATCGAAAAACAAATCCATTCGATTAATTAAAAAAATAAAAATGAAGTTCAAAGGAGTTATTTTTGATTTAGACGGTACACTGGTTAATTCACTTGAAGACATTGCAGATGCAATGAACAGCGTCCTTCAAGAACTCAACTATCCTACCCACGGTTACGAAGATTATCAATATTTCATTGGTAGTGGTCTTCGAAATTTGGTGAGTAAATCGCTCCCGGCAACACATAATGATGAAAAACATATCGATAGCTGTTACCATTTGATGATTGAAAAATATAGTGAAAATTGTACTCTTAAAACAGAACCTTATGAGGGCATTATCGACTTATTGGACCACTTAATTTCACACAATATAAAACTAAGTGTATTTTCAAATAAATCAGATGAGCTTACCAAGGAAATCACTACTGCTTTGTTTCCTAATTATTTTAACCCTATTGTGGGTTTGACTACTGAATCCCTAAAGAAACCAAATCCATTTAAAGCTATAGAAATAAGCAAAAGCTTAGGATTAAAACCCGAAGAAATAATTTTCATAGGAGATTCTGGTATTGATATGCAAACGGCAACGAATGCCAATATGCTTGCAGTTGGTGTACTGTGGGGATACCGACCAAAAGAGGAATTGATTTCAAATGGAGCAAAACATGTATTAAGCAATCCTTTAGATTTAATTCAGATTTTACAACCTGATGCCAAATTACATAGTTTTATTTAAATTTTTCCAGCAGCCTGTCATTCATGAATAATGAATGCTGGAAAAACGGATTGGGATTATTTAAATTTATTGTTTTTTCCGTTGTTTCCGCTGTTTCAAATTTACTTTTATTGGTAGCATTGCTTTCTATTTACGAGCTGCACAGCTACCAAGGGCATCTCCATGTTTCAAGTGTGCTTCAACAGCTTCGGCAGCTATACATATTTCTTTTCCCTTATGGCAAACTTTTACTTTATCCAGTTTATTGCCGCACCGTACGTCATTTACATATACAGTTACATCATCTGTCCCAATGCAACCTTGGCTATCTGTAACAGTTAAAGTATAGGTAGTGGTTACTGTTGGGCATACTTCGGTGGTTGCATTGCCTGGTGTGGTTGTGCCTGGCGACCAGGAAAAAGTATAAGGAGCCACACCACCGGTAGCTGTTCCCGCTAATGTGGTACAATTTGAACCATATCCATAAACAACATTGTGATCGGCCCCGGCATTAGCAATTGTAAATTCAAAGTCATACGCAGTAGTAAATCCGTTTACACCAATCATAAAATTATCTATCGAACCAAAAAAGTTAGGTTTGAATACAACGCCACCTGCAGTTAGCCTGATAGCCGGGCCGCCTTTTGCCGCATCGTTTCTTATCGTAGCATCCGGATACTGGCTCAGATATTCAGCCAGCGTAAAATATGGTCCCTCATGGTCGGGATCAGTAGTTACATCTCCGCCATAATACCATCCGCCACGCAAAGCATCCCAGCGCTGCCATTCATGAACCTGACTAAATCCCTGGTCAGGCATACTGCCTATTATAAAATTTGAATTTTGATAACGCGGATCAAAAACAAGATTATGTTCGGCTGTACCATCGCCATTAATATCAGACAATATAACTATAAAATGAATATCAGTTATAGTATCTCTTGCTTCTATATAAGTTTCATAAGAGAGCTCTGTAAGCGTTGACAGTTTAGTTCCGGTGTATTGACCATTTCTCAATCTTACAAAATCACCAGGCCAAAAAATACCGCCTGCAGGAACATAGAATTTTAAACTTCCATTGCCAACTGGAGGTGTGTCAGGACCATTTACAAAACCTAGAGAGGAATTTCCTATAGGTTGCTTTACCCAGCCATTCAGATTACAGTCTGTGACAGTTATTGTTATATCCGGGATACCATTTCCTTTGTTTTGAACCTCTTCATGGTCATTCGTTTCTTCTTCAGTTAATGAAGGCGCGGATGTTTCCTCCTGTCCACAGGAAAATAATGCTATAAATACAATAAATAATACTATTTTTAAGGAAGTAAATATCTTTTTCATTTTGATGAGTTTTAACTTGTAAATTTTTAATCAACACTTTTTGAAGTAATAATGAATTTATTTCTCAAAATTTAAAGTCTAAAATTTAGGCGAAATACTAAATTTTTCAGGGATGAAAGATTTCTATTTTTAGGGACCAAAAGAATCTTTTCTTCTTAAATCAACACCTGTTTCAACTGCTTGAAAAACAAACTGTTAAGTATCAAAATTACCGAAATAATTAACAGCATTCTTCTTTTCTCTCTCAATAACCTAAATACCCGTTGAAAAGCATTTTTACAAGAAAAAAAATTTAAGTGTTCCGCTCAAAAACCAACTCTTCCAAGTTTCCTGACTTCGTCACACATGCTTGGCAAAACAACGACAAGCTTCGACTACGAATTGGTATAAGAAAAAAGAAATTGTTAAAATAATTTTTTCTTTATCTTTAAGCCTCTATCAAAAAACGATACTTATGATTGATAACATTATCAAAAAAGGGATTTTAGGCGGCATAATTTCAGCCACTGTGATGACATCGATGGTATTTTATATGAAAGCCAATCCTGGACAAGCGCCCAATGCAATTATAGGTTTTATTGGTATGCTTCTCGCTTTTATCTTCGTAGTATTAGGCATCATACACGAACGTGAAATCAATAATGGTGCAATAACTTTTGGAAGAGCATTCCTTACCGGCTTAGGTATTTCATTCATTATTTCAACTATGTATGTTTTGGTCTGGCTCGTCATTTACTATAACTTTTTCCCTGATTTTATGGATAAATACAGTGAAATGGTTTTAAAAAACGCTAAACCGGATGAGCTTTCTGCAAAAATCACCGAAATGAACCAAATGAAAGAATGGTATAAAAATCCGTTACTGGTAATTCTACTCACTTTTATGGAAATTTTACCAATAGGAATTGTAGTTTCTTTAATTACTTCCTTAATTTTAAAGAGAAAATAGTTCCTTAATTCCCCTTTAAAACAACACTTTATTAAAAGACTTCAATCAAACACGCACTTTAAAATTATTTTAAATCCAAACAAATATTTATTGAAGAATCCGTAAATATTTAACTTCTATTTGTATATGGTTTTTCATTAAAACAATACATTTGTTAGGTAACCATATTTTTAGCATCATGAGAATAGAAACCGAACTCAAATTAGGATTTAAAGATGTAATGATCAGACCCAAACGTTCCACTTTAAAGAGCAGGTCGCAGGTTTCACTGGAGAGAGAATACAAGTTTTTGCACAGTTCCACCACTTGGTCAGGGGTTCCTATCATGGGAGCCAACATGGATACGGTAGGAACTTTTGAAATGGCATTGGCATTGGCCAAAGAAAATCTTTTTACAGCCATTCATAAACATTATTCTCTTGAGCAATGGAGTGAATTTATGAAAAATGCACCCGAAAACATTCAGGATTATATCGCGGTAAGTTCAGGAACTGGAAAAAATGATTTCAAGAAAATCGGTGAAATATTCGAACAGAATCCAGAGTTACAATTCATATGTATTGATGTGGCCAATGGCTATTCCGAACATTTTGTGAGCTTCCTGAAAAAAGCGCGAGAAAAATATCCCGATAAAGTAATTATTGCCGGAAACGTCGTTACAGGCGAAATGGTCGAAGAATTACTCTTGGCCGGTGCCGATATCGTAAAAGTAGGGATTGGCCCTGGTTCGGTATGTACTACAAGGGTAAAAACAGGCGTGGGTTATCCCCAGCTTTCGGCCATTATCGAATGTGCCGATGCCGCCCATGGTTTAGGAGGCCATATTATTAGCGATGGCGGATGCGCCACTCCCGGTGATGTTGCCAAGGCCTTTGGTGCCGGTGCCGATTTTGTAATGCTGGGCGGAATGCTTGCCGGACATACCGAAAGTGGTGGCGAACTAATTGAAATTGGTGGTGAAAAATATAAAAAATTCTACGGAATGAGTTCGGAAACAGCAATGAACAAACATGTTGGCGGTGTTGCTGAATACCGCGCCAGCGAAGGAAAAACCGTTCAGGTTCCCTTTAAAGGAGATGTAACTGTTACCTTAAAAGATATTCTTGGTGGACTGCGAAGTACTTGCACCTATGTAGGCGCTTCCAAATTGAAAGAGTTAACCAAAAGAACCACCTTTATTCGAGTTTCGGAACAAGAAAACGTCATTTTCAACAAGTAATTTAAATGAAAACACTGGTCGAAAGGCTGGTGTTTTTTAGAAGCATAACCATGGTTTTTCATAGCAGCTTCCCTCCCGCTGTACGCAGTATCTTTTGCACCGAACACCGGTACAAAAGGATACTTGCTGCCATCGGGGCTAAACGAGAAATTTAGGATTTCCAACAATTAATTTTATAAGCAAATTCAACCAAAAAGTATTAGTTTCGCATAAAAAATAATCAAACCGTGTTAATTAAATTTTGGCAAAGTAATACCAAAATCAATACACCTCTTAAAAACAAATTATAATGGCATCAGGTTTTTTCGTACTATTAGATGATATCGCAGCAATTATGGATGATGTTGCAGTAATGAGTAAAATCGCAACAAAAAAAACAGCAGGTATTTTAGGCGATGATTTGGCCGTGAATGCCGAAAAAGCCTCCGGTTTTATTTCTTCAAGAGAAATCCCCGTATTATGGGCAATTGCAAAAGGTTCCTTTATCAATAAATTAATCATTTTACCGATAGCCTTTCTGCTGAGTGCTTTTTTCCCTTTGGCAATTATAATAATCTTAGTGCTTGGCGGACTTTTCTTAGCTTATGAAGGTGCCGAAAAAATATATGAATATCTATTTCCCCATAAACATGCAACAGCCGAAATCACAATGGAAATTTTTACGGAAGATGAAATTTTAGCTCTTGAAAAGGACAAAATAAAATCAGCAATAATGACCGACTTTATTTTATCGGTAGAAATAGTAATTATTGCGCTGGGCACCGTAATAGGAAAACCTATTTCATCACAGATTGTAGTTGTTTCAATAGTTGCAATAATAGCAACCGTAGGGGTTTACGGCATTGTAGCCCTAATTGTAAGAATGGATGAACTGGGTTTAAAACTTATTGGATTAAGCACCAAAGAAAACAGCCCATCAAAAATTATCGGTAACATATTGGTACAAGCTTTGCCAAAAGTCATTAAAAGTTTAGCCGTAATTGGCACGATAGCCTTGATTTTAGTGGCTGGTGGTATATTTATACATAATATTGACTTTCTACATCATACATTACCTCAATTGCCTTCCGTTGTTAAAGAATTTATCATCGGACTTGCAATTGGGTTGGTTGTTTTGGGAATTGTAAACCTATTCAAAAAGATATTTGGAAAAAAGTAAGGAATTCAAATCTCGATATCTGTAACATACACAAAGTCAAAAAGTAAGTAGATATGAAAATCAATCGAGAATGGCATCTAAATAACAAAATGCCTAAAAATCCAACTTTAGAACAAAGAATCAAATGGCATTTGGAACACCAAAAAAATTGTAAATGCAGGCCAATTCCTGAGAAATTATTAGAGGAAATGGCAAGAATAAAAGCCAAACCAAATAATGGATAATTATTTGGTTTGGATTAGGTTTTTTTTTTGCTTACACTATTTTTCTCTCCCCTATTTGCTGTCTCCACATGGCATAATACAGCCCTTTTTCATCCAATAAATCCTGGTGCTTTCCTTGTTCGATAATCGCGCCCTGTTCCAATACATAAATTCTGTCCGCATGCATAATGGTCGATAAACGATGAGCAATTAAAACTGTAATTTGATCTTGCTTGGAAGATATGCTTCGAATGGTTTGTGTAATCTCTTCTTCCGTAATAGAGTCAAGAGCAGAAGTAGCTTCATCAAACAACAGCAATCTTGGTTTTCTCAATAATGCTCTTGCAATCGATAATCGTTGTTTCTCACCACCCGATACCTTAATACCTCCTTCGCCAATGGTGGTGTCCAAACCTTTTTCGGCTCGTTCCAATAAATTTTGACAGGCTGATTTTTGCAACACATCATTTATTTCGGTATCAGTTGCATTGGGTTTCACAAATAATAAATTATCCTTTATGGTTCCTGAGAACAACTGTGCATCTTGGGTCACAAAACCCAATTGCTGGCGTAACTCGGTTAACTCAATATCTTTGGCGTTTATTTCATTATAAAAAATAGCACCTTCCTCCGGAGTGTATAGTCCAACCAACATTTTTACCAAAGTTGTTTTACCACTACCTGATGGTCCTACAAAGGCAATGGTTTCTCCTGCTTTGGCTTCAAAGGAGATATCTTTAACAGCATAAGTAGAAGCGGTTTGGTGCTTGAATGAAATGTTTGAAAACCTTAAATTATTAATAAACCCAATTGTTTTTGGATGCAGCGGTTTCTCTTCACTTTTGGCATTCATCAAATCACCAAAATTATCCATCGAGGCTTTTGTTTCGTTATATGTCGCAATCACATTTCCAAGTTCCTGAAGTGGATTAAACAAAAAGAAGGAGAAAAACATTAAGGTTATCAAATCACCCGGTTTGATGATTCCTTGAAAAATGAACATGTATAACGCGAAGACTAAACCAGTTCTCATAAAATGGACTGTTGTTCCCTGAATAAAACTCAACGAACGAATAAAGCGTACTTTTTTTAACTCCAGCCCTAATATTTTTGTAGTAGTACTGTTTAAACGATTCACTTCCTGATTTGTCAAACCTAAACTTTTCACTAATTCAATATTGCGCAGGGATTCGGTAGTTGCACCAGCCAAAGCAGTTGTTTCACCCAGTATTTCCTTGGACACTTTTTTGATTTTCGTACCCAAAAAAGAACTGATAAAAGCGATAACGGGAACGGTCGCCAAAAAAATGGGTCCCAACAACCAATGGATGTTAATCGCATATCCCATTACAAATACAATCCCGATAAGCGTTTGAAAAACTAACGAAATGGCCAAAGTGATGAACTTTTCACAATCGATTTTTACTTTTTGAAGTCTTCCTAATGTTTCACCGCTTCGTTGGTCCTCAAAATCCTGAAAAGGCAACTCTAGTGCTTTTTTTATACCATCAGTATACATTTGTGCACCTGTTCGCTGTATAATAATATTGGTAAAATAATCTTGGAAATTTTTGGCTATTCTGGACACCATTGCAGCTCCTAAAGATAGAGCCAACCAGCCTAACACCGCTTTAGTAAAATTGGCTAAATTATGATTAAAATCAGCTACTCCAACACCGCATTGATTCAACAATTTACCAATTATAATGGAGTCAAATAAAGAAAAACATTGATTGATTGCCGCTAAAAACAAAGCCAAAAACAATAACGGTTTGTGTTCTTTGATATAAGTAAATAATATTTTCATCGCTATTTATAAAAAAAATTGAAATGCAAAACTACAACTATTGAATTCAAATGAATATAATTCGTACAATAATAAAACTTAAAATTTCTTTGCTCGAAAATCACTAATCCCTCGTTCCGCTATACCGAAAACTTTTGGTTTTAGAATTACCTTATACAGTCAATGTCCATACTTCCAAGAAACAGGTCAATTGCTATTAGTTATCATTGCAAAAAACTTTTCCATTTCACAGTATCGCATCTCTTTATAAAAATAACTATTTTTGCAGTCTAAATTTTTAGACATGTCAAATAAGAAATACAAAATAGCGGTTGTTCAATTGAATCTGAATGATGTTGCCGAAAATAACCTGAAAAAATGTTTAAGCTGGGTTCGTGATGCTGCCAATTTAGGTGCCGAAGTGATTTCGTTACCGGAATTATACAGCAGTCATTATTTTTGTCAAAGCGAAGATGTTGATAATTTTGCTCTGGCAGAACCATTATATAGTACGTCTTTTATAGCTTTTAGCGCATTGGCAAAAGAATTGGGAGTGGTAATCATTGTACCTTTCTTCGAAAAAAGAATGGCTGGAATTTACCACAACAGTGCCTATATCATCAACACCGATGGTTCAGAAGCTGGACTGTACCGTAAAATGCACATTCCGGATGATCCGCATTTTTATGAAAAATTCTATTTCACGCCTGGTGATTTAGGGTTTAAAGCTTTCCCTACCAATAAAGGAAAAATCGGAACGTTAATTTGCTGGGATCAATGGTATCCTGAAGCAGCTCGTTTGACTGCTTTACAAGGTGCTGATGTCTTGTTTTACCCAACTGCAATTGGATGGCATCCTTTAGAAAAAGAACAATACGGTGAAAACCAACATGGTGCCTGGATGAACGTGATGAAAGGTCATGCTGTTGCCAATGGTGTGTATGTTGCGGCGGCAAACAGAATTGGTTTAGAACAATATTTACCGGATACAGCAGGAATTCAGTTTTGGGGATCTTCGTTTATAGCGGGACCACAAGGTGAAATTTTGGCGCAAGCCTCACACGATAAAGAAGAAATTCTTATTGCCGAAGTAGATTTAGACTTACAGGAAAATGTACGTCAGAACTGGCCATTCTTCAGAGATCGAAGAATTGATGCTTTTAGCGATATCACAAAAAGAGCTATTGATTAGTTTTTAAAAAAAGACACTAAGATACTGAGATTCTAAGATTATTTTGAACTTAGAATCTCAGACACTTAGCGCCTTAGCAACTTAGAATCTTAGCAACTTCCCCTAATTCAACTCGGGTTGGAATATTTTAACAGTACCGTCTCCCTCACTACTCACCACAACCAAACTTCTTTTAGTAGGACTCTTGTGCGCAGGAATATAAAGTAATCCTTCTGGAGCATCACCTGTTTTGACACTTTGCAAAAATTTCGGAGAAGCAGGATTGCTAACATCATAGACCATAAAGGCATCGGCTCTTTCTAAACCTACAAACAAAATGTTTTTGCCTCCAACTTTTGCAACTACAACGGCTTCTGGTTCCACCGATTTATCATCACTCCTTTTATCATCATAAACACCAAGCTCTTGTGCTTTTTTGTCTAATTCATTTTTACTGTCAAACACAATTTGGCCGGTATTTCCATTCCAGACAGAAAAAGATCTGGCTCCAAAAGAAACCAATTCGTCAAAATCACCGTCACCATCTGTATCTCCCATTTTAGTATTGATATTCAACCTTCCCATTTTGGTTTCTCCTTTTAAAGTAGCTGCATCTGGGAATACTGTAGGATCAAGAACTACAGAGGCATCCCCTATTCTTTTAATGTCCACAAAAGCGGAATATTCTCTGGCATCTCCTTCATTCGCTGTAACAAAATAAGTGGTGCCATTTGCTTCAAAATTACTGATTGCATCCGGTTGAAACATTCCTTTCACTTTCCAAGGATTCGCAAAAATACCTCCATCTTTATCACTGATATCCATGGCATTTTCGGCCAAATTATAATCTTTAAATCCTAATGGAAAAAGGTTAGTGATTTTTTTAGACGCCAAATCAATTTTAGCCACTCCGTTATTTTCCTGTAATGTCACCCAAGCTGTTTTAGAATCAGCAGAAATAGTTACGTATTCCGGCTCAATATCAGAGGTAAAATTATTCGTCGGGCTCGCAATTCGGAATCCTTTCGCTTTCAGACTATTCAACTGACTGCTAAAATCCCCAAAATTCAAAGTAGTCACTGCATAATTATTATTTACTGTAATAATAGATACCGATCCGTCCGGATCTACCGAATAATCATCATTAGGTTCTCCTTCATTAGCAGTCAATATGTAATTCCCATCGGCTGAAAACGTAATCATATCCGGTAAAGCTCCTACCGTAATTTGTTTGATCACGCTATAATTTGCAGTGTCAAAAACGACTACTTTACCTAAATCCTGTTTAGTAGTAGCTTCTAATGCAACTGCTAATTTTCCGTTGAAAGTGGCTACACTGTTTGATGAACCATTAAACGGTGTTAAATCAATACTGGCAATAAGAACAGGATTGGATGGATTTGACAAATCGATCACATCTATTTTATTTGTATCGCTATTGTTAACAGTAAATAATTTTTTAGAAACTTCATCATAGGCGCTTATTTCGGCTGCTCCTTCACCCCCAATAGTAATTGAACCAATCTCTTTGAAAGTTGCTGCATTTTCATTAATTATCTCTTCAGTCGCATCCGCAGAATTTTCATTTGAACAAGCAGATAATAAAAAAACAGCCATAAATACTGTTAAACTATACTTTATCATAATTTTAAATTTTTAAATTTTATCAAAAATAGTCAGCAGCAAGCAGGGATTAATTAACCCTATATTATCTAATCTTTATTAAAACTATTCTTGTAAAATTTTGAAATTCTGTCAAAAAAAAATTATTTGGTTGATTCTAATTTAATTTTAAATCCTCCTGAATGATTATATTTGTACCCTTTATATCAGAACTAATTTATGAGTACATCCAATAGAAGATTTCCGGCAGAATGGGAAAAACAACAAGGTATTTTGCTTTGTTTTCCGCACAATGGTAAAGATTGGCCAGGAAAATACGAAGCTGTTCAATGGGCTTTTGTTGAATTTATCAAAAAAATCGCCACTTTTGAGCAAGTGATTTTAGTCGTAGCAGATAAAAATCAAAAAGAAAAAGTGACTGAGATGCTGGAAACGGCGCATGTAGCAGTTGAAAACGTTTCCTATGTCATTCATAAAACCAATAGAAGTTGGATGCGTGATTCGGGTCCGATTATCGTTAAAAATGGAACGAAACGAGAAGCCTTAAATTTTAACTTTAATGGTTGGGCAAAATATAAAAACATTCAACTGGACAAGTTTATCCCTGGCAAAGTTGCTGATTTTCTTAATGTACCGCTTACACAAGTAACCTACAAAGGAAAACCGGTTATTGTAGAAGGTGGTGCTATCGATTCGAACGGAAAAGGTACGTTACTGACTTCTGAAGAATGTTTGATGCATCCCAATATTCAGGTTCGAAATCCAAATTTCACCAAAGCAGATTACGAAGCCGTTTTCAAAGAATACCTTGGAATTACCAATGTAATTTGGTTAGGAGACGGTATTGAAGGTGATGATACCCATGGACACATTGATGACTTATGTCGTTTCGTAAATGAAGATACGATTGTAACCATAGTTGAATCTGATCCCGAAGACAACAATTATGCACCTTTGCAAGACAACTTAAAAAGGTTACAAAATGCTAAATTGGAAAACGGTCAATCTCCAAAAATCATTAAATTACCGATGCCTAAGCGTTTGGATTTTGACGGCCTGCGATTACCGGCCAGTTATGCCAATTTCCTGATTTTAAACAACTGTGTTCTGGTGCCTACTTTTAACGACAGTAACGACCGCATAGCCTTAAACATACTAGCTGATTGTTTTCCTGAGAGGGAAATCATCGGTCTCAGTGCGGTTGATTTCATTTGGGGATTTGGAACCTTACATTGTTTGAGCCAACAAATACCAGAATAAATTTAGAGTTGATCAAATAGCATAAAAAAAAGACTTGTAGCATTTTAATTACTACAAGTCTTTTTTTTATAAAAATTAAAAGATTATTCTTTGGTAAAAGGTATCTTCTGACCATCACTCAGAATCATATCCATGCCATTTTTAGCTTCATTAAATTGAAACGTAACACCAGCCTGTTTTGATTCAAAAATGTCTTTCCCAACAGGAACAACAGTAAAGTCCGGATAATCGGTAATTTTCACATTCAATGCACTATGCTTTTCTGTAAATGTAATTTTTATTGGCGCTTTACTATTCGAATATGTCCCTAAATAAGCATCCAAAATAATATCCTTCTCCACTTTACCATTAGCTGCAGACCAAACATTATTAGCTCCATTAACATCCGGAAACGCATGGTCAGGATCAATGGTAATACTCTCAATTTCTTCGGTTGAACTATGTTTAAATGACCAATCGATATTTCTTTGCCAAATTTCAACCGGCAATTTCAAACGGGTTACTTTTCCGCTCTTGGTTTTCACATCCAAGACAACTGGCATAGCCATTTTTTCAAAGTTCTCAATATTGATTACAACACCCTGTTTTGGATCATTTTTCACATATTTGATCGAATTGATTCCTTGGTCTAAACGCCAATTGTATTGGAACCATCCTCTCCAAAACCAGCTTAAATCTTCTCCGGCAACATTTTCAATAGTTCTGAAAAAATCGTCTGGTGTAGGATGTTTGTATGCCCAACGTTCTACATAAGTGCGCAAAGCCAAATCAAAACGCTCTGGTCCTAAAACCTGTTCACGTAAAATAACCAATCCGGCACTTGGTTTAGAATAACATAAAAGACCAATATTGGCTTCTTTCATATTATCCGGCGAACTCATAATAACTTCATTCTTTGGATTGGTATAATAATCCGCCTCTTCATGTAAATCAGAAGGCTTAGGTTTGTATTCGCCTTTATTAAAGTCAAGAGAACTTAACGAATTGATAAAAGTATTGAAACCTTCATCCATCCAGGCAAACATACGTTCATTAGACCCAACGATCATTGGAAACCAAATGTGCCCAAATTCGTGATCCGTCACCCCCCATAAATCTTCTCCCTTTGATTCCCAACTGCAAAAAACAATTCCCGGATATTCCATTCCCCCTTCATTTCCTGCTACGTTTGTCGCTGCCGGATAAGGATATTCGAACCATTTTTTTGAATAATGCTCAATAGCCGCTTTGGTATATTCTGTTGAACGCCCCCAAGCTTCATTTCCATCACTCTCTGCAGGATAAGCAGAAATAGCTAAAGATTTTTTACCACTTGGCAAATTAATTCGCGCCGCATCTAAAATAAAAGCCGCAGAAGAAGCCCAAGACATATCACGGGCATTTTTAATCTTATACGTCCAGGTTTTCGTTGTAGTAGAAACTGTCTTCGCTAAATTAGCAACCTCTTCAGCAGTACGAATTACAACTGTTTTATCACTTAGTTTAGCCGCAACTAAACGTTTTTGCTCTTCAATTGAATACACGGCAGTCGGATTTACCAATTCACCGGAACAAACCACAATATGATTGGAAGGTGCAGTAATATTCACTTCAAAATCTCCGTATTCCAAGTAAAACTCAGAAGCTCCCAGGTAGGGATTAGTATTCCATCCCTTTACATCATCATACACACACATACGAGGATACCATTGCGCAATAGTGAAAATTTTACCGTTTTTAGTTGGCAAAACTCCCATACGATCCGAACCTTCGAAAGGAGCAATAAATGAAAAGTCAATTTTGATTTTTACCGTTCCCCCTTTGGCATTCAATCCTTCTGGTAGGAAAACCTGCATGCGGGTGTCACTTATAACGTACTTCGCTTCTGTTTCAGTCGCTTTTCCTTTATTTGTAGTAATTACTTTTACCGATTTTATTTTATGCCCACCGTCAAAAATTTGACCCTGTGCGCCATTTCGGCTTCCAGTGATTGGAACGACAGCATTCCCGCGGGAATCTGAACTAAATAAATTCTGATCTAAATTCATCCATACAAAAGCCATCTTATCTGGGCTGTTGTTAGTATAGGTTATGATTCCAGTTCCTGTTACTTGATTATTTTTTTCATCTAATTTTGCCATTAATTGGTAATCAGCTCTATTTTGCCAATATTCAGCGCCAGGCTGTCCACTTGCAGAACGAGTACTTGTTCCATTTTTAGAATAAAAAAATGGTGCAAATGAATCGTGATAATCATATTTTGAAATAGGGTTATTTGCTGTATTTACGGCATTTTCTTGTGCCCAAACAGTTGTTATTCCCAATAATAAAGCCAGATACAGAATGGCTTTTAGCTGAACTTTTCTCATTATAATGTTATTTTTACAACAAATAAATGAAAAAAAAGAGAATTTCAAACTACTTTGAAGAACTTTAATATATTTTTTTTGAAAGAAATTAGCGTCAATCCGAATAATTATTAAAAAAGATAAAATATATTTACAGTCTAAAAATATAATTTTTTTAAAACTAACCAGTACGATTTTGACAACTACAATTAAAAATTCCAATCTAACTGCTGAAATTAACCATTTTGGTGCTGAATTAATTTCCTTAAAAAGTAATACAAATAAAGAATACATTTGGGAGGGAAACCCTGATTTTTGGGGTAAACATTCGCCTATTTTATTTCCGATTGTTGGAACATTAAAAAATAATTCTTTTCAATATGATGGAAAAGAATATAAATTGTCACGACACGGGTTCGCTAGGGATATGGAATTTGATTTGGTTGAAAAAAAAGAAAACAGTGCCACTTTTTCGATTAAGTCCTCAATTGAAACTTTAAAAAAATATCCATTTGAATTTGAATTACAGTTAATTTATACGATTGAAGATTTTAATTTAACTGTTGAATACAAAGTCATTAACAATGGAAACTCAGCAATGCCGTTTTCAATTGGTGCACATCCTGCTTTTGCTTTGCCTGGTAATTTCGAAAATTATTCCATTGCTTTCAATAAAGAGGAAGCTTTAGAATTTTATCTTCTGGAAAATGATTTAATTTCAAATCAAACAAAAAAATTAGACGTTCAAAACAAACAGATTCCGTTAAACTATCAATTATTCGAAAACGATGCATTGATTTTCAAAACATTAGAATCTGATTCATTGACTATTTTAGAGAATTCAACTCCACTACTATCTGTTCATTTCGAGGATTTTCCAAGTTTAGGAATTTGGACAAAAATGAACGCACCGTTTCTTTGCATTGAACCTTGGTTCGGTTATTCTGATACCAATGAAAATTCCGGTAATCTTTTTGAAAAAGGAGGAATCCAGATATTGGATAAAAACAAGACTTTCCATTCCAAATTCAGTATTGAAATCCACTAATTCCTTAAAAAAAAGTATGTTAACAATAAATTTCACACCTTTTCCTATTCTTGAAACCGAGCGCTTGGTTTTAAGAAGAGTCGACGAAAATGATGTAAACGAGATATTTAGTTTACGATCTAATGTTGAAACGATGCAATATATTCCAAGACCTTTGGTGAAAACTACAGAAGATGCCTTGGAACATATCGCTTTGATTGATGCTAAAATAGAGAATAATGAAGGAATCAATTGGGCAATTACCCTCAAAGGGAGTTCTAAATTAATTGGACTTATAGGACATTACAGAATAAAACCTGAGCATTTCCGTGCCGAAATAGGCTATATGTTACTTCCTGAATTTAACGGTAAAGGGATTATTTCAGAAGCTGTAAAAGAAGTTGTAAAGTATGGTTTTGATATCTTAAAACTTCATTCTATTGAAGCGATTATTGACCCGCTAAATAATGCATCTGCCAAGGTATTGGAAAAAAATGGTTTTATAAAAGAAGCACATTTAAAAGAAAATGAATTTTATGAAGGCCGTTTTTTAGATACTGTTATTTATTCCCTTTTGAATAAGGACTAAACCTACAAAAAATTCACATTAATCAGAAAATATATAATTTTAGTAAATCTAAAATCTTTATATTTGCCGCCGAAACCAATAAAAAACTATTGGTGAATTTCTTTTTATGAAAAAATTATTTGTTCTTACTATCCTTTTCTTTTCTATTCAATCACAAAGTCAAACCTATATTAAAGTAAACGCCTTTACTACTCTTTTAGCTATTCCAAATGTTGGTATAGAAACTAGTATTGGCAAAAAATCGACTTTTTCATTTGATATTTTGGCCTCTCCATGGAAATCAGTAAAGGGAAAACCCGCAGAATTTTACACCTTCATTCCGGAATACAGATACCATTTTAAAGAAAAAAACAATGGTTTCTATGTTGGTGCCCACATAGGTATGAGTATATATAATTTTCAAAAATGGAACTACTTAAATACTGACAAATACGAAGAAGGATTCGGATACTTGATGGGAGTTACTATCGGCTATCAGGCCAAAATCAACGATAGATTTGTTTTAGATTGCTTTTTAGGAGGAGGAAACCATCAAGGATTCTATAAGGGATATTATGTAAGCTCGGGAGAACGTTATGATAAAGCGCAAGATTACAACAAAAGTGGAGAATGGTTGCCTTACAGAGGTGGAGTTATGGTTTCATATCGTTTGAATTAAATCCCTTTGTTTATTTTTGGGATTGTTTTCACGTATAATTCTTCGACTTTTTTTCTTGCCCAGTCAGTTTTTCTTAAAAAACTAAGACTGGATTTCACACTCGGATTTTGATTAAAACATTTAATTTTAATTAGTTCCCCTAAGGTATCAAATCCATAATAGTCGACTAATTGTTCAACTATTTTTTGAAGTGTAATTCCGTGAAGAGGATCTTTAGATTGTATTTTTTCCATTGTGCAAATTTAAGCCTAATTTATAATATTTATTGCTCTTTCATCGATTTGTTCATACATTTGTAACCTATGCTAAAGACTGTCAACATACTTAACAAAAGAGCCCGATTCGATTACGAAATAATTGAAACTTACACTGCAGGAATTGTTTTGACGGGTACTGAAATCAAATCCATACGTTTAGGCAAAGCAAATATTACCGAAAGTTTCTGTGAATTCAATGGCAATGAGCTTTTTGCAATCAATACCTATATTGAAGAATATACTTTTGGTCACCAATTCAACCACAAAGCAAGAAGCGAAAGAAAACTTTTGTTGAATAAAAGAGAGTTAAAAAGCCTTGCCAGAAGTGTGCAGGCTAAAGGACTTACAATTATTCCTTTGAAATTATTCACTAATGAAAAAGGAATGGCCAAATTACAAATTGGCCTTTGTAAAGGGAAGAAAACCTATGACAAAAGAGAATCCCTTAAGGAACAGGATACAAAACGTGATTTAGACCGGATTAAAAAATCATTTTAAAATAGTTATTTTCAATATTTTAGATAATTTATCTAAGAATTTATTGCTATTTTTACTACACATTATCCTCTAAACTCTAAAATCATGAAAAAGTTTTTTATTGTATTTTCCTGTATTTCCCTTTTTAGCTGTGGAACTAATACGTCAATTGTAAATAGTTGGAGAGATCCTGACACTACTGTAGCCCAACAACATTTTGAAAAAGTATTGGTTGTCGCTTTAGTAAAAGACGAAGCTTCACGAAGGACCACAGAAAACCGAATTGCAGCCAGTAATCCAATTTTCAAAACTTCTTATTCATATTTGAACGGCACTAATTTGGATCTGACCAAAGAACAAAAATTAAAAATTCTTCAAGATGAAAATTTTGACGGTGTGGTTACCATGCGTTTAGTAAGTACCGAAAAAGAAACCAATTATGTTCCAGGGACCAATACTTCATTGTATTATGGAGGAATGGGTGGAATGTATGGAGGAATGTACGGTTATGGTTTTGGAAACTGGTACGGTATGTACTCCCCTAGTTTCTATGATCCAGGGTACTATCAAGAAACTACCTATTATATGGTTGAAACGAATATCTTCTCATTAAAACAAAATAAATTAATTTGGACAGGAACCACAAAATCTTCTTATGTTACTGATTTAGGAGAAACTGTTGATGAGATAATGAGAACAGTCGTTGACGAAATGAGAAAGGATGGATCTCTGCCTCCCAAAAAATAATCATTTTTGAATCAATTAAAATTAAAAAGAGACTGTTTTTTCGACAGCCTCTTTTTTAATTTTTATCTTCCAGCAATGGAACAAAACGAAACTCTCCAAACTCATGTTTTTCGAATTGGGTTTCGTTTTTTCGAATCAACAAAGTCATGATTTGAACGTCTTCCCCTAATGGAATAACTAACCTTCCTCCTATTTTTAGTTGCGCCATTAAAGGCTGCGGAATAAATGGTGCTCCGGCTGTAACTATAATACTGTCAAAAGGGGCAAAACCAGGTAATCCTTTGTATCCATCTCCAAAAGAAAGATGCTTAGGACGAATTCCTAATTTTGGAAATAAGACAGATGTCTTTTTGAACAATTCGTTTTGTCGTTCTACACTGTAAACTTTGGCTCCCATAGTAAATAATACCGCTGTTTGGTAACCCGAACCGGTGCCAATTTCTAATATTTTATGCTCTTTTTTTACTTCTAGCAATTGGGATTGGAAAGCAACGGTATAAGGCTGTGAAATAGTCTGCCCGGCACCAATGGGAAAGGCTTTGTCCTGATACGCATAATCTTCAAAACTGGAATTCAAAAAAAGGTGACGTGGAATTTTTTTTATCGCATCCAAAACAGTTGTATCGGTAATTCCTTTTTGTTGTAAAGTGCTTACTAATTGATTCCGAAGTCCTTGATGTTTGGCTGTGTCTTTCAAAATTGAGGTATTTTATTTCGGTAAAAATAGAAAACAATTTCTAATTTCAAATATTGAATTTTAAAATTAAAATTGGGTAAATAATTGTTTCTTATCCTTAATAATTTAATCAATTTATTGCTATTTTTGTAGAAATTACATCATTATGCTGAAAATTGGAGTATTGGGTGCGGGCCACCTTGGTAAAATACATTTACGTTTATTACAACAATCCGAAAAATATGAATTAGTTGGATTTTATGATGAAAATCTTGAGAATGGTGCCAAAATAGCCGCTGAATTTGGTTACAAACAATTCGATACTATAGCCAAATTAATACACGCTGTAGACGTTATAGATATTGTTACACCTACCCTTTCCCATTATAAATGTGCGAAGGTTGCAATCAAATCCGGCAAACATGTATTTATTGAAAAACCCATTTCAACAACTGTTGAAGAAGCCGAAGAAATTATAGCTTTGGCAAAGGAATACAACCTAAAAGGACAAGTTGGTCATGTAGAAAGATTCAACCCAGCCTTTATCGCTACCAAAAACATGATTGAGAACCCTATGTTCATTGAAACACACCGTTTGGCTGAGTTCAATCCACGTGGTACAGATGTTCCTGTTGTTCTTGATTTAATGATTCATGATATTGATGTTATTTTAAGTGTTGTAAAATCTAAAGTAAAAAACATCAATGCCAGTGGTGTTTCCGTTATAAGTGAAACCCCCGATATCGCCAATGCCAGAATCGAATTCGAAAACGGTTGTGTAGCCAATTTAACGGCCAGCAGGATTTCGATGAAAAACATGCGCAAATCAAGATTCTTCCAGAAAGACGCTTACATATCTGTAGATTTTCTTGAAAAAAAATGCGAAGTGGTAAAAATGAAAGATGCCCCTGAAGTTCCGGGAGATTTTGACATGATCTTACAAAATGCTGAAGGTGTTAAAAAACAAATCTACTTCTCTAATCCTAACGTAGAACAAAATAATGCTATTCTGGACGAATTGGAATCGTTTGCAGATGCCATCAATAATAATACAACTCCAGTTGTGACTTTAGAGCAAGCTACTGATGCTTTAAGAGTAGCTTATCAAATTATTGACTGTTTTAAAAAATAAATCACCAAACATTATATCAAAGAGTTTAAGGTTTAAAGGTGCGCGATGTACCTTTAGACTTTAAACTTTTAAACTTTAAAATAAAAACGCATGAAAACAATAGCCGTAATCGGAGCTGGAACAATGGGGAACGGAATTGCACACACTTTCGCCCAAAGTGGTTTTACCGTAAAATTAATAGATGTTTCTGAAAAATCATTAGACAAAGGAATGGCAACCATTGCTGCCAATCTGGACAGAATGTTAGCCAAAGGAACTATTACCGAAGAAGATAAAGCAAAAACGATTACCAATATCATTACTTATACTGATATTAAGGATGGTGTTGTTGGCGTAGATTTAGTGGTAGAAGCTGCAACAGAAAATGTGGAATTAAAACTGAATATTTTCAGACAATTAAACGAGGCATGCTCTCACAATACCATATTGGCGACCAATACTTCTTCTATTTCCATTACACAAATCGGAGCTGTTGTTACACATCCGGAACGTGTTATCGGAATGCATTTTATGAATCCGGTGCCAATCATGAAATTAGTGGAAATCATTCGTGGATACAACACCAGTGATGAAGTGACCAAAATCATCATGAGTCTTTCGGAAAAATTAGGAAAAACACCTGTTGAAGTAAACGATTATCCGGGTTTTGTAGCCAATCGAATTTTGATGCCAATGATTAATGAAGCTATCGAAACTTTATACAATAAAGTGGGTGGTGTTTATGAAATTGACACTGTAATGAAACTAGGAATGGGACAACCAATGGGACCTTTGCAACTAGCCGATTTTATTGGTTTGGATGTTTGCTTAGCTATTCTAAATGTAATGTACGACGGATTCAAAAATCCAAAATATGCCCCTTGCCCATTATTGGTAAACATGGTTCGTGCGGGTAAATTAGGAGTAAAATCAGGAGAAGGTTTCTATGATTATTCCGAAAGTAAAAAAGCAGAAAAAGTTTCTAAACAATTTATATAAAAAGTCACAGTTGCAGTCACAGTCCTTACATTTAGCAACTAAATAAAAACCGTGACTGCAACTGAAAACTAAAGCAAATGGCCAAAATAATTCCTTTCAAAGCAGTTCGTCCTACTCGTGATAAAGTTTGTCTTGTAACATGTCGCTCGTATGAAGAATATGTAAATGCAGAGTTAGCGGCTCAATTGGATTTCAATCCACTATCTTTTTTACATATTTTAAAACCGGCTTACACAAATCAGGAAACCGTTTCATTTGAAAAAAGATACCGACAGGTATCTCAAAAATATCAGGAATTTAAGAACGAATACATTCTTGTTAAAGACAAAAAACCTGCAATTTATATTCATAAAATTGTAACCAAAACCCAATCCTTTACAGGAATCATTGTGGCAACAAGCATCGAAGATTACCGTAATAATGTGATCAAAAAACACGAAGACATCATAGCTTTCAGGGTACGTTTACTCAAAGAATACATGAAATATTCCGAGTTCAACACCGAACCTGTTTTAATGACTTACCCTGATAATAAAATAATAGAGAATTGGATTTTTAACTGTACCCAAAAATTAGCCGATTTTGAGTTTTCAACAACCAAAAAAGAAGTAAACTACTTGTGGAAAATTGACGATGCTTTGGAAATTGATTGGATACAAAAGATTTTCGAAAAAACAGATAGTCTTTACATTGCTGATGGTCATCATCGTACGGAAGCTTCAAAACTGCTGTCTGAAGAAAATCAAGACCCAGAAAACACAACGAAAGATTATTTGTTAAGCTATTTAATTTCTGAAAACAATATTAAAATCTACGAGTTCAACCGATTGATAAAAGACTTGAATGGCTTATCGAAAGAAGATTTCATCAATAAACTGAATGAAAATTTCATTATTGAAAACAAATACAAACAGCCTTTTCAGCCTACTGAAAAACATCAATTCGGAATGTATCTTGACAACGAATTCTACAGTTTAATTCTACGACAGGAAAATTGCGTTTTCGAAACCGCATTAGATAGATTGGACACACAAATTTTATATAAAAAAGTACTTTTATCTGTACTTGGCATAGAAGATTTACGAAATGACGAACGCATTGAATACCTATCCGGTAAACAATCTGTTCTGGATGTTCAACAAAAAATTGACGAAGGCGAATTTGAACTTGGTTTCATAATGTTTCCATCCAATATCAATGAAATTAAGGATTTGGCCGATTCAAACTTGATTATGCCGCCAAAAAGCACGTATATTGAACCAAAATTCAGAAGCGGAATGGTAATTTATGAATTTTAAATATTTGTCCTGAGACTTCAGAAAAAGACCAACAATTTCAGAAGTATTTAAGCAATTTTCCATTCCCGTTATAGTTATACTTTTTTGTAACTTAGTATTAATATTTTCAATCCATTGTAAATTTTTTTACGATAAATAAAAATTACAAATGTCTATAAAACAAAACCTACTCCAAATAAAATCCTCATTACCGGAACAGGTAACACTTGTTGCTGTTTCAAAAACAAAACCCATTTCGGATTTGATGGAAGCCTATGAAGCGGGTCAACGCATTTTTGGAGAAAACAAAATCCAGGAAATGACCGAAAAATGGGAAGCAATGCCAAAAGACATTCAATGGCACATGATTGGTCACGTTCAAACAAATAAAGTCAAATTTATGGCACCTTTCGTGAGTTTGATTCACGGTGTGGACAGCCTTAAATTATTGGAAGAAATAAACAAACAAGCATTAAAAAACAACAGAGTTATTGACTGTTTGCTTCAAATACATATTGCCGAAGAAGAAACTAAATTTGGTTTGGATAAAGAAGAATTGTTAACACTCCTTGATTCAAAATCATTGAGTGAAATGAAAAATATTCGTATTGTCGGATTAATGGGAATGGCTACTTTTACTGATGACCAAAACCAGATCAAGAAAGAATTTACGTATTTGAAATCAATTTTTGATAAAATGAAATCGTTGCAAACTGAAAACCACGAACTGAAAACTATTTCCATGGGAATGTCTGGCGATTACCAACTCGCAATTGAATGCGGAAGCACGATGGTTCGGATTGGAAGTAGTATATTTGGAGGACGATAATTTGTTTGCAGAAAAACTGCAAACTGAACACTGAAAACTGAACACTGAATTTGTACGCAATACTCGACATAGAAACCACTGGGGGACAATTTAACGAAGAAGGAATCACCGAAATCGCCATCTATAAATTTGATGGTCACGAAGTCGTGGACCAATTCATCAGTTTGATTAATCCTGAAATTCCGATTCAGCCTTTTGTAGTAAAGCTGACCGGGATCAATAATGCTATGTTACGCTCGGCTCCTAAATTTTTTGAGGTAGCCAAACGCATTATCGAAATGACAAATGATTGTGTGATTGTGGCGCACAACGCTTCTTTTGATTATAGAATTCTTCGTACGGAATTTCGAAGATTGGGCTATGATTTTCAAGCCAAAACCATTTGTACAGTAGAACTTTCCAAAAAATTAATACCAGAACAACCGTCCTACAGTTTGGGAAAACTCGTTCGTGCTTTGGGAATTCCAATGGCCGACAGACATCGCGCCAGTGGTGATGCCATGGCAACGACCAAGTTGTTCAAAATGCTTTTAGAAAAAGATCTCACAAAAGAAATCGTTAAGGATTTTATTAAACTTGAAATCGAAAAAGGAATTTCTCCAAAATTATTGGATATTGTTGAGCATTTACCCTCAAAAACAGGTATTTATTATATTCATAACGAAAAAGGAAATCTGATTTATATTGGCAAAAGCAGAAACATAAAAAAACGCATCAACCAACATTTTACCGGTAATTCCGTTAAATGCAAAAAAATTCAAACCGAAGTTTTTGCAGTAACCTATGAAGAAACCGGAAGCGAATTAATCGCCCTTTTGAAAGAAAGCGAAGAAATCAAAATCAACAAACCAGTACACAACAGATCACAAAGAAGGACACTTTTTCAATGGGCTTTGTATGCTGAAAAAGATAAAAACGGATATCTGAATTTAAAACTGCAAAAGGCAGACGGTCGAAAAAAAGAAATCACATCCTTCGCTACTTTACAAGAGGGAAAAAATGCGTTGTTCAGAATAACTTCCCAATACCATTTATGCCAAAAACTAACCGGTTTGTACCAAACCGATAAAGAATGTTTTCAATATAAAATAAAAGAATGCGACGGTGCCTGTATCGGTCAAGTGTCTCCCGAAGAATACAATGCCAGAGTTCAGGAATTCATCGACAAATACAGCTTTGAAAATCAGAATATGATTCTAATTGACAGAGGAAGAACGGTTAATGAACGTTCGGCTATTTTGATAGAAAACGGAATCTACAAAGGCTATGCTTTTTACGATTTAAATTATCAGATTACCAATATCGAAATCCTGAAAACCATTATCATTCCGATGCAAAATAACCGAGATGTCAAGAATATTATTCAAACTCATGTTCGGAAAAGCAAAACATTAAAAATTATTACCTTTTAGAGCTTGCCAATTGTAATTATCCCTAACGATCATGACACAAACTCATTCAAAATTTGAAATTTTCAGGCAAAAAGTAAAAGTCATTATCTATGGCACCAATACCGTAGCCGGAAGATTATTTGACTTGATTCTTTTAGGCCTTATTTTGCTGAGCGTCTTATTGGTAATGATGGAAACAGTGCAGGGATTTAACCAAAAATTCCACGATCAGTTAATTTTCATGGAATGGGCAATCACTGTATTTTTCACTATCGAATACATATTTCGTGTCATTTGTATCGATAAACCCGTAAAATACGTTTTCAGTTTCTATGGCATCATCGATTTCATAGCAATCTTGCCGATGTATTTATCTATCTTCTTTGCAGGAGCTAATGTTTTTGCTGTTATACGAGCTTTGAGATTATTAAGATTATTCAAAATTATCAACCATCCAAAGTTTTCAAGCCAATCCAACCAACTGAAAGAAGCCTTAATTGCCAGTAGAGGAAAAATTACTGTTTTCATCTATTTTATACTTATCAGCACGATAATTATTGGTTCGATCATGTATGTCGTTGAAGGCAAAGAAAGCGGTTTCACAAGCATCCCCATCAGTATTTATTGGACAATCGTTACCTTAACTACCGTCGGCTACGGCGATATTTCACCCGTTACTCCTTTGGGACAAATAATTGCCTCCATCGCAATGGTTCTGGGTTATGGAATCATCGCTGTCCCAACCGGAATCGTAACAGCCGAAATAGCAAAATCAAGTTTGAAAAATACCATTCCAAATCGAAAAATCCCGTGTATCCGTTGTGGCACTGATGACCATCACGTAAACGCAAATTTCTGCTACAATTGCGGTGCAGAATTAGAACATTAATAATTTGAAGCTAATCCAGCTATACACTGCAACTCCTCGTCAGAAAAGTTGTTTTTCCAAGGCATAAAAGCAGCTTCCTCCCGGTCGCTCCTTTACACCAGGAAAAACTTAACTTTACTTCCTGTGGGGTTTCCGTTACTATCTGGGCTAAAAACCAATGAAATACTTAATCACCATTATAGGACCAACCGCTATAGGAAAAACATCCTTAAGCATTGCTTTGGCACAACACTTTAAATGCGAAATCATTTCCTGTGACAGCAGACAGTTTTTTAAGGAAATGACTATTGGCACCGCCGTACCTTCCAAAGAAGAACTCGCTTCGGCACCCCATCATTTCATCCAAAATAAATCGATATTCGAGGAATATACTGTGGGTGATTTCGAAAAGGAAGCCATTATAAAACTTAATGAGTTATACCAGACCAATGATTACGCAATTCTTGTCGGCGGTTCCGGTTTGTATGTCGATGCAATTCTAAAAGGTTTTGATGAATTCCCCGATATTGATTCTTCGGTACGTTTATCGGTAAATGCTTCTTACGAAAAATTAGGCATTGGCTATTTGCAAGATCAACTCAAAACTTTAGATCCTGACTATTTTCAAAAAATAAGTTCCGAAAACCCACAAACCTTACAAAATCCACAACGTATGATGCGTTTTGTCGAAGTCTGTATAGGAACCGGAAAACCGTATTCTTCTTTTTTAAATCAAAAGAAAAACAACAGGAACTTCACTCCTATCATCATCGGACTGGAAGCTGAAAGAAGTGTCATTTATGACCGAATCAATCAACGTGTTGACATCATGCTCAACGAGGGCCTTTTGGCGGAAGCCGAAAAATTATACCCAAACAAGGAGTTGAATGCTTTACAAACTGTTGGTTATCGCGAATTATTCAGTTATTTTGACGGAGACTTCACTTTGGCATTCGCTATTGAAGAAATCAAGAAAAATACCCGCCGATTTTCAAAACGACAACTCACCTGGTTCAAAAGAACTGAAAAGGCCAAATGGTTTGACTATTTAACAGATCGAAAAGAAATCATCAATCACATTACTACAATAATTCATAATTCATAATTCACAATTAATAATTATCTACATGCCTATATCTCCAAACTTCACCTCCATTCTAAGCAAAGATTGGGAAATTAATTTCACGCAATGCGCGCCAAATGGCTATTTAAGATACACCGAATTGTGTAACCTTTTACAATTGACCGCTGCGGCCCATTCGGAACTGGGCGGTATCAGTTTTACTGATATGCAGGAATTTCATCAGGCTTGGGTTTTGAGCAGAATGCGTGTTGAAATCACCGAAATGCCTAAATGGAGAGATATCGTTACGGTGAAAACCTGGATTAATTCCTTAGAAAATTCCCGTTCGGTCCGTGCTTTAGAAATGTATGTGAACGGAAAAAAAATAGTGGGTTCTGAAACTTTTTGGGCCGTTTTTAATACCGAAAAACGCAGGCCCGAGCCATTGGCTTTGCCCTACGAGCATTTTGAATTGTATCCTGATAACAAAGCCACTGAAGAAACTTTTTCGAAAATCAACATTACTCATGAGAAAGAAATGGTTTTTGAGAGAACAGTTTTCTTATCGGACCTCGATATTGTCAATCACGCCAATAATGTAAAATATCTGGAATGGTGTCTGGATTTGGTCGATGAAAAATTAATTTTAAAACAGCGAATCAAAAGTTTTGAAATGAATTTTCTGAAAGAACTATCCTTTAAAGACAAAGTGGTTATTCATGAAAACATAAATGATGACACCACCATTTTTAGTATTACAAAAGGCGACAAAACCAGCTTTGCCTTACAAGTGAATTGGAAGTAAAAAGAAAATTATTGGCTATGTAACAAATGTCACTAGAACTGACAATTAATAAAACTAGGTTTGCTTTCATTAATAAAAACAAGATGAATAAAAGAGGATATATCATTACAGGAATCGGAATTATTGTTGGTTTAATAGCAGGCTATTTATATTATCATTTTGTAGGTTGTGCTACAGGTACTTGCGCCATCACTTCCAGACCGCTTAACAGTACTTTGTACGGCGGTTTAATGGGTGGTCTTATTTTCAACATGTTTGTAAAAACTCCAAAAAAATAGAAACACCTAAACACATCTAGTGGTAAGAACCTGATATTAAAAAAAATAAAAAGTATTTCGTCCCGAAATACTTTTTTTAAGTACCTTTGTTAACCAAATGGTTAAACCATCCAGTTAAATCAAAATGACTACAGAAGAAAAAATATTTAACGCCGCCAGAATCATCTTCCAGAAGAAAGGATTTTCAGGAGCCCGAATGCAAGAAATCGCTGATGAGGCCGGAATTAACAAAGCCATGTTGCATTATTGCTTTAAAAATAAACAGCAACTTTTTGAAGCTGTTTTTATGAATGCTTTCAGCCAACTGGCGCCACAAATCAATGAGATCTTTAATTCTAATGAAACTGTTTTTGATAAAATAAGAAAGTTTACACACAGCTACATTTCATTCGTCATACATCATCCTTTTTTACCTCCATTCATTATTCAGGAAATGAATAATAATCCGGAATTTGTAATGACCTTCTTAAACCATGAAAATAAGCCCAACCCAAAGCTGTTGATTGCCCAAATTGAACAAGAAATAGAAGCGGGAATCATAAAACCAATTGCTCCAAAACAATTACTGTTAGATATTTTTTCCTTGACGGTTTTTCCTTTTGCAGCCCAAATGATGGTCAAAGGAATTTTACAGATTACTGAATCCGAATTTAACCAAATGATGGAGGAACGAAAAACCATCATTGCAGAACAAATCATTAATTCGATAAAGAAATGAACCGATTATTGCTCCTTTTTATAATTTTGCTCTTCCAATTCTCTAATGCACAGCAAAAGATAACATTGGAAGATTGCTATGCTTTGGCTAACAAAAATTATCCATTGGCCAAACAAACCCAATTACTACAAGAGAAATCAAGTTTAGAAATTGATGCCCTAAACACAGGAAAACTACCAAAAATAGACCTGAATGCACAGGCAACATATCAAAATCAGGTTACCGAAGTTCCCTCACCTCTCGTAGACCCTATCAACAAGGACCAATACAGAGCTACTTTGGATGTCAACCAATTGATATATAACGGAGGTACAATTGATGCCAACGCTAAACTCAAAGAGGCGCAAACCAAAACCCAACAACAACAGGTTGAAGTCAGTTTATATCAAATCAAAACCAAAATCAATCAATTGTATTTTTCTATTTTGTTACTACAGGAACGAAAAGCAATTTTGATTTCAAAACAGGAACAGCTTCTTTTAAAAATTAAAGAAGTCAACACGGGAATAAAATTTGGAGCCATTCTGCCAGCATCAGAGAAAGTTTTGGAAGCCGAAAATTTAAAAATCAAACAGTTACTCACTGAAATTCAATTTGACAAAAAAAGAATGTTGGAAAATTTATCCTCTCTAATTTACACTTCTTTAGATGAAAACACTTCCTTACAAAAACCAAATATTGCTGCTGACTTGACAAAAGACAATAATCGTCCGGAATTAAAATTATTCGATTTACAAAACGAACAGATTGAGGTTTCTAAAGAAGTGATTTCAAAAAATAATCTCCCAAAAGTAAACGCCTTTGGTCTGGCCGGTTACGGAAACCCAGGTTTAAATATGGTTTACAATTCGTTTGAACCCATTTTTATGGTTGGATTGCGAGCCAATTGGAATGTGTTTGACTGGAACAAATCCAAAACCGAAAAACAAGCACTTTCGATTTCAAAAGATATTGTAACAAGCGAAAAAGAAACCTTCTTGCTCAACAACAATTTGCAGTTGCAAGAAATGGAAAACGAAATAAAAAAAACAGAAGAAATCATCACTACCGACTCCGAAATTATCAATATACGAGAATATGTGGTCAAATCATCTGATGCTCAATTACGAAACGGAGTCATCACTTCCTCCGACTATTTAGTGGAACTGACCAATTTATATGAAGCCAAAACCAATCAAAAAGTTCACGAAATTCAGTTGGATTTGGCTAAAGCAAACTATCAGGTGGTAAAAGGATTCTAAACTAAAAATGATACAATTACACGCAACAATAAAAATTACAACATGAAAAAAATAATCACTTTCATACTTATCACGAGTATGATTTCCTGTAATAAAAACAACGATAAAGCCGATGGATATGGAAATTTCGAGGCAACCGAAGTTACTATTTCATCCGAAGCCAACGGGAAAATTAACTATTTAAATCTTGAAGAAGGCGATATTTTGAAACCCAATATTCAAGTAGGACTGGTCGATACCACACAACTCTATTTCAATAAACAACAATTGATTGCGTCTAAAAACACCGTTTTTTCTAAATCGAAAAATGTATTATCCCAAATCAATATTTTGAAAGAGCAACTCAAAACCACTTTGATTGAACAAAACAGAATTCAGAACATGTTTGCCGAAAACGCAGCCACCAAACGTCAGCTAGATGAAATTGTGGGGAAAGTTAGTGTACTGAATGAACAAATAAAAAGTGTGGAAACCCAAAATGCGCCTATCATAAACGAGATAAAATCGATTGATGTTCAAATCGAAAAAATTAACGATCAAATTGAAAAAAGCAAGATTATCAATCCGATCAAAGGAACTGTTTTGTCCAAATATGCGGAGCCAAATGAAGTGACCGCTTTTGGCAAACCACTTTATAAAATTGCTGATATTTCCGAAATGACTTTGCGCGTTTATATAAGTGAAACACAATTGTCTCAAATAAAAATCGGACAACAGGTTACAGTAAAAATAGACGTTGAAAAAGACATGAAGTCATACCCGGGAACAATATCTTGGATTGCTTCTTCGGCTGAGTTTACCCCAAAAATTATCCAAACCAAAGAAGAACGCGCCAATCTGGTGTATGCTGTAAAAGTAGAAGTTAAAAACGACGGTAGCTTAAAAATTGGAATGCCCGCCGAAATGTGGATTAAATAAGTATTACCCGCACTTTAAATTAAAATTGAAACTATCAGTAACGTATGAGTATCCTAGTCGAAAATATTTCCAAATCCTATGCAAAAGTCAAAGCGGTTGAAGGCATTTCTTTTGACGTAAAAGAAGGGGAATTATTTGGACTGATTGGTCCTGATGGAGCGGGAAAAACTACTATTTTCAGGATATTAACCACATTGCTTATTGCTAATGAAGGTGTAGCAACGGTGGCTGGTTTTGACGTCATAAAGGACTATAAAGCTATCCGAAATTCTGTAGGTTATATGCCTGGTAAATTTTCATTGTACCAAGATTTGTCTGTCGAAGAAAATCTAACTTTTTTTGCCACTATTTTTGGAACGACCATTCAGGAAAATTACGATTTAATCAAGGACATTTATGTTCAGATAGAACCATTCAAAAAACGAAGAGCAGGCGCACTTTCCGGCGGTATGAAACAAAAACTGGCTTTATGCTGTGCGCTGATACACAAGCCAAAAGTACTGTTTTTGGATGAACCCACTACTGGAGTAGATCCTGTTTCCAGAAAGGAATTTTGGGAAATGCTCAAGCGATTGCAACAAAAAGGAATTACAATCCTGGTTTCTACACCTTATATGGATGAAGCCGCTTTGTGTGACCGAATTGCTTTAATTCAGAAAGGAAAAATTCTAAAAATCGATACGCCTGAAAACATCATCGCCAATTATGATAAAAGAATTTTTAATGTTCGTACCAAAAACATCTATCAGCTGATTCAGGATTTAAAGCATTATCCTAGTCAATACAGCGTTTTTGCCTTTGGCGAATACATCCATTACATCGATAAAAAAGAAGATTTCAATAGCAAGGAATTACACGAATATCTCGAAAATAAAAATCATACAGAAATAGAAATTCAAATTTCACATCCAACTATAGAAGACGTTTTTATGGATTTATAAACACCCATAGATGAAACCAATTTGAATAAATATTTTAATTAATTTCAAAGAAAAACCTTTGCTACTAAGCGACTTTTCGGTAACGATTATGAATCAGGAAAAAATAATACAAGTACAAAATCTTACCAAAAAATTTGGCAATTTCACCGCTGTCAACAGCATTTCATTTGATGTACAGAAAGGAGAAATTTTTGGGTTTCTTGGTGCGAATGGCGCCGGCAAAACAACAGCTATGAAAATGCTGATCGGAATTTCAAAACCCACTTCCGGTGAAGCGAAAGTAGCAGGTTTTGATGTGAAAATCCATTCCGAAATGGTGAAGAAAAGTATTGGCTATATGAGTCAGAAATTTTCGATGTATGACGATTTGACGATCAAGGAAAACATCTCTTTTTTTGGTGGTATTTATGGTTTAAGCCGATCTCAAATAAAAGAAAAAACCATTGAATTAGTCCGTGAACTAGGACTTGAAGAAGTTGCTGACAAACTTGTGGGGGCACTCCCATTGGGATGGAAGCAGAAATTATCTTTTTCGGTAGCACTATTACATGGACCAAAAATCGTGTTTCTGGATGAACCAACAGGTGGTGTCGATCCCATAACCCGAAGACAATTCTGGGAAATGATTTATATCGAAGCCCATAAAGGAACCACAATTTTTGTAACCACGCATTATATGGACGAAGCCGAATATTGTGACCGGGTTTCCATCATGGTAGAAGGAAAAATTGAAGCTTTAGATTCTCCAAAAAACTTAAAAAAACAGTTCAATGTGGAATCGATGAATGAGGTGTTTTTAAAATTAGCCAGGAATGTGGAGTAATACTTTTAGAGAATCGATGAAGGATGAATTATGAAGGATGAATTATGAAGGATGAAAGATGAGAGACAACAACTTTAAACAAAAAACGCAATGAAAAGATTTATCGGTTTTGTCACTAAAGAATTCTATCACATATTCCGTGATAAACGTTCTATGTTCATTCTTTTTGGAATGCCCATTGTTCAAATTATGCTGTTTGGATTTGCTATTACCAACGAAATCAACAATGTAAATATTGCTATTTTGGATCTTTCAAAAGATAGTGAAACCCAAAAAATAATCAACAAAATAAATGCTTCCAAACATTTTGTTATCGAACAGGAAATTGCCAATGAAAACCAGATAGAAGCAGCCTTTAAAAAAGGAAAAGTAAAAGCGGTACTTGTTTTTGAAACCCATTTCATAAAAAACCTGCAAACAAAAAAGCTAGCCAAAGTTCAGGTAATAACTGATGCCACAGACCCAAATATTGCGAATACCATCTCCAATTACGTGAATGCTATTCTGCAAAATCACATACGGGAAATCAATACAGACATTCCATCCGATTACCAGATTCAAACTCAGACGCAATTGTATTACAATCCCGAATTAAAAAGTGTTTTCACTTTTGTTCCCGGTGTTATGACAGTAATTTTGATGCTGGTTTCGGCCATGATGACTTCAATTTCGATCACCCGGGAAAAAGAATTAGGTACCATGGAAGTCCTTTTGGTTTCTCCCTTAAAACCACTGCAGGTCATCATTGGCAAAGTATTTCCCTATATTTTTCTATCCATCATAAATGCGACAATCATATTGCTTTTAGGCGTTTTTGTTTTCAAAATGCCTATCGAAGGAAGTTTACTTTTATTGGCTTTGGAAAGTATTCTTTTCATCATCTCGGCACTTTCATTGGGAATACTAATTTCAACTATTTCTAATTCGCAACAAACCGCGATGATGCTTTCGCTTATGGGATTAATGCTTCCTGTTATCATTCTGTCAGGATTCATTTTTCCGATATCGAGCATGCCGTTACCATTACAAATTATCAGTAATATAGTTCCAGCCAAATGGTTTATCATCATCATCAAAGCCATCATGCTCAAAGGGGCTTCACTTAGCTTGATTTGGAAAGAAACGTTGATTTTACTGGGCATGACCCTATTTTTCATTGCACTGAGTACCAAAAAATATAAAATAAGATTAGAGTAGCGAAAAGAGAGAATAGACGAGAGATCACAGAGAGAAAAGATGTGGGATAATAAATAAAAAAGACAAAAGAATCCATGTAAATCAGTCTAATCCTTTTTACCTGTGGCCTAAAAACTTTGAGCCTTCGTGGCAAATAAATTTAAAAAAACTTCGCGTCTTTGCGACTTAGCGGTTAAAAAATGAGAACAATACTATTCATTATCCAAAAGGAATTCAGGCAAATCTTTAGAAATAAAGGAATGCTTCCCGTTATATTTGTTTTACCAATATTACAATTGCTGATACTGTCTAATGCCGCGAGTTTTGAAGTAAAAAACATCCAGTTTTCTTATGTTGATAACGATCATTCCATTGCTTCACGGGAATTAATTTCAAAATTTCAAGCCTCGACTTACTTTAAAGTTATCAAAAGCTTTGATTCGAAAGCGCAAGCCAATCAGGAAATGCAAAAAGGAAATGTAGATGTAATTCTCGAAATTCCAAACCATTTTGAACGCGACCTCATCAAAGAAAAGAAAACAAGTCTGTCCGTTAGTATCAATGCCATAGACGGTGCTTCCGCCGGGATCGAAAATGTTTATATCTCGCAGGTTATTACAGCATTCAATCAAAATGTACAAACAGAACTGCTTCAATATACGGACGGTACTTTTACACAGCCCCAGAATATTATTACCATTCCTTCCTTTTGGTACAATGAAACATTGAACTATAAAACCTTCATGGTCCCGGGGATTTTAGTTCTTTTGGTTACGATGCTCACCTTATTTCTGTCTGCCATGAATATCGTCAGGGAAAAAGAGATTGGAACATTAGAACAGATTAACGTTACCCCTATCAAAAAATACCAGTTCATCATTGGAAAATTATTTCCGTTTTGGGTACTGGGATTAATCATTTTGACGGTTGGTTTAACGATTGCCAAAGTTGTTTTTGATGTTCCCATACTAGGCAATATTGGTCTGATTTATCTGTTTACATCCGTCTATTTATTCGTTATATTAGGTATCGGCCTGTTCATATCCAATCATACCGAAACCCAACAACAGGCCATGTTCATAGCCTGGTTTTTTACGGTAATTTTTATCTTAATGAGTGGTCTGTTTACACCAATAGAAAGCATGCCACAATGGGCTCAAAATATAACTTTGCTTAATCCTATTCGATATTTTGTAGAAATTATGCGAATGGTATTATTGAAAGGAGCTACTTTTCAGGATATCTCTTTTCAATTTTTTGTGATTATGATGTATGCCATTATTTTAAATAGTTTAGCACTTTGGAGTTATAAAAAAGTTAATTAACTTTATCTCATTATGAAAAATACTCCGCAATACAGGCTCTCGAAATCAGAATCTTTATTTATAGAAGAGCCGTTGACCCGATTAAAAAACTTACTTTTTACGTTCAAGGTTCAGTATAACTTTATCAAGGCTTTTCGAAAAATGCACTTCATTGGTCCTTGTGTAACCATTTTTGGTTCGGCTCGATTTGGACCTGAAACAGCACATTATCAAAGTGCCGAAAAAATCGGTGCCCAAATGGCAAAATTAGGGTTTACTGTTATGACTGGTGGAGGCCCGGGAATCATGGAAGCAGCCAACAAGGGAGCCTATGAAGCCGGAGGGAATTCTGTCGGTTGTAATATTGTCCTTCCCATAGAACAGAAACCTAATCCATACCTGCACAAATGGATTTACATTCCGTATTTTTTTATTCGAAAAGTAATCCTTGTAAAATATTCTTATGCCTTTATTGTAATGCCTGGAGGAATAGGAACTTTAGACGAATTATTTGAAGCATTAACCCTGATACAAACGAAAATAATTAGTGGATTTCCTATCGTAATTTTTGATAAAGACTATCACAAAGAATTAGTCCACCACATTAGAATTATGGTAAAAAATGAAAGTATCAGTCTGGAAGACATGCAACTGCTCTTTGTAACCGATTCGGTAGAAGAACTGACGGATCATATTAAAAAATACAGCATTCAAAAATTTGGCTTGAAAAAAGAAAAACACAAACCCAAATGGTGGTTTTGGGAAATAAAAAAATAGGGTCTTTTATTTGTCACATCGAGCGAAGTCGAGATGCTTTTAACCTTTTGTTTTCACCCAATGTTCCAATACTTTTTGTAAATCGGATTGTTTAATCGGTTTCGAAATATAATCATTCATACCGCATCTTAGGCATTTCTCTTTTTCATCGATTAATATACCGGCGGTCAAGGCAATTATTGGTGTTTGCTCGGAATTGTTTAATTTCCTTATTTCCGTTGTGGTTTCATACCCATTTTTTTTAGGCATTTGAATATCCATTAATACTATATCCAATTTTTCTTTTTTAAACTGCTTAATTGCCTTTTTACCATCAGAAGCTTCAAAAATCACACAATCCGGGATGATTTTCTTGATTAGTTTTTTGGCCAAAAGCATGTTTATTTTGTTATCTTCGACTATCAATATTTTTGTCGGATTAGGATTTTCGCCAACCACTTCATTGTTTTTAGCAATTGGGTTGAAACCTAAAACTTCACTATTCTTTTGAATATGTGATTTTTTGAATTCTATTGAAAAATAAAAATCACTTCCATGTCCATAACGACTGATTACGTGTAATTTACTTTTCATTAATTCTAATAATTGATTCGAAATGGTCAGTCCCAAACCAGTTCCACCAAATTTTCGTGTAGTATTGGCATCTTCCTGAACAAATGAATTAAATATTTTTTCCTGATTATTTTTTTTAATACCAATTCCAGTATCTTTTACTGAAAATTTCAGTGTAGAAAAATCTTTATCTGAGTCGGTTTCTGTGATATCGAGATGTATGTGGCCTTCTTTGGTGAACTTCAATGCATTTCCCACCAGATTCACAATAATTTGTTTCAATCGTACTGCATCTGCAAAGATAAATTGCGGTACATTGGCATCAATACCCAAAACTAGATCAATATTTTTTAAATTAGCCTGATGCTTGAAAAGACTAATTATTTGGTGGACCAAATCAAAGAGATCTACCTCCTCAATATGTAATTCTAATTTCCCTGCTTCAATTTTTGAAAAATCTAAAATGTCATTGATTATTTCTAACAAAGTGGATGCCGATTCATTGATAATCTCCATGTACTCTGATTGAGCAGTATCGAGATTGGTTTTCATCATCAAATCCGTGAAACCAACAATCCCGTTCAAGGGTGTCCTAATTTCATGACTCATGTTGGCCAAAAAAGTCGACTTGGCTTTATTAGCAGCTTCGGCTTGTTCTTTTGCTTTTGTTAATTCTTTTTTCAAAAGCACAATTTCGGTAATATCATTAAAGCTGATAACAATTTCAATCAGCTCACCAATAGCATTCATAACCGGAAAACCATTAATCAAAAGCCAAACGATATCATTTGTTTTTGGTCGCTTAACACCTCCAATAAAATTTTTGATTGGTTTTTTATTGGCCAAAATTTGGTTCACGGGATATTTTTCGAGTGGCAAAGAAGAATAGTCTTCACTAAAAAACCTCCAATCAGAATCTACTGCAAGCTTTCCTTTTAGTTGATCTTCTGTTAATCCCATTAATTCAGAGGCCCTTGGATTGCTTATAAGAATAGAGGTATCTAATGCATGCACAATAATACCTACATCAAGATTATTTAATAGACTGCAATATCTTTCCTCACTATTAGCTTTCAAAATTTCTGGTTTTGAAAATCTTAAATCAGACGTTTCCTGCTTACTTCTAAGCAATTTATCTACTTTTCGACGAATTGTCCCTGCTCTTTCCGATTTATCTCCAGAATTATTCATAATTGAGACTCTTTTAAAACATTAGTTTTTTTCGGTATGATCTAGTCTGTCTTTATTGATTTCCTCATTCTTTTGTCTTAATAGCCTGTATTTTCATTCTATAATTAGCCATTAAAACATTGAAATTTATTGCATACTCCCCCAACCAAAAATTACCTTTTGGGTTGTTAAGACAACCATTAAAAAATAAACAATAAATTAATTTCTACTTATTTGGGGTCAATTAAAAATTTATACTATTAAACCATCTCTTGGCAATAACCTTTGGTTTATTCAAAAAAAGCATAAATTATTAAATGAAAGTGTCAATCAATCTATTTCAAATACGTTACTTTTTACTTAATTAGGTTAATGATTTAGCTGTAGGTTTGGGGCCTCTCAGTTTCTAAAACAAAATAAAACAATTCTTGATTTTATTTTAAAGAGTCAACTGAAACAGTGTCTTAAAATTACAAATAAAATTCTGTTTTGATTCATTTTTATTGCAAAACACTAAAACTAAACATTATAAATAAAAAAGTGCTATCTCCAACGTTTTAAAAAGGAAACCTAAAAAAGCTTTAAAAAAGATATTCCTGTAGCGATTACCACATCTTACAATCATACAATTAATTGATTTTTAGATATTTAAATAAAAAAAAATAAACACCTACAATTGTACTATCGGGAGCAGGAATTGCCGTCCATCTATTAAATATTAAAAATCCTTGCCAGAGGACACGGAGGCACTGGAACACAGCCACATCAATCCCATTGATGGTAGTTTACGAAGAAGCATTTCTGGAGCAATTTAGAGGTGCTTTTTCATTTTATACAGCAACTGTGACATTTGTTACTGACTACGCATTTTGTCAAATCTATCTTTGCATCATCAATTAGAGAAAAAACAATTATGAAGAAAATAAATTTATTACTGCTCTTAGGAACCCTTTCCTTTTCTGTGTTAGGATTTAGTCAGGATACCTTAACTATATCTAAAAAGGATATTTGGATGAAGGCTTCAGATAAAAACCTTCAAATCAAAATGGCCAATCAGGATTTCATGTCGGCACAAGCCGATTACAGACAATCCAATTCGCTTTTCTTACCAAATATTTCTGCCTCCCACACAGCGATTTCAACCACAAATCCTTTAATGGCTTTTGGATCCAAATTGAATCAGGAAATTTTAACAGCTTCTGATTTCAATCCGGCTTTGTTGAATGACCCGGCTGCCACACAAAATTTTGCTACCAAAATTGAAGTTTTACAGCCTTTAATCAATATTGATGGTCTATATGGCAGACAGGCCGCCAGAGCGAAAATGGATGCTTTTCAATTGCAAACTGAAAGAACCAAAGAGTATTTGGAACTGGAAGTAAACAAAGCCTTTATGCAATTGCAATTGGGATACCAAGCAGTAAAAGTTTTAGAAAAAGCGAACGAAACCGCTGATGCTAATTTGAGATTGATAGAAAACTATTTCAAACAGGGAATTCTTCAAAAAACTGATTTGCTGTCGGTACAAGTACGTGTAAATGAAATCAAAAATCAATTGCAATATGCCAAGAGCAATGTACAAAACGCATCTGATTACCTGGCTTTCCTTTTAAATGAAGACACGGCCAACAAAGTATACAAGCCATTGGAAGAACTGGAAAATACGATCGTAATCGAAAGTATCAACACCATGCTTTCTCCGAACAGAAAAGATATTCAGGCAATGGATAAATCATCTGAGGCGTATGGAAAAATGTTGCAATCGAGCAAAATGAATTTCTTGCCAAGATTGAATGCTTTTGGAAGTTATGAATTGTATGATGATACTTTATTTGGAATGGGTGCTCAGGGTTACCTTGTAGGGGCAAAATTGTCATGGGATCTTTTTGATGGTTACAAATCCATCGGAAAAATGGAAAAAGCAAAAGCGGATTTCCAAAAATCAGAAATTGAAAACCAACAATACAAAGCGCAAAGCCAATTGGATTTGAATAAAGCCAATCGTCAGTTGAAAGATGCCGAAAACAAGGTGAATCTTGCCAAATTAGCTTTAGAACAATCACAGGAAGCCTACAGAATCCGTAGCAACCGTTTCAAACAAGGATTAGAAAAAACAACTGATTTATTGCAGGCGGAAACACAAATGTCACAAAAGGAATTAGAATTTCTGCAAGCTGTTTTTGAATACAACTTTACCCAAGAATATTTACAATTTTTAACGAAATAAAAAGTCAATTGCAATGACAATATCAAAAATCAATTTCAATTTTAAAAATACTATAATGAAGAACCTTTTTTTTAAAACAACAATCATAGCTTCTCTTTTTTTATTACTAACATCCTGTAACGGAGACAAGAAAGAAGTTATCACTAAAGAACCGGCCATTCCGGTGAAAGTAGGCGGAATTTCATCGGACGACAACAATCCGTTTGTAACTGCAAGCGGGAAAATTGAAGCCGAAAACAGTGCCAATCTTAGTACCAGAATGATGGGCTATGTTACCAAGGTCCATGTTCAGGTAGGGCAAAAAGTTGGTGCCGGACAATTGTTGGTCAGCATCAATAACACCGATTTACAAGCTAAAAAAGCACAAGTGGATGCCAGTATTCTTCAGGCAACTGCGGCTTATAACAATGCCAAAAAAGATTACGATCGTTTTGTGAATTTATTCAAACAACAAAGTGCTTCACAAAAAGAACTCGATGATATGACCGCTCGTTACGAAATGGCAAAAGCAGGATTGGAAGGCGCGAAACAAATGCGAAATGAAGTCATGGCGCAATTCTCTTACTCGAACATTACAGCTCCATTTTCGGGAGTGGTTACCAACACTTTCGTAAAAGAAGGTGATATGGCAAACCCGGGAATGCCTCTAGTGAGCGTTGAAGGGGAATCAAGATTACAGGTTACGGCCATGGTTTCTGAAAATGATATCTCTTCGATCAAAAAAGGAATGCCGGTAAAAGTTTTAGTGAAATCGTCTAACGCTACCTTGGGCGGAAAAGTAAACGAAGTAAGTTTATCTGCTAAAAATACAGGAGGACAATATTTAGTAAAAATTAATTTAGATAAAACCGATAGCTCTGTCTTGTCAGGAATGTTTGTAAACGTACAATTCCCTATTGCAAACAAAACCGGAGCCACTACTACTGACCGAATTTTAGTTCCGGAAAGTGCTTTGGTAAAACAAGGACAACTAACAGGAATTTACACGATAGGAACTGGAAATGTAGCGATCTTAAGATGGTTGCGCACCGGAAAAACATTTGGTACCCAAGTAGAAGTATTATCTGGTTTATCGGCTAACGAGCAATATATTATTTCATCAGAAGGGAAATTATATAACGGAGCAACGGTTAGTATTCAGTAATCAGTTTTCAGTTTTCAGTCGCAGTTTTCAGTCTTAGAAAGCTGGCTTTAAATTTTAGTAAACAGTTTTGAGTAAACTAAATCGTGTTCAAAGAAATAATGTTAATTCCGCGTGAGGGATAGCAGTGAAAATCCTTTTTCGTCAGTTCGAGTTTCCGCTTTTTTGCGGAAGTACCGAGAACAAGAAAAAGATTGTAACGGATAGCCCGACCCGACCTTTTCGGAAGGGTCACGCCCAAATAAATAAAAGAAAATGCAAGAAGGAATTTCAGGTAAAATAGCCCATTTTTTCATCAATTCGAAACTAACCATTTTATTGATGGTGGCTTTGATGATCATTGGTGTGTACAGCTCGTTTCTTATCCCAAGGGAGGAAGAACCACAAATTAATGTTCCTATGGCCGATGTTATGGTTGGTTATCCGGGAGCGAGTCCTACGGAAGTGGAAAGTCGTGTGGCGAAACCATTGGAGAAAATTATTTCGAATATCAAAGGGGTTGAACACGTGCATACTATGGCAATGAATGGCCAGGCGATGCTAATTGTACAGTTTTATGTTGGTCAGGATGTGGAGCGTTCCTATGTAAAATTGTATGACGAATTGGCAAAACATGCAGATATGTTTCCGCAGGGTGTTTACAAACCGATGGTTAAAACCCGTTCTATTGATGATGTTCCTATGTTGGGTATCACGCTTTGGAGCGAAAAACAAGATGATTATCAGTTGCGTCAAATTGCAGAAGAGGTGACATCTGAAATTGAAAAAGTGAAAGATGTAGCGATTACCAAAGAAATTGGTGGCAGCAATCGCGAACTGAAAGTGATTTTGGATAAAGATAAAATGGCCGAAAATGGTGTAGATGCCTTGGGCATCATGCAAATGATCCAAGCCAATAACGGTAGTTCACAATCGGGAAGTTTTGTACAAAACGATCAGGAATATCTGGTTACAACCGGTCAATTTTTATCGAATGCGGATGATGTAGAAAACTTGGTCGTGGGTGTGAACAAAAACATGCCCGTTTATTTGAAACAAGTGGCAACGGTAAAAGATGGTCCATCTACGGCCAGAAGTTATGTGTCTTTTGGTTATGGTAAAGCCAATGAAAAATTCAAAACTGCGAAATCAGAATATCCTGCCGTTACCATTTCTGTTGGTAAAGTAAAAGGAGCTGATGCGATGAAAATTTCGGATAAGATTCTGGCTAAGATCGAACATTTGAAAACCAATTTAATTCCGGATGATGTTCATGTTGAAGTAACTCGAAATTATGGAGAAACCGCTTCACATAAAGTAGGTGAATTGTTATTACACTTGGGAATTGCAATTATTGCCGTTACGGTTTTAGTAATATTGGCTATGGGATGGCGCGGTGGATTGGTGGTATTCTTTTCGGTACCATTAACGTTTGCCTTAACGCTTTTTGCTTATTATTTACTGGGTTACACACTTAATAGAATTACGCTTTTTGCCTTGGTTTTTGTGGTCGGAATTGTGGTCGACGACAGTATTATTATTGCCGAAAACATGCACCGTCATTTCAAGATGAAGCGACTGCCCTTTAAACAAGCGGCTATTTATGCGATCAATGAAGTAGGGAATCCAACGATTTTAGCAACGTTTACCGTTATCGCGGCTATTTTACCAATGGCTTTTGTATCCGGAATGATGGGACCTTATATGAGTCCGATGCCAATTGGCGCTTCGATTGCGATGTTATTGTCCTTATTTGTGGCTTTGACCGTTACACCTTATTTGGGGTATCATTTGCTTCAGGAAAAAGACGAGCAGGCACATAAAGAAGCCGAAGGAATGGAAACCAGTATTATTTACAAAATATACAACAAACTGGAACGTCCTTTCTTAGAAAGCAGTATGAAAAGAAGAGTGCTGCTTGCGGTTACGGTGGTATTATTATTTGGATCTGTGTTGATGTTCTTCACCAAATCGGTGGTGGTAAAAATGCTGCCTTTTGATAACAAAAACGAGTTTCAGGTGGTGATTGACATGCCAGAAGGAACAACATTAGAACGTACATCAGCGATTACCAGAGAAATTGCCCAGTATTTATCGACCAAACCGGAAGTGGTTAATTATCAAAATTATATTGGAACATCGGCTCCAATTACTTTTAACGGTTTAGTACGTCATTACGATTTGCGTGGTGGTAGTAATATGGCTGATATTCAGGTGAATTTATTGCATAAAGAAGAACGTGATTTACAAAGTCATGATATTGCTAAAGCGATGCGTCCTGAAATTCAGAAGATTGCCAAAAAATATGGTGCGAATGTAAAATTGATTGAAGTACCTCCAGGACCTCCTGTTCTATCGACTTTGGTTGCCGAAATTTATGGCCCTGATTATAAAGAACAGATAAAAGTAGCCGATCAGGTGAAAACGATTCTGCAAAACACTTCGGATATTGTGGATATCGACTGGATGGTTGAAGACAATCAGACTGAATACAAACTAGAAGTAGATAAAGAAAAAGCGATGTTGAATGGTATTGCACCACAACAGGTAGTTGGGAATTTGACTTATTTATTGAAAGAATATCCGGTTTCTAATTTGTATGATGAAAACTCCAATGATAATGTAGGGATTGTGCTTTCGCTTGACGACAAAGACAAAACGAGTTTGCAGGACATTCAAAACCTAAAAATTAAAGGAAGTCAGGGGAATATGATTCCGGTGAGTGATTTGGTAAAAGTTAAAAATGATACTTTACAAAAAACCATTTACAGAAAAGACCAGAAACGTGTGGTTTATGTAACCGCTGATATGGCTGGAGCGTTAGAAAGTCCGGTGTACGCGATTTTGGGAATGAATGAAAAATTGGCTAAGATGAAACTGCCAGCAGGATACAAAGTCAATGAATTATACATGGAACAACCAACGGATGAAAGTGATTTCACCGTAAAATGGGATGGAGAATGGCAGATTACGCTGGAAGTGTTCCGTGATTTAGGAGTAGCGTTCATGGTGGTTATTGTAATCATTTATATGTTGATTGTCGGTTGGTTCCAAAATTTCAAAACACCAATTGTGATGATGTTGGCTATTCCGCTTTCATTAATCGGGATTGTGCTGGGACACTGGTTATTGAACGCTTATTTTACAGCGACCTCATTTATCGGAATGATTGCTTTGGCTGGTGTAATGGTGCGAAACTCGGTCTTGCTGATTGACTTTATCGAAATCCGATTAAACGATGGCGTGCCACTGAAACAAGCCATTATTGAAGCCGGAGCCGTGCGAACCACTCCTATCCTATTGACAACCGGTGCTGTAGTTATTGGAGCATCTATTATCTTGTTTGATCCAATTTTTCAGGGATTAGCTATTTCATTGGTAGCCGGAGCGATTGTTTCCACCGTATTGACCTTGCTTGTCGTGCCTTTGATTTATTACATCACAGAAAGAAAAAAATGGGAAACCACAACTGTTGCATCTGAAGAAGAAAAAGAACTATAAAAGATAAAATCTGAAAAACATGAAATTACTAATTATTGTAGCTGTAAAAGAATTTGAAAAAGACATCAAGCAAATTCTTAAAAAATCAGATGTTAAATCATTCTCCTATAAAGATGTGACGGGATACAAGGACAGTTCAGAAGATGCAATCGAGAAAAATTGGTTTGCTACCGATATGAATGAAAACGAATCGGTTCTCTTTTATGCTTTTGTAAATGATGAAAAGGTAGATTTCCTTTTTGAATTGGTTGATGGTTTTAATGCAAAGCAAGAAACGATCTCTCATATCCATGTCGCCGTTTTATGTATCGAAAAATCAAATTAATTAAAAATAAAAAAATATGAAAAATAGAATTATAAGGGCTGTTGCCGGTAGTTTCATACTAATCAGTTTACTTTTGGCCATGTATGTCAACCAAAACTGGTTGTGGTTCACCACTTTTGTGGGCGCCAATTTATTGCAATCCTCCATTACCAAATGGTGTTTGCTGGAAGACATCCTGACTAAATTTGGGGTAAAAGATTAAGTATCGCTCTTAAAGAATAAAAAAGCCGAAGCAAATGTTTCGGCTTTTTTTATACAAATTCACTACCTAAAACACAACACAAACTATTGATTTAAAACACATTAACAATAATTAGATTCCACCCCTTCATTACCCATAAAAAATACTTTAACAAAAAAATAACTAACATTTGTATATACAAATAAAAAAAGTGTTACATTTGTACCAACAAATTACATATACACAAATATGAAAATTGAAGAAATTATAAAATCAACAGTGCCGATGGATGATTCAAAAAAAATTATTCTGAATATTTTGTATACTCAAAATGTTGTGGGAGATAATTTTAATGAAATATTAAAACCTTACGACATCTCTGGTGAGCAATATAATGTCTTACGAATATTAAGAGGTCAAAAAGGCAATCCTGCCAATATGTGCATGATACAGGAACGCATGTTAGCCAAAACGAGCAACACTACCCGATTGGTTGATAAATTATTAATGAAAGAATTAGTGACTCGGAAAGTTTGCCCGGAAAACAGAAGAAAAATAGAAGTCTTGATTACCCAGAAAGGATTAGATGTTTTGAAAGAATTGGATCCAAAAATAACTGCCCATGAAGAATCTTTTTCAAAAAACTTAGATCCTGACGAAATAATTCAATTAAACCAATTATTAGAAAAATACAGAAATCAATAAATAATAAAACAAAATGAGTACATTCATAGAACATCAAAACTGGAGATATGCAACAAAGAAATTTGATACCAGCAAAAAAATCTCCGATACAGATCTTAATATATTAAAAGAAGCTATTCGATTAAGTTCTTCTTCTTACGGTCTACAACCTTATAAAGTAATCATCGTAGAAAATTCAGAATTAAGAGCCAAAATTCAGCCTGCAGCTTGGGGACAAACGCAAATTGTCGATGCTTCACACCTAATTATTTTTGCCAATGAAACTAGCATAGGAGACGATACTATTGACAGTTTTTTGAAAAATATTAGCGAAACAAGAAACACCCCGATTGAAGCTTTATCAGGTTATGGTGACTTTATGAAATCTAAAATTTCAACACTTCCATCGGAAGCAAAAAATATCTGGACATCAAAACAAACTTACTTGGCTCTGGGTAACTTACTAAATGCAGCTGCTGAATTAAAAATCGATGCTACTCCAATGGAAGGTTTTGTACCTGCTCAAGTGAACGAAATTTTAGGATTAGATAAACTAGGACTGAATGCTTCATTAATCGCCACTTTGGGATACAGACACGAAGAAGATGCAACACAGCATAACAAAAAAGTTAGAAAATCACACGAGGACTTATTTATAACATTATAAAAATTTACTAATTCAAAATTAAATATTAATCTAAATCAAATTCAAACAAATGAAAAATTTAAAAACAATTGCCTTGGCATTAGTAGTAGTTTTATCTACTTTATCTGTAACAGCACAAACTAAAAAAGTGGATGCTTCAAAAAGTACTATCAACTGGTTAGGAAAAAAAGTAACTGGACAACACAGTGGAACAGTTAATTTTAAAGATGGTGCTTTAGTTTTCAAAGGAAAAAAATTAGCTGGTGGAACTTTCACAGTTGACATGCCTTCATTAACAGCAACTGACCTTACTGGTGAATACCAAGGAAAATTAAACGGTCACTTGAAATCTGATGATTTCTTTGGAACTGAAAAATACCCAACATCTACATTAGTTTTCAAAAAAATTGCTGCTAAAGGAAAAGGTGTTTATACGGTAACAGGAGATTTAACAATAAAAGGAAAAACAAATCCAGTTACATTTGATATCGCTATAACAGGAAATACAGCTACAACAGCATTAAAAGTTGACAGAACTAAATACGATATTAAATATGGTTCTGGTAGTTTCTTTGACAACTTAGGTGACAAAGCAATCTCTGATGAATTTGAATTAACAGTAGCTCTAAAATTCTAATTTCATTCAAAACTAATTAAGCAAAGCCCAGCAAATTCTTGTTGGGCTTTGTTCTTTTAGTCTAAAAACTCCCCAAGCTCTTGTTTATCAAGGGCTTTTTTTTTATCCAGATTTTATAAAAGTAAGAACAATATCGCAATCATTGCATTTCAATAATTGATTTAATGGCTTTTACTATGTGTTAAATTTTACATACTTAACCTTATAGTAACGAATACTTAATATTCATTAATTATTCACTTAATACACGCCATGTACTTTTGAAAAATAAAATAACGAAAATACTTGCTTAAATAATCACTACTGATTGGACAGCTACAAACAAAAAGTTCCTCGTTTATTTTATCAAATCAAAACACAAAAATAAAAAATTCAATTATGAAAAAAACAGTACTTATTGCAATCATCTGTTTAATAAATGGAATAACAGTAAGCGCCCAACAACAAAAAGGAATCGTTGGTGAAGCCAATTGGTTAAAGAATTGGACAAACTTCAAACCTACAACTGCCGAATATCCCGAATCAACTAACTTATTAACCGGGGTTATCAATAGCAATCTTACACTGTATAAAAGAAACACGTACACATTAGTTGGAGTGGTATACATAACCAATAATGCAGTTTTAACTATAGAACCGGGGACTGTTATACGAGGAGATGTAGAAACATGTGGTACACTCGTTATAACTAAAGGTTCCAAAATTATGGCTGAAGGTCTAGAAACTGCACCAATCGTTTTTACTTCGAATAGAGAAGTTTCGGATAGAAAACCAGGAGACTGGGGAGGCATCATCATCCTTGGCGAAGCTCCTATAAATAAAATTGGAGGAGAAGCATTTCTGGACTTTAATCTGGATCCAATGGTTAGCCACTATGGCGGAAAAAATCAAGACAGCGATTCCGGAATATTAAAATATGTTCGTATTGAATTCTCAGGAAGAAAATTAAATGCTTTGAAAGAACTAAACGGTCTGTCATTAGCAGGTGTTGGTCGAAAAACTAAGTTTAATTTTATTCAAATCAGTTACTCCAATGACGATTCCTATGAGTGTTATGGAGGAGAAGTAAATTTTGACAATATCATTTCCTTCAGAGCAACTGATGATGATTTTGATTTTACTCAAGGTGCACAAAGCAATATCAGTAACAGTATTGCTATCCGTTATCCTTTTTCTTCAGATATTTCCGGTTCAAGATGCTTTGAAATAGATTCGTACGACAAAATTGAAAATGCTGACTTAACAAAAAAGCTGACCAAAATCACAGCCACTAATATGGCTTTGGCCAATTTAGAAGAAAACAATCAAGGCTTAGTTCGCGAGGCTATTTATGTTAAGGAAAAAAGTTACTTTAGTCTGACTAACAGTGTCGTTTCAGGATTTAAACTTTGCGCTTTATTAGAAGGCAAAATTGGTAATGTTTCAGCTAATTTGGCAAAAGTAAATTTCCAGAATGTACTCGTTAATAACTGTGCCGGCGGTATTCAAAGCGAAATAGCAACATATGACCAGGAAATAAAAAATTGGTACAGTAATGAATCTTTTTCCTTAGAATACTCTAAAATAGGCAATGCAGAATTATTTTTAGAGCCAAATCCTAAAAAAAGTCTGGACTTCAGAATGAAAGCCTATCAGGCATTAGCCATCGGAAATTAATTGCTTGATTACCTAAGAAAGGTAGTTTACAATTCTAGAGAAAGCAGAATAATGCTTTGTCAGAATTAATTCAAAGTCCTGAATAATAAAAAAATAATTATAATACACTCCAACCTTTTTATAATCGTTGGAGTTTTCTTTTTTGTTTAAAGTATCCGATTTAATCATAAAATATTTATAATTCATAAATTGAAATTCCCAATTCCTAACTATCTTTGCGCCTTCAAAAATTCCTATTATGAACATACAAAATATCCCACAAATAAAACATACTGAAAGTGGTAACTTCTTTCTGTTGGCAGGACCTTGCGCTATCGAAGGCGAAGAGATGGCTATGAGAATCGCTGAAAAATTAGTTGGTATTACCGATAAACTGGAAATCCCATACGTATTCAAAGGTTCTTTCAAGAAAGCCAATCGCTCCAGAATTGACAGTTTCTCCGGAATTGGTGACGAAAAAGCTTTAAAAATTCTTCGTAAAGTATCCGAAACTTTTGGTGTTCCAACGGTAACTGATATTCATACCAATGAAGATGCTGCCATGGCTGCGGAATATGTTGATGTATTACAAATTCCTGCATTTCTGGTTCGTCAAACTGATTTAGTGGTGGCAGCTGCCAATACCGGTAAAGTAGTGAACCTGAAAAAAGGGCAATTCATGAGCCCGGAAAGTATGAAACATGCTGTGCAAAAAGTATTGGATTGTAACAATCAAAACGTGATGATTACGGATCGTGGAACCATGTTTGGATACCAAGACATGATTGTTGATTTTAGAGGAATCCCTACTATGCAACACTATGCCACTACTGTTTTGGATGTAACACACTCTTTACAACAGCCTAACCAAACCGTTGGTGTAACCGGAGGAAGACCAGATATGATTGAAACTATCGCTAAAGCAGGAATTGCTGTTGGTGTTGACGGGATTTTCATTGAAACCCATTTTGACCCCGCTAATGCCAAAAGTGATGGAGCCAATATGTTGCATTTAGATTACTTTGAACCGTTGATGACTAAGCTAGTAGCGATCAGAAAAACAATAAACGCATTTTAAAAACATAATAGGCATAATAGCACTATTTGTGGGATAGTCGAATCACAACTCATTTGGAAGACACTGTCTCACAAGATTTTTTTATTTTTCAGACCATTCTTGCAATGGGTCGAATTTTAAGAATCTAATTGCTTAGCTAATATAAATATCAAAGCCGTTATTTTTATGACGGCTTTTTTTGTTTAGCGCTTTAGCAAAAAAAAGACCTTCTATCACAACCTGTTTGAACAATTTGTTGGCAGTAAAGCCCCATTTTTGGTTATTTATTCCTAATTTAGTGCAGAAAACAAGTTTAGCTTTGAAGTCTAAATAGGCATAAACAAAGCAATGCTAATTTTTCAGCACAGAAAATGACACAAAATTCCAATCATAATTTAGGTAACGACTATAAATTCGAACATTTTTTCGAATTGTCTGCGGATTTATTTTGCATTGCCGGATTTGATGGCTATTTAAAAAGAATCAATCCTGCTGTTTCTAAGTTATTGGGCTATACTGTTGAAGAATTATTATCAAGACCTATCTATGAGTTTATACATCCCGAAGATCAGGACAGAACTGCTAAACATCGGGATAATCTAATACAGAACAATCCGCTTTTAAATTTCGAAAACAGATATGTAACTAAAAGTGGAGAAACCGTTTGGCTATCCTGGACCTCTATGCCCGTCGAAAGCGACCAACTAGTATTTGCTATAGCCAAAAATATCACGCATAAAAAAAAACAGGAAGAAGAGCGCAATTTACTTCTTACCAATCTGACAAAAAACAATAAAGACCTCAAAAAATTAACCTACACCAACTCTCATGATTTAAGATCTCCAGTAAGTAACCTCCTAACCATCTTTAGCCTTTTGGATACTTCCAAAATCAATGATGAGGATACACTGGAATTAATAGATATGCTGAGAGCAACCAGCGAAAGTTTAAAACAAACTCTGGATGAATCAATAGACAGTATCACACAAACTGAAACTGAGAATTCAAAAATTGAAGTTTTAAACTTGAATGAATCCTTAGATATTGTCATGCGTTCTATTAGTTCTTTGATACAAAATTCAAAAACTATCCTTACTACTGACTTTTCGGAAGCAGAAACCGTCAAATTTAATAAAGTATATCTGGAAAGTGTGTTCTTGAATCTTATCACCAATTCCATTAAATATGCCAAGCCGTATTCGCAACCGGTCATTTCCATTGCTACCAAAAAAGTCAATGGAATTACGCAATTGATTTTTTCTGATGCAGGAGTTGGCTTTGATATGGAAGTTGTAAAAGATAAAATTTTCGGACTGCATCAAAAGTTCAACAATCATATTGACAGTAAAGGAATTGGCCTCTATTTGGTTCACAATCATATAACCAGTTTAGGGGGAACGATTGCCCTTGAAAGCGGCATAAACGAAGGAGCAAAATTCATTATATCCTTTAAGCAATAAAAATTGAATTTTAACTACGATAACTGATTTAGTGGATTCCTTACTGCAAATGAATTTTGTTTGGAAGTCATTGTTTATTAAGAAAAGAATAAAGACATTAAAAAATAGTATTGTTTCCAATTCATAGCTCTTATGACACCAAAAAAAAATGTTTCATCCGACTCAAATAGCTCCTTTTCTGCGCTTGAGATTCTACAGTTCACGATCTTTATTTTCGTGATTCTTTATTTTGGCAAAACGCTTTTTATTCCGCTTAGTTTTTCATTACTCATCAGTTTTATACTTTATCCTGTTTGTAAATGGATGGAAAAAAAAGGATTGAGTCAAAGTATTACTATTGCCATTACTCTTTTTACGCTATCCCTGTTAATGGCAACCATCCTCTATTTACTATTTACACAAATTATAGCCTTTGTAAATGAGTGGGAACCTTTCAAAATAAAGCTGATCGAAACCGCTAATCAACTCAGCGTATTTATCACCGAGCAATTTGGGGTAAGTAGCGAAAAACAATTAGAATTCCTGAACCACGCCATCGATAACTCGGGTTCGCAAGCTATTTCCCTATTAAGAAACACAGCTTATTCCTTTTCTGAATACTTTTTTTTCCTTTTAATCATTCCCGTTTTTTCTGCACTTATATTGTACCATCGCAGATTATTGGCCAATGCCTTATACGAGATTTTTCCCGCTGATAAAAAAGAAACCATTCACGAAATTTTGATAGAAACTATTCATGCTTATTATGACTTTGTGAAGGGGATGTTATTAGTCTATTTAATTGTGGGCATATTAAATAGTATCGGATTGGCAATCATTGGCGTGCCTCATCCTATACTTTTTGGCTTCATGGCCTCTATACTAACTTTTATTCCTTACATAGGCATAATGATCTCCTCCCTTTTACCCATAGCTGTTTCCTGGATAACATTTAACTCTATTTGGTATCCGCTGGGAGTGATTTCGGTTTTTTCCTTCGTCCAGGCTTTAGAAGCCTATGTGATATTTCCTTTTGCAGTAGGTACCCGTTTAAAAATCAACACACTTGTCATTATTATAATGATCACTTCGGGCGGTATTATTTGGGGAGCGGCAGGAATGATTTTATTTATACCTTTTATCAGTATCGTGAAATTGATTGCGGACCGAACCGAGAGTCTAAAAACACTATCTGTATTATTGGGAGATGGCAGTCATAACAAGACCAAAAAATAGCTTTGCCTTTGAAAAACGTATAAATAAAGCAACCCTCCTTAAAACTACAACTACTTTTAAAGTATTGCTACAAAAAAAGCCACAAGGTTCAACTTGCAGCTTTTCATTTTATAATAATCAAATGGTTATTGAACCTCTTTGCTCATTTCAATTCCGTTTTGATCCATTAGATACATCAGGGAAGCCATAGTTGCTGCACCCAATTCTAACTCTCTTTTATTGATGGCGTCAAAAGTGTCATTCAAGGCATGATGATAGTCAAAATAACGTTGTGAATCGGGTTTTAATCCCGCTTTCACCAGTGTTTTAGAGGTTAAAGGATCAATGTCCGAACCACTATGCCCTTTCACAAAACTATGAATCAAGTAAGGCTCAAAAAGATTTTTCCAAGTCAGAATTTTACTGAAATTAGCATCATCTGTTTCAAAAGAAAATCCTCTCGGACTGAATCCTCCTGAATCACTTTCTAAAGCAAAGATGTGGTTCTCCTTATTCGCTTGGGCCAATTCTTCATATTTGTCTCCACCTCTGCCTCCATTTTCTTCATTCATAAAAAGTACAACACGAATGGTATTTTTAGGTTTGTACCCAATGTTTTTAAAGATATTTGCCACTTCCATACTTTGCACTACTCCTGCTCCATCATCATGCGATCCATCTGCCAAATCCCATGAATCCAGATGCCCTCCTACAATCATAATATTTTCCGGATGCTCACTTCCTTTTATTTCTCCAATCACATTGTAGGACAAAACATCCTCCATTTGCTGACAGGACTGTTTGAAATAGAATTTTAAATTTGGATTACTCTTCAAAGTTTTACTCAATAACTCGGCTCCGTTAGTACTTATGGCGGCGGTTGGAATATAATCTGATTTTGGAAGATCACCATAACTTTGTGTTCCGGTATGCGGAAAATCATCCAATCTTAAATTCATAGAACGCACTATGGTACCTACGGCACCAAACTTGGCAGCTTCTTTTGCTCCGGCATACCTTTGATCCACGCAACCTCCGTATGATTTGAATGTTTCAATGTTTTCCGGTTCCATCGGTCTGTTGAAAAACACTATTTTACCTTTAATCTTTGCTCCTAATTGCTCTAATTCTTTAATGCTGTGCACTTCAATCACTTCGGCTGTAAGTCCGTTTTTTGGCGTGGCAACAGAGCCTCCCAAAGCACAAATTGGAACTTTTATTTTAGTTTTATTGTCTTGTATATAAGCAGTTTCTTTTTCGCCTCGAATCCATTTTGGCACCATTACTTCCTGCAGGTAAACGCTATCCAAGCCTAATGTTTCCAATTGCGCTTTTGTATATTGTACCGCTTTTTCTGCATTGTCAGAGCCTGATAATCGAGAACCGATACTATTGGATAAATAATCCAGCCAAGAATAACATTTAGCATTCGTCAATGCTGATTTGTAAATTTCTTTAAGCGCCTGTTCATCCTTGCTTTGTGCAAAAAGGGTGATTCCATTAAAAAGTAATGCTACTAAAAATACCGTTTTTCTCATATATAAATAGTTGGGGGTTGGTTTCTTTATTCTGATTTCTTTATTTCGGTTCGGGGACCAATACCGTTATTATTGAAAGCCTCTATCTGAAAATAATATACTTCTGATCGATCTAAACCGTTAAAATAATACTCGTTTTTTCCGTACACCATGATCGATCCATACAACTTGTCCGGTGATTTCCCGAAATAAATCACATAGCCGTCCGCTAGCGGTTCCTGTTGCCATTTGAACCAAACGTTGCGTCTTTCTCCTTCTTTCTTTGGATCGCTGCGTAAAGGAACAAAATTATTGACAATTCCGGGAGCAATTCCACTTCCTTTTCCAAAAATTCTAAAACCGCATAACGCAAATTTCCCGGTAGGCATATTGATATTTACCATTTTTACATAACGTGCCTGAATTGGTTTTTCAAGTTCAATATAATCATGGGGAACATCTTTGGTATTTTTGCTTTTATCCACCAGAATTTTCCAGTCTTTGTTGTTATCCGAATAATACAAAATATACTTATGTCCCGTCGTAGTTTCCGGTTTGCCCATCAATTCCACATCTTGGTCAGCATAATTTATCTGAATCGCATGAATGGCGCTTTTCTCCCCTAAATCAGAAATGATGTATTCCCCTTTTGCTCCTGACTTTGCAGACCAATAGGTTTTTATATCTTCATTTACGGCATAATTGGCCTGAAAACCACCCAAGGTAGAAGAAACCTGTACAGGTTTGTTATAATTCAATAACATCCATCCTGAGAAATTCTGATTCAAATGATCTTTCTTTTGCGAAGGCAAAAAAGTTGGATAATCCCCATAAGCGGTATTCGAATACAATATTCCATCTTTATCAAAACCAGCCGGCCAAATTCCTAAACGACGTTCGAAATTATTTTTGGTACAAATAGAAATAGTGGATACATGCCAATAATCAGCATTCGCATCTTCATAAGTAGCGCCATGTCCAGCTCCTCTGGCAAAACCTCCGGGTTTATAGGAAAACGGGTTGTGAGATTGATATTCAAAAGGTCCCAATGGATTCTCGCTAATATACACCCCATCGCCATAACCACTGAATTCAGTCCCAGGTCCACCATATTGCAGGTAATATTTATTCTTATGTTTGGTTACAAAAGCCCCTTCCATAAAAGGCTGCAAAAAAGTATTGTCGTTATTCTCCCCAAAACGTTCCCAGCCGTGCTCATGGTCATTTAATGAAATTAAAGGAACTACTTCTCCTTCTGGCTGAAAGGTTTTGCGATTTAATTTGACACCATAAATTGGGTATAAATTACTCGAGCCGTAATATTCATAGACTTCATCTTTTTCCTTGTCCCAAAAAATTTGGGGGTCCCAAGCCCCAGCTTCCGATTTATGAACCAATTCTTTCCACTCATCTTTAGAGGGATTGGTGCTCATCCAAATAGGAAACTCCTTAGTATGTGTGGAGCCAACCACTAACAATGTATCGTTTACAAAAGACAATGATGGCGCACACAATTCATCGTATACTTTGTGTTCCGGTCTGAGGAATTTTCGAGATATAAATTTCCAATCGAGCATGTCTTTACTATGCCAATAGCCCCATTGATTGGTAGAAAATAAATAATATTCCCCTTTGAAGAAAGTAATGACAGGATCGGCAGTTGCGCGATGTTTCCCCTGAGTAACGAAGTTTGGAATTGGGCAATACCCATAATCAATATTGATGGGATTACAATAAGTTTTTTGCTGCGCATTTGCATTGAAAAAAAGGCAAATGACGACACTGAATAGAATGTTCTTGATGGTTTTCATTTTAATATTTGGGTTTTATTCGTTTGAATTTTCACCATAAGAGAACAAGCGGCTTTAAAAAAAATCCTGCAAGCTTTGAACACTTGCAGGATATCATTTTTATTTAATCGGTTCGAAGCTTATCGCTGTTCCTCCTCCTGGTGCCAAATTCAAATTGATTTTTGATTTGTTTGTAACCTCTATCACTCTTATTTTGTAAGCGATAGGATTTTTTTGCCAATCGGCATCTTTAGCATCTTCATAAATAATGGCTTTGTACTTTTGACCTTTAGTTAGGAAGTCTAATTTTATTTCTGATTTTCTGGCATTTTCATCAGTGATAGCGCCAAGAAACCAAGATTCCTTTCCTTTTGCTTTTCTGGCGATTGTTAGGAAATCTCCCGGTTCTGCCTGAAGAACTTTGGAATCATCCCAATCTACTGCCACGTCTTTAATAAACTGAAATGCATCCGGATACTTTTCATAATTCTCCAACAAATCTGCAGCCATTTGTATTGGAGAATACATCGTCACATACAAAGCCAATTGTTTAGTTAAAGTCGTATGAACCTGCTCTGTTTTGTTTTTATCATAATAGCTCATTTTGATTTCAAAGATTCCCGGTGTATAATCCATCGGCCCTCCAAGTAATCTTGTAAATGGCAAAATCGTTTCGTGCATTGGCGGATTTCCAACACTCCATGCGTTGAATTCATTACCACGAGCCGCTTCTGCCGCTACATAATTTGGATATGTTCTGCTGTAACCTGTTGGTCTCGATGATTCGTGGGAATTCAACATTAATTTGTTATCTGCAAATCGTCTGGCAACAAAATTAAAATGGTTCACCATCGTTTGCCCATCATGAAACTCTCCTCGTGGGATAATCTTACCTACATAACCCGTTTTTGCAGCAGGGTAATGATACTTTTTCATCAAATCTAAAGCGCGGTCTAAATGACGTTCGTAATTCGCAACCGACCCTGATGTTTCATGATGCATAATCATTTTGATATTTTTCTCTTTGGCGTAAGCCGAAATAGCAGCAATATCAAAATCAGGATAAGGCGTAGTGAAATCAAAAACCTCTTCTTTCCAGTTGCCGTTCCAATCCTCCCATCCAACATTCCAACCTTCCACTAAAACGCCGTCAAAACCATTCTTGGCAGCAAAATCAATGTATCTTTTGGTGTTTTCAGTTGTTGCTCCATGTTTTCCTGAAGCTTTTGGTGCATCTGCAAAATTGGTTGCATTCTGTGAGCCTGCATAATCCCAAGTCGATTTCCCTACGTGCATTTCCCACCAGATTCCCACATATTTCATTGGTTTGATCCAAGAAGTATCTTCAATTTTTGATGGTTCGTTTAAGTTCAAAATCATTCTGGAACCTACAATATCTCTGGCATCATCACTAACCATAATCGTTCTCCAAGGAGAAACACAAGGAGCTTGCAAATAGGCTTTATCTCCAATAGCGTTTGGCACTAATTCCGCTTTCAATTTGTAATTTGTCACATCGGCTTTCAAATGCATTACCGGGTAATTGACAACCGCTGCTTCAAAAATATTCAGGTACAATCCTGATGGTGATTTCATCATCAAAGGCGTTTGAACCATATATTTTCCTGGAATTGATTTTACTCCAATTCCATTATTCATATTTATTTTAGAATTATCAATTTCAGACAATTTAGTTTCATTGTACTCATATTCATTGCTGTCAAAATCTCCCGGAAGCCAAAAAACTTTGTTATTTTCCGCCAAATTGAATTGGGTCAACTCATCCGAAATAATGAAATAATTCAAATCGGCTTGTCTTGGAAAATCATATCTGAAAGCCACACCTTCATCAAAAACTCTAAAAATGATATTCATTTTTACTTTAGATTCTTTGTTAATTAAGGAAACTGTCAATTCATTGTAATGATTCACAATAGTAGCCTGTTCTCCTAAAACAGGTTTCCAAGATTCGTTGAACGTAGCCGTTTTTGAGGTCAGTATTTCAAAGTTCGACTCTAAAGCCGGTTTTTCCTTTAATTTTATTCCCAAAGCACTTTCTAAAACGACCGCCTTGTCTTTATAATTTACGGAATAAATGGGTTGTCCGTTACTTCCTAATTTGAAATTTACGGCAATTTTACCGGAAGGCGATTGTACAGTTTGAGCCTGTACTATCCCTAGGGTAAAAATGAGAAAAAGAGAAAATAAATGTTTCATTTTGTTTGGTTTTTTAGATTTGATAAAAGTAAATAAAATACTCGCTTTTATCCCTGTCGTTTCTAACAAATATGCCTTTTTTGTTAAAAAACCCTTCGGTAAAAATACCGAAGGGAATCACCAAATAAACTAACCACATTACTTAATCAACTCAAAACTAAGCTTCTTGTCTGCATCTGAATTTGTGCCCACAAACACCTGAAAAGTGCCCGGTTCAGCAGCAAATTGCAAATCAGAATTATAAAATTTTAAATCTTCAACTGAAATCTCAAAAGTTACCGTTTGTTTCTCCCCTTTTTTAAGAGCTATCTTTTGAAAACCTTTCAGTTCTTTAATTGGTCTGGTCACAGAACCAACCATGTCTCTTATGTACAATTGAACTACTTCTTTTCCGTCAAAATTTCCGGTATTGGTAACGTCAACTGTAACATTAAGTTTATCGTTGAAATTCATTTTATCCGAAGATATTTTCAGGTTTGAATAATCGAAAGTGGTGTAGCTCAATCCAAAACCAAAAGGAAATAAAGGTTCGTTTCTTTCATCTATATAATTAGATCTGAATTTTTCGAATTTTCCTTCTTTATTAGAAAGTGGTCTTCCTGTATTTTTTTGATTGTAATAAATTGGCAGCTGCCCCACACTTCTAGGGAATGTGGCTGTTAATTTTCCGGAAGGATTTTCATCTCCAAACAAAACATCGGCAATAGCACTTCCTGCTTCACTTCCTGCAAACCAAACATCCAAAATGGCTGGAACGCTAGCATTTTCATCGTTTAATACTAATGGACGACCATTAAATAAAACTAATACAACCGGTTTTCCTGTTTTTAATAATTCATTCAATAAATCTTTTTGTGCTTGCGGAATTTCTAACTTAGTTCTGCTGCTGGATTCCCCGCTCATTTCAGCAGATTCGCCCAATGCAGCCACAATAACATCCGCTTGATTAGCCACTTTTAAAGCTTCGGCTAACATTTCTTCTTTAGAGCGTTTATCACGGTGTAAAGTTTTACCAAACATAGTAGCATTCGTCTCAAAAGTTTCATCATAATCTAAGTTGCTTCCTTTAGCATAAAGCACTTTAGTACCATTACCTGCCACTTCTTTGATTCCAGCCAATAATGAAATTGATTTATCCATATTGGTAGCCACACTCCAAGTTCCCGCCATGTTTTCTTTGGCATCAGCCAAAGGTCCAATAAGAGCGATCGTCCCTGATTTTTTTAGAGGAAGTAACTGATTTTGATTTTTTAGTAAAACCAATGATTGCGCAGCAGTTTTTCTGGCCTCGGCTCTGTGAGGGTTGGTGAAAATTTCCGTTTTGGCTCTTTTCTCATCACAATATTTGTAGGGATCATGAAACAATCCCAAATCATATTTGGCATTCAAAATAAGACGCACTGCATTGTCAATTTTCTCCATGCTTACCTTTTTCTCATCCAATGATTTCTTTAAGGTGGTTAAGAACCCTTCGCCTACCATATCCATCTCTACTCCGGCATTCAAAGCCAAAGCTGATACTGTTTGCAAATCACCCATTCCATGTTCGATCATTTCAGGAATTCCGGTAAAATCGGTCACAACAAAACCTTCAAATCCCCATTGTTTTCTCAACACATCAGTCATCAACCATTTATTTCCGGTGGCAGGAATTCCGTCAATCTCGTTGAAAGAAGCCATAACCGAACCCACACCAGCATCAACAGCCGCTTTGTATGGCGGAAAATAATCGTTGAACATTCTTATATGGCTCATATCAACGGTGTTGTAATCACGACCGGCTTCTGGAGCACCATACAATGCAAAATGTTTCACACAGGCTAAAATGGTATTGTTTTTTGAAAGATCATTTTGTTGGTATCCATTAACCATCGCTTTGGCAATTTGACTTCCAAGAAACGGATCTTCACCGGAACCTTCAGAAACCCTTCCCCAACGAGGATCACGGGAAATATCAACCATTGGAGAAAATGTCCAGTTAATCCCATCGGCACTTGCTTCCTGAGCAGCAATTTGGGCACTTCTTTCAATCAATTTCATATCCCAGCTACAGGATAATCCCAGGGGAATCGGGAATGTAGTTTCATACCCATGAATCACATCCATTCCAAAAATTAAAGGAATTTTCAATCGGCTTTTTTCGACAGCAATCTTTTGTACTTCTTTAATTTTTTGAACTGATTTGATATTAAACAAACCACCGACCTTACCTTCTGCGATTTTTCTTGCAACATCAGAACTATTGGCTTGACCGGTGGTAATATCACCTGAAGTTGGTAAATTCAATTGACCCAATTTTTCGTCCAAAGTCATTTTCGATAACAACTCGGCTACAAATTCGGTTTTGGGTTTAATTTTAACGGCTTTCTTGCTTTCCTTTTTTTGGCTATAGCCAATGACTGAAAGACCAAGAAGCATAATTATTAATTTAGTATTCATTTTTTATTTTTTTATTTGTTTAAACATCCAATCATAAATGTCTTGGTTGTCATATACTTTTGACCAACTGTCATGACCTGCATCATCAAAAAGCGTTAGTTGAACATTCGCATTACAGCTTTTCAATTTTTTATAAATGGTTATAGAATAATCCACATTAACCACATCATCAAGAAGTCCATGAAAAATTTGGGTAGGAATGTCCTTGATTTTACAGTCTTCAATCATTGGAACTCTGTCGACAAATCCCGCAATCGGTACTAATGCCGCAAAGGTTTCCGGATGCGCAAAAGCAAGATTCCAGGCGCCCCAAGCTCCCATACTAAGGCCGGTGAGATAAATTCTGCTACTGTCAATATTGTTTTCTTTTTGAATTTTTAAAATCAAACGATACAATACTTCTTCGTTCCAATATTCATTCTCCGGACATTGAGGAGCCAAAATGTAGCTGTCCAATTCATGAGTCTTCAAGTATTTAAAAGGACCGTGCACTTTTACTTTCTCAATATCGTTTCCTTTTTCACCGGAACCATGAAGAAAAATAATCAAAGGCTTTTTTTCTTTGGTATTTGCCGGAATGTGTAAAGCATATCCTAATTCGTGTTTTTCAACGATTTCAGTTTTTAATTTTCCATTGACATCCGATTGTGAAAAGGAATTCAATGAAAATAAAAGAGCCATTACTATAATTTTATACTTCATTATTTTCTAAAAATTATATTTCCCGGAATGAAATCCCAGATTAAGCAAACCTTGTTTAACTTCAGGAGCATTCATGAATAATTTCCATAATAAGCCTGTACGGTGATTCTCAATCATTGGCGCAATGGTACCTTGATCTATTGCCAGATAACGTGGAGTTACCCAATTATAATGCGGTGAAAAAGCATCATACGGACCTGCAATTCCAACATGTGTACTTCTCTTTTCATCATATAAATAATGCAAAACTTTCATGCTTTCAACAGGTGTATATGGAAAAGAAGATAAGGCAGCTGTTGGCGTAATTACACCCAAATCATTGTCGGTATCATGAGCCGAATATCCTGTGGTTCCATCACTGTTTCGTGAATAACTCGCTGTGAGACCCCAACATTTTTCAGAATAGCCCTTCCACTGTTTTGGATTATCAATACAATACTTATTAATGATTTTGGCGTGATTCTGTGTTAATTCCCAATAGTTTGCATACTTATCGGCTAATTGTGAAGGATCTAATCCCAGGTAAGAATATTGCGCCCAAAACAAAGGTCCTGCATTTCCGCTAACCGTATTGTATTTGAATATTAATGGAATACCATATTGTGTGTTTCCTGTTCCAATAGTCCCGTTTCGTGTCCATCCCTCATGATAAGCGGCGGCAGGAATGGGATGAGTTGGAGAGGCGGCTCCCATAATATAGGCAATCAAACATTCATTGTATCCTTCTAATTTGAATTTCATCTCCCATTCGTATGTAGGAGACCAATGCCAATACATGGCGTTTTCACCGTTGGTATACCAACTCCACTCTACACCTTTCCATAAATTATCAGCTTTGGCAGCCAATGCTTTTTCTTGGGCATTTCCGTTTTTGAAATATTCTCTCACGGCAATCAGACCTTGACATAAGAAAGCTGTTTCTACTATATCTCCACCATCATCTTTATTGCCAAAAGAAATAGCACGTCCGGTGTTCCCATCCATCCAATGTGCCCAGGCACCATGAAAACGATCTGCTTTTTCAAGAAAATCCATAGCAGTCGTCATTCGGGTAACGGCTTCGGCTCTTGGAATAAAACCTCTTTCTATCCCAACAATCAAAGACATTAGCCCAAAACCAGAACCTCCTGTGGTTACTTTATTGGCTTCGAATCCGGGGTTGTCCGTATGATAGCGTTCCCGACCTAATTTTGAATTTGGTTCCGCATAATCCCAAAAATATTTAATGGCATCTTTTTGAACTTGATCCATCGCTTCGGTATCTGTTAAAACAGGAACTGGGGTGGTTGGAGTTGTTGGCAACGGAGTACCACCACTCTTACCTTCCGGTCCCGAAGAAGAGCATGAACTGAGAAGATTCAAAAAAATAAATAAGTATAGATAACTTTTCATCTTTATAAAATATAGTATTAATTACTAAAAAAATACACACCTGATTTTATGTGGATCAGGTGTGTAAAAGAATCCTTATCGGTTATCTTTTTCTAATAAATATAAAGCTTTCACTTCATTGTCGTTAAGAGCAATATCATACATTCTAAACTCATCCATTAGTCCTGTGTAGTTTAACATCCAAGACTCAGGTGCGTTCCAAGGTGCCCCCAAATGTTGTTGAAATCCACCGATAACAAATTTAGAAACATCAGAATTTGCTAATGCGCCATAACCAACACCTCCTGAATCAGGATTATCAGTATATCTTTTTGACATCCCCTCCGGAAGTTCTAGTTTTACACCATCAACATACATACTGTAGGTAGAACTAGATGCATTGTAAGACCAAACCAGATGTTTCCAAGTACCAAACATATCAGGTAACACATTAGTTCCATCATGAACTAACCATTGACCAGACCATGGAATACTTGGAGTTACATCTTTTTGAAGATGATTTTTAATCAACATTGTTTCTTCCGGCCCTGTACCTTCAATCATTGAGAAGATATTCCCCCAGAAATCTGATGTTTTTGGCAACATAAATAAAGATTGCGCACCACCAGTGTGTGGGTTCGTATTTATCCACATGGAAACAGTGATGTTTTTTAAATCAATCACCGAATTGGCAACCGTATTATACGCAATAAAAGAACTTGCAGATCCTTTATAAGCCTGCCCTTTTATACCTGTATCAAAGGTTACGTTTGTTCCAACTCCACCTGTTAATCCGCTTTTAGAATCGGCTATATTTCCATCAAAACTCAATTTTGAAATCAAATTTGAAGCTGCAACATCATCGGAGTTTTCGTATCCTCCAATTCCATCATAAGGAATGGGTGCGTTTACTTTATCTATACTATCCTCGTTACAGCTCACAAAGAATTGTGTAGCAACAACAGAAGCAAATAAGAAAACATATTTATTTTTTTTCATTTTTACTGTTTTTAGAATTAATAACCAGGATTTTGTTGTGACAATCCATTTGATTGTTTGATAAATGCATCTGGAATAGGGAACAATTCATGTTTTCCCGGAACAAATGTTTTTCCATCAACTGCAAAAGCTGCTTGAGCCTGACCAGTTCTAACTAAATCAAAGAATCTGTCATGTTCAAAAGCCATTTCAACTCTTCTTTCCTTCCAGATTGCTGTTCTCACATCTGCTTGAGATACTGCGGTAGTATTGCCTAATCCAGCTCTTTTTCTGATTTGGTTCAATAAAGGAATCGCATCTGAAGTCTGGCCCAATTCATTTAATGCCTCAGCTTTCATCAATACTACTTCTGCATATCTTAAATACTTGATATTTACGTCAGTCTCCCAACCGTTAGTATAGGCAGAAGAGTATGCTTTATAGTTGTATCTAGGGTTTTCAACTGTTGTCGGTACAACTCTACCATCGTACAAAGTTGTTCCTCTAAAAATAATGGTAGCATCTTTTCTAACATCTCCAGGCTCATACGCATTTACTAAACTTTGAGATGGCGTATTGAAACCCCAACCCCATCCGCCGGCACCACGAGCACCTTGAGTATTAGAATATCCTGAAATTCCTTTAGCAGGAGTTGAACCTGTACCTTGAATTTCAAAAATGGACTCGTTATCGTTTTCACCTGCCAATCTAAACATTACGGCATAATCCGGAACAATAGAATATCCTGTAACCAAATTACAGTTGTCTATTACTTTCTGCCAGTTTTCTTGGTATAAATTCACCTTTGCCAACAAAGCATAAGCAGCCCCTTTTGATGCTCTTCCTTTTTCTGAAGCGGAGTAAGCCGATTTCACCGGCAATGCAGCAATAGCATCATTCAAATCATTCTCGATATAAGCATATACTTCATCTGACGACTTACGAGTCAATTGCATGATTCTGTCTGCCTCTGAAGATGGATTTGGCAAATGATCAATAATAGGCACTCCTCCATAGCATTTTACCAAAGTAAAATACATAAAAGCTCTCAAAAATTTGGCTTCTCCGATTAATCTGGCTCGTAAAGCCGGATCTGCCTTGTCTAATTGAGGAATGATATTTAATGCTTGATTACATCTGTTGATCCCGGCATAGTTGGCATTAAAAGTACTTTCGGCAGAAGGATTTGACGCATTATACGTTAAGGCATCCAATACATCTTTATCGGTTCCGGTATCTCCGGGAGACGATCCTTTATCAGCATCATCAGAAGTGATACTGGAAAGACCAATCCATCCGAATGAAGTCATATCCCATTCTAAAAATTTACCGTAGATTGACGTTACAAAAGTTTTTGCTCCTTCATCATTGTTGAACAATTCTAAATCATTGGTAGAAATAGATTCTGTTTGATCTACATCTAAATAATCATCTGCACATCCCGCAAAAAAGAACGTTGAAAGTACAAACGTTGCTATAAATATCTTTTTCATTGTATTAAAATTTTAAATTAGCACCAATAACAAACGATCTCAAAGTAGGATAGGCATCCAATTCAATCCCTTGAGTACCATAAGGATCGCCATTACCATTTAATTCAGGAGAAAAACCAGAGAATTTCTGAGTGATAAATGGGTTTATAGCATTCACATATATTCTGCAAGAATTGATAAACGTTCCTTGTAATGGCAGTTTGTATCCTACAGTAATATTGTTGATTCTAAAAAAGTCTCCCGATTCCAAATAGTAAGTTGAAGCTACCGGAACTTGGTTGAACGCAGCTGGATTTGAAGCGGTTGTATTGTTTGCTGTCCAGAAATCTGTAGCCAATGATTCTTCTATATTTTCCCCGCTAAAACGTTGCGCTTTTTTACCATTGTATACATCTGCACCAGAAGTACCGTATCCGTCAACTGAAAAGTCAAAGTTTTTATAATTCAATCCTAAACTAACTCCATAGGTTGATGTTGGTAAAATTGAACCTACATACTTTTTGTCAGTCTCTCCCAAAACAGCTTGGGTAACTTTTTCACCTGCAGCGTTATAATATAACATTTGACCATTTGTGCTGTCAAAACCGGCATATTCATACATATAGAAACTACCCAACGGCTGGCCTATTGAAGAATTATCCAATAATTTTGTCCATTGTCCGTTTCCAAGACTTCCGCCATTAATTGGAGCAAGGGTAGCATTTTTTAAACTGGTCAATTCATTTTTGTTATTAGAATAATTACCTCCTACCCAGTAACTCAAGTTATCAGATATTTTATCATCCCAACGCAAAGCAACTTCAAAACCTTTATTGGAAACCTCACCCACATGCGCAGGAGAAGAAGTGCTGATACCTGAAGTTAAATAAGGTCTGGTACTCAAAATAACATTAGTTGTCGCTTTATCATACACATCAAAAGATCCTTTCAATCTGCTTTGCAACAATTCAAAATCCAAACCTACAGAAGCTTCTTCCGTAACCTCCCATGATAAACTTGGGTCAATTTGCGAATTAATAGTTGTTCCTTCATACAAAATTGATCCTCCTAAATAACTACTAAGTCCTGAAGCATAAGCTTGATTATTAAGCGGTACATTTTGGTTTCCTAATTTACCCCAACCTCCTCTTAATTTTAATAAGTTGACTAGTTCTACATCAGCCATAAAATCTTCTTTGGTAATGATCCAACCTAAACCAAAAGCCGGAAAAGTTCCCCAACGGTAATCTTTATTAAAATTTGATGAACCATCACGTCTGATTGTTCCAGTCAATAAATATCTGTCCATCAATTTGTATTGAAAACGACCGAAGTAAGAAGCCAATTTAGTTTGATTAAATACTTCATCTTTATAGCTAGTCACAGTTCCTACATAATCAACACCTGATAATGACCAATAATTTTCGTCTGCGTTGACATTTTTTCTGGCAATGGTCAACTTCTCTCTTGCTCCTTTAACAGAAGTTTCAATACCAGCAGTTAACTCAACATCGTGAATGTCAGCAAAAATTTTATTGTAAGTGAAATAGTTTGATAAATTCCAATTGAAATATTCTTCTCTGCCTTTTGTCAATAAATTAACATTGTCAGTAGCAGAATATTCAGAAGCTACACGAGTAGGATCAGCTGCCAACCAGATATTTTTGGTGTCCTCGAAATTGTAATTTTTCCAGGTGTAATATTCTCCGTTAAACTGTGAAGTAAATTTTAATGATTTTACAATTTCATAATCTAATTTCAAACCACCTTGTAACACAATACTTTCCTGCTCTTCATTAAAAAAGTCTAATTGAGCTACAGGGTTCCCAACATTGTTAAATGCAGAACCTGTTGTTCCTGCAAAACCATCTTCACCAACAAAAGGCACTCCGTATTGTCCGTTAGAAAAACGAACCGGAACGATTGGAGATTGTTTGTACGCATTGGTAAACGCACTTAATGGTTTTGGACTTGATTTAGTAGAACTTAAACTGAAATTTTGATTTAAGCTTAATTTTTTAGAAATTTTGAAATCATTATTGTTTCTAAAAGTAGTACGGCTGTAATCTAAACCATTTACAATTCCTTTTTCTTCATAGTTTCCTAAACTGAAAAAGTATTTAATGTTTTCAGTTGATCCGGAAACCGAAGCATTATTTTGAGTATAGCTTCCTGTTCTGGTAATCTCATCAAACCAATCTGTATTTAGAGGCTGATCTTGTGAGAAAGTAGTTGATTGTAAAGCCGAATTAGAATAGTGAGCATATTTATTGCTTCCTGCCATTTTCACTTTTTTTAAAGGCTCTCTAATACCTGTAAAACTTTCAATTTCTACCGTAACCTTGTCGCCTTTTCCTTTTTTAGTTGTAATAATAATTACACCGTTTGCAGCTCTGGTTCCATAAATTGCAAGTGAAGAAGCATCTTTCAAAATCTCATAAGAGGTAATATCATTTGTATTAATGTTATTGATATTTTCTGTAGGCATACCATCAACAATATACAACGGATTTCTTCCTCCTAATGCAGTTCCTAAACCTCTAATAACTACTGAAGGCGTACTTCCTGGCAAGTCTGAAGAAATTACCTGAACACCCGCAGCTTTACCTTGAATGGCTTGCGAAGCATTCAATACTTTGGTTTTTGATATTTCTTCTGCTTTTAATGAAGTAATCGCAGTTGTGTTATCAATTTTCTTTCTGGTTCCATATCCAATGACAACGACTTCTTTCAATTCAGTGTCTTTGGATTCCTTTAAAGTTATAGTCATCGGTTCTGCAGTTGCCGCAATAGATAAAGCGTCAAAACCGACGAAGCTAATTTTTAAGATCTCGCCTACTTTGGCGTTGATCGTAAAACTTCCATCAAAATCGGTATCCGCGGTCGTCTTCGAATCGGCTGCAACAATAAATGCTCCAGGAATTCCAATTCCATTCTGATCTGATACCTTTCCTTTTATTACTTGACCAGACATATATGCCGGAAGTAGAATGAGTGCTAAAAAGCTAAAAATAAAATTTCTCATAGGGTTTGTTAAACGTTTAAGTTAGTTGAGCTAAATTAGGTAAATACAACGTTGTAGTAATCAAAACAGCACTACTACACGAATACATCAAACTGGGATAATTCGTCAACAAATCCTTATTTTAAAGGCTATGAGAAAGGCAATGAAGTACTACATCAGAGAGTGATGATGTAGTGATGATGTGTTGTTATTCTGCAATAAAACTGTAAAAAAACTATATTATTTACAAAAAAACACGCTTTTTTATATGGTTAACAAAAACTTAGAAAGATTTTCTTCTTGTGTAAGGTTTAATTTCTTTCTTAATCGGTAACGATGCAACTCCACTCCCCTGAAGGAAATATTCATCATTGGAGCTATTTCTTTGGAGGAAAGATTCATTTTTAAGTACACACAAAGCTTAATATCCTTTGGAGTCAGATTTGGGTATTTCTTAGAAAGGGCAACAATAAATTCATTATGAATTTGATTCAGATTGGTTTCAAAAATTTCCCATTCATGCTTATTAACCGCATTAATTTTTATGGCTTTTCTAATCTCACTTTTCAGTTTATTAAAATCCGATTCGGTATCTAGAATATTTTGAATGTTTTCAATCATTTCACTTTGCTTCGCAATCGACAGTGATTTACCGGCAACTTCTGATGATTTTGATTGTAATTCAAGTTCCAGAATATGTTTTTCATATTCCTGACTGTTCAATTCATTCTCGGCTTTCAATTCCATCTCCAGAATTTCCTTTTGATGCTTCAATTCTTCTTCTTGCAATTTCAGCTTCTGAATATATTTCATCTTATTCCATTTGTAATACAGGTATAATATCAGCCCCACTACAATCATATATACTAAAATCATCCAAATCGAAAAATACCAAGCTTTGGCAACAACAAATTGAAAATTGGATATTTTATTATAACGCAAACCATCATTATGGTAAATCGTAACCTCATGGGAACCGCTGGTAAGATTATTCAAAAGAATTAATCCTTCCTTTATTGGAATAAATCCGTTCGTCCCATTGATTTTATAAAACAAATCCGGCTTTGTTGCTCCGTAAATCCCAGATATTACATGTAATCTAAGCTCTGAATTATGTTTGATTTTTGATTTATTTTCTACTAAAACACCGTTATTGAAAGCTTCAATCTTTACATTGGTTTTTTTCTTGTTATCATACTTTAATTGAAGGGAAATAAAACCATCATCCAGATTCAAAAGATAATTATCCTTATTCTTGAATACTTTCAGATTATCATTGATAATTTTTCCTTTGTAATATTTCTCCTGAATGATATTCCTGATAAATTTATTACCCTGCGCATCAATATGGTATAGAAGCCCATCTTGAAGTACCATAAAATGATTTTCATCAATAGCGATAATATCTTTGACATTTTTGAAATTGGTATTAAACAATTCATTTGCCTCTAATTGATTGGTGATGGAATTATACGTATACCAGGAATTGTTTATCAAAAACAGGATTTCACTTCTGAATTCGAATATTTTCACACCAAAATCATTACTGATTTTACTACGGTTGGTAACGTTCTCCACTTTGACAGTTTCATACGCATCATTATATAAAATTCGATACAAACCTCTGTTATTATCGGCCGCCCATATTTCATTTTTCCTGTTCTGGGCAACGTACTTAATCGGTTTCCATATTCCTTTTATGGCTATATGTTTACTTAAATCATTCGCATCATTGTAAATAATAACTCCACTGTAGGTAGCTTGCAAATACGAGTTACTGATACTGCTTTTGGCAAAATTCCAACCACCGTTAATGGTACTTAATTTATAGAACAAGCCGTCTTCATAAATGAAAGATCCTTCGTTGTGACCAATGAGGTATTGGTTGTTTATCTTACTGATATTCCAGGCTTGCCCTTGGGTGTTGGGAATCAAAGAAAATTGCTTGCCTTCATATTTAAAAACACCATGATTGGATGCCATCAAATAACCTTTTGGCGTGCTTGCCACCGAATACACCGAACCTAAAATCCCAGAACTGTCATAAAATATAGAAATTGGAGAATTCACCTCGATATGGGCAATCCCATTATCCAGTCCCAGCCATAAATCATTTTCCTTATCCTGACCAATACTCAAAATAGAGTTGTTCATCAAGACATTGTTTCTATTGATGTTTTTATAGGAACCGTCATTCAAGTCCAGAACATAAACCCCTTTATTTGCAGTCCCAATAATCAATTTGTTATTTTTTATAAATTGGGCAACATTAATATTCGCCGATTTTAAAATATCATTTAAACTACTTTTCCAAGGACTCAAAACAGCATTTTCAAGAACATAAACCCCATTCTTTTTTGTAAAAAAATAAGTTTTGTTTTGATACTTTTGAATAGCATGAATAACATTATTTTCTAAAAGAGACAATCCATTTACTTTTTCTATCTCTCCACTAGTCATTTTGTAAATCCCTTTTTCTACTGAAGCAATCAATAACTGATTATCCACAACAAAACAATAGGAAATCAGAAAAGGAATCTTTTTTTCCTTAATTACCTTTCCATTGAATTGAAAAATACCATTGAAAGACTGAAAATAAATTTGGTTATTGAACTTAAATATCTTCCAGATTTCTTCATTGTTTTCTTCATCAAAAACCTTTTTCCCTTTCGAAATGGAAACATAATGCATCTTACCATCTTTTCGGAACCAATACCCGAATTCTTTATAGGAACCAGAATAAATCTTGTCCCCATCTACCATTATGGAACGAATAATGGTTTTGTTGGGTAACGTATATTTCTCCCATTTCACCCCATCGTATCGCAGCAAATAATAATTATTCGCAAAATACATGGCATTGTCTTTTCCTTGTGCTACATTCCAGATCTGATTGTCACCCTGATAATCTGATTTACTGTAATTTTCGACAAAAGGAAGCAACTCTTGGGCAGACAGTTGCAAGGATATAAAAACAAAAAAGAGTATATTAAGTAATTTAGTTTTCAAAACGTGAGGATTTATCTTCAAATATAAATACATTTCTTCAATAAAAAACATAAAAAAAGCCTCTGAATACAGAAGCTTTTAGTGAATTTGGTTCGCTTTTTAGTTCAGAAGTAAATCATGAACTTGATTAGCGATTTCAATTTCTTCATTCGTTGGAATGACCAATATTTTTGTTTTGGAATCGGCAGTATTGATTTCTCTTGTTTCCTTAGAACGGATTTCATTCTTAGCATCGTCCAATGCCAGACCGAAATAATCCATATCCGTACAAACTAATTTTCGGATATAAGAAGAGTTCTCGCCTATTCCTGCCGTAAAAATTATGGCATCGAGTCCGTTTAAAACAGCTGCATAAGAACCTATGTATTTTTTAATTCGATACGCATTCATATCCAAAGCCAATTGGCATTCTTCATTTCCTTGCTCTGCATTTGCTTCAATATCTCTCAAATCGCTGAAACCGGTAAGACCCAGCATACCGCTTTGTTTTTGCAGCAAGGTATTCACGGCATCCAAGGAATACCCCAAAGCATTAACCATATGAAATATAACCGATTGATCGATATCCCCGCATCGGGTTCCCATAATCAGACCATTCATCGGTGCAAAACCAAGGGTGGTATCAACGCTTTTTCCATCTTTAACGGCGGTCATACTACATCCGTTTCCGAGATGAATCGTAATGATTTTTGATGATTCTCCAGCAGCATTTTCATTCAAATAATGAATTGCTTTTTCTGAAACATATTTATGACTCGTTCCATGAAAACCATAAACACGTATTTTATTTTCTGTCAAAAGGGAATTAGGTATCGCATATTTGTGTGCCACAACCGGAATGGTTTGATGAAAAGCCGTGTCAAAAACCGCTATTTGTTTGGCAGTACTAAAAATTTCTTCGGCAACATTTATTCCCTCCAGATTGGCAGGATTATGCAAAGGCGCCAAAGCAGAAAGTTGTTTTATTTTATCCTTTACCTCCGCTGTAATAATTACTGTATTCGAAAAATTACTTCCACCATGTACCACACGATGACCAACAGCGTCAATCTCCGAGGTACTCTTGATAACCCCTACTTTATCATCCATCAACAATTGGGCAATCTTCTGCAAACCTATTTTATGATTAGCAATTGGCAAGGTTTCTTCTACTTTGCCCGTATCAGTCACATAACTGAAATTTGAGGTTTCTAATCCTATTCTGTCTATCATACCACTGCAAATTACTGCATTGGATGGCATGTCTATTAATTGGTATTTTATGGAAGAACTTCCTGAATTTATAATTACAATTTTCATTTATTTATTTTTTTTAGTGAGGTTCTGAGGAACTAAGGTTCTCAGTATCTTAGAATCTCAGCAACTTATTTTACAATCCCTGTGCTTGAATAGCCGTAATCACGACTGTGTTTATAATATCATCAACCGTACAACCGCGACTTAAATCGTTTACCGGTTTGTTCAGACCTTGCAACATTGGTCCAATTGCCAAAGCTCCGGTTTCTCTTTGAACGGCTTTATACGTATTGTTACCTGTATTCAAATCAGGGAAAATCAAAACACTGGCATGACCTGCGACTTCAGAATTTGGCATTTTACTTTGTCCCACTTCCAAGTCAACGGCGGCATCATATTGAATAGGTCCTTCAATTTTCAAATCAGGACGTTTTTGTTTCACGATTTCAGTTGCCTTTCTTACTTTATCAACATCATCTCCTTTTCCGGAAGCACCTGAAGAGTAGGAAAGCATGGCGATTTTAGGTTCAATACCAAATGCCAGACTGGATTCTGCAGAAGAAATGGCAATTTCAGCCAATTGCTCTGCGGTAGGATTCGGATTAATGGCACAATCTCCAAAAATCGAAACACGGTCTTCCAGACACATGAAAAAGATAGACGAAACAACGGAGCAATTTGGTTTAGTTTTAATAAACTGCAAAGCCGGTAAAATGGTGTGCTGCGTAGTATGAGCGGCACCGGAAACCATTCCATCAGCATGTCCTTTGTACACCATCATTGTACCAAAATAAGAAACATCTTCCATCAAATCCCTGGCCATAGCCATCGATACGTTTTTGGCTTTTCGCAACTCATAATAGGTATTTACATAGTCGTCGTAGCATTTCGATTCGATCGGATTGATGATATCCACTTTTGAGAAATCGAAATCTAAACCTAATTCGGCCACCTTACTCTCAATTTGTTTTTTGTTACCAATAATCGAAATATCAACTACATCCATTGACTGCAAACGGGAAGCGGCAATAATAATTCTCTCGTCATTTCCTTCCGGTAAAACAATGTGTTTTCTGTGTTTTTTGGCTCTTTTTACCAAGTTGTATTGGAACATTTTTGGTGTCATTCCTTCAGCTTCAAAAGTAACTACCTTTCGTGCCAAAGTATCCACATCAACATACTTTTCGAAAGTATTTATAGAAGTTTCAATCTTTTGTTTATTGTTGGCGTAAATTTTAGACTTGATCGATCCAATTTTGTTGGTAATATAATAAGTCCCCTCTTCCACTGCGATAATAGGCACAACAGTTGAAAGTCCTTCAATCAGCTTTAAAATACTCTTTTCCGGCAAAATATTCCCTGTTAGCACAATTCCGGCGATAGCAGGATAATTGGCCGATTCATTCGCCTGTAAAGCTCCCAAAATAATGTCGGCCCTGTCCCCTGGAGTGATGACCAAACTGCCGTCTTTAAGGTGAATTAAGTAGTTGCACAATTGCATGGCCCCTACACTAAAATTACTGGTCTGATTATTTAGATAAGTCGCTCCAAACAATACGGTGGCATTCAATTCATTTACAATCTCCTGAATGGTTGGATTATTCAAACTGGATATCACCGGTATCGAATTGATTAATAGACCTGTTGGTAGATTTTTCTTCAATCCTTCGGTTACGAGTTCGATATTATCGGGTTGCACTTTATTGGCAATAACCGCCAATACTTCAACCTCTTTTACTTTGAAAGAATCGTACACGAGGTACAAACTGTCTATTAATTCTTCTAATGTTTTACCAACACCTGAACCTAAAATAATTGTTGGAATTCCAAGATTCTTGGCAATCAAAACATTAATATCCAATTCGATTGCTGTTCCTTCTCCCGTAAAACTGGTTCCTTCGACTAAAACAAAATCGAAACGTTCTTCCAATCGTTTGTATTTTTCAATAATCAAATCGATTACTTCGCCCAGTTTTCCTTTATTCTTCTTCTTGATCAGCTTACTTTTGGTAATGGCATATGCATCTTCAAATTCGATATCCAAACCAAAATGAGAGATGATCGTTTCAATATGATTGTCCAATCCGCCTTCTTCAAAATCTTCTATAATAGGCCTAAAATAACCTACCTTGGCAGTCTTACCAATCAACAAACTCATAATTCCTAAACTGACAATAGATTTACCACAGTTTTGTTCGCTTGTTGCAATATAAATAGCCTTACTCATCTTTATTATTTATTATATTAACTCTTTTTTTCCTTCTTTAAAATCAAAACCAGCGCCTTCTTTTAAAATACAACACCATTCCGACACTGATCAAAAACATAATCCCTACTACAATGTAATAGCCGTTATGGTATCTTAGTTCGGGCATATTGTCAAAATTCATCCCGTAAACCCCCACAATAAAAGTAAGCGGAATAAATATTGCCGAAACAATCGTCAGGGTTTTCATAATCTCATTCATCTTATGCGTCTGTGCCGAGAAAAAGAAATTAGAAGCACTTTCCAGCAATCCCATATCCGACTCAATTTGCTCCAAAAGTTCTAAACTCTTTTGATGCAATCGTGCAAAAAAACTAAAATTCTCAATTTCCATCACATTAAAAACATTGTCATCCTTGATGCTTTTTATCTCATACAAAGAATCCCGAAGCGGAATGATGGAACGTTTTAAAAAATTCAAATTATCCCTGTGTTTTTCAATTCTTTCTAATATTACCGGATCGGTACTTTTCTTGGTCTGATTGATCAACTCTTCAATTTTGTCTTCTTCGTTCTCCAGAGTGACATAAAAATTTTCCATTATCGAATCCAAAAGAATGTACAACAGATAATCTGCTTTTTTAGCCCTTACAATTCCGGAATGTGTCCGAATACGCTCCCGAATATGGGTAAAAAAATCACTTCTTTTTTCCTGAAAAGAAAGCAATACACCATCTTTCAATAAAAAACTAATTTGCTCTACCTTTATATTATCAGAATCCTCAACCGGCAACAGCGATTTGATGTTAAAAAACAGACTAACCGGTGTTTCCTCCAGTTTGGTTCTTCGGTTGGTATTCAAAATATCAGCCAGCATAAAAGTGTCGATATCAAAATAGCCTCCGATAGCCTGAAGCAGCCCAATATTGTTTAATCCGTGTATATTAAGCCAGTTCGATTTTTTGCCAATAATTAATTTATTCAAATCAGCAACCTCAAAATCCTCATATTCCTCCACATCCAAATTATCATACACAAACAACTGCATTTCGGATTCCTTGTCTTTATGAATTCCCGTATATTCTAATTTATAGGGATGCAGCTTCCTACCTTTTCTGTATTTAATTTTTCTCATTCGGCCAAATTTATCTAGTAATATTACGAAAAATATTTCATAAATAGCATCGTTCCTTCTTGCTTTTGGCTCCTCAAAAAATGAAAATTAGATTTTGGCCAATTTCTTATAATAAAGCAAAAGTAGGCAGAAATAACATCCCGTTTTATGAGATAAATCATGTTTAGCTGATAAAAACGTCCTTTTTACTATTTTTTTATTCTTTGTAGAGACGCACTGTAGAGACGCACTGCTGTGCTTCTCTACCTTACATTTATTCCATAAAAAAAACCGAACTATCACTAGTTCGGTTTTCATTTATTATATTGTAGAGACGCGATTAATCACGTCTCTACGAGAAATAATTATTTGACTTCTTCGAATTCAACGTCTTCAACATTGTCTCCTTGTTGTGCATCACCTTGTGGTTGTGCTTCAGCTTGACCTTGTTCACCTTGAGCATACATCGCTTCAGTAGCTTTTTTCCAAGCTGCATTGATGTTGTCAAGAGCCGTTTGAATAGCTGGAATGTCTTGAGATTGGTGAGCCATTCTCAATTCAGTCAATGCATATTCTACAGCAACTTTGTTTTCGTCAGATAATTTGCTTCCAAGTTCTTTCAATTGAGACTCAGTTTGGAAGATCATTCCGTCAGCTTCGTTCAATTTTTCAGCTCTTTCTCTTGCAACTTTGTCAGCATCAGCATTAGCTTCAGCATCTTTTTTCATTTTTTCGATTTCTTCAGCTGTCAATCCAGAAGAAGCTTCGATACGAATGTCATGAGATTTACCAGTTCCTTTGTCAGTTGCAGAAACTTTGATGATACCATTAGCATCAATATCAAAAGTTACTTCAATTTGTGGAACACCTCTTGGTGCTGGTGGAATACCGTCTAAGTGGAAACGACCGATAGTTTTGTTATCAGCAGCCATTGCTCTAGCACCTTGCAATACGTGAATTTCAACAGATGGTTGAGAATCAGCAGCAGTAGAGAATACTTGAGATTTTTTAGTTGGGATAGTAGTGTTAGACTCAATTAAAGTAGTCATTACACCACCCATAGTTTCGATACCTAAAGATAAAGGAGTAACGTCAAGTAACAATACATCTTTTACATCTCCAGATAAAACTCCACCTTGAATAGCAGCTCCAATAGCAACAACCTCATCAGGGTTAACACCTTTAGATGCTTTTTTACCAAAGAATTTTTCTACTTCGTCAGCGATTCTTGGCATACGAGTAGAACCTCCTACAAGGATAACTTCGTCGATATCAGATGTAGATAAACCAGCATCTTTCAACGCTTTAGCAACTGGTGCCATAGAACGTTTTACTAATGCATCAGACAATTGCTCAAATTTAGCTCTTGTCAATTTTTTAACCAAGTGTTTTGGTCCAGAAGCCGTAGCTGTTACGTAAGGCAAATTGATTTCAGTCTCTGCAGAAGAAGACAATTCAATTTTAGCTTTTTCAGCAGCTTCTTTAATACGTTGTAATGACATTGGATCTAAACGTAAATCAATACCTTCTTCAGCTTTGAATTCGTCAGCCAACCAGTCAATAATAGTTTGGTCAAAATCATCACCACCTAAGTGAGTATCACCATTAGTAGACAATACTTCAAAAACTCCGTCTCCTAATTCAAGAACAGAGATATCAAAAGTACCACCACCTAAATCGTATACAGCGATTTTTTGATCTTTACCTTTTTTATCCAAACCATAAGCCAAAGCAGCAGCAGTAGGTTCGTTGATAATACGCATTACTTTAAGACCTGCAATTTCACCAGCTTCTTTAGTAGCTTGACGTTGTGCATCATTAAAGTAAGCAGGAACAGTGATAACTGCTTCAGTAACAGTTTGACCTAAATAGTCTTCAGCTGTTTTTTTCATTTTTTGAAGCGTCATTGCTGACAATTCTTGTGCAGTATATAAACGACCATCAATATCCACACGTGGAGTATTGTTGTCCCCTTTTACTACAGAGTAAGGAACTCTTTTTGCCTCTTCAGTGATTTCAGCAAAAGAATGTCCCATAAAACGTTTAATAGAAGCAATCGTTTTGGTAGGATTTGTTACCGCTTGTCTTTTTGCAGGATCACCTACTTTAATTTCTCCACCTTCAACAAAAGCGATGATAGATGGTGTTGTTCTTTTTCCTTCTGCATTAGGAATAACAACTGCTTCATTACCTTCCATTACAGAAACACAAGAGTTGGTCGTACCTAAATCAATTCCGATTATTTTACCCATTTTTAATATATTTAATTTTATTGTATACTCATTTTAACATCTCGGAGTCGATAAGTCAATCTTTGTGCCAAGACAATGGCAGTCCATAAATTGTCAGTTTTTGTTAAAATTGTCGTAAAATTAGCTGACAAGATGACATTTCATCACTATTTTGGGCGTGCCAGCCATATAAAAAGGGGCTGCTCAACAGCCCGTCTACAAAGCCCCTTTCTATACTGCTGTCGGGCCATCCGCACTACTTCGGTAGTTTGCTGCTGTCCCTCACGCGGCCCCCGGAATAAAAAGAACTTTACGAATCAAATAAGAAATATCTGCATTCAAAACATTGGTCTATAGCAATGGCAAAACAACTGAAATACAAACTCCTCTGAGTAGAAAAAGTGTTCAGCGAATAAAAGTACTTCTGATGATTTGTAGGAATTTTTTATATCTTTGATCAATAAGCACTAATGAAGTGCGACAATCTACCCAAAATTGGGTGCGTACTCGATACTTTGTAGCGAGTATATACCAGTTGTAGGCTATTTTAAAACCGAATCGGAGAATTCAAGAACCTAGCGAAACAAATTATATCGTTTAAAAATAATTAAAACCAAAATATTATGAAAAAAATTATCATCTATGGGTTTCTTGCTATAATTGGAATTTTTATGCTTTCATGCACTAAAAGTGCAGATGAGGATATTATTGGAAAATGGGATGACAATATTAAATTATCTCAAAAAACAGCAACACTAAGTTCCAATTTGAATTCTATCACCATTACGACCGAATCAATATATTGGTGGTTGGATGGTATTTCTCTTGATAACAACAAGATTGATTTGTCAAACATCGACAGACATTCTAAAAATTTTGTGATTACAAATTCCGATTTCCAAGTTGAACGAAAAGAAGACGGAAAAAAAATTATTATTACATTAAATCAAAACAATACTAATTCTGAAAGAATTCTAGTTATAAGTATGCAAAATGGAGATTATTATGACGGAGTGAAAATAATACAGGCTAAATAAAAAAACAGCCTACAACAGCTACTACAACGGATTTGACCAATAGGCTTAATGGAAAAATGGTTTTGTATCTTTGAGGTCAGTGCAAAACCGAAAGTTTCGGCTTCTTTAGTCCGCAACAGACGTAAAGCCTGGGGACGTTAGCAGAAAGTTTACCAGAAACGCAAACAAAACCAAAATGAAATCAATAGTTCAACATTTAAGAGAGGGAAAAAACTTAACCCAGACCGAACTTGCCGAAAAAAGTGGACTTTCGTTAAGGACAATTCAAAGGATTGAAGCTGGAAATATCCCAAAAGGATTTACATTGAAAGCACTGGCAAATGTCTTTAAAACTGAGCCTGAAAAACTAATACCTTTCAAAGAGATTACAAAACTTGACAGAGCAAAATTGATTAATTTTTCTAGTTTATTTGGACTTGTAATACCTTTTGGAGGAGTTATATTCCCATTAATCTTGACCTACAAAACAAACGACCCAAAAAACAAAGAACTTGGAAAAAGTATAGTAAGTGTTCAAATTCTAATTGCAGTTGCACTATCTGTTTCTCAAATCGTAAGCCCATTCATTCAAAAAGGGTTATCACTACATTTTCCGCTTTTTATATTTCCATTATTATTAATTATTTGTCTGAAATTATTAGTTGTTATTGTAAACGGTATAAGTTTAAACAGCAAAAACGATTTACATAAAATACTGAAAATAAATTATTTATAGATACTATTATTCAATTGACGTAAAAATGGCGTATTGCTTTTGCAAAGAAATTGTTTCCTAAAACAGAAATTTGCAAAAAAAATAATCTAATGAAAGTTTTAAAGAAAATTGTGTTGGCTTTTTTGGTAGTTTTGGTTTTAGCTGTACTTGGTGGCTATATTTATTTTGACCAAAAATTTACTCCAGAAAAAAATTATTTGACAGTAGATAATGAAAGTGGTTTCATACCATTTAAGTGGTTGGGTTCTGAAAAAAATGCTTTGTTGCTCCCTATACATTTTCCGAATGACACAATAACTTACTATTTGCAATTTGACACCGGTTCGCCTTATACTGTATTTTACTCAAATTCAATTAAAAAAATTAGCCAAATCTCAGTAAATAAAGAACTTGCAAAAACTTCTTTCTACATTGGGAAAACAAAAATTACTTCCGATAAATTCAAAATTTATAATCACGTAAATGATAATAATAATGATTCTATAAAAATAATTGGAACTATTGGAGCAGACATTTTAGAAAATAGAAAAACAATCATCAATTTTAAAGAAAATAATATTGCTTTAAATTTATCTAAAGCGCCCTCTCGATTTCAAACCAAATTATTTGATTTTAAATTCAAAAAAAGAAAAATAATCGTTAAAGGTTTTCTAAAAGGACAAGAGGAAAATTTTTTATTTGATTCAGGTACAAGCGCCTATGAATTATTAACCAACAAAGAAGTATGGGAAAGCTTGAAACTACCAAATTCAAAAAATAACATTGAAAAATCACAATCTTGGAATAATGTTTTGACTACATTTACTGCAAACTGTAACCAAAAAATAAAATTTGACACACAAGAAATACCTCTAAATAATGTTACTTATGTGGAAGGATTTTCGCAAGTTCAATATTCAATGATGAAATTTTCGGGAATGACAGGAATGCTGGGAAATAAAATATTTTTAAATAATAGTTTGTACATTGACTGTACACAAAACAAAATGGGAATTGAATAAAAAACCTCCTGCTAACAGCTACTACAACGGATTTGGGCAATAGGCTTAATGAAAAATGGTTTTGTATTCGGGAGATTTACTTCTTCTATTCGCTATCGCTCGGGTGGCAAATCCGAATAATGAACTTAATTTAGACCCAAACCCGCTGTAGTACCAGAACGTTGTAGGCAATGCTAACGAAGACCAAGACAATTCAAAACAATTTTTAAATTAAACCAAAATGAACATTAACTTATTTCTTTGGTTATTATTAATAACTTTACCAGAAATGGTATTTTCTCAATCGGCCGACTTTACCATTCAAGACGTAAAGTTTGAAAGTCAAGGCGTCACTCTTGCAGGCTCGATTTTAACGCCTAAAAAAACATTTGCAGCAGTTGTAATTGTTCATGGGTCTGATCCTGTAAAAAGAGAAATGGAGTTCGCTAAACGTCTTGCCAAAGAAGGTATTGCTGTATTGACATATGATAAACGTGGAGTTGGAGAATCAGGCGGTGTATATGTAGGACCATCTGTTGGCACGAATAATATTGACACTACTAATCTTAATTTATTATCTCAAGATGCAAGTTCAGCAGTAAATACATTTCGAACCTATTTGAAAAATAAAAAAACACCAATTGGATTAGTTGGCTTCAGTCAAGCAGGATGGATAATCCCAATTGCTGCAAGTAAAAATCCACAAATAGAATTTATGGTTTTATTTAGTTGCCCTACAATTACAACTCTAGAACAACTTCGATTTCAGTTTTATACTAATGGAAACAATGATTTTTGGGAAAATCATACAGAATCAGATGCTCGTGAGCATACTAAAAATGACCCAGACAGGTATCAATTCGTGGCGACTGACCCAAAAATTTATCTGAATACTCTTTCAATTCCAGGACTTTGGCTTTTTGGCGAGAAAGATATACAGATTCCAGTAAAGTTATGTATGGAGCAATTAAATACATTGAAAGCTCAAGGCAAACCTTTCGAATATACCTTGTTTTCAACATTAGGACACAATACTGCTTCTGGCAATATTACAGCACCAGTTGATATTTCAATTCAGTGGATAAAACAGAAAGCTTTGAACATTAAGAAGTCTAAAGTATCAAAATAAGACCTACAACAGCTACTACAACGGATTTGGGCAATAGGCCGTTAATATTGAATAAACTAATCAATTCTATATTGCAATGACATTAGAAGATTTAGGATATAATGATAAACTTGAAAAATTAAGGAATGAGAATAACCTTAAACAGTTTGAGATTGGAAGAGTTATATCAGAACATAAAGAAAGATATATTGTAAAGACTGAGAAAGGAGAATTTGAAGCCGAGATAACAGGTAATTTACGATTTTCATCAAAAAGTCGTGAAGATTTTCCAGCCGTTGGCGATTGGGTTGCAATAACAATTCATGATTCAGATTTTTCCATTATTCACAGCATATTACCGAGATTCTCTGTTATTTCCAGACAGGACGTTGGTAAATTCGGAGAGATACAAATAATAGCAACAAATATTGATTATGCATTATTGGTGCAGGCCGCTGATAGGGATTTCAATATTAATAGACTTGAAAGATACCTGACCATTTGTAATTCATCAAAGGTGAGTCCCATTATAGTGCTCACTAAGATTGATTTAATTGATAAACCGCGGACATTTGAGATATTGGAGAAAATAAAAGCTCGAATTAATAATGTTCCGATTATTGCAATAAGTAACGAATCACAAGATGGGTACGACAAAATAAAAGCGATTATTGAAAAAGGTAAAACATATTGTATGCTTGGTTCTTCAGGTGTTGGAAAATCCACTTTATTAAACAATCTTTCCGGAAAATCTTTAATGCGAACAGATACAATCAGCCAGAGTACAAATAAAGGGAAACACGTTACAAGTCACAGAGAATTAGTTATTCTTGAAAATGGAGGAATATTAATTGATAATCCAGGAATGAGAGAAGTAGGTATTGCTGATTCAACAAGCGGGTTAGAAAATACATTTGATATGATTATCAGGCTTTCTCAGAATTGTAAGTTCAAATATTGTACTCATACGAATGAGATAGGCTGTGCTGTTATTGAAGCCATTGAAAAGGGAGAAATAGACCGTGCTTCATATGATAATTACCTGAAATTAGAAAAAGAGAAAGCTCATTTTGAATCTTCCGTTGCCGAAAGACGGAAAAAAGATAAGGAATTCGGAAAAATAGTAAAGAATTACAAAAAGAACATCAATAAGAAAAAATGAAGTTCTAAGAAAAGAAGCCCGAACCGCTAACATGCGTTTGGCATCATGCTGGGTGAAGTGGTTAAATTCAAGTTCAGTTTTCAAATCAACTTTAGTGCTGGGTTGACAGTTTGGTGCTTCGAAATCCCGCACGAACGCCAAGCGCCAAAACGTTGACGGTAATGCTACAAAAAACAACTACAAAAAATACAATGAATAAAATTCTAAAAATAGTAGGACTACTGATTTTGACATTAATATTAAGTGCTGTCGCCTACTATTTCTATTTGACTGACTTCGGTCGTAAGAGCATTTTATCAAATGAACCAAGAGGACCAAAATTTGAAATTCCAATTACATATAATATTGGTTGGTGGTCGGACCAAAAAGCACTTTTCGTTAACAGTTTCAAAGTTGAAATTGTTGAAAGTAAACTAAACTTATTGAACAGTAAATCACTAATATCTTACCAAGTTGGCGGACAATTAAACTATCAAGGACACTGGCAGCCTAAAATAGAAGAAGTTCATATTTCGGAACGTTTAAACAATGACACGACAATGAACTTTGACAGAATTATAGAAATCACGCCAATAATTAAAAAAACAGAAAACAGGAATGTGAACGGTGGTTCTGAAAAATTTGAATTTAAAAACGAACACACAATCACTTCAAACCATTGGGGAATAAACAGAATAAAGTTTGTATGTGGCCAAAAGGAACAAATAATTGAATTACAACAAAGCAAATAAATACTACTATTAGCAATAAATCTACCTTGCAAGCTCAGCACTAGCAATGAATTACAAAACATAGTAAGCAAATCAAAATAACACAATATGACAATGGAAAATAAAAAAGAGTTGTCACCAGAACAACTTACAGCACTACTCAGTGTATTAGAAAACCGTTTTGAGAAAAACATGAACCGCCATAACGGTCTTGAATGGGCTAAAGTACAGGCAAAACTGCAAGCTTCCCGAGACTTCGGACCTGAAAAACTATGGTCGCTCCATGAAATGGAAAGAACTGGCGGTGAACCGGATGTTGTGGGCTATGATAAAAAGACGGATGAATATATTTTTTATGATTGTTCTACAGAAAGTCCTAAAGACCGCAGAAGTGTTTGTTATGACCTTGAAGCGCAAGAATCAAGGAAAGAACACAAACCGGCAAATAACGCAATTGGTATGGCTGCTGCCATGGGCATCGAACTATTAACAGAAGAACAATATAGGGAGTTGCAGAAACTTGGAAATTTCGATACAAAAACATCGAGCTGGATAAAAACACCTTCGGAGATTAGAAAACACGGCGGTGCTCTCTTTGCTGATTTCCGCTATAACCATGTATTTGTGTATCACAACGGCGCACCCTCTTACTACAGTGCCAGAGGATTCAGAGCTTCACTAAGGGTTTAGACAATCCACCGATAAAATTATAATGAAAAAAGAGGGCCAAAAAGCCCTCTCCTTTATGCAATTATTATTGCAGTCATTTCGTGTACTCGTCTCTAATTAAACACTTTCCTCTAAATAAGCTGGATCAAATTCCATAGTATCTTCTACCTCTTCTATTACTGGTCTGGAAGCTTTCAGTGCATTGAATCTTTCCAATTGTTCTGTTTCCCCTTCTTCCCCACTGAAATAAGGAAAAACATCCATAATCGGTGATTCTGAAATCGCAGGTATTGTATAGTCTCCCATCGTACCTTTCATAACGTGAGTGGTATTATCAAAAGCTTCTTTTACGTCATTGGCCTGCACTAACAGATACATATTCGACTTTCGTTCTTTGCCGCTTTCTTCATCATAAGCCAATAAAGAAACCTTTGATCTAAACCAACGGTCCGCATTTTCGAAAGGGTGTATCTCTGCAAAATTAGCCACTTTTATATTCATGATTTTAAATTCTTCACTAATATAAGCAGACATCTCTTCGTTAATTCTGCTTTCTGCTTCCGTATAGGATAAAGCATCTACCAGATAAGGTTCTGTCGTAATCTTTTGTCCGCCAGTTTCATCTGTTTTTCTATATTTTACTTTGCATTCATACCAAATTGTGCTCATCTCTTTTTTTTTAAGGATGCCAAAGATAGATTTTTAAGGAAATTAAATCCACAATTCATAAAATAGATATTCACAATTTCGAATGGTAGTCGGCCTTGATTTTTCGGTCTTTTAGAATCCCTATTTCGTGTGGCTTTAAAAGATTTGGCCTCGGACTTCGCAACATACATTGGCCAAGTTGAGATTCCAACTTCATCGGGATTGACAAAATCAGGTGGTCAATTCCTGAACTTACTGACGTGGGGTTCGCGTGAAGGATGGAAGCGGCATCCTTTTCTTTTTTTTCTTTAAAAAAAGAAAAGATACAGCGGACAGCCTGACCTCGTTGCTTGAAAAATACTGTTGTGAATCAGAATCTTGTGCAACGGGGTCACGCCCTACAGCTAACAATGCATAAGAAACTATTGTAGTCCTTAGTTTCCGGACTGATTACTTGGTCTGTTCGCTTTGCCTGTATGAAAATCCGCATTATCTTTGCCTACAAGAAACATCCATAAATAACACCCCATGGCTACATTTAGCAAACAGTTGTCCTTTCGTTGGTCTGATTTAGATCCAAATTTTCACTTACGTCACAGTGCCTATTATGATTTTGGAGCACAACACCGTGTTGAGATTCTGGAGCAATTAGGATTAACATTACGAGTAATGCAAAAAGAACATATTGGTCCCATATTGTTTAGAGAAGAATGTGTTTTTAGAAAAGAAATTAATCTTTCTGACGTAATTACCATGCAAACCAAAATGGCAAAAATGAAAGCCGATGCGTCTCGCTGGTCTATCGTTCATGAGTTTTATAAAGAGGATGTTTTGTGTGCCGTTATTACGGTAGATGGCGCCTGGATGGATACTAAACTCCGTAAACTGGCCACTCCTACCCCACAAATTGTTGTGGATGCACTAAGTATTTTTCCAAAAACAGCTGATTTTATTAGTCTGTAATTAATCATTATCAAATTCCTGTTGAATTATGTTCACAATTGATCAAATAAAAGAAGCTCATGCAAAAGTTAAATCTGGTGCGGACTTCCCTGCTTACATTCAGGATTTAATTGCCTTAGGCGTAAAAGGCTATGATACCTTTGTCAATGACGGCCATGTTGAATATTTTGGTGCCGATGATTTTCGAGCGACAGCAACTGAAACGTATAACAGCATCAGTATTGCTCCCGCAGCCAACAAAGAACGATTTATTGAATTTCTGGTTATGCACCAAGACGGTCAAACCGATTACCTCAGTTTTTGTAATCATGCTGCCCAATGCGGAATTGCGAAATGGAGCGTCAATATTATTGAAATGACCTGTACGTATTTTGACCAATCCGGTGCCGAAATTTTAATTGAAAAAATTCCGACTTAGATTTATCTTAAAAAAACGTTGCACCGCAAAACAATTGAGTTTAGTGTTAACAAATAGACTTTTGAATTCACCATTAAGGCATTAAATTAAGCTTACTGCTGGATGTAATGGTTATTCTAATTTTGAATAGAATACATAGGAAAAGTCGTAAAACAAAAAAGGTGGTCCAGAAATAGACCACCTTTTTAATAATATAAAATACAGTTCTTTACTTCAAATCAAAGCGATCCAGATTCATCACCTTGGTCCAGGCCGCCACAAAATCCTGAACGAACTTCTCTTGTGAATCCTCACAGCCATACACCTCAGCGATAGCACGAAGCTCTGAGTTCGAACCGAAGATAAGATCAACACGGGTTCCTGTCCATTTCAATGCACCGGTCTTACGATCACGACCTTCAAATGCTTCTTGGGAATCCGAAGAGGCTTTCCAGGTTGTACCCAAATCAAGTAAATTCACGAAAAAATCATTAGTCAATGACCCAGGACGAGCAGTAAATACACCATGTTTAGACTGATCGAAGTTCGTATTAAGAACACGTAAACCACCAACGAGCACAGTCATCTCAGGTGCTGTCAACGTCATCAGTTGAGCCTTATCGATCAGCATTTCTTCTGCTGATACCGTATATTGCGTTTTCATGTAGTTGCGGAACCCATCCGCTTCAGGTTCAAGGACAGCAAAAGATTCCACATCTGTTTGTTCTTGTGAAGCATCTGCTCTTCCTGGTGTAAAGGGAACAGTTATATTTTGCCCTACTTGCTGAGCAGCTTTCTCAATTCCGGCACATCCTGCCAAAACGATTAAGTCGGCTAATGATACCTGTTTTCCGCCGGACTGTGCACTATTAAATGCAGACTGAATCCCCTCAAGAGTCGCTAGAACAGCCGATAATTGAGCCGGATTGTTGACTTTCCAATCTTTTTGCGGACTCAAACGAAGGCGAGCACCATTGGCACCGCCGCGTTTATCAGAACCACGGAAGGTTGATGCTGACGCCCAAGCTGTGGATACCAGTTGAGACACAGACAATCCAGAAGCCAGTATTTTAGCCTTTAAGACAGCAATATCATTATCATCAATTAGTTTGTACGTCACCGCTGGAATAGGGTCTTGCCAGATCAGTTCTTCCTTAGGTACCTCTGGGCCGAGATAACGTGCGATTGGCCCCATGTCACGGTGTGTTAATTTGAACCAGGCACGTGCGAATGCATCAGCAAACGCATCCGGATTTTCAAAAAATCTTCTTGAAATCGGCTCATAAATAGGATCTACACGCAAAGAAAGGTCGGTGGTAAGCATGAATGGAGCATGTTTTTTTGATGGATTATGAGCATCCGGCACTGTCCCTGCTCCCGCTCCTCCTTTGGGTTTCCACTGATGCGCACCGGCCGGACTTTTGTCCAGCTCCCATTCGAAACCGAAAAGGTTTTCAAAATAATTGTGACTCCATTTTGTAGGTGTAGTTGTCCAAGCACCCTCTAAACCACTGGTAATTGTGTTTTCACCATTTCCTGTGCCAAATGTATTTTTCCATCCAAGGCTTTGCTCTTCAATACTTGCAGCTGCAGGTTCAGGACCAACATACTTACTTGGATCCGCTGCACCATGAGTTTTACCGAAAGTATGCCCACCGGCAATCAGCGCAACCGTTTCTTCATCATCCATAGCCATTCGGCCAAAGGTTTCCCGAATGTCAATTGCCGCTGCCAACGGATCAGGGTTTCCGTTCGGTCCTTCAGGATTCACATAAATAAGTCCCATTTGCACGGCAGCCAAAGGATTTTCCAGATCACGCTCACCAGTATAACGTTTATCATCCAGCCACTTTCCTTCAGAACCCCAATAAATATCTTCCGCAGGTTCCCAAACATCTTCACGTCCGCCACCGAAACCGAAAGTCTTGAAGCCCATTGACTCAAGAGCACAGTTTCCGGTAAGAATCATCAAGTCAGCCCAGGAAATTTTCTTACCATATTTCTTTTTGATTGGCCATAACAACAAACGAGCCTTGTCGAGGTTTGCATTGTCAGGCCAGCTGTTAAGTGGTGCAAATCGTTGGGTACCAAAACCTCCACCGCCACGGCCATCAGCGATACGATATGTTCCTGCACTATGCCATGCCATTCGGATGAAGAACGGTCCGTAGTGACCATAGTCGGCTGGCCACCAGTCCTGTGATGTGGTCATTAAATCGTAGATGTCTTTCTTCACAGCAGCCAGATCGAGGCTCTTAAAAGCTTCGGCATAATTGAACGTCTCCCCCATCGGATTGGACAGTGAAGAGTGCTGGCGAAGGATGTTTAATTTTAATTGATTGGGCCACCAGTCTTCGTTTCTGGTGCCAGAGCCGGCGCTTTGTTTTGGACTCCCTCCTGAAAACGGACATTTACTTTCTCCCATAGTGTTCTGATTTTTGCTATTTTCCATAATGCGATGATTTTTAAAAACTTACTCTACGAATTTACCAATTATTTTTTATCTAAAATACTTTTTTCATAGATAAAAACTATAATTGTTTGCTCAAATTCGATATTTTAACCTCTTACATAAAAAAAGAATTGTTCATAAAGGCACACATGTCATCATAAGCAGCTACATCTGTTTCTAACGCAATTAAACTCTTTTCAAAATCCCCGAAACAGAACACCTTCCTCTCCTAATCTTCTGTTTTTACCAGGAGCTGTTTCCCGCTATTCGCTGTATCTTTTCCTGCTTAAAGAAAGCAGTAAAAGGATGCCGCTATTATCGGGGCTAGGCTGATGGGAGAAGAAGACGATTTTTTATTTAAAGAATTTCAAGATCTAAACAGAATCTATTTGTAATAAATTATTTATACTTTAGCAGAAATATAAGAAAACTGTTTATAGCGCAAAGCCAGCTGAATGTGGGTGGATATGCGAAAGTTAATAGCGAGTATTGTTAAATTAGCAACAAGTCTAAAAAAAGTTTCCTATGAAAATTATCTTATATAGCATTCTATTTTTTCTGTTTGCTAATTGTAAACACTCTGATAAAAATCCAAATAAACTAACATTAGAGACTTTAGAAAAAACAAAATTAACTCAAGGTTGGAAACAATATTCCGATAAAAAAATCAGAGCACTGATTCCATCAAATTGGACACCAAAAGTAAGGGAGGATATTTTATTCCTTGTCCCCATTGACAAAAAATTAAATCTGTATTATGTAGCTTCAGAATATGACATTGAAAGAGTTATATCTACAAAAAATTATTTGCAAGAAATATTCAAACAGATTTCAGTAGACACACCTACTTTTAATTATTCAATGAGTAAAATTAATTTCACAAATGGAAAAGTCTGTTATTTACTAGAATTCGATAGAACAGAAAATGGGCATAATTATAAGTTCTTTAATGTGATTTATCCAATTGAAAAAAAAATATATGATTTTGGCTTCAATACCATAAACGATCCTAAATCTTATGCAGAAAACAAAAGACTTTTCTATGACGTACTAGTTACTCTAGAACAAAATGATAAAAAGATAATTGCAAGTGAAGATTTTATTGTACAAAATGCTAAAGAAATTAAATACGAAGATCTATAAAAAGACCAGTTGCTAACAGCTACTACAACGGATTTGGGCAATTTGCTTAATGGAAAGTTGGTTTTGTATTTGGGATGATTTACTTCGTCTATTCGCTATCGCTCGGGTGGCAAATCCGCTTTAGTACCGGAACGTTGTGTGTAATTATAAAACCAAAAATATGAATAAATTTAATTTAATTTTCGTGCTGCTTTTTCTCTTGCCAAATTTTATTTTTTGCCAAGATATTATGGATTACTCCAATGTAAAAACGAACACTGGTGAAGTAAAAATTCCCGGAAATTGGGAGCAATTGAATACAGTGGATGACTCTGGTCAAACTTATTTAAAAAATAAAGATGGGATAATTATTGCAATTGCTCAAAACCCTAAAAAATCGTATCCTTTTTTTAAAAGCAATGAATCAGATTTTGAAAACGTAAAGTTGTTTTATGTCTGGGATTCAGATTATTGGAAAGAAAATAAATTCAAAACGGCAAAGATTAAAGAAAATTCTAAGTTAGAATATATAATTTGGAAATATAATGATAAAAAATCCGATAATGTATTCCTATTCGGTTCTACTAAAGATAATTTTTTAAACCTACTTGTTTATACAAATAATTGGAGTGAAGATGAAAAGATAATTTTTTTAGAAAATCTATATAAATTAAATAAATAACGACAACATCTACCACAACGGATTTGAGCAATCGGCTTAATGTAAATTTGGTTTTGTATTTGTGATGATTTACTTCGTCTATTCGCTATCGCTCGCGTGGCAAATCCGAATAATGAGCCTAATTTAGTCCCAAACCCGCTGTAGTACCAGAACGTTGGCAGATATATTATGAAAAAACTGAGGACAGCATTCATATTAATAATTATTTTTTTTGCAAGTTGTGAAAAGAAAGTTAGCGAATTAGAATTTGAGAAAAATGTAATGACAGAAATTTTTCCAAGTTTAATTGATTCAACTTGCATTGACATTAGATTATTTACAAATTTTCCGCCTAAATATGGTGAATCTATATTTGACAAAACTGGACATTATGTTGGAGTCGATTCCACGAAGGCTACACCTGAACAAAAAATAAAATTATTAAAGTGGAAAAAAAGAACTTTAGAAATTCAAAAAGATACTTCAAAAATTATTATTGCGTTTGATCCCAGAATAAAGCAGAATAATAGCGAAAATTTAAAACAAGACTTTGAAAAACATTTTGTCGGTAGTAAACTTTATAATTCTAAAATAAAAACTGAAACAGAATACATTTTAGATTTTAACAACATTAAACTTAACAATAAGTTTGAACTTAGACACATATCTCAATTTCCAAAAGACAGAGATGCTATCTGGCAAACTAAATATAATTTTGTTTTTTCAGGTGTTGTCTTTTTTTCTAGAATAAAATTTGACGAACAAAAAAAGTTTGGAATATTAGATGCTGGATTTGTTTGTGGCGGACTTTGTGGACAAGGTTTTAGAATATACATAAAGAAAATTGAAAATAAATGGGTAATTGACGAAGTGAAACCAACTTGGATTGCCTAGAAAAATACGTCTGTCAACACCCCCGGCTAACGCGAGCGTCCCGCTCGTGCGTACAAATACAAATCTGATTTAAAAAGCTTGAAGAATTTAAAACACAATTGCACAAAAAATTAAAGCAGAAATAATCCGACCATTTTAGAAATAAATTTCAACTGATTTTGATAGTTCGCACGAGCCAGAAACTCGCGTAAGACTCTCTTTTTTAATTTAATAGACCAAAATCTATTATATTTACTTCACAATTAACAAAAAAGCTTCGCCCAGAGGTTTTTATTCCGACATTTCGGGAGAACTGGGGATATTGATAAACATAAAGACATAATTACAGATAAAATGAAACTACCTCCATACAACACTTTCCCAATAATCTCTGGCGATAAAGTCTCGCTGAGACAAATTCTCCCTGCGGACATGGAAGACCTTATTGAAATTTCATTTTATGATGCAATTCAGGCAGCGACGGTGCAAGAGGCGACAGAAATGCAGGACAAAATAAACCAGGACTATCATGAAGGTAATTCCATTCATTGGGGCATTGCAGACAACACAACAAATAAGATCTTAGGGACTTGCGGCTATTATCGTGGCCTTGACAAAGGAGCCGGTGAACTTGGCTGCGTTTTATTACCGCAATACCGTGGGCAAGGTTTTATGACCGCTGCTATGTTATTAGCCATAGACTTTGGAATAAATACTATCGGACTACAACGTGTTTGGGCAATCACAACGAAACAAAACAAAAGCGCCATAAAACTTCTTGACAAGCTTAATTTCATTCAAATTGCGGACTTACAAGATGACGAAATTGAGTACGAATTAATGACAAATGCGTAACAGACAATATGCTAACAGCTAAGTTCGTTACATACGCAACACTCGCAATAATAATTTTAACTTCAACGCAATGAATATGAAAATATTTAAACCAACTACTAAAACTTCATTAGGCCGAACTAAATTGCTGACAACAGTAATCGCCATATTTATACTAACACTTTCTTTTAGTTTAAATTCCATGGCACAGGAAAAAATTCAAATGGTCAGATTAGCAAAAATTACAGTTGACCCATTGCAATTGGATCAGTATAACAGTGCACTAAAAGAACAAATGACTACTGCGGTTCGTGTTGAGCCAGGCGTGTTAACTTATTACGCTGTCGCAGACAAAAGCGCCCCCTCACACATCACCATACTTGAAATATACGCTGATACAGCGGCATACAAATCACATATAGAAACAACCCATTTTAAGAAATATAAGGAGACTGTTAAAGATATGGTTAAATCATTGGAACTAATCGATGTTACACTAATTGGTTCGGCTACGAAGGCGGATAAATAGTTTACAAAAAAACTCTTTATGTAAGAGCTAATTAGGAAAAGGATTCGAAAATGCAAGCATATTAGAATCCTGAAAATCAAAAACCTAAAATTAAATGAATACAAAAGCAATCATATTTGACCTTGATAATACTATTTACCCAGTTTCATCTATTGGAGAAAAATTATTTTTCACATTATTTGAAACCATTGAAAACGACAAACGCTATGTCGGAGATATCAATGCCATAAAAACTGAGATTATGAGGAGACCTTTTCAAGTAGTTGCAAAAGAATTTCAATTTAATGATGACCTCACTTTAAAATGTTTACATCATCTTTCTGAACTTACTTACCAAGAAAAAATGGAGCCCTTTAGCGACTATTCCATAACTAAAAGCCTGGATTGTTTAAAATTTCTTGTGACAACAGGATTTACAAAACTTCAGTTCAGCAAAATTGATAAACTTGATCTTAAACCAGACTTCAAAGAACTCTTTGTTGTTGACCCAAATATTTCGACTCTTACTAAAAAGGATGTTTTTAGAGAAATAATGGTCAAATATAATCTTGGTTCAGATGAAATTATAGTTATTGGAGACGACTTGAATTCGGAGATTAAGGCAGGTAAAGAATTAGGAATTAAAACCGTTTTATATGATTTTTTAAACCAATACAAAGAATTGGAAAATGAAAATGTAATAAACAGTTACACGCAACTTGAACAATTTATCTAAAAAGAATGCCAGTAGGGAAATACTCTGTTTCATCTCAATAAATAACGAAAAAGACTTTGATTTTAGGTGTTTCAATAATAATTGATTCAATATTTTTTCGTCTTTATTTTGGAATTTACACTAATGATGAATTTGGAGACAAACATTTGTTTATGAAGCACCGACCAACTTTGAAATGGAAGTTTTATTCCCCAATTGGAATGTCAGACATGAGAATCCAGGAATTACCAAAAGACAAAAAATTCGACGAAAAGAATTTTGAGGAGTTTGTTAGACAAAAAGTAAAATTATAAAATCATTATGGAAAAAAAATACCCTTCAGTTTTAGATAGAATTAAATCAACACTAATTGATTCAATTATAATCATAGGCTGTATGTTGCTTTTTACAGACATTCTTGAAATGTTTAATAACGTCCCAAATTGGGTAAGAGCAACTTTATTTATATCATTGCTTATGTATGAGCCAATTTGTACATCCAATGGAGCAACTTTAGGAAACCATAAAATGAGAATAAGAGTTCGAAAAAATTCAGATGAAACTCAATCTATCAATATTTTTCAGGCAACAATTCGATATTTTTTTAAAGTTACATTTGGTTGGATTTCTTTTTTAACCATTTTTATTAGTCCAAAAAGTAGAACACTTCACGATATGATTTGTGGAAGCGTAATGATTAAACTGAAGAATTAATAAACGTCAGATCTGCTAAGTGTAAACTGTATAGATGATTTGTCGAAATTGTGCGCGAACGCCTTCTACCTTACGTAATTTTTCAATCTTGTTAAGGCGGAAACTTCATGAAAATCTCCTGACTTTTTCCTGATTAGCTTTAAAAAATCGTATGCAAGTTATAAAATTGTTGTCTTTATAATAAAAACACATCAAAATACGAAAGAGCCATATAACCTTTTTTTCAGGATGAGACAGCTCCTGTTTATAGTTTAATAGACCAAAATCTATTAAAAACAATATCTTAATTATCAGTTACAAAGGAGTTTTTTAAAGCTTTTCAGGTATTGATTTTTAATAACATCAATGCAATCTCTTTTTCAAAACCAATTTTTTTGTAGTTAAAATCCACTATATTTACTTCCTAGTTAACAAAAACTGGTTCGAAAGCCATTCAATAATCACTAAAACCAACAATCCTCATGAAACAAAATTCCAGTCGTTTTTTAGTACAAAAAATTCTAGTCGGTTTATTTATTCAGTTAACGACCTTAACCGCTGCAATAGGACAAACCAAAGCAGAACAGATTGATAAGTTAATGAATCTATATTCTGAATACGGGCAATTTAATGGCTCTGCACTTGTCGCTTATGAAGGGAAAATTATTTACAAAAAAGGATTTGGAATGGCAAACATGGAATGGAATATTCCGAATCAATCCGATACTAAACACCGTTTGGGTTCTGTGACCAAACAGTTTACTGCGATGTTAATACTTCAATTAGCTGAACAGGGAAAATTAAAGTTAGACGTACCAATTTCGACTTATCTGCCTGCTTATCCAAAAGTAACAGGCGACAAGATCACTATTCATCACTTGCTTACACATACATCAGGAATTCCAAACTACACTTCGTTTCCTAATTTCGTAAAAGATTTAAGCATCAATCCCTACAGTCCGGAAGCATTTATAAACACATTCGCCAACTTACCTCTTGAATTCACACCAGGTGAAAAATTCAATTATAGCAATTCAGGTTATTTTTTATTGGGCTACATCGTAGAAAAAATCTCTGGCAAAACCTATGAGCAGTCTTTACAAGAGCAAATTTTCGCACCTCTCAAAATGAATAATACAGGATATGATCATCACGAAACGATTCTGAAAAACAGAGCTTCCGGCTATGAAAAAAATGGCACTAGTTATAGTAATGCCAATTATTTGGACCTCTCCATCCCCTATGCCGCAGGTTCTTTGTATTCTACCGTGGACGATTTATACCTATGGGATCAGGCGCTTTATACAGATCAGTTACTTTCAAAAAAATATAGAGACTTATTATTTAAATCCTACATCCAAGCGGGACCTGGTCATTACGGGTATGGATGGTTTATCAATTCGGCTTTCAATGAAGAAAAGGATAACAGTTTAACGGTGGTCGAACATGGCGGAGGTATAAATGGATTTAACACCATATTTTCACGTATTCCTGCTGATAAAAATCTAGTTGTATTGCTAAATAATACAGGGAGTACGAATTTAAACGAAATGAATAAAGCGATTAGAAATATCCTTTACAATAAACCTTATAGTATGCCAAAAAAATCATTAGCCTACTCTGTATTAGATGTTATTTTAGAAAAGGGTATCATATCTGGTCTGGAGCATTTTAAGGAGTTAAAAAAATCTGACATCTATGCGATCAACGAAAATGAAATGAACAGTGTTGGTTATCAATTGTTACAAACCGGAAAAACTAAAGAAGCAATTGAAATTTTCAAACTAAATACGGAATCGTTTCCTCAATCTGGGAATACCTATGACAGTTTGGGTGAAGCGTATTTAAAAGACGGGAATAAAAAGCTTGCTCTTGAGAATTATAAAAAATCTGTAGTTCTTGATCCCCATAATGAAAACGGTAAAAAAGTCTTGGAAGAAATTTCAAAATCTTAAACCATTAGTGATTGTTTTTAATTAAGAAATCTGGTTTCATAATGATCTATCAGAAATAGCCGCAAAGTCAGGAGATTTTTCAGGTTTAATCATTTAACAAAATGACCATAAATCGAATAAATATCCTGACTTTGTGGCTATTTATACAATAAACAGTTCGGAGAGTTGCACTATCTACGAGAAAGTGAATGCAAATAATTGCTAAAATCCAAAATTCACACCCAGATTAATAGCCGAAGTAGTGTAGTCGTTTTCAATTATGCTGCTAAAAGACCCAGTAAGCGCTAACTTTTCACTAAAATTATAAGCAATTACAGGACGATAGTAAAATCCACCGCCTCCTTCAACATTTATTCCATAACCAAGGTCGCCACCCATTGAAAAAGCTTGTGTAATATTTATTCTGCCAGCAACTGCCACGGGTACATATAAATCAGGAATTGATTCGAAAACTTCTTCAATTCGATCACCCGAAAAAAGAGAAAAGCCAGTAGTTACTCCTAGGTCAATTTTTTCTGATGTTTGCCACATATAATAAAAATTACCCTGAACATTAACCGAAAAATACGCATCAGAATCTGCCACAACTGGACCTATATTAACCTCTACTCTAGGCCCAGCTTGAGCATTTGCCATAACAGTAATTAGCAGTACAATAGCTGTAAATTGTAATGATTTTTTCATAATGAATTAGTTTAAATCCTAATCTTTAAAAAGACATCAAAATAATCCTAATAAATGTACGAATTAAAATACTAATTACCAATTACTTAACCCGCCGATATTTTTCACATCTATCAAGAAAAGGCTTATCATTATTCTGATTCTAAACATCTCATTCTTTTTACAGAACCAAAACTATTGCATAATTTTGATGCAAGTTTTTCATTGGGTATCGAAATTGAAATCAGCAATAACTTTGTACCTTCTCACACATAAAAAATTCACTCAAGTATAAAGGCTCAATAGTCGCTATGCCATCAAAGAAACCAAAACAATTATGTTAGAAAAAATATTCAATCTAAAAGAAAGAAATACCAATATCCGTCAGGAAGCCATTGGTGGAACGGTTACTTTTTTGACCATGGCGTACATTATTTTTGTAAATCCTAATATTTTATCCGCCACAGGTATGGATAAAAGCGCACTGATTACTGTTACTTGTTTGGCCGCCATAATTGGAACTCTTTTAGTTGGTTTTTGGGCTAATGTTCCTTTTGCCATGGCACCAGGAATGGGACTAAACGCAATGTTTGCTTATACTTTGGTCCTTAATGATGGCGCTACCTGGCAACAAGCTCTGGGCGTTGTTTTTATGTCGGGAGTATTTTTTATTATTATTTCAATTTTGGGATTACGACATAAAATTGTCGATGCGATCCCCGAATCATTACGAGTCGCAATCGGTTCCGGAATTGGATTATTTATAGCCTTTATTGGTTTTAAGCAAATGGGATTAATCGTATCCAATGAAGCCACCTTAGTAGGGCTGGGCAAATTTACTCCTGCTTTGATTATTGGTTTAGCCGCATTTTTTGTAACTGTTATGCTAGAACATTACAAGGTAAAAGGTTCTATTTTGATTGGTATTTTACTGGCTACCCTATTGGGTTTTACTTTTGATGATACCATACTATTGCCTACGGAATTTATCAGCACACCTCCTTCCATCATGCCTGTTTTAGGTCAGTTAGAAGTGCTTTCAGTGCTTAAAATCACCTTTATCGCTCCTATTTTTTCATTTCTGTTCGTGAATTTATTTGACTCCATCGGAACTGCTATAGCCTGTTCTATGGAAGCCGGCTTAGTAAAGGAGGATGGAAAAATGCCACACGTAAAAAAAGTATTGGAAGCGGATGCCGTTGCCACCATGTTTAGCGGAATTCTGGGAACGAGCAGCACAGTAACCTATATAGAATCGGCTGCAGGGATTGCCAATGGAGCCAGAACTGGATTGAGTTCTGTTTTTACCGCTCTGCTATTTTTACTGGCAATGTTTTTCGCGCCACTTATAGGTGCTGTACCAGTTTATGCCACCGCTCCAGCACTCATTTTAGTTGGAATCTATATGGCCAAACATTTAGTGAAAATTGATTTTAGTGAACTTTATTTGGGCGTTCCGGTATTTTTAACTTTGATATTAATGCCACTGACCTATAGCATCAGTTCTGGCATTGCTTATGGTTTTTCAAGTTATGTATTGCTTTGTGTTTTCACAAAAAACACAGATAAAGTCCACCCTTTTATGTGGGGAATTGGACTATTTTCTATAGTGGAAATTGTGCTTTCCCAAATGTAAATCACGACTGGGGAAGAACACAATACTCAAATCCATTTGTACTTTTTTACTTCATTGAGATAGCCAAAATAATTAAATAGAATTTGTTTCGGCTATTTATTTGGAGTTCTCTTGCCTTTGTCTGAAAGCGAAAATTTCGATGCCTTTTTTATTCAAAAACATTTCCATTCGTTTTTTAAGTAAAGGAAATCACTCCCGTTTAAATCCCGTATATTTGCTTTACAATAATATTTTTTTGGGCTTGTTTAGAGTTTTTAGATAAGCTGATGTTTCGGAAAATAAAAGAACCAAAATGCGCAAAATAGTAATTTTAATAGTATCCTTTTTCTATTTGACAAGTGTTTATTCTCAAACCGATCCAACGGTTACCAAAGACACCGTAATAGAAAACTTAGTAAAAAAATACAGACAGGTTTTTTGGGACAACCTGCCAGAACGAGCCGGATGGATTAATGACTACGAAAACTTATACACGAAAAAAGAAGAACACAAACTAGATAGTCTGATTCATTTTTTCGAAAAAAAGACGACAATCGAAATAGCAGTAGTTACCATAGACACCATCAAAACTGCAAAAGAAAACTTTGACAACTTATCGCTTCATATAGCGCAACAATGGAATTTAGGAAAACAAGATTTCCAAAACGGAATACTGATCGCTATTTCCCGTGGCCATAGAAAAATGCGTATTCAAAATGGGAATGGTATTGAACTAATAATTTCGGACGAGGAAACTAAAGCAATAATTGACACTTATTTCATTCCGTACTTTAAAAAAGAGGACTATTATAATGGAACTTTAATGGGTTTGACAGAATTAATGAAACTTTTAGAAACAAAAATTAAATAAACCTGTTTGATGTAACTACTGTTTGAATATAAAAACAAACCATCTAGACACCTCCATCATTTATAAATTCACAATAATTTTCAATAATATGGCTGCCAACCCCGAATACGTAATAAGAAATGCAAAACCCAATGAATTTGAAGCAATTGGTACCCTGATGGTGCAGGTCTATTCACAACTGGAAGGTTTTCCTAAAGAATATCAACAACCTAACTACTATAAAATGCTGGCAAATATTGGTTCATTAACAAGCAATCCAGGAACAGAACTCCTGGTAGCTGTTACTGCAGAAGACAAAATAGTTGGCGCTGTCGTTTTTTTTAATGACATGAAGAATTATGGTTCGGGTGGAACTGCAACCAAAGAACAAAATGCAGCCGGCTTCAGATTATTGGCAGTAAGTCCCGATTCCAGAGGAAAAGGAATTGGCAAAATTTTGACAATGGAATGTATCCGAAAAGCAAAAGATCTAAAGCTGCAACAGGTTATTATCCATTCTACGATGGCAATGCAGGTAGCCTGGAAAATGTATGAAAATCTGGGATTCAAAAGATCAGAGGATTTAGATTTTATGCAGGGAGAACTACCCGTTTTTGGTTTTAGATTAGTACTCTAATTGTAACTAGCGATTTCTTTTATCAAAATCTTGCAATGAAAATCACCCCTAATGGATTTAGCCAAACATTATAACAATCTTTACATTGAATCTGTTGAAACCATTGCAGCGGACAGATACCAAATAGATACTCAAATTGATTCAGATACAGACAGTCGTTTCGGAATTACATTACTAATTCGACCTGATACTGCAACCAAAATTAAGATTCAAGACTTTTTAGATGAACTCAGAACCATCGATCCTGAGCAATATTATTACCCTGATTCAGATATTCATATCACCGTATTATCAATCATCTCCTGTTACGACGGTTTTAATCTGACCTCTATTTCAATTCCCGATTATGTTGAAATCGTAGAAAAAAGTTTGATTGGAATAGAAGATTTGGTCATCAACTTTCAGGGAATTACAGCTTCTTCTTCGGCTATCATGCTTCAGGGTTTTACCAATACCAATTCGCTTGACGATTTAAGAAACAACTTGAGAACCCATTTTATGAATTCGGGTTTGGAACAAAGTATCGACAAACGCTATTCCATTCAAACGGCTCATGCCACGGTAGCCCGATTTCGAAAAAAAATCAGCCATACAGAAAAACTGATTCAAGTTTTAGAAAAGTATCGGAATTTCAATTTTGGGAAATTCAAAGTTGAAAAATACAATCTGGTCTATAATGATTGGTACCAAAGAGAACAATTTGTCAAAGAATTACATGAATTTAGTTCAAAATAAAAAATAAAAAAACCTCTTAAGTCTCAAAAAATTTGGATTTAAGAGGTTTATTTTTGGTTTCAAATCTAGTAATCAAAAAGCTAAAATCCCCTTGACAAGTACTAAACTGTATGGTATTATTCTAACATCTTTTCGCTGTAATAAATTATTTCAGAGGTAATTTTACCTTTATCATCAAAATTATCAATGAAAAACACCGGTAAAACAATTTTCTTTTTGTCGGATTTTCTTGTTAGTCTAAAATTCCACCAGGATTGCACTACTCTTGCATCTCCTAATTCGTAATGCAAATAATCCGGATAACCAGTAACATCAATACTGTTAATTTCAAATTTCTCAAAAAACTTCAGATCATTTGCTTTTTGCTCTGCTAAGCTTATTCCTTTGGTTGCAGGCGAATTAATATCCGTGAAAGTGGCCTTTTCATCATAAAAAGTGTAGGCTTTGGCTAAGTCTTTATTTTCATAAGCATGAACCATTTTTCTGACCGTATTAATGTTTTCATGATGATTATAAATCCGTCCGTTTTCCCTATCATTAAAACTGTCCCCTATTTCATCAAAAACACTGCTATTCGTATAACGAATGATGGTTTTAATTTTATTGTCTTTATTAACCACAAATAATCGGTGCATGGGAACATCCATTTTAACACCCGTTTTATTATGTACTCCCTTTAAATCTTCCCAAGTTTGAACCCACACAACATCTTTATTGTTTTCTTCTTTGTATTCCAAGGCATCGGGATATGCGCCTTGTGATCGCTTAATACTGAAATAATCAACATTCTCCTTCCAAAACTTAACACTTTTTACAAATGAGGCTTTATCATCTCCTTTATCATCCTTATTGGTAGTCGTACCATTATAGGATTTAAAATCATCGGCTAAAAAGCTTGCCACTTTATCAGAGTCTCCGCTAACAAAGGCTTGCGTCATGGCTTCTACCACTGTAATCGCAGGATGATCCAGATAAATAGTTCCATTTACTTTTTTCTGTGCGTAAGTGATACAGGTTGCGATCAACAATACAATTGAAAAATAATTTCTCATATTTAGTTAAATTTTGGGTTAATAATACTTTAAATTTAACAAAATTTTACTGAATATCAGGATGTTACACACAAATATTATTTTATTTGAACGGAACCAATCCGTTTTAATCTAAAATCTTACATTTTTATTAAATAATTAAAATTCAGATGCTTACAAAATAAGACTTCTTCACTGCAAATTGTACTAATCAATTCGCATAAAGCACTTCTTACCGCAATCCTCTCAAGCGGATTTAGGTTAATTTAAGTCTGTTTTTTAGTAAAAAAGCATTAAATCTCTGTTAAATCACTTATATTTACTCTAGCTTTATTCGGAATAAAACTTTTTTTTACAAACTGAATTCTAAATAAAAAATCATAAAAATGTATAGACCAGGAGCTGTTGGAGCATTGCTTGACATCTATGAACAGGCAATCCAGGATTTCAAAAAAGTCATTGAAGATATTTCTGACGATGTTTTGACCATGCACATAGACCCGCATACCACTGATGAAAATTGCAAATCTATTCAAACCGTTTTATCACACGTTGTAAGTTCCGGTTATAGCTATGCCATCTACATTAATAACCTGAAAGGGCATCAAGCGATACGACCGGAAAAAACCTTTCATGCAACGACTAAAGAATATTTAGAAGATCTAAACCAGGTTTTTGCTTATACCGAAAATGTTTTTAAGAATATAAAAGACCAGGAACTGGAACAATTTGATGACGCAAAAAAAATAATTACTTCCTGGGGACAACATTATGATATTGAGCAGTTAATGGAGCATGCTATCGTGCATATTTTACGTCACCAAAGACAAATCGAAAAATTTAAGAATGTGGTGCTGTAAAACTATTAGTAAAATAAAACTATTGAGAGATTACATTTAATAGTGGAAAACCGCTTTTGCAAAAAATTAGAAGAAAGTTCTCCTATCCTACTCATCTAAAACTGATCACATGGCGACCCTATCATTTAGAATTTATATCTTTTGCTTTCTATTAGCAATAAGCGAATGCACAATAGCGCAAAACAATCTAATTATCAATGATAGTCTCGCTGCCAATTCCGAAAAGCTAAAGGTAAAAATGGGTAGCCAAACGATGGGCCGAATATGGAAATTCAGTTTTGGCAATTACGCGGTTATCAGTAGCAAGAACAGCGTCCAAAAAGAAAGAACAAAAACGAACAACTGGTTATTTCCTACTAAGTCTGAGACCAAATCAGATTCTAAATTTTCATTTATATTAGAGAATAAAACCACTGAAACTGCTAATGTCAATGCAATAATCCAGCGTGTGACCGAATCAAAAACAAAATATAATGGGCTGGGTATTGAAAAGACTGTAGGAGAAGATGATACTTCCGTATACATTACACAAGAGAATCAGATAGCAAAAGACCTTACCATTTTTGAATCGATGATCACCACAACAGGAGATACAACTGCAGTATGGCATCTGGTATTCCGTTTTGAAACCACTAATGAACGGTCCGAACAAAACGAAACCTATCTTACGGATGGTAAAAGAAAAATTGAAATTTACGCGATAAGCTCTGCTAAAAAAGGAGAACATGTCCAATTACCGGCTTTAGGATATGAATTTGTGGAAAACGGAAAAGCACTATGCGCCCTTCAATATTATGGAGGTGGCTTATTAGGTATGAATAAGAACATCATTTGGTTAGATAAAAAACTTAGTCCGAGAATGAACCTGGTACTTGCCGCGGCCATGACCTCTATTTTACAATTTAAAAATTAAATTTTTTGTTATTTCCTTTATTGGCAAAGGCTAATCCTCAAATAAAGAGTGAATTAATAGTACTTACCATTTAAAAAGTGTTGGTTTTTTCATACTTTTATATGTCATAAGACAGATTATTACCTAACCAAAACCAACCAAGATGAAATTAGCAAAATTACTCCTTATAACAGTTCTCTTTTTTACTGTCAGCAGCTTTAAAACCACCGAAAAAGTTATTGCACCGGCCAGAGAATTCTACCAAATCAAAATATATACTTTAAATTCTGAGCAACAGCTGGCAACCACTGAAAAATATTTGAAAGAAGCCTATCTCCCAGGCTTGCGAAAACAGGGAATTAAGAATATTGGGGTTTTTAAAGCAAAAGCGAATGAAACTGATTCGATAAAAAAAATCATGGTCTTAATTCCGTTTTCATCAATGGATCAATTTCTTAGTCTTGAAGATAAATTAGCAAAAGACAAAACTTATTTGGACAAAGGGGCAGATTATTTAAATGCTACCTACAAACAAGCACCCTATTTACGAATAGAATCAGTTTTACTGAAAGCCTTTACAGACCATCCTGTTTTAGGAATCCCCAAATTAGATAGCCCAAGAGCCAAAAGAGTTTATGAATTAAGAAGTTATGAATCGGCAACCGAAGCTATTTACAAAAACAAAGTTGATATGTTTAATGCCGGTGGCGAAATTAAGCTCTTTAATCGTCTTGGATTTAATGCTGTTTTCTACGGAGAAGTCCTGTCGGGAGCTAAGATGCCTAATTTAATGTACCTAACCACTTTCGCAGATCAGGAAAGTAGGGATGCGCATTGGAAAGCCTTTGGTGAGTCTCCGGAATGGAAAGAAATATCATCCTTACCAAAATACCAAAACAATATTTCTCACATGGACATTACATTTTTGTATCCAACAGATTATTCCGATTATTAAACAATCTTTTTTAGTTACTTTTTTTATCCCCATACTTTATTGATGATGTGACGTTTTACAACTAATACAAATCTCTTATGAGCCTTAAAAGAACCAAATCTTTTTCCTTGCAATTTGTAAAAATCAATGCAATTATCTCCTTACTGTTTTTGTTTTGTTCCATTTCGATAGCTGCACAAAAGTCACCTTCTAAGATAGATACAACGCAATCTCAAACAGCCAAATTGGAACAATTATCTTCCCGGATTAATACAATTGCAAAAAAAGAATTGGAAGACAGTAAAGCAAATTATGAGAATAATCAAACCGCTCAAAAACAAAACAACAGCTTTAATCTCATCAATACTGAAATTCAAAAAGCTAATTTCACGCTCAAACAAGGGAATGACTACAAAGATTTTATAGAAGAAATCAACAAATTTGTAGCTTGGAAAAAATTTGCTGTAAAGGGTATCATTACAGATAGAGACCGGATTCAATCTGTCAGAAACTTAACCTCGACCTCCATTCTGTTGGATGAACTTTTAAACAGAACCAATAATCGATTAAACCTTATAAAAAGCGATACTAAACTACTGGGAGACATTCAGAAAAAAATTGATTCATTGTCAGCAGATAAAGAATTGTATCAGGTTCCCAAAGACTCCGTTGCCATGTTGAATTATTTTCAACGATTGACTTTCATGACAAAAGACGTAAAAACATTAAATGTGAGTCTAAAAAATGCCTTGGACAGTATTCAAAAATTACAAATTCAGGGAGATTTATTTAAATACAGTCTAGAGAATGATATCGTTGAAATTGAAGTCGAACGAAAATATATCTCTGAAAACTTTCGATTTGGAAAATCCGAAACTCTTATAAAAAAAAGTAATTTAAAGGATCAATCTTTTAGCAATGCAGTTAAGTATTCATTCAATAAAGGGATATTAGTGCTTCTTTTTTATTTAGTAAATCACAGTACCATTATTTACACAATGATCTTCTTTATCATTGCAATTGCAATTTATTTAATAATACTCAAACAGAAATATATAAAATCCAATCGGCACAAAGAACTAAATTCGGGGCATGTATTTATATATCCATTAGCTTCCTCAATTGTAATCACAACAACTATTTTTCAATTTTTCCTGCCATTGCCTCCATTTATTTTATCCGCAATAATCTGGACAATCAGCACAATAGCTTTGATTACTATTATTCGAAAATCCGTTTCTCCTTCTCGGTTCAAAGCATGGATGATTTTGTTCTCTTTAAATATTTTAGCCATATTAGATAATTTGATACTCCCATATTCAGTATTTGAATCTTGGTTCATAATTATTTTAAGTTGTCTTGGAATAGGTTTAGGACTGTATTTCTTAAAGAAGAAAAGAGATGAAATAAAAGAAAAAGCAATTCTGATTACTATTATATTGATGATTCTATTCGAAATTTTTGCTGTTTATTTTATGCTAAAAGAACAATACAATCTAAGTAAAGTATTAATGACGGGGGGATATTTTGGAATGCTACTGGTTTACTTAATGGTTTGGACGTATCGATTAACAATAGATATAGTGATGCTTTCCTTAAACCTAAAAGAAAAAACCGATGAAACAAAATACGAATTAATAGATAACTCCAACTATAAAATCCCTTTACTGTTAAATATATCATTTTTTGTGGGATGGTATGTTCTGACCAATAGAAATACATATATCTTTCAGAACTTAATTGAGCCTTTTAAAAATGAATTAGTTCAGAACAGAAAATTTGGAGAGTTTACATTTACCTATGAAAATATATTTATTTTCTTTTTCGTACTTTTCTTATCAGGATTCATTTCAAGAACAGTAGCTTTCTTAGCCAGAGAAAACAGATTTCATGTTACCCCTCTCAAAAAAAAGGGTATCGGCAGTTGGCTCCTATTAATTAGAATTGGTTTAATTACTTCGGGGATTGTAATTGCATTTATATTAGCCGGAATACCTATGGGCAAAATTGCTATCATCCTTGGAGCGCTGGGTGTTGGTATCGGATTTGGACTACAGGCATTGGTAAATAATCTTATAAGTGGACTAATTATCGCTTTTGAAAAACCTGTCAATTTAGATGATGTTGTCGAAATAGGAGGTCAAAGCGGAAAAATGAAATCCATTGGGATTCGTAGTAGCGTCATTACAACCTGGGATGGAGCCGATGTCATCATACCAAACGGTGATCTATTAAATCAGCATCTGGTGAACTGGACCTTGGGCAGCAGCAAAAGCCGCTTTACCATTAAGCTTGGCGTAGCCTATGGAACCGATTTAGAAAAGACTAAACATCTCCTGATGGAATTAATGGAAAAAAATCAGAAAATATTATACTTCCCGCAACCTATTGTTTTGATTACTGAATTCAACAACAGTTCAATCGACATTGACATAAAATTCTGGGTCCCTGATTTCAACATTGGTCTTGATGTAAAAAGTGATTTAATTCTCGCTATTGATTCGCTCTTTAAAGAACATGGCATTGTAATTCCTTTTCCACAACAAGATGTACATATTAAATCAAATGATACTTTTTTAGAAGAAGAAAAAGATTCTTGATTAATCCACTTTTTTAAATACTAATAAAACCCCTGAAGGATTCGAAAGAGACAGACGCATATTGGCTACAGAATAGCTCGTTGTGCTTCGAAGGGCCTTTAAAAATTCATCTTCTTTATTATTATCCCCACAAGCCATTAAAGTCGTAGCAACATTGGTAAAACGCAAAAGTCCTTTTTCAAAAAACAAACTGCCATTCATGTGATTACAGCCTGCAAAACCATAAAATTGATTCTTTGTAGTATTCATTTCCAGTCGAGGAAAATTAGTATTATAATCTGATAAACTTACTTTCTTACCATTGATTTGTTCCAAAACCCAAATATCATACAAGCGATAATCCGTAATGTATTGCCCCTGCCCTTTGAAGATTTTAAACTCTTGATCTGCAGCTCTTTTTATTTGCACCATAACCGAATAAGGATAAATTATTCCCGCCATGGAGTCAGCGATTTCTTCTTGCGTAATTTGAATATTCATTGTAACGGATTCCGTTTCGAGACGATAAAGTTTCACATTGGCATCCATTGCTTGAACGGGAGCAGCATGAGGTGTTTTGAATACTTCAAAACCCGGAACTAAGGATTTAAATACAATTTCTTTTTCTGAAATATCTAAATCCCAAAATGGTTCGTTTCCATTGGCTTTAAAATAGGAGATCTCATCATTAAAAATAGTGGGCTCCGATTGACCTTGTTGAGCAACGCTTTGCTTTGGTGTAACCGTCTTACAACCAATTGCAAAGCATAAGAATAATCCCAAAAATGCTATTTTTTTCATCTTAATTTTTTGTTTTTATTAAATCCTAAATGAAATCGAATACGAGCAAATACATCCGCTACAAAAAAGGTGCATTTACAATACAATAGAAACGCCAACCCTTATTTAATTCAGCTAATTCGCAGATAATCAGACTAAATTTATAAAAAATAAACGGAGGACACAAATTTAAAATTGGGCCAAAAAAACGCCTCCTTAGAATAAAGTACGTACATAAATAAAAAATAAATCTAAAAAAAATAAAAAAATAAGTATTTGAATTAAGTATTTATACGTATATTTGTTCTGTAATACTTAATTAATGAGTTATGATTAAAGTAATAGTAGTCGGAAACGGCATGGTAGGTTACAAATTTTGTGAAAAATTCATCACAAAAACAGGACATGAAAATTATCAAATTACCGTATTTGGAGAGGAACCAAGACGCGCCTATGATAGAGTTCACTTAAGTGAGTACTTCGCAGGAAAAAGTGCCGATGACCTATCTCTATCTACATCAAATTGGTATGAAGAGAATAATATTATACTTAATACTTCTGAATTAATTACTGATATTAACAGAGAGCAAAAAACCATACATACGCATTTAGAGAAAACGCATACTTATGACTACTTAGTTCTAGCCACAGGTTCTTCTGCATTTGTACCGCCTATTGAAGGGGTCGAAAAAGAAGGTGTTTTCGTCTATCGCACCATTGAAGATTTGGATGCTATTATGGCCTACGCCAAAAAAATAAAACAAAATGGTGCAACAGAAGCTGCTGTTCTTGGAGGAGGATTATTAGGTCTTGAAGCTGCAAAAGCGGTTTATGATCTGGGATTAAATCCACATGTGGTGGAATTTGCCCCTCGATTGATGCCAAGACAATTAGACAAAGGAGCCAGCGACATGTTGCAGTCAAAAATTGAAAAACTTAATATTGGTATCCATCTTAATAAATCAACTCAATATATTGCCGGAGAAGATCACATTACCGGGATGATGTTTGAAGGAGAAGAACTCCTAAAAGTGGATATGTTAGTTATCTCTGCCGGAATTAAACCAAGAGACGAACTAGGAAGAGTGTCCGGTTTAGAAGTAGGTGTACGAGGAGGAATTTTGGTTAATAACAAAATGCAAACTTCAGATCCATCTATCTATGCCATCGGTGAAGTAGCATTATACAATCACATGATTTATGGTCTTGTGGCTCCCGGTTATGAAATGGCCGATGTAGCCGCTGAACAAATCCTTCAAGGAGATAAAACGATGAGGGAAACCATCGATATGTCTACACAATTAAAATTAATTGGTGTTGAAGTTGCGAGTTTTGGTGATCCTTTTATCGAAAACGAAGACGTAACAGCGATCGTTTACGAAAATAAATTCAACGGAATTTATAAAAGAATCAATGTTACCAAAGACGGAAAAACACTTTTGGGTGGAATTTTGGTTGGTGACTCAAGCGATTACAATGGACTATTCCAAATTTATAGTAATGCTATGAAATTGCCTCCAAATCCGGAAGATTTAATTCTGGGATCAAGAGGAGGAGAAAGCTCTACTATGGGAAGTGTTATGGATTTGCCGGATACTGCCGTGATTTGTTCTTGTGAAAATGTGACAAAAGGAGCTATTTGCTGTTCAATAACAGATGGAACTTGTGAAACTTTATCAGATGTTGTAAAATTAACCAAAGCAACTTCAGGTTGTGGAGGTTGTAAACCAATGGTAGTTGATTTAGTTAAAGAAGCTCAAAAATCAATTGGTAAAGAAGTCAAAGAAAGCATTTGTGAGCATTTTCACTTCACCAGACAAGAATTATTTGATATCGTAAAAATCAATAAATACACTAACTTTTACGAAGTTGTCGATCACCACGGAAATGGGGATGGATGTGAAGTTTGTAAGCCGGTTGTCGCTTCTATTTTCTCAAGTATATACAATGACACCGCTAACAAACATGTTACCACTCAAGATACCAATGACCGATTCCTGGCTAATATCCAAAGAAACGGAACCTATTCAGTAGTACCAAGAGTTGCAGGAGGCGAGATTACTCCAGACAAATTAATTGTTATTGGAGAAGTTGCCAAACAATTTGATTTATACACAAAAATTACGGGAGCGCAACGTGTCGATTTATTTGGGGCGAACTTGAACGATTTACCTAAAATTTGGAAAATATTAATTGAAAATGGTTTTGAAAGCGGACATGCTTACGGAAAATCATTAAGAGCTGTAAAAAGTTGTGTTGGTAATGCTTGGTGCCGTTACGGAATGGACGATAGTGCCGGATTTGCCATTGAACTTGAAGATCGTTACAAAGGTATTCGTGCACCTCACAAAATTAAAGGAGGAGTTTCGGCTTGTATTAGAGAATGTGCCGAAGCAAGAGGAAAAGATTTTGGATTAATCGCTGTGGAAGGCGGTTGGAATCTTTACATCTGCGGAAACGGTGGAGCCAATCCAAAACACGCTGTTTTACTGGCGGAACAAATTGACAAAGCCACTGTTATTAAATACTTAGATCGTTTTTTAATGTATTACATCCGTACAGCCGGGCCTTTAGTACGTACTGCAACTTGGCTGGATAAATTGGAAGGCGGATTGGATTATCTAAAAGAAGTTATCATTCACGACCGTATCGGTATCTGTGAAGCATTAGAATCTGAAATGGAATCACTTGTTGGAACTTTTGAATGTGAATGGAAACAAGTGCTTGAAAAACCAAGATTAATGAAACGTTTTAGTCACTTTGTTAATTCAGATGATACGGATGATAATATTGAATACGTACCGTTAAGAGATCAAAAAATGCCAAAACCTTGGTAAAAAAAATAATTAAATTCTTTCTAGTAAACACGACTTCAACGACTTTTTCTGGTATTTCGTAACCTTTAAAAACCGTTGAAGTTATGAAAAGACAAAAAAAATAGGATTATGGAAAATATATTAAACGATTACAAAGCTGTTACTTTAGAAGAAGTTAAAGTTTGGTTTAAAGCCGGAAAAATAAAAGACTTTCCTAGTAATAGAGGAGGATGTATAAAATATAAAAACAAACAAATTGCCCTTTTTAATTTCGAAAGAAGAAATGAATGGTACGCTTGTCAAAATGCTTGTCCTCACAAAATGGAAATGGTCTTGTCAAGAGGGATGACAGGTTCAGCAGACGGTGTTCCGAAAATTGCCTGTCCAATGCACAAAAAAACCTTTTCTCTTGTTGATGGATCGAACCTTAATGGAGAAGATTATTCTATTGCAACCTATCCTGTGAAAATTGTTGATGGAGAAGTATTCGTTGGCTTTTTGGAATAATTATGTATCTTTGATTTTAAACTTTTCAAATGACAGCAACCCCATTCCAAAATGCAAGCGCTTGGATTGATGCAGAAAATGCTCAAGATCCAAATCACGAAATATACCAATCCAAAACATATCCAAAAGAATTATTATATTCTAATCGAATGTATGAGAGACTGATGGATTTTCATCCGGATGCCTCTGAAGCCGTTCAGATTGCCTGCAAAGCACAACACATTTGCCGATGGAAAATAGCACGGGAATCCTATCCGATGGATCGCGTTGGTTATTTAAAATGGCGTGAAGACTTAAAAAAATTCCACGCTAAAACCACAGCTGTCATATTAGAAAAAGCAGGATACAATCAGGAATTTATTGATAGGGTTTCATTTCTTATCGAAAAAAAATTACTCAAAAAAGACGAAGAAACACAACTTTTAGAAGATGTTATTTGTCTGGTATTCCTAGAGTTTTATTTAGATCCGTTCGTACACAAACACGATCCGGAAAAACTCAAAAATATTATTCTTAAAACCTGGAATAAAATGTCCGAAAAAGGACATCAGGAAGCCCTGAAAATTAACTTTAACGAAACAAATCTTCAATTGATAAAAGAGGCACTTGGATTGTAATTCGGATGTATCATGATAAACAGGGCCGCAACATCTGTCGACACCATTTCATTCAAAAATTTACGCCGTTTGTATCTTTTTGCGCTGTTGACTATTGCCGTTACGGTACTTTTAAGCCAATTGCTGATACAATACAATCTCAATAGCCAGCTGAGTGATTCGAAAATAATCAACATTTCGGGAAAGCAAAGAATGTTGAGTCAGAAATTAACCAAGGAAATTCTGATTCTGAATTTCGTGACCGATACTGTCAAAAGTAAACAGGAAATCCATCGCATCAACGAAATCATCAATCTTTGGAAGTTCAATCATTCTGCTTTAGAAAACGGCAATGACAGTCTGGGTTTTCCAAAAGAAAAAAGTCCGGCTCTTTCACAATTATTTATTGCTATCAAACCCAATTTTGACAGTATTGTTTCTGCCAGCACTCAATTTTTAGCACACAAAAAGTTAAACATAAACTCTCAGGAAAATCAAAAGTTAGTAGAGACAATACTAAAAAACGAGTCGATTTTCCTTGATAAAATGAATCAGATTGTAGGTGAGTACGATAAGGAAGCGCTCGAAAAAGTAACCCTGCAAAGCAAAACGGAATATGCTATTTTAGCATTCACTTTATTGGTTTTGCTTTTAGAATTCGTTTTTATTTTCAAACCGACCAACAAAAAAGTGGAGACCCTCATCTCTAAACTTTTATTCTCCGAAAAGAAAGCATTAAAATTGGCTCATGACACTGAAGTAATCAGTGAAATAAAAGAAAACTCTGTAAAGGAATTGAAATCACTCAATTACGCTATGGAGAATACCCTACTCTATTGCCGGGTTGCGCCTGATGGTTCTTTGATACACATCGGTGAAAAATTTTCAAAACTACTGCATCACAACCCCTTCATTACGGACAGAAGCTTTTCGCAAATAGTAACGCCAATCGAGAAAGAGCAAATTGTGATTGATCGTATTATTGCCGAAAAACAAAGAAGCGGCTGGCAGGGTGAACTTCATATCACTAATAGAAATGCGGAATCAATTTGGCTTGATTTATCAATGGTTCCCGTGACTATTAAAAAAGATGAGTCAGAATTATTGATTATCTGCTTTGATATCACCGAACGCAAGAGAGCAGAACAGGAAGTAGAGCGTTTGAATACCGAAAATGTCAATGATAAAATCAATCAGCAAAAGATTATTTCGAGCAGAATTGTCGAAAATCAGGAAAACGAACAAAATCGAATCGCTAGGGAAATTCACGACGGTATCGGACAAATGCTTACCGGTTTAAAATTCAGTCTCGAAAGCATCAATCTGGATGATAAGGAAAAAGCAGCGCAGAAAATAGAGTATCTCAAAAAACTGGCTTTAGATATCATAAAAGGGGTGCGCACTGCCACTTTCAACCTGATGCCTCCAGAATTAAGCGATCATGGTATCGTTTCTTCTCTGTCAAAACTGACTCAGGAATTATCGAAACTAACGGGTAAAAACATCCTTTTTTACAACAAAACCGGCTTCGATAAACGATTGGATTCTTTAATCGAAATCAACATTTATCGACTGACGCAAGAAGCCATCAATAACGCTATAAAATACGCCGATTCCACTCATATTATTGTGCAACTTTCACATAGTGACAAAATTCTGAGTATCACCATTGACGATAACGGAAAAGGATTTGATGTAAATGGTGTAGAGAAAAAAAGAAACAGCGAATCCGGAATGGGACTGCTTTTTATGAAAGAACGAATTCAATACATCAATGGACGCGTTTTCATCAATTCTATTCCAGGCGAAGGAACCCGAATCTCGTTTAATATTCCTATTTAAAATAAGTTTCTGAGTCTTTAGAAATTAAGAAAGTTAACCCTGCATTGGGTTTAATGAAAGTATTTTTTATTGGATATAATCAAAATTCAATAGTCTTTCATAAAAACAGGCTGAATTACAATTTATCTGATATTTGAAATTTTAAATTTCAGAATTTGCATATTATTTTAAGAATTACGTATCTTAGCCATCCGCTTTAGATGAATATACGTAAAAACAAAGATCCAAAATTAAGTAAGTTATGAGTAATCCTATTCGAGTAGTACTGGCAGATGATCATGTATTTGTAAGAGATGGTATCAAATCATTATTGGAAAACGAAGGTAACATTGAAGTTGTCGGCGAAGCGACGGATGGCTTGGAAGCCCTTAAGATTGTTGACGCCAGACAACCTGACTTGCTTATTTTAGATATTCGCATGCCTAATATGACGGGAATTGAGGTAGTTGAAAAACTAAGAAGTCAAAACAATCCCATAAAAATAGTAATGCTTTCTATGCATGAATCTGAGGAGTACGTATTAAAATCAATAAAAGCCGGAGCCGATGGTTATTTGTTGAAAGGTTCCAGTAAAGAAGAATTTCTTAAAGCTTTACATACTGTTTCTAATGGCGGAAAATATTTCAGTGGTGATATATCATCCATATTAATAGGGCAACTTACGCAACCTTCCTCCTCTTTGGAACCTAAACATCTGCAAGAAGAAGAACTGATGATTACCAAAAGAGAGAAAGAAATTCTTAAACTTTTGTTATCCGGAAAAGGAAATAAAGAAATTGCAGAAGCTTTAGACATCAGCAAAAGGACCGCAGAAGTCCACCGTTTTAATTTGATGAAAAAATTAAAAGTGAAAAACCTGATGGAGCTTTCCAATAAAGCAACTGAGTTTTCCTTATTGTAATATTTTTAGGGTACAATTTATCTCTGATGCTTCCAAAAACTACGTAAAACATATAAATTAAGTATAAATACTTAATTATTTTTCAAAAACTGCGTTTTAGCAGTTTTTAAATAAGTAAACATACTTATATTTGTCAAAAATATAAGTATTATGAAAAGCACAACCTCTTTATCGCAATCACACAGAATATTATTTCTGAATACTCTTGCCTTTACGGTATGTTTCGCTTGTTGGACCCTAAACGGGGTTTTGGTCACCTACTTAGTTGATAATGGTATCTTCCATTGGAGTGTAGTTCAGGTGGGCTGGCTTTTGGGAATTCCAATTCTGACTGGTTCAGTTATGCGTTTACCAATTGGAATCCTTACTGATAAATACGGTGGTAAATACGTATTCTCTTTACTACTTCTTCTTTGCTCTATACCTTTGTTTCTGCTTCCTTTAGCTGATAGTTTTTTCATGTTTGCCCTTCTTAGCTTTTTATTTGGGATGGTAGGAACAAGCTTTGCCGTTGGTATTGGATACACCTCTATTTGGTATCCAAAAGAATGGCAAGGCAGAGCATTGGGGATTTTTGGAATGGGAAATGCGGGCGCAGCCATCACAACCTTTCTGGCACCTTCCTTATTGAATCAATTTTCACTCACAGACCCGCAAAACGGTTGGAAATTATTACCCGTAATTTATGGAACTGCATTAGTAATCATCGGTATATTCTTCTTGATTTTTGCTAAAAACAAAAAAATAGAAAACCATACCAAAACCGTTTCCCAAATGCTTCAGTCTCTTAAAAGCGTGCGTGTTTGGCGATTTGGAGCTTACTATTTCCTAGTTTTTGGATGCTTCGTTGCCTATTCACAATGGCTGTTGCCAAATTTCATGAATGTCTATCAAACCAGTTTGGTTATGGGCGGATTATTCGCTACCATGTTCAGTTTACCATCAGGTGTCATTCGTGCTTTTGGGGGGTATTTATCAGATAAATTTGGTGCTAGAAAAGTAATGTATTGGGTATTGGGTTCTTCGGTAGTACTAAGTGCTTTGTTGATGGTTCCAAAAATGGATATTACCACAACTGGTCCTGGAGTTTTAGCTACCAAAAAAGGAATAATTACAATGGTTTCTGCTACAAACATAAAAATTGGCGATACCGATTTTCCTATTGCACAAAAAATAGAAAAACTGGCTGAAAATACCATTTTCCCAACCCGTACCTCTTGGCAACAAGTTGTTGTAACACAAAATCAAGATGTTAAGAAAAAAGAATTATTAGCCAAAGGTATTACACGTATTAACTTTGATGCAAATATGTGGGTGTACTTAGTATTGGTGATTCTGATCGGTATTTCGTGGGGAATCGGAAAAGCGGCTGTTTACAAACACATTCCGGAATACTTCCCTACAGAAGTGGGGGTTGTAGGTGGAATGGTCGGAATGATTGGTGGATTGGGAGGTTTCTTCGGACCGATTATCTTCAGCTATTTACTGACAGCCACAGGAATTTGGTCAAGTTCTTGGATCTTCATTCTATTATTCTCTGCCATATGTTTGATTTGGATGCATGTTACCGTAACCAAAATCATGAACGAAAAGCATCCTGTTTTATCCAGAGAAATGGAACGTAAATAATAAAACAACACTTTTTGAATGAGTTACTTGAGTTAAAAAAATTGTTACTCAATACCACAGATAACTTCATTTAAAAAGAACCCTAAAACTTTCAATTCCTCTAGAAAGTTTTTACTTCTAACGCAGACGTAAGACTCCATTCCTATTACGGTTTTACGTCCTGTGTTGAAGCTAAAAAAGAACCGCAAATTTGCAGATTTATAAACTGTGAATTTGCGGTTTTTTGTTTTTAACAAAATTTGAGATACAGTACTATTTGATTTAGCAGTATATTTGATTTTGAAATAAATGTTTGTGATTATAAAGTTACGGACGTTTATGAATCGTATAAATATACTTGACACATAACCAATAAATGATGGAAGAAAAAGATACTAATGTAAAAATACTGTTTCGGTTTTTTAGCAATATTTTAGATCAACAGGCTGTTGAAACTTTATGGGCGACAGTTATCGACGCTGAAAAAGGATTATACCAATTGGATAATATTCCGTTTTATGCTTCCGTTTCTTGCGGCGATATTGTATTTGCCGAATTTGATGAAACAGAAAACAGCCTGACGTATCGGGAAACCATAGAACATTCCGGGAACTCGACTATTCAGGTCATTCTCAATGATAAATCTTTTGATATAAATAATTTACGAGAACTATTTAATTCTTTAGGCTGTGAATCAGAAAAATTTAATAGCGATTATTTTGTAATGGAAATTCCTGCCGATTTAGACTATGCTCCAATTAGAGAAAAACTGATAGAACTGGAAGAAAGCAATATAATCACGTATGCTGAACCCAATTTATCTAAAAATCACTGGTATTAGATTGGAATCCAACATGCCGTAGGTGCGATACATGTATCGGTTGGTTTTGTACCTATGGCACGATGTTCATTTGTTAATTTTTCTAACAACATTCATAGTCTGACGGAACAAAAGAATTGGACATATAAATTTGACTGGTATTAGCAGAGACGCACTGCAGTGCGTCTCTACAATGCGTCTCTGCAATACGTGTTTACCACACAACAAAAATCCCTGTAATGCCATGCCATTACAGGGATTAACCACTTAACAAATTGAATAAAAACTAAACTAACTTTTATACACCATGCCCATATCTTCGATCGAGAATTTATCGGTTAACAGGTGTAATAATTTATCTCGTAGCTCAATATATTCGGGCATTTTTACAATTTCGATTTTGTTTCTCGGTCTAGGCAAATGAACCTCAACAATTTCTCTGATGGTTGAAGCGGGACCGTTATTCAACACCACAATTCTATCAGACAAAAACAACGCCTCTTCGATATCGTGCGTAATCATGATAATGGTTTTGTCTCTGTTGTTCAGATTCCATAATTTTAAAACTTCCAACTGCATAGAACCTTTTGTTAAGGCATCCAAAGCGCCAAAAGGCTCATCTAATAATAATACACCCGGATTGATCGCAAAAGCTCTTGCAATCGCAACTCGTTGTTTCATTCCTCCTGATAACTGACCAGGCAATTTGTCTTTATGCTCATACAGATTCACCATTTTCAGGTTTTTCTCTACGATTTCATGTTTCTCTTTTTTGGAACAATCCATAACTGAATCTACAGCCTGAAAAATATTTTCATCAACAGTCAGCCAAGGTAAAAGCGAATAATTTTGAAACACAATACCTCTATCCGGGCCTGGGCCTTTTATTTTTTTACTGTCTAGTTCTACTGTTCCTCCTGTCGGCGTCAGCATTCCTCCTATGGCATTCATAATGGTTGATTTTCCGCAACCGGAATGCCCAATGATGGAGATGATTTCTCCTTTTTTGATGGATAGATTAATATCTCTTACGGCAACATATTTTCCTTTTGGAGTTGGAAACGATATTTCCAAGTCTTTGATTTCTAAATAGCTCATGGTTTTCTTTATTTAATGATTGAAAAATTAATTCTAAAAATCGATGTTATTTACTCTGGATTTTGGGTTTGCGTGAGTGATGGCAGTGGAGCTCTTTTTTGAGAGGTTTTTCCTCTCAAAAAAAGCGGGAACGTACAGCACGACCCGTCCCCGATGGCTATTGGGGTTGCAAAGGGGCACGCCCACAAAAACTTTAGCAAACTCACGATGTAAAAGAACAGCTTATTGGTTTTGGAATTACGCTTTGTAAGCGACTTTGTTTTCGATAAAAGTGAAGATTCTGTCAAAAAGTAAACCTACAATTCCAATGATAATAATTGCTGAGATAACTTTTTCAAGACTTAGGGCATTCCAGCTATCCCAAACGAAGAACCCGATTCCTGCTCCTCCAGACAACATTTCTCCGGCAACAATTACTAACCAGGCAACACTGATACTCAAACGCAATCCTGTAATGATGTGGGGCAAACTATACGGAATTAAGATTTTGGTCAGGTATCGCATTTTAGAGAAACCAAATGCTTTGGCTACATTTTTATGATCTTGCGGAATGGACGCCACTCCAAAAGAAGTGTTAATCAAGGTTGACCACAAAGAAGTAATGAAAACAATAAATATCGTTGCCATTCCGGTATCTTTAAAAACAACCAATCCGATTGGGAACCATGCTAATGGTGAAACTGGTTTTAGCAATTGAACGATAGGATAAAAAATTTGTTTGCAAAAGGTGCTGGCTCCAATTAGAATTCCGATTGGAATAGCAAACAAAGAACCTAACAAAAATCCGGAAAGAACCGTTTTGATTGAACTGAATAATTGCAATCCAATTCCTTTGTCGTTAGGTCCGTAATCATAGAACGGATCGCTCAACATTTCTTTTAAAACAGTCAAAGTAGCTGTCGGCCCCGGAAGTGCCTCCTTGGTATAAAAACTTAACAAACTCCAGAATCCTGCAAAAAGTAGTAAGCCAAGCACAGCAAACAGGACTGGTTTCAATTTTTCAAGTACTGTATTAAATACTAATTTGAATTTCTCATTTTCTTCTGTAACACTTTTTGTGTTCTCTGTCGACACATTGACAACTGCATCTAATGCCTCAATGCTAAGGGTGTTTTTATCAGACATGGTAATATAGTTTAGTTTAACAATTCAATTATTTTTTAACAACTTTCAAATACGCTGCAGGATTTGCAGGATCAAAAACAGTTTTGTCCATGGTCAAGGCAAACGGTTTCATATCATCATTTGGTACTTTTATTTTCATACTTGCAGCCACTTCTTTATACAAATCATCCAGAATTAATTTGTCGGCAATAGCAGCATAATTAGGTGCTTCTTTCAAATATCCGAATCGTACAAATTGTGCCATCGCCCATATTGCGTGAGATTTTCGAGGGAAGTTGACCATTCCGCCTTTATGAAACAACATATAATCATTGTCATACACTTCTACTCCTTGGTTACAACCCAAATTATAATCGCCCATCAACCTTCCTTCAATCACATCTGCAGGAGCATTTACATAAGCCGCTTTTCCAATGATTGCAGCCGCTTTTTTACGATTGGAAGGAACATCTAACCATTTACAGGCTTCCATAACCGCTTTCATTACTTTTACTAAATCAGCTCTGCGTTTAGCGCTAAAATCTTTGTTTACCACCAAGGCTTTTTCCGGATGATCTTTCCAGATATCCTGAGACGCTACCTGTGTAAATCCAACTCCTTGTTTTACGGCGACACCTCCCCAAGGTTCTCCTACACAAAATCCATCCATATTACCAACTTTCATGTTAGCTACCATTTGTGGTGGTGGAATCGTAATGATTTTAACTGCTTTTTGATTCAAACCTGCAACTGACATCCAGTTACGCAACCATAAATCGTGTGTTCCACCAGGGAAAGTCATCGCAAAGGTCACTTCTTTTTCGGCTTTCAATTTGGCCGCTACAACCGGTGTTACTTTGCCCATTTGTTTAAATCCTACTTTCCCACAAAAATCATTTGAAAGTGTAATTGCCTGTCCGTTTACGTTCAACATCATCGCAATTTTCATTTCTGATCCGGCTTTTCCCCCTACTCCAGTGTACACTGAAAATGGCATGGAATACAAACAATGTGCTCCGTCTAATTCTCCTGTCAGGATTTTGTCACGAACGTTGGCCCAAGAAGATTCTTTGGTTACCACCACCTCAACACCATATTTTTTGAATAAACCCAGCTCTTTTGCCATAACAATCGGCGAGCAATCCGTTAAGGGTATAAACCCTAATCGTACAGGATCATTTTGAGCATTTAAGGTTGTGAAAGTGGAGATCATCATTACAAACAGGGTCAATACAACTGTTTCGAAACCCCTGGCTATTTGTTTTTTTATCGTTTTCATTTTTAATAGATTTAAAAGTTAGTATTCTATTCAGTAAGATTCTAAGTTGCTAAGATTTAAGCAGACAATTAAAAAAGGCAGAAAAAGACCGTAATTTTTTTTTTCAAACTTATATTCTTAGCATCTTAGCATCTAAGGAGCACTGAATAGCTTAATAGTTAATGAAGCTTATTTTTTAGCTAAAAAGTTAGGTTTGATATTTAGCATCACGTAAGCAAATTGTGGACTTAGATCAGGTATTGCGACATTCTTAACTGCTGCAGATGCCATTGAGTTAGTTGCTTTCATGAAGGAATAACCCGCTTCGATATTGATGATTTTGGTTAAATTGTAGCGCATTAACAAGTCAACCTCCGTACCCAAATAAGAATCTAATGTTCCTCCTGCTCCGTTAGACAAAGTGTTAGCCGACTCAAAACCATGAATGTCTAAAAAGAAGCTCAAATTATCTTTTACGTTGTATTTTACTTTGAAGAAATAGTTCAACAATCCTTGTTTTCCAAAGCCGTTAGCTGCATAGAAATAATCCATACTTCCCCAAAATTTGTGCGGTGTTCCGTAAAGTGGATCAAAAAGATTACTTTTTGAAGTCGCGGTTACTGCTTTTGTTCCGTCATTTCCTGATAAGTAATCAATTCCAGGCCCCATAAATAATTTACGCCCCATTTGAAAAGTCGAAGTAATCGAAGCCAAATTAGCACTTAAAGAACGTCCGTCTTTATCCTTCCCTCCTTGGAAGTAATAACTTCCGGTAAGATTCAGTTTTCTGGTTACATTAGAGTTAAAGAAAAGTCCGGTTGTATTTCGGCTCCAAACCCCTTCTCCAAAAACCTTAGTAGTTACGGCAGGTGTTCCGGAAGTCACATTAGTGTATTTATTAAAATCATCCTTAAAGAATAAGAAAGAGACATCTCCAAAGAAGAATTTTCTAGCGACATAAGCATATTGGAATGATTTGTACATGGTTCCGATTCCGTTCGTTCCTGCTCCATAACCTGTTGGAACACCATTATAAATAGTTCCTGTGTTTTGTTCTTTATTTTGGTTGAATGCTGCTCCTACATCAGCAATCCATCCTTTATTAGCAAATTTGAAGATGATCGCATCATGTCTTCTTCCTTGTTGCAACCAATCTAAAGCACCTAAGACTTTTTGGTCATCGTAAGAAACTTCCTGACGTCCTACTTTTAAGGATAAATTTTGAATCGTACTGGTGGTGTCAACTAAATTTAATTCAGCCCAAGCTTCGTGCAATAAAACTCCGTTATTCGCCTCCGTTGTTGTTCTGTTTATTGAAGAAGCATCTTGCCCCCAAACTCGTACATCTTGTAAAGAAGTATATATTTTAAAACGGTAACCCGTATATCCTAAATTCAATCGGGCTCTTTGAGAATTGAAAAATGCTGCCTCATCCCCTATTTTTTGCAAAGTTCCTTGACCCGCTCTAAATTCAGCTCTTTCTCTTATTTGTCCGGTTGCTGTTACTTGTGCTTTTGTTTCATTTTGACTTAGTACCGTAAAAGCAATGCTTAGGAAAATAGATTTTGAAAGAGTTGCTTTGGAAATACTTACTTTTCTTAAACCTTGAATATTTAGTAATGTGGTTTTAATGTTTTGCATAATCATGTGTTTTAATTAGTATGAAGCAAATTTACGTAAGTACTAATACTTAGATACTATATAAAAAACAGACAGAAACCACTTTTTAACACATAAAAACAAAGGAGAAAATCAGTTTCAATCCTGCTTTTTGACAGAAAACAAAAAGAAAACCAAGTATAGCTTGGGCTAAAGAGTTTTGAATACGTAAGTATAGAATACGTAAAATCAATATTTAAGTCTTGGGATTTCCCAATAATTGATTTGTAAACTCATTTATTTAAAGAATTTAAGAGCAAAAAGATGCAGAGGAAATACAATCTGTCGTATAAAAAAAGGTTTAATGAAAAAGTATTTCCATTAAACCCAGAGATTTCTTAAACGATTAGAACAGTAAAAGAATTAAATTTTAAAGTCTTTCCTATTGCCCCTTATTTGTTTAAAGGTGAAGAAAAAGGACTAATTTCAAAAGCTTTAAATAAATAAAAACAAAGCCAAACACTTTTAAACCAATAACATACAAACTTATTCATATTACATCCAAAAAACACATAAATAAAAATTATTGTTTATGTTCTCTTATCTCGGACTTTAATTTTTCTACTTGGACTAAGCCAATCTTCTTACCGACAGTTTTAATAAGGGCTTCTTTTTTAAGGCTTGAAATCACGCGTATCACTTGCTCATCAGTAGTTCCGGCAAAATCGGCTATTTCTTTTCTGGACAAATCAAGCTCAATAACTCCATTTGTTTGTCCAAATTTCCTGTGAATATATAATAAGGTATCAATTACTCGTTCACGCACGTTCATATGGGCAATTTTCCGAATATTGTTTTCACTTTTATTCAATTCTTCTGCATAAAACAACATCAAATCAAAGGTAAATTCAGGAACATTATGAAGGATTTCCAACATGTCTTCATTACTGAAATTACACAATACCGTATCCTCTAAAGCATAAGCACCAATGAGATAACGCTTCGTCGTACCAAATCCCCTAAAACCAAGTGTGTCACCATCTTTGGTCAGCCGTACGATTTGCTCCCTTCCGTGAATACCCGTCTTTACAGTCTTTACCTTTCCTTTATAGATAAAATACAATCCCTGAATGGGAGCGCCTTCAATGATAAATTGCTGCGCTTTTTTACAGGTAAAACTGCGTTTTCTATCTATATAGGTCTTCATTTGTTCTAAATGAATATGCTTTTTAATGAAACAATTTTCATTTATACAGCTGGTACAAGTGGCTAATTCTTCTTTCATACGTAGCTAATATTTGTTTTTAAAAGGACCCGATCAATAACGAACGGGCGAAGCAATATGGTTCCACTATCCTTCATTATTGTCTCTAATTTTGAATCATGGCGCTGTCACGGATAAAATTCAAAATTGCTTCTGAAATGATTTGGTGTCCCAAATTTATTTTTACCAAAAATATAAAATAAAATTGATTTTATACGTATTTATACGTAAAAATACTTATTTTTACACTTTCGAAAGTTAGTTAGCTCGTCAATACAAGCTTCCATTATTAATAAAGAAATTCAATAATGCAAAATTCAGAAATCAAAACTACGTGTTCCTATTGTGGAGTAGGATGCGGAATCATAGCAACAAATGACTCTAAAAATGGAGTTTCAGTAACCGGAGACAAAAACCATCCTGTTAATAAAGGAATGCTTTGTTCTAAAGGAATGAATCTTCATTATGTAGTCAACGACACTTCCGACAGAATTCTTTATCCTGAGATGCGATGGAGTAAATCACATCCTATGGAACGTGTAAGTTGGGATGCAGGATTGGATAGAGCAGCTGCCGTTTTTTCTTCTATTATAAAAAAACATGGCCCTGACAGTGTAGGTTTCTACATCTCCGGACAATGCTTAACTGAAGAATACTATTTAGTGAATAAATTGGTAAAAGGATTTCTTAAAACCAATAACATCGATACCAACTCGCGTTTGTGCATGAGTTCAGCCGTGGCGGGTTACAAAAAAACCTTTGGAGAGGATTCTGTGCCTATCGCATATGATGATATTGAACTTGCCGATACTTTTTTGATAACAGGAGCGAATCCTGCCTGGTGCCACCCCATTCTTTTCAGAAGACTGGAACAACACAGAGAGAAAAACCCAAAAGTTAAAGTCATTGTTATTGACCCCAGAAAAACCGACTCTGCTTTGACTGCCGATTTGCATTTACAAATCATCCCTGGAACTGATATTGTTTTATACCACGCTTTGGCTAAAAGACTGATCGAAAAAGGATATACCGACAATGATTTCGTCAAAAACCACACTGAAAACTTTAAAGCATATAAAGACTTAGTACTATCGAGTTCCTTAGAAAAAGCCTCTAAACTTTGCGGAATCTCTGTTAATGACATTAAGCTGGCTGCCGATATTATTGGCAAAGCCAAAGGATTTCTTTCGCTTTGGGCAATGGGACTCAATCAAAGTGCGATTGGCGTTGATAAAAACACAGCACTTCTTAACCTTTCCTTACTAACCGGACAAGTTGGAAAACCAGGCTCCGGACCTTTTTCATTGACCGGACAACCAAACGCCATGGGAGGTCGTGAAGTAGGCGGAATGGCAAATTTACTGGCGGTTCATAAAGAATTAAATAATCCGGAACACCGAAAAGAGGTGGCCGAATTTTGGGGAGTTGACCAAGTATCCGAAAAGCCGGGATTAACTGCAACTGAAATGTTTGATGCTTTAGAATCCGGAAAAATGAAAGCAATCTGGATTATCTGTACCAATCCAATGGTGAGTTTACCTGATTCCCGTCGAGTAGAAAAAGCCTTGGCAAATGCTAAATTCGTTGTTGTACAAGACATTTCACACAATGCCGATACCGCTAAATTTGCCGATTTATTATTGCCGGCAGCAGGTTGGTTGGAGAAAGAAGGAACCATGACCAATTCTGAAAGACGAATTTCTTATTTACCGAAAGGCATCAATCCTCCGGGTGAAGCACTTCCGGACGTGGAGATTTTAACTCGCTTTGCCAAAAAAATGAATTTCAGTGGTTTCAATTTCAACACTACCGAAGACATTTACAAAGAACATTGTATGATGACAAAAGGAACTAACATCGATATTTCCTTTTTAAATTATAACCGTCTAAAAAACGAAGGCACTTTCCAATGGCCGGTTCCTGATTATGGACACCCTGGAACCCCTCGTTTGTTTTCTGATAAAAAATTCTATACGCCTTCGCAAAAAGCAATTTTCAATCTCCCGACAGCTATTGAAAATACTTCAGAAGCACCTAATGCAGCCTTCCCATTTATACTGACAACAGGACGTATCAGAGATCAATGGCATACGATGACCAAAACCGGAAAAGTATCCCGATTGATGACGCATATCCCTAGCCCAGTACTCGAGATAAACCCGATTGATGCCTACAAATCATCCATCCAAAATGGAGATATTGTGGTGGTAACGAGTAAAAACGGAACAGTTCGAGTAAAGGCAAAAGTTTCTGACACGATCAAAGAAGGTGTTGTATTCTTGCCGATGCATTGGGGAAAACAATTGGAAAACGATTTGAACCGTACCAATAATTTAACCAATACGATTGTGGATCCCGTATCCAAAGAACCAGATTTTAAATACACTATCGTTTCTGTGGTTAAATACGTGAAACCTTTTGAAAAAATAGCCGTAGTGGGCGCTGGAGCTGCCGCTTTCCGATTCATACAAAACTACAGGGAAATCAATACTACTGATGAAATTATTGTGTTTTCAAATGAAGAAAACCCATTTTACAATCGTGTTTTATTGCCGGAATATGTTACTGCTGAGCTTTCTTGGCAACAGCTTTTAAAAATAAAAGATGATGCTTTAAGCAAGCTGAATATCACCATGAAATCTGGTGTATCTATTGAAAACGTCAACACCAAGGAAAATACTGTTCTCGATAGCAATGGTACACTCCATAAGTTCGATTCTCTGATATTGGCGACAGGAAGCCGACCTTTTGTTCCCGAAAATGCACAACTGCATTTACCAGGACGTTTTACCATCAGAAAAAAAGACGATGCCGACCGTTTAAAAAACTATCTTGACAATACCAATCTGTCCCCAGAAGAACAACATGTGGTTATTGTAGGGGGTGGATTATTGGGATTAGAATTGGCTGCAGCCTTAAAACATAAAAAAGTAAAAATAACCATCATCCAAAGAGCTTCCCGTTTAATGGAACGTCAACTGGATCGTATTTCGAGTAAATTATTAGCCGAGGAAGTACAACTTCGTGACATTCAAATTTATTTTGATAATGAGGTCAGCACCGTATTCGAAACGGATAATCCAAACGAAATAGAAATTGCCCTTAAAAGTGGTCGAATCCTGACTGCCAATGCGATTGTATATACCATTGGTACGATTCCGAATATAGAATTAGCTAAGGAAGCCGGAATATCCTGTGGACGCGGGGTAAAAGTTAATCAGTATTTGCAGTCTTCAAATCCGCATATTTTTGCCATTGGAGAAATAGCCGAATTCAACAATCAGCTATTCGGAATTACCTCAGCCGCTGAAGAGCAAGCCGATGTATTAGCCAACTTTTTGGCAGGTGATATCAGCAGTTTCTACAAAGGTTCGGTACTAATGAATATCCTGAAATTAGAAGATATTAATTTATGCAGTATAGGAGAAATCGAAATTCCTGAAAATGACGATTCATACGAAGAAATTGTATTCTCTGATTTAGGAAAACGCTACTATAAAAAATGCGTAGTCAAAAACGATTTGCTGGTTGGTGCAATTTTGATGGGCGATAAAAATGAATTTGCCGAATTCAAAACCATGATCGAAAGCAAAATCGAATTGTCGGACAAAAGAAATACTTTATTGAGAGGAAGCTCAAACGCCAAACCTGTTTTAGGGAAACTCGTTTGTTCCTGCAGCCAGGTAGGTAGCGGTAACATTGAAGAAACCATAAAAAGCGGTGTTTCTAATTTCACCGAATTGTGTAAAACCACCGGTGCCGGATTAGGATGCGGAAGCTGTAAAACAGAAGTAAAAGAAATTTTAGCTAAAATTAAATAATAGTTTTAAGTCGCAGTTTTCAGTTTCAGTCCGCCACTGAGACTGTGACTGTGACTGAAAAGCTATAAAATGAAAACTGAAAACTAAAAGAACATGGAATTAACACGATTAATAGTAAAAGGAGGCGTGATTTCACCAGGTGAATTACGAGAAATTGTAAATATGGGTATGGAGCAAGGGCTTAACGCACTTTCTTTTGGTTCCAGACAGGACATTATTTTTCCAAAAGGTTTTTCAGCTAATGATAAGACAAAAACAGGCAAACACCATTTTGTTTTTCCAAATGAAAAAAGCGGTAATAATATTGTTTCATCCTATGTTTCGACAGATATTTTCAGAAATACCCCTTGGCTAACGGGAAACAAATTTTTATATGTTCTGGAGCAATTCAAAGAACAACCTAAATTAAAAGTAAACATCACGGATCCAAAACAGCAATTAGTGCCTTTGTTTACCGGGCATATCAACTTTATCGCTTCAGATCATGAAGATTACTGGTTTTTATACATCCGTTTGCCAAAATGGGACAAAATGGAAATGTATCCGGTGTTAATCTACAGCTGGAATATTGCCGAGGTATATTATGCCATAGAGAAAATTCTTGATGAAGAACCGTATTCGGCTGAGATGATTTTTCAATTGGTCAGCGATGCTATAGATGCCAATAACAGGACCATTGATAAACCGCTGCACATTCCCTTCTACCCTTTCCCTTATTATGAGGGAATGAATAAGTTAGGTATCGATCAATATTGGTTGGGCTTGTATTGGAGAAATAATTTATACGATTTGGAATTTCTGAAAGAAATGTGTGATTTGTGTTTTGATTGCAAAATCGGAAAAATATGTATCACTCCTTGGAAATCATTTATCGTAAAAGGAATCCCGAAAGACAGAAAATTAGACTGGGAAAAATTCCTTGGAAAAAAAGGAATCAATGTACGTCATTCCTTATTGGAACTTAACTGGCACTTGCCTGTTGCCATGGAATGGGCCTTGAATCTCAAAACTTTTTTGGTACGAACTTTAGATCAATTTGACATCAGTACGTACGGACTTACTTTTGGATTATCTGAATACAATCGTGAAGGGCATTATTTTACTTCGATTGTAATCGAAAAAAATGATTTACCAAAAGATTTAGAATCCATAAAAATCAGGGATACTTACAATGTCTTGTACGCCAAAAACTTTGACCCAAACACTAGAGAATACATTGTACATACTCAAGACGTGGATAAACTGGAATTGCCGAATATCCTGATTGAATTGAGCCGAAAATACTTTGAAGAATTAGGTAATTCTGTTTTTGAAGTAAGCGAAACCGCAGCCAAAAAAGAGAAAAAAGAACAAGATGTACACCAATGCTCAGAATGTTTGACGATTTATAATTCGGAATACGGGGACAGCATTCAAGGAATTGAAAAAGGGGTTCTGTTCAAAGATTTACCGGAGGATTATTGTTGCTCCTTATGTGAAGCTCCAAAAAGTAGCTTCATCGCTTTAAAAGGGGAAAAACTTGACACTGTCTAACCAATTGAAAAGGAACTATTGCTAAAAAAATTAATTACTATATGAATACTGGTTTCAAAACGGTAAGTTCTTCTTACGTCACAATTTCAGAATTAATGTTGCCCTCCCATACTAATTTTAGCGGCAAAATACATGGTGGTTATATCTTATCATTACTCGATCAAATTGCTTTTGCATGTGCTTCAAAATTTTCGGGCAATTATTGTGTAACCGCATCCGTAGATACCGTGAACTTTTTAAAACCTATCGAAGTAGGCGAATTGGTCACTATGAAAGCCAGTGTCAATTACGTAGGAACGAGTTCTATGATTGTAGGCATTCGTGTGGAGGCAGAAAACATACAGACAGGAGTTGTCAAACATTGTAATTCTTCCTATTTTACAATGGTCTCGAAAGACAAAGACGGCAAAAATGCCGCTGTTCCGGGACTGCTGTTGACTAATTTAAAGGAAGTCAGTCGTTTTCAAAATGGCCTGAAACAAATTTCTTTGAAGAAAGAACGAGAATATCAAAAGAGCATTGCCACTTTTGGAGCAATAGAAACTATTTTGAGTAATAATACATTTAATGTTAAGGTTGAATTACAATAACTGTATTTTTTCAGGAAACTGTCCAAAATTATCCTGAAATCATACCACTGAAAAGCCGGAATATTGACTCCATTTACTGTTGTCAATATTCCGGCTTTTTTATTGATGCTTTGGCTGTAGCCAAAAAATAGTTGTTGAAATTATTCGAATACATCTAAATTCTGAAGAACAAACTCCTCATCTGAATATTCTCCATTGAAATATGAAGTTAATTGCGAAGCATTTTTAACCACTTCACCAATTATGATAATGGCAGGTGAAGACAATTCTTGTTCTTTTACCATCTTAGAAATAGTACTGATTGTACCAACTGCCTTTCTTTGGCTGTCTTTTGTTCCGTTTTGAATAATCGCTACAGGCAAATCATCAGTTCTGTTATTTTGATAAATCGAAATAATTTCATCCAGTTTGTTCATACCCATCAAAATGACTACTGTAGCAGAAGATTGGGAAGCCAATGTTACATCTTTTGATAATTTATGCTCCGATGTCGTTCCTGTGATTACCCAGAAACTTTCGGCAATTTTACGTTGTGTCAGACTGATTCCATTCGATGCAGGAACTCCCAAAGCAGATGAAATACCAGGAACAATGGCTGTTTCTAAATCATATTTTTGAGCAAATTCCACTTCTTCGCTTCCTCTTCCAAAAACAAATGGATCTCCACCTTTCAATCGTACCACATGACCATAGCGTTTTGCCATAGACACTATCAAATCATTGATTTGGTCCTGAGTATAAGCGTGACAGCCAAAACGTTTGCCGACAAAAATAATTTGGGCGTGTTTTGCATATTGCAATAACTCCTCATTCACCAGTGCATCATACAAAACTACATCGGCATTTTCAAGTGCTTTGATGGCTTTCAAAGTGATTAATTCAGCATCGCCAGGGCCCGCCCCTACGATTGTTAGCTTTGGTTTATTAGTCTGTATCATTTTCTTCAGGTATTAAATTGCTCTTCTAAATCGATAATTTTTTAATCAAAAACAAAACCAATAGATTCATTGTCTTCTAATTGATATTTTAAAACTTAGTTTATAATCTCAAAACTAAGTATAAATACTTATTACAAATATAAGTAAATATATAAACCTGAATTAAAAATTAACAAAATTTAGGAACGAAATGAAGATAAGAAGATTTTAGCCCCATAATTTGATAAAAAACAAATAAAGTACTAGAAAACAGCTGAAATCCATAAAAAACAAATCCCAAAATCTTAAAGGATTTTGGGATGTAAACTATTAATTACTAAGCAAATAACTATTCAATAGGCAAAATAAGCGTAGAAGTGATGGCTTCTAAGACTTCGAATGCCGTTTCAGCCATTTTATTTCCTTTGGTGTCCAAAAGTGGATTGATTTCGACAAACTCTATACAGACCACTTTTTTGGTTTCAATGATTTGATTGATAATAGCAATTATTTCATATTGATCAAATCCCTTTGGAACCGGTGTTCCCGTACCATACGAAATCATGTCACAATCCATCGAGTCAACATCAAAAGAGATGTACAGACTGTCACAATGTGATAACTTCGACAAAGCTTCGCTCACACATTTTTTTAATCCTCGGTAACGGACTTCAGCAACCTGGTAATTCTTAATTTTTAACTTTTCAATTTGCTTATCCTCCGCTTCCTCAGTATCACGAACACCAAAATAAACTAAATTTTCAGGCAGAACTTTCGCTCCCGGATAACCAACATTTTTCATTCCCTCCCAATGTTTTTGGGTTTCCTGAGCAACTTGATTAATCTGACAATCTAAATTATCATCGGCAATAACAGCCGACAAAGGCATTCCGTGAATATTTCCCGATGGTGACGTATAAGGCGAATGCAAATCGGCATGGGCATCAATCCAGATAACACCTAATGTGCGTTCTGGATGAGCAGCTTTGATACCACTAATCGTTCCCAATGCTGAAGAATGATCTCCTGATAAAACAATTGGAAAATAATTAGCTTCCAAATTCTTCTTAACCGAATACGAAACTCTCGTACATTGTTCTAAAACATGCTCTATTCTTTTGGCAAAGGAATTATGATCTTTATTATAAATGGATTCGTTATGCGTTTTGACATCATCAAACTCAAATTGATTAAAATAATCGCTGTTTTGATTGATGGCAGCAATTTCAACCGCATCGATTCCTAAATCAGAGCCCCGCGTACCGGCACCTATATCTGACCTGTTTTTTATTAACTTGATTACTCTCTCCATAAATTAATGATTACCTAAAATCATTTAATGCCTTCTCGATAATGCCCAAGCATTCTTGGATTTGAGTTTCGGTCATTACCAATGGTGGTGCCAAACGTATTTTGTTCCCATGAGTCGGTTTTGCCAATAATCCGTAGTCTCTGAATTTCATACAGATATTCCAAGCCAAATCAGATTCTTCGTCACAATCAATGACAATAGCATTAAGCAAACCTTTACCTCGAACCAAGGTAATCAAAGAATTTCTGGAAGCAATTTCGTTAAGTCCATTTCTCAAAATGATTCCCAAACGTTCTGCATTCTCATCCAGTTTTTCTTCTTTAATTACTTCAAGCGCAGCAATAGCAACAGCAGCTGCAATTGGGTTTCCTCCAAAAGTAGAACCGTGTTGTCCCGGCTTAATAACATTCATAATGTGATCGTTAGCCAAAACTGCCGAAACCGGAAAAACACCCCCAGAAAGTGCCTTACCTAAAATAAGGATATCCGGTTGCACATTTTCATGATTTACAGCCAATAATTTACCTGTACGTGCAATTCCTGTTTGTACCTCATCCGCTATGAATAAAACATTGTGTTCTTCACAAAGCGCTTTGGCTTTTGCCAAATAACCTTCAGTAGGAACATAAACGCCTGCCTCACCCTGAATAGGTTCTACCAAGAAACCAGCAATATTTGTAGTTGATTTTAAAACTTTTTCTAAAGCCTCAATATCATCGTAAGCAATTTTTATAAATCCTGCTGTGAAAGGACCAAAACTTTTTCGTGCTGTTTCATCATTCGAAAATGAAATGATAGTAGTGGTTCTTCCGTGGAAGTTATTTTCACAAACAATAATCTGTGCTTCATTTTCAGCAATACCTTTTACTTCGTAAGCCCATTTTCGGCATAATTTAAGTGCCGTTTCCACAGCTTCTGCACCAGTATTCATTGGCAAGACTTTATCAAAACCAAAATATTTGGTCACATACTCCTCATAAGGCCCTAATTGGTCATTATAAAAAGCACGGGAAGTCAACGTTAATGTTTGCGCTTGCTTTACCATAGCACCAACAATTTTTGGATGACAATGTCCTTGATTTACAGCTGAATAAGCCGATAAAAAGTCATAGTATTTTTTACCATCTACATCCCAGACATAAACCCCTTCACCGCGTTCTAAAACCACGGGTAACGGATGGTAATTATGGGCACCGTATTGATTCTCTTTAGCTATCAACGCTTCTGATTTTGAAGAAAGGGTTTGCTCTGTGTGTATCATGATATTTACTTTTTTTTAGAAATACAAAGTTCAAATATAATAAAAATATTTTATTTAACAACAAAAACAATAATTTTGACTTTTAAAAATATAAAAAATAAAAATTATTTAAACAATTTGATTCAAAATAAGTCATTTTTACAAAATCAATGTTTCATTTTCCGCAGCTATTTTGATATGACAAAAAAAGAATTACTTTTATACTTTGAAAAAAAAGTGATTTTAACTTAAAAAATCAAATAAATGGAAATATTAGATGAATTCGATGTCAATATAATCAAAGAATTAGAAAAAGATGGAAGAATGGCTTTCTCTGTCATTGCTTCCAATTTAAAGATATCAAATACGATGGTTCACCAACGTATCAACAAATTAACAGAGCAAGGAATTTTAACCGGAATCAAGCCTGTTATCAACGAAAAAAAAGTAGGATATGATTGGGGAGCTTTTACCGGTATTTCCCTGAAAAAAGATCAGGATTCAGGTCGAATTATCGAAGAGCTGAAAAAAGTTCCGGAAATCACAGAGTGTTACTACATTACAGGATCTTACACCCTTTACGTAAAAATCATCGCCAAGAATCATGAACACATGAGACAGATTCTTTATGAAAAAATTGATAATATCCCGGGCATAGCCAAAACCAATTCTATTATTGAACTGGGATGTGCCTTCAAGCGAAACGTATCGCTTTAAAAAAAATGATTGCCCCTACTGTTACTATCCATTTAATATTCAATAAAAATGCGGTATCACAAGAATCATTTAGTGCTGGCTTTATTCTTCTTTTGTTTCCACTTTTCTGTGTTTTCGCAAAATGTAAATACTAAGGAATACAAAAGACTAAAAAAGCTGGCGCAACAAGTTACTGTCATTCGTGACAATTGGGGCATCGCGCACGTCTACGGAAAAACAGATGCCGATGCTGTATTTGGAATGCTTTACGCGCAATGTGAAGATGATTTCAAACGCGTTGAAATGAATTACATCGAAAAACTGGGGAGACTTTCTGAAATAAAAGGACCATCCGTTTTGTATAATGACTTAGAAATCCGGCTTTTGATTGATGCTAATGAAGCAAAAGCCGATTATAAAAGGGCAGCTCCCTGGCTGAAAAAATTATTAAACAGCTATGCCGATGCCATCAATTTTTATTTACTCAACCATCCTGAACAAAAGCCTGCTTTATTAACCCATTTTGAACCTTGGTATCCCTTACTTTGGACAGATGGCAGCATTGGAGCCATTAGTACGGCCGACCTGACTACCAAAGAACTGAGAGCATTTTATTCCGATGAGACCGACAAAGTTGCCTATGTCGAAAGAGAAAAGGACATGCAGACCGGTTCTAATGGATTTGCATTTGCGCCTTCAAAAACCGCATCAGGAAATGCAATTTTGTATATCAACCCACACACTACTTTTTATTTCAGACCCGAAATACAGATGACTAGTGAGGAAGGACTTAATGCTTATGGCGCCGTAACTTGGGGACAGTTCTTCATCTATCAGGGATTCAATGAAAATTGTGGTTGGATGCATACTTCTTCCGCTGTAGACGTAGCCGATATTTATGAAGAGAAAATCGTAACCAAAAACGGCAAACTGTTTTATGAATACGACAGTAAATTATTCCCTGTTAAAGAAAAACAAATCACCATCAATTATCTGGACAACGGAAAATTGATTCCAAAAACCTTTCAAACATATTTCACCAATCACGGGCCCATCATGGCCAAAAGAGATGGGAAATGGATTAGCCTGAAATCAAACAATCGTTCCATGGATGGATTGGTACAAAGCTGGGTAAGAACAAAAGCAAAAGGATTTGATGACTACAAAAAGGCTATGGATTTAAAAGCCAATACATCAAATAATACTGTTTATGCGGATAATAAAGGTAACATTGCCTACTGGCATGGAAACTTTATTCCTGTTCGGGACAAACACCTGAATTGGTCAAAAGCTATGGACGGCACTACCTCGACTACAGAATGGAAAGGACTCCACGATGTTTCGGAGACGGTTCACGTATACAATCCAACGAATGGCTGGTTACAAAACTGCAACTCTACTCCTTTCAGTGTGGCTGGTGCCAATAGTCCAAAAGAAGAAAATTATCCTCCTTATATGGCTCCCGATGGTGAAAGCTACAGAGGGCTAAATGCCGTTAGATTATTAGACAAAGGCAACCATTATACTCTAGACAAAGTAATCGCCGACGGCTATGATAAAAAGCTTTCCATTTTTGAAGAATTGATTCCTGCTTTAATCCGCACATTTGAAAAAAATGTACAATCCGGAGATTCTCTTTATACGGATTTGACTGAACCAATTACTATTCTCAAAAACTGGGATTATTATGCCACCGAAAATTCCGTAGCCACCACATTGGCCAACGAATGGGCATTAAAATTGAATCCCGTTATACAACAAACCTACATCGAAGAAGGAGAATTAGATCAGGTGGAAAACACCAGACTTTTTGCTAAAAATGCCACTGCCGACCAAATGCTTCCGCAACTGCAACAGGTAATTAACGAATTGAACACAAAATTTGGAAGCTGGCAAATTTCTTGGGGCAGCATCAATCGGTTTCAGCGAATATCTGGAGAAATTGAATCTGTTTTCAATGATAATTTAGAAAGTTTACCCATTGCAAACGCTTCTGCTCTTTGGGGATGTTTGCCGGCTTACAGAAGTGCTTATCAGAAAAACACCAAAAAGAGATATGGATACAGCGGCAATAGTTTCGTATGCGCTGTCGAATTTGGAGATAAAATAAAAGCCAAATCATTACTGGCAGGCGGAAACAGTAGCGATCCAAAATCAAAACATTTCTACGACCAGGCGGTGATGTACCAAAAAGGAATATTCAAAGACGTGCTTTTTTATAAGGAAGATGTTCAAAAAAATGCGGAACGCAGCTATCATCCGGGTGAATAATTCAAATCAAAAAATCGTTATATAAAAAGATCTTTTTTGACATAATGATTCCAATTTTAGTACTATTTTTTTTTAAATTTATTATTTACTTTATTATTATTCAGATATTTGTGTATAAAATTTAACCATTATGAAAACAATAACTCATTTGCTTTGCGGAATGCTTTTATGTTCAAGCGTGTCATTTGCACAATTGAAAGCTATCAAATACAGTGATGGAAGTCAGGTTTTAAACGGTTTCGAAATCAGTCCGGCTAAAAAAAGCAATCAAAAACCCGGAATTCTGATTCTTCCTGCCTGGATGGGAATCGATCAACACTCCAAAAACACAGCAGAAAGTCTGGCCAATCTTGGATATTATGCTTTTATAGCCGACATTTATGGCGAAGGCAATTATCCAAAAGACTATGCCGAAGCAGGAAAAAATGCCGGTTATTACAAACAAAATACATCCATTTACCAAAAACGAATTGCATTGGCATTGGAACAATTAATCAAGTCGGGAGCCAATCCGGATAACATTGTGGTTATTGGTTTCTGTTTTGGAGGAACCGGCGCGCTTGAAGCTGCCAGAAGCCATATGAATATACAAGGTGTTGTTTCTTTCCACGGTGGTTTAGGGAAAGACGCTGCAAGAGCAACCGAACCGATTACTGCCAAAGTACTGGCATGTCATGGTGCTGATGATCCTTACGTCTCAAAAGAAGAAGTTACTGCTTTCCAACAGGAAATGCGTGATGCAAAAGCCGATTGGGAAATGATTTACTATGCTAATGCTGTACACTCCTTCACAGATCCTGCAGCTGGAAATGATAACTCAAAAGGAGCGGCCTATAATGAGAAAGCGGCCAAACGCTCTTTCGAACACATGAAAGTTTTCCTGAATGAAGTATTGAAAAAATAATTTCGATTCCACCACAACCAAAAGTACGTTTTATGGGGAAAGACGCTTTAAGAAAAGACAAGACTTGTTTAAACTGCAGATATGTGGTCGAAAATAGATTTTGCCCCAATTGTGGGCAAGAAAACACCGATACCCGAAAAACATTTTATCATTTGTTCGTTCACTTTTTTGAAGACCTAACACATTATGAAAATGCTTTTTGGAAAACCATAAGGAATCTGCTATTAAAACCGTCAACCCTTACCAAAGAATACCTTTCGGGAAAACGCTTATCCTATTTAGCACCTGTAAGGCTGTATATTTTTATCAGCTTCGTCACCTTTCTTACGATCGCCATTTTTCCGGGTAAAGATGCCCTTGAAATAAAAGCCAATCCACCAGAACACGTTACAAAAACAGCAAATGACAGTTTAAAAAAAGGGAACATTGCCGAAAAAGAACTAACTTTTGACTATGGCTATAAATCCGTTCAGGAATTAGATTCCATACAAGCACACAGCACTCAAAAGGAGAAGCTATCGGATTTTAATTATTGGATTAGCCGAAAATTCCAAGTCGTTAAAGACAATAATACCGATAAAGAGATTATTGAAAAATTTCTGGAATCCTTCATTCACAATCTACCTAAGGTATTGTTTATATTCATGCCTTTCTTCGCTTTTTTTCTTTGGCTTTTACATAGCAAGAAACGTTGGTATTACTTTGACCACGGCATTTTTACACTCCATTATTTCTCCTTCTTATTGTTGCTTTTTTTAATCCTTTTTCTAATCAACAAAATAGAGACATTCTTTGAAGAATCGAATTTTATCAGTTTCATCACAATACTTTGCAATATTGTTGGAATTAGTTGGATGATGTACTATTTTTACCCGGCTCATCATCGTTTTTATGGTGAAACAAGATTAATTTCATTTATAAAAAGCATATTGCTTCTCATACTGAATATAATTTTGTTTATCATCATTATGACACTATATGCTATTTACACATTTATCAATTTACATTAAAGAAATGAAGAAATTATCCTTATTGGGGTTAGTACTTATTTTAAGTGCAGCTTGCTCCACCCAAAAAACACTTTCAGATAGTGTTGAACCTACCAAATACATGAATACTATTACTGCCGATGATTTAAAAACACATCTTTATATCGTAGCTGCCGATTCAATGGAAGGTCGTGAAACAGGTTCTGCCGGTCAGAAAAAAGCAGGTAAATACCTCATCAATCAATACCAAAAAAACAATATCCCTTTCCCAAAAGGAGCCGTTAATTATTACCAACCTATTCCTGCCGCTTATCTAAACAAGAAATATGGTCAAAAACTGGGTGACTCAGAGAATATCTGGGCATTTATTGAAGGTTCTGAAAAACCGGAAGAAATCGTGATTATTTCAGCCCATTACGATCACGTTGGTATGAAAGATGGAGAAATCTATAATGGTGCCGATGATGACGGTTCCGGAACAGTGGCTTTGCTCGAAATTGCGCAAGCATTTGAAATAGCCAAAAAAGAAGGAAATGGTCCTAAACGTTCTATCTTATTTCTTCATGTTACCGGTGAAGAACACGGTTTGCACGGTTCCCGATTCTATTCAGAAAACCCTTTGTTCCCTTTGGCAAACACCATCAGTGATATAAATATTGATATGATTGGTCGTCGTGACGAAGCGCACGCAGGAAGCAATAATTATGTATATGTAATCGGTGCTGATCGATTGTCAACCGATTTAGACAACATCTGTACCATCGCAAACACCAAATACACTAATCTGGATTTAGATTACAAATACAACGATCCAAAAGATCCAAACCGTTTTTACGAGCGTTCTGATCATTACAATTTTGCTAAAAACGGTATCCCTGCAGTATTCTTATTCAACGGTGTCCACGCGGATTACCATCAAAAAACAGATGAAGTTGACAAAATTGAATTTGACGCATTAGCCAAAAGAACCCAATTTGCTTTCGTAATCGCTTGGGATTTGGCCAACCGAACACTAAGACCTTTGGTAGATAAAAAATAGAACTATAATTAGGGCACATCCCGCCGAAAAAAGCGGGTCGGGCTATCCGTTCTAATCTTTTTGGTGATGAAAAATCACCAAAAAGGATTTCCACTTCTATCCCTTGTGCAAACCCTATACAAAAAAAGCCTTGATGCAATTCAAGGCTTTTTTTGTCACTATCCATTAAAAAAAAATAGGGGCAGCTTTATTCTTCCGTTTTTTGTTTAGCCCAAGAAACAACCTGAACACCTTCGGAATAGCACACTTTTTTAGGACTGTTTCTCATTAAGTTCTTAAACCTGGCATAGTTCACTTCCAAGCTGACAATTTCAATTTCTCTGATAGGCCATTCGACATGATGAATTTCAAACCGATTGATCGAATCATTCATGTCCTGAAACAACGAATACCTTTCGGTTAGCCATTTGTCAAGCTCCGTTTTTTTTGTTATTTCGCCCCCAAGTCGAAACTCAATTTCAAAATTGTCATTAAATTCTTTATTGAAAGATTGGTACTGATATTCAGTCCTGCTGATTACAGAATGACGATAAGGCAATCCGGAAATTTCTTTTGCAATTTTACAGGACAGTTTCTTCCCTCCTTCAATACTTAAAAAGTAAACCCCTGTTTTATCTCCTGATTTAATATAAGTCCGAATATTAATCTCATAAAAATTAGAAACCGGAGGAAAATACGGAAGATTTCTGGGTCTGACCTTTTCCATCGAAAAGGCAACCAAAGAAACCCATGGCTTCCCCTCAAACAAATCGATCTCAAGTGCTGTCGGGACATATTTCCTCAACTCATCATAATTAACTTCCCAATGAAGAAAAATGACGTTATTCCATTCTTGATAAAATTGCCAATTCTCACTCGGAATTCCCCAAGGACGATGTTTTGCTTTATTTAAAATTTCTTTGATTGTCATTTTTTCAATTGTGAAAAGTATTTTGTGGACTTACTGCCACTAATTTACATATTTCTTTCTTACAGTATTCAGAACAATTGAAATTTGAAACAAGTCCAATTCTTTTTTGAGGTGTTACTTTTTAAATAATTTAGATGCCCCGTTTCTTCGGAACTAAGTATCTAACTATCTATTTTATCGACGGGCTAAAGTCCGTTGTGTCCCATTTTATAAAACTGTACTTCAGTCCGGTTTTTATACATACAAAAAAAGCCTCGAATTTCTTCGAGGCTTTTGCCTTTTGGGTGGATGACCGGGTTCGAACCGGCGACCCTCGGTACCACAAACCGATGCTCTAACCAGCTGAGCTACAACCACCATTTGCTTAGCGGTTGCAAATATAAGACAAATGTTTACTTTCGCAAAGATTTTTTTAAAAAAATTACACGAAAATTATATCAAATCTCCTAAACTATTGACAGCCAAATATCTTTCAACCGTAAAACCTTCTGCAAATTCCACTCCGGTTAACCTTCCTAAATCCCTGGAACGGTAATTTAAGCTTTCCAAGAAGTTTTTACTCGTAATCGGAGATTCCGGTTCATTAGAAGTCGGATCATAAAACTGCGAGCGATAAGCCAGTATTGTTTCAATCTTTTTATCGGTAAAGCCAGTAATATCTACAACAAAATCCGGTTCAATATTTTTCCACTGAATATAATGATACACCAGCTTGGGTCTCCAGCAATTTTGCTTTTCACCATCCACCACCGTTTCAATTTTCATTAGTCCCGATAAGAAACACGCATCCGAAACCAGTTTACTTCCCTTCGCGTGATCGATATGACGATCGTCAATAGCATTGCACAAAACAATTTCAGGACGGTACTTACGGATCATTTTTATAATTTCCAACTGATGCTTTTCGTCATTCACAAAAAATCCATCTCGGAAATTCAAATTCTCCCGAACAGAGACACCCAATATTTTTGCGGCAGCATTCGCTTCCTGATCTCTAATTTCAGCTGAACCTCTAGTTCCTAATTCGCCTCTGGTCAAATCTACAATCCCAACGGTCTTCCCTAAGGATACTTCTTTTAAAATAGTTCCTGCACAACCCAATTCCACATCATCAGGATGCGCTCCAAAAGCTAGTATATCTAATTTCATCTATGTTGTATTTTTATTTCATTAATTTCAATAGCGATAGCAAAACCTAAAAAACAAAATCAATCGAAATTCTCATTTCTCTATTTTCTTCATTATCATTGGAATTGACATTGCTATTATTATTGTCATTGCAATTTTTCTGTTTTCTGAATTCTAACTTAAAAAACTCCTCTTCATCGTCATAGACTTATTAACGCTTTCCTCCCACTCTTTCTCAGGAACACTGTCTTTGGTAATCCCACAGCCCATATATAAATGTGCTTTTACTATTCCAGGTTTTGAGCCAAATTCTATTTGCATGCAGCGCAAATTTACAAACAAATCAGTATGTACGGAATTGGGTTTAGAACTACTGTTCAACTCCCCCATAAAACCCGTATAAAAAGTCCTGTCATAGTTTTCATTCTTCAAAATAAAAGCTTTTGAATCATCTTTCGGCAAACCGCAAACCGCAGGTGTTGGATGCAGCAAAGCAATAACTTCCTTTAAATGCGAATCAGAATTCAAAGTCCCCGAAATATCCGTTTTGATATGCCAAATACTTCCCGCCTTCACACTATATGGTTTGGAAACCAGAACTTCCTCGGCAACGTTTTCAAGCTTTGCCACGATATAATCAGTAACAAATTGTTGTTCTTCTTTTTCTTTCTGCTCCCAAATTGTTTCCGTCAAACCGGTATCTTTCTGTGTTCCCGCCAAAGCAATTGTCTCAAAAACAGTATCCTTTGCTTTCAATAATTGCTCGGGACTGGCACCCAACCAAGTTCCTACCTTTGGATGATAAAAACAATACACAAAAGTCGAAGGATACAACTGAACCAATTTCTCGAAAGTCAAAACCAAATCGAAATCAGCCAAATCAACCGTTTCTTTTCGGGACAAAACCACTTTCTTGAATTCGTTGTTTTTTATGGCGCGAATCCCTTTGGTTACCAGATCTACAAAGTTCTTTTTGGATGCTTCATCTGGCAAACTGCCTTCTTTATCAACCAAAGCAATCTCTTTTTTATCCCAGACGGCACTACTTCTCTCCGATTGATTCTCTGGAATGATATACGTTTGATTACCATCAAAAGAAGAAAAAACAAAGCCTTTTTCACTAAAATCACTTACATGATACAAAGAGTCATTTTGTTGAAACAGTCCTGTAACCGTATCGGAATTGGGTTTACAATAGACTACAAAAGGTAAATGTTGTTCCAATTGTTTTTGGACTTTATCTAAAATCACTTTCATTATTTATCTTCACTTTTTCTTTTTGGCAAAACCATATTCGTCAATTTGCAAAGCGAAATCAAATTGTCTTGCTCATCAGTAATTCGTATTTCCCAAAGATGAATACTTCTCCCCTGATGAATTATTCTAGCCGTAGCCGTTACCATCCCATCACGTTTGGCTTTGAGGTGATTTGCCGCGATTTCTATTCCGCGAACTTCACTGACTTCCGAGTTAACAAACAGCATCGAGGCCGCACTACCCACACTTTCGGCCAAAGCTACTGAAGCCCCGCCATGCAACAATCCCATAGGCTGATGAACTGATGGATTTACAGGCATAGTCGCTACCAGAAAACCTTCTCCGGCATCTGTATATACAATATTTAGGGTTTCCATCAAGGTGTTTTTTGACACCTTATTACAATAGTGAAGGATTTTTTCTTTATCGAATGTCATGTTTACTGCTTTAGAAATGTAAAATTAAATAAAAGATAAGTTACAAAATAACAAATGCAATGGTTATTGTGAATTCAAATTTTAAAATCATTCCTAAATTCAAATTAGTTTTTTCCTACTTTTACCAAAAATCTATCAAAAATGCGCACGTTATCTTTCCTTTTTTTTATTGGAATCCTACTGTCAATCGGCTCATGCCGCTCTGATTTTGATACAGTAGCCAGCACAGGAGATTTGGCATTTTCAAAAGATACCGTCTATTTAGATACTGTTTTCACAGATATCGGTTCCAGTACCTACACACTAAAAGTATACAATCACAGCAAAAAGGACATCACCATACCAACAATCCAATTCGGAAAAGGGCTGAATTCCAAATACCGAATGACCGTTGACGGAATGCAGGGAACCGAAGGAAAGGTTTTCAACAATGTAGATCTTTTGGCCAACGACAGTTTGTATATTTTCATAGAAACAACTGCCAATATAGCGGATGCGAATCCTACAGATTTTTTATATACAGACCAAATTCAATTTGATGGTGGAGAAAATCTTCAAAAGGTAGCATTAGTAACCCTTATTAAGGATGCTGTTTTTCTATACCCTCAGCGATTTGAAGACGGAACTACCGAAACACTTCCAGTTGGTGACGAAGAAATTGATGGTTTTTATCTCGATGAAAATGATCCCATTAACGGAAATGAACTCCATTTTACCAATACAAAACCCTATGTAATTTACGGCTATGCAGCTGTCCCGTCAGGAAAAACAGCCACTTTTGATGCAGGATCCCGAGTCCATTTTCATGCTAATTCCGGATTGATTGTAGCCAACAGCGGCTCTATAAAAGTAAACGGAACGGTATCGACAACTGACAAACTTGAAAATGAAGTCATTTTTGAAGGCGACCGACTGGAACCTGATTTTTCGGATGTACCGGGACAATGGGGAACTATTTGGCTCACCGATGGCAGTACCAACAACAACTTGAATCATCTCACCATCAAAAATGCAACTATTGGTTTATTGATTCAAAACAATGACGGCACAACGGTCAGCATAAAAAACACCCAAATTTACAATTGTACCAACTATGGAATTTTGGCACAAACTGCAAAAATTGAAGGAGAAAATATCGTTATCAATAATGCCGGACAAGCCAGTTTGGAATGCTCGTACGGTGGAAATTACCAGTTTACCCATTGCACTTTCAATAACAACTGGAACAGTTCAAAACAAGTGGCCGTTTCCGTCGGCAATTATATCCTGGGAGCAGTTCCGGAATCAAAAAATTTAACCGCTGCCACTTTCAATAACTGTATTATTTACGGTTCTTACTCCAATGAAATGATTTTAAACAAAAAATCAGACGCTTTATTTGAATACCAATTCAATAATTGTCTGCTCAAATTTGACAATGTTTCCAATTCATTTAGTACAAATCCCGATTATCAGTTTGAAACAGATCCTACGCATTACAATGCTATCATCTTAAATAAAGATCCTAAATTTCTGGACGTTTCTCAAAATAAATTCAATATTGACGAGACTTCAGCCGCTTTCGCAAAAGGGAATCCGGCGTTCAACATCCTCTTGGATATTTTAGGAAACACCAGAACTTTACCTCCGGATTTGGGAGCATATCAGAGCAAAACTTTCCCGGAATAATTTTTTAAAAAGTCTTCTCTTTCTCATTTGCTCTTGCTATTTATTTAAACTAAATTTGCACCGTCATACAACAAACTACACAACAATGATTCATTTCTTTGAAAACCAAAGCAAAACTGTTTTTGCAGTACAAACGCAAAACGAAATTTCGGCTCAAGACATTTCAAAACTTAACTGGCTTTTTGCCAATTCAAATAAAATAGAGAAATCCGTTCTGACGGATTTTTTTGTTGGTCCTCGCGCTACCATGATTACGCCTTGGAGTACCAATGCGGTTGAAATTACCCAAAACATGGGAATTCCCGGAATCATCAGAATCGAAGAATTTTATAAAGTAACAGCCGATTTCTCTGATTTCGACCCAATGCTTTCTCAAAAATATACTGAGTTAAACCAAGATATCTTTACCATCAATATCAAACCGGAACCTATTCTGAATATTGATGATATTGCTGCTTACAACAAACAGGAAGGATTGTCTCTAAGTCCTGAAGAAGTGGATTATTTAGATAATTTGGCAACCAAATTAGGTAGAAAATTAACTGATTCTGAGATTTTCGCTTTTTCACAGGCCAATTCAGAGCACTGTCGTCACAAAATTTTCAACGGAACTTTTGTTATTGATGGTGAAGAAAAAGAAACATCTCTTTTCAAATTAATCAAGAAAACATCACAAGAAAACCCTAACGATATCGTTTCTGCTTACAAAGATAACGTCGCTTTTGTAAAAGGGCCGAGAGTACAGCAATTTGCACCTAAAACTGCCGACAAACCTGATTTTTATGAAATAAAAGAATTTGATTCGGTTATCTCATTAAAAGCAGAAACGCACAATTTCCCAACTACTGTAGAACCTTTCAACGGAGCTGCAACAGGTTCGGGTGGAGAAATTCGTGACCGTTTGGCTGGAGGACAAGGTTCTCTACCAATGGCGGGAACAGCCGTTTACATGACATCTTACTCAAGATTGGAAGAAAACAGACCTTGGGAAGACGCTGTTCAAGAAAGAAAATGGTTGTACCAGACACCAATGGATATTTTGATCAAAGCTTCTAACGGAGCTTCTGATTTTGGAAATAAATTCGGGCAACCATTAATTACAGGTTCTCTTCTTACTTTCGAACACGAAGAAAACAACCGTAAAATTGGTTACGATAAAGTAATCATGCAAGCAGGTGGAATTGGTTACGGAAAGTTAGACCAAGCCATCAAACACAAACCACAAGAAGGCGATAAAATCGTTATTTTGGGTGGAGAAAATTACAGAATCGGAATGGGTGGAGCTGCAGTTTCATCAGCAGATACGGGAGCTTTTGGTTCAGGAATCGAATTGAATGCAGTGCAACGTTCTAATCCGGAAATGCAAAAACGTGCTGCCAATGCCATTCGTGGTTTGGTAGAAAGTGACAATAACCCTATCGTTTCAATTCACGATCACGGCGCGGGTGGACACTTAAACTGCCTTTCAGAATTAGTGGAAGAAACAGGAGGTTTAATTGATTTAGACAAATTGCCTGTGGGCGATCCTACCCTATCTGCAAAAGAAATTATTGGTAACGAATCTCAAGAAAGAATGGGATTGGTCATTGGTAAAAAAGACATTGACATTTTACAAAGAATTGCAGACAGAGAGCGCTCTCCAATGTACCAAGTGGGTGACGTAACCGGCGATCACCGTTTTACATTCCAATCAAAATCGACTGGTTTAAAACCAATGGATTACGCCTTGGAAGATTTCTTCGGAAGTTCTCCAAAAACAGTAATGACTGATAAAACTATCGATTACAACTATGCTGGTTTAGAATACAGCGTAAAAAACATAGCAACTTATTTAGAGCAAGTATTGCAATTAGAGGCCGTAGCTTGTAAAGACTGGTTGACCAATAAAGTGGACCGTTGCGTAGGCGGAAAAGTAGCCAAACAACAATGTGCAGGACCATTGCAATTGCCATTAAACAATTGTGGTGTAATGGCTTTGGATTATTCAGGAAAAGAAGGTGTTGCGACTTCAATTGGTCACGCTCCTATCTCTGCCTTGATTGACCCTGTTGCGGGAAGCAGAAATGCGATTGCTGAATCTTTATCAAATATCGTTTGGGCTCCAATTAAAGACGGATTGAAAGGAATTTCTCTTTCAGCTAACTGGATGTGGGCTTGTAAAAACGAAGGAGAAGATGCTCGTTTGTATGCTGCTGTAGAAGGTTGTTCCGACTTTGCAATCGAATTGGGAATCAATATTCCAACAGGAAAGGATTCACTTTCAATGAAACAAAAATATCCAAATGACGAGGTAATTGCTCCGGGAACGGTAATTATTTCTGCTGGAGGAAATTGTACTGATATTCGAAAAGTAGTAGAACCTGTTTTACAAAGAGATGGTGGTTCTATTTACTATATCAATTTGTCACAAGACGACTTCAAATTAGGAGGATCTTCTTTTGCACAAATCCTGAATACCATCGGAAACGAAACACCAACAATTAAAGATGCAGCCTTTTTCAAAAGCGCCTTCAATACAATCCAGGAATTAATTTTAGACAATAACATCCTTGCAGGTCATGACATTGGAAGTGGTGGTTTGATTACTACTTTATTGGAAATGTGTTTTGCAGATGTGAATTTAGGTGCTAAAATCGATTTCTCTGTTTTTGAAGAAAAAGACATTATCAAATATCTTTTTGCTGAAAATATTGCGATTGTTTTCCAAGCTAAAGACGACTTGGCAGTGGAGAGCAAGTTAAACCAAAACGGTGTAGCTTTCTACAAATTAGGAAATGCCACTCATGAAGCAACTTTAGACTTTGGCCCATGCAAATTAGACATTGCAAAATACAGAGACATCTGGTTTAAAACGTCTTTCTTGTTGGATCAAAAACAATCTAAAAACGGAACTGCACAAGCACGTTTTGACAATTATAAAAACCAAGCTTTAAACTATACTTTCCCGGCACACTTTACAGGAAAAGCACCTGTAATCGACAATTCGAAACCACGTCCAAAAGCAGCGATCATTCGTGAAAAAGGAAGTAATTCGGAACGTGAAATGGCAAACGCAATGTACTTAGCCGGTTTTGATGTGAAAGATGTCCACATGACCGATTTGATTTCAGGACGTGAAAACCTGGAAGACATTCAGTTTATCGGTGCGGTGGGTGGATTCTCGAATTCAGATGTTTTGGGTTCTGCCAAAGGTTGGGCCGGAGCCTTTTTGTACAATGAAAAAGCGAAAACAGCTTTAACCAATTTCTTCAAAAGAGAAGACACTTTATCTGTTGGAATCTGTAATGGATGTCAATTGTTCATTGAATTAGGGCTAATCAATACGGAACACACGCAAAAACCACAAATGTTGCACAACGAGAGCCACAAACATGAGAGCATCTTTACTTCTGTAACAATACAAGAAAACAATTCGGTGATGCTATCAACTCTTGCAGGCGCAACACTAGGAGTTTGGGTTTCACATGGTGAAGGAAAATTTAGCAAACCAATGGCCGAAGAGCACTACAACATCGTAGGTAAATATGGCTACGAAGGTTATCCTGCCAATCCAAACGGTTCTGATTATAACACCGCAATGATGTGTGATACAACAGGAAGACATTTAGTGATGATGCCACACATTGAGCGTTCTACTTTCCAATGGAACTGGGCACATTATCCAAAAGACAGAAACGATGAAGTTACCCCTTGGCACGAAGCTTTTGTGAATGCCAGAAAATGGATTGAGAAAATCTAAGTAAAATCATTTAAATATTTAAAAGCGTTCATCGAGGTGAGCGCTTTTTTTATGAAAAAACAACAAAATGCAAGCTATAGTTTTTTGATAAGCCCTCTCTTACTTAATCTATATTTATCAAGCTATTACGCCTTTATTTCGTTTAACAATTGACAGTTAAAAAATTTTTACATTAATTTGTCCCTTATGGGCAATGAAATAGATAAACTACATTCCGTTTGGGTTGGCACTCAGAAAAAGGCCATTGAAAACACCTTATTATCGTCAATACAATTCGATCAAATTACCAGTGCCATAATCAGCACCGGCCCTTTCTACTTTTACATTGTGGACTTCTATGATATGTCGTTGTCCAACATCAGTTCTGAAATAACTGAAATCCACGGTTTTGATCCCGAAACGGTTACTTTCAATGATATTCTTGGAACCATTCATCCTGACGATATCGAATTCATTTCAAAAGCGGAAGCATCAATAGCTGATTTCTTTTATAAAAAATTGGGGGTTGACAAATTAACCAACTATAAAATAAATTACAGCTTTAGAAGCCGAATGAAAAACGGAGACTATTGTATGCTAAACCATCAGGCAATCGTGCTTACTTTAGATTCTAAAGGAGGATTCGGAAAATCATTAAATATTCACACCAAGATTGACCACCTGACTAAAAACAACACCTATCAATATTCCCTAATCGGACTGAATGGCGAAGTATCTTATATGAATATTGATGTTTGTGAGAATTCAGAATGTATTTCAGAGTTTTCGAAAAGAGAAATTGATATTATTAAACTAATTGCCGAAGGCTTGGATAATACCAAGATTGCCGATACTCTTTTTATCAGTGTGAATACGGTAAAACAACATCGTAAAAACATTTTAAAAAAATCCAACTCAAAAAATACAGCCCAATTAATTAGAAAAAGCACCTTGCAAGGTTTACTCTAAATTCAGAAAATGAATAGTTATAAACCCTTGCCAAAAAAATCTTTTTGACTTCTCCATTAATTCTCCTTTCACTAGTAATTCTTTGAAGGTATTTCATAGCTAAAAAACAAAATTTTGGACACTCAAGTCTTTCAATTTACAAGGAAAGCTTTAATACTCAATTCGATAAACTCTAGAATTTTATTTTTATTCCTTCCACTCCGCAACACAAATTTTATTGATTTTGTTAGCACTAATTTCATTAGATTTGCTTTCTTCGAAATTGCTCGATTTACAGAGACGGACAAGAACAAAAATTAAAATCCTATAAAAGTACTGCCCCTGCTTTTTTAAGATATTCAACAACCCTAAAATAACCTACAAAAATGAAAACCCTTAATTTATTTTTCATTACACTTTTTCTTTGTGTAACCCATTCTTACGGCCAAATTGAAATTAACAAAATTACCGTCAAAGATCAGGACCATTTTATTACAACAACTATAGGATATCCGGTAACAGGATTGTATCTCTATGAAGGAAAAACAGAACCTATCGTTCAACTGAATGCCAATGGTAGTGGAACTTTCCAATTTGAAGACCTGAGTAAAAAAGATATTAGCTGGGGAATTGAATGTTCTGAAAAAGGAATTCCGATATTCAAAGAAGGATTTAATAGTGCCTCCTATTCGCTTTATTACAAAAACAATGATGAGGAAAACAACGATTGGATTGTAGTGCAATTTTCGATTCATTATACCAAAAATAAAATGTATATCATGGGCGAAAGAGTTAAGGATTATGTGGATGAAATTGAATAATCCTTTATCTCCCAAATCATAAAAACATACGCATCTCAAAACCAATGTTTCTCGCTAAAAATAAAATTACTACACCTTTAAAAACAGAAATTTAATACCTTCATTTATATTTTATTAGTAAATAATGCACAATTTGAAAGGTCATTAAGCAGTTATTTGGGATCCGAAAGAAATCGATTTCGTTGAATATCAATCCTACTGCTTCTTTTTTGTCATTTAATTTTTAAAAAACAAAAAAGATTATTAATTTTTATTTAATTTGCGAAAAAATTTCAATTATTCCTATAATGACAAACATATCTCGCCTTTTTGATTTTCCTTATTATCAGCAAGAAAACTTCAATATTCCAGATGCATTGGTGACCAAGCAAAATGGAGTTTGGAAAAAAACCTCTACTGATGAATATATCGCCAAAGCCAATGCTATTTCGAGGGCTTTACTTCGAATGGGGATAAAAAAAGACGATAAACTTGCCCTCATTTCTACCAATAACAGAACTGAATGGAACATTATGGATATTGGAATTTTGCAAACCGGTGCGCAAACAGTTCCTATTTATCCGACTATTTCAGAAAACGATTATGAATATATCCTGAATCATTCCGGGTCTATATATTGTTTTGTATCGGATGAAGAAGTACTTAGAAAAGTAAATTTAATCCGTGATAAAGTTCCTGCCCTAATAGAAGTTTATTCTTTTAACGAAATCAGTGGTTGTAAAAATTGGAAAGAATTACTCAGCCTTGGTGCGGACGAAAGCAATCAAAATGAGGTTGAAGAAAGAAAAAACAATGTAAAAACAGATGATTTAGCGACAATAATTTATACTTCAGGAACCACTGGAAAACCAAAAGGCGTAATGCTTTCACACAAAAATATTGTATCTAATGTACTGAACAGTGCGTCCCGAATTCCTTTTGAAGCTGGTCATAGTCGTGCCTTGAGCTTCCTTCCTATCTGTCATATTTTCGAAAGAATGATTTTGTATTTATATCAATACTATGGTGTATCGGTTTATTTTGGAGAATCAATCGATAAAATCAGTGACAACATCAAAGAAGTAAAACCAACGGTTATCACTGCAGTTCCGAGATTATTGGAAAAAGTTTACGATAAAATTTACGAAAAAGGAACTCAATTAACCGGAATCAAAAAGAAACTTTTCTTTTGGGCGATTGATTTGGGACTGAAATACCAACCTTATGGTGCTAATGGCGCTTGGTATGAATTCGAACTTAAAATTGCCCGAAAATTAATTTTCAGTAAATGGAAAGAAGGTTTAGGAGGTAATTTGGATTTAATGGTTTCGGGTTCTGCCGCATTACAACCACGATTAGCCCGAATTTTTGCCGCCGCCGAAATCCCGGTAATGGAAGGCTACGGTTTGACCGAAACATCTCCTGTTATTGCTGTAAACGACATGAGGAATAAAGGATTCAAAGTGGGTACCGTTGGAAAACCAATTGACAATGTAGAAGTTAAAATAGCCGAAGACGGAGAAATTCTTTGCAAAGGACCTAACGTAATGATGGGCTATTACAAAGATGAAAAACTAACCTCAGAAGTTATTGAAAACGGCTATTTTCATACGGGAGACATTGGCGAAATTGATGCTGAAGGTTTCCTTAGAATCACCGACCGTAAAAAAGAAATGTTCAAAACTTCAGGTGGGAAATATATTGCTCCCCAACTGATTGAAAACGTAATGAAACAATCTCGTTTTATTGAACAAATCATGGTGATTGGTGATGGTCAGAAAATGCCGGCCGCATTCATTCAACCTAGTTTTGAATTCATTAAAGAATGGGCTAAAATTCATCATGTAAACATTGGAACCACCAATGAGGAAATTATTGCCAACCCAAAAGTCATTGAGCGTGTACAAGAAGAAATTGACAAACTAAATGACAAATTTGGAAATTGGGAAAAAATCAAACGTTTCGAAATGACCGCTGATACCTGGTCTATTGAAGGCGGACATCTCACTCCTACCCTGAAACTAAAACGAAAAATTGTTATGGAGAAATATATTGATTTATTTCACAAAATCTACAATTAGATTTCCATAAATACACTGAAATCATGAAGCTAAAAATCATAATTTGTTTGCTGTTCAGTATCTTTTTATTTTCTAATTGTAACGAAAAACCAAAAGAAGATGCTATAAAAGACAATTATTTAGATTTTTCGCAACGTGATGATCAACTTACAGGAGGCATTAAAATGATTCCTGTAAAAACTCCAATTGGAACTTTTAAAGTCTGGACCAAAAGGGTTGGCAACAACCCTAAAATAAAGGTGCTTTTGCTTCACGGCGGCCCCGGACTGACGCATGAATTATACGAATGCTTTGACGGTTATTTCCCTAACGAAAGCATCGAGTACATTTATTACGATCAATTGGGTTCTTATTACAGCGACCAGCCTAAAGACGATAAACTTTGGACAAACGAACGTTTTGTAGAAGAAGTGGAACAAGTGCGTATCGCTTTGGGTTTAGACAGTTCTAACTTTTATATATTAGGACAATCCTGGGGCGGAATCCTCGCGATGGAATATGCCTTAAAATACCAAAAGAACTTGAAAGGCTTGATTATTTCGAATATGATGGCCAGCATTCCTGAATATAATGCTTACGCAAAAGAAGTTCTGGCGCCGCAAATGGATCCGAAAATCCTCAAACAATTACAGGAGATCGAGAAAAACAACGATTTTGAGAATCCAAAATACAGTGAACTGTTGTTCAAACATTATTACACAGAACACATTCTAAGAAAACCTTTGGAAGAATGGCCGGAATCGATCAACAGATGTTTCAAACACATCAATCCTGAAGTATATGTTTTCATGCAAGGCCATAGTGAATTTGGCATCACGGGAAATGCTTCCTTAAAAAACTGGAACGTCAAAGCCCGACTAAAAACCCTGACGGTTCCTACCCTCAGTATCGGTTCTAAATACGACACTATGGATCCCGAACACATGAAATGGATCGCCAATGAAGTACAAAACGGACGCTTTTTGTTTTGCCCGAACGGCAGTCATCTTTCGCAATACGATGATCCCAAAGCCTACTTCACTGGTGTGATTAAGTTTTTGAAAGATGTGGATAGTGGGGAATTTAAGAAAGGATAAATAATTCAAAAGGTGATAGAAATATAAAAGCGTCCTGAATTGGGACACTTTTGATTATTTATAAATTTTTAAACTCTTTTTTTGCTTGAGCTTTTAGCTCTTCTAAGGTAACTGGTGATCGCTTGGACCCATGCCTAACTTGGCTCTTTCCTTAAATGATATTTTGTAGTTCATGTTTCTTTATGAGACATAAATAAAGATTTATTTTTACTAATACTTAAGACACTTACTAACCGAAATGACTTCGGAAAATTTGTAAATCAAACCAAAAAATCTGAAACCAATCTTTGTTTGAATCGGTCAATGGGTTTTAAATCGACATTGGTATCTCCATTGAAAATATCAAAAGGATCGTCCAGGCCGCTAATCAATAAATACAAATAGCAAAATAAAAACGTAATGGCAGAGGTCACTAAATAATCGGCTGATGGACTTTTGAATTTGGTAATCAGTAAAAGAGACATCACTATGAACAAAATGCTTTGAAGCAAAGTATATGCAGGCTTAATGAAATTATTTCTGGAAATCGAATACGCCCGAGTAAGCTGTTTTCGCATCGCGTTGGTGTTTTCCTGAATTCCTTTTATGGCTTCTTTATCGACACCTCTTTCGGCAAAATAATAAGCAATTTCATTGGACTTTCTTATTAACGGAAAGATAACGGTAGAATCTTTACCGCTGGAATAAATCCATGAAATGATGCCATCGGTAATGGTAAGCATTTCTTGACGTAAAAATGCACTGTTTAATTCTTCCTTACACAAATCGGAGGTTCCAGTTCTTGGCGCTCTGAAAGCCAGATAAATCCAATCTTTGATTGCTTCCAAATTTGAAGCTACTTCTCCGGGAATCTTTTCACTCTCTTTGAAATCGGTCATGGTTGCGGCCAATAATAATCCGAACACAAAAAACGCACCCGTAAAAATTATCGTAATATCCGAGAGTTCTATCAAATCATGAAAATCCTGCCCGAAAAGAGAAAGATTTTTGAAAATAAAATTTTTGATTCCCAAAATAATAAATGCGGCTATAAGTGATTTTATGATTATGGTTCGGTTTGATATAAATTTCATGATTGTATTTTTTTTTACCAAAGTAAGAAAAATATATTCCACTCTCGTGCATTTGATTTAATTAGAAACACAATTTCATCTCTTTTTTAGAGCTCAAAAAAGCATCTTTTCTTTGTTAAAACGAAAATATACTGGGCGTGCATAATATTTTCAAACTCCTTATTTCAAAGGAGTTTTTTATCTATATTTATAAAAAATTAAAAAAAACATATTTTATTATGCATGCATAGTATATTTTTTATTATATTTGAAATCGATATAGTTACTTATGAAAGACAAAACATTAGATTATATTTTACGTGCAACTTGGCAAGCTGTTTCAAGAATGTACAACGAGGAAGCCTCTAAATACGGCGCAACAATGGCAACAGGTTTTGCTTTGCTAAGTATGGATAAAGAAAAAGGAACGCCCTCAACCGCATTGGGACCAAAAATGGGAATGGAAGCGACAAGTTTGACCAGAACCTTAAAGTCAATGGAGGAAAAAGGATTAATCATCCGAAAAAAGAATCCTGAAGACGGTCGCGGCGTTTTGATTTACCTGACAGATTTTGGTAAAGAAAAAAGAGAACTGTCAAAAAATACAGTTTTAAAATTTAATGAAACGGTTAGGCAACATATTTCTGATGAAAAATTGAACCATTTTATAGAAGTGGCCGAAATCATCAATGAGTTAATTCATGAAAAAAATATTTTTAATCAACCCGAAAAAAAGGAAAATGAAATCGCCAACAATCAAAAAAACAATCAATAATTGAGAAAGGCGATACCTCATGATCGTTATCGGGATCACATAAAAAACAAATAAAAACCACGTATGAAACGAGTAATTAAAAGAGTTGCAGTAATCGGATCCGGAATTATGGGGTCTGGAATTGCCTGCCATTTTGCCAATATTGGTGTAGAAGTTTTGCTTTTGGATATCGTTCCAAGAGAACTTACTGATGCTGAAGCCAAAAAAGGTCTTACTTTAGAAAGTAAAATTGTAAGAAACCGATTGGTGAACGAGCATTTGGCTAATTCATTAAAATCAAAGCCATCCCCGATTTACAATCAAAAATTTGCCAATCGCATTACGACTGGAAATACAACCGATGACATGGCGCAAATTGCAACTGTTGATTGGATTATTGAAGTAGTTGTTGAGCGTTTGGATATCAAAAAATTGGTTTTTGAACAAATTGAAAAATTCAGAAAACCGGGAACTTTGGTTACTTCAAACACTTCGGGAATTCCGATTCACTTTATGAGTGAGGGAAGAAGTGACGATTTTCAGAAACACTTCTGCGGAACACACTTTTTCAACCCTGCCCGTTATTTAAAATTATTCGAAATCATACCTGGTCCACAAACTTCATCTGAAGTTTTAGACTTCCTAACTACATACGGTTCAAAATTCTTGGGTAAAACTTCGGTTGTAGCCAAAGATACTCCAGCTTTTATCGGAAACCGAATCGGGATCTTTGGAATTCAGAGTTTATTCCATTTGGTTAAAGAAATGGGACTAACTATTGAAGAAGTAGATAAATTAACCGGTCCAGTAATTGGCCGACCAAAATCTGCTACTTTCCGTACTGTTGATGTTGTTGGATTGGATACTCTAGTTCATGTTGCTAACGGAATCTATGAAAACTGTCCAAACGACGAAGCACATGAATTATTCAAACTTCCGGATTTCATCAACAAAATGGTGGAGAACAAATGGTTTGGAAGTAAAACAGGACAAGGTTTTTATAAAAAAGTAGATCGCGACATTCTGTCTTTGGATTTAGACACATTGGAATATCGTCCGGCTAAAAAAGCTTCTTTTGCAACTTTAGAATTGACAAAAACTATCGATAAACCTATTGATCGTTTTAGAGTTCTGGTAAAAGGGAAAGACAAAGCAGGTGAATTCTACAGAAAAAGTTTTGCTGGAATGTTTGCCTACGTTTCTAACAGAGTTCCTGAAATCACAGATGAATTATACAAAATTGATGATGCAATGAAAGCCGGTTTCGGATGGGAAAATGGTCCTTTCGAAATTTGGGATGCCATTGGTGTTGCAAAAGGAATCGAAATCATGAAAGCGGAAGGTTTAGAACCTGCTGCTTGGGTAAATGATATGCTAGCTTCTGGAAGCTCTAGTTTTTATACCGTAAAAGAAGGAGCTACATATTTCTATAATATTCCGACAAAAGCGCAAACTAAGGTTCCTGGACAAGATGCATTTATCATTTTGAACAACATTCGCGAAAGCAAAAAAGTATGGAGCAATAGCGGAGCAATCATTCAAGATTTAGGAGACGGAATTTTGAACTTAGAATTCCAATCTAAAATGAATACTATTGGTGGCGATGTACTGCAAGGAATAAACAAAGCAATTGACTTAGCTGAAAAAGAATACCAAGGTTTGGTGATTGGAAATCAAGCGGCAAATTTCTCTGTGGGAGCGAATATCGGAATGATATTTATGATGGCTGTTGAACAGGAATATGACGAATTGAATATGGCTATCAAGATGTTCCAAGACACAATGATGCGTGTACGTTATTCTGGAATCCCAGTTATTGTTGCGCCACACGGAATGACATTAGGTGGTGGTTGCGAAATGAGTTTGCATGCTGACAAAGTGGTTGCTGCCGCTGAATCATATATTGGATTGGTAGAATTTGGAGTTGGTGTAATTCCAGGTGGTGGAGGTTCAAAAGAAATGACATTAAGAGCATCCGATTTATTCCGCAAAAATGATGTGGAATTAAATGTTCTGCAAGAATATTTCCTGACTGTTGCTATGGCAAAAGTGTCTACCTCAGCTCATGAAGCATTCGATTTAGGAATTCTTCAAGCTGGAAAAGATATTGTTGTAGTGAACAAAGACCGTCAGATCGCCGAGGCTAAAAAACATGCTTTGTTAATGGCTGAAGCTGGTTACACACAACCAATTCGCAGAACGGATGTGAAAGTTCTTGGAAAACAAGCGCTAGGAATGTTCTTAGTAGGTACTGACCAAATGCAGGCCGGTAAATACATCTCTGAACACGATAAAAAAATTGCCAATAAACTGGCTTATGTAATGGCGGGTGGTGATTTATCTGAGCCTACCTTAGTATCTGAGCAATATTTATTAGACATCGAACGTGAAGCATTCCTATCACTTTGCACCGAAAGAAAAACATTGGAGCGTATCCAATATATGTTAACCAAAGGGAAACCACTTCGCAATTAATTTTAAATTATAAATTATGAATTACAAATTACGAATGAACTTCATTTAAAATTTATAATTCAAAATTCAAAATAATAGTTATGAAAACAGCATATATAGTAAAAGCATACAGAACAGCCGTGGGGAAAGCTCCAAAAGGTGTGTTCCGATTTAAAAGACCTGATGAATTGGCCGCTGAAACCATCGAGTTCATGATGAATGAGTTGCCTGATTTTGACAAAAAGCGCATTGATGATGTAATGGTTGGAAATGCTATGCCGGAAGCAGAACAAGGGTTGAACATGGGGCGTTTAATCTCTTTGATGGGATTGAAAATCGAAGATGTGCCAGGTGTTACCGTAAACAGATATTGTGCTTCTGGTTTGGAAACCATAGGGATGGCTACAGCCAAAATCCAATCAGGAATGGCCGATTGTATAATTGCAGGTGGTGCTGAAAGTATGAGTTTTATTCCGATGGGAGGTTACAAACCAACTCCTGATTACGCTGTTGCAAAAGAAGGACACGAAGACTACTATTGGGGAATGGGACTTACTGCTGAAGCTGTTGCCAAACAATACAATATCTCCAGAGCCGATCAGGATGAGTTTGCTTATAATTCACACATAAAAGCTTTGAAAGCACAAGCAGAAGGAAAATTCGATAAACAAATTGTTCCTATTACCATCGAACAAACTTTCATTAATGAAAAAGGCAAAAAAGAAACGAAATCGTATACTGTCACCAAAGATGAAGGCCCAAGAGCCGGAACATCTATAGAAGCATTAGCCGGTTTAAGACCTGTTTTTGCTGCAGACGGAAGTGTAACTGCAGGGAACTCTTCTCAAATGAGTGATGGAGCTGCATTCGTCTTAATCATGAGCGAAGAAATGGTGAAAGAATTGAATTTGGAACCTATAGCCCGTTTAGTAAACTTTGCTTCCGCAGGAGTTGAACCAAGAATCATGGGGATTGGTCCTGTAAAAGCAATTCCAAAAGCTTTAAAACAAGCCGGTTTACAATTGAAAGATATTGATTTAATTGAATTAAACGAAGCATTCGCCTCACAAGCATTGGCAGTTGTCCGTGAATTAGAAATCAATCCAGATATCGTAAACGTAAACGGTGGCGCAATCGCACTGGGACACCCACTGGGTTGCACCGGAGCAAAACTATCAGTTCAATTATTCGACGAAATGAAACGCCGAGGAAGTAAATACGGAATTGTAAGTATGTGTGTGGGAACTGGTCAGGGAAGTGCGGGGATTTATGAATTATTGTAAGAGATAATAGATAAGAGACGAAGAGATAATAGATTTTTGTCAATTAAAATCCGCTTTATTAAATCAAAGTTTATCATCTGCCAATCTTTCATCTAAAAAAATAAAAAATGACTGATTTCAAGAGACATAATTTTAAAAAGCTGAAAATTTGGCATTTCCGGCTGCTGAAAAATTAAAGAGTAAAATAGATAGGTCTTCCGTTTCCATGCCTTCAAATATTGCTGAAGGTTCCAGTAGATCAAATAAATCTTTTAGCCATTTTCTTGATATTTCTTTAGGGTCATCATTCGAATTACAAACTCAATTACTGCTTGCAAATCAAAGAAAATATATAACCGAAGAATCCACAAATAATATTGAAATGAAAATTGAAGAGTTTCAAAAAGCTACAATGTCATTTCAAAACACATTAAATAAATAATAAGTTAATTAATAAATAATACAACGTCTATCATCTATTCGTCTATTATCTATCATCTTAAAAACAAATCAAAATGAGCGACAAAACAAGAGGAGGACAATTCCTGGTAAAAGAAACAAAATGTGAAGATGTATTCACTCCAGAAGATTTTTCTGAAGAACAATTAATGATGCGTGACTCTGTAAAAGAGTTTGTAGACAAAGAAATTTGGCCAAACAAAGACCGTTTTGAGAAGAAAGATTATGCATTCACGGAGGAAAGCATGCGCAAAGCTGGTGAACTTGGACTTTTAGGAGTTGCTGTTCCTGAAGCTTATGGCGGATTAGGAATGGGATTCGTTTCGACAATGCTTGTTTGTGATTATATTTCGGGAGCAACTGGTTCATTCTCTACTGCTTTTGGTGCTCATACCGGAATTGGAACCATGCCAATTACTTTATATGGAACCGAAGAACAAAAACAAAAATACGTTCCTAAATTGGCTTCTGGCGAATGGTTTGGTGCATACTGTTTGACAGAACCAGGTGCTGGATCAGATGCTAATTCCGGAAAAACAAAAGCAGTCTTATCAGAAGATGGAACGCATTACAAGATTACCGGACAAAAAATGTGGATTTCGAATGCAGGTTTTTGTTCTTTGTTTATAGTTTTTGCACGTATTGGCGATGATAAAAACATTACTGGTTTTATCTTGGAAAACACTCCTGATAACGGAATTTCAATGGGTGAAGAAGAACATAAATTAGGAATACGTGCCTCTTCTACCCGTCAGGTATTCTTTAACGAAACTAAAGTTCCTGTTGAAAACATGCTTTCTGAAAGAGGAAATGGATTCAAAATAGCCATGAATGCTTTGAATGTGGGACGTATCAAATTGGCAGCAGCTTGTTTAGATGCTCAAAGAAGAGTTACTACTGGCGGAATTAAATACGCTAATGAAAGAATTCAATTCAACACTCCAATATCACAATTTGGTGCTATTCGCTATAAATTAGCTGAAATGGCTACAAGTTGCTATGCGGGAGAAAGTGCTTCTTACAGGGCTGCAAAAGATATTGAAGATCGAATTATAGCTCGTGAAGCTGAAGGTTCATCACACCAAGAGGCTGAATTGAAAGGAGTTGAAGAATATGCCATCGAATGTTCTATTTTGAAAGTGGCTGTTTCTGAAGATGTTCAAAACTGTGCTGACGAAGGAATTCAAATTTTTGGTGGTATGGGATTCTCAGAAGACACACCAATGGAAAGCGCTTGGAGAGATGCGCGTATCGCACGTATCTATGAAGGGACTAATGAAATCAACAGAATGCTTTCTGTAGGAATGTTAATCAAAAAAGCGATGAAAGGTCATGTTGATTTATTGGGCCCTGCATCAAAAGTTCAAGAAGAATTAATGGGTATTCCTTCTTTTGAAACACCTGATTATTCTGAATTATTTGCTGAAGAAAAAGAAATGGTAGGCAAATTGAAAAAAGCATTTCTTATGGTTGCCGGTGGTGCCGTTCAAAAATATGGCCCGGATTTAGACGGACACCAACAATTATTGATGGCAGCATCAGATATTTTGATCGAAATCTACATGGCTGAATCAACCATTTTGAGAACGGAAAAATTAGCTAAAAGAGAGGGCGAAGCTAAAGTACAGGAACAAATTGCGATGGCTAAACTATATTTATACAAAGCGGTTGACATTGTAACCCAAAAAGGAAAAGAAAGTATTATTTCTTTTGCTGAAGGCGATGAACAACGCATGATGTTAATGGGACTAAGACGTTTTACTAAATACACTAATATGCCAAATATTGTTGGCTTAAGAGAAATAATCACATCTAAATTAGTCGCAGAAAACGAATACTGCTTCTAGAGCATAAAACTTTTTTAGTTTTTATTTGTTTAAAAAACCGCATCTGTCTTACATAACAGTGCGGTTTTTTTTTATACTTTATAAAAAACAATTAATTATACTGCAGCGCTTTCCTGTTTATCTTCCATCCAAGCCGAAAATAATTTATAGCCTATCGAAAATATGATTGGTCCCACAAATAAACCCACAAATCCTGACATCATGAACCCGCCGATTACACCAAGGAAGATAACTAGCATAGGCACTAAAGCTCCTTTTCCTAACAACAATGGCTTTAGAACATTGTCAGATAGTCCGCTTAGGACAAAAAACACGGACCACAAAGCCGCTGCAGTGGTGCTATCCTGTGAAAAAAGATAGGCAATCACTCCAAGATTGATGATGATAGGGCCAATTTGAATAATGGAAAGCATTAAACACACGAGCGTTAACACTCCAGCAAAAGGGATATTAGCACCAAAGAGTCCCACAGCCTGGATAAGAGTTTGAATAATGGCCACACCCAATATCCCTTTAACCACCTGAAATACTGTCGATACAGAAATATTTAGAAATTCTTCTCCAGAATCACCCGCAATTCTCTTAATGAAATTGCTTGCCAAATCTTGGGCACTGGTAGAAACTAAAAATACCCCCGCAATGATAACCGAAAGAATTACCTGTAGTAAAGCAACAGTAGAACTAAGAACGCTACCTAATACTTTTTTTGACACTTCGACTATTTGTTCTTTGTATTGGAGTATTCCCGTTTTCAAATCGGTGGATAATGTATATAAAAAATCGTATGCTTTATCCCCTATCAGAGGCCAGTCCTTGATGTTTTGACCCGGTGTTGCCACTTTTAAAGTACCATTCTCCACCCCTGCTTTTAAATCGACAATGCTTGATGTAACTGAATTCACAAATAATACAGTTGGTAAAATAATAATTATCAATAGAGCTGCAGTGATTATAAAGGAAGCCAGGCTTTTACGCCCCTTCAATTTTTTTTGCAAGAAATTGAAAGCGGGGTACAACACTATAGCCAATATAATAGCCCAAAGAATTGGCATCATAAAGGGCAATAAAAGCTTAATACAAAATCCTATAATTAGGAAAACAAGTCCTAGTTGCAAAATGGTTTCAAAAAGCTGTTTGTTTTTATTATCAGTAGAATTTTTCATACTCAATATTTTTATGGTTGGTTAAATTAATAGGTTACAAATTAAATTATAGTTGTTACTTCTTTTCCTTGTTTGCAGTATTCACGTCTGACACAAGCCGACCAATTAGGACAACAGGATACAACACCCCCGTTAAAGCCTCTACTTGTACCAGGGAACGAGCAATCGGATGAAGCGGCACTATTTCTCCAAAACCTGTGGTAGTTATAGTTATATAACTAAAATATAAAAAATTAGCCTGCAAACTATTTAATTCAAAAGCTGGCAAAGTGAGTTGAAAGGAACCTTCAATATGTTCATATAAAAATAAGTAAACCACAGACCACAGATTAGCCAGTAGCATATAAACCACAACTGAACCTATTACCCGATAAACAGTTATTGGTCCGGGTTCAAAGACTTTCATAAATACCAATACGATTAATAAAGAGAAAGTACATACAGTAAGTAAAATCTCTGCAAGAATTACAAAGGGAATTGGATAAAAAACATCAATCCACCGAAAAACAATAAATAAAAACGGAATAATAGAAATCCGAATTGCTTGCCGTTTAGTTGCAGCCAGCGAAAATATACCAGCCATAAGAAATAGCATCCAAAAAAGATTCAGTACTACTCTAAAAAAAGAGTAGTTAGAAAATAATGGAATCAGAATAAACTGCATTATAAAAAGAAGGACCAGCATGCCGCTAAGACCACTTTCCTTAACCCAGAAATGATTCAAGAAACGGTATTGTTTATGTTTTATCATGATACTTATTTTTTTAATTATTTTTTTAGATGCTAAGAGTTTAAGAAAAAAAGCTGCGTTCCTTCTATAAACCCTACTATATTGCTCTTCGACATTAAAAAAAATTTTTATTCTTTTTAAAACGATCCCCTTAAATATTAAAAACTTAGAATCTTAGTAACTTAGAACCAGAGCAACTCATTTAAAACGGAATGGGTTCCACTGCAACGCTTCCTATTGGTCTTCGTCCTAATCGAAACAACAAGATAACTAAGATTGGAAAGAAACACAGTGCTGCCATTACTAGATAAATATCTTTGTAAGCCAACATTAATGCTGACTGTGACGTTTGATTTGAAAGACTCTTTTCGGCTTTTTTTTGTGCCTCCCATGCCGATAATCCCTGAAGCATATAATAATTTTTGTTCTTGTCTAACTGTGCTTTGGCCATAGGATTTAATTCAGACAATTGCTGACTAAGACCAGTTTTATGCTGCACGTTTACATTGGAAATAAAAGTTCCTAAAATTGCCCCTCCCAATAATGAGGCAAAAACTGCACGTGAAATTACACCACTCATCATTCGGGAGTCACCCAAATTTTTGGGCACATTCTCTGAAATATAAAGTGAGGCAGCCGGGTACAGAAAACCGATAGCAAGACCTTTAAAAATAAAAGGTCCAAAAAAGTCGGCTGATTCAATTTCGGGATAAAATCTAAAATAGAGAATAATATGGTACATTCCATAACAGGTAAAACCGGTGATCCAAAGCGTAGCCAAATAGATTCTTTTGAACAAAAGATAAGTAGATAACGGAATGGCTATAAAAAGACCAATAAGAATAGCCAAATGCGTCCGCGCAACATAAATACTGTCAAATCCTAAAATATTGGTCATAAATCCCGTTACGATGCTTCCTGTGCCGTTCATCATCCCCGTATAAAAAAAGAGAAAAGATCCCAAAATTACATTTCGGTACCTATACACATCAGTGTTGATTATAGGATTATCGCTAAATCGAACATGAAGCAAATAAATACCAATTATTAGCAGCAAAAAAGCAGTTGCCGTGGCCACCCTTGGGTCAGTCAGCCAATTTCGAGTTTGTCCTTCGGCACAGAGAAAAAGAATAATGATAAAAAACAGTAACATAATAAGCCAGCCCCGCCAGTCAAATTGAAAAACTGATTTCATGGGCGCCACATCTTTTTTATAAAATACCCAAGCCAAAAGTATCGCTAATAAAAAATTGACATTCAAAAAGTAGATCCCAAAAGTCCAATTGTGAATACTGCTCATCTGTGTTCCAAAATATTGATACAGCTGCTTGCTTCCCTGAAGAATAAATTGGATAATTCCGTACAAAATAGGCATATTAAAAGCTGGATTGTATTTTAGAAGTATCGGAATTATAGAAGCAAAAATCCCGATTATTGACAAAATGGCCAACAAGGAACGCCAAACGGTAAACCATTGGATAGTGCTTGCATACAACGAAGCGGTGTTGCAAATTATAGACAAAAAGCTAACACATAAAATCATTGTCCGGATCGGAATTTGTTTTCCTATTTTCAATCCTAAGGGCAAAAAGGCCAACATTGCAAAAAAAGGAATATAAGTCGAATAGGTAAAAATAGTGGTGGAAGCACCAAAATGCCCCAATATCTGCGAATTGTCATAGGAGGTTACATTCAAGGCATTAAAAAAAGGAATCGTAAGGAGATAAAGTCCTACAAGGGTAAACACACTTCCTTTTTTGATCGAAGCCATCCTTTTTATTTTTTTATTTCAACAGTGACATTCATTCCAGGTTTAACAGCTTCCAGTTCTTTTGCGGAAGCTTCAAAATCAATTTTTACAGGAATGCGCTGGGTTATTTTTACAAAATTTCCTGTTGAATTATCGGGTTCTACCATCGAAAATTTCGCTCCTGTGGCCGGTGAAAAACCGACTACTTTTCCTTTAAACTTCTTATCATCAAGAGCATCAACGGAAATAGTTACCTGTTGACCTTCTTTAATTCTTTCTACTTGTGTTTCTTTGAAATTGGCTGTAACCCACATTTTTTGTTTTAATACAATAGAAGCTATAACTTGATTTGCATTAACAAGATCGCCAGCAGATAAATTGCGCTCCCCTACAAAACCATCAATTGGAGCAGTTATTATCGTATAAGACAATTGCAATTTGGCAGCATCAAGGTCAGCCTTTTTTCTGGCTACAGTGGCTCTGGCCGCCTCCAAATTGGTTTTACTTTGCTTGGTTACTGATCCGCTTGCCAGCAACTCGTTCTCACCTGCCTTCAAATAAGCTTCTGTTGACTGTAATTTGGACAACACCTGATCATACTGATTACGTGTTACTGCGGAATCCGCATACATATTTTTAAATCGTTCGTAATCTTTTTTTGCTTTTTCAAGATCTGCTAAATCACCTGCTAATTTGGCTTTGGACGCGGCTTGATTGGATATGGATGTAATTATTGTTTGTTGCAGCGAATGTAAATTCCCTTCGGCAACAGCCAAATCAGCCTCAGCTTGTTTTACCTTTATTTGATATTCCTCATCATCAAGAATTACGAGAGTATCACCTTGATGAACCAACTGATTCGCCTCAAATCTAATTTCTTTGATATGTCCGGTGGCTCTGGCGGCAATATTATTTATATAAGATTCAACTTGGGCATTATTGGTAGTTTCATAATTACTGAAATCAAAAAATAAACTTATAATCCAAAACCCTCCAGCCAGCAAAAAAACAAAAGACAGCACCGTCAGTATTGTATTTCTTTTTTTTTCTTTTTTTTGAATCTCCTCTTTATTTGTGCTTTCTTCACTCATAATCCCATCGGTTTAAAGTTTCCCCATTGCATATTGTAGGGAATAATATTGAATAACTAACTCTAAATTGGCATTGATCAAAGAGATTTTTGCCTCATTTAATTGTAACTCAGCATCAACCATATCACTAATTAAAGCGAAATCATTATCATACCTGCTTTTTACAATTTTGTAATTACTTTGGGCCAACTCCACATCTTTTTTGAAAGTTGGTATATTTACTTTACTTTCAATAAATCGAACAAAAGCACTTTTAACTTCTTTATCTATTTGATCTTTTGTCGCTTCTAAAGCAATGTTACTTTTGTCAATTTGCAATTTATCAACATTTACACGGTGTTTTAAATTGTATAAACTTGAAATATCCCAATTAAGACTAACACCAGCTGCCCAGTAGTTGATTATGTTTGGATAGTCTGGCCATTGCGCCGGATATTGAGAATTTAAAATAAAATTAGCGTTTACATTAGGTTTGAATCCGCTGTTTGTAATATCCAAAGCAGATTGAGATAATTGTATGCCTATTTCAGATTGTTTTATTTCAAATCTGTTTTGATAAGCTTCTGATAAGATTTTTTGTAAATTTAAGTCTTCAGTAGGAATCATAATTCCAGATGCCTCATCCGGTTTAAGTACCGTATCTGTTGGAAGACCAATTAATACATCAAGATAATTACTGACCAATTTTATATTATTAGTGTCACGAAATACTGAAACTTCAAAATTAGATTGTTGCAACTCTGTACGTAACAAATCACTCATTAGGTTTTGGCCATTGTTAACCCGTGATTGTAACTGCTTAATACGTAATTTTGTATTTATAATGTTTTGCTTCGTTACCTCGATTTGTCTGTATAGTTTTTCAAGTGTAAAATATTGTTGAGTTATCGCCAGTTTGATTTCAGCTTCAGTCATTTTAACAACGGACTCCTGCATTTGGGTCATCAATATTTGTGAATCTATTTGATTATTAATGACACCTCCGTTATATATTGGCATTGTAGCAAGAATATTTCCTGATGCCAGATGATCAAAATAATTAACCGTTAAACTTTTTTCAAAAAAACCTTCATATATCTTTGGGTTTCCAATATAGTTGTAACCGGCATTAAAATCCAAACGAGGAGCTTTGGCAATTTTAGTCTGGGTCACATTTTCATTCGCAATAGTGACATCTGTATTCGCAATTTTAAGTTGTCTGTTATTTTGAATTCCTAACTGAATTGCTTCTTCTAAATTTATAACTTTTAAGCCCGTTGGATAATCATTATCCTGAGCACTAATTCCAATAGTGAAACAAGACACAGCCAGAATCAAATATTTTCTTAAAGTCATTAAAATGGAATAATTCATCAAATTTCCTTCTATTTTTTGTTCGACAATAAAACATGCTAATTATCCTTATCCCTTTATACACAAACGAATATACAACTTTTTAACAATTTTATAACAAAAAAAAGACTAATTATTACTGAAAAACAATCCAAAATAAAAACCAATTATATTTTAAAAATATTCACAATCTTGAGATTAATTTTCTAATTGCCTTAAAAAACAAAAACCCGTCTATTAAACGGGAGATTATATAACTAGTAAATAAAATTATTTCACAATCGGTAAGCATTATAAACGAGATTGCTTTTTTAAAATGTTTCACCTGCATTTAAGTAAAATGCTTGAGAATCCCTACCCCAACCGTAATTAACAATAAGGTTTGTACGGGTCGCTTTATCAATTAAGATTCGGAAACCTACACCTACCGCAGGCTGTATGTATTGAAAAAGCCGAATATCGCGTTCTTTATCACTGGTAGAAGTTGCATTTGCAAATACGGTTCCACTGAATAATTGGTTACAGCTAATAGGAAAACGGTATTCAACCTCCATATTCACCAAATTATAACCTCTGAACAAACCCTGTGTATATCCTTTTCCACTTCTGCTTCTTTGATCCCATCCGATAGCCGGCAAATTAAGATATGGTACTGTACCGCTTGTCAAGAATTGTCCCATTGCCCAAACACAAAAAACGTGCTGCTTGTTCGTCACACTCAATGGTTTAAAATATCGGTATTCACCAAATAAAACGGAACTTGCCTTTTGATTTTCACCAAAGGATGGATTAATCCTATAATTAATATTACCATACCAACCATTATTTGTATTGATTTGATTATCCCTGGAATCATAGATAAAATTGAAGCTCACACCGTTTACATAGTATTCATTAGCACTAAAACCATACTTTTTACTATAATTGTAATGTTCCGTAAACTGACCACCATCAATATCCAAATTTGCATCCTTAATTTCAGAATACCCATCCAAATGCACTCCTGCCCCGATAAATGAATTCCCTCCAACATTCCATGAAACAGTCTGATGAAACTTAAAATAATTATATTCCATTGGCTCTCTCAAAGTACTAATCTCAAAACCATCATTTCTCCTGTTAGGAGGAATAATATCAGAACCTAATCCATAATTGTCTTGAGAAAAAATATAATAGCGCCAATCGCCACTAAAAAAAATTTTATTGTTTTTAAGCAATAAATTATTTTTTGCATTTACCAATAATTGATTTTTTGTAGTATAGCTTACACTTAGATTAACCGTCGAATATTTATCTTCCGGTTTTTTTCCTTTAAATGTATACTGCCCAACTCCACCATAAACAAAACCTGTAGCAGGTTGAGAACCAATAATTGGTATCACAAGAAAAAAACTATTTTTAACAGGTTTTAAAACCAACAACGAGTCTTTCTTTTTTATTAAATCAGGAAGTGATTTTACCGGGCAGTTGCGCACAGAATCTTTAGTTGTTTGCGCTATGGAAACATTATGCAAAAATAAAATCAGCAGTAACGTTATACCAAAATTAATCCGATGCATCTTTTTAAAAAAAGTTATCATAACTCATTGTGTTAAATTATTTATTTAAATAAAATCCATTTAAACACCATTTAATTAACTGAAAACAAACATCTTGCAATTAAAATCTCATATCAAATATAAGAAAAAATAGTCTGAGAATCCCATAAATCAGCAACCTTTCAGAATTTTAACAGAACAGTTAACATTTAATATAAATCTATTTTACATTTGAACAAATTGACTTTTATAGCTTAATTCCAATGTTTCATAAAAAATCAGATATGTAAAATAAAAAGCCTCGAAAGTTGGCACATTCGAGGCTTATTTATGCAGATACTTTTTAATTCTATACAATGTTCTGAAACAACATTTACAATTAATTGGCTTTCATTCCATCCATTTCACCAATAAAAGGAATGCTATTTTGTATTTCGTTAAGTATTGTAGTTTGTAAATAAATTTCAAGTTGTATAAATTTGGCAGCATTCTTAGCTCCAATCACTTTCTTACATTTTGAATAGTATTTTGAATGCAATTTATCAAAATCCAAATTGTTTTTCAGATTGGATTGAGCTAATTCGTCTGCTTTTTCATCTGTTAGATTTGAATAATTATTCGCATAATCATTGATTATTTGAATCTTTTTCTGACCAAGAACTTTTCGCTCCGCCTCGTATTGATCATAAACAGCAGAAAACTCTGTCGCTTGAGCTCCCGAGAGCCCCATATAATTTTTTACAAGATCAGCTTTTGATTTACCATAGACACTTTGAATAATCTCAACATCTTCTTTTGCAACAGCTTGAGCAAATGAACTTGCTGACACAGCAAGTATTAAAACAAGAAATAATTTTTTCATTTTTTTAGTTTTTTTTAGTTACTATAAATTTTGTTTTAAAAATTAATATTTGTTATAAACGATTATTAAAAAACCTACACAATTATTTTTTTACTCCAGGAGGATAACTTGACATGATTTTAGCAACCGCTTCCGAAATGGTCTGATCAGGATTACTGGATGGTTTATCAATTTCCTTATTCCCAGTTCCTTGCCATACCAGTTGGTTCTTTTCAGCATCTATAATGTCTATAATAAGTGATCCATCTTTATAATTGTAAACGTTATAAGTTGTCGTACCACTATAACTTCCACCCCATCTGTAAGGACGGTAATAACCACCATATCCATAAGTATTAGTATCAGCTGTAACGGATTGTTTATTTACCAAAACAGTAGTGACATTCACCATAACATCAGGATTAGAACTGGTTTCTGTAAATCCTTTGTTTTTCATTTCTGTCTTTACCGCATTTATGATACGATTCCTGTTTAAATCACTCAAAGACCCACTTTTGTCAGCCAAATCATAAAAAGCAAAAGTTTTATATTTTGAAAAGTCTGCAGACCTATCATAATCTGTAGTAACTGATAAAGAAGGAGAACAAGAATTCAAAATAAAAATAATACTAAAAAATAAACCGAAGTTGCGAATTGTGTTCATTTTGTTTAAATATTTAAGGTTTAAATTAAAAAAACAAGCAAACTAACATGTCAAATCTCTGTAGGTTTTGAAATTTGTACTCTATCAAATATAAAAAAAATATTTAAATTTAAGTTTAAAAATCCTATTAATTTATTCGTAATTAAAAAAAATAATCATTCCTGTCAAATGAAACAGAATTGATTATTTTTTATCTATAAAGTTTCTTACTATCTATAATACAAATAATTACTGTTAAATTGACTTTCTGAATATCCTTATTTCTTCATCATATGTAAGACATATTTGTCAGCTAACTCTCCTGTGATTCTATTCCCTTCCAAATCCAATTGCATTAAAGTATTTTCACCGACCATATATTCATTAGGCTTTATTTTTAAATCTTGTAAAACAATAATAGATCCTGATTCATCCCAACTGAAAGTTCCTTTTTGCTCAAAAACTTTTTGTTTGGCTTTTCCTAGATACTTTGTATGCATAACAAAAGTTGAATCTTTATTTAAAGTAATTTCGGTTTCAATTCCTTCACAATCGGCACAAGGCACCACCCCTTTATAAGTTCCTTGCCAATCCAATGAAATTTGGGAATTGTGCATATCTGATTTGCTAATACCATTATCTAAAGTATCATTAGCAATAGTAATAGTAATAGAATCCTTCTTTACTTCTTCTACTTGAATTTCTTTTTTACAACTAAAAAATAATAATAAAGAACCAACTAATAACAAGATGTTACTTTTCATACCACATGAAATGTTTTAATTTTTAATCTAAGAAATTGTCAGCTGTCTTGATCAGCACTTCGCTTAATTAAAATTTACTTTAATACCTTCCTGTTTTTATTTATTTCCTTCTTTTACTGGTGCCGAAATTTCACCATTATAGGAAATGGTGCTACGTTTATTACTGCTAATGGTAAGACTGGCACTTCCTTCAAAAAACACGGAAAGAGACAAAGTATAGGTATCGTTACGTCCCTTAACTACCGCTTTGACCTGGTAGGCATTTTTTCCTTTGTTAATAGTGTATTCCTCAGGTTTTCCTTCAAAATCTAATCCCCCATCACCACCATAACCGCCACCGCTATACGCTCTTCCAAAAAACGGCATCTCGCTTTTAATAAAATCAGGCTGAAATTTCACGTAATTTGGATTAGTAGTTAAATCAATCGTTTTATACCCCTGTGGAAGGGCTTTGTCTGCCACAAAAACAAAATCTTTAGAATCTACCAAAATGGCAGTCTGCTTCTGTTTCTCTATTTTCTTCTCCTCTTTTAATTGCTTCTTTGTCTTTTCTTGCGAAAAAATAGTAGTCGTTACAAGTAAAAGAAACAGTACTGTAATTAAATTCTTCGTATTCATTTTGTCAAATTTTTTAAATGATTAAAAAAATAAGTGAGATCAAAATATAGAAAATACTAAAAGACAGGTTACATCTTTTTTCCAAAACGCATCATCGTAGTATCTCCCATAAGAAAACTTAATGTTTTGCCGTCCGCGGAAACAGTATAAGAATCAATTTTATCCAAGCTTGACATATAAATAGTTTCACCTTTACTATCCACACACATCATTTTGGTTACTGCCATGGGACTCTTGAAATTAATTTTATCGCCTTCAATATTTAATCCCCCTGTATAACTATTACAACTATTATTTCCGGAAAATCTATTTTCTTTCAGATCAAAAACAATTGTAGGTTTTTTATTTGGATACAAACCATCGAATGTAATTTTTGGTCCTGTGATGTAATTCAATTCCCAAGCACCATCAAGTTGTTCTGATACAGATGCTTGTTTGTTTGTTTTTACCGTATTACAAGCGACTAAAAAAAGACTTATAATTATGCTCCATAAAATATTCTTACCCATACTATAAATATTTAATTTTCAACAATTTAATTATAAAAGTAAAAAAACACCTGATTAAAAAACTGCATCTAAATTAAGATTTTTTTAAATATTTAAATCATAATTTTCTCAAAAAAAGTATCTAATTAAATTTCAGCAACTCATATCATTTATTTAAATGTAACAAAGACCTATGTCCAATTATTTTTGACTCAATAAATAAATTGCATCAAACAGTTTTATAGTAACAAAATACTATATTGTTCGTCCTATATAAAATTTAAAAAATCAAGGACAATTTGGAAACAATACTAACTGTTCAGAATCTCAACAAAAGATACGGGCGCATTCAAGCATTAAAAAATGTTTCTTTCGAAATAAAAAAAGGTAACGTCTATGGAATTTTAGGTCCAAATGGAAGTGGAAAATCAACCACTTTGGGCATTGTTCTGAATGTAGTTAATAAAACTTCCGGTGGATACAGTTGGTTTAAAGGAAGTATGCAAACACATGAGGCACTAAAGAAAGTGGGAGCCATTATTGAAAGACCAAATTTCTATCCTTATATGACGGCAGAACAAAACCTGAAATTGGTCTGTAAAATCAAAGGAATTCCTTATACTAAAATAAATGAGAAATTGGAATTGGTAGGCTTGAATGATAGAAAAAATAGCAAATTCAGTACTTTCTCTTTAGGAATGAAACAACGTTTAGCTATTGCTTCTGCTCTACTGAATGATCCCGAAATTTTAATTCTTGACGAACCCACAAACGGATTGGATCCTCAGGGAATTCATCAGATCCGAGATATTATAAAACAAATTGCCGCCAAAGGCACAACCATTTTATTAGCCTCTCATTTATTGGATGAAGTCGAAAAAGTATGCTCCTATGTTTTGGTTCTTAGAAAAGGAGAAATTTTATATTCCGGTTCCGTTGATGGTATGTCTGCAAACGAGGGATTCTTAGAATTACAGGCCGATGATACCGAAAATTTAATCCTAGCTCTCAAAACGCATCCTGCAATCGAAAGAATCAAGCAAGAAGAAGAAAAAGTGTTGGTGTTTTTAAAAAGTCACTTGGAAGCAAAGGATTTAAATCAATTTCTTTTTGAAAAAAATATAAGTCTCAGTCATTTAGTAAAACGAAAAAATAGTTTGGAAGAACAATTTTTAGAATTAACCAAGAATCAATAGCAATTGCAAAATTCAATGGCATTGTCAATTAAAACACCAACAATCTAAAAATCTAACAATCTAAGTTATCTTCAAATGAAACGATTACTCTCTATAGAATTACAAAAAATATGGTTAAACAAAGCCAGCAGAATATTGACTTTGACTTACTTTATTTTACTTACCTTCATTGCATTAATAGCTTCCATAAAATTCGATCTTGGTATTTTTAAATTTCATCTTGCTGAAATGGGTATTTTTAATTTCCCTTTCATTTGGCATTTCAACACTTACATAGCTGCTTTTTTAAAATTGTTTTTAGCTATCGTAATTGTTTCTATGATGGCAAACGAATACAGTTATGGCACCTTAAAACAGAATCTCATTGATGGGATGAGTAAGAAGGAATTTATTTTGTCTAAATTTCTTACCGTTGTCTTATTTGCTTTATGCTCAACAATCTTTGTATTTGTGATGAGTTTATTATTAGGCTACAGTTTCTCATCGTATACCGAATTAAGTATTGTTTTTTCGGATTTAGAGTATCTTCTGGCTTTCTTTATCAAATTAGTCGGCTTTTTCTCTTTCTGTTTATTTTTAGGAATATTAGTAAAACGTTCCGCTTTTGCATTAGGGTTTCTTCTAGTCTGGTTTATTATTGAAAGTATTACCAAAGGGATTCTGGCATTTAGAATTTTTCCGGATAGTGATACTTCAAGTCGTATAGCACAATTTTTTCCATTGCAATCCATGTCTAATTTAATTGCAGAACCTTTTACAAGATTATCGGTGGTTAAAACTATTGGAACACAAATTGGAGTTGAAAATATAAAGGATTATGACGTGCATTTTGCTTCTGTTTTAATTGTTATGACTTGGACCTTCCTATTTATTTTCTTATCCTATAGACTGTTAAAAAACAGAGATTTATAGTATATTTGTATACTATGAAATGGCTAACAACAACTTTATTTAGTGCTTTTGCGTGTTGTAATTTTTTTGTTGCAAATGCGCAATACATTACTGTTGATGACACTAAAACAGCACAGGAACTTGTCGAAGACATTTTAGTCAATAGCTCTTGTGCCAATGTTACGAATTTTACCGTAAAAGGAGATTCCTTTTCAGGCAGTAAAAACAGTTATGGTTATTTTCATTCGGGTACAAGCAGTTTCCCTTTTACGGAGGGCATCCTTTTAAGCACATGGAGCAGTACCAGTTCTGTAGGACCTTTTGTAAGCAATCGAGGTGGCGGAGATGAATCTTGGGATGGTGATTCGGATTTAGACCAAACAGTAGGAATCGAAAGTGTAAACGCGACATCCTTAGAATTTGATTTCACTCCTTTGACGAATTTTGTCAGCTTCAATTATATTTTTGCATCCAATGAATATCAAGCTTACTTCCCATGTGAATATTCAGATGGATTTGCCTTTCTTATAAAAGAAAAAGGTAGTACTGACAGCTACAAAAATTTAGCTGTTCTTCCTAACACCAGTACTCCTGTATCCTCAGAAAATGTTCATCCTCTAATAAATAATTTTACAGAAGCAAATGGAGTAACACATCTTGGATGTCCTCCTATAAATCAAGAATATTTCAATGGATTCAACAACAATACAAGCCCTGTAAATTATAGTGGTCAAACCAAAGTTCTAACAGCGCAAACGGATGTAATTGTTGGTAAAACCTACCATATAAAACTGGTCATCGCTGATGACAAAGAACAATATTACGATTCCGCTGTATTTCTTCAGGCTGGTAGCTTTACTTCAAATATTAACTTAGGACAGGATCGTCTTTTGTCCAACAATAATCCAATTTGTTTCGGAGAAAATTACGTAATTGACACCAACCTGCCCTCAGGTTACTTATACAAATGGTTCAAAGATGGCATAGAAATTCCATTGGCTACAAGTTCTTCATACCAAATTAATGCTTCTGGCACGTATAAAGTAGAAGTACTTTTATCTGCCGGCTGTACAGCAACAGAGGAAATAAAAATAGAATATGCCCCCGAAATTGCATTAGACAGTGCTACCTTAATTCAATGTGATGATAATAACGATAATATAGCAGTTTTTAACTTAACTAAGATGGATTCAGCAATAAAAAAAGGAGCTACCGACTTAAGCAATGTAGAATATTACGAATCTTTAACGGATGCTCAAGGACAAATAAATCCAATTGTTAATTCTTTAGCTTATATAAATACGACTCAAAATCAAATTCTTACAGCAAGAGTCACAAACAGTTATGGTTGTGCAAATTTTTCCCAACTTACATTGACTATTTTAAATAATGTTATTCCTTCCCAACCTCCTTTTTCAACTTGTGACACTGACGATACTCAAGATGGGTTACATCAATTTGACTTGGACACACAAGTAAATCCACAAATTTTGAATGGATTGCCTTCTGGGCTTCTTGTTGAATATTATATAAACGAAAGCGATGCAGTCTCAGAAAAAAATTCTTTGCCAAATTTATTCACTACAACTATTCCAAATCAACAAACAATATTTGCCCGAATAATAAATGGTTCTGATTGTTACAGTATTACTCCTGTTACATTGATAGTAAATATTTTTAATCCTGCGAATTTTGAAGATGAAACCGCTGTTTTGTGCAATGGAAGTTCAGTCTCTTTAACCGTTGATTCTGGTTATTCTGGTTATTTATGGGATACAGGATCCACTTCTAACACAATAATCGTTACCACTCCTGGTGAGTTTTCTGTAAAGGTAACTGACTCAAATGGCTGTGAAAAAATAAAAAAATACACTGTAAAATCATCGGAAATTGCAACAATTACTGGAGTTGTCATAAATGATTTTTCCGAAAATGAAAATTCTGTTTTAATAGAATACTCTGGTGTTGGGAACTATGAATTCTCACTTGATGGATTTTATTTTCAAGACGACCCACTATTCAAAAATGTAGCCGCTGAAAAATATTTTGCTTATGCCAGAGACAAAAACGGTTGCGGACTATCAGCCCCATATACTCTTTATGTAATGGATTATCCAAAATATTTCACGCCAAATGGTGATGGCTATAATGATCTTTGGGAAATTAAAAATCTTGATCTATTTCCAAACAGTGTCCTGTTTATTTTTGACCGCTATGGTAAACTTATTAAACAAGTGACAAATTCAGATGCAGGTTGGAACGGGATACTAAACGGAAATCCGATGCCTTCAGATGATTATTGGTTCACCCTAAAATTAGCAGATGGTAGAGAAAGTAAAGGTCATTTTAGCCTAAAAAGGTAAAATATCAAACAATATTCATGCATTATGTTAATATTTTATTTTTCACAAAATTATACCTACATTTGTTAGTTTATAAAACACATGAAATTTAGCACTTTTTTATTCTGTATTTCTCTCTACTTTGCAACTCCTTCTTTTGCACAAAAAGAAGCCGCAATTTGGTATTTTGGCGTTAATGCAGGCCTCGATTTTAATTCCGGTAGTCCAGTAGCCCTTACAAATGGCAAGTTAAGCACGGCAGAAGGCTGTGCCAGTATTTCAGACAAAAACGGAAATTTACTTTTTTATACAGATGGTTCTCTGGTATATGATAAATCTCATCAGGTAATGCCAAATGGTTCTGGATTATTGGGGCATAATTCAAGTACACAATCTGCAATCATTGTCCCAAAACCCAATAATCCCAATCTCTATTATATATTTACGGTAGATGAACCCAACCCAAACAATGTGGATGACGATCCCTTAAATGATAAAGATCCTCCTAATAATGGTTTAAACTACTCACTGGTAGATTTGAGACTAAACAATGGTTTAGGTGATATTTCCAGCGAAGAAAAAAACGTCCATCTTATAACCTATAATAAGGATAATGAAGAGGAAGTTAAATTTAAATGTTCGGAAAAAATCACAGCCGTACAACATGGTGATGGTGTTTCTTTTTGGGTTATCACTCATTTTAAAAATAATTTTTATGCTTTTAAAATAAGTACTGCAGGAGTTGAAAAAAAACCTGTTAAAACAACCTCTTCATCCAATATTCCCACAGGAGGATATAATGGTAATGCTATTGGATACTTGAAAGCATCCCCAAATGGAAAAAAAATAGCGATGGCTAATGCTTCCACAAGATCTTCGAATGAACAAGGTCCAAAAGGCAATGTCATAAGGAATACTGGAACTGTTTTGCTTTACGATTTCAATTCAACTACGGGATCGTTAGCAAATGAAATAAAACTTTTAGGAAATTCAAATCCTTATGGCTTAGAATTTTCAGCTAAATCAAAGAAACTTTATGTAACCACAAATAATTTTAACGGTGAATCTATTATAACTGGAAGCTCATTACTTCAATTTGATTTAAAAAGCTCCAATATTATTACTTCAAATAAAACAATAACAACATCCTTACATGTGGCAGGTGCATTACAGCTAGGAATAGATGAAAAAATATACCGTTCCGGCTATCCTATTTTTTCTGAAGGAACAACTAAAATATCTGTTATAAATAATCCTGAATTAAATGGTACGGATTGTAATTACATGCAAAATGCCATTGATTTAAAATCAAAAACTGTAAAATTAGGCTTACCACCTTTTATTACTTCATTGTTCCTTTACTCCTTTAACTATGAATTTAATTGCTTAGGGCAAACAACTCATTTTTATATTAATTCAGTTGAAACTATTGACAGTGTTCTTTGGGATTTTGGGGATGGCACCAGCTCTACCGACCGCGAAGCTTATCACGCCTATACAAAAGCAGGTGACTATAAGGTTATTTTAACAAAAACTGTTAACGGCGAAACAAGAGATCCACTGGAAAAAGTAATCACAATCTATGATGCTCCAAAAGTCTTATCAACACCATACAAATTAATACAATGTGATACTCAAGATGCTAATCCAACGGATGGTTTAAGTACTTTTAATCTAACACTGGCGAACGAGGGAATTTGTTTGGGTGAAAAAGATTTCGAAGTCTATTATTACCATAGTATCAGTGATGCGGAGAATGACATCTATAATACACAATCAATTCCCACTATCTATCAAAACAATATTCCTGACGAACTGTTACATGCAAAAATTACTCAGCCTAATTCCTCTTGTTATAGTTTAGGGAGTGTCATACTTCATGCCAATAAAAATATCTCAATACTTCCTGAACCAATGCATGCATGTGATCTCGGCGACGGAACTGCTGCTTTTAATTTGGCAACAAAAAGTCAACAAATTAAAAGTGAATTAGATTTACCTACAGATGTGCGACTGTATTTTTATCCTACTGAAAACGATAGTGCACTAGGCAAAAATGAATTAAGCGGAGAATTTATATCAACTCCCAAAACAATATATATTCGTGCAGAAAACGACGAAGGCTGTTACGGAACCGGACAATTAGAACTCCTTGTGGAAACTACACCACAAATTAATGTTTTAGAAAATAGAATTATATGCGAAGGAGACACCAATCCAATAGTTACATTACAACCTGATATCATTACTCCTTTCTCAACCAGTGATTTTACCTATACATGGTCAACAGGGGAAAGTACTCCCTCAATATCCATAAATAAAGAAGGAGATTATACCGTTGTCGTAAAAAACAAATCCGATTGTTCAACAACAATAAATTTTAACGTGGATGTATCCCGTTTAGCAAGAATAAATGATATTGCAATCCACGATTTAAAACCAGAAAATCAAGTAATCATTGATGTGGTAAATCCAGATGATTATAAATACATGATTCAGTTTCAAAACGGAACTTCAACAACTTTTCAAAATTCCGCCTTTTTTGAAAATGTTCCTGGTGGTATCCATCAGTTGGTGATAGAAAACACTAATGGCTGTGGCCAGATAATGAAAGAAATAATAGTTTTACAAGCTCCAAATTATTTTACCCCTAATGGCGATGGCTACAATGATTATTGGAACGTTCAAGGGATAAATGCAACTTTCGATCTAAGTACCACAATTTATATTTTTGATCGATATGGCAAACTACTGAAACAATTATCACCGGCAAGCCAGGGTTGGAACGGAACATTTAACGGAGCTCCTTTACCTTCTGATGATTACTGGTTTACAGTGAAATTAGCAGATGGAAGGGAAAGCAATGGACATTTTACTTTAAAAAGATAAACAATCTTTGGGGCGTGACCCCATAAAGATAAAGGGCCGACTTATCATAATGATGAGTCGGCCCTTTATCTTTATGCAGTCAGGTCATCCACGCTACTTCGGTAGCAAGTTTCTACCCCTCACGCATTCCTAGACCAAGAGCATTTTCCAATAACCATCTAATTTTGTATATTTATCTACTCACATCACAGCTACAATAGCCTACTTAAATCAACATCTATGTCAAAACTTTTTATCTCAATCCTACTATCTGTTTCTAGTTTTCTATCCGCTCAAAATTCAAATCTAACCATTGCCGTCTCTGGTTTGAAAAACAATACTGGATTACTAACCGCCGAATTATACAATACCAAAGGAAAATTCCTCAAAACAGCTTTTAAAACTGTTTCGACAGCAATTAAATCAAATACAGCTGCTGTTACTTTTATCGGAATACCCAAAGCAGAATATACTGTTATGATCTATCATGATGAAAACAACAATGGCAAACTAGACAAAAACTTTATCGGGATGCCCAAAGAACCAGTTGCCTGTTCCAACAATGCAAAAGGATTTATGGGGCCACCTAAATACGAAGATGCAAAATTTACAGTTACTGCTGATACAAAAATGAATATCAAAATAAATACAGCACATTAAAACAAAAAACCCAAACTCCTATAATTGGAATTCGGGTTTTTAAATATTGAAATTAAAATCTTTTTAGATTTTAAATCTTTTTCTATCTGTTTCTGTTAAATAGATTTTTCTCAAACGAATAGATTTTGGAGTAACCTCTACATATTCATCTTTTTGAATGTATTCTAAAGCTTCTTCCAAAGAGAAAATGATTGGAGGGATAATTCTAGCTTTTTCATCATTACCAGAAGAACGAACGTTAGATTGTTTTTTCTCTTTCGTTACGTTTACACACATATCATCACCACGAGAGTTTTCTCCAATTACCTGACCTTCGTAAATTTCGGCATTTGGTTCAACAAAAAACTTACCACGATCTTGCAATTTATCGATAGAATAAGGAATAGCTTTTCCTTTTTCCATAGAAATCAATGAACCTTTGTTACGTCCAGCAATTTCTCCTTTGTAAGGTTCGTATCCTATAAAACGGTGTGCCATAATAGCCTCACCAGCAGTAGCAGTAAGCAATTGATTACGCAATCCAATAATTCCACGTGATGGAATATTAAATTTTACAATCATACGGTCACCTTTAGTTTCCATACTCAGCATTTCACCTTTACGCATAGTAACGAACTCAACAGCTCTACCTGAAAGAGTTTCTGGTAAATCGATTGTCAATTCCTCAATTGGCTCACATTTTTTACCATCAATTTCTTTGATGATAACTTGTGGTTGACCGATTTGCAACTCATACCCTTCTCTTCTCATTGTTTCAATAAGAACAGACAAGTGAAGTACACCACGACCAAAAACCATAAACTTATCAGCAGAATCAGTTTCACCTAACTTCATTGCTAAGTTTTTCTCTAATTCCTTTGTCAAACGCTCTCTAATATGACGAGAAGTTACAAATTTACCCTCTTTTCCAAAGAAAGGAGAATCGTTAATTGTAAACAACATACTCATTGTAGGCTCATCAATATCAATTGTTTTCAACGCTTCTGGGTTTTCAAAATCAGCGATAGTATCTCCAATTTCAAATCCTTCAACTCCAACAATCGCACAGATATCTCCAGCAATTACTTCAGGTACTTTTTTACGTCCAAGACCTTCAAAAGTATGAAGCTCTTTAATTCTTGATTTCATTATTGTACCATCTCTTTTAACCAATGAGATTGGCATACCTTCTTTTAAAACTCCTCTTTCCAAACGACCAATAGCGATACGGCCTGTAAAAGCTGAGAAATCTAAAGATGTAATCAACATTTGTGGAGTTCCTTCGGAAACCTTAGGAGCAGGTACATTTTCAACAACCATATCCAACAATGCTTCAACATTATCAGTTACGTTTTCCCAGTGATCAGACATCCAGTTATTCTTAGCCGAACCATAAACTGTTGGAAAATCCAACTGCCATTCTTGAGCACCTAATTCAAACATCAAGTCAAAAACTTTCTCATGAACTTCTTCAGGAGTACAGTTTTCTTTATCAACTTTATTGATTACTACGCAAGGTTTCAATCCCAAATCAATCGCTTTTTGCAAAACGAAACGAGTTTGAGGCATTGGTCCTTCAAAAGCATCCACAAGAAGACAAACTCCATCTGCCATATTTAATACACGCTCTACTTCTCCACCGAAATCGGCGTGACCGGGAGTATCAATAATGTTGATTTTTGTTCCTTTGTAAACTACAGAAACATTTTTAGAAGTAATAGTAATACCTCTTTCGCGCTCTAAGTCGTTGTTATCAAGGATTAAGTCACCTGTGTTTTCGTTGTCACGAAATAACTGACAGTGATACATAATTTTATCAACCAAAGTTGTTTTACCGTGATCGACGTGGGCAATAATTGCAATGTTTCTAATAGATTCCATCTGTGATTTTTAATGGGTGCAAAAGTACACTTTATTTTGATATAAAAAACATTTACGTTATAGTTTACATATAATTTACATATAGTTAACTAATTAGACTTACAAATAAGCATCAAAACAACAAACTTTAAAAATAAGTTTCAAACGGTAATTAATATTTTTACTATAAATTAATTATATTTGAAGTAATGAAAAATAAAACCAATCAAATAACAATAATTTACATTATCGCCTCCTTGTTTATGGCTATTATCTGTCATAAATTATTGCAAAAACATACTTCCGAAGCTGATTATCATTCTTATAATCTCATAAAAGACATATTATTTATAGTGTTTTCAGGAATACTTTTCAAATACATTTTATCTAAAAATGACACTCGAAATATTTCCATTTTCGAAAAATTAAAGAAAACAAATGATGAGATTAAAGAGTCCAACGAAAAATATGATATTGTAGCAAAGGCAACAAGTGACACAATATGGGACTGGAAAATTCAGGAGGATCAAATTACCTGGAATAAAGGAATTGAAGGCATCTTTGGTTACAAAGAAGATGAGGTCGGCGATAGTTCCAAATGGTGGTTTGACAAAATTCACCCCGAAGACAGTATAAAAATGTCTATCAAACTTTACTCCTTTATAGAGCAAAAAACAGAAAAATGGCAAGATCAATACCGCTTCAGATGTGCTGACAACACTTACAAATATGTATTCGACCGTGGATTTCTTTTAAAAGATGAAAACGGCAAAGCGATAAGAATGATTGGTGCTATTCAAGACATCACCAAACAAAAAGAAGAAGAACAACGACTTAAATTACTAGAAACTGTAATTACACAATCAAAAGACTCCATTGTAATAACTGAAGCAAATTCAAGCGATGACAGAATTCCAAAAATAATTTATGTCAATCCCGCTTTCTCCATTATGTCCGGATACCAATCACAAGAGATTACGGGAAAATCTCTTGATTTATTTTTTGGTCCAAATTCTGACACCAATGAACTTCAAAAACTTCTAACAGCCATAAAAGAAAAAGAAGAATGTCTTATTGAGATTATCAGTTACAAAAAAAACAAAGAAGAATATTGGGTACGATTCTCCATGATACCTATCTACAACATAGAAAACGAACTTTCTCATTGGATCTCCATACAAAGAGACATTTCTGAAGAGAAGAAACAAGAAAAAGAAAAAGAACAGCTCATTCGCGAATTAACACAAAATAACAAAGATTTAAAACAATTTTCATACATCACCTCACACAACCTTAGAGCTCCTTTATCTAACCTAACAGGCCTATTAAACCTAATAGAAGATATTCCGGTCGAAAACGAAGAACTGAAAGAAATTTTAGAGGGCTTCAATAAATCTACTCATTTGCTAAACGAAACGATCAATGATTTAACGAAAGTCATTATCATTAAAGACAATCCTTCAATAAAAAAAGAACCTATATTAATAAAAGAAGTTTTTGAAAATGTTTTTAGCCAACTCAGTTTTCAGATTGAATTACACAAACCAATAATTAAAATAGATTTTGAAAACGTTTCTATTATCAACACAAACAAAGCCTATATAGAAAGTATTTTATTAAACCTACTGACCAATGCACTAAAATACAAGTCAGAAAACCGAAAACTAAAAATAACAATCACTGCTGCTCAAATTGACGATTCTGTAGATTTAACTTTTAAAGACAATGGAATAGGTATTGATTTAAAAAGGAATCGAGACAAAGTCTTTGGTCTTTACCAAAGATTCCACAACTATCCTGATAGTAAGGGACTGGGCCTTTATCTGGTAAAATCACAAGTAGAAACAATGGGAGGAACTATTGATATAGAAAGCGAAGTCAATAAAGGAACTTCCTTCACATTAACATTTAAAAACAAATAAAAAAATGTTTGATTTAATTTTATGCATTGATGACGACCCTATAACACTGATGTTATGTAAAAAAGTAATTACGAAGTCTTCATTTGCAAATGAAATAATTACAGCTCAAAACGGAGAAGAAGCCCTTAAATTCTTTAACACTATCAAATATTCCAATACTAATAGCGCGCCAAATAAAAATCCCCAATTAATATTTTTAGATTTAAACATGCCTGTAATGGGAGGTTGGGAATTTTTAGATCTGTTTATCAGGGATGATTATTCAGATTTTAATACCACTAAGGTCATTATACTCTCCTCAACCATAGATCCAGACGACATAGAGAAAGCAAAAACATATCCAATAATTATTGATTTTTTATCCAAACCTATCACCCAATCAATGCTGGAATACGTAAAAACCAAAATTTAAAATAGATGAACACACACAAAAAAAGCTCCTTAAAAAAGGAGCTTTTTATATATCTACAAATTGCAATTATTACAATTTAGCAACATGTTTCGTTAATTTAGATTTCAAATTAGAAGCTTTGTTATCATGAATGATATTCTTTTTTGCCAATTTATCAATCATAGAAATCACACTTGACAATTTAGATGTAGCATCAACCTTATCAGTAGCTATTCTTAACGCTTTGATAGCATTACGAGTAGTTTTGTGTTGGTATCTGTTTAACACTCTTCTCTTTTCGTTACTTCTGATTCTCTTTAAAGCTGACTTATGATTTGCCATTTTATTTTATTTTTATCTTTTACTATTTCTTTTGTAGTCCGTAAGGGAATCGAACCCCTGTTACCAAGACGAAATCTTGGCGTCCTAACCCCTAGACGAACGGACCAATTCTCTCTAAGTTTTTTTTCAATTTGTCAACTGAAATTGTAGTCCGTGGGGGAATCGAACCCCCCTTACCAGGATGAAAACCTGGCGTCCTAACCGATAGACGAACGGACCATTACCTTTTTAAAGTTAAGGAAAACTCTTTTGCACCGAACAGATTTTGTAGTCCGTGGGGGAATCGAACCCCCCTTACCAGGATGAAAACCTGGCGTCCTAACCGATAGACGAACGGACCCTGCTTCTGTATTGCGGATGCAAAGATACATCTATTTTTCAAACGCACAAGAGTACATGTAAAAAAATTTATTTTTTTTTAATATGCCTTCGCAAACAACACTCTTCCAACGGAAGGATTACCAGTAAACACACAGCTTCCCGCCTCTTCTAACCTACCCAATGGAATACATCTGATAGTAGCTTTTGTAAGCTCCTTAATTCTTTCTTCTGTAGCTGCAGTTCCATCCCAATGAGCTGATACAAAGCCTGCTTTGGTATCAAGTATTGTTTTAAATTCCTCAAAACTATTTACCTCAGTAATATGCGTATTTCGATAATTTAATGCCTTATTAAATAAATCTTCTTGGATTTGAACTAATAAATCATCGACATAAGTTGTGATTTCTGCTTTAGAAACAATTTCTTTAGACAAGGTATCTCTTCTTGCAACTTCAAAAGTTCCATTCTCTAAATCTTTTGGACCAACAGCTATACGAACTGGCACACCTTTTAATTCCCATTCCGCAAATTTAAAGCCAGGTTTTTGAGTGGTTCTATCATCATACTTCACAGAAATTTTTAATTTTCTTAAAGCTGCTGTCAAAACATTCACTTCATTTGTTATTTCAGCTAATTGCTCATCCGTTTTATAAATAGGAACTATCACGACTTGAATTGGAGCTAAATTAGGCGGCAAAACCAATCCCTGATCATCTGAATGCGTCATTACCAGCGCACCCATTAATCGGGTAGAAACCCCCCAAGACGTACCCCAAACATGCTCTTGTTTCCCTTCAGCATTTGCAAATTTCACATCAAAAGCTTTTGCAAAATTCTGACCCAAAAAGTGTGACGTCCCTGCCTGTAAAGCTTTACCATCCTGCATTAAAGCCTCAATACAATAAGTTTCCTCAGCTCCGGCAAAACGCTCTGTTTCGGTTTTCAATCCTTTGATAACCGGTATAGCCATAAAATTTTCAGCAAATTCAGCATATACGTTCATCATTTTTTCCGACTCTTCAACCGCTTCTTTTCTTGTAGCATGGGCAGTATGCCCCTCTTGCCATAAAAATTCTGCTGTACGCAAAAACAAACGGGTTCTCATTTCCCATCGCACAACATTTGCCCATTGATTAATCAATAAAGGTAAATCTCTGTAAGACTGAACCCAACCTTTATAAGTAGACCAAATGATTGCTTCACTTGTAGGACGAACGATTAACTCTTCCTCTAATTTCGCATTCGGATCAACCATTAATTTTCCTGGTTTATCCGGATCATTTTTTAATCTATAGTGTGTTACAATCGCACATTCTTTTGCAAATCCTTCTGCATTTTTTTCTTCAGCCTCAAACATGCTTTTGGGCACAAATAAAGGAAAATAAGCATTTTGATGCCCTGTTTCTTTAAACATACGATCTAACTCTGCTTGCATCTTTTCCCAGATTGCATACCCGTACGGTTTGATAACCATACAGCCTCTAACTCCTGAATTTTCGGCTAAATCAGCTTTTACAACTAGCTCATTATACCATTTCGAATAATCTTCCGATCTTGTAGTAAGGTTCTTACTCATATTGAATAGTTTGGCACAAATTTTGTTTTCTTCTTTTTAACTAAATAGTTACGCAAAACTAACTATTTTTGTCATGTGCAACAATAAAAAATCCTCTAGATATGAAAACTAACCATTTTTCTTTCCAAAAAACATCTCTTTATTCCTTTATTGGATTTTTGGGTCTTCTGTTTACATCTTGTGGATCGTATCAAAACAGTTCCTACTATGACAGTGATGGTATATATGGCGATACAGGCGCCAAAACTAACAGAAATACAACTCAAAATAATCAATACGCGAACTACTTCAACTCTTTACAAAACAATCAATCTTTTACAGATGTTGATAGTTATGGCAACTACAGCACTAGTAACGACTCCATAAGCACAGGCTATCCTGCCTGGGGAAGTAATTATCAAGAAACAAGCATAAGCGTTTATCCTAGCAATTGGAGCTGGTCTATCGGTTTTGGCTGGGGATATCCTTATTATGGCTACGGTTGGGGTTGGGGTTATCCTTATTACGGCTATCCTTATTACGGATACGGTTGGGGTTACCCATATTATGGCTATGGCTATCCTTACTATGGATACGGATATCCTTACTACGGATATGGATACGGCAATTATTCATACAATTCCAGCAGAAGAGGTTCTTCTTATTCTAATGGCGTCTACAGCAGTAATAATTACAATAACAGAAGTTATTCCCAAAATAGGTCTAACACTAATAGAGGAACAAGCTACACTAATTTCAATAGAAATGGCACCACCACCAGTTCCAGTCCAACATTCAGAAGAAGTAATTCACAATCTCAATACAACTCCTCTTCGCGAACAAACAGCTCTCGCAGTCAAAACTACAGCCCTTCCAGATCATCCACTCCAAGTTACAACTCCGGTGGAGGTTATAGCGGAGGCAGATCATCTAGCGGCGGCGGCGGAATGTCCGGTGGCGGTGGCGGTGGAAGATCATCCGGTGGAGGTGGTGGAAGAAGATAACCACCTTATCTTTATGTAAAAATTATAAAACTTAGCGCTACAAAAAATGAAAAAACATATATTCCTTTTATTCGCTGGTCTCACTTTTAGTGTAGCACAGTCACAAGATATATCAGATGCTATCCGTTATTCACAAGACAACATGAACGGTACAGCACGTTTTAGAGCTCTGAATGGTGCTTTTGGAGCACTTGGTGGTGATTTATCTTCACTAAATGTAAATCCAGCTGGTTCCGCTGTTTTTTCAAACAATCAAATGGGATTGACTTTTAATAATTATAACACTAAAAACAATTCAAACTATTTTGGCACCCAAACAAATGAGGATGACAATTCATTTGAATTGAATCAAGCTGGGGGTGTCTTTGTTTTTAAAAACCATAATCCTAATAGCAATTGGAAAAAGTTTTCTGTGGCAGTAAACTATGAAAACACAAACAATTATGACAATTCCATTTTTTCTGCAGGAATTAACCCAACAAACTCAGTTGACGGCTACTTCTTAAGCTATGCGAACGGAGTGCCCTTGGATGCTTTAGAAAACTCTGAATATGCGCAGCTAGATTACGGCGGACAACAAGCTTATTTAGGATATTGGGGATATGTTATAAATCCTGTTGACGAAAACAACCTTAACAATACTCTATACACATCAAATGTTCCTGCTGGTGGCAACTATTATCAAGAAAACAGTATTTACGCCAGTGGCTACAATGGAAAACTAATCTTTAATGCAGCAACCCTATACAAAGACAAGCTGTATATAGGAATAAATTTAAATTCTCATTTTACAGATTACGTAAAATCTACCTCATTTTACGAAAGAAACAACAACCACGATCCTCTGAATATCAATTACGATCTAAACCGCTTAAGTTTCGAAAATAATTTACATACTTACGGTACCGGGTTCTCTTTTCAAATTGGTGCAATTGCCAAGGTCTCCAATGAAATTCGTTTAGGACTAGCCTATGAATCTCCAACCTGGTATGATTTGAATGATGAACTTTCACAAAGACTGGTTAGTGTAAGCAGCAATAACATTGATGAATTACCATCAGATGTGGTTGACCCTTTCATTATCAATTTTTTCCCACCCTACGAACTACAGACTCCAGATAAACTTACCGGAAGTTTTGCTTATATCTTCGGAAAAAATGGATTAATAAGTATTGATTACGCTATAAAAAATTATAGCAACACCCAATTTGAACCAGAAAACGATCCTTATTTCCGTGAAGTAAATAACAATATGAATAATCTTCTGGATGTTTCAAACGAAATAAGAATAGGTGGCGAATATAAAATTGAAGCTTTGAGCCTAAGAGCAGGTTACCGTTTCGAACAAAGTCCATATAAAAATGGAAATACAATTGGAGATTTAAATGGTTATTCAGGAGGTTTAGGATACAGTTTTGGATCAATTAAAGCAGACCTTTCCTATTCCTATGCCAAAAGAGATTCTAACCAAGGATTTTTCAGCCAAGGATTTACAGATGGCGCTAACATCATCACTAAAAACAATAACTTCACGATGACTTTATTGTTTGAATTATAAATCTTGACTATCCGCGATAAAAGATAAAAAATAATCGAAAAACCGTCTCGTTTTTGACAAGACGGTTTTTTTTTAGCCCTGATGGCAGTGAAAATCCTCCCGATTTTTTTTCGGGAGATTGCAACGTACAGCAGGAATAGCTTCATAAAAAAATTGAAAAGAAACTGAAACAAGTCCAGTTTGAATAAAAAATTGTAATTTTGCAAAATTCCTAAATTATCGGGACTATAATACTATGAGAACTAAGTCTTTAAAGAAGAACAAAATCAACGTTATCACCCTTGGGTGTTCAAAAAATGTATATGACAGTGAAGTGCTTATGGGGCAACTTCGCGCTAGTGGAAAAGATGTGACGCACGAGGCTCCCGAAGCTGAAGAAGGAAACATTATTGTAATCAACACCTGTGGATTTATTGATAATGCCAAGGCTGAGTCTGTAAATATGATTTTAGAATATGCAGACAAAAAGGATAAAGGGTTAGTCGATAAAGTTTTCGTAACAGGATGTTTATCGGAGCGTTACAGACCAGACTTAGAGAAGGAAATACCAAACGTAGACCAGTTTTTTGGCACTACAGAATTGCCTCAATTACTAAAAGCCCTAGGAGCCGATTACAAACATGAGTTACTTGGAGAGCGTTTAACTACAACTCCTAAAAATTATGCTTATTTAAAAATTGCCGAAGGATGTGACAGACCATGTAGCTTTTGTGCTATTCCAATTATGCGTGGAAAACACGTTTCCCAAACCATTGAAAAATTAGTTAAAGAGGCCGAAGGTCTAGCTAAAAATGGTGTCAAAGAATTGATCCTGATTGCACAAGACTTAACTTACTACGGTCTCGACATTTACAAAAAACGCAATCTTGGCGAATTGCTTGAAGCATTAGTAAAAGTAGAAGGAATCGAATGGATTCGCCTTCATTACGCATTCCCTACCGGATTCCCGATGGATGTGCTTGAAATTATGAAACGTGAGCCTAAAATTTGTAATTATATTGATATTCCGCTACAACATATATCCGACTCCATTTTGAAATCGATGCGACGCGGAACTACGCAAGAAAAAACAACACAACTCTTAAAAGATTTTAGAGCTGCTGTTCCAGGGATGGCTATTCGAACAACATTAATAGTAGGTTATCCAGGAGAAACACAAGAAGATTTTGAAATTTTGAAAGATTTTGTTCAGGAAATGAAGTTTGACAGAATGGGTTGTTTTGCTTATTCACACGAAGAAAACACACATGCTTATTTGCTTGAGGATGATGTTCCGGATAACGTAAAACAAGATCGTGCGAACGAAATAATGGAATTACAATCTCAAATTTCCTGGGATTTGAATCAAGAAAAAGTTGGTCAAACTTTTAAATGCATCATTGATAGAAAAGAGGGAGGGCATTTTGTAGGAAGAACTGAATTTGACAGCCCAGACGTTGATAATGAAGTATTGATTGATGCCTCTAAACATTATGTAAAAACAGGAGAGTTTGTAATGGTAAAAATTATTGAAGCAACAGAATTTGATTTATACGGAGAACCTGCTTAGCTTTACAACAACCATTTTCTGATGTCCTACTCTAAAAAAACTTAACATGAAACCATTTCAAATTCTATTAGTAAGTGCATTTTTATTATTATCCGCCCATACTGTTTCAGCACAATATGGCAATAGTGGTTATGGATACGGAAATAATGGCTATGGCAGAAATAACAGAATGAGTCAAATGAATAATGCTGGCCCAGAGAGAAGTCAGCCAAAAGAAATACCTGTTGAAGTAACTGTAGGGAAAATAATGGACAGACTAAAAACAGAGCTTACTCTTGATGAACTACAGGTAATCGCCATATCAAACATTTTGACTCAGAGTATGAGAACTCAGGGTATCATTATAAAACAGGAGACCAGTCAGGCAGACAAAATTAAAGACATTAAAGCCCTTTCTGATATTACGGATTCAAAAGTAACGGTTCTTTTAAATAAAGAGCAGAAAGAAAAATACATCATTCTGAGTGAGGAAATGAAGAATCCAAAAAAATCCAAATCAGAAAAGAAATCCAAAAAGAAATCAGAGGAAAAATCAGAGGAAAAATCAGAAATAAAACCTGAAGAGAAACTGGACATAAAAGCAGAAGAGTAATATTTTACCTTATGAAAAAACCTTTTTATTACCTGATTTCGGCAGCAATTATAACTTCATGTGCTTCCAATCCTTACAGGGGCAGCGAGAAATTATATAAAAAACAACTGACTACTCTTAAAAAAAACATCTCTAAAAAAGAGTCAGTGCCTTTGCAAAATGGGACTAGAACGGAATGGATTGCAACTGTTAATTTCAATCTTCGAAAACCAAATTTCATTATCATTCACCATACAGCACAAGATTCCCTACAGCAGACCTTAAAAACATTTACCCTGGTAAAGCCTCAAGTTAGCGCACATTATGTCATTGCTGATGATGGGCGTGTTGTTCAGATGCTAAATGACTATTTGCGAGCCTGGCATGGAGGAAATGCCACTTGGGGAAAGAACACCGACATCAATTCTGCTTCAATAGGAATTGAACTGGACAACAATGGAACAGAACCTTTTTCGGATTTACAAATCAATAGTTTACTTGCTCTTTTAACGAAGTTAAAAAAAGATTACAATATCCCCACCCAAAACATTATTGGTCATGCAGATATTGCTCCGAGTCGAAAACAAGACCCAAGCGCTTTATTTCCGTGGCAACTTTTAGCAAAAAAGGAATTTGGTATTTGGCCTGATGAAGTCTTGGAAAACGCTCCTGTAGATTTTAATGCTGAACAAGGATTACGAATTATTGGATACAATACCAAAAACCTTTCGGCTGCCATTACTGCATTTAAATTGCATTATATCCAAACAGAGGTTAATGATGTTTTAGATGAAAAAACAATAAACACTATTTATAGCATCTACAAAAAACAATAGCTAACCAACTAGAAGTAAAAAAGGTACTTTGAAATAACATTCAAAGTACCTTTTTATTTTTTGGATATCTGTCTTTCCTGAACACAAACCTCTTTTTAAGTAACGACCTTTCATGTGTAAAAAAAACTGCCAGAACACAAAATTAAGTGCCCTGGCAGTAAAAAAAAATATATTGTGTAATTAAAAAGTGTACGTTGTCGCAAGTAAAACATAAGCATTTGAACCTGTCGCTGCAGCATCACTATCAAAGAAAACATCTTCAGATGCACTGTCATATCTAATCTCAGGAATGATTGTTAAGTTTCCTACTTTATAGTTTAATGATAAAGTATTTCCAACAACACTACCTACACCTCCACGAACTGAAGAGCTAGCTGTAAGTCCATCTTCGTCATCAAAATATTCCAATCTGTAAGCTAAGCTAAGATTTTCTTTAAATGTATAATTAGCATAACCTACCAAAGAAAACCATTCTCCATCTAAATCACTATCAAAATCATCTGCTACCATAGCATAAGTTCCATTAAACCCTAAAGAGAATGCATCACTTAGTTTTTTAGAACCTACAAAATCAAACTGAGTGATATTTTTATCAGAAGTTGGATTAGCGCTTCCTGAAGTCACGTTAAAGTACGCACTTCCTGAATCAGCCACATAGCCTAGCTGTCCGATAAAGGTTTTTTGAGTCGAACCTGCATCAATTGCAGATTTAAAATCGGTTGGATTAGTAACTCCAGCCATAATACTGAATTTACCTGAAGTATATTGAGCTTTCACACCAGTATTAAAGAAAGGACCATTAGTAAATGCGTATGACATACTGTAGTTTTTGTTATCTACCGCATCCAATAATTCATATCCGATGTGTGTTCCAAAACTACCCGCGATCACTTTAAACTTATCAGAAAACTCATAAGTGAAGTTTAATTGTTTAATCATAAAAGTATTGGCATCATCATTATAGGTAAATTCGCTAGCTCTGCTACCAAAACCTAAATCAACAAAAACAGATGCTTTACCCATTTTGTGAGATGCTTCAATAGAAGCCATCCCTAGTTCAAATGAATTGTGCGCAGAAGTAAAACTGGTCAATCCATTTCCTTGTTGGTTAGAAAAATCATATTTGTAATACATGTCAGCCGAACCTGCAAATGTTGTAGCTGGTGCTGATGGTGTTTCATCTTGTGCAAATGTAAAAGTAGTCGTTAGCATTAATGCAATAATCAGTAATCCTTTTTTCATGTTTAATTTAGTTTTAATTAGTATCGAGTTTGGTTATTGTTCCGGTTTTAGCTAATCCGTTTTAATCTAAACTTTTTAATATTTCAATGCATTTTATATTAAAAAAACAACTTTAGAATGGTACTTTTTACTAAGTAATTTGTTGTTCCTTGAAGCGAATTTATTAACTTTTATTTTAGTTTAATCATTTTTTTCACTCATTCAAGGAAGAATTATTGATATCAAAAAATCACGGATAAATAATGGGTATTTGACATTTTAAAGAAAGTATTTTGAAAAATCAATAATCAATTTTTAGATACACACCCCTAAAAAAATAGAGTTAAAAATATTTTTAAACTAAAAATAATTCATTTTAAACCATTTTTTAAAACAAAAATAAACAATACCCCCTGTTTTTAAATATATTTAAAAATATAAAAAACAAACAAAAACTAGTATTTCCTTTTGCTTTTTTAATCTATAAAAAAAGCATTACGATAACTTTCAAACATAAAAAAATGCCAAAACGCAATCTGCGTTTTGGCATTCCAAAACAATCAATAAAAAAATTATCTGATAGTAAATGTCATCCCTCCAGAAATAAAATTATGTTTTATTTCTCCGTCTGAATTAGCATTTCCATTTTCGTTATAAGTATATCTAACAAAAACCGGTAAGCTAAATTTTTCGGTAATTTTAAAGTCTTTTGACACATTTACTCCTACATTCGAAAAGAAAAATCCTGCTTCATCATTTTCATCGACACCGTAATAACCTCCGTTAATTACTACCGCTCCAACAAAAGGTCTTACATCGATCCCAACGCTTTCGAAAGAATGCGTATACCCAGCTTCAGCATAACTTGAAAAAGCTCTTGATCTATTTCCGTTGTCATCATATTTATAGTCATTCCCTCCGATTAAAGTATTCCATTGAAGATCTAAAGGAACTCCTTTTTCAGAAAAATCAAATAAAATAGACAAATCTAATGACTGTGCAGACCCTTCTGAATAATCAAAATAACTACTTCTTTCCCAATCTGGGTTATTTTTGGTTGCCGGCCAGTAATAATCACTCAACATAACAGCAACAATTGGAGTTACCTGATAAGAAATATTCCAATCAAATTCATTGTATGCATCTGCAGCATTTGAAAAATTGGTTGTTGCCCACAAACCTGCACTAAACTTATCTGTAAATGCGTAAGCAACATAAGGCTGGAAAGCAACTTTATCTCCATAATATTTGATACCTCTCCATAAATAAGGATATACAACATCTACCGCGGCTGTAAATTTTGGATCCTCCTCTTCTGGAGCAGTTGATTCGGTACTAGTGGGCACATCTTGTGCAAATGCCAAGCTACTGGTTAACATTAATGCTAAAATTAGGACTACTTTTTTCATCTTTTGGTTGGTTTCGGTTTGTTTAAGTTAATAGATATAATTTTTATTCTTAGGTATGATTATTCAATGATTAACGATTTCATGTTCATAAATTCTTTTATCCCAATTTCAGATAATTCTCTTCCATAGCCCGATTTCTTAATTCCTCCAAAAGGAATTCTGGAATCAGAGCGTACTAACGAATTCACAAAAACATTACCCGCTTCAATTTTTCTGGCCAACCTGTAGGCATTTTCACGATCTTCGGTCCAAATTGCCGATGCTAAACCATATCTGTGGTTATTCGCTATGGCGACAGCATCATTTTCATCTTTGGCTCTAATTAAGGTTGCTAAAGGTCCAAAGGTTTCTTCCTGAAAAGCAATGTTATTGGAATCAACAAAATCAATCAGTGTAGGTTGGAAATTACAATGGTCGCGCTCTCCTCCTATTACAATTTTTGCGCCCTGTTGCAATGACTTCTCTAATTGATGGCTCAATTTTTCGGCTAAATCCAGTCGGGCTAAAGGCCCCATACTGATGCCTTCTCGCAATGGATTTCCTTGATTTAAAGCACTTACTTTTTGGGCAAAAAGGGTTGCAAATTCATCAGCCACTTTTTCAGTGACAATAAAACGTTTAGCGCAAATACAAGCCTGACCTGCATTGAGCATTCTTGATTGTGTTGCTACAGTAGCTGCTTTATCAAGATCAGCATCGTTCAATACGATAAAAGCGTCTGAGCCTCCCAGTTCCAAAACTGATTTTTTTATGTGCTTTCCAGCCAATGCCGCTACAGAAGAACCTGCCATTTCACTTCCTGTCAACGTAATTCCATGAACAATGTCCGAGGCGATTACACTTTCGACTTGCGGAATATCAATAGTAATTTGCTGAAAAACTCCTTCCGGAAAACCTGCTTCCAAAAAAGCCTTTTCAATAGCTTTGGCACAGCCGATAACATTTGGAGCATGTTTCAAAAGTGTGACATTACCTCCCATAATTGCTGGCGCTGCGTAACGTAATACTTGCCAAAAAGGATAATTCCAAGGCATGATGGCAAATACAGCCCCCATCGGATCGTAAACCGACATGCTTTTAAAAGGTGTATCGTATTGTTGGTCCTTGAGCATTTTCTCAGCATTCTCCGCGTAGAAATCACAATTCCCTGCTGATTTTTCGACTTCGCCGATTCCTTCCGGCAGAATCTTACCCATTTCATTAGTAATAAGCAATCCCAATTCATCTTTGTTGGCTCGTAATACATTTGCCAACTTTTTCATTTTATCTGCTCTTTCTTGGAAAGAAGTCGTACGCCAGTTTTTAAAAGCTTTCTCTGCTAACTCCAATTTTTCATTTAATTGTGCTTTAGTCAAAACTTCATGCTCAGCAATCACTGCTTGCGTAAACGGATTTATAGATTTGAATATCATTTCTTTTAAGGTTCTAAGTTACTGAGTGGCTAAGTCGCTACGTTTTTTTTAATTAATATCAAAAACAGCGGTCGCCATTCTTTTTGTTATTTGACCATCCGGAAGTACTTCTGTCAGAATCAATTTTTGGGCGGTTTCAGTATTCAAGACTTCTGGCATCGTTCGAATATCTCCAAAAGGCACGTTATTCTTTTTCAGTAAAGCCATTAGTACTTCACTATCGAAAGACGCAAAAGCGTTTGCCAAAACAATACTCAAACTATCCCTGTTTTTAACCCGCTCTATATTGGCACTAAATAAAACATTTGTTGACAAAGCATCCAAATTCAAACAGTTACAAAGCGATGCAAACTGTTTATCATTTCCTACCGCAAGGACAATTCCCTTGCCATCACGGGAATAAAAAGTCTCACCATATGGAGCGATATTGGGATGTAAACTTCCCATTCGTTGTGGCGTAATACCTCCCATCAGATAATTAGTAGCTTGATTCGCAAGTGACGCCAAAGCTGCATTATATAAGGAAACATGAACTGTTGCACCTAGGCCAGAAATAGTTCTTTGATATAAAGCGATTAAAATAGCTTCCTTAAGTTGATGTGCTGCCAAAATATCAATAATGGCGATTGGCATTTTGACAGCAGCACCCTCTTTTTCTCCATTCATATACATAAATCCTGCTTCGGCTTGTAGCACTACATCAAAAGCCGGTCTATCATCATTGACCCCGTAACCGCTTATTTGAGCATAAATCAGTTTTGGATATTTTTTTCGTAAAGTATCGGCATCCAGACCCATTTTTTTAGCTGAAGAAGATTTGAAATTGGCAATAACCACATCTGCCTGAGCAATATGAGTCAAAACATTATCGCGTTTTTCTTCGAGGGTTAAGTCGGCCCAAAGTACTTTTTTATGGTAATTTACACTGCTGTAATAACCTGATTGACCATTTTTTACTTCCGTTTCTAAAAGCCAGCTTCTGGTTACATCGCCATTATTTGAAGGGTTTTCAACTTTGAGAACGGTTGCTCCTAATTCGGCAAAAAACATTCCTACTGCTGGCCCCGCTAAAACACCTGCCAATTCAACAACTTTTAAGTCCGCAAACACTTCTTGTTTTTTCATTCTTAAAATAATTTCGAGAAAGAATTATTGATTTTTCACTTCACTCCACAGGGTTAAATGAAACAATAATTAATGATGTTCTGTTAATTTTGTATTCGGGTCTAATGGCCAGTACATTAACACCGAACAATTACCGCTGCGTGGATCATCTAAATAATCGAATAATGGTTCTACGAGAATGAAGCCACACTTGGTTTGAGCCGTAACGGTAGGATCAATTATTTCTCCCTTTATTAATTTGTCACAATACTCGGCTATAGTCATTTGTTCTTTTACTTTGTCATAGCCAATTGGCATCCCGGCAGTCATTTGACCTTTACAACCTAATGTTTTTGCTACTTCCTGTCTGGCATTATAAATCTCTCTTCCAATACCTTTTCCCTGGTAATCAGGATGAACAGAAACGTCCAATCCGTATATCCATTCTGCCTTTGGATCATGAGTCCCTAACCATAAATCATCTGAAATCTCTAAAAAAGTATGGTGTCCTTTATGATAATTTTGACGTAAAGTGGTGCAAGAAGCAATTACTCTGTCTCCGTCTAAAACAATAAATTGCCCTTCTGGAAAAATCTCCAAATGTCTTTTATATTTTTCTTCTGTAATTAGCTCTTCAGCTGAAAGCGTAGGAAACACAATTGCTTGTAATTCGGCTTGTTGTTTTGCATGTTCCGGCAAAGGTGTTTGCAAAATATATTTACCTAAAATTTCTTTTTTCATATATATTTTTAATTGAAATAGTAAAAGATTTAAGATTGAAAGACCAATTGTTTTTGACTTTATGACTTTCAACTTTATGACATATTCCCGTAACTGATCAGTTTCAACTCCATGTATTCTTTTAATCCTTCGGCACCCGATTCATGACCAATGCCACTACTTTTCCATCCGGAAAATGGCAATTCAGTTCCATGTGCCGCCCATTCATTAATTCCTACCATTCCGAACTCCAGATTTTCAGCATAGAAATTGGCTGTTTTGATATGATTGGTAAATACGTAAGACGCTAAACCATACTCGGTATCATTAGCCCATTCCAAAACCTCCTCCTTGGTTTCAAAAGGAATAACCAACATCAAAGGACCAAAGATTTCGGTTTTAATAAAGGTTTGATTCTGTCTTGCTTCAATTAGTGCCGGATGAACAAAAAATCCTTTATCAGATGCTTCGCCTCCAATATGAACTGTAGCTCCTTCACTTTTTGCTTTTTCAAGCATAGTCAGGGAATGTTCCTGTTGTCTCTTATTAATCAGCGGACCAATAAAATCAACATCACCACCATTAATACCTGTTTTTAATTTTGAAATATCCTCTTTTACAATCGAAACAAATTGGTCGAATATATCAGCATGAACATAAAAACGTTGCGGAGAAACACAAACCTGACCGCAATTTCTCAATTTGGCAACTAAGGCTTGTTTGGCAATCGCTTCAACATCTACATCTTTTTCGATAATTACAGGTGCATTACCTCCCAATTCAAGTGACAATTTGGTAGACGTTTTTGAAGCACCATCCATTAATATTTTACCGACACGAGTACTTCCTGTAAAACTTATTTTTTTCAATAAGGGATTTTCAATCATTTCAGTTCCTGTAGAAACAGGTTCGGTATTAATTAAGTTGAAAACTCCCTTAGGAATTCCAGCTTCATGTATGGCTGTGGCCAAATTAAAACTCGACAAAGGCGTGAATTCTGAACCTCTCATCACCACACTACAACCTGCTGCCAAAGCGGCTGCAACAGCACGGGCTGGATTATAAGCAGGGAAATTCCAAGCTGTAATCACCCCCACTACGCCTAATGGCTGATAAATCACCATCGAGCGTTTATCTGCTCTGTTTGTTGGTACTACCCGACCATAATTTCTTTTACCTTCCTCTGCATACCATTCAAAAAGGTTAGCAGAAACCTGCCATTCCCCTCTGGATTCCAGCATTGGTTTTCCAGTTTCCAATGATGTTTCCTTTGCAAATGATTCTGCATTGGCGCGAATATAATTAGCAGCTTTTTTTAGTATTTCAGCTCTAAAATAAGGGGTCGTATTTTTCCATTCTTTGAAAGAAGAATCAGCCGCTTCAATAGCCAATTTACAATCAGCTGTATTTCCAAAAGGAACTATATCGATAATTTCTTCAGAAGAAGGGCTTTGTACATCCCAGGTTCCGCCATCAATTGAGTCACACCAGTTTCCGTTTATATATTGCTTTCTCATTACAGTATTTCTTTTATTGTTTCTTCCAAAATAGTCAAGCCTTTTTGCAACACCTCATCTTCTATAAACAATGGACTTAAAATTCTGATGCAATTCCCGTAGGTTCCGGAAGTGATTACAATCAATCCTTTCTCTAAACATTTATTTACAATAGCTTTAGTCGTATCTCCATCAGCCGCTTTAGTTTCTGGATTAATAAATTCTATGGCTAACATTGCTCCTAATCCACGAACATCACTGATATTATTTGGATACAATGCCTTTAATTGGTTGAATTTTTCACGAACCACTTTCCCTACTTTATCACCAGCAGCGTTAATATTGTTTTTTTGCATGTAATTAATACTTGCCAAAGACGCTACACATCCCAAAGGACCTCCCGCATAAGTTCCACCTATAAGACCCGGTTTTATCGCATCCATAATTTCTTGTTTACCAATAACGGCACCCATTGGCATTCCGCCACCCATAGATTTTGCCCAAGTCGACAAATCCGGAGTCACTCCATAATTATGAAAAGCGGCCCATTGTCCAGTACGTCCGAAACCGGATTGCACTTCATCAAAAATCAGAAAAATATTATTTTCAGTACAAATTTCTCTCAGCTTGGCAACATACGGTTTTGAAGCAACAGTAAACCCGCCTTCACCTTGAACCAATTCCATAATTATTGCAGCCGTCTGTGTAGCTGAAACATAGGAAGAGAAAAATTTATTTAATTTATCAATATGAAAATCTGCAAATTCCTGTTCTGTTGGAAATTGTTTCTTCTCTTTTGGTCCATAATAAGGAAATTCTAATCGATATACCTCTGGAGCATACGGACCGGCACCTTCTTTATATTTAACATTTGAGGTCAATGTCATGGCCATCATTGTGCGTCCGTGAAACGATCCGTTAAAACAGATAATCCCTGATTTACCGGTTACGGCACGAGCAATTTTAATAGCATTTTCAACAGATTCTGCCCCAGATAATGTCAACATTGCTTTTGTCGAATCTCCGTGTGGCAATAACTCACATAATTTCTCAGACAGATCTAAATATTGCTCATAAACAGAAACATTAAAAGAGGCATGAATAAATTTATCCGCTTGACTTTTTATGGCATCAATAATTTCAGGTACGCCATGACCTGCATTATTTACACCAATTCCGCCAGCAAAATCAATTAATTCTCTCCCGTCTGCATCAATGATTATAGCCCCTTTAGCGGATTGAATACTCGACGGATTAAAAATCCCCAAAGCATTTGGCACGCTTTTTTTTCTTCTTTCGTATAATTTATCTGTATTACTCATTTTGCTTTCTTGATAATTTTGCTAATTCTAAATCTGGTTGTGAAATTTTATAAATTTTCATATACATATTCGTTTTCGTATCAAAAACACCTTCTAAAACATGTATTTTATCGCCTATTAAATCATTAAGATGTTCCATATCCCGACACATGACATTCGCTTCTATATCATAATCTCCCGAAACCAAAGCCAAAAAACTAATTTCAGGCAGCTTTGTCAATTCTTCAAAAATGTTATTCATATAGGACTTTGGTTTCACCGAAATCAATACACTGGCATAAGCATTAAATCCAATTTTATTTGGATCAACCCTTCCAATTATTTTCAAGGTTCCATCTTCGACCAAATTGATGTATCGGTGTCGAATGGTACTGACAGCTACATTTATTTCTTTAGAAATTTCTGTAAATGACATTCTACCATCTTTTTGAAGTAGAGTTAATATTTGATAATCTAACTCATCGTCTAATACGCTCATTTTAATTTATTTTAAAATTTATAACGAGTCAAATATAATTAATTATTTTACAAAAAACATCGTTTATTTTGTTTTATTTATCGATTTAATACTTATTTTTTGTAATTTAATTTTCCATTAATCCAAGTTTCGATTGTTTTTACAACAGAAACGTCCTCTAATGCAAATGGATTTTGGTTCAAAACAATAAAATCTGCATATTTACCAACAGACAAACTGCCTTTGACCTCATTCAAATTATCGGCAACTGCACTCCCGACCGTATAGGCTCGTAATGCCTGCTCCAATGTAATTTTTTGATTTTCACCAATGACAAACCCGTCAGCTGCTTTACGAGTAATGGCCGTTTCTATGTTAATCCAAGGATTTATTTCTTTTACCACCGGACCATCGGTAGATAATGCCAGGTTAATACCGTTATCTAGTACTGTTTTACAAGGATAGACCACGGCTAACAAATCATCCGTTAAGGTATTTTTGAAATTGTTGGCCAATTCGTAAATGAAAATAGGCTGCATGGCTGCGGTCATATTCATTTCTTTAAAATCTTTTATGTTTTCATCGGATAAAAATCCAACGTGTTCTATTCTATGTTTTAAAGTATTGTCAATTTTAAATAAATCACGGTACACTTTCAAAGTCAAATCGACTGCCTGATGTCCAATAGCATGCGTTGCTACCGAAAATCCTTTATCAACAGCTTCTTTTGCGGTCTGAAAAAATTTATCATAATCTAATCTCAGAACACCTTTGTAACCATCGGTATTTTTATACGGTACATTCAAAGCAGCTGTAGCCGAACTCAAACCTCCGTCTGAGAAAAATTTCACTGTTTTAATTTGCAAAAATTCCGATTCATATGGTTCCGGTAACACCTGAATTTCATCGCTTCCGTCAGGAATTCTCAACGGAAAAACATTCATCCTCACTTTCAACAGACCTTCTTGATCTAATTTAATATAGGCATCCAGCAATTCTTCATTCGCTGCCGGATCAGTGGCACTGGTTATACCCAGACTCATTAAATAATTGTGCGCTTCAAGAATCATGTTTTTGTATTCTTCAAAAGTAAATGAAGGAATATTATTCATGATTAACCCTAAAGCTCGTTCGGTAAAAATACCTTGTAAACTTCCATCTTCATTTTTACGGATTTCCCCACCAAAAGGAACTTCTGTTGTTTCATCAACACCCGAAATTTCGATAGCTATTGAATTTGCAATTCCGATATGCGCGCAAGTCCGAATTACAAAAACCGGCCTATCTGAAATAACTTCATCTAAATCCTCTTTGGTTGGCAACCGTTTTTCTTCTACTACCATTTCATTTATGCCACGCGCCATAATCCATTTGGAATTTGGATTTTTCTCAGCAAACTCTTTCAGTAATCTTTTGAATTCAGCAATAGATTTCACTCCACGAACATCTAGCATATACGTGCGAAGATGTCCAATTTTCCAAACATGTATGTGTGAATCATTTAGACCAGGGACAATTGTTTTCCCTTCAAAATCAATTTCTTCAGAAAAAGAATCAAATTGATTTCTTAAGGCTGCCTCCGTTCCAATGGACTCAATTTTCCCCAAGCCATTAATTACCATGGAATCCGCTTTGGGTAAAGCAGGATCCATAGTAACAATTGTGGCATTATGTATTAAAATTAGCAACACTCTTTCTTTTTATTTAAATTATTCAATTACCATTTTTAATAATGGTTTATATGTATCCACTCTTCTGTCTCTATGAAATTGAAGTAAATCTGAGGCTTCTTTGCATATAGAGAAATCAACGTCGGCGTAGACAATTTCTTCGTCAGTTCCTCCTTTTGACATGATTTCTCCGTATGGATTACTGATAAAACTGGAACCATAAAATGTCATTTCTGAATTTTTCCCTTGCTCTGTTCCCACTCTATTAACAGCAGCTATGTAAATCGAATTGCAAATTCCGTGTGAGCTGATTACTTTTTCCCAAGCTTTTGCAGTACTGATGTCAGGTCTATCAGGCTCTGAACCAATTGCCGAAGGATAGAAAATCAATTGTGCTCCCTGCAAAGCAAATATCCTTGCCACCTCCGGAAACCATTCGTCCCAACAGATTCCCACTGCTATTTTTCCAAATTTTGTATTGAATATATTGTAGCCTGTATTTCCTGGAGTGAAATAATATTTTTCCAAATATTGCGGTCCATCAGGAATATGATTTTTTCTATATTTCCCTAAATAACTTCCATCAGCATCATAAACTACAACACTATTGAAATAAATTCCGGGTCTAACAAATTCATACATCGGAACAATTGTCACTATACCCAGTTCTTTTGACAAGGCACCAAAACGATCCGATGTTGCTCCGGGAAGCACTTCGGCATAATCGTAATAGGCGACATCGACATCCTGACCTATATATAAAGTGTTGAATAATTCTTGAAGGCAAACTATTTGGGCTCCATTTTGAGCTGCTTCTTTGACTTTGGCAATGCTGTCCAAAATATTTTGTTCTACATTTTCGACGCAAGCCGCTTGAATCAAAGCTATTTTAACTGTACTGTTCATAAAAACTATTTCGTAATTAGCGGTTTTTGTTGTGTATTACAGTGAATTCCTCCTCCTCCAATATTGATAGCACGAGGATCAAAGGTTACTATTTTTCTATCCGGAAATGCTTTTTGCAAAATATCAACAGCTTTTTTGTCTAATACTTTCCAAGCTTCCGGAGCCCCTGGTTTCCAAAACTTTTGAGCAATCACGACTTTGTTTGAAATTAAAAAATTCAAATAACTAGAAGCTAATATCACTTTTATGGGTTTGTCTTTTGGAATAGGATTTTGTTTGATAATACTGTCATTAGACACTAAATAATCATAGACTCCATCTCCTGCTTTTAATGTTTCATATATTGCAGGAGCCGATGGCATTGGAACCAATTCAAATGCATTGCCATCTTGATCTTTTGCACTTTTCAGGACTTGTAAATTAGCCTCCATTCTACGTTTATTTTCGGCCGCAATTGGATCTTTTTTAGCCTCCTCATCTGAAATAGCCGTATATAAAATTTTATTTTGGCTTGCAAAACGAGTGTGCTCGTCGATGTGTCCACCAGTCGTAATTACTGTATAAATCTCCTTAACTCCCTGCTGATTTGGCAATTTTGATTTAAAAGTCAAGTCATCATCGAATCTTCCGTAAGGTAGCCAAATAACATTCGTCACTCCCAGTAAGCGCTTGTATTCTGCTTCCATTTGGGATTTAGTCATATGAGGGTTTCTTTGTTTTTCAACCGCTTCAACCGCTATCATAGTTCCTTTTCCATTAAATTCTCTATTACCGCCTTCGCTAATCATTTTTGAAGAAATTATTTTCAGGGCTGATTCCTTGGCAACATTCTCATCAATTTTTTCTTCGGCAACGGAGTACTCCGAATCACTGGGTTCATATCCCCAACCGTTAAAAGAGAAATCAGCAATTTCAAGTTGGTTTGATTTATTTACCACATAAACTGGTCCCATATCTCTCCACCATACATCTTCATGCACGATTTTATGAAAACGAACTTTATTTGCTGGTACATGGTATTTTGCCATCAATCCCTGAATCCTCTTAATCTGGTCATCATAACTAAAACCTCTTTCTTTATTATCCGGATTCACGGCAACATCTACAAATACGGTTGGTGCTAAGGCCGCCCAAATTTGCACATGCAAATCTTCAATCGACCAACCCGCTTTATTTTCATAAGTGGGCCATCCCATCCAAACAGATTCTTGAGGTTCAAACTCAGCCGGAAATCTTACAGCTGTTGTTGTTGCAGCTGTTTCCGAAACACTTCCTTTTTCTTCTGTTTTTTTACAAGAAGAAATAGTGGCAACTATTAATGCAAATCCTACTCCTCTGATTATGTTTTTTTTGTTCAACATATATTGTTTATAAAAAATTTATAATAACCACTTTTTTAAACTGAAAACTGAGACCGAACACTTTTCTTTAAACTCTTTCGTTCAAAACTTCTTGAATTGCATTTTCAATTACGTCTAAACCTTCATGTAATTGCTCATCTGTAATAACAATTGGAGGTAAAAAACGAATACAGTTCGTATACAAACCAGCTCTAATTAATATCACTCCATTAGCAACCGATTTTTTGATTACGGCCATTGCAAAATCCATATCCGGTTCTTTTGTTTTTCTGTCTTTTACAAACTCGACAACCAACATCGCTCCTAGACCACGAACTTCTCCTATCACAGAAAATTTCTCTTTCATGGCATTGATTCTGTCGGTAATTATTTTACCAACATGAGTGGCACGATCCAAGAACTCAGGTTTAATGATTTCTTTTACCGTAGCCAAAGCACCTGCAACAGCAATCGGGCTTCCACTATAGGTACCTCCGATTCCACCTAAATGAGGAGCGTCCATGATTTCGGCTTTTCCGGTAATGGCAGAAATAGGCAATCCTGAACCGATTGATTTTGCCATAGTTACAATATCAGGAACCACTCCCGAATGTTCTATCGACAAGAATTTCCCAGTCCTTCCAGCTCCCGCCTGAACCTCATCAGCAATAAATACGATTCCGTGCTCATCACAAACTTTACGAATCTTCTCCAAGAAACGTTTCGGTACTGGAATAAAACCACCTTCACCTTGTACTGGTTCAATTATGATCGCCGCAACAGCGGACGGATCTACGTGAGAAATTAAGTTTTGATCGAAACGTTCAATACAAAAATCAATATACTCCTCTTCGGTCATACTATCCGGTCTTCTGTATACATTTGGAGAATGGAAACGATAAATATCTTGTGCATAACTACCAAATCCTCTTTTAAACAAACCGTATTTACTGGTCAAACTCAACGTAAGCATAGTTCTACCGTGGTAAGCGCCTTCAAAACATATTACTGCAGGTCTTTTGGTATAATATCTTGCAATCGCTACAGCATTCTCAACTGCCTCCGAACCTGAATTGGCAAGCAAAGTCTTTTTCGGAAAATCTCCTGGTGTAATTTTATTTAACAATTCTGCAAATTCCAGATAAGGTTCAAATGTGGTTACCAAAGCACCCGGATGAATGTGTTTATCCAATTGCGCTTTAACGGCATCAATAACCACTTGAGGCCTGTGACCCAAATTCACCATCCCGATTCCACCAGCAAAATCAATTAATTGATTTCCATCAACATCCCATACCAAAGCACCTTCTGCCTTTTCAACAACCACTTCGGTAGATTTTCCTAAACCAGCAGGTAAAGCCGCAGCTCTTCTTGCTAACATTTCTTTGCTTTTTGGTCCAGGAATTTCTGATACTTTTTTAATTTGAGTTCCCATTTCTTTTTTAATTTAATTCTAATTATTATTGTATTTGTTTATTTCAAAAATGATATTATATGCTATAATTTTCATCGACCGGGTAATACATTAGTATACTTGCATTTCCGGATTCCGGATCGTTTATATAATCGTATACCGGTTTAATCCATCTAAATCCCGCATTCATTTGAGGGGTAATTGTAGGGTCTGTAAATTCTTTCTTTCCTAATCGGTCACAATATTCCTCAATTGTCATCTGATCCTTGAATTTACCATAACCAATAGTCATCCCAGCAATTATCTGTGCTTTTATCCCTAATGCTTTGCATACTTCATGACGGGCCTTATACATTTCTTTTGACAATCCCAAACCTCTGTATTCTGGTAAAACGCCCATATCGAAACCGTACATCCAGTCACCATCTGCTACATGGGCATTAGTAATCCACAAATTATCGCAGGATTCTAAAAAAGTATGTTCATGTTCGGGAAAACGACACCTCAATGTACTGGCGGACCCTATTACTAAACCTTCCTTTTCTACTACAAGTTGCCCTTCTGGAAATACTTTAATATGATTGGCAAAATGATTTCTGTTCATCAACTCTGACTCATGCAAAGTGGGAAAACATTGTGATTGTACGTACTCCATCCGGACTACATCTTGAGCAGTAGCATTTCTGACTACAAAAGCATCGTTTAAAACCTTTTTGTTTATCATACTATAAAAATTACATGATGAAACCAGCTATAAGATACATGATAGAAGAAACCCCAAATATTACCAACTGATACGGAAATTGTGAAATTCCATGTTTCATCATATCCACTTTACAGGATTGAGCCGTTAGTACTCTATTATCCGAGAAGAAACAAGCAGCTGCTCCCCAAACAGTTCCAGATGCCAATGCACCTTGTGACAACCAAAAATCAGCACCCAATGTATGCGACATAATTGCCGTTGTTGGCACCAAAATAGCGTAGATTCCCCAGTTTGAACCAGTAGCCCAACAAATCCAACCTACCAAAGCAAAAACTATAAACGGTAAAGTAGACCCATTTAACCAACTGATTCCTTGCAAATTAGTAGCTACAAATTCGTTAAAACCTAATGCATTTTGAACATCTTTCAGTAAATAAGTAAAGCCTAAAACAGTTAATACAAAAGTTATCGTCTCCAATCCTAACACAAAGTGTCTGGATATCTTATCAAATTTGATCACTTTAAATATCATGAAATACAAATAGGTAAAAACAACTGCAGTAGCAATACCACGAAGTGCATCAATGCTTCCAAAGATTGAATCAGTAGAAAATGTCACCGTCCCCCAATAATCCATATCAAAAGGATAAGGAAAAACAGTACACCACACCAAAACTGATAATGGAAGAATAAAATAAATCAGCTTTCCTTGTTTCGCAGGATTCTTTTTAATCTTTTCAGGCTTTGGTTCAATTGGTACCACGTTCGCTTCTGCGTCTCTGATTCCTTTTAAATCTGGAAACACATGAAACACAACTAAAGCTCCAAGAATTAATGAAACCCAAGCCGAAAAATTATACGGAATTGTACCTAAAAAGGCCTCTATTGGACTGGTAATTGCATGACCAGCGCTGTCTAAAACACCACCTTCTATTGCTGTTAACTGTGACCCGTAAAATATTGTCCATGTGGAAATAGGAAATATAATCGTCAATGGAACACAAACAAAGCTTATTACTAAAGCCAATTTTTCTCTCGAAATACCAAATTTATCAGTTATTGGTCTCATCGTGTTTCCTACAGATAAAGCACTCAAATAATCATCTAAAAAGAAGAAGAAACTAAGAAAATAAGCCATTATTAGTGACTGTTTTTTGTTGTGCACGTGATTCTCCGAATATCTGGCTACTGCTTTTATACCGCCCGAAACAACTACTAATTGAACAAAAGCTCCATATAATATACAAACCAGAATTACCCAAATCAATCCTTGATCATGTGCGTCCCTAGCAATAGAACTAAAAAGGCCATCAAACATATTTAAAGGAAAAATCATCCCTTTTCCTTCCGGGAAATATTCTTCCGAACCACCCTGTTGGGCTAATAAAATGAATCCTATCGCGCAACCAATAATTAATGGCTCTAAAGCTTTTCTGGTAATAATGGCAATTCCTAACACCGTAAAAGCAGGAACCAAGGCATGCCAATTAATAAAATAACAAAGTCCTGCCAGAAATAATAAGGCGACTCCAATAATAGTTGATACTGATTTCATTCGTTTTGTTTTTGGTTAAGATTTATAATTTAAATTGGTTGGTATTTAAACTCACATGCAGGCAACTTCAATAAAATTGCGTTTTGTAAAAAAGTTAATCTACATGTGATTATTTTGTAAATCTAACAATATTTTCAATACAACCAAAAAAATTTATTGTTATTTTGATAAATATTGTATATTTGAAAAAACTTAAAACCAACAATATGTTATTTAACGAAGTAAAAAACTTTATAAATGGGGAGTTTAAATCGGGAAGCTCCAATAAAATCCATACTGTTATTTCTCCTTTGGACGGTAGTGAATTGACTACTTTCAAAGAATCAACAATAGAAGATTTAAATGAAATTGTACTATCTGCACAAAAAGCACAAAAGGCCTGGCAGAAAATCACCTTAAAAGAAAGAGCACAGGTTTTTTACCGATACAAACAATTATTGGAGAAAAATAGCGAAGAACTCACCGAAATTATTTATCGTGAAAATGGAAAAATTCATGGAGAGGCCAAAGCAGAAATTGATAAAGCGATCGAATTGACCGAATTTGCCTGTTCACTTCCTCAATTTGTAAACGGTGAAAACATGGAAGTGAGTAAAGGTGTATTTTGCTCCTCTACACGAGTACCTTTAGGAATTGTCGCTTCAATAGTTCCTTTCAATTTCCCTACCATGGTTCCTCATTGGACCATTGTAAATGCCATTGCACTAGGAAATGCTTTTATTTTAAAACCATCTGAAGCAGTGCCTATCAGCAGTCAATATACAGCAAAACTATTAAAAGAAGCTGGTCTTCCTGACGGCCTCTTTAATATTATAAACGGTACACAATCAACAGTAGAAAACATTTGTGATCATCCGGGAATTAATGCCGTTACTTTTGTAGGATCTACCAAAGTAGCCAAGATTGTATACCAAAGAGCCAGTCAAAATCTAAAACAAGTATTAGCACTTGGCGGAGCAAAAAACCATATTATTTTATTACCGGACGCCCATCCCGAAATGGCTTCCTCTAATATTGTAGCCTCTATGAGCGGTTGCGCCGGTCAGCGTTGTATGGCAGCCGCCACTTTGGTAGCTGTTGGGAACTGCGATGTTATTTTGGATAAATTAGTTGGTGATGCCACAAAAATACAATGCGGCACAACATTAGGTGCCGTTATTTCAAAGGCTGCCAAAGACAGAATTGAAGGTTATATTACCGAGGCAGAACAACAAGGAGCTAAAATCCTTTTGGATGGACGCAATACGATTGTTCCTGGAAAAGAAAATGGTTTTTATGTTGGCCCTACGATTATAGATTACGCTACTGCCGATATGAAAATTGCAAAAGAAGAAGTTTTCGGACCTGTACTTGCCATTGTACGTGTGAATACTATAGATGAAGCTTTAGCAATTGAGAATGCAAATCCTTACGGAAATGCTTGTTCCGTATTTACACAAAGTGGTGGTTTGGCAAACTATGTAACAGAAAACGCTTCTGCCGGAATGTGCGGGGTCAATATTGGCGTACCGGTTCCAAGAGAGCCCTTTGGTTTTGGAGGATGGAACGAATCCCGTTTTGGTTCAGGTGATATTACAGGTAAAAGCTCTATTGTATTTTTCACTAAAGAAAAGAAAACGACGACCAAATGGAATCCGGAAGCGGGAACCAACTGGATGAGCTAAAAATGCGTCAGTGATGGAGAAATCAGAAGGCTGAGTTTAAACGAAAGAGTATCTTTTTATATAAATTAAAAATATAATTCGTAATTTAACATTCAAATCATTTTAAAACAAATAGTTATGATACGAAAAGCTACTCTTCAAGACTTGGATCAATTGACTAATTTATTTGATCAATATGTTGTTTTTTATAAAAACCCTTCCAATTTCGAAAAACACAAAGCGTATTTAAAAGAAAGATTGGAAAACAACGAAGCTATAGTTTTTTTAGCTTTTGATGAAGAAAATAAAGAAAAAGCCATCGGATTTGCTTTAATCTACGTCACTTTTTCCTCTTTAGCACTGAATAAAATACTGATTTTAAATGACCTGTTTGTTGACCCCAGTACCCGTAAAAATGGCATTGGTGAAAAATTAATTCAGCAAACTGTTGCTCTGGCAAAAGAATTAAATTCTAACACTATTCGATTAAGAACCGCGAAAAATAATATAATAGCACAAGGTTTATATCATAAAATGGGATTTGTCAGAGAAGAAGGTTTATATAGTTATGATCTCACTGTCAAATAATTAAAACACTAATACTCTAAAAAAAGAATGTTAAGCAAAGAACAAATAATAAATGATAGTAAACAATATAGTTTGTTTACCTGGGTTGCCCAAAAAAATGTAAATCCAATCCCTGTAGAAAGAGCCGAAGGCGTTTATTTATACGAAATAGGTGGTAAAAAAATTATCGACTTCTCCAGTGGATTAATGTCGGTGAATATTGGTCACGGAGACCAACGCGTCACGGATGCTGTTGTCGAACAAATGCAAAAGGTAAGTTATGTGACACCGTCTTGCACTACAGAAATCAGAGCACGATTAGCTAAAAAATTAGCATCCATTTGTCCCGGCGATTTAAACAAGGCTTTTTTCACTCTTTGCGGAGCTTCTTCTATTGAGAATGCTATAAAACTGGCCCGATTATACACGGGTAAACATAAAATATTTGGACGATACAGAGGTTTTCACGGAAACTCATCAGCCAGTATGACTGTAGGTGGAGATCCTAGAAAACAATATACTGATGCACAACAAGCCACTAATATTTTTCATCTCGATGATCCCTATGATTTTTATGGTTTAAGTGATCAGGACGAGGAAACCCGATTGAAATGGAGTCTTGATTCTGTTGAAAGAATCATCCGTTATGAAGGTGGTCATACTATTGCGGCATTCATTTTTGAAGGAGAAAGCGGATCTTCCGGTTGTTTGCATTATCCAAATGGCTACTTAAAAGGGATCAAAGCATTATGCGAAAAATACGACATCCTTTTTATTGCCGATGAAGTAATGAGTGGTTTTGGGAGAACCGGAAAATGGTTTGGATTTGAACACAGCGACATTATTCCCGATATGATTTGTATGGCAAAAGGACTGACTTCTTCCTATCTTCCACTGGGTTGTTTGATGGTATCTGATAAAATTGCGGCTAAATTTGAAGATTCCCCATTATGGCTGGGATTGACTTATAATTCGCATCCAGTGTCATTAGCAGCTTCGCTAGCCGTAATCAATATTTACGAAAGTGACAATCTGATCGAAAACACCAATAAAATGGGAGCTTATATGGAGAAAAGAATCAACGAACTGCGTGAAAAACATCCGTCAATGGGTGATTTTAGAAACAAAGGTTTGTTAGGTTGTCTCGATATCGTAAAAAGTAAAAAGCCATACCAACTCATGGCGCCCTTTAATGCCAATGCTTCAGAAATGGAGGTCATGAACAAAGTGGGTGCTAAACTGAGAGAATTAGGATTATACACCTTTGTTAGATGGGGCTATATCTTTATTGCGCCGCCTTTGATGATTACGGAATCCGAAATTGACGAAGGATTAGCCATTATTTCAGAAGCTTTACTAATTGCGGATGAATATGTAATCTAAGCAGTATCATTTTATAAAAAAAGGAAGACATCTTATATGGACGTCTTCCTTTTTTATACCTAAAATTTCTATTTATTCTCTTTTCGAAAATATTCTATCCAATATTTCAAATATTTTGGTTTTATCTAATGGCTTTGTAATATAGGCTGCAAAACCACTATTTATGATTTTTTCTTTGTCTTCTGAGGAAGAATAAGCTGTCTGAGCAATCACAGGAAGATTTGGCCTACTGTTTTTAACTGTCTCAAAAGCCTCGAAACCACCTAAAACTGGCATTTTAATATCCATAAAAACGACGTCAATCGTTCCGTCTTCTATACACATATCGACTGCTTCCTGACCGTTTCTAGCTCTTAGAATAGTATAGTTTTTTAATTCTAAAATTTTCTTGAGCAATAAGAAATTAATATTATCATCTTCAGCAATCAGAATTGTTTTATTTCCTGGATTTTCAAAAACTGGATTTGGCAGAAGAGTGTTACCCATACTTATTGATTCCTGATAAATCAGAGGAATTTCAAATACAAAAACAGACCCGATACCTATTGTAGATTTAACATCTATTGTTCCCCCTAACATTTCAACATAGGCTTTAGAAATAGACAAACCAAGTCCCAAACCACAAAATTCAATCGTATAATCATCTTCTATTCTTCTGAATCGGTCAAAAATCATGTCCAGATTTCCCTCATTTATTCCAACGCCGGAATCTTCTACTCTAAATTCAATAACATTTTTTTGATGATTCACGGTATACCCAAAAGCCACATGTCCCGTATTTGTAAATTTTATGGCATTGGTAATTAAATTTACAAAAACCTGTTTTAACTTAATCTCATCCGTCAGAATCTCCTTTGTAATTTTCTCGTCATTTTGAATAATATAGAAATCGATATTTTTATCGACAGGAATTGTCACTTTCAAAGTGTTGTACAATTCCTCCATGCATTTCTCAATATTAATTCCTCTGTAATTTGGCGTTATTTGATTGGCATCGATCTTAGACATTTCTATAAGATCTTCAATAATCGAAACTAAACTGTTACCACTATCTTTAATAATCTTTAAAAATTCCATTTTGTCTTTTTCGTTCAGATCAGGATTAGCCAGAAGATCGCTAAAACCAACAATAGCATTCATTGGCGTTCTGATTTCGTGTGATAAATTAGCTAAGAACGAGGATTTCAGTTTATCGCTTTCCTCTGCTCTCTTCTTCGAAATTTCTAATTGCTTCTGCTGATTATTATTTTCTTCAAATAGATTTCCAATATATCCAAATTCACCCGGTTCCATTTTTAAAGTATAAATGGTACTCTCAGCGCCTTTCTCCAGAATATTTGTAATTAGCTTTAAAGGACCATAAACCCATCGTCTTGTAAAGTATATAGAACCTATAATACTAAATAAGGTAGTCGTAATAATAATATAAAGAATTTCTTTCGTGCGCTCGAAATTGATATGAAAAGGTCTTCTGAAAAATAATTTTGAAACCTCACTATCATCTGAATTTTTGAGTTCTAAAACAGAAAAAATGGAACTGTGTTCCACATTTTTCAAGTCACTAGGCTCTAAAAAATCAACATTTGAACTGCAAATTTTTTGAAGATTTTTGAAATAGGCTTTATCCAAAAGCCTGGCCATAAAAAAGTATCCGGAAGGATTGTGCTTGATTTTTTTTGGATCGTCTGAAGGATGTACTGTTGCCCCAAAAACTTCAATAATTCCCTCGGGAACCCTCATGTAAAATCTTTTAAACTTAGATTTATACAATTGATCCATTACTCGTTCGGGAATAAAATCGACTGATTTAATTTTTGAAGAGGATATTTTATTAATCAGCTCATGATCTAAAGTGTAAATTCCGATATAATCGACTTCGTATGATTCGAATTCGGTCACAATATGACTTTCAAACCATTCTTGATCTTTATTATTGATAAAATTAACTAAGGAGTCCCAAAAAGTAATATCATAAATGGCTACAATTTGTGTTTTGGAATTAAAATCAAACAGGGTTTTGATTTCAATATCATAGCGTGCTAAAGTGGAATTATAAACTTCTTTTTCCTGCCGGACAGTGTAAATATAAAGGGAAAGGAACAATAATAAAAAGAGTGTACTTATTGCACTAATAAGTAATATTAGCTTGATATAAGTATTGAGTTTTACTCTTTTTTTCATGAACCAAAGATAATTTTTTAAATAAAAATACAAAACTTAAATCGATTCATTTTTGGTTTTCGGGCAATGTATGTTGAATAAACTGTGTGAGTTAGCTATTTTACTGGGGAAACAAAAAAAAACTCCAGACTTGAGTCTGGAGTTTTTCAACTTAGTTTTCAATATTATATTTCCGTAAATACGTCCGCGCCTTGATTCCTGATTCTTTTAAATCCTCATCTTTCCATTTCCCTTCCGACTTTGCTGATTTTTTTAAGATGGAACAGGTTTCCTCTTTATCTGAAACCGACCAGGTAATCCAGCTTAATTTTCTGCTTTCCATCCAGTCGATATATTCTTGCCAAGCCACATCATTTAATGGTCCGTCACCAGAGGCTTCCATTCCTGCGGATTCTGAAACAAAAACAGGCAAACCACTTTTTATGGCATCGTCGGTTCGATCCCGCAGCCATTTTTCATGCGTGGCGGCATAAAAATGCATGGTGTACATCAGGTTGTCGTATCCTATTATTGGATCTGCTGCAGGAAGATGAATATCCTGATCCCAACGAGGGCAACCTACAAGAATAATATTATCCGGATCGTTCGCTCTGATAACTTTAATTACTGCTTCGGAATAGTCCTTTACTTCGGGCCAGGTTTCGTAGTCAGGCTCATTAAAAATCTCATAAATTATATTCGGATACTTACCATATTTCTTCGAAATCTCATCAAAATAAGCTACGGCCTCTTTCAAATTGATATTATGACTGTGCCAATCGATGATTACATAAATATCAGATTTGATTGCGCCTTTTATTACGGCTTCCATTTTTTCTTTTGAAAAATCAGGTTCTTTCATATAAGGTCTCTCCCCTATTTCGATACCCATCGCAGCGCGGACAATGTTGCAATTGAAATCTTTTCTCAGCCAATTTACAGCTCCTTCATTATAAAATCTTGGCCAAATGCTATGCCAGCCAAAACTCATTCCCCGAAGGACTATTGCTTCTCCTTTTTCATCAATCAATTGCGTCCCTTCTACTTTTAGTTGTCCGTGTCGTTTCACAAATTGTGCCTGCGCAAACGCAAAACTCAATAAGGCAAACAGCACACTTATTTTAATTTTCATGATGTTGAATTTATTTAATTAATTTCAAAGTAATAACGTCATGAGAAGCAATAGCGGCAGTGAAATTCTTTTTGGTAGTACCAGCGTCCTTGTTTTTCCAAAGGTCTTTAATTTTGAAGGTCGATGTATTAAAATCGGCTTCAAAACCAAAATCAGCATCTTTGATTGGGTTCTTCTTCCAATCGAAATTGATTTTTTTAGGAACATCGGTTCTGTTCAAAAAGGTAATTGCCCAAGCTCCATCGGATAATGGTTTTACCCAAACTTCCACACCGTCTTCTATCGTTAATTTGAATCCTTGAATTCCCAAAGCATCTTGATTTACGGCTATTAAATTCTTGTTTGTTAAAATTGCCAATGTTTCCGGTTTCATTGTTCGGAAATCATTTCCGGCAATTAAAGGCGAAGCCATCATACACCACATGGCAAAATGCGATCTGTCTTCGATAGTAGTCATTTCGTTACCCACTTCCATCATATCAAAATCGTTCCAATGGTCCGGACCTGAATATTTACGAATGTCTTTTCGCATTTCGACAATTTTCATAAATCCCCAAGAAGACCAATTTTCAGGATGTTTGAACTCGCAATCAAAACAAGGATAAATATCCCCAGAAATTCTCCAAAGATTCCCAACGGGCTCACCCCATTCCCACGGCTGATTGTCTCCCCATTCACACAAGCTAAAAACAATTGGTTTTCCGGCAACTTTTAAGGCATTGCTCATAGTTGTATAAGCTTCTTTGGCAGTAATTCCAGCGGTATTACACCAATCGTATTTTAAAAAATCGATTCCTAATTTAGCATAAAAACGAGCGTCCTGATATTCGTAACCACGCGTCCCGGGATAACCCGCACAGGTATGGGTTCCGGCACAATTGTATAAACCGAATTTCAATCCTTTACTGTGTACATAATCGATTACTGCTTTCATACCGCTAGGGAATTTTGCGGGATCGGGAACTAAATCTCCGTTATTATCACGTTCTTTTGTCATCCAGCCGTCATCAAGAACAATATAATTGTATCCTGCTGCAGCCATTCCGGAAGACACCATAATATCGGCTGTTTCTTTGACTAATTTTTCATCGATATTGGTTGCGAAAGTATTCCATGAATTCCAACCCATTGGCGGCGTCATGGCTAAGCCTTTGTATTTTCCTAATTCTTGTGTGCGGGTGTTGCCTTGAGAAAAACATAGAATTGTTGTTGCGCTTAAAAGTAAGCTGAGGATTATTTTTTTCATTTTATATTCTGTTTTATTATTTATTTTATTTGTTTTTTGACGCGTAAATTTTGCCGCTTTAATCAGATTTCTTCAGAGTCGAATGGTCTTGTTTTGCAGGATTCGCGTGAGGGATGGCAGTGGAGCTCTTTTTTCTTTTCAATTGCCTCTGGTTTAAACCTAGGGCAATTGAAAAGAAAAAAAGCGGGAACGTACAGCCCGACCCTTGTGGTCACGCCCAAAAAAATCATTGTTCTATCGCATTTATTTTTTCCTGTTAACTCGCTTAATTAGACGATGACTTGTGCCCGACCTCTAAACAGTTTAACATACAAGGATAGTCAATAGAACCTACATATTTTGATACTTTTTTTTCATTTTCTGCTACTATTTGTTTTTTAATACTAGCCAGCATACAGTAACAATTAAGCTATTGGATGTACTTTTCTAACAGAACTAGTGTACTCTTAAAAAAAAAAATTCCCTAATTGCTCAGATTAGGGAATTCTTAAAACTAACTCAAAAAACCAAATTACTTATTTTAATACAAAACCAATATTGTCAATATAGAATGTGTTTTCAACACCATTTCCTGCCGCATCCTTAGACATGTTTTGGAATGAAATGTTTTGCACATGATCTGCATTGCCTAATTCAGACCATGGAATAATGAAAGTAGTCCATCCTGTTCCAACAGTTAACATGTTTCTTTCAGACCAATCTCCATTGAAAATAAACTTAAGAGTACCAGGGCTATCTGCTTTTACAGAAATTCTAATTCCACTGTAATCAGAGATTTGATCATACCAAGACCAGTTTCCTTGTAAATTATCCCAAGCGGCCATTTTCTTTTTGATATGAATTAATCCTTGCTCTGCTTTACCATCCGATTCATACGTATGATTGTTCCAAGCTGGGAAATCTAAACCATAATAAGATACATCATCGTAAATTGCAGTTCCAACAGCATAAGCAGAAGTTGCGGTACCTGAAATATTAGTTACTGAAATGTATTTTTTGTTGGCTCCCGCCGGTAGTTTAACTTTAATCTCAGTTAAAGTAGAAGAAATCACAGGAACAGTCTCGGTTCCAACTTTGACAACAGGATCTAAGAAATAATTTCCATAAATTGTAATCTCTTCACCATCTGCTGCATTAACCGGATTAAAACTTCCAAAAGTTGGTGACGGAGGAGATATCACAAAATCGTAAACGACCGTACCTGCTTTTGTAACAATTTTTAATTTATTACTCGCATCTGCATAAGGTGTTTTTTCATCAATTAATACAAATATCTCAGTATCTGTAACAAGCGTTGGATTAAAATAAGTATCAAAATCATTAAAGTAAATTTTTTGAAGAGTCAAAAAACCAGACCCTCTAATGATATAATAATTTTTAGGATCTCCTTTCGTTACCGGAACCAGGTCACCTTCAACTGATTTGCACACGCTGGTGATTGCTAACGGCCCTGAACCAGAATCAGCACTCTCATCATCACAGGACGAAAATACACCCAGTACCAGAAGAGCCATTGAAATAAAGGACAGTAGGTATTTTATTTTTATATTTTTCATATATGTAAAATTTTATTTGTTAGTAGTCATATATGGTATCACCTTTTATTTATTGGTGTTTACTAACGCAAACTTCCAATTAATGGTGATTTCATAATATCAATTTTAATAATTATTTAAAGGTATATGGAACTGGTGCTTCTAATAATTTTGGATTCTTTGCTACCTCATTATCCGGATAATCCATATAGAAATCATTCGCTGCATGATCTTCACTGTATACAGGAGTATAATAGCGGGCTCCGTATCGGTCTCCTCTATTTTGTGCCGACATAATTGCAATTGCTTTTGTTTTATCGATACGGCCTAAATCGAACCAATAGTCTCCTTCAAAACACAATTCTTTTCTTCTTTCAAGAAAAATATCATCAAAAGTTATCGATGTCAAATTGCTTAATCCACCTCTTCTTCTGACAGCATTTATAGAATTCAAGGCTGAAGCATTCGAAGTACTTGCTCCTCCCGCTAAAACAGCTTCGGCATGAATCAATAATAACTCAGCATAACGCATTACATAAGTATTGTTATCCATCATTGCCCAACCATCAGCCGGACCAGTAACAGATCCGTTTACAACACCTATGCAATATTTTTTAATTGCGCCACCTGATCCTTGTGCAAGATCTTTATCCGCAGGAACTGTGAAACCAATTGCTTCAGTAGTTTTTATGTTTGGATACGAATCACCGGCAACCATAATAGTTTCGTGTTTTCTTACATCAGCGGCACTATACAAGGTAAAGATTTCCTGACCTGGTCCAAAAACTCCAGCATACGATGCATTTGAAGTGGAAATATCTCCGTCTTTAAATCCAAATTGTGTATTACAGTTATTGGCAGAACCATAGGCACCATCACCTTTCCATTGGATCGCAAAAATAGATTCTTCGTTATTGTTATTTCCATAAGTAAACAAGTCACCAAAACTTTTTGCAGGTAATTGATCACCACCGAGCAACTTAAATTCTCCGCTATTAATAACTTCCTCTGCCATAGCTTTTGCATTAGCATAATCTTTTTGATACAGATATACTTTAGCTAACATTGCTTTTGCAGAACCTTTAGATACGTGTCCGTTACTAGCGTAATTGGCACCTCTGTTTTTTTCAACCAATAAATCAATAGCTTTTAAATAGTCCATTGTTATCAATTTATAAATATCATCCACTGTATTTGTATTTACATAAGGATCACTGGCATAATCTAAAGGATTTTCAATGATTGGCACCGGTCCCCAAAGTCTTACCAAATCAAAATAAGCTGTAGCTCTCATAAAATAAGCTTCACCTGTAGTGTTGTCTAGCACATTTTTATCGACATCCGGACCAACTCTGCCAGCCAAAAAGTTGATAATCATATTTGATTGTTGCACATTGGCCCATAATGCTGACCAGCCGTTTACCAATTCCGGATCACTTCCATTCAAAGAAAATGTTCTTAATCCGCTAACATCAGATGATCCTGAGTACATATTTCCTGAACCTACTTCAAGAGCCCACCAAAATTTATTATACATCTGAAACCAAGTTCTGCTATACATACCATTGGTTGCTGAAGCCACCTGATCATTTGTGCTATAATAAGCGTCCAAACTTATTCCGTCTTCTGAAGGTCTGTCTGTAAAATCTTCTGCACACGACCCAAACACAAGAAATGCCGCTGCTACAAGTAGCAAACTATATCTGTTTAAAAATAATTTCTTTTTCATTTTATTTTTCTTTTAATTTTAAAATTCTACGTTAAGTCCAATTGAAAATGTTCTGGATACTGGATATCTTCCGTTATCAATACCTGACAGAAGTACATTTTGATTAAATGAACCAATCTCTGGATCATAACCTGTATAATCAGTAAACGTAAATAAGTTTTGAGCTGAACCGTATAATCTTAATCTTGATAAACTATATTTAGAAATAACATCCTGAGGTAAAGAATATCCAAGGGTAACGTTCTGAATTCTTAAATAAGAACCATCCTCAACATAACGAGTAGAAATAAGCAAGTTATTATTTGATGCATCAGCAATAGGTCTTGGGTTATTACTTGTTGTATTAGTATCTGAATAATAATCCATAGCCTCAACAAACTGATTATCATAAAGAGAAGTATTTGTTGTTCCTGCTCTTCTCGTTAAGTTCATAACATCATTTCCTGAAGATCCTTGTATGAAAATAGAACAATCTAAGTTTTTATACTTGAAATTATTTGTAAATCCAAAAGTGAAATCTGGATGTGGATTCCCAATAAATGTTTTATCGTTTGCATCCACTTTGCCGTCTCCGTTAACATCTTTGTATTTTACATCTCCTAAAGAAGTTTCTCCAGCACCATTACCAACAGCCTGACCAAACTGAATTGGAGCATTGTCTAAAGTTGCCTGATCTTTAAAGATTCCTTCAGCAACGTAACCGTAAAACATTCCGATAGGATTACCAATAGTTGTATTCGTAACTACTACCGGTTGGTATCCGTTAGTATTAACTTCTTGCGTTAAAACAATTCCGTTAGCGATTTCATCTAAATTATTTTTGTAATGCGATACTACTAAAGAGGTGTCCCAATTAAAGTTACCGGACGATTTAGTATTATAACCCAAAGTAATATCGTATCCTTTATTAGTCATTGTACCTAAATTAGAGTATGGCGCCGAAACTCCTCCATATTGATTTCCACCTCCGGTAAGATATAATGGCAATGGTACTTGAAATAAAAAGTCTTTCGATTCTTTGTTATACATATCAAAGCTGGCAAACAATTTAGAATCTAACATTGTAAAATCGATACCTAAATTCGTTTGATTCAATGATTCCCAAACTAAATCAGGATTTGGGTAATTTGCCGGTAAAAATCCGCTTCCCAAACCTGAGTTTTGTACCCCTAACATAGCAGAATAACTATTGTTTGGAATTTGTTGGTTACCAGTTTCTCCATAACCAATTCTAAATTTAATGTTATCTACATATTTACGTGTCCCTTCCATAAAAGACTCATTAGACAGTTTCCAAGAACCTGAAATTGAGTTAAAAACACCTTTCTGATTGTCAGTTGTAGGGTCAAATTTAGACGAAACGTCTTGTCTTGTAGAAGCCGTGATACTATACTTTTCATTAAAATCATAAATCACACGGGCAAAAAGAGATGACAATGAAGAACTACCTTTGTACTGGGTAATTGTATTATTATCAACATCAGCTAAATTTAAAGTATGAACAGAATTTGTTTTAAATCCTTGTGCAGATGCAATTAAACCTTCCCAATGCGAATCATTTGCTTCCTGACCTGCTAAAACGGTGATTTTATGTTTTCCGAAAGTCTTATCATACGTCAATAAATTTTTAATATTCGTAGAATACCAATTTTGTCTTCTAACATCTAAATCAGCCAGTAGATTTTCCTGACTACCCCATTTATAAGATGGTCTAAAATCATCATTTTCAGAAAACTCAGTATTGGCAGCAATCTCAAGACGGTATTTCAACCCTTTAAAAAGATCAGCTTCGGCATAAACATTTCCTAAGAAATTTTTACGAATCAATTTATTTTCTCTGGTCAAAGCTTCTGCAACCGGATTATAATAGGTAACACTTTGTTCAGATGAAGGAGGTCCTGCAAATGATCCGTCTGAATTTCTAACCGGTATATCAGGAGCCTGCAATAAAGTATTGGAGATTAATCCGGAAAAACTCTGATTTACCGTTATGTCCTCGTTAGTGATACCTCCTGAAAGGTTACCTCCAACTCTAAGCCAACTTTTAATTTTAGAATCAAGATTTAATCTTATTGTATATCGTTTTAATCCAGAATTAATAATAGTTCCTTCATTGTCTAAATAACTTCCAGATAAAAAATAACTGGTTCCCTCTTTAGCTCCTGAAAACGATAATTGATGACTTTGTGTGATCGCAGTTCTGTATACTTCATCTTGCCAATCTGTACCAGGTCCCAATAATTCAGGATGCGAAAATTCCTGACGTGTCTGGAATCCCCATAATTTAGCCAAATTTGTTTTTAAAGTAGCATATTCCGGCAACGTTAAAACATCCAGTTTATTCATAACATCACTAAATGAAGTAAAGTTTTCATAGGAAATTCTACCTGTTCCTTTTTTACCTGATTTAGTGGTAATAATAATAACCCCATTAGCTCCTCTTGAACCATAAATTGCAGTAGCAGAAGCATCCTTTAAGATGTCCATAGATTCAATATCACTAGGATTTATCATTGATAATGGACTAACAGCGTTGTTTCCACTTCCTCCAGATGAAGAAAATCCGTCTCTACCCGCTAAAGGGCGTCCACTTGTTGATTTTCCTGTAGCATCTCCAGAAACAGGAACCCCATCAATTACATATAAAGGCTCATTCGTACCTGAAATAGAGGTGGTACCACGAACTCTTACAGAAGCTGCACTTCCGGGAGCACCAGAGTTATTCGTAACCGTAACCCCTGAAACCTTACCTTGAAGCATTTGATCTACAGAAACTTGCTTTAAGTTTTCTAAATCTTTTGACTTAACAGATGATATGGCTGAGTTTATATTACCTCTTTTTTGGGTTCCGTAACCAATTACTACGACCTCTTTTAAGTTTTCAGAAGAAGATTTTAAGGTAATATTGATTTTACTTCTTCCGCTTACTGATACTTTTTGGGTTTCAAAACCAATAAATGAAACTACCAAAGTAGCATTGGAAGGCGCTTCTATAGAAAATTTTCCATCAAAATCTGTAGAAACTGATTTTTTTGCCCCTGAAACGGCGATGTTTGCCCCGGGAACAGTCAACCCATTTTCATCCGACACAATTCCCTCCACTTTGTTTTGGGCGACAATAAAATTAGTGGTTAGCAATAAAAATAACACCAAAGGAATTGCTCTGTGATTGGCATTCCAATGAATTAAATTTGACAATAGTTTTTTCATAATAAATGTTTAGTTAGTTAAGATTACTAATTCCTGACATGAAAAAAATCAGGGATTAAATAGATATTAATTATTCTGGATAATAATTAACAAATCTATAACAGAACTAGACATCAAATTAATAGTATTATATCAATTAATGATAATATTTTTACTTTATCATCACAGATGTTCGAAATACATAATATAAAAGACTTATATTTATATTATATATATTTAAATACGTCTTAAATTACGATAAAAACAATTGCAAACCCAACAAGCACAAGCATTTCAAACGTTTTCGAATATTTTTAAACAGCAAAATGCTAAAAAAGTATCACTATAATATTCGTTTCAAACCAGAGAAATCTTCCCTGTATTGACTTGGTGTACATTTCTTTATAGCCTTGAAACTCCTGTTGAAATTGGCGATATTATTAAAACCGGATTTGAATGCAATCTCAGAAATACTTAAATCTTTTTCAACCAGCCATCTGGCAGCGTACCCAATTCTGATATCATTGATATAATTGACAAAAGTTTTGCCGGTTCTCTTTTTTATGAACCGGTTAAAGGAAATGCTGGTCATGCTTGCCACACCGGACACATCTTCTAAAGTTATTTTTTCGGCAAAGTTTTTTTGCACATATTCATAAACCAATTTCATTTTATCATAATCTTCAAACGTATCATGATCCACAGTAAAAGTGGACAAAAGCCTTTGATTTCTTGAATTAGCCAGATCATATAATATAGAGACTATTTCCAAAAAATAATCCATCCCATCCAATTTCGAAATTTTAATTAACCGAGAGGAAAGCTCTTCCGCGGTTTTTTTTGAAAATAAAATACCATGTATCGAGCGATTAAACATGTCTTTTATTGGACTCATAATTCTTCTGGACAGGAGCGACTCATGAAATAAATCATTATGAAACTGAATTGTTATCTCCCGAATTTGTTTGTTCTTGCATTTATGCAGTTCCCAACCGTGATATAAATTAGGCCCTACCAAAACCAATTCCACTTCATCAATTTCTTCAATATTATCCCCTACAACCCGCTTCACTCCTTTACCATTCAAAATAAAATTGATCTCAAATTCAGGATGATAGTGCACCGGAAAATCAAAATTATCTTTCACTCTGTCAAAAACCAAAAAGCTGTCTCCAGAAGAAAGCGGAGGTATTTCTCTGTAAAAATTTTTTAAATTGCTCATATCGTTTTTTTATTTGCAATAATATGATATAAAATTGATAAAATAATATTAATTAAGAGCACACCTTCCAATTACCTTTGAAAAATACATTTATCATTCTTTTAAAAAGAGCATAAATAATAAACAGGAATCGTTTTTATCACTTATTATTTTTATAATTTTAATAATTACATTACCAAAACTGTTCTTTTTTAGTGATAAACAGATTACCCATTTTTGAAAACCAAATTAATAATATAAAAGGCTCTTTTACAGCAAGCCACATTAACCATAACCAAAATGAATAAGCTATTTTTCGTATTATTAACCATCTGTTTGACTGGAACATCTTGTTCTTCTAAGGCACAATCCATTGATACTAAATTCTCTCTTTGTGATACAAAAGCAACAAAAAAAACACATATTCTACACAAAAACTTGGTACAATTAACCAAGAAAGGAATACTATTTGGTCATCAGGACGATTTGGCCTATGGCGTAAACTGGAAATATGAAGCCCGAAGAAGTGATGTAAAAGACGTTACAGGAGATTATCCAGGAGTTTATGGCTGGGATTTGGGAGGGCTTGAAAATAAATCAGCGAACAACATTGACGGCATTCCATTTGACAAAATGAGACAATACATCCTGGATGCGCACACAAGAGGAGGAATTGTAACACTAAGCTGGCACATCGACAATCCTCTGACCGAAAAAGATGCCTGGGATACCACTCCGAAATCCTTGGCTTCCGCATTACCGGGCGGTGAAAGTCATGAAAAATACAAAGCTTGGCTAGACGAAGGGGCGAAATTCATTTTGACTTTAAAAGATAAAAACGGAGAACCTATACCCCTGCTGTATCGTCCGTATCACGAACTTACCGGAACCTGGTTTTGGTGGTGCAAAAACAACGGAAGCCCGGAAGAATTTAAGACTTTATGGAAATTCACTATTGATTATTTCCAGAAAAAAGGAGTTCACAACCTGATTTATGTGTACAATACTGCCGATTTTAAAACTAAGGAAGAATTTCTGGAATATTATCCGGGCTCCGATTATGCTGATGTTTTAAGTTTTGACAAATACCAATATTCCGACCCTACAAAAGACAATTCTTTTATTGAAGATTGCCAGAAACAATTCAAAATAATGAATGAAGTGGCTCAAGAGCAACATAAAATCATGGCTTTTGCCGAAACCGGTTACGAAGCAATTCCGTATGACAAATGGTGGACAGACACACTGATGAAAGCGATTGGGGATTATAACATTTCCTATGTTTTGGTTTGGAGAAACCACGGATGGCAGGAAAAAGAGAAAAAAATGCATTACTACGCCCCTTTCAAAGGACAAATAAGCGAGAAGGACTTTGTTGATTTTTATAATCTTGACAAAATCTTATTCGAAAAAGATGCAGCCAAAGAAAAACTATATAAAAAATAATCCATTAACCTAAAGACTATAAAACCAAGAAAATGCAAGATAAAATTAGTATAAAAGAAAAAGTTGGTTACGGCTTGGGAGACGCTGCATCCTCCATGTTCTGGAAGATTTTCAGTATGTATCTCATGTTTTTTTACACCGATGTTTTCGGTTTGGCACCTGCCGTTGTAGGAACCATGTTCCTGATTACAAGAATCTGGGATTCCTGTTTTGATCCTTTGGTAGGAATTATTGCAGACCGCACCAAAACACGTTGGGGTAAGTTCAGACCCTATCTTTTATGGACAGCCATCCCTTTTGCAGTAATTGGTGTTTTAACCTTTTATACACCTGATTTTGACGAAAAAGGAAAAATCATCTACGCCTATATTACATATTCATTAATGATGATGGTCTATTCTGTGATTAATGTGCCTTACGCTTCCTTACTTGGTGTCATGTCTTCGGACCGAAAAGAAAGAACGACACTTTCTTCTTACCGAATGGTTTTTGCCTTTGCCGGCAGTTTATTGGCACTTTGGTTAATTGAGCCTTTGGTGAATTATTTTGGAGGTAATCTGAATTCCAAAACAGGTTGGTTATCTACCATAATCGTTTTTGGAATCATCACTACTATCTTTTTCTGGGGTTGTTTTTTCCTTACCAAAGAAAGAGTGCAACCTATTTCAAATGAGAAAACCAATTTGAAAGAAGACCTGAAAGATCTTTGGAAAAACAGACCTTGGTGGATTCTTCTTGGAGCAGGAATTGGGGCTTTGATATTCAATTCGATTCGTGACGGAGCGGCAGTTTATTACTTCAAATATTATGTAAGCGATACTGTGAGCTATAGTTTTAATCTCTTTGGAGAAAACTTTAACATGACACACACTTCACTATACTTGGTTTTAGGACAAGCCGCAAATATCATCGGAGTAATTGCAGCGACACCTATCGCCAACAAAATTGGTAAAAAAAACACCTTTTTCGGAGCGATGTCATTGGCAGCCATTCTAAGCGTCATTTTCTACTTTTTCGGAAAAGAAGATGTTTTGCTGATTATGGTTTTCCAAGTATTGATAAGCATTTGCGCTGGCTGTATCTTCCCATTAATCTGGTCGATGTATGCAGATAGCGCTGATTATTCTGAATGGAAACAAGGAAGACGCGCTACTGGATTAGTGTTTTCGGCTTCCTCTATGTCTCAAAAATTCGGATGGACAATCGGTGGTGCCGGAACAGGATGGCTTCTGGGATACTATGGCTTTCAGGCAAATATTGAGCAAACTGCAGTAACTCAAAATGGAATCCAATTGATGCTAAGTATTCTTCCTGCCGCAGCAGCAGTAATTTCTGTGCTGTTTATCCTATTCTATCCTTTAACGGAAAAAAAATTACAAACAATCGAACAAGATCTTAACGAAAAAAGAAATTTAACTAATTAAAACTGGATTTTAGAACTTTCTATCATGAATACAAAAACAATGAAGACAGATTTTCAAAAAAGAAAAAATGAAATTGAAAAAGAATTTCAAGAGCTTATAGAGAAAAAAAACGAACCACAATCAAATGTTGGGAATGGTATATATGAACGCTATAAAAATCCAATTATAACTGCAAACCATACTCCTCTGGAATGGCGTTATGATTTGAACGAAACAACCAATCCTTACGGAATGGAACGAATTGGTATCAATGCCGCTTTCAATTCAGGAGCCATAAAGTGGAATAATAAATACATCCTTGCCGTACGTGTGGAAGGTGTAGACAGAAAATCTTTTATCGCAATTGCCGAAAGTCCAAACGGGGTGGATAATTTCAAATTCTGGGAGAAACCTTGTGTTTTACCACAAACTGCTGAGCCGGATACCAATGTGTACGATATGCGTTTGATAAACCATGAAGACGGTTGGATTTATGGTATTTTTTGTACCGAAAGAAAAGATCCAAAAGCACCGGCAGGAGATACAAGTTCGGCTATAGCCAATGCGGGAATCGTGCGTACCAAAGATCTAGTGAACTGGGAACGTTTACCGGACTTAATTTCAAATACCGGACAACAACGCAATGTGGTCATGCATCCTGAATTTATTGACGGAAAATATGCGCTTTACACACGTCCGCAAGACGGATTCATTGATGTTGGAAACGGTGGCGGAATTGGCCTTGGTTTTGTTGACGACATGACCAATCCTGTTGTAAAAGACGAGAGAATTATTTGTGGAAAACAATACCACACCATTTACGAATTAAAAAATGGTTTGGGGCCAGCTCCAATTAAAACAGAAAAAGGATGGTTGCATTTGGCTCACGGCGTTAGGAATACTGCAGCCGGATTGCGTTATACTTTGTACATGTTCATGGCCGATCTGAATGATATTTCGAAAGTAACTCACATGCCGGCAGGACATTTTATGGCTCCGGAAGGAATTGAAAGAGTTGGTGATGTATCGAATGTGTTGTTTTCTAACGGCTGGATTGAAGACGAAGACGGAACTGTTTTCATCTATTATGCCTCATCTGATACCAGAATGCACGTGGCTGTTTCCTCTGTGGAAAAACTGATTGATTATGTTATGAATTCTCCGGAAGACACCTTCACATCGGCAGGTTCAGTCAATACGATTATTGAGCAGGTAAACAAAAACAAAGCAATTTCATAAACGTGTCTACACAATTAAAAAAACTAAAATCCGAACTGACTGCGGAACTCGATGCGATTCTTGGCTATTGGTCTAAGTTTACTATTGATACCCAAAACGGCGGTTTTATTGGCCAAATAGACCAGAACGATCAAACCCATTATCAGTCTGAAAAAGGTTCTGTTTTAAATGCCAGAATCCTGTGGACTTTTTCTTCGGCTTATCAAGTAACCAAAGAAGAAGAACATAAAAAGATTGCAGAAAGGGCTTTTGATTACATTGTAACCCATTTTTATGATACGGAATTTGGTGGTATTTTTTGGAGTCTGAATTTTGACGGGACTCCAAAAGATACTAAAAACCAAATCTATGCGATCGCCTTTGTGATTTATGGCATGACCGAATATTATGCGATTTCGAAAGAGAAAAAAGCATTGGAAATAGCCATTAATTTATATCAAAAGATTCAGGAACACAGTTACGACCACATCAACAAAGGCTATTTGGAAGCTTTTACCCGCGAATGGAAAAACATTGACGATTTGCGTTTAAGCGATAAAGATGCCAACGAGAAGAAGACAATGAATACCCATTTGCATATTGTGGAAGGTTATACGAATTTGTATAAAGTCTGGAAAGATGAAAACTTACGAAAAGACATCATTGAATTATTAGAAGTTATTGATACTCATTTTATCAATGAGGCTACAGGACATTTAAAACTGTTTTTTGACGAAAACTGGATCGAAAAACCAGATGTTATTTCGTATGGCCATGACATCGAAGCGGCTTGGCTCCTTATGCAATGCGCTGAAATTTCAGGAGATGAAGCTTTAATCAGCCGCTATAAAAAACATGCTGTTCAACTTACAGATGCGACCAAAGAAGGCATTGACACAGACGGTGGTTTGTGGTATGAACTAGAACCGAAAACCAATGAACTGATTGCCGAAAAGCATTGGTGGCCTCAGGCAGAATTGATGATTGGTTTTTTTAATGCTTATGAACTCACCGCTGATCAAAACTACCTTGATACCGTTTTAAAAAATTGGGAATTCATAAAGAAATACATTCTTGATACTAAAAATGGTGAATGGTATTGGGGCGTAAAGGCTGATTATTCTTTGATACCAAAAGACAAAGCGGGTTTTTGGAAATGTCCCTATCACAATGGACGTGCCTGCATTGAAATCATTAACCGAATTAAAAAAACTGAAAATGAATAAAAGTATTCTTTACCTGTTTATTCTTGGATTTGCTTTTTTTAACTCCAGTTGTTCTTCCAGTTCTGACGATCCGGATCCTGTAACGCCTCCGGTTTTACCTCCTGTAGGCACGGACGTCTTAACAACCCAAAACGTAAAAACCTATATGGTAGATGGTAATGCTACTGCCGAAACAGTTGCTTTATTCTACAACCTTAAAAAACTGGCAAAGACAAAAATTGCAATTGGACAACAAGATGCTTTTAATGGCTTTTACCAGGATGCAGGAGGAGACTCAGATATTAAGAAAACAACGGCTTACGATCCTGCACTTCTCGGTTCTGATTTTATGTTTATCACGGACAAAAACAATAATGAACAAGCGGACAATTGGTATTTCCAACAAGAAAAAATAATTACTGATGATGTTAAAGAAGCTTACGCAAAAGGAATGATCAACACTTTTTCATGGCATTTACGTGAACCCTATAAAGAAAACAGTTTTTATGCAGATGACATGACGGCAGACGAAAAAGCCACTGCTTTCAAGAGTATTTTACCCGGAGGAACAAATCATCAGTGGTACAAAACAAAACTGGATAAAATAGCCCGAGTTGTATCGAATTTAAAAGGTTCTAAAGGCGAATTAATTCCAATTATTTTTAGACCTTTTCATGAGTTTGACGGCAGTTGGTTTTGGTGGGGCGCTAATTTTTGCACCGATGCAGAATACAAAACAGCATACCAATTTACAGTTGATTATCTAAAAAACACTAAAGGGGTTCATAACATTTTATATGCCTTTTCTCCGGATAATTCCTATTCGACGGCGACCAATTATTTGAGTCGTTATCCTGGGGATGCCTATGTGGATGTTTTGGGAATGGACAATTATGGAGATTTCAATAACCAAGGACAAACGGGTGCTGACAAAGCCAATGCAAAACTTAAAATGGTTTCTGATTTGGCTAAAACCAAAGTAAAAATCGCAGCAATGACCGAAACAGGTTATCGAGTTACGGCAACAGTTCCACCTGTACCTAATTGGTTCTCTTCCTACTTATACAGTGCACTAACAGCAAACAGTATTGGAGTGAGTTATGTAATGTTTTGGAACAATAATAATGATGGGTATTATGTGCCTACTCCATCGGCTTCGAATGTGGCAGATTTTAAAACTTTTGCTGCGAAATCAAAATCGGCATTGACGAATACCTTGCCTAATATGTATGTTTTACCGAATTAATTTTTTTACCATACAAGACAATTAAGCAAATATAAGTCAGGCAAAGGATTCGAAAATAGACGAAAATAGAATTGTAATCGAAATGCCCTAGCCCTGATAGCAGTGAAAAGCCCGGAGCAAGAAAAGTACAAGTTTCTTGTTACAAAAAAGCGACCAAAGGAAGCTCTTTTTGTAACATTAGAAACTTTACTTTTCCTGTGAGGACTTGAAACGAATAGCAGGACATAGCTCCTGAAATAAATAAAATCAAACATGAATAAATCAGTACTAAAAATAGTTTTTGCCCTTTTTTGTTTTGCCAATATCTCTTGTCAGGCTCAAAAAGAACAAGCCAGAATCACTGTAAAAGGAACGCAATTTTACAAAGGCGATAAACCGTATTCGTATATCGGCACCAATTATTGGTACGGAAGTTTACTGGCGTCCAAAAAAGTAGGCGACCGAAAAAGACTTCTTCGAGAATTGGATCTCATGCAAAAAAACGGTATTGATAACTTGCGAATTTTAGTTGGTGCCGATGGCGGAAAATATGATTATACGGTTCGTCCGGCCTTGCAATATGAGCAAGGAAAATACGATGAAGACTTGCTGGATGGTTTGGATTTTTTGATTTATGAAATGGGTAAACGCAAGATGTATGCGGTCTTGTATTTGACCAATAACTGGGAATGGTCTGGCGGTATGTCACAATATTTGGAATGGAATGGTCATGGTGCGATTCCGGTTCCGAATATCGCTCCAAACACTTGGCCACAGTTTATGAGTTATACCGAAAAATTTCATGACTGCGAACCTTGCATGGAGGGATTAAACAATCATGTGAAGTTTATCTTAGGAAGGACAAATGCCTATACCAAAAGAAAATACACCGAAGACAATACGATTATGGCGTGGCAAGTGGGGAATGAACCGCGCACTTTCACGCCTGAAAATGAGGCGAAATTTACTGTTTGGTTAAATTCTATTGTTGATTTAATTGATAGCTTAGATAAAAATCATTTAATTTCTACTGGTTCTGAGGGAAAAAACAGCTCTAATGATAGTATGGAGACTTTTGAGCGAACGCATAAAAACCCGAAAATTGATTATCTGACAATGCACATTTGGCCAAAAAACTGGAATTGGTTCAAAGCCGATGATGCCGCTCGAACGTTGCCAACAACCATTGAAAATGCCGGAAAATATATTGACGACCACATCACAGTTGCCAACAATCTAAAAAGACCGATCATCATTGAAGAGTTTGGTTTGCCAAGAGAAAATGAAGGTTTAGTTTCAACCGCATCTGTAGCCAACAGGGATATTTTTTACAATTATATATTTCAAAGAGTTGCCGAGAGTCATAAAAATAATGGTCCGTTGCAAGCTGCTAATTTTTGGGGTTTTGGTGGTGAAGGAAAAGCAATCACCAAAGACGGAAAATGGAATCCCGGAGATCCTTTGACAACTGATCCTCCACAAGAACCACAGGGTTTGAACAGTGTTTTTTCTACTGATAAATCAACTTTGGAATTGGTAAAAAAGTATAATTTGAAATTGAAATAATTATATGTAGTAGAGACGCACTGCAGTGCGTCTCTACCATACGATACAGAATAATAATCTATTTCAAAATAGTTTCGATTGCATGTAATTCATCTGATGAAAATTCTAGATTTTGTAAACTGTCAATATTATTGTTCAATTGTCCCACCGAACTGGCACCAATCAAGACTGAAGTGACTCTATTATCTTTTAACAACCAAGCCAAAGCCATTTGGGCCAAGGACTGATTTCTTTGTTTAGCAATATCATTTAATTTAATGATTTTCTGAATTCTTTCCTCTGAAACCTCATCTTCTTTTAAATGTCCATTTGGATTATGAGCACGGGAGTTTTCAGGAATTCCTTTGAGGTATTTGTCGGTTAAAAGTCCTTGTGCCAAAGGTGAAAAAGCAATACAGCCCACCCCTTTTTCTTCGAGGACATCGAGTAATCCTTCTTCAGGCGTTCGAACAAACATTGAATATTTGACTTGATGAATCAAACAAGGTGTTCCCAATCGTTTCAGGATATCGGTAGCTTCTCTGGTCTGTTCCGGATTGTAATTGGATATCCCCGCATACAACGCTTTTCCGCTTCGAACAGCATAATCCAAAGCCATCATCGTTTCTTCCAAAGGTGTTTCAGGATCAAAACGATGCGAATAGAAAATATCCACATACTCCAGATTCATTCGCTTTAAACTCTGATCTAAACTGGACAATAAATACTTGCGGGAACCCCAGTCACCATAAGGACCATCCCACATGGTATAACCTGCTTTGGTCGTAATTACAATTTCGTCACGTAGGTTTCCCTGAAAATTATTCTTCAGGATTTTACCAAAATTTGTCTCCGCTGAACCGGGAACAGGACCGTAATTGTTGGCCAAATCAAAATGGGTAATTCCTTTATCAAAAGCAGCTTTAGCAATGCTTTCGGCATTTTCGAAACTATCTACAGAACCGAAGTTATGCCATAATCCTAATGATATTTGTGGCAGTAACAAACCACTTTTCCCACATCTGTTGTACTTCATTGCTTCAATTTAAGATTGATTTTTATTTTTATAATGTGTAAAGTTCGTACTCGTAGATTTATAATGCAAATAAACCCGACTTGTTTTTAATTCCAAATCGGGTTTAAAATCACCTCAGTCACATCTAGCGGGGTCGAGATGCTTTTTTAATTTTCAGCGACTAAAGATCATAGTTTACTGCAATTCAAACCCACTTTCCAATCCTTTATCAGAACTACCGCCAACCATGATTTTGAAAGTTCCGGCTTCAACCAAATAGTTTCCGTTATTGTCATAAAAACCAAGTTCTTTTTCAGTCAAAGTCAAGGTAACCGTTTTTGTTTCTCCCTTTTTCAAATGAACTAATTCAAAACCTTTCAGCTCTTTTACCGGTCTGGCCAAACTCGCTGCATCATCATGAATGTACAACTGAACGACTTCTTTACCATCATAATTCCCAGAATTGGTCACATCAACAGAAACCACAACTGGCTCCCCTTTTGCAAAAGCGGTTTTATTGAGTTTTAGATTTTTATAATCGAAAGTCGTATAACTCAATCCAAAACCAAAAGGATACAAAGGCGTTTTCTCCACATCTGTAAAATGTGACCAGAATACGTTTTTATCTGCATTTACGGGTCTTCCCGTACTGTAATTATTATAATAAATAGGCACTTGACCCACATTTCTTGGGAATGACATTGGTAATTTTCCACTTGGATTATAATCGCCATATAAAACCTGGGCTACCGCGTTTCCGGTTTGAGTCCCCAAATGCCACGCCTCAACAATGGCTGGAATATGTTCGGCTGCCCAAGGCAAAGCCAATGGTCTCCCGTTATTTAAAACCAAAACAATATTTGGATTCACCTTATATATTTCTTCCAATAATTCCTGTTGAACACCTGGTAAATCAAGATTCGTTCTGCTGCGTCCTTCTCCCGACTGGAAGCCATGTTCTCCCAAAACTATCACCACAACATCGGCAGTAGCGGCCACTTTCTTGGCAGCGTCAAATCCGCTTTTATCAGTGGTATTGAAAACCAATTCATCCACAAAAGCCGTTTTCCCAATCGTCAGATCGGCTCCTTTTTCAAACATCAATTGATTGCCTTTGTACTGCTGCATGCCTTCCAAAACTGAAACCGCTGTATCATCATCTGAAGCAATCCTCCAACTTCCCAACGGACTGTTTTTATCATTCGCCAAGGCACCAATCAAAGCAATTTTTTGTCCTGATTTTTTTAGCGGTAGTATCCCATCTCTCCCTAAAGGAGAAGGAGCGTTTTTCAACAACACGATCGATTTTTTGGCCATATCCAAAACTGCATCATTATTGGCTTTGTTTCCAATCGTTGCTTTTTCACGCTTTTCGTCACAATATCGATACGGATCATCAAATAAACCCAACTCAAATTTCACTCTCAAAACCCTGCGAACCGCATCATCAACCAAAGCTTCACTTACTTTTCCTTCCTTAACCAATTTTGCCAACTCGTTCACATACAAATACGACTCCATGTCCATATCTGAACCTGCCGTTACAGCTTTTTGTGTTGCTTCTGCTCCATCTTTCGCATAACCATGTGCAATCATTTCACGAACCGAAGCCCAGTCAGAGACTACAAATCCATCAAACTTCCATTTCCCTTTCAAAATGTCTCTTTGCAGAAAACTGTTTCCCGTTGCCGGAATGCCATTCAGAATATTGAACGAGTTCATAAACGTACGAACTCCAGCATTTGCAGCCGCTTCAAAAGGAGGTAAAACGGTGTTGTACAATTTCGAATTGCTAATGTCTACAGTATTATAATCTCTGCCGGATTCAGCAAAACCATATGCCGCAAAATGTTTAGCGCAAGCCGCAATTGTGTTTACTTTAGCCAAATCAGCTTTGGTATCTCCTTGAAACCCTTTTACTCTGGCAATTGCCACCTTGCTCCCTAAATACGGGTCTTCTCCCGCACCTTCCATCACACGACCCCAACGGGCATCATTCGAAATATCTACATTGGGCCCAAAAGTCCAGTTAATTCCCACTGCTGAAGCTTCATCTGCCGCCACTTGAGCCGATTTCTTTATTGCTTCCATATCCCAACTCGCCGCTTCGGCCAACGGAATCGGACTCAAGGTTTTATACCCGTGAATCACGTCAAAACCAATGATTAACGGAATTCCCAAACGAGTTTCCTCAACGGCAATTTTCTGAACCGCTTTTACTTCTTTCACACCACGCACTGATAGCATCGAACCTACCCATCCATCACGTAAATGTTTGTATTTCAGTTCCGCATTTCCCCCTGTTGGTGCCGGTCCGGTTACTTCCCAAAATCCGTTATATTGGTTCATCTGCCCCACTTTTTCCTCTAGCGTCATTTGTTTCATCAACAAATCAATGCGTTCTTCAATAGGTTTCGTTTTATCTAAATGTGGTTTTTTCTGTGCATTCATAGTTCCAATGGTAATCAGGGAAAAAATCCCCGCAATAATTAATGTATTGTTCTTCATAATTTGGTTTTTTGTTTTTTTGGGCGTGACCACAAGGGTCGGGCTATACGGCTTTATCTCTCCGTCCCGTCCCGAGGTTTCGGGATCGGGACTACGAGGATATCACCTGCTATCCCTCACGCGACCTTACAACAACTTCAATTTTTAAATAGTTTTCAGTCGCAGTCGCAGTTTTCATAATTGCCTGTACATATTTCTATTCGCTTTATAAATAATATTTATAAAAAGCGAGTCAATTTAAAAAACACATCCTTTTTAATCTGAAAACTGTTCCAGTAACTCTCCGGAGAAAACTGAAACCGAGACTAAAAACTGCGCTTTTTTATTCACTTATAAAAGACGAGGCTGGCAAATTGGCTTTATTAAAAAGTGTCGTCTGATCTGTATTTTTCCAAGCGTAACGCACTTTCACAGGCTCTTTCACCTGATTTGATTGCAGTATGACCGCATTATTTTTGATAACAGCAGTCGCTTTATAAAACACATTATCAGCTCCCGCAATTTCAAATAAGTCAGCTTTTTTGGCTTCAAAATACAAGCCTTCGGCATAATCAAAACTGACTGTTATTTTATTTTTCTTAGTGATAATACCTTTATAAAGAGGGCCGTTTACCAATGCTGTATTGGTTTTATAGGTATTCACCAACGCCAAATTAGCCAAACGCGTTCCAACCGATTTTTTATCTTTTGGGTGGATGTCATCCACAGGCGAAATATCGCTAGTGATAACCATTCCGGTGTTCGGAACTTCCTGTAAGACTTTGCGCTGTGCATCACGAATAATGGCTCCTCCAAAATGATCTTCCCCATATTTATATGGTGCAATCTGAACATAATAAAATGGAAACTCATACTTCCATAATTTTCTCCAGGAAGTAATTAAAGCCGAAAGGGTTTTATCATAAACCGTTGAGCCCACATTACTTTCCCCTTGATACCAAATCACACCGGCAATTTTGAATCCTGCCAATGGAGCAATCATAGCATTAAAAGCACGTCCCGGTTGATTGGGTCCATACGATTCTTCTTTTCTTGTTTTGGCTGCTGCTAACAAAACGGCATCCTTCTGAATGACTTCTTCCGGCATCCAAATCTCTGCAGGTGTTCCTCCCCAATTTGAGCCAATCAAACCTATAGGCACATTTTTCAAATCGGCTTGCAAACGTTTGGCAAAGAAATAACCAACTGCACTAAAATATTTCATCGTCTCCGGTGTGCATTCAGTCCAGTTTCCCGACAAATTATTTTGGGGTGTAGTGGCGGTTAATTTCGGAACAGAAAAAAAACGAATGTTTGGATTCGTGGCATTTTTTACTTCCTCATCTCCATTTTCAATACCCCAACTCGCTGGCATTTCCATATTGGATTGTCCGGAGCAAATCCAAACTTCCCCAATCAAAATGTTTTTCAATACAATTTCATTGTATCCTTTTATCGAAATGGTATAAGGTCCTCCTTCTTTTGGAGTAGGTACATTAATTTCCCATTTAGCCTGATTGCTGGCTTTAATTTTATACGTTTCGTTATTCCAACTCGGACTAATCACTACTTCTTCCTGCGGATTTGCCCAGCCCCAAACCATAACTTCACTATTGCGCTGCAAAACCATATTATCCGAAAAGATATTTGGCAGCGTAACATTTGCAATAGCGGTATTAGAAAGTATCAAAAAGAAAATAAACGTAATTATAGTATTATTTTTCATCTAGTAATTTTTTAAAGAAAGGAATTAATTGATCTGCCATCACTTCATCATCGGCAACATCAGGATGATATCCGCAACCTTTAGGAGTCATCGGTTGAAATTCGAATAAAGTAATCATTTTGTGTTCTTGGTCATTTTCAAAAGCCTGAATGACTTTTTTCAAACAACGTACTAAAGTTACATTATTGTCCCCTGAAACCATCGGACTGTTCAACAAAAGAATTCTGGTATTGGGAGCGTGCTTATAAACCACTTTGATAAAATCAATGTAATTCGAAACGTATTTTTCTTCATTAAAAGGCAATCTTTCTTTTTTACCATCACCGTCCGAAAGATCATTTGTTCCCAAACAAATACTTACTATATCCGGTTGAAAAGCAAAATCATAGCTCTTAGTATTGGTTCTGTTCAAATACAGATTTTCATACACATCAGGCATAATCGCTTCGTCTTTATGCTCGTCGTTCCAGTTTCGGTACATCCCGATTCCGGAAACGGAGCTCAAAACAAAACCAGCATTAACAGCTCTCGAAAGCACCGGTCCATACGCCAAATACGCATTATGTTGATCAAACCATTCTCCGGCACCACAAGGAATTGTTGTTAAATCATTCCCCATACCACAGGTAATCGAATCCCCAATCAATTCAATTTTCTTTTTATTTTCAGGAGTGATTTTTGTTAGTTTGGCAGTGGTTCCACCAAACAAAATACCACCATTAGAAGCTTCTGTGGCTTTATAAATCGTAAGACGGTGCATTTTCTTCTTTGTGGAAACGGTAATCGGATAGGATTGTAACGCCCCTTTCTTTATTTGTAGACGACCGATATATTCACCATCGAGTTCCAGTGAAACATAATTGTGATGTTCCCAGGAATCAACACTTTGCAAAGCAATGCTGCACGAACTGCCTTTGAAATTAAATGAAACGGATGCTGCTGAACCTATTAAAATTACTTTGTCATCAGCCAGTTTTTCTATTCTACCCGAATAATTAAAATGAGGATTGGAATTTTCTTTTTCTTTTGCCTTAACATTAAGCGCAAGAAGTAACAGTAAAAATAAAAGGTATTTCTTTTTTAAAATCATCATTGTACAAGGTTAACGTAAACAAAATTATTTGGGGGTAATTATAAAAATCCCGTTTCATTCTATTGCTATGGTGAAACAAAACTCCTTATTCATTTAAATGAATTAAAAGTAGGAAGGAAAATTTTATAATTACGACCCCAAAATAAAAAACTTATAAAAGCTCTTCTAAAAAGCACTTATAAAAAACACTGATAGCAAACCTACTCTATTATATCATTTCAAAAAGATACTAAAATATCAAATGGTAATAAAAAATATGCTTTTACAAAAAAAAGCACCAGACAATTACTCATCTGGTGCTTTACTACAAATTAACCCTATTTTATTAAATAACAATTCCTTTAAGTGTCAATACTTTTGGAGTTGTTTCGGCATTAGTCGTAACAGTAACTGTTTTGGTAAATGCTCCTTTATTGGCTGCATTATAAGTTGCAGTAACTTTTGCTGTTTTTCCAGGAAGAATTGGTGTTTTGGTATAATCTGTTGCAGTACAACCACAAGATCCGTGAACATTAGTAATAATCACAGTAGTTTTCCCGGTATTTGTAAACTCGAAATCAATTGCTTTCGGTTTGTTTTGTGGAATTTCACCCACATCAATACTTTCTGCTTTCCATAAAATAGTACTAGCAACTGTCTTTGTTTCAGCGATTATTGCTTTCGCTGGAGCGATAACAGAAAAGGACATTAATCCTAAAGCAAGGGCCAACATTGAAATTTTGATGATTTTCATAATATAAAGTTTTATAGTTAATAGTCTTAATTTTTTTTGAACAATTCAAAAGTAGACCAGAAAACCACTGGCTGGTGTTAAGCAGTTTCAAATGTTTGTTAACGACTTGTTAATGGATATATTTAAAGGTATTTTTGATTAATATTACACTTTCAAAAAACTATTTTCACTTGAAACTAAACAAACTCAATAGCATCATTGTTCTGGGACTCATCGCCATTATTGGGATTTTGGTCGCGCAACTGCTCTGGACTAAGGAAGCCTTTAATCTTGAGGAAAAAAAGTTCAGCCAGAAAGCTCATATCGCTTTATTGGAAGTGGTCAAAAATCTATATCAGAGCACCAGCCATGAATTGCCGATAGAAAATCCGGTCAAAAAAATTGCCAACGATTATTATATCGTCAATGTCGATAATGATTTTGAACCTGAAATCTTGGAGTTTTATTTGAAAACCGAATTCAAAAAAATAAACATCACCACCGATTTTGAGTATGCCATGTACAACTGCCAAAGTGATGAAATGGTTTATGGCAATTATGTTTCTTTATCGGATCAATCAAAAGGAAAACACTCCGTTTATTTTCCCAAACATAAAAATCTGGTGTATTATTTTGCCATTCGATTCCCCAATGAAACCAGTTATCTGTTCAGTTCTCTACGTTTTTGGTTTGTGTTATCGCTGGTGTTAATCTTTGTTTTATTGATTTATGTCTATTCGATTTTTACGCTTTTACAGCAAAAAAAATACTCCGATTTACAGCGGGACTTCATCAATAATATGACGCATGAATTCAAAACACCCTTGTCGTCAATATTAATTGCTTCTAATTTTTTAGTAAAGCAAAAGCCTATTTTGGAAGATCAAAAACTGCATAACTATACAGATATCATCATCAACCAAAGCAATAAACTCAACCAACATATCGAGAAAATCCTGACCATCGCTAAATCGGATTATACTCCTTTGGAATTAAAAAAAGAATCTATTACCATTATTCCGGTACTTGAAATTGCCATCGAAAACATCCGATTAAAATATCCGGATACCACCATAACAATCGAAACTCTTACACAAGACACATCAATACTCGCCGATTCCTTTCATTTTACTAATTTGGTTTACAATCTGCTGGACAATGCGGTGAAATATTGTGACGACAAACCACAAATTATCATTCGATTATCGAAAGAAAACCAAGTATTAAAATTGGAATTTATAGATAACGGCATCGGGATTTCGAATAAAAACCTTTCCTTTATCTTTGATAAATTTTATAGAATACCAACACAAAAAAGCAATGAAGTAAATGGCTTTGGATTAGGTTTGTATTATGTAAAAAAGATTTGCAACTTGCATCATTGGAAAATTAGCGCAGCCAATAATCCCGAAAAAGGCATTACCATAACTATTTTAATTCCGAATAATTAATGAGTACTTCCCGAATTCTTTATGCCGAAGACGATGCCACACTGGCGTTCCTGACCAAAGACAATCTGGAACAAAATCACTATGACGTTTCACATTGTGAAGATGGAAAAACAGCTTTGGAAACCTTCAAAACTGGCCGTTTTGATATTTGTATTCTGGATATTATGATGCCAAAAATGGATGGATTTGAATTGGCCACAGAAATACGAAAAAGCAATACCGATATTCCGATTATTTTCCTTTCGGCAAAAACCTTGAAAGAAGACCGCATCAAAGGACTGCGTTTGGGTGCCGATGATTATCTCGTAAAGCCTTTTAGCATAGAGGAACTGCTGTTAAAAATTGAAATTTTCCTGAAGCGTTCCCATAAAAATAACGCCCCCGAAAAATCAATGTATGCAATTGGGAAATACCAATTCGATACCAAAAATTTTATTTTACTACACGAAAACGAAAAAATAAGCCTCACACAACGCGAGGCTGAACTCCTTAAATTATTCCTTGACAATAAAAATGTTGTCCTGAAAAGGGAACAAATTCTCACTTCCCTTTGGGGCAATGACGACTATTTTATGGGCCGTAGTCTGGATGTTTTTATTTCCCGCCTGCGAAAAATCCTCGCCAACGAGAAAGACATTGCAATTGAAAATTTACATGGGATTGGGTTTCGTTTTTTGGTGGGCTAATGATTAAAAATCAAGTCAAACGCATTTAATTTAATATTTTTAAAGCTCAGGTATAAATATAAAAAGCTCTAAATCATAATCGGTTTAGAGCTTTTTTATAGGTTTGGTTTAACTATTTTGGTTTTTAAATATTTCGGCAATAATTTAATTAGGCATTCCATTAGCAATCCATTTATTGATCAAATCAATCTTAGACTGTGACAATTTCCCTCCTTTAGGCATCACGAGCGGATCCCCAACAGGTTTTTCAATTCTAATTTTAATATCCGCAGCTTTGGCACTAACTTGTGCATACGTTTGAAGAGGAACGCTACTATTTTCTCCCCCTGGGCCATGACAACTGATACAATTAGCATCAATTATGGCTTTAATATTAGCCGTATAAGTAGGATTGGTTACTGTCCCTCCTCCTCCTGGCGGTGGTGTTTCTGTAGACGATGAGTCATCGCCTCCACTACAAGACATTACTGCTAAAGCTACAACTAGTACAGAACAGATTGCTTTTACTTTTTTCATTGTCAATTCATTTATTAGGTTAATAAAATAGATTCTCCAACTTAAAATCCTATAACTACGTCTACTCCCTGCATGATGTATTTCCGAGCTAACACAAAGACAACTATAAATATATGTAAAAATAACGTACAAAATACTATCAACGATTTTTAATCAAATCATGGTGTGTTGGGATTGCGATAAATAGTATCTTTTTGCACAACACTAAACCTGAAAAAATTTTACCAACCAATTAAAAAAACAAAGGTTTATTTATTTGTCAATCCCTGTAAAGATTAGATACTTCGGTAACAAAATTAAAACAAAAAACCACCCTTATCAGGTGGTTTTTCAATTTCTATCCAAAGATTACAAAGGAATATTCCCGTGTTTTCTATTAGGAGTAACACTTACTTTGTTTTCGAGCATACTAAAGGCTTTGATTAATTTGCGTCGGCTGTCTTTTGGCAGGATAACTTCATCCACAAAACCTCTCTGGGCTGCGGTATAAGGATTCGCAAACAATTCGGCATATTCTGCTTCTTTTTCCAAGAGTTTAGCCTCATGGTCTTCGGCATCACTGATTTCTTTTTTAAAGATAATTTCAGAAGCACCTTTGGCACCCATAACGGCAATTTCGGCAGTTGGCCAGGCAAAATTCATGTCGGCACCAATGTGTTTGGAGTTCATTACATCATAAGCACCACCATACGCTTTACGTGTAATCAAGGTTACTCTGGGCACAGTTGCCTCGCTCAAGGCATAAAGTAATTTCGCTCCGTGAACGATAATTCCGTTCCACTCTTGATCCGTTCCCGGTAAAAAGCCAGGTACATCTACCAGTACCAGTAATGGAATATTAAAGGCATCACAAAAACGGGTAAATCGAGCTGCTTTTATCGAACTGTTGACATCCAGACAACCTGCTAAAAACATTGGTTGATTGGCCACAATTCCAATGCTTCGCCCTCCCAAACGGGCAAAACCCACAAGGATATTTTCGGCATAATTTTTATGAATTTCAAAAAACGAATCTTCGTCAATAATCCCACCGATCACACTATGCATATCATATGGTTTATTCGGATTATCCGGAATAATATCCGATAATTGATCGCGTATCTCATCGTTGAGTTCGTACGGTAAATTACGCGGGGTTTCTTTATTGTTTTGAGGCAAATAACTCAACAAACGTTTGAGATCTTCCAAACAAACCACATCATTGGCTGAAGTACAATGCGCCACACCTGATTTACTGGAATGCGTGCTCGCTCCTCCCAATTCTTCTGAAGTTACGGTTTCATTGGTCACCGTTTTCACCACATTCGGACCCGTTACAAACATATAACTGGTGTCTTCAACCATCATCGTAAAATCAGTCATGGCAGGAGAATAAACCGCTCCACCAGCACAAGGCCCCATAATCGCAGAGATTTGCGGAATCACACCGCTGGCTTGTACATTTCTAAAGAAAATATCGGCATAACCGCCCAAAGAACGAACGCCTTCCTGAATACGTGCGCCACCTGAATCATTTAATCCAATCATAGGTGCACCCATTTTGACCGCCATATCCATGATTTTACAAATTTTTTCGGCATGCGTTTCGGATAGCGAACCTCCAAAAACCGTAAAATCCTGAGCAAAAATGTAAACCAATCTTCCATTGATAGTTCCGTACCCTGTAACTACACCATCCCCGTAATACATTTCGGTTTCCATTCCGAAATCAGTTGTTCGGTGCGTCACCAACATCCCAATCTCTTCAAAAGAACCTTCATCCATCAAATAATTGATACGCTCTCTCGCTGTCAGTTTTTTATTCGCGTGTTGTTTTTCAATACGCTTTTTACCTCCTCCTAAATGGGCTTCGGCAATTTTATCGTTTAGTGTTTTTATTTTAGATTCCATAATTTACTGAATTGGTAAGCGTACGATTTTTTGGTCTTCAAAATACTGTTTCAACGCTACCAAAGCAGCGATTTCGGCTTCTTGCGCCATTTGTTGTTTCAACATCTCGGCATTGTAATATTTCTTAACGAAATGAGTATCAAATTTTCCCGAACGAAATGCCTCATGTTCAAAAACAAATTTCCCGAAAGGCAAAGTTGTCTGCACACCCTCTACCTGATAGCCTTCAATAGCTTTGATCATCAATTGAATCGCTTCTTCACGGGTTTGCCCATAAGTAATTAGTTTGGCCAGCATCGGATCATAATAAATAGGAATATCCATGCCTTGTTCAAAACCATTATCTACACGAATACCTTCGCCAACAGGCAATTGATACACATCCAAATGACCAACACTCGGCAAGAAATCATTTAAAGGATCTTCTGCATACACCCGCAATTCTAAAGCATGCCCTTTTAGCTGCAAATCCTCTTGTTTAATTCCTAATGCTTCTCCCCTGGCCACTCTAATTTGCAGTTCAACCAAGTCGGTACCTGTAATCAGTTCCGTAACCGGATGCTCTACCTGCAAACGGGTATTCATTTCAAGGAAGTAAAAATTATTGTTTTCGTCTAATAAAAACTCAACGGTTCCAGCTCCCAAATAATCACAGGATTTAGCTACTAAAACAGCTGCTTCACCCATTTTTTTACGCAATTCCGGAGTTAAAACCGAAGAAGGGGCTTCTTCTATAACTTTTTGGTGACGACGTTGAATACTACATTCCCTTTCGAATAAATACAAAACATTACCATGACTGTCGGCCATTACCTGAATTTCGATATGTCTTGGTGAACCTACATATTTTTCGATAAAAACCGAACCATCTCCAAAAGCAGAAATCGCTTCGCTGATTGCTCTATCCATTTGGGATTCAAAATCGGCTTCCGTTTCGACCACACGCATTCCTTTCCCACCACCTCCGGCAGAGGCTTTAATCAGAATTGGAAAACCAATTTCCTTCGCTACCACTTTTGCTTTTTCAACATCTGTAATCGCTTCGTCATAACCAGGAACCATCGGGATATTGTACTCCTTAACAGCATCTTTGGCCGCCAGTTTACTTCCCATGATTTTAATCGCTTTAGACTTTGGACCAATAAAGATAATATTGTTTTTTTCAGCTTCTTCAGCAAAATCAGCGTTCTCGCTCAAGAATCCATAACCGGGATGAATCGCATCCACGTTCAAGGCTTTGGCTACTTCTATAATTTTACTGCCTAACAAATACGATTGGCTCGAAGGTGCTTCACCTATACAAACCGCTTCATCGGCAAATTTTACGTGTGGGGCATTTCTATCAACGGTAGAATAAACTGCAACGGTTTTAATCCCCATTTTTTGCGCGGTTTTCATTACCCTGATGGCAATTTCCCCTCTATTGGCAACTAATATTTTTTTCATATTTTATAATAAGATTAAAAGAATAAAAACCGTTTCACTATAGAGTAAAGAGATGAAAATTCTAGTTTCTTTTATCTGTTATCTGATTTTTCTCTATTCGAACTCAATTAATAACTGCCCTTTATCTACAGCATCTCCCATAGCGACCGAAATCGATTTGATGATCCCGTCACGTGGCGAAAGGAAACTGTTTTCCATTTTCATCGCTCCCAAAATGATTAAGTTGTCGTTTTCTTTTACGGATTGTCCCACTACCACACTAATTTCGAGAATTAATCCGGGCATAGGCGCCTTGATAGCATTTACTTGTTTACTGAGTCCTGTTTCAAAACCCATTTCTTTAATCAGAATATCCAAAGGATTTGAAATGGCAACAGTATAGGTATTACTATTCACCTTTACAGTATAGCTTTTTTGATTAAAATCAGAAGAGACAATCTCTGCCTTAAAAGGGGTGTTTTGGTGAAGTATATGGAACTTATTGATTTCCACACTAACTGCATCCAATTCTGAGATACTTTTCTTTTTTAAATCAAAATGAAAAGTATCATTTACATTTACTTTATAGCCAATACTCATGGGTGTATTTTTTTTAATTGGCCGTAAAATTACACAAAGAAAACGTTTTCGTAAATGAAAAAAGGAAGTTTTATGCTAAATTGATATAGTTATTTAAAAATAAATTTCTTTTACAAAACCAGTAATCCAAATTCCCGTAAAAAAACAGCCCAAAGGTTATCCCTATTAGATTAATTTATTACGTTTTTGAACTCCTTTAGCTTCAATTACAATCAAATTACTTACCGAACTATTTACAGCAAAAAAAAGCCATTACGAATACTATTTAAAAACCATTTTTTTATTAATTTTAACATATTGCCAACTCTTAATATATTAACAATAATTCAATAAAAACACATAAAACAATATCAAAAATATAAAAATAACTTTTCAATTGTGAATTTTTTATTTAATTGATATATTTTTTCGTAAATTAGAGTACGAATTAGAACAACGATTTATAACTAAAAAACAAATAATTTTTAAAACATAATATCATGAAAAATTCAATCTTTTTTTTAGGAATTGCCTTATTTGCTTTCATTAATATTTCAACAGCCTCAAACACCATTTCGGTTGTTAATAAAGAAAAAACAACCATCAGTCTTGATGACGTAACACCATTGTGTGTTGCAATCATTAAAGGAGATCTTGAAATAGTCAAAAAATTCATAGAATACGGTGTAGATGTAAATCAAAAATCAAACGGATTAACCCCATTGATGATTGCTGCTCGAAGCAATAAAGCGACTATTGTTAAGTATCTTGTAGAAAACTGCAATGTGAAAATCAACGAAAAAGATTCTAATGGATTTACTGCCTTGAAATATGCTGAACTTTCAAATGCTACTGAATCAATTGAAATTTTAAAAAACCATAAATAAACAATTATAACAAGGCAAATAAGCTTTGTTTACCATTAAAAACTAATCGTTCCCAAAAAATTCAAATTTTTGAAAATTATTGGGAACGATTTTTTTTTGAAGGCATATTACAAAACCAGTAATCCAAATTCCCGTAAGGTATTCACAGGCTTTGAATACCAAAATAATTCAAAATCTTCTAAATGGGTTTCAAAATCACTTTTTACTTCTTGAAAAGAATAGGTTTTAGCATTCGCAACGGAGATTTTTTGAAGAATATCTACCAGCCATTCTCCTTCGTTTTTATTGGTTTGTATGTTGAAACTTTCCTTTTTATCATGAAAAGTAAGCGTCACCATTTCCCAGGAATTTCCTTTTTTGGATTTAGTAAAATGTTCTACAGAAGGATTTCCTCCAAGCCAAAGGATTTTGGCGGTAGGTTTAATATTGAACGCATCATCTTCCTGCAAAGCATCAAAAATAAAATCGGGACTTATTTTCGTCTTCGGAATTTTGAACTCGAACCAATCCTGTAATTCATAGTCAAAACAGATTCCGTGCATGAAATTGAACAAGGATTTTTTTAATCCAAAACTAAATTTATCGTGGTCGATTCCTGTTGAATCGGTATAATTAATATCGTTATTAGCAAAAGTCCCAAGAATTTCAGTTTCTTTTACCGCTCCAAATTTCTCCGGATACATGCCCACAGGACTATGAGCTGTCATCGCGAATTGATGCCAAAAACCAGATTGCAAAATGCCTGCTTCAAACAACTGGCGCACCATTTCAAGACTATCAATCGTTTCCTGAACCGTTTGTGTCGGATAACCATACATTAAATAAGCATGAACCATAATGCCTGCTTCAGTAAAATTACGGGTTACTTTGGCAACTTGTTCTACTGTTACACCTTTGTCTATCAGCTTCAGTAATCTATCAGAAGCGACTTCGAGACCACCGGAAACAGCAATGCAACCGGAAGCTTTGAGTAACAGACACAAGTCTCTGGTAAAACTTTTTTCGAATCGAATGTTTGTCCACCAGGTCACCGCTAATTTTCTACGGAGGATTTCGAGAGCCAAAGCACGCATCAAAGCTGGCGGCGCGGCTTCATCAACAAAATGAAATCCGTTTTGCCCCGTCTGCGCAATCATCTCTTCCATTCGGTCACACAACAAACTGGCAGCCACAGGCTCGTACACTTTTATATAATCTAAGGAGATATCACAAAAAGTGCATTTTCCCCAATAACAACCGTGCGCCATGGTGAGTTTATTCCAACGTCCGTCACTCCACATGCGGTGCATCGGATTCACAATTTCGATAACCGAAATGTATTTATCCAAAAGCAAATCAGAATAATCAGGGGTTCCCACTTGAGATTGTTTGTAATCTGGTTTAGTGGAATTATTTTTATAAACTACTTTTCCTTCTTCTAAAAGAAATGTTCGTTTATATTGCTTCTCGTCCCTCGACTCCGCTCGGGAAGACACACTCGAAGTGACAGCATTTATAAGTTCTTCAATTGGCGTTTCTCCATCATCCAAAGTGATGTAATCGAAAAATTCAAAAACGCGAGCATCGGAAAGCGAACGCAATTCGGTATTGGGGAAACCACCGCCCATCGAAATCTTAATGTTAGGATGATGCTTCTTCACCCACTGTGCGGAACGAAAAGCCGAATATAAATTCCCTGGAAACGGAACCGAAATTAAAAATAAGCTGGGCTGAATGGATTCAATTTGCTCTTTTAAAATTGAAAGTAAAACAGTATCAATATAGGTTGGCTCTTGCTGCAAGGCTTCGTATAATTCGTCAAAAGAATTGGCACTTCTGCCCAGACGTTCTGCATACCTGCTGAAACCAAAATTGGCATCAACACATTCCACAATAAAATCAGAAATATCTTCAAGATACAAAGTGGCCAAATGTTTCGCCTTGTCTTGTGTTCCCATAGTTCCAAAAGCCCAATCGAGTTCTTCCAATTGTGCAAATCGTGATGCTTCCGGCAAGAAATCTTCCTGACAAATCTGAAGCGCCAGAGTTGGATTCTTCCCTTGCAGAAAAGCGATTACGGGATCTATGGTTTTAATGTATTCCTCTTGTAAAGCAAAAATTCTTTGGCTATTAGGTGTTATGTTTTTGGCATTCGGTTTTGAAAAAGCAAACAAATTCTTCAAGCCTTCTTTCGAAAACAATTTCAAAATCACTTCAATACCCAAATCCGCCTGAACAGACTCAATATTTTTGGTATTCAAAAAGCCTTTTATATAAGCCGTTGCCGGATACGGAGTATTCAGTTGTGTGAAAGGCGGCGTGATAAGGAAGAGTTTGGTTTTCAAAAGAAAATGTTTTGTGCAAAAATAAGGGATATTTTTAGTTTCTATCCATAAAAGCGGTTTGTTACTTTTCTATTTGTCAATTTATCCCAAAATAAGAACTCGCATTAGATAGTTTGTAAAGATTCAATTACATTTACAAAATTATTTAAAACCGCATCTAGTGAACTTAAAATTACTCTTCTTTATAGTATTAATCACAATTTCTTCAATTGCCCAGAATAAAAATAAAACCATTGGTTTTAGTGAAAATAAAGGTCAGATTATAGACCAAAAAGGCAAACCCAACAATGCCGTAAAGTATCTTTTAAACTCAGGGGGTTTGAATGTTCAGCTAAGAAAAAACGGCTTTTCGTATGATGTTTATGAAGCAAAAAAACATCCTATCAATCATTCTCACAACGAACGAAAAAAAACTTTGCCCCTTCCATCAAAAGATAATGAAAATCGTTCCGATTATACTTTAGAATATCAATATCATAGAATTGACATCGACTTTGTTAATTCAAATCCAAAAGTTGAACTGATTACTGAACAAAAATCAACTGATTTTGATAACTATTACAATGTTCCTAACAAATCTGAAGGAATTGTTGGAGTATATAAATACAAACAAGTTACATACAAAAATATTTATCCTAATATTGATGTTGTTTTTTCTATTCCTAATGATCCTACAAAAACTGTAGAATACAATTTTGTAATTCATCCAAAAGGAAAAATATCGGATATTCAATTAAAATTTAGTGGAGCCCAAACTGAATTGATTGACAATAAAATCCGAATGAGTGTTCGTTTTGGAGAAATGGAGGAAACGCTTCCTGCCAGTTGGACTGAAGATGGGGAACTTAAAAAAGAGATTGCTGTTGGATATACTAAAATTAAGAAGAATGTTTATGGATTTGAAAGCTCAGAAAATGTTTCTGACAAGACGGTGATTATTGATCCAGTCCCAACAAGACTTTGGGGAACTTTTTATGGAGATCACACTGGTTCAGCCCAAGTACTAAGTACTTCAAGTATCAGCACAGACTCTTTTGGAAATGCATATGTGGCTGGAAGTACAAATGCTCAAAATTCATCATATGCCACAACAGGGGCGCATCAAACGACACAATCTTCCTCATATTTAAATGGCATTATTGAAAAATTCAGTCCAAATGGAAATCGTTTATGGGGAACTTATTATGGCGGTCAAAATTATTGTGGTATATCTGATATAAAAATAGATTTTCAGGATAATTTGATTGTAACGGGTACAACTCAAGATCCAACTGACATAAGTACAGTAGGATCATACAAGCAAACTTTAGGAGGTTATCAAGACGCTTTTTTGGCAAAATTTAATAGTTCTGGCATTAGGTTATGGTCAACTTATTTTGGTGGCGAAGATCAGGATTTGGGTTTTGCAGTTGATGTAGACATTAGTAACAACATTTACTTGATTGGCCAGACTGCTAGTACAACAGGAATTGCAATAAACAGCAAATTCCAAACACACCTAAATCTAGACCCAAATTTTTCTAATTCTGTCGATGGATTTCTAACTAAATTTGGATCTACAGGTAATTTAATTTGGAGTACTTATGTAGGAGGGGAAACTCGTGATATACTTAATGATATAGCAGTAAAAAATAATTTCTTGGTTATTGGCGGCACAACATATAGTTTCAACAATATTTCTACCCCAGGAGTTTTTCAGGAATTACATGACCCAATTACTCATCCCGATGGAGTTGTATACAAATTTTCACTAGATGGAGAAAGAACATGGGCAACCTATTACGGAGGTGAGCAAATTGAAGATATATATGCAGTTGAAATTGATGATGAAGACAACATTTATATAGGTGGTGAAACTGCGAGTAACAATAATATAACTACGCCTGACAGCTTTGAAAATAGTAATCCTTTTTCATACAAAGGTTTTTTGGCCAAATTAAATACCAATGGAAAAAGAATCTGGGGTACTTATATCGGACAAGCCCATATTTATTCTATTGTTTTTAGAAACAATTCAATATATCTTGGTGCTACAAATTTTGGGTTTTCTTATGCAAAATTAACAACTCCATGTTCCTATAGATCAAACAAACATTTTGAAAGATATATTGCTAAGTTTTCCAAAGACGCAGATTTTATTTGGGGAACAGATATTGGAGGAGATTCTATGGATAGTCCAACAAAAATAGCATTAGACCAAAACAATAACATATTTGCAAGTAGTATATCAAGTGAAAATAACGGTATTGCGGATGCGAGTTCGTATCAATCAAACGTTCTTGGATTTCATAATTATTTTCTAATGAAATTTAAAGAATCGGTTATGCTTGGCATACCTAAGATAGAAAGTAACTCTCCAGTCTGTATCGGCAAAACATTAGAACTAAAAGCATCTGGAGGAACAAATTACGCATGGACAGGACCAAACGGTTTTACATCAACAGATCAAAACCCAACAATACCGAATGCAACAGCTGTCAATAGTGGAGAATATAGTTGCTTAATTACAGGAACCGGTGGTTGTGATGATACCAAAAAAATTGATGTAATTATTGGTGATATAGAAGCACCTGTGACTAATATAACAACTCTCCCAACAATCACAGGAGATTGTCACACACAAATTACATCAATACCAACCGCTATAGATGCTTGCTCAGGAGCAATTACAGCAAATACAACAAGTCCACTTTCTTATAGTCTGCCTGGAACTTATACTGTTATTTGGGATTATGATGATGGCAATGGAAACATATCGCATCAAAACCAAACTGTTACAATTACCAGTCAGCCATTGCCAACAGCTACTTCCCTTCAAACTTTCTGCATCCAACAAAATGCAACTTTAAACGATATTACAATAACAACTGGACAAAACATAAAATGGTATGACCAATTAACCGCTGGAAATCTATTACCAAATACAACTTTGCTAGAAGACAACAAAACGTATTATGCTTCCCAAACCATAAATGGCTGCGAAAGCGAGAGAATTACTGTCCTCGTCAACATTCAAAACACACCGGCTCCAACAGGAGTTGCAGCCCAAAGCTTTTGTACCAGTCAGAATCCAATTTTGAGTAATCTTGCAGTAGTTGGAACAAACATAAAATGGTATGACAACTTAACTCTAGGCAATCTTTTGACTAATACTACTCCATTAGTCGATGGCAAAACCTATTATGCCACACAAACTGAAAATAATTGTGAAAGTACTAATAGATTAGCAGTAACGGTTTCCCTAATCAGCTCTTTACCTGCCAATGATTATTCCGAATTATTTTGTGATGATTTGAACGACGGTAGAGAGATAGTCAATCTATCTGATTATAATTTCAAACTTATTGCTAATGCAACTTATAACTTCACTTATTATACTTCTTCTCAAGGAGCAGAAAATGAATTAACAGCCGATCAAATTAGCAATTTTTCTAATTATAACTTAGTTTTAGGCGACAACAAAATCTACGTCAGGATCAATTCAAATACCCCGTGCTACGCGATTGCTGAGTTAAACCTAACCCTTGTATCAAAACCTATTATTTCTATTCCTGATGTAGTTCCAATTTGTGAAAACAATATTGTTATTATTGATGCCGGGGCAGGTTTCGACAGTTACTTATGGTCCACAGGTGCCACAACAGCTTCTATAATTGTAACAAATCCAGGGAATTTTGAAGTAACAGTTACAAATAATTACAGTACTATTTCGTGTTCTAGCACCAAAACTTTTACAGTAAAAAATTCAACTATTGCTACTATAAATACAATTGAAACCAAAGACTGGACTGATACTGAAAATATGATTACCGTTCACGTGACCGGAGCCGGTGATTTTGAATATTCTATTGATGGAATTCATTTTCAAGACAGCAACCAATTTTTGAATGTGCATAGTGGCGAATACACAGTGCATGTCAGGGATAAAAATGGATGCGGTACTGTTACGGATGAAATATATCTCCTGATGTATCCAAAGTTTTTTACCCCAAATGGTGATGGTTATAATGATACTTGGAAAATCAAGTTTTCAGATTTGGAAACAAGTATGATTATAAAAATATTTGATCGATATGGGAAATTACTCAAAGAACTTACCCAAAACAACTCTTGGGATGGAACATTCAATGGTCAAGAGCTACCCGCTTCCGACTATTGGTTCGCCGTTACACGAAACAATGGAAAAGAATACAAAGGCCATTTTAGTTTAAAAAAATAAAAACGCCTAACTACAAAAAATAACCTTTCTCTAATAATATCTACATTAATTTTGAAATGTTATCTTTGCGCCGAATTATTTAAAGTAAGTTTTTAAATAATTCTAAAAGCTCTCTAAACCAACTCAATAATGTTTTTCAATTCCTTACATTTTGCAATTTTTCTACCATTGGTATTCCTACTGTATTGGTATATTGGACGTTCTTCCAAAAAAATGCAAAACATCATTTTAATTTTAGCAAGTTATTATTTCTATTCTTGTTGGGATTGGCGTTTTTTGTTTTTATTGGTTTTCTCAACTTTTCTGGACTATTTTACCGCTCTTAAGGTCGAACAAAGTGAAAAAGAATCAAGCAGAAAAATTTGGTTTTGGGTCAGTGTAAGTATCAACTTGGGATTTCTGGGAATTTTTAAATACTATGATTTCTTTGCCGTTTCTATGGCAAACCTCTTGAATTCACTAGGTTTTCAGGCAAATCCACTTTTATTGAAATTGGTTCTGCCCGTTGGAATTTCGTTTTATACTTTCCACGGACTATCGTATTTGATTGACATTTATTTAAAACGCATCAAATCCGAACGTAATTTTATAGACTATTCTCTGTTTGTGAGTTATTTTCCGCTTTTGGTAGCGGGACCTATTGAACGTGCGACCCATTTATTGCCTCAAGTTAAAATAGCCCGAAAATTTGATTATGATCAAGCCAAATCAGGAGTATACCAAATTCTTTGGGGATTGTTTAAAAAGGTGGTCATTGCAGATACCTGTGCTACTTACGCCAATGCCATTTTTGACAATTACGAAAGTATGAATTCCCTTTCCTTGGGGATTGGAGCCGTTTATTTTGCCTTCCAAATCTATGGCGATTTTTCAGGCTACTCCGATATCGCTTTAGGGGTCTCCAAACTCTTCGGTATTGAGCTATTACGTAATTTCAATTACCCCTATTTTTCGAGAGATATAGCCGAATTTTGGCGTCGTTGGCACATTTCGCTGTCGTCTTGGTTTCGGGATTATGTGTATATACCATTAGGCGGAAGCAAAGGCAGTAAACTAAAACAAGTGCGCAATGTTTTTGTGATTTTCCTGCTGAGTGGATTTTGGCACGGCGCCAATTGGACTTTTTTGGCATGGGGAGCAATCAATGCGCTCTATTTTTTACCCTTGTTACTATTAAATAAAAACCGAAACCATGTTGATGCTGTAGACATGCGTTTTTCCCTTGCATCCTTAAAAACATTCTGGCAGATCCTGAGTACTTTTATGCTAACTTGTTTGGCATGGATTTTCTTTAGAGCTCCGAGTATCAGTACTGCCGTGGACTATATCAAACGCATGTTTACACAAGGCGTTTTCCATTCCCAGTATCTCGCCAACCAACGATACAACTATGAATTAGTGTTATTAATTCTATTGTTCGTAGGTTTTGAATGGCGTTATCGCAACCAAATCGAACCCTTGTCCGGACGATATTCTTGGGCTAAAGTCGCTTTTTGTTTGTTGGGAATTGTATTATGGGGCGTGTTTTCGGATTATAAAGAATTTATATATTTTCAATTTTAATGAAAAAGTTTGTCCTATTTATAGCCAAAATACTTGGACTTTTGTTCCTTTTGCTTTGCCTGTTCGACCTGGTTTTTACGCAGGTATATTTACATGATAGCAATCGAAATAAAACAAATGCTATTTACAATTCCGAGAAGAAAAATTTTGATGTTATTTTCTTGGGATCGTCCCGTGCTAATAATCATTTTGTCACTTCTGTTTTTGAAAAAGCAGGACTCAAAACCTTTAATTATGGCGTGAGTGGTTCTCATTTATATGAAACCGCTTTGATGCTGGAATTGATGTTGGAACGCGACTATCAAATCAAAAATGTAATTATCCAGATTGATTTAAATATTGGCGGCGACCAACAACCATCACCAAAACATACTGCGCAATTTTTGCCTTATATTCATCATTCTAAAACCATTGCCAACTACTTATCCGATCAACCGGATTACTACGCCTGGTATTATGTGCCTTTTTACAGATACATTGAGTATGGTGCTGTTATCGGATTTAGAGAATGTTGGGATACCTTTAGAAAAAAGCCAAGCAACCTAATGCATGACGGAGGTTTTTATGCTCTAAAAGGTGAAGGAAAAAACATGAAAAACAATTTAACAGGACTGATTGCCAATCGAAATGAGAGTTACGAAAAAATAAAAGCCCTGTGCAAAAAAAACAATATTCGGTTAATAGCTGTAACTACACCTATTTGTGAAAATACTAAAAATCGCGAATATTTTGATGAAGTAACCAAAGTATATCCTGAAATTCAAAGGTATGACACGGTGGTTAAAGACGACCGTTATTTCACCACCTGCGGACATATGAATATAAATGGCGCCACAATTCTGACCAAAAAATTACTGAAAGATTTTTTTAATAAATAATCCACTTCCACTACGCGGATTGGACAACAAAACTAATAACTTCATCATATTCTGCAGATTAAACAGAATGTAATGAAGTTAGTTTATTTATTAAGGGGGAAGCAGTTTGATTTATACACTAAATTAAAAATAGGAGTTTCCCAAACATTTCATAAACCAAAAAAACATAACTTTACTTTTTCTTATTTTAGCGACAAATTTAGAAACTTAAAACTATGCCAACCGACTGTATCAGCTATCAGAATTCCGGATATTTTTCTTCTTTAATGAATGATTATTTAGATCAAAAGCCCAATCTGCAGTCTTTATACCATCGGTTTCCAACACTCGAAAATTTTGAAGCACAAATACTGGAGAAACAGACCAATTTTGATGATACTTCAAGAGCATCTTTGGTTTCTGTTTTACAAAGACAATATGCTGGCACTGAAACTTCGGTTTTAACCCAACAAAATATTGCCGCTTTAGCCAGCCCCTTTACGTTTACGGTTACCACCGGACATCAATTGAATTTATTTAGTGGTCCTTTGTATTTCTTGTATAAAATTATTTCGACCATTAATCTGACCAATGAACTAAAAACGAAATATCCCCATTACAATTTTGTTCCCATTTATTGGATGGCAACGGAAGATCATGATTTTGAAGAAATCAATTATTTCAATTTTAAAGGAAAAAAATTCCGTTGGAACACGGCAAGCACAGGTCCTGTTGGAAGATTATCTACCGAAGGTCTGGCTGATTTTCTTGAAGTCTATGCACTTGAAATTGGTTCAAGCACCAATGCCAATACAATCAAAAAACTATTTGAGGATTCCTACCTTCGCCATGATAATTTAGCCGATGCCACAAGACATTTAGCCAATGCGTTGTTTGGTGCTCAAGGTTTGGTTATTTTGGATGCGGACAATTCCGACTTAAAAAAAGCATTTATTCCTTTTGTCAAAGAAGAATTAATACACCAATCTTCGCAGAAATGGGTTCTGGAAACAGCCGAAAAATTAAAAGACTATACCGTTCAGGTGAATCCTCGTGAAATCAATTTATTTTTCATCGAAGATAATTTACGAGAACGCATCATCCTGGAAAATGGAACATACAAAGTAAACAATACTAAAATCGAGTTTTCAGAAACGGAGATTATAAAATTGTTAGAAAAACATCCCGAAAAATTCAGTCCTAACGTGATTATGCGTCCGTTATATCAGGAAGTTATTTTGCCCAATTTATGTTATATCGGTGGTGGCGGTGAAATTGCCTATTGGCTGGAACTGAAATCATTCTTTGAAGCAGTAAAAGTAACTTTCCCAATATTATTAGTCCGTAATTCTGTACTACTAGCAACCGAAAAACAAGCCAAAAAAGCGGACAAATTAGATTTGAGTTGGAAAGACTTATTTTCGAAACAAGCAGATTTGGTTAACCATAAAACCAAACAATTTTCTGAGTTTCCAGTTGACTTAACGGATCTGAAAGAGCAATTAAGCAAACAATTCGAGACACTTTTCGAACTGACCAATCATACCGACCAGTCTTTTGCAGGAGCGGTAAAAGCTCAGGAAGTAAAGCAGACAAAAGGATTGGAGAATTTAGAGAAACGTTTGCTGAAAGCACAAAAAAGAAAATTAAGCGATGTCTTGGAACGCATTACCGAATTGCAAAACGAATTATTTCCCAACCAAAGCTTACAAGAACGTCAAGCCAATTTTTCTGAATTCTATATTGAAAACGGGGCGAATTTGATTCCAACGTTAATAAGCAAACTAAAACCTTTAGAGCAAAATTTTAATATAATAACTTTAGGAATTTAGCAGATTCTAAGTTCCTGAGTCACTAAGATTCTAAGCAGCTAAGATTTAAAAACAAAAATTAAAAACCTTTAAAAAACTCAGAGACGCAGAATCTCAGTAACTTAAAAAAAATGACCAAAGAGCGCCTAATTTCACTGGATGTATTTCGAGGATTTACTATTTTACTAATGACAATTGTCAATAATCCCGGAAGTTGGGCAACAGTTTATCCTCCTTTATTACACTCAGATTGGCACGGCTGTACTCCTACCGATTTAGTTTTTCCGTTTTTTATTTTTATCATGGGAGTGGCAGTTGCATTTGCCATGCCAACCAAAACTTTTGACAGTACCACTTTTAACAGGATATTGGTTCGCTCGGTCCGAATGTTTTGTTTGGGTGTCTTCTTTAATTTTTTCGGAAAAATCCAACTCTTCGGATTGGAAGGAATTCCTTTATTAATTGGACGATTAGTGATAACGGCTGCTGTGGGTTATGCTTTAATGGGTAATTTCAATTCAAAAATCAAAACCTATTTGGCCTTTTCAATACTTGTTATTTACTTTTTCTTGGCTTACAGCGGTATCGAAGCTTATCAAAATGTTAGACTTCCAGGCGTTTTACAACGAATCGCTATTATCTATTTCATAATCTCTCTTTTGTATTTAAAAACGACACAAAAGACACAATTACTGGTGGCCTTAGGACTATTATTGGGTTATTGGGGAATAATGACACTGGTTCCGGTTCCTGGATTTGGTTTATCCAATTTAGAGAAAGGAACCAATTTAGCGGCTTGGGTCGATAGTGTTGCGTTAAAAGGACATATGTGGGAAGTGACCAATACTTGGGATCCTGAAGGGATTCTGAGTGCTATTCCGGCAATCGCAACCGGAATCATCGGAATGTTCATCGGACAATTGCTTAACCATAATTTACCGAAACTTGAAATAGCAAAAAAACTAGGAATTTACGGTGCCATACTTGTGGTGATCGCCTTAGTATGGAACATCATTTTCCCAATAAACAAATCCCTATGGACCAGCTCTTTTGTATTATACACAGGAGGATTAGCCATCCTTTGTTTAACCGTTTTTTATTATATCATTGATATTTCCAACTATAAAAAATGGACCAAAATATTTTTATTTTGGGGTGTCAATCCAATGATTGTATTCTTTCTTTCTGAAATTATTCCGCAGGCATTCCAGATGATTTCTTTCCAAAATCCAAAAATACCAACAGAACAAATCAATCTTTTAGATTATCTCTATTCTTTTGCGATACAACCCTTTTTTAATAATCCCATGACCGCTTCCTTAGTTTTTGCCTTAATTTATGTGGGATTTTGGACAATTCTATTGTGGTATTTTTACAAAAACAAGATGATTTTCAAAGTATAAGGGTTTGAAATAACCGCATTAATACCAAATAATCACCTTTTAATTATTGATTTATTAAAATTAATCAATAAAAAAAATCTATTTTTGCACAAAATTTAAAAACACAGAAAAATGGCTACCAATAGAACATTTACAATGATTAAGCCGGATGCAGTTGCTAACGGACACATCGGAAATATTTTGGCAATGATTACCAATGGAGGTTTCAAAATCGTTTCTTTGAAATTAACTCAATTGACTGTTGCTGATGCTCAAGCATTTTACGCAGTTCACGCTGCAAGACCTTTTTATGGTGAATTAGTAGAATTCATGTCAAGAGGACCTATTGTTGCTGCAATTTTAGAAAAAGAAAATGCGGTAGAAGATTTCAGAACTTTAATTGGTGCTACAAATCCTGCTGAAGCTGCTGAAGGAACTATCCGTAAAGCATACGCTACTTCAATCGGAGAAAATGCAGTTCACGGTTCAGACAGTGATGAGAATGCAGCTATCGAAAGTGCTTTCCACTTTGCTGGAAGAGAGCAGTTTTAATTTATACTTCTTAGATTTATGGATTTTTTAGACTTCTAGATTTTTAGATAAAAAACGAACCCCGCTTAATTCTTAAGCGGGGTTTGTTTTTTTAGTTATAAAAATGAAAATCTCGGAAATCTAAATAATTATCCTACGCAAATCCAATAATCTAAAATTCCTACCTCAAAACAACATCTCTTACCACATCACGTCTCAGCTCTTCATTAATCATGGTAATAATCTTAGACTTTCCATGACTTAATTCCTCACGCAAAACAGAAGAAGTAAGTTCCACATACAAAGTACTTCCTTTCAAAACCACATTACGGGTATAACTGTTTACGCCATTACCCATAAGGTTTTTCCAAGCATCTTTCACGTCAATCTGATCCATCCCGGATTGGAGTTTGTTCACTTGGATAATCTGTTTCAAAACATCCCCAACCGTACTTTGATTATTTAGTCTTTTTGCCATCTTCCAGAAGATTTATTGGTTGTGTTTTTTTATAATGATATTCTTTTTTTTCGGCATTCAGCATAACTAATTTATCTGCTGATAAAGCAACTATTTCCTCCGTCCATTTCATGTAAGGTGTCGAATAATCCAAATATGCTTTATCGTCTGCAAATCGTACCGATACATTCTCATAAGTATCATTTACCAGAAAAGTCCCGTCCAATTGCGGCATTACTTTCTTGCGAATCCCTTTGTTGTTTTTGCCAATCTCGAAATAATCAAAATTTTCATTCATCCCATACTCCTTATCATCCCCATCCTCTAAAACAACTTTTTCAATCTCCCAATATCCATTGATTTTGGCAATATCGGTAGGTTTTATCTTTTGCTGACATCCAACAAATAGTAAGGACAAAATAAGAATTCTGAATGTGTTTTTCATAATTATACATTTTTTTAGGAGCTATCTCCTGCTGTACGCTATATCTTTTTTTTGTAATTTTTTCCTTCGTCATAATCACAAAAAAAAGGATGCCGCTTCCATCAGGGCTAGGGCATTTATCAGTTCCAAGAAACTATTTTCAATACCGCAAAGTTACACTTATTCAATTCAAAGAAAACAAAAAAACAGCAAACACATTAAACTATTTTCTATATTTTTGGTCTCATCTGATATTCAATATTTAGAGACCATGACAAAAAAAATATACAGGCTGTTTATTGTTTTATTTTGCATCGGTTGCAATTCAGAAACCGCTGAACCTACTCCAACACCTTCTGAAAAACTATACTTCCCTCCATTATCAGGTACAACTTGGGAAACCAAATCAATTACCAGTTTGGGCTGGAACCAAACCGCTGTACAACCGCTTTTAGATTATCTGGAACTCAAAAATTCTAAATCATTTATAATTCTTGTCAATGGACGAATTGTTATTGAAAATTATTTCAATGGTCATACGGCCTCAACCAATTGGTATTGGGCCAGTGCCGGAAAAACTTTGACAAGCACACTAACAGGAATCGCCCAACAGGAAGGTATTTTGAACATCAATAACAAAGTCTCTGATTACATCGGAACTGGATGGACAAATATGCCTTTAGCCAAGGAAAATCTGATTACGAATAAACATTTACTCAGTATGACTTCCGGAATAGAAGATATCGCTAATGGTGATGATGTTTCTCCCGCCAGTCTTCAATACAAAGCCGATGCAGGAACACGATGGGCCTATCACAATGTGTACGTAAAATTACAGGATGTTATCGCGCAAGCTTCAGGACAAACCTGGAGCAACTATTTTAATGCTAAATTAAGGAACAAAATAGGCATGAACGGCACTTGGACCCAGAAGGACAACAATTTGGTTTATGCCAGTACTTCTCGCAGTATGGCCCGTTTTGGTTTATTGATGTACAATAAAGGAAAATGGGATACCTCCGTAGTCCTCAATGAAGACTACTTTAACGAAGCCGCAACTACGTCACAATCCATCAATTTGGGATATGGCTATTTGTGGTGGTTGAACGGAAAAGCCAGTTATCATTTACCGCAAACACAAATACAATTCAACGGAAGCTTAATTCCGACCGCCCCAAACGATATGTTTATGGCTTTGGGAAAAAATGACCAAAAAATATATGTAATACCCAGTAAGAAAATGGTCGTCATCAGAATGGGAGAAGTCGCCAATCCTGAAAATCCAACTTTTGCTTTATCTGGTTTTGACGCAGAATTATGGACAAAAATCAGTGCTTTGTACCAATAAAATCTACTTTGTTTTCATTCTTTTCATCAAACCTAAAAAAAAGAAAACCAATCCAATTACCAATAAAGCATAATAAAATTCAATGCTTTTTTCTCTCATCAGATTCGCCAAAACGAAAGAAGCAATACTAATAAAATAAAAATAGATAGGGTTACTATTTTTTAAAGACGAAAAACTCATTTTGCAATTTTATTTAAAAAAACTATCTACAAATTCATATTTATTGAAAACCTGCAGATCCTCGATTCCTTCTCCTACACCAATGTATTTTACAGGAATCTGAAATTGATCTGAAATCCCAATTACTACACCACCTTTCGCAGTTCCGTCAAGTTTGGTAACCGCAAGAGCAGATACTTCGGTAGCGGCAGTAAACTGTTTAGCCTGTTCAAAAGCATTTTGTCCTGTTGAGCCATCCAAAACCAATAATACATCGTGTGGCGCATCAGCAACGACTTTTTGCATAACACGCTTTACTTTGGATAATTCGTTCATCAAATTAATCTTATTATGCAAACGGCCCGCTGTATCAATAATAACAATATCGGCATCTTGCGCAACAGCTGATTGTAATGTATCAAAAGCAACAGAAGCAGGATCACTTCCCATATTCTGTCTTACAATAGGAACGCCAACTCTGTCAGCCCATATTTGTAATTGATCAATAGCGGCAGCACGAAAAGTATCCGCTGCACCCAAAACCACCTTATAACCTGCTTTTTTAAATTGATACGCTAACTTTCCAATCGTAGTTGTTTTACCAACTCCATTTACACCAACAACCATTAACACGTAAGGCTTGGTTTGGATCGGAATTACAAATTCAGTGGCTTCACCAGTATTCGTTTCAGATAACAAACCGGCTATTTCCTCACGAAGTATTTCATTCAGTTCGTCAGTACCTAAATATTTATCAGAAGCAACGCGTTTCTCTATACGGGTGATTATTTTTAAGGTAGTATTGACACCAACATCCGAAGAAACCAGAATTTCCTCTAAATCATCTAAGACTTCATCATCAACTTTTGACTTTCCGGCAACCGCTTTGGACAGCTTAGAAAAGAAAGTTGTTTTTGATTTCTCAAGACCTTTGTCTAATGTTTCTTTTTTTTCTGATGAAAATATTCTTTTAAAAAAACTCATTGTATAAAATAGTATTAAAAATGAAGTAATTAGACATACTAGTCCAAAACACTTTTCTAACGGTAAATATAGAAAATAAAAAAGCTACTTCCGAATGAAAGTAGCTTTTCTATAAATGCTATTGTAAATTATTTCTTTTTCAAGAATTCATCAACTGCTTCAGGAGCCATAATAGATTCTACGAATGTATATGCACCAGTTTTAGGAGATTTCACCATTTTGATGGCTTTTGATAATCTCTTAGAAGCTGTTTGTAACGATGCTACGGTTTTCTTTGCCATGATTCAAATGTTATTTGAAATTTTCATAAAAACTCTAATGGAAAAACCACTTGAGACTTTACAAAATCTCTAATTATTACTTAATTTCTTTGTGAACTGTTACACGTTTCAAGATTGGATTAAATTTCTTAATCTCTAATCTGTCCGGAGTATTTTTTTTGTTCTTTGTTGTTATGTATCTTGAAGTCCCTGCAACACCTGAAGTTTTGTGCTCAGTACATTCTAAAATTACCTGGATTCTATTACCTTTCTTTGCCATCTTGCTATATATTTATTTTGGAAAAAGATTATTTGATAAATCCTTCTGATTGCGCTTTTTTCAATACAGCAGCAATTCCATTTTTATTAATTGTTTTTATCGTAGATGCAGCTACTCTAAGAGTAATCCATCTATCTTCTTCTGGAAGATAAAAACGCTTTTTAACTAAGTTTACAGAAAACTTTCTCTTAGTCTTATTCATAGCGTGAGAAACGTTATTTCCTACCATCGCTCTTTTACCTGTAAGGTCACAAACTCTTGACATTATGCTTATCTTTTATCGTTATTCAAAATCAGGGTGCAAAGAAAAGAAAAATAAACCTATTACGCAAAAAAAACATTACACATTTTTCAAAATTTCTTTCTGCAACATTTCCAAACTCTTAATCGTAGCTCTATCTATCACTTTTTCACGTGGTTGACCAAAATTAAATTCCTCAACAATTATTCCATCCGGTGTTGCCAAAGCAATAAAAACAGCTCCAATTTCCGCATTTGAGTCTCCTTTTGTAGGACCAGCATTACCTGTGGTAGCTATTACGTAATCCGTTTTCATCATTTCTTTTACCTTCAAAGCCATTGCCGTAACTATCTCAGCGCTCACAACGGAATGTGCTTCAATAAGGCTTTCAGGAATTCCTAAAACATTAATTTTCACCTCCGTAGCATAAGACACCACGCTTCCTTTAAAATAATTGGAAGAACCGGAAACTGACGTCAAAACTTCAGCAATTTTCCCCCCCGTACAACTTTCTGCTGTAGCTATAGTCTTATTTTGTTTTTTTAAAATCCTTCCTACAACAACTTCTAGAGTTTCATCCTCTTCAAAACCCACTATAATATCATGAATAATAGCATCCAATGATTTCACTTTTTCATCAAGAGCCGCTTCTAGCTTTGCCTTATCTGTTCCTCGACCGGAAAGACGCAAACGCACTCTTCCGGGACTTGGTAAATAGGCTAATTTTATAAACTCGGGAAGATTATCTTCCCATTCCTCAATGCGTTCAGCCACCATGCTTTCGCCTTGCCCGTAGGTCAGAATTGTCTTGTGAAGAATATAAGGACGTTCGTACTCTTTTACAACTTTTGGGATAATTTCATTATCCACTAAATATTTCATTTCGAACGGAACACCAGGAAGCGAAATAAAAACAGTATTTTCTTTTTTCATCCACATCCCGGGCGCTGTACCCACCTGATTATGAAGAACAGTACATCTTGAAGGAACCAACGCTTGATCTTTATTGATTTGCGTAATAGTCCGCTTATAAAAACCTTCTATAAGTTGCGTCACATGAGCCAAAACCTCTTGATTAACAACCAACTCATCCTCAAAATATTCACAAAATGTTTTTTTAGTAACATCATCCTTTGTTGGCCCTAAACCTCCAGTAATAATAACCAAATCCACTGTGTTTTGCAGTTTTGTAAAAGTATCCAGAATGTGTTGCTTATCATCACTGATAGAAATCATTTCATTGATTTCAACACCGATCCTATCTAATGATTTGGCTATGAAAGCCGAATTTGTATCTACTATTTGCCCTATTAAAATTTCGTCACCTATAGTAATTATGGTTGCTTTCATTTTTGATATATGATTTTGGTTTTCAATTCATTTTTAAATACAAGACAAAAAACAATCACCCCTCAAATTCAGAGAGATTGACTGTAACCATGTCTTAAAAAACAAATGAATAATTACTGAGAGATTAAAAGAAGTAACTACAAATCGAAATCTTTCTTGATTTCTTTAATAGCATCTTTAACTTGACTTCTAATACTTTTGAAAGTTTCTATAATATCTTTCTTTTTACCTTCCGCTTTTGTCCAGGCCTCTACTTGCAGAATTTCTTCAAAAGCAACATTCAGTCCCAGCAAATCCAAGCTTGGTTTTATTTTATGCGCATAAGAATAGGCATATTTATGATCCTTTTTTTTTATCCCCTCTTTAACTTGTTTTAAATCTTCAGGAACTTCGTTTACAAACAAAGTGAGAATTTCTTTTACAAATTCCGGATCATTATCCGAGAGAGCGTACACTTTCGAAAGGTTGTATTTTAAAGCCATTATTTTACTTGTATTCTAAATAATTTTTGTCCTTCTAAAAATCCTTCTAAGACATCATCCGGTTTTACCGCAGCAACTCCTTCCGGCGTTCCTGTAAAAATAATATCCCCTATTTTCAAAGTAAAAAATTGCGAAACGTATGAAATCAACTCGTCAATTTTCCACAACATAAAACTTGAATTCCCTTTTTGAACCGACAAATTATTGTTAGTTAATTCAAATGTAAGATTTTCTAGCGAACTAAACTGACTTTTTGGTAAAAATTCTCCAATAACAGCCGAACCGTCAAAAGCTTTTGCTTTTTCCCAAGGCAAGCCTTTTGACTTTAATTTTGCTTGTAAATCCCGGGCTGTAAAATCAATCCCCACACTAATCTCATCATAATATTTATGAGCAAACTGTGGTTCTATGTACTTCCCAACTTTATTAATTTTTACAATAATTTCGATCTCATGATGAATATCTTCAGAAAATTCCGGAATTACAAATGGATGTTGTTTCAATAAAATAGCCGAATCCGGTTTCATAAAAACAACAGGCTCAGTAGGCCTTTCGTTTTGCAATTCCTCTATATGATTGGTATAATTCCTACCGATGCAGATTATTTTCATTTTTTTAAAGATTCTAAGACTCTGAGATTCTAAGACACTAAGAAACCAAGTTTAAAAACTCAGAACCTTAGAAGCTTAGTCCTTAGAACCTTATTTGGTATTTAATTTGCGTAATTTGATTGCCGTTAAAACTTTCTTGGTATATAATGGAAAATCGGCGTTTTGTATCCAGCTGAAATAACCTGGCTCCGTTTCCAGGATTTTTTCTACCTTCATTCCTTTATGCTTCCCAAAAGTAAAAATCTCTTCGTTATCTTTATCAAAGGCAATCATACCGGCAAAATCAGCTATTTTTTTCCTTGTAGTAAATTCAGACAATATCTTCATATCATTCTCCAATTCAGGATAACGCTCTAACTGTGCTTTCAGAATTTCATAGGTAGCCATCGTATCCGCCTCTGCAGAATGAGCGTTTTCAAGACCTTTATCACAATAAAATTTAAGTGCCGCACTCAAAGTACGTTCTTCCATTTTATGAAAAATAGTCTGAACATCAACTGAAACTCTGTTTTTCATATCAAAATCAACTCCCGCACGAAGTAATTCCTCCGCTAATAATGGAATATCAAAACGATCAGAGTTAAAACCACCCAAATCACTATCTTTAATCATATTATAAACATGAGAAGCCAGTTCATTGAACGTTGGTTCATTGGCTACTTTTTCATCACTAATACCGTGAATCGCTGTTGATTGAGGTGGAATTGGAATAGTTGGATTAACTAACCATGTTTTACTTTCTTTATTTCCGTTAGGAAAAACTTTAAATATCGATATCTCAACAATTCTATCTTTCCCTATATCAATTCCAGTAGTTTCTAAATCGAAAAAGCAAATTGGTTTATTAAGTTTAAGTTCCATTTTTTAATTTTAATAAGATTACAAATATAGAGATTTGAGTTTAATTTGGCTTACAGTTTAAGATTTAAAGTTCCCAAAAACATCAAAAGACAAGACTCAAAAACACCAATCCGACACTAACAGCCTAAAAAGAAAAACCCGATCACTTTTAAAAAATGATCGGGTTTTAACGGTAATTATATAATTTTAAAAATCTCTGTCAATATCGAAAGCCTCTAAATAATCAGCCACTCGTTTCACAAAACTTCCTCCTAATGCACCATCCACAACACGATGATCGTAACTGTGCGACAAGAACATTTTTTGACGAATGCCTATGAAATCACCTTCCGGAGTTTCAATTACAGCCGGCATTTTACGAATAGCCCCAAGAGCTAAAATACCTACTTGCGGTTGATTAATGATTGGCGTTCCAAAAACACTTCCAAAAGTACCTACATTAGTAACTGTATAAGTTCCTCCTTGTGTGTCGTCCGGCTTAAGTTTACCCATTTTGGCGCGGTTTCCTAAATCATTTACCGCTTTTGCCATTCCAACCAAATTCAATTGATCTGCATTTTTAATAACAGGAACAATTAAGTTTCCGTTTGGCAAAGCCGCAGCCATCCCAAGATTGATGTTTTTCTTTTTAATGATAAAATCCCCATCAACAGAAATATTCATTCCCGGAAAATCTTTCAATGCTTTTGCAACAGCTTCCATAAAGATTGGAGTATAAGTCAACTTCTCTCCTTCTCGTTTTTCGAAAGCATTTTTATTTTTCTCTCTCCATTTTACAATATTCGTAACATCTACTTCAATGAACGATTGTACGTGAGCAGATGTTTGCACTGAAGCTACCATATAACCAGAAATCAGCTTACGCATTCTGTCCATTTCTATGATCTCATCTCCACCACTTATAGATACCGGAGCTGCTTTTTGAGCCACTGGAGCCGAAGCCTCAACAGCTTTAGGAGCTTCAACCGTTTTTGCAGGTGCAACAACAGCTTTATTTCCTCTATTTTTAACGTACTCTAAAATATCATTTTTAGTAACCCTTCCTTCTTTTCCTGTTCCGGAAATACTTGCTAATTCAGCAACTGTCACTCCTTCTGCAGCAGCAATGTTCTTTACCAAAGGCGATAAGAATTTTTCAGAATCAGAAAAATCAGTTGGAACAGCAACACTTTCTTTGGCCGCCTCAACAGTTTTTTCAATCGCTTCCACCTCAGCCGGAACAAATGTTTCCTTTATAGCTGTGACTGTATCTCCACCTTCTGTTTCTATAATAGCGATTGTTTGTCCTACCTGAACCAAATCATCTTTACCAAACAACTGCTCTATTAAAACACCCGAAACTTCACTCGGAACTTCACTATCTACTTTATCAGTAGCAATTTCAAGTACTGCTTCATCAGCTTCAATTTTGTCTCCTACTTGTTTCAACCAATTTGTAATGGTTGCTTCTGCGACACTTTCTCCCATTTTTGGAAGTTTTAATTCAAATCTTGCCATATTATTAACCTAAAAGGTGATTTTGATTTTCAGTTTGCGAAATTACTAAATATTTTAAACATAAATTACATTTAATGTAATTTTTACTTAATTTTTATAATTTCACCTCTTTCGCTATTATTATTGCTTCCAATCAAAAAATTAGAGTTTTTTGGTACTATTTTAAAGGTAAATCCTTTGTTTTTTAAAGATTCAAAAATTGCAATACATTCTTTGAATGAAACAAATTCGTTATCCAAAATAATTTCGGTTCCCGGACCACTTCTAAAAGAAGACGAATTTACCAATTTTTCTGCTTTCAAATCGTGAAAAAAGACTTTTTTTTGTAAAACAAAAGCTATTTTTTTTACCAGTTTTTCATTTGAAGAATACAGCAGAAATGATTGGGGAGCGATTTTAGTTTTGGGACGTCCCTGAAACATTTTGACAAAAGAAAAAAAGACAATTCCCAATTTCATAAAAAGAGAAAATAACATGGAGACACGAAAATGTTTTTTGTAAAAAAAATTCATGGCTTCCTGAAAACGCTTCATGTACGTCTCGTCTTTAATTGTACTTTCCCCCTTGTAATGGATGACAGTAGTTTCATGAAAATAATAATTAGACTTCCCTTTTTGCAATACCCTGTAAGACAAATCGATATCATCTGAATACATAAAACAATTTTCGTCAAACCCACCCAATTCAAGATATAAATCTCTTTTCATAACCATAAAGGCACCTACCAGAATGGCCACTTTTCCGGTTTGGTTCTTGTCTAAATATCCTGCATAATAATTCCCGAATATTCTTGCCCCGAGGCTTCGGGATCGAAACAACTTATACAAACCTGTGATTTTGGTAAAAGCGACCCAAGGTGTGGGAACACCGCGTTTGCTTTCCGGGAGGAAATTTCCGGATCCATCAATCAGTTTACAGCCGATGATTCCCAAATCCTTTTGTTTTTTGGCGAAAGCCAACACTTTTATAAAAGTATCTTCGGCGACAACGGTATCGGGGTTCAGGATACAGATATACTCCCCTTTGGCTCCAGCTACACCCATGTTATTGCCTTTTGGAAATCCGGTATTTTCTGAATTACGAATGAGTTTTATATTCGGAAAACGCTCTTGCATCATTTTACAACTGTCATCTTGGGAATTATTATCGATTACAATAATTTCTCCCTCTATCGTTTCCAATGCGTTTTGAACACTTAAAACACATTGTTCCAGAAAATAGCGTACATTATAATTGAGGATGATGACGGATAGCTGCATGGAACAAATATAATTAAAGAAGTGAATTTCTTAAATGCTTTCTTTTAAAATCTTACTTTTGACAAAACAAGATTAGCATCACTCTTTCCATGAAAAAAACAGTTTTACTTCTCTGCTTATGTATCAGCTCAACCTATGCTCAAATTAGAGGTTGCACAGATCCTCTTTCTAAAAATTTTAACCCAAAAGCCACTGTGAACGACGGCAGCTGCTTGTATGTATCATCCAAAATAAAACCGGAATATTCTGAACCATTAAGTGACTCTCTCAAAGAAACTTCTGGTTTGATCGCATTCGACAATTTATTGTGGACGCACAATGACGATAACGATAAAACCATTTATGGCATAAATAATTTGGGATTGATTAAAAAGAAAATTTCCCTCGAAAAGATAGTTAATAATGACTGGGAGGAAATTTCACAAGACGACAATTATTTGTATGTTGGCGATTTTGGAAATAATTATAGAGGAAACAGAACCGATTTAAAAATTTTAAGAATCGAAAAAAAATCTTTCTTACGGCAAAAACCTGAAATTGATACTATTTCATTCTCGTATTCTGACCAAAAAGATTTTATTACAAAAACAGAAAATACCTCTGATTTTGACTGCGAAGCCTTTATAGTTTCGCAAAACAGCATCTATTTGTTTACCAAACAATGGAAACTAAATAAAACAAGTGTGTATATCCTACCAAAAAATCCGGGTAATCATATTGCACAATTAAAACAAACCCTTGATGTAGACGGGTTAATAACGGGAGCAGCTTTTTTGCCTTCAAAAAAATTGATTGTTCTCTCTGGATATTCTAAAACCGTACAACCATTTATATACCTTCTATACGATTATAAGGAATCCGATTTCTTATCCGGAAACAAACGAAAAATAAATATCTCATTACCTTTTTATCAAATTGAAAGTATTTCGACTCAGGACGGTCTTCATTATTACATAACCAATGAAGCTTTGGAAAAAAGACCATTCCTTAATACACCTCAAAAAATACATCAATTTGATTTAAGTACTTATTTAAAATCATATTTGAAGCATTAGTCTCAAGCTCTAATACGTTTAAAAATTCTCCGACAAACTCAATCTAAAGGAAAAATCCTCTTTACTCACCCCAAAGTCTAGGGCTAGGTTACATCCGTTGAATTTATTCCATTTTACCCTAAGGCCTGTTCCTATGGCGGGATTCCAATTATTAAAATGATAGGTATCAAAATCGGATACAGAAGCAACATTAGCAAAAAACACTGCTCCTAAAAACCCGTTTTGGGTTATATCGGTTCGGTATTCAGTTTCAAAATATAGCAAGGCATTACTTCTGTACCGATTGCGAGTGAAACCTCTACCCGTTTTACCATATCGGTCCCAACCAATACTAGGCAAATCCAAATAATGGGGTTTGCCATTAAAAACGGACCAATAAAATAATCTTGATGCAAATACCCTATGGCTCTTTTCGCTAAGGGAAATGTAATTTCTGGCATCGAAATAAAAGGAATTCCAATTTTTATCGCTTCCAAAAATTGTGGAATTGATTCTATAATCGGCTTCTATATAATACCCTTGGACTGGGTTTATAGTGTTCTTTCTGGAATCATATAAAGCCTGCAAAGCGATACCTGAGGAGAGCTCATTTGAATAATCGCCTTCCATATATAAATTATAATCTGTAGGCTCTGAAATTTCTGAAACTTCTGAAATATCTTGATAATTATCTAACTGAACCCCCAAACCCAATCGAAAATCCCCCTTTATCTTTCGGCTGACAAACTGATAAAATCTAATTTGTTTATAATCTACGGTAGACTGTGGATCTGTGGATGTATTTCCTCCCAAACCATAGGTATGTTGAGGATAAATCATATACCGATAATCCCCAATAAAATTATACTTATTGTCTTTTGTGTAAATATACGATTGTATCGGAAAGGTATATTGCCCATTAAAACTGGTACTGGGAGAAAAATAGACCTCCGACATTTTGGTGGTTTCATGATTCCCGCCGACATAAAATGTAGTTACAAATGACACGACCAGACCGCCAGTTGTATTATTTGAATTGGGTCCTGGTAATAATGAGAAAGCTATTTTATTGTCATTATATTCCTTAGGAGTATCCTTTTTTAAGAAGAATTCTTTCAGGATGTGCTTCATATCCAATTGATCCTGTCTTGTACTATCGGCTTGTGAGAAACAAGAAAATGTACTAAAGAAACCAAATAACAGAAGTTCATACCCTCTAATGAAAGACATAAATTTTAATGGCTAAAAGTGTATTATTTAAACATGAAAAATCATTCGTAATTCAAAGATAATGAATAAATATGCCGAAGACTTTTCTGCTTAAAAAAAATCAATCCTCAAAAAATCAAACTACCTTCTTCTTAAGTTTATCCAGATTAATTACCTCAGCCTTTTCTTTTACTTTCTTAATTAACTCTTTATGCCAAACTTTCTTCTCGTTTCCATATCCATAGCCGTAACCATATCCATATCCTTTTTCAGAATTGGTAGCATTAAGGAGCAAACACATGTTAGGTAATTTTTGATCTTTGTATAATTTATTTGGCATATTTAGCATGCGTTTATCTAAAAAATTGGCGCGAACCACATAAATAAAACAATCTGCATACTGAGCTGTCAATAAGGTATCGGTTACTATACTGACAGGCGAATTATCTACAATAATATAATCGTACTGTGATTTCAACGTTTTGAAAAGTGTTTCTACTTTTTCACTCAATAATAACTCCGCCGGATTAGGAGGTATAACACCTGATGGCAATATATAAAAGTTTTTATACCCATCACACTTTACGATTAAATCCTTCAAAGCCATACTTTTTGATGACAAATAATTAGTCACACCTTTCTCTGGCAGGGTCATAAATGTATCCAATTTCGGATTTCGAATATCCATACCTATCAACAACACTTTTTTTCCTGATAATGCAAAGATTGCAGCCAGATTTGCGGAAATAAAAGTCTTCCCTTCTTTTGGAAAAGTAGAGGTCACGAATATTGTTTTGGCAGTACCATCAGGAACTTTCCCAAGCATGAACTCCAGATTTGTTCTGATAATGCGTAATGCTTCTGAAGAACTTGTCCTGCTATCTGCTTTAATAAATCCCGAAGAAGAAGGTGCCTTAGTCACATCTCCTATAACAGGAATATTTGAATTTTCCTCTAAATCTAAAAGGCTTTTTACTTTAGTGTCCAATAAGTTATCGGCGTATATAGCCCCAAAAGGAACCAGCAGCCCAAATAATAAACCTGCAAAATAAACTATATTTTTTTTAGGGGAAACAGGTATTTCCGCGGTCGTTGCCGAATCAATTACCCTAATATTAGGTTCGGCGGCCGATAAAGAAATTGCAGTCTCTTCTCTCTTTTGCAACAAGTATAAATACAGTTCTTCTTTCACTTTTTGTTGTCTGGCAATCACCCTAAATTGACGTTCCTGAATTGGTATTTTCCCTATTTTAGTATTCAAAATCCCTTCATTTCTGTTTAAATCTCTTTTTTGGATACTCAAATTGGATTGCATTTGTAAGAGACTTTCTCTGACGGTAGATTTCAATGAGGCTATTTGCTGATCCATTTTAACTACGGATGGGTTCGCTGTGGTCGCCGTTTTTAAAATTCTGTTTCGATCCAGAACCAATTGATTATAAGAACTAATTAATCCTGAAGCATCTCCCTGTCCTGTGATAACATTGCTAGGTAACAACTCACTATTGTTACTTTTATTTATAAAGTCCAACATCGAGGAAACCACATTCAACTGAATTTCAGTCTCCACGGCTTTTTTATCGTATTCATTAGATCCTTCTACATAAAGTTTCGCTTCCGAATCAATATTGGTAAGTGTATTGGACTTTTTAAAACTTTGTACGTTCTGTTCCACTCCTTCGAGCTCTTGGGTAATCAATTTCAATCGGTCAGAAATAAATTTAGAAGTATTATCAGAAATCAAAGTCTTATCTGCAGCAACATCTTCATTATAAATTTGAATCAAATTATTTAAGAAAAGTTCCGATTTTTTTTCCATCGGATCTGATATAGAAAGATTAACAACGCTGCTCGTTTTACTGATAGGCTCCACTTCAAGTCTTCTTCTAAAACTCTCTATGACCTTAACCAAAGGACGGACAATAACGTGAATGGATTGGTCCTTAGCAAGTGTGATTTTTTCAGGAGATTTAGATTTACTTATAATCAAACGTCCATATCTCGTTGGTATCAATTCCATATACCTGAACTCATTTTTATCACTTAAGATAACTTTTGGATCATCATCTTCAAAGGGATCATCTTCCAACGAAAATGTTTGTGGAGTTAACTCTGTAAATTTTAACTTAATACTATTTTTATGAAAATTATTCGTTTTGTCTACAAAAAAAATATCGATTGGAGATTTTTTATAAATTTCTCCATCAATTATTCTACCTTCAATCATGAAAAAAGTATTCAAATCCAGTTTTCTAACGACCCTTTCAACTAAGGTTTTAGACTTCAAAATTTCAATTTCATTATCTACATTTCTTTTTAAACCAGAAGTCAATCCTAAATCAGCAAAAGCAGACATTTCAGATAGCATCTCTCCTTTCTTCTCATCTTTGACCAATATTGTCGTTACAGCTTTGTATACTGGTGTTGCATATCTCAAATACAAGAATGCTAAAAAAAGGCCGATACAAGTACTAATAGCAAACCATTTCCAGTGCACTATGTACTTTTCTAAAAATGATTTAAATCGATAATCATTTTTAAATTCTTCGTTTAACTTATTATTTTCCATATACTATTTTAATTTCCCGAAGTAACAATCAGCGTGACTAAGGTGATCAATAAAGAAGTAATTGAAATCAAGACACTTGTATTTGGTCCAACTGCCGCCCCATTTATTTTACTTTTATTGGGTTCAACATAGATTATATCATTTTGTGCCAAATAATAAAAAGGCGAGTTAATAAAATTTGCCTGAGTAATATCAACTCTGGTAGACGATTTCACACCGTCTATTTCCCTTATGACTAAAATATTATTCCTTTTACCATAAATAGTCAAATCGTGCGCCATCGCTAACGCTTCCATTAAGGTAATTCTTTCGGAAACAACATTGTAAGTCCCTGGCAAGACGACTTCTCCTTGAACAGAAACTTTAAAATTCGTTATACGAATGTTGATGATTGGATCTTTGATATAAACTGCTATTTTGGTTTTTAGCATTTTAAGCACTTCAGTTCTTGTTAGACCACCGACTTTCATGCTTCCTAAAACAGGAAAATCAATCATTCCATTGCTATCCACTAAATAGGTTTGATTTGTTTCCTGTCCAGTCACTATATTGGGTCTGGCGGTGTTTTCGACTGAAACCGTTCTCAAATTAAAAGGGACTGCAATTTCAGGATCTTCGGCAGAAACAATAATCAGTAACAAATCGTCAGGCTGTATTTTAACTTCATATGAATTGGTATTCTCATTAGACTTCAAACCATCGATATTCTGGTAGTACACTATATCCTGTCTGGAAGCACAAGAGAATAACAGAATCACAAACAATAATGGGATTAATTTCTTTGTCAATAAAAAATATTTCATATGATTTTATTTTTAAGATGCATAAATATAAGCATTTAACTTTTAATTATGATATAAATTAGCTTCAAATACAAATCCGAAATCACGAATTAATCCAATTAATTCGGTTCCGCTATTGTCTAAAAAAAAACACTAATAAATTCGAACTCTTTTTTTATGCAGACGAGTCAACCGGTTATTATCCAATGTCTCAAAACTGAAGTTCTTTCTTCTGAATTCCGGCACTATTTCTTCCATCTTTGAAAGAATTAATTCATTATCAAATGAATTAGCGATACTGATAAGCTCTTCAATATCAAAATGTAAGGTTTCAAACCCCTCTTCTATATTCTCAGCCATCATAATTTTATTATGGCGTGTAGGCAAAGTTTTTGAAGTACCATGGATTAATTCTTTATATAATTTCTCTCCTGGTTTTGAATCTACAATCTCGATTTTTATTTCTTCATCCGGAATAAATCCTGCCAACTTGATCATTTTTCTGGCCAAATCAATAATTTTTACCGGCTTACCCATATCAAATACAAAAATCTCTCCTCCATTACCCATGGCACCTGCTTCAAGAATTAACTGACATGCTTCAGGTATACTCATTAAATAACGAATAATTTCAGGATCGGTAATTTTTACAGGACCTCCATTAGCTATTTGTTTGGAAAACAAAGAAATAATAAAGCCTTTAGTACTCAACATTTTTCCGAAACGGGTTGTTATAAATTTAGATCCTTTTTTTCCTTCACTTTGTGACTGATAAAACAAAGACTGAATGTACTTTTCTGCAATTCGTTTACTGGCCTCCATTACATTAATCGGATTCACCGCATTATCAGTAGAAATCATCACAAACAATTCCACTTGATGACGCAATGCTAAATCCGCTACATTTCTGGTTCCCAGCACATTTGTAAGTACCGCCTGAGCAGGGTTCTCTTCCATCAGAGGAACATGGTTATAAGCAGCTGCGTGATAAACCACATCGGGTTTATACAGTTGAAACACGGTTTCCATTCTTTTATGATTTCGGATGTCAGCAATAACGCCTTGAATTTGTGTTCTTGTAACAGCCTTTTCAACTTCTAAAATCAAATTATGCAAAGGTGTTTCCGCCTGATCGACCATAATAATTTTTTCTGGAGCAAATGCAAGCACCTGCCATACTAATTCGTGACCTATGGATCCCGCGGCACCGGTTATGAGAACCGTTTTCCCTTTCAACTGTCCTGATATTGAATTCGTATCAATTGCAATCGAATTTCCCTCCAGTAAATCCATAATCTGGAAATTCCTGACTTTCTTGAAGATCTCATCCTGATTTTCCCAATTTAATATCGACGGAACCGAATACACTTTGAAATTGTATTGCAAGCAATCCTCTCTTATTATTGACATCGCCTCACCATTTAAGTCATTATCCGCAATAATCAATATTTCACCACCTCGCGAACGCATCAGTGCGGGTACTGCTCTAAGATTATCAAATACCGGCAAACTCATTACCTTTTTACACTTATTTTCATTGTACTTATCAACAAAACCAATCAATCGAAAACGACGTGGACTTTCTGAATTTAAGGCATTGGCCACAGCCACAGCATTTGAATCTGCCCCATATATAAAAACAGGAATTAATTTGTGTTTTGCTTTTTCAATCAAATAATGTTTAAATACCAGCTTTACAACAATGCGGTACAACATCAAACTACAAAAAGTCAATAAAACACATATAAACAATTGGGCATTTAAAAATAGTTTTTCCCCTTGCCAAATCTCAAAACCTGTATTGAGCAAAAACATAATTACAAAAGTAGAGGATTGTGCCACAAGCAATTTTATCTCATCGATAAAAGTAGAATGCCTAATGATTCCCGAATAGGTACGAAACTGCCAAAAAAAGAAAATTGTGACCGCAAAATAAATGAATACAAGAGTTTCAAAATATTTATTGGGAACAAAATCAACCCCAACCTCCTTCAATAATAAACAACTTAGAATCCCTGAAAAGAAAACTAGCAGTATATCAATCGAAAGAATAATCCACCTCGGTAAATAATTAAGCTTTCTGATATTAAAATCAATTCGAGCTCCGCTAAAAAACTGATTTAATGGCGATTTAATATTTAATTCTGAATCCATTTTCAAAACAAATTATTGATTACCGAAGAATTAACCAGTGGGGTGAAGATTAATTCTTTTTAAGTTATATGAAAAAGTAAGGAAACGGTGAACAATTCACTTACTTTTTCTATAAATTCATAAAATCTCCCTAAATTCTTTATGTAAACCATCAACTTCTAAAGAGTTCTATTTATTGGATTACAAAAATGACAAGCTTTTTTACTATTCAAATGTGACATTCTTTTTTAAAAAACATTCATTTAAACATCAAAAAAAAGATGCAATGCTTCTGCGATTCTTTCATCGTCTTCTTCGATTAAATTAGAACCTGATGGTAAACACAATCCATCGGAGTATAATTTTTCGGCCACATCAGTTCCGTAATACGGATTATTTGCAAAAATAGGCTGTAAATGCATTGGTTTCCATAACGGTCGGCTTTCAATATTTACGGCATCTAATGCCAATCGAAGGTCTTCGTTTGTTTTTCCCACTATTTTAGGATCGATTACAATAGCGGTCAACCAATGGTTAGAAAAATAATCCTTACTTGGCTCTTTAAAAACAGTCACACCGGGAATCGATTTGAAAAAGTCCTGATACCATGCGTTTCTATGTCGTCTTAGTTCCACATGACTGTCCAATACTTCCATTTGACCCCGACCAATCCCTGCACAAATATTACTCATTCGGTAATTATAGCCTATTTCGCTGTGTTGATAATAAGGCGCAACATCTCTGGATTGCGTGGCAAAAAAAACTGCTTTGTCCCTTAGTTCTTTGGTTTTAGTAACAATAGCACCACCACAGGATGTGGTAATAATTTTATTCCCATTAAAGGATAAAGAACTGATAGTTCCGAAAGTACCGCATTTTTGCCCTTTATAGGTACTTCCTAATGCCTCTGAACTGTCTTCTAATATAGGTATTTGATATTTTTCGGCTACAGCATGAACTCCTTCAACATTATAAGGCATCCCATATAATTCGACTGTAATGATGGCTTTGGGCTTCTTGTTTTTTGCCATTCTGTCTACAATGGCTTTTTCTAACGCAATAGGACACATATTCCAGGTACCAATTTCACTATCTACAAAAATCGGTAATGCACCTTGGTACAGAATAGGATTGGCTGAAGCTGAAAAAGTCATGCTTTGACAAAGTACCTCGTCCCCAGCTTTCACTCCCAATAAGATTAAACCTAAATGAATGGCCGCTGTTCCCGAACTTAAAGCTCCAACAAAAGAATTTTCTCCAATATAATTTTCAATATCTTGCTCAAATCCAGTGACATTAGGTCCCAAAGGTGCCACCCAGTTTGTATCAAAGGCTTCCTGGATGTATTTTTGCTCATGTCCTCCCATATGAGGACTGGAGAGATATATTTTTGAGTGTATCATTTTCGACTTATTTCTGATTTAAAACAAGAAAACTACAAGAGTATTTTTTTTCTATAACTGAATTTTTAAGAATATTTCATTCCTATTAATCTCATTCCCATATCTCGCCAAAAATTCTATTTGGTAATACAGACCACTTTCATAAAAGAAGGGATTTTACCCTACCTCAAATTTCAAAAAACTTGAGTTTCAAAAAATTACTTAAATACGATTTAACTTAATAATTTTAAATTAACACTATTTGAATTAGTACTAAAATTATAAATCTAAAATTTAGATCTGTTTCTAAATTTTTCAGGAATGAAAGATTTCTTTTTTTGGGGTTAAAGAATCTTTTCCTTCTAGCCAACAAAACGATTTTTACTGTTTATAACTATTAAAAATCTTAAAATTAGATGTTTTTAAAATTTCTTCAGGATAAAAAGTTTTGCCTTTCGGGGATTAAAGGATCTTTTCCTATTAAATTATTATTTCATTTTTATCAAACATAAATAACTGAATAACAATTATTTAACACCTGTACTCAAAGTTAAATAAAAAAAATAACATTAATTTCTTTTTCTAATCAATAACCTAAATAATCGTTCAAATGCATTTTTTTGAGATTAAGTCTTTTTTTTTTAGAATACATTAACATTTGAAAAATAAAAAAATTTGGAGGTAAAATGCTATTAAAAAAAAAGTTCCTATCTGTTTAAATTTACAGCCACAACTTAAAAAAATGTCCTGCCAAAAAAAATCAAATTATGAATTGATTCCATTCTTACAATTTTTTTGTTAGCATTATTACATTTAATAATGATTGTAATTCCTCCCTATTTATTGCCTTTCTTATTAAGCTCTGTACAATGGGAAAAATTTCTTATTGACATCAATAGTTACTTTTTGAGTCAACTCATTATATTTTTCTGGATCGATAATCATTTGCCAAATTTTATACTCACATCTATAATCTGAAAAACCAGATTTAAAATAAAATAAAGAATCATCATCACTCCCGCCAACACCGCCACCTATGTGAAAAAAATCTAATCCCAACTCATTTCCCAATAGTCTGGCTTCATCTATAATCAATCTCATGGCCCTTTCATTTAGATGAGCTTCAGCAGTTGCTGCCAAATGGTATTGCATGATTTTATTTGTAATTGTAATAATCGCTCCAGCAACGATTTCTCCGTCTTTTTTAGCTAATAATAATCTGGACTTAAATCCTTCATTTTTCAGAAAAGTATAAAAATAATTATGGCTGAAAAAATATTTTTCATCAGCTCCCACCCGTTTCATGGTTTCCCAATAAATGGCAACAAAGGCATCAATATCTTCTTTCGTTTTAGCATTTGTCACCTCATACCCATTTCTTCGTAATTGATTCAATTCAGATTTACATGATTTTCTATATTGTGTACGTTGCTGCTCTGGTGAAAGACGTAAATCAATAGCCACCGTTTTATTTATATATTTAACTAAGCCAAAATCATTAAAAAAACTATCCAGTGCAATTAAAGGATGTAATCTCGAAAAAACGGAAACAATTCCATTATTTTCAAAAAAAATCAAAAGCTGCTCTTTAAAATAATTGATTTTTTCTGAGGGTATAGTACTGATTTCAGTACTGCTGATAAGTCCGCAATAACCATAAACAGAAGTACAATCGAACAAATTTGTATCCGGAATTGCCCTAATGATTAAAGGTAATGCTATAAAATCATTATTAAAAAAAGCAACAAGCAAAACCGGGCGATTTTCATTTTCTAATAAATGATACTCTTGTGTATGATAAAAATCAAATTGCTTACTTCTTTTTACAATAGCTGACCAGCTGGAGTCATTAACTTCTATAACGGAAAATTTATTTATAGAAATGGGATCAAATGCTTTCTGAATGTATTTTCGTTTTTTTAAACCTATAAGCGGGCTGGAATGATATATTTTTGAGATTATCATTGTCTAATTATTTCTGGTTAAAATCAATAGTATTCCTGGAGTATTTTTTCTATACTTGTCTTTAAGAATGTATTTTATTCTTATTAACCGCAATTCCATATCTTCCCAAAAAATAGTATGGGTAATACAGGCCATTTGTATTGTTTGGACATTATTTCCAACAACATGACTTTTTAAAAAGTTTTGCTTTCTAATTTTTACGTGATACTCTTTGAATTAATTTTAAAATTTAAAATCTAAAATTTAGATGCTTATCTAAATTTTTCAGGGATGAAAGATTTCTTTTTTGGGGATAAAAAACCTTTTCCTCGTAGTCAATAATGCATTTTTTTTTAAAATTAATAAAATCTAAAAAACCAGATGCATGTAACAATTAATCAAGTATGAGCGGTTTCTTTTTTTGGGGTTAAAGAAGCTTTTCCTACTAAAATTATTCAATTTTATTTGATTATAAATCATTGAATAACAAATATTTAACATCTACTATCAAAGTTATAGAAAAATAATTACTTAATTTTTTTTTTCAAATCAACTACCTAAATAATCGTTCAAATGCATTTTTTGACATTAGACCATTTTTATTTTAAGAATACCTTAACATTGTAAAAAAATAAATTTTAAGACAGGTTTACTTATATTTTTTTTATGCTTATAATTTGTAAATTGATTTCTAAATTATGGCAATTCTGTCCATTAAATATTTATAATTTTTGAGACCAATCACTTTACCGTTTCAACAGATGCATTTTGTTTTTCTAATCCAAATTTCTTTAAACCATTACATTGACAATAGTGCAAAAAAAAATAACGGAGTTATAAAACCCCGTTATTTTTTTATCGTTATGAGATACTACTCTATTAAACTTTGATTTAATCTTTACTATAAATGACTCAAATTTTATATTTTACTGACTCTTCATTACTACGGAAAAATGGATCGTTTAGTTATTTCCATTAAAGTATTCAGCTGAAACTTGTTCGTTTAAATTAACTCCCTCACTTTTCAATACTTTTTTTATTGTCAAAAAAATAATTTTACAATCAAATTTAAAATCTATATTGTCAATATATTCGATATCATATTCAAACTTCTTTTTCCAGGAAATTGCATTTCTGCCATTCACTTGTGCCCAACCTGTAATCCCAGGAAGCAATTCGTGACGGCGTTTTTGCTCCTTGTTATACAAGGGTAAATATTCGGGCAACAAAGGTCTTGGCCCAATAAGACTCATGTCACCCTTAATAACATTAAGCAATTGAGGAATTTCGTCTAAAGATGTTTTACGAACAAATATTCCTATTGGAGTTAATCGCTGTACATCGGGAAGCAAATTCCCGTAGACATCTTTCTTGTCATTCATGGTTTTGAACTTTATAATCTTGAAACTTTTTTCATCCTTACCGGGACGTGATTGAAAGAAAAAAGGTTTGCCCTGATTGGCAAAAAAAAGTCCTATCATCACTATGATAAATAAAGGACTTAATACTAATAGTCCAAAAATTGCCCCAAGAATATCCAGTATTCTTTTAAAAAATGATTTGTACATTTTCTAATCTATTTTTTATGAGCTGGTAAGAATAATCTACTTTGTATTCCCGTTGTAACAAATTCCAAGAATTCTCCTTTATTTGATTGAAATCAATCTCATCAGAGCACATGGTATGGATGGCTGTCTGCATAGCTCTACCATCTCCTGATAAAACCCAATAACCACATTTGTTATTTTCTATTACACTTCCTATATCTGTATTGGGATCAGTGGCGGCGATCACCGGCAGTTTCATTTCTAAATAAGATAATAATCGTGATGGAAAATTAGGAATCGTAAAGTCTTTGTGTAAAAAAATCATTCCCACATCGCAAGCATTCAAAAGCATATCAAAATCTTCTTTAGGCAATCCTGCCAGTAATATTGCGTTTTTGGGTTGTTTGTTCTGAAACCATTTAACAATCCTGCCGTACTCTGTCCCACTTCCTACCACTAAAAAAAACACTTCGGGAATGGTCGTTGAAGATATTGTTTCTAAAAGAAAATCAATCCCTTGAGGTTTTCCAAGATTCCCTCCATAAGCAAAGACTTTCTTATCTAAAGGCAATCCATACTTTTGTTTTATTTTTATTTTTTCCTCACCAGTTTGGTCAAAAACTATCGGCTCTATACAATTGGGATTTACTTCTATTTTGTCAACAGGTATCTCGGGATTATGCCTTATCAAATATTCCTTGTTGGCCTCTGACATACACCCTATTGTATCGGACAGTTCATACAACTTGCGCTCTTTTCTTAAAAACATTCGATGTAAAAAACCACCCTCTTTAAGCATTCTCATATCAACAGCATTTTGCGGAAAAATATCTTTTAACATCAAATAGGAATAGGCATTATCTCTTTTTTTAACAAATTGAATCACTCTATAGAAAGTAATGGGAGGAGTACAATACAAAACCAAATCAAACTTTACATTTGAAAAATACTTTTTCAAGGCTTTTACAAACTGGTATTCAATCGCTAAAGTTCCTATCCCCTTTTCGATAATGTGCGATTTTTGAAGATTCAATGTGCGTACGCTCAAAATATTTAACATCTCTCCCTTCACAAGAGAGGTCTTTTTATTTTCCCTTCTTTCCGAAGGATTCATAACAAAAATATGATGTCCTTCTTCTCTGAATTTTCGGAGCAAGTCAGTATAAATCCCTCGCTCCTCCAGCGATCCAATTTTATCCAAAGTCAAAAAAAGAATATTCATAAAAACTAGTTTTAATTTTATTCACTCCAAACCACACGCTTCACATAATCGGTATAACTCAAAATAATGCGAACCATTTTCTCCGACACATTGGGCATTGAATAATCGGCCACAGGTCTAAAATTACGTTCGGCACCTCTTTTCTGGTATTGCAATTGGGTTAATCCCTGTATAATTCTTTCCGGATTCAAGCCCACCATCATGACAGAAGCTTCTTCCATAGCTTCGGGCCGTTCGTGCGCATCGCGAATATTTAAAGCCCGAAAATTTAGTGTAGAGGATTCTTCCGAAATGGTTCCACTATCAGACAAGACCGCAAAAGATTTCATTTGTAATGCGTTATAATCATTAAACCCCATTGGTTTCAAAAACTGAACTTCGGGTTCCATTTCGATTTTCTTATTATCAATCATCAAACGCGTTCTCGGATGTGTACTTACAATAATTGGATATCTATATTTTTTCGCAATCAAATTCAGACTATCCATCAAACCCTTGAAGTTTTTTTCACTGTTAATGTTTTCTTCTCGATGAGCCGAAACCACAAAATAGTTGTTTTCCTCCAGCCCCAGTTTATTTAGAATATCAGAAGCGTTAATTTCAGGTAAATAATGGTTCAAAACTTCAAACATTGGAGAACCTGTTTTGATGATTCTATCAGCAGGCAAACCTTCCCGCAGCAGATATTCACGGGCAATATCACTATAGGTTAAGTTAATATCCGAAATATGATCCACAATTTTACGATTAGTTTCCTCAGGAACTCTTTGATCAAAACAACGATTCCCGGCTTCCATATGAAAAATAGGAATATGCCGTTTTTTAGCCGGAATAGCGCACAAACAACTATTGGTGTCTCCTAAAACCAAAAAGGCGTCCGGTTTTTCGTTTTCCAATAAGGGGTCAATTTTAATCAGTATCTGGCCGATTGTTTCAACAGCAGTTGCTCCGGCAGCATCTAAGAAAAAATCTGGTTTGCGAATCCCTAAATCCTCAAAGAAAATTTGATTCAATTCATAGTCATAATTTTGTCCGGTATGAACGAGAATATGCTCTATCGCTTCAGAATGATCTAGAGCAGCCATCACTCTCGACAATCGAATAATCTCAGGACGGGTACCCACCACGGTCATTACTTTTAACTTTGCCTTCATCTTATATTTTTTATCTAAGCTTCCCTTTTTATTATACATTTTCAAAATACGTATCCGGATCATTTGGATCATAAAACTCATTAATCCAAAAGTTGGTATACAAAACCTCCTCACCTATATTCCTAATATTATGCGTATACCAAATTGGCATATCAACATAAGCTGGTTCGTTACCATCCAAATAAAAATCTAAAATATCATCTGTACCTATACGGCGTAATTGAATTAAAGCTTTTCCCTTAATTACTGCGAATCGTTCAATTTTTCGGGTATGATAATGATTCCCTCTAGTAATGCCGGGAACTGTGGTAGAAAAGGATACTTGCCCCCCAATACCCAATCGTATCACCTCTACAAAAGAGCCTCTGGGGTCGGTGTGCTGGACGAGCTTTACCGGGAAATGATTAGCAATATCCATGTAAGAACGAAAAGTATTGAACAAATTTAATTCAAATGTGTTTTTGATTGAGGGTATTTCGCCTTTCTCCTGATACCCTGTTTTAAATCCCTGCAATAAAGTTAACAGTTCCGAGACCTTAGCTTCGGACGTAGGAGAAACAATACATATAGGTTCATTTTGTCTTGCTCTAATTTTACTTAGGATTTCGCTTATCAGTTCTCCAACGTAAATCAGTTTTAAATCCCCGTCAACCTGAATCTGTGGCGTTTCTCCTCTGGCAATTTGATGTGAAAAAGTGGCAATAACCGAATTATAATGAGGCTGACCAAAAGGACCAAACACATTTGGAATAACCATACCGCTAAAGGTAGCGTTGGCTTTATTAGCCCATTGCGCCAAAAGTTCTCTTCCCTCCTTTTTAGACTTGCCATACATATTATCCCTTTCTTCCTGAGAAGATGATGACAGTATCACATGTGCTGTACTGTCTGTTCGTTCTAATGAAGCGATCAAAGTATTTACCAACCCTAAATTGGTTCCATAAATTACTTCGGGATTATTGTGACGGTTCAAAGCTGCCAAATGTACAATCACATCACATTGAGAAACAAAAGTGTCCAAAAGTGTTTCATTTCCAAAGAAACTTCTTTGAAAATCAATCCGAATAAACTCCTCAGGATACAATCCTAATGTATTATAGAGGTGTGTCCCCACAAAACCTCCTTGTCCCGTTATTCCAATTCTTAACATGTATCTTTTTCTTTTTAGAAATATAAAAAATTAACTTCTATACAATTTCAATTTCTAATTTTTAATTTCCGAAATAATCTGCCTCATAACGGTATTCATCCTTGGTTTCACCCAACAAATAATTCGCCATTACCAACAATTTCGAATTAGGCTCAAGTGACTGAATACTGCTCACATATCCTCCAGGAATATGAAGCACATCCAGTTTTCCGGCACTTATTATAAAAGTAAAAGACTGGCAGTCCTTTGATGGTTTTTCCCAATTGTCAATTTTAATCAACTGAATCTTAAACGATCCATTGATAGCCGAAAACCATCGTTGTTCAATTTTATGCCCTTGCCAAGCACGTATATAATTGGTGTTTATATTTTCGATACTATACACACGCTTAATAATCGAAGCATCAAAATCATTATTGTAAGACAAAGTACCTCTCTCGTCAGAATGAATACTTCCTGTAATTATTTCTGGAATCATTGTATTTCTATTTTATGTTTTTACCCTGGCATTTGCGCTACATCTTCACCAAATACTTCTTTTCGTATCAGTGGTAATTGTAACAACAAACGCTTCATTCCTTCTACTCCTTGTTGCTCTGCATTGTGAGAATGATAATCTTCAATTACAGAAACATCTTTTTTTCCTTTCGAAAAATACTTTGCATAATTCAGATCACGGTTATCGGCTGGAACCCTAAAAAAATCGCCCATGTCTTCTGCTTTTACCATTTCTTCCCGTGTGCATAGGGTTTCGTATAATTTCTCTCCGTGACGGGTTCCAATAATTTTTATTTCATTATCCGCATGACAAATTTCTTTTAATGCCTGTGCCAAATCGCCTATGGTTCCTGCAGGTGCTTTATTTACAAACAAATCTCCTGAATTTCCTTGTTGAAAAGCAAATAAAACCAATTCTACAGCTTCTTCCAAAGACATTAAGAAACGGGTCATATTTGGGTCCGTGATTGTGATGGGTTCTCCATTTTTTATTTGTTTTAAAAATAACGGAATCACCGATCCTCTTGACCCCATCACGTTTCCATAACGTGTAAGGCAAACGGTAGTGTCCTTTGTATTTCTTGAAGCAGCAATGGCTACTTTTTCCATCAGGGCTTTCGAAATCCCCATAGCATTGATGGGATAGGCGGCTTTATCTGTACTTAGGCAAATCATTTTTTGTATTTTATTTGCAGTAGCTGCATCAATAACATTTTGTGTCCCGAACACATTGGTCTTGGTGGCTTCCAATGGAAAAAATTCACAAGATGGCACTTGTTTTAAAGCGGCGGCATGAAATACATAATCAACACCATGCATGGCACGTTCTATACTGTTATAATCACGAACATCGCCAATATAAAACTTCAGTTTGTCGTTCTTTAATTGGTTACGCATGTCGTCCTGCTTTTTTTCATCGCGGGAAAAAATACGAATTTCGCTAAAATGATCTGTATGCAAAAAACGGTTTAATACAGCATTCCCGAAAGAGCCTGTACCACCTGTAATAAGGAGCGTTTTATTTTCCATTTTTTCAATTGTTATAAATTGTACAAATCTTTTCAATATAATTTTCCAAATTATATTGTGACGACAGACTTAAGCTATTTTCCCTGAATACTTTAAGCACTTCTCTATTGCTATCTAGATATGTGATCTTTTTAGCTAATTCATCTATCTGCCCAGGGTTTATTAAATATCCATTGAACTCATTTTGAACTATTTCAGGAATACCGGCTATATTAGTAGAAATAACGGCACATCCCAAAGCCATGGCTTCCGGTATCACCATTGGAAATCCCTCAGCATAAGATGGCAACAGTAATAGGTCTGATTTAGCAATAACATCAAACTTATTTTGTCCCGATAAGTACCCATGAAAGTTTACTTTTAATTGATTCTCTTTAATAAAATTATTGCAAAATTCTTTCATCTCATCAGATGAAAAATCACCAAGAACATTTAAGCTATAATCAATAGTTAAGAGTCGTAAGGCTTCCAATAAATCATTGAACCCTTTCCTTTGATTGATGCTTCCCACAAACAATAATTGCAGCTCACGACCTGAACTTAAAGTATTGTTTTTTAAGTCATTTTTTACAGTGTGAAAATTATACAGGACAGTAATCTTGCGTTCCGGAATTCCAGCAATTACTAATTCATTTTTGAAGCTTTCTGATAATAATACAATTGTATCTAATCTTTTAAGAAACCAAAATTGAAGCGATCTTAAAAAACCTACTGATAAGAACGTTTCCTCTACACCACTGAAATGAATCTGAAAAATATATTTTTTTGATGCCAGCTTACTGACTAAAAAGAAAATGATCTGATCTTTTAACAAAGGGACTTTAGCAGAAGAATTGATATGAACCGCATCAAAATCTTTATTAAGGACTCTTTTTGAAAGGGTATATAAAAGATATAATGCTTGTTTTATATTCTCTACGGTCCATTTGCCTTCGGAATTCTTTTTTTGGTCCAGAACAGTTGAATTAAAAAATTCCATTTCAATTTTATTATTTTCAAATTGAATACCAGCATCGTCCTCTTTCAAATACTCTGCAATTCGCATGATACCGCCTTTATAACGGTTTTTAACAAAAGGTGCTATATAAATAATCTTCCTCATATCTGTTTAATTTTAACACATGGGCTTCCTACCGCTATACTATCACTTTCTATATCTTTTGTTACGACACTATTGGCTCCAATGATGACATTATTACCAATAGTGACTCCTTTACAAATAGTTACTTTATCTCCAATCCAAACATTATTTCCTATTGTTATTGGTTTTGTGAGATATCCTTCCAAGAGCATATTTCCATCAACCATTGTATATTTATGATCATGATCCAAAATGGCAACAAATTGTGCTATGGTAACATTATCACCAATATTAATATTCTCATGAGCCACAACTCTGGAAAATTTATTTAAGGTGAAATTATTGCCGATTTTTAAAACCCCTTTACTTAAAATTTCTGTTTGCTTATTTATAATTGCTCTTCGACCAATCTCTAATGAACCTCCTTTATGTATTGAAAAAGGGAAGTAATTAAAGGTTAATGACGGAAAAGTAAATGAGGCCTTCCTAAAAAAATAAAATTGCAATAAAACAAAATTTAATACTGCTACTGAATTGCGGAAATTGTCGTAAATTTTTACAGATGACATACCAATCTTATTTAAGCATTAAATCAATATAGGCCGAAACTACAGTCTCTTTATTAAATAATTTATTGGCCGTGACTCCTGCATTCTTTCCCATTTTTACTAAGTCTTCTTTAGAACAATCCAGGAGTTTAATTAAAGCATTTTTAATTGATTCTGGCTGACAGCTATCCACCACAAATCCATTAAAACCATTTTCAATAATTAATTTAATATCAGATACATCTGTTGATATTATGGGCTTACCACTTGCCATCCCTTCACAAACCGAATTCGATAATCCTTCATGAAAACTAAAAAGTCCCAAAGCATCATAATCGGGAACTATTTCGTGAATCGAAAGATTGGGATCAAAAAAAGAGATAATATCTTCTAATTCAAACTCTTTCACCAGACTTTCAGCCTCAGAATAAGCTAATTCTAATTCAAATGAATCTCTTCTTCCAAACCAATGTACTGTAATTTGGTCTTTATATTTTTGAGGAAGTAAATGCAATGCGTTAACCAGTCCCTTTGCATTTTTTGATTCCTGATGATTCGCAACTACAATTAATGAAAATTTATCTTTACTTCTGTATTCAAAGTTTTCTGAAGGCTTCCATTTTTCAAAATCAACCATGTTATATATCACCTTGCATTTATTATCAGACAGCAAAGGGTTAATTTTTTTCACCATCTTAATATTTTCATGGGAATTGGATACCACATAATCTGCTACTACGTGGAACCAACGGTATGCCGTAAGTTTACGCGATTTAAATATGTTGGGATCTGCATTTCTTTCACCAACCAACAGTTTCCAATTTCTTGAAGGAAAAGCAGCCATTTCACATATAAAACTAGGCCCTTCCAAAAAGGATAACACCACATCATATTTTCCGGACCTGATGTAGTTTCGCATTTTAAAAAGGCGTTTAAAATGATTTGTTTCGGTAATCGTTTTGACGGGAATAGTAACTTGGTCCAGAAGTTTACCATAAAAATCATCTGGATGATAGGTCAGAAACGAAACCTCATTTCCTTTTTCTTTGAATCCTCTGGCCAGATTCACCATTTGGCGCTGCGCACCACCGGAACCGAGACTATCTATGACGCAAAGTATTTTCATCTTATCTTTTTTTAATTGCAACAGTAAATTAATCAATCACAGAATTTTCTACTAAAAAACAGTTACACCAATGATTCCTTTTTACTCCCTATGAGATACGCTAATAAAATTGCTTGCGAAAATCCCTGCCCGGCAGAATACCACATCGAAAACATAGTCGTTGTCAACCACATCAAACTAATTGAAAACAACAACATTTTCTTATCTATCTTCCAATTTCTATCCAATAATTGTTTGGCTACCGCATAAAAAAGTACCAAATAAACTGTAACCCCTAATATGCCGAAGTTAGACAACAATTCCAGCCAATCATTATGCGCATAATTGCCTGCCAGCTGTACAGAGCCTGCGAATCCAAATCCAAGTAAAAAGACCTTAAAACTTTCCTCATTGTACCATGAGTCAAGGATCTTATTAAAAATCTCGTCCCTTCCGCTTGAATTACCTTCCGCTATAGAATTCATTCTTCTTATTAAAAATTCGTTTTCCAAATACATTTTGTAGGCAAAGAATCCTATAAAAAGAAGACTGATAACCGCAATTAAAACCCCTTGGACACGTCTTTCTCTTTCTAAATTCAATATTTGAAATAAAAAATATAATAGCATAGCCAGAACTCCCACAATCATCGCCCCTCGTTTTGCTCCCTGGATAATGAAAAACAAAAAAACCATTAGCAAAACAATGGAGATAATTTTATTTTTTTTAATCAAAAACACAAAAGGCAGCAACCTGACAAAAGAAAAAGAAACATTGTTAACCACATTAGTGACTTCAGGGTCGTTTTCCAGTAAAATATTACTTTGATTGGCGTAAAACAGGACAATTATGATAGGAACCATAATCGCAAAAAATCGAAGAAGATGATACGCTTTTAATTCTTCTGTTCGAGCAAAATGATAAAAAGGATAAAAAGGAAGCATGCATAACAATACCCCTTTAAACATATTAACATGGTATTCATTATCAAAATCCGCTGTGAAAATATATCCGAAAATATTGAGTACTACTAATAAAGACCAAACATTATAAAAAAGAGGTCTTCTTTCTTCGACAATTAAAGTCTTTATAAAATAAATACTTGAAATTACAATTATTAACATTAGACTAACCTGAGAAATAACAGACCCTTGCGCATAAAAAGTCCCTTGCAGATAATATACTGCAAAAAGGCCAAAAAGCAAATCACGAGTAATGCGGCTATCACTCATAAACTATTGTTTTATAGTCGAAATTAAATTTTCAATATGCCAATATTGCGGATTAAATTTCCCTTCATAAAAATTGAGATTTTCATCCCAATATCCCGGACATTTATCGTATTTATGCACAACGGAACAATAACTGATCTCTAATATTACAGGGTTGTTCGCTTCATCAAAAACAAAATCGTAATACGTACTTTGTGAATTCAGCTTTTTATTTACTTCAAATGCAATCTGGACACATCTCTCGTCAATTTCACTTCTTTCGAATCGATAGTTCCTGCTTCCCGAAGCCCTAAAATCATCCTTCCTGTTTATTCTTTTATTGCCAAATGCTTTATCTCCTACAACTACTACACGAATATCAAAAGTGTTATTGGGAATAAAATCCTGAAAATAAACATAGCCTTTTTCCCTGCCATGCATCTTTGCAAACTCCGTAGGGATAAACAACCTGCCAATCCCTTTCAAAATACCAATTAAAGGTTCTTTACCTGCCCTCACTTTCATAATTTTATCCTTAAGATAACCCATTCTGTCAAATTGGGAGAAACCACGACTAAAGGCTTTATGAGTAAAAGAAATGGCTTCTTTTTTTGTTCGGGCCAAATTAACGTTACTTGCCCCTGCTCCAGATCTCAACTTAAAGACCTTAGGGAAAGTTGTGGATTCGATCCAGTCGATTGCTTCTTTTTTGGTGTAAAAAACATAGGTTGGAACAAAAGGAACTCCCATGGCTTCGAACAAGTATTTCTGGCCAATTTTATCATCAAAATGCCAAGCTGTATTGAAATTTGGAAAAACTTTTTTACCTGCAAATTCAACCGAATACATTAGTTGTTTGGCAAACAACACATCTTTATATTCTCTGTGATGATGATGCCACATTAAGGCGTCACAGTCCTCTAAATCATGTATAATATTGGTATCATAACAATTAACTAATTTATAGTTTATGTCATTTTGCTGGCAATATTCTATCCAACGTTCTGAAAAATTATCTTCGGTAAAGTGTATTGCAATTTTCATCTTTTAATGCATTTAGTCATTCCCTTCGTCAAAACATTATAAATTTCTCAAACTATTACTTTTTCCTCTTTTTTTATAGTTGAAATTATGTTTTCCATGTGCCAGTATTGCGGATTAAATTCCCCTTCATGAAAATTAACACTGTCATCCCAATATCCCGGACAATTATCATATGGATGAACAAGAGAGGTATAACTTATTTCTATAATTAAAGGATTGTTTGCGGCATCAAAAACAAAATCATAATAGGTACTTTGGGAATTCAATTTCTTATTTACCTCAAAAGCAATTTGAACACATCTCTCGTCAATTCCTTTTTTCTCGAAATGGTAATTTTGACTTCCCGATGCCCGAAAATCATTCTTCCGAGTCATTCGTTTAAAACCAAACGCTTTATCCCCTACCACGACCACACGTGTATCATAGTTGTTATTCGGAATAAAATCCTGGAAATAAACATAGCCCTTTTCCCTGCCATGCATCTTTGCAAACTCAGTAGGAATAAACAATCTGCCAATGCCTTTCAAAATTCCAACCCAAGTTTCCTGACCTCCTTTTACTTTCAATATTTTATCCTGCAGATACCCCCATCTGTCAAATTGTGAGAATCCGCGACCAAAGGCTTTTTTGGTAAACCTAATCGCATCATTTTTTGTTCGGGCCAATTTGACGTGATTGGAACCAGCCCCGCCTCTTAATTTAAAAACTTTAGGAAAGCTTGCTGATTTAATCCAATCCATCGCTTCTTTTTTAGTATAAAAAACATAAGATGGTATAAAGGGTATTTCCAGAATTTCCAATAAATATTTCTGACCTATTTTATCATCAAAATGCCAGTTGGTATTAAAATCCGGGAAAACTTTTTTACCTGAAAATTCAACTGAAAATAATAGTTGCTTTGCAAAAAGCACATCTTTATATTCCGATTGATGATGATTCCACATTAATGCATCACAATCCTCTATTTGTTTAATGATGTCATTTTCATAACAATTAACTAATTTATAATCTATGTTGTTTTGTTGGCAATATTCTATCCAACGTTCTGAAAAAGTATCTTCGGTATGGTGTATTGCAATTTTCATCTCCTACTGTTTTATTAATTTAAACTCAGCTTATTTTCTTATTTTATAAATCGTCAAAATGGGGATATACAAAACTCCCAAAAGTAAATTCTCAGAAACGGATGCTTTGTCCAGAATTGAAAATGGGTTTTTCGACAAACAAAAAGATGTATATAGAAGTGTTGCTAAACTAAAGACATAGGCTTTTTTATCCCACTTCAACATCCATTTTTTTCGTTCTTCAATCGTATATTTTGCATCAACCAAATTGTTGTACGTATTTTTTATTGATCTCGTTTTATTATTAGATTTTGACAGTGTATCTCCTGCATCAAAAAAATAGGTTCTGACTATTTCATCTATAAATCTGGATTTATATTTCTGGCCCGCCCTTGACCATCGGATACTTTCAGAAAAGTTACTGCACAACGAATCAAACAAAAAATTCTCTGGAACTTTTCCTTCGTTTTGAAGTACAGTCGTTTTTCGGCATGCATGCATTTCCCACGTATATTTGTGTTTATACGTTAACTCATCATAGGTAGAGTCAAAAACTTTTGTCGGGAGTGGCTTTCCAATCATCAATCCCCCAGAACCTTGAACCCTGCCCTTAATTTCCCAAAAAGACTCATATTCTTCCGATTTCTCCAGCTCAGTCCAATGCCTGTCAAATATCTCAAGAGCGTTTTCACTTAATTGATCATCACTGTCAATAGTAACAACATACTTTGATTGAAACTCATTTATTACAGCACGCCAGGCAGTATGTTTGCCACCATGATTTTTTTTTAAATAACGGATGGACTTTATGCTGTTTTCTGCTATAAATCCATCAACAATCTCTTTGGTATTATCAGTAGATCCATCATCAACAATAATCCATTCAAAATCTTTAAATGTCTGCTTTTTTAAACTTTCATACAGTCTTACTAAAAAAGTGGCTCTATTGAAAGTGGCTGTCCAAACTGAAAATCTAAAATTCTCCATACCATAGCGTTTAAGTAATGATTCCTTTTTTGATAGATAAGTATTTATAATATAATCGACCGCCCATCATGAGACGTGAAAAAGTAAGATTTAATGCGGCTCCAATAATTCCAAAAAAATAAACTAAAGGGAATGAAAAAATTAACCCCATAATGGATGCAATGATGGTGTTATACATGACTAACTTGTCATCTCTTTTGATTATAAAGTAATTCGTTCCAAATATATCGTTCATTCCTATACCCAGAATCCCAAAAGATAAGATGCATAAAACAACCAAAGCATCTTTATAGGTAATATTCAAAAACCAAAACACTAAAGGATGAAAGAGTATGCAACCAAAAACCAATATAAAACTTAAAGAAAAAATTAGTTTTTTATATTTCTGAAAGGCTTCTTTTTTTCTGTTTAAAAAAGGAAAGAAAACAAGTGATATGGTATGCAATAATGTAATACTTATATCAACAACTGTGTAAATCGCGCTGTAGATTCCTAACAGATTATTTGTTGTTAAAACACCTAATAAAAACGTTGTGGTATTATTATATAATGTTGGAAGAAATTGTGTTAAGAAAATAGGAAAGTTGGATACAATTGTCCTTTTAATTATTTTTAACGGTAGCCAAATAAATTCTAATTTGTGTTTTTTTATTAAAATGTACTGTGCAATAATCCCAACACCCACAGAACCGGCACTTTGCAACAAAGGATAAATCCAATAATCGGTTTTATTTTTGATAAATATAAAAACACATACAGTAAAGAAGATTTTCAGGGAAAAATTCAATATTGTAATGTACCTCATTTTTTCAATTCCTTGAAAATACCATTCAGGAAATAATGTGTATCCCAGCAACATGGGCATTGTCAAAAAAAACACCAGTCGCTCTTTATAAAATGGAGGGTAAACTAAAATAATTATTGTCAGAAGAGAGAAAGAAACCAATAAAAAAATTGCTTTCACCGTAAGCACTTTACTGTAAATTAAATTGAGCTTTTTTGGGCTATCCCTAAAAACGGCAACATCCCGTGTGGCAGTTATTCTAAAACTAAAGTCAGTTATAGACTGAAAATAGGCAATTAAGGAAGATGCCAAAATAATCAAGCCATACTTATCAAATCCAAGTGTTTTTATGACATAAGGCAAAGTAATTAAAGGTAAAATCATTCCAACTATCTGTATCGAATAGATGGAAATAAAATTCTCCAATAACCTTTTAGCGTCTTTATTCATTCTTTTTTCTGAAACTTTTTAATCGTATTTTTCTTGATATTATATTACAAATTTCTATGCCCTTTTGTTTCGAATAACAAAATCTCCATAAAAACAGTATCTCAACCACCTGATTAACAACTAAACTTCAAAAAGCCATAAAAAAATGCTCCCTTACTTCCGAATATCTATCCATCTTTTCATTATTTTTAAACTATATTTTTCAGAAAAAACCTTAAAGAAAGGTACGGCTTCGCGCTTCACACTCACAAAATGAGTTGAAAACGATATTTTAAAGTAAACCTAATTACAACTTAAATCATCAAAAACAAGAATACAGAGAGAGAAAGCGAGAGAGAAAAAAAGCTATTGAAACAATGTGTAAAGTGACTTATTTCATAGCTAAAATTTTACTAAATATATCGTAACCCCCACATAGTGAAATTACAAATTTTTTTATTAAATCACACTAGCTTAGGAGATTAAATTTAAAAAAAACACAAGTTAAAAACAATTGTGCTTCTTAAATTGATCATTCTCCATTTGAAGAAGAAGTACAATACGTTGACTTATCCTTCGAAGTTGTTTAGTCAAGAAATATCTTTTGAAAAATTCATACAAAAAATAAAAAAGCTGTCTTTTAAACACGGAGAATTTGTGTTGAAAAGACAGCTCAAAAGAGGTGAATATAATAGATTCGCATCTATTTTTTTAATATTAGTTAGACAGTATTTACAACTATCCTACATTCGCATTCTCAATAATGACAGCATAGCCCATTCCAACACCAATGCACATTGTACATAAGGCAAATCTTTTATTTTGCTTTTGAAGTTCAATAGCGGCCGTTTGTATCAAACGGGTTCCTGACATACCCAGTGGATGTCCCAATGCAATTGCACCCCCGTTTGGATTCACTCTTGCATCATTATCTGCCAATCCTAAAGCTCTTGTACAGGCCAATGCTTGGGCAGCAAAAGCCTCATTCAATTCTATAATATCGATATCCTCTAATGTTAATCCGGCCTTTTGAAGTGCTTTTTGAGTCGCACCTACCGGACCAATCCCCATAATTCTTGGCTCCACTCCTACTACTGCCGAAGCAACAATTCTGGCCATTGGAGTCAGACTGTATTGTTTAATGGCTTTTTCAGAAGCTAAAAACATGGCTGCCGAACCATCATTAAGTCCCGATGCATTCCCTGCGGTTACGCTGCCTGAATCTTTCTTGAAAGCCGCTCTTAATGTCGCCAGTTTTTCGAGAGAAGTATTTCCTTTTATAAATTCATCTTTAGAAAATGAAGTCAAAGCTCCTTTATTATCGCCTAGCTCTACCGCTATGATTTCTTCATCAAAACGCCCACTTTGTTGTGCTGCAAAAGCTTTTTGTTGCGAATTATAAGCAAATAAATCTTGGTCTTCACGACTTATGTGATACATTTCGACTAGATTCTCTGCCGTAATTCCCATCGCATCCGTGCCATACATCGCTTCCATTTTTGGATTTACAAATCGCCATCCAAAGCTGGAATCAAACATCTTGGCATCATTTCCAAAAGGTTTTGAAGTCTTTGAGATAACCCAGGGACTCCTGGTCATGTGTTCCATTCCTCCGGCAATCATAATATCGGCATCACCCACTTGAATGCTGCGTGATGCATCAATAATAGCCGACATACCAGAAGCGCAAAGACGATTGACAGTCTGAGCTGGAACCGTATAAGGCAATCCTGCCAATAAAGTAGCCATACGAGCTACATTTCGATTGTCTTCGCCTGCCTGATTATGATTCCCCAAAATCACCTCATCAATCTTTTCCACAGGAATATTCGGGTTTCTTTTGACCAACTCTTTGATGATTAATGCCGCCAAATCATCAGCTCTTACAGTAGATAAACTTCCTCCAAAACTCCCTATTGGCGTTCGAATAGCATCTATGATATAGGATTGATTCATGATTTTCTAATTTAATTTTTCAATAAATTTTGCACTTGTTTTTTCTCGTACTTCTTCTAAAGAACTACCAGGCATAATTTCGATTAATGTTAATATACCTCCATCAAAAGAAAAAACAGCTAAGTCTGTAATAACCAAATCGACCACATTAGAGGCCGTCAATGGCAAAACACATTTGGGTACCATCTTCGAGGAACCATCGGGATTAGAATGTGTCATGGTGATGATTAATCGTTTGGCGCCTTTAGCCAAATCCATAGCGCCCCCTACTCCCAATAAAGGTTTTCCTGGAACCGCCCAATTTGCCAAATTAGCAAACTCATCCACTTCCAATCCTCCCATAATGGCTGTATCAACATGTCCTCCACGAATCATGGCAAAGGAATCGGCGCTATCAAAATAACTGCTCCCATTGAGTGCTGTAACCGGAATTTTACCCGCATTTACAGGATAATCCATTGCACCGCCACCATCTGTAGGAACTGGACCAACACCTAACATTCCGTTTTCGGTATGCAGGATAATACCGTGTTCTTCGTTTATTAAATCGGCAACCAAGGTTGGAATTCCGATTCCTAAATTCACTACATCTCCTTTTTTTAATTCTGCCAAAGCACGCTTGGCCATATTCATTCGGCTTTCATCTACCTTTTTAGAAGTCGATACTGAGGCGGAGCTTCCTAAATCTTCCAGCGTAATTTTGGCTTCAACCAAATAATCCACAAAACAACCTTGAGTATGAACAAATTCAGGGGCAATTTCACCCACTGGAACAATTTCTTCTACTTCGGCAATAACCAAATCAGCAGCCGTAGCCATGGCTTTATTGAAATTGTTTTCGGTCATTCGGTATTGCAAATTTCCAGCCGTATCAGCTCTCCAAGCTCTAATGAAGGCTACGTTTCCACGAATTCCTTTTATAAAAACTTGCTCTTCTCCATCGATAATTTTAGTCTCTCTCCCCTCGGCAATCAAAGTTCCGGCAGAAGTTGGGGTATAAAAACCTCCAATTCCTGCACCACCTGCCCGAATCGCTTCAGCCAGGGTTCCTTGCGGTAACAATTCATACTCTACTTGTCCTGTTTGCGCTGCTTTTACTGCATCAGGATTAGAAGTAAAAAAAGAACCAATCATTTTTTTGAGCTGACCGTTCCTTAATAAACGGCCTCCTCCAAGACCAGCCTCACCAGTATTATTACCAATAAAAGTTAAGTTTTTGGTGCCAATTTCAGCCAGCGCATGCATCAGATGAACAGGATTTCCAGTCATTCCAAAACCGCCTTGCAACAATGTATCACCGTCTTTTACCATTTTGGCAGCTGTATGTAAATCTATTATAGGGACTTGTTTCATTTCTATTTTTGTAAATAATTTTAAATATTGAGGTTCCTTTTTTGAATTCTTTTTTATTCAAAAGCCTCAAATGGCAATCCTACGTAATTCTCCGCAATAGTTGTGGCATAAGCCTTTGAGCGTTTTATGTAATCGAATTTCGCTTTTTGCAACTGATAGGCAAAAGAGCCATGCTCATCTTGTTTATGAAATAAAGTCGTCATAAAATTGGAGAAATCCTGTGCGCGCCAAATTCGTTTCAAAGCCGTTTCTGAATAGGAATCCAAACCAGCCGTAGAGCCATTTTGATAAAATTCAGTCAACCCATCTACCAAATGCTTTACATCGGCAACAGCCAAATTCAATCCTTTTCCACCCGTTGGAGGAACAATATGTGCCGCATCACCCGCCAAAAACAAACGGCCACTTTGCATATTATCTATAAAATAACTGCGCATGGGCGTGATGCTTTTTTCGAAAATTGGTCCGCGTTGCAATTCCCAACCCGGCGTTCCCAAACGCACCGATAACTCGTCCCAAATTCTCTCATCAGACCAATTCTCAACCGTGTCATCATTATCACATTGCACATACAAACGGCTCACTTTTTCGGAACGGGAACTGCTCAAAGCAAATCCGCGTTCGTGATACGCATAGATTAACTCTTCTGACGAAGGAGCTACATTCGCTAAAATCCCCAACCAACTAAATGGATAGGTCACTGTAAATTCATTGTAGGAACCTTTTGGCATAGTCTTACGACCCAACCCATGAAAACCATCACAAGCCGCTACAAAATCACATTCTAAAGTGGCAGGTTCTCCTTCGTAATCAAAATGAATAGTGGGATGATCCGTATCGAAATCGGCAATTTTAGTTGCAGGCGCTTCAAAAAACAGCTGACCGCCACCCTCCAGCCAAGCATCCGTAAGGTCTTTCACTACTTCTTGTTGTCCATAAATAGTAATATTTCGACCGCCAGTGAGTTCCCCAAAAGGTACCCGAATACGCTCTCCATCAAAACTCAAATTAACTCCATGATGTTCTTTTCCTTCTCTTTTCAAGCGGTCTGCAAGACCTAAATTCTCTAAAATATCTACTGTATTTTGCTCCAACAATCCTGCACGTACACGAGATTCACTATATTCTCTACTGCGATGTTCAATGATAACGGATGAAATCCCTTGTTTTCTTAACCAATTGGCAAGTGTTAATCCTGCAGGTCCCGCACCAATAATTCCAACCTGTGTTTTAATATTTTTCATCCTTCTGTTTCTTTGTTGTAATTTTATTTTTCTATTTCTTTAAAAACTTCTTCTGCGGTATGAATGGCTTCATTGGCTGCTGGCAAGCCACAATACAATGCCGATTGCATTATTACTTCTTTAATCTCATCCTTAGAAACCCCATTATTGAAAGCTGCTTTGATGTGCATTTGTAATTCTGCTTTTCGGTTTAATGCAATTAGCATCGCAATGGTAATCAGACTGCGGTTGTGTTTGGATAATCCCGGTCGTGTCCAAATTTCTCCCCAGGCATAATTGGAAATAAAATTTTGAAAGTCACCATTAAACTCATTGATATTCCCAGTCGCTTTATCTACATGTTCCTTTCCTAAAACAGTGCTTCTAACGTGCATTCCTCTCTCAAAAGTGCTTTCTCCTATAATGAAATTGATCAGTATTTCGGAATAGGCCTCAGGAAGTTCTGTGCTCGATAAATGTCTGGCAGCAAGTATTTCCAGATTGGAATTTGGGATGTTTTTGACCAATTCTTTAGCTTGCTCTACATTTGTAACGGCATCTTCATTTCCAGTAATCACCAATGTTTCTGCACTTATTTTATGCAAATCTTTTCTAAAATCAGCGTCTCTCACCGCAGCACAGCTATTGGCGTAACCCAGGGCATTATTTTTAACAAAAACCGCTTTAATTTCAGCAATTCTATTTGGATTATTTTTTCTAAAATCATCGGTAAACCACCGTTCCATAGTCCCGTCAGCAATGATTTGCATTCCTTCCTTGGTGATGGTATTGATTCTGTCATTCCAAATTTCAGCCGTGCCAATTTTTGCATCAGTATTGCTGATAATCAATTTTAAAATTCGATCCGGATGATTAATTCCCAACCATTGACCGATCAATCCGCCCATCGAAAGACCACAGAAATATACTTTGTCAATCTTTAATTCATCCAATAGCGCAATAACATCATTCCCTAATACATCAATCGTATAAGGACTTTCGGTAACTTCACTGCCTCCATGTCCGCGGGTATCGTATTGCAACACTCGAAAATAAGGCAACAAAAAAGGAATCAATTCATCCCACATTCCCATATCGGCACCCAAAGAGTTAGAGAAAACCAAAACCGGACTGTTTGGCGTTCCTGATATTTTATAATTTGTTTTCATACTCGCTTTATTAGTATTTCTTTACAACTTGGTCGATTAATTCCAGACTTAATCCAATCGCATTTTTAGGATCAAATAAGGAATCCAGATCGATTACATCAATATTCATTTCCAGAACCACTTCTTTTAGATGTTTCTGCTCTTCAACCGCTTTTTTACAAGCCTTTTCAATCCATTCATGCGCTTCAGATTTCCCTATTTTTTGGGCTAAAGCCAAAGCAATATTTTCGGCATAAATTAATCCTTTGGTCAATTCGAGGTTTGCTGACATTCGGTTTTCATCAACTTCTAATCCTTCGAGTAAGGCAATGCTTTTTTCCAGAGAACCGGCGGTCAATTGCATGATTTCAATTAGTACTTCCCATTCCGAATGCCATAATCCAACAGAACGTTCGTGCTCTTGGGGCATTGCAGATAGTAAGCTCGCCACCAAATGCGGAACTCGATTGCTATTGGCCAAAATAGCCGCACAAGTCACCGGATTTCTTTTGTGAGGCATTGTGCTTGAACCACCTTTTCCTTCAGCCGCTCCTTCAAAAACTTCTCCCACTTCTGTTTGCATCAGTAACGAAATGTCTTTGGCTATTTTTCCTAAACTGCCACTCAAAATTCCTAAAACACTCGCTGTTTCTGCTAAATTATCTCGGTGTGAATGCCACGTAAAAGAAGGTTGTAAACCTAATAAACGAGCAAATTCTTCTTGAATTTCAATTGAAATATTCGTGTTTCCGTTCCCAACTGCTCCGCCCAATTGAATGACCAAAACACGCTTTTTAACTTGCTCCAGACGTTGTTTACTTCTCGAAACAGCCGCTAACCAACCGGCCGTTTTGAATCCAAAAGTTGTTGGTTTAGCCTGTTGCAAAAGCGTGCGGCCAATCATAATCGTTTGGCGATGCTTCTGGGTAAGCGACACCAATAGTTCTTCTAAAACGTTAATTTTTTTATTCAGCCAAATTATATATTCCTGAATTTGCAAAACCATGGCGGTATCAACCACATCCTGACTCGTTGCTCCCAGATGAATGAATTTAGCAGCATTGGCATCCTTACTTTTCACTATTTGAGTCAATTGTTTTACCAAAGGAATGGCTGCATTTCCGCCAAGCGATAGCTCCGTCTTTAATTTTTCAATATCAATTTCAGAAACCGTGCAACTGGCTTTTATTGTTTCGGCAACAGCTTTTGAAAACAGTCCTTTATTGGCTTGTGCTTCTGCCAATGTAGCTTCTACACGCAACATTTGTGTGATGGATTCCGCATCAGAAAACAACGTATCAATTTCTTTAGAATAAAATAATTGGGTGTATAAGCTCATAAGTACCGTATTTGATTAATATAAATGTAGTCTAGATCGCAAAGAAAACTGTTTCGTTTAATCCCTGCATGTAAATATTAAACTCGTAAATTCCTGCTTTCTTTTGTGCTATAATTGTATTTCTTCTTTCAGGCGGAATTCCATTCAAAATACTGTCTCCTGCATTTAGCTCCTCTTCATCCGAAAAATAAATGCGTGTATACGAATGAATTAATTGTCCACGCATAAATACAATAAGGGTAACATAAGGTGCCTGACCCTCAAGCGATTTTGGTTTTATCGTTTGAAAAACAAAATGATTTTCAACATCTGTACCTGTACCAAATCTACCAAAAAATTTGCTCTGTCCGTCATTTTGCCAAAGCTCAATCATCGCATCCGGAATAGGATTGTTTTCTCCATCAAAAACTTTCCCTTTTATCGTTATCAAATCAGCATTTTCATCTGAATTGATAATGTGATTACCAACTAGACTTTTAAAATCATAACCATACTGTTCAGGAGTCAGTCCATAAGCAAAATAAGGTCCAACGGTTTGTGACGGTGTTTGTATCATAGTAGTGTTCATAATATTATCTGTTTTCAAATGGTGTTGCATTGTGACCTCTTAAAACAATATCAAAACGGTAGCCTAACGCAAAATTGGGTTCGGTAATATCTAAATCGAATTTTGAAATCAATAATTCGCGGCCTTTAGCTTTTACTGCCTGGTAAATGGGATCATATTCTAACAAAGGGTCTCCCGGAAAATACATCTGTGTGATTAATCTGCTAGAGATTTCATTTCCAAATAACGAAAAATGAATATGATTGGGACGCCAGGCATTGGGATGATTTCCCCATGGATAAGCTCCGGGTTTAATGGTGTAAAATCTATAGTTTCCTTCTGAATCCGTCATGCAACGTCCTGTTCCTAAAAAATTGGGATCCAAAGGTGCATCATGCTGATCTACTTTGTGTACATAACGTCCCGCTGCATTGGCTTGCCAGATTTCAATGAGTGTATGAGGCAACGGTTGGCCTTTCTCATTCGTCACCTTACCATGAACCACAATTCGTTCTCCTAATGGCTCACCGTTTTTGATAGAATTTTTGGTCAAATCATGATCTAAAATGCCCAAATTAAAATCTTCAAAAAGCGGCCCCGTTTTTTCTGCTAAAGATTTCTTCAAAATAATCAATGCCTTACTCGGTGCACGCAAAATTGTAGAAGTATATTCTGTGTACAAACGGGATGGCTGCACATCTATATCAAAGGAGCTTTCAATGAAATCACACATATAATTGAATTAAATAGTTATAAAAATCTATAAAACAAATGTATCCTAAGGAATTGTTAGAATTTTGCATAATCCGATTATAGTCTTGCACAAAAGAAACATTTCATGTTTTTAATTCGAAAAAAAATATTAGTATTGCATCAACAAAAAGAAACATGAAAAAAAATCTTCTCAATTATAAAGGACTCTATGGAGATAATAATCGACATGATTTTGACGATTATGTACATCATGAATTATTGGCCACCAGAAGCAAATTATACGACTGGGAAATCAACGAACATTTACACACTGATCTGTTTCAAATTTTCTTTATCACTTCAGGAGAAGGTGTCCTCATTCAAGACAATAAACGAATGGATTTGAAAGCGCCATGCATACTTTTAATCCCTACAAATACCTTTCACGGATTTGAATTTCAATCAGATGTGACAGGAGAAGTATTTACAATTGCAGAACAGTTTATTGAAACTATTTTTAAAAACACCCCCCTTATTTTATTAGAATTAAACAAGGCAAAGCAATATAGTTTTGATGATAATAGTCAAGATTTAAATGATTTCACCTATCTAAAAAGCAAAATAGTCAAAGCCATTTCGGAGAACAATCCCTATAAAAAAATTAGTCTTCAATCACTATTTCAGTTATTCTTTATAGGACTGCATAGTTTAAAAAACTCATTCGAAGGTCAAAAAGAACATTCCAACAATAGAACATTGGATTATTTCCTTGCTTTTCAAAAACTGACAAAAAAAACATTTCCGGAATCTAAACTCATAAAAGAGTATGCCAGCGAGTTGCGAATCACTCCTGTCCATTTAAACCGAATTTGCCAGACCCTAGTACAAAAATCCGCTTTGCAGGTCGTACATGAATACTATCTTACTGAAGCAAAAAAATACCTTCTTTATACTTCTCATTCGATCTCCGAAATCTCCTATTTGTTGAATTTTAAGGACCCTGCTTATTTTTCAAGATTATTTAAAAAACAAACCGGCCTTTCTCCTAATATTTTCAGGAGCAACAACACCCAAAAAAATTCATAGTTAGTATATTTCTTATAGATATATATTAAAATTGAATACTCAATCATGTTAAAATTCTTTTAAAACACCAAAATTGATTGATTTTGAATGTATCTGGCAGTTTTATGATTCTTTTCGTGTGTTAATTTATATGACATTTGTAAAAAATACTTTGATTTATTATTCAATAGATAATAATAAAGCTATTAAACTAACAAATAGATTATTTTAAACACTTTTAATTACAAATATGATTTTAGAAATAGCCACATTTGATATAAAAAAAGAAGCGCAGACTGCTTTCGAAAATGCCTTTCAGGAAGCCAAACTTGTCGTTTCAAAATCCAAAGGGTTTATAAAATTAGAACTTCAACATTGCATCGAAACCAGCACTAAATATGTTGTTTTGATACACTGGAAAACTTTAGAAGACCACACCATAGGCTTTAGAGAATCGGATTTGTTTACACAATGGAGAGCTCTTTTGTCTCCGCACTTCCAGAATCCGCCAGTTGCAGAACATTTTGAAATTATTAGTAAAGTAGAATAGTCCAAAAAATCAAACATAAAAAAGCATCAATAAAATGAAAAGAATTATTAAAGAAGGAATTGCTTTATTTGAAGCGGAATCAAATGACAAAAAAGTTAGAGAAATTGTTGAAACTGTATTAGATGAAGTAAAAAAAGGAGGCGATGATGCTATTCGATTTTTATCTGAAAAATACGATAAATGGTCGCCGGAAAGCTTCCGCCTTTCTGCTGAGGCGATAGAAGAAATTATCAGTGGTGTTCCGGAACAAGTTTTAGAGGACATTAAATTTGCCCAAACACAAGTTAGAAATTTTGCGCAACATCAAAAAGATTCTATGCATGACATTGAAGTAGAAACACTTCCAGGTGTCTTTCTTGGACATAGAAATATACCGGTAAACAGTGTGGGTTGTTACATTCCGGGCGGCCGTTACCCAATGGTAGCTTCTGCTCACATGAGTGTGCTTACCGCAAAAGTGGCCGGAGTAAAACGAGTTATTGCGTACACACCGCCTATTAACGGTCAAATTCCTGCTGCCACAATTGCCGCAATGTATATGGCCGGTGCCGATGAAATTTACTTACTAGGTGGTATTCAAGCCATTGCAGCCATGGGAATAGGAACAGAAACTATTGAAGCAGTCGATATGATTGTTGGTCCCGGAAATTCATACGTAGCGGAAGCCAAAAGACAATTGTTCGGAAAAATTGGAATCGATTTATTGGCTGGACCTACCGAAACTTTAGTAATTGCTGATGAAACTTCTGACGCTGAGATTTGTGCGGTAGATTTATTAGGACAAGCGGAACACGGACCAACTTCTCCTTCTATATTACTTACCAATTCAGAGAAATTAGCTTATGAAACTTTGGCGGAAGTAGAACGACAACTAAAAACGTTGCCTACCGCAGATGTTGCCAGTATTTCCTGGAGAGACTATGGTCAAATTATCTTAGTAGACACTATTGACGAAATGGTAGCCGAAGCCGACCGCATTGCCAGCGAGCACGTGCAGGTAATGACGGCAGACCCAAGATACTTCCTGAAACACATGACCAATTTTGGCGCTTTGTTCTTAGGAAAATATACTAATGTAGCTTATGGCGACAAGGTAATTGGAACCAATCATACCTTACCGACAAAACACGGAGCAAAATACACCGGAGGATTATGGGTTGGGAAATTCATGAAAACATGCTCCTATCAGGAAATCAGAACACCGGAAGCAAGTGCGATGATTGGAGAATATTGCTCCCGTTTGTGTGCTATAGAAAATTTCTGGGGACATAAAGAACAAGCCGATATCCGAGTAAGAAGATATTCACCTAAAGAAGTAGTGCAAGAATAAATCAGTCACAGTTTTCAATTCTTGACTACCATAAAATTCAAATTATTTTTAAAAACAACAACATGCGTAAAACGGTATTAGTTACAGGAGGTTCCGGTGAAATAGGCTCGGCGATTTGCCGAAGATTTGCTGACAACGGATTCGATGTTATCATCAGCTATAATTCTAACGCACAAAGAGCCGAGGAATTTATTGCAACATTACCTCAAGGAAACCATGCTGTTTTTCACGCGCCAAGCACCGATACTGAAAAAGTAAATGCCTTTAGAGTTTTCGTTGAAGAGAAATATGGCAAACTGGACGTTCTGGTCAATAATGCCGGTATAACTACTCCAGTTCCACATGACGATCTTGAAGGTTTGACCGATGAATGGATTGACCGAATCATGCAAACTAATTTCCGCGGTTCATTTGCGATGGCAAGAGCATTCCATGATTTGCTCCAAAAATCAGCTTCAGACACTGGACTAATCGTAAACATTTCTTCCATTGCCGGAATTTTTGGCACAGGAAGCAATGTCGCTTATTGCGCTTCCAAAGCCGCTTTGGATTCTATGACGCGTTCTCTGGCAAGAGCTTTGGCACCAAAAATAAGAGTGGTATCCGTATCACCCGGATTTGTAGAAGGAGAATACACCGCGACGATGGATCCTGCTTTTTTGAAAATTCAAAAAGACCATACACCTTTAGGAAGATTTGCTTTAGGCGAAGATGTTGCCAACGCTGTTTTTTCGGTCGCTACCCAACTGACGTTTTCTACAGGAAATATCATAACTGTGGACGGCGGAAGACTTTTGAAATAGTCGAAAGTCCTACAATCGAAAGTTACAAAGTCGTTCGAGCTAAAAAACTTATGATTTAAAAGAATGCATTATTTATCCATTCAATTTTACAATTAAAAAACAAACAACATGAAAATAATAGATCTTTCCGTTACAATTTCTGAGGAAATTAAAGAGCCGTTACCAACTAAAATTGTCTATGAAGACCATAAAGAAGGAGCCAAAAAAATGGGCGGAAAACTTTTTGAAGGCTTAACAGATGTATTCATTGAAGGCAACGGTCCTGCAGGAGAATTCCTGTCGGTAACCAGTCACTGTGGTACTCACGTAGATGCCCCTTATCATTATTACCCAACCTGCGAAGGAAAACCTTCCCGTACTATTGACGAAATGCCGTTGGATTGGTTTTTTCACGATGGAGTTGTTTTAGATTTCACTGACAAACCAGACGGTTACATGTTTGAGCCGGAAGATTTAATCGAAAAATTAGCGGCGATAAACTATACTTTAAAACCTTATGATATTGTACTGATTCGTTGTGATGCTGATAAACGTATTCATAATGATAATTTTGTCCGAATTCATGTTGGTGCTTCCGCAAAAGCAACGCATTGGTTGATCGACCAAGGAATAAAAGTAATGGGAACTGATGGCTGGGGCTGGGATATTCCATTACACATTCAGGCAGAAGATTTTAGAAACAACCCGCGTCCAGGCATTATTTGGCAGGCACACTATGTAGGTATCGAAAAAGAATATTGTCAGATTGAAAAATTAGCCAATCTAGAAGCCCTGCCTCCATTTGGTTTTAAAGTGGCATGTTTCCCTGCAAAAATAAAAGGAGCCAGTGCAGGATGGACAAGAGCCGTTGCGATAATTGAGGATTAATTTATTTTGTAACCATTAGTTTTAAGTCACAGTTTTCAGACTTATAAAATTAACACCTTTTGAGGCTGAAAACGGGGACTAAAAACTAAATGCTCACCCCACTTTATATTCTTTTTTTAAGTAATTTTAATTTTCTATTACAAAAAACATTCCTGATGCCTAATAAAGAAAACATACCTACTATCAATCCTTCAGAAATGAACGGATTCCATTCCAGCACCACTGATTGGCTGCCGGTGCTTTCTTTTAGTAGCCATCAGGATTACCACATTAACCGAATAGAAGACATTACTAATAAATCGAGTTTTCAAGTGCTTCCGCATCGTAAAACCTTACACGATTTTATATTTCTAAAAAAAGGACGCTCCATTAGAAGTAAAGGATTGAATCATTTCGATTTCAGTGCTGCCAGTATGTTTTTTTTACCGGCGTATCAAATCACACAACATGAGATGATGAGCGATGATGCCGAAGGATTTTATTGCCATTTTGATGAAAAAATTTTTGGCTTTTTGCCTAAAAACTATCTTAGCAAACAATTTCCTTTTTTTCAATACCAATCCAATCCAGTGATTACAATGTCCGATACTTCTCTTAAGACTATTGAATCACTCTTAGAGCGTTTATTGATTTTGTACAACGACGCAGCGGAATCAAACATGAATCTGATTGCGATTTATTTATTGGCTATTTTTGAGGAAATCAAGAATGAAATTCCTCTTGAAACCAGTAAAACAAAAAATTCATTTTTTGACATTACCGAAAAATACAAACACGCACTGTCTCAAAACATCTACAATCTTCAGAACATCTCTGATTACGCCGAATTACTGCACATCACTCCAAATTACCTGAATAAATGTGTAAAATCCAGCACTAATAAAACCGCACAAGATTTATTAAAAGAAATGATTATTTTGGAAGCTAAAACACTTCTGAAATATTCCGACCTTCATATCTCAGAAATTGCGGTTAAACTTTGTGACCAAACACCAAGTAATTTTGCCCGCTTCTTCAAAAAACAAACAGGAGTAACCCCTCTGGAATACCTACAAATGTGTTAGTCGCTATACAACCACATCTATATTGATTTTGAATACTTACAAATAAGCTTTTTTTATTGAATCATCGGCCTTATTCTTTTATTGCTTTCTTAAATTCAGGCATTCCGATAAACCGTTGTGAAAACCAAATTAACAAAGAACAGCATTATAAAAACAGTACTCTTTTCAGAGAAATAAATCATTATTTTCCTATCCAGCTGCTCTAGCGATAATTTCAGTTACGCAAGAAATAAAACATAAAAAAACTGCTCAAAAAGACGAAATTAACTCGATTACTATTTGTCAGCAGAAGAAACAACAAAAGCACTACATCCCTATTTTAAAGGATATTTACTGTCAAAAACTAACAGACAACCTCTATCCTGGCATCATCTCCTATTTTAAATTTAGAACGAAAACCTTCGGTAAAAACGCAACACCGTAACAAATTGGGTAGTCTATCCGAAGACATGAAAACTACTTCAGACAAAGTTCTGCTATCGGATTTATTTGACCAATTTCGACTCCTAATTCTGCTGAGGTCATTTCTCCAATCCACGCATCCAAAATAAAAATTTGCTTTAACCATTGCTGCAGAAATATTTTTAAAAAAAATCAAATTCTTATGAAATATCCTCAAGTGTATTGATTTTGAATAGCAGTAGCCTTCTTTTGATTCACGGAATTGATTTTAGATGACCACTTTTGTAAAGTAAATATTGCTGAATATTTATTTTACCAAACCAAAAAAAATTAATACCAAAAAAAAAGACTAAAATTTATGAAAACAACACATTTAATTAGGACTTTGATACTAGTTGTCGGATTTGCCTTAAGCAGCAATAATTTGTTAGCACAACAGGGTAAAATTGAAGGAAAAGTAGTTGACGCTAAAGGCTTGCCTATCGCTGGTTCCGCAATCGTTATCGAAGGAAATACTAAGGGTAGTGTTACCGACTTCAATGGAGAATTTACCCTCCTAAATGTTTCCAATGGTACCCATAAAATAACGGTTTCCTTTATGGGGTTTATAACCCAAAAAATATCGGTTACGGTTCCTCAAACTACTAAAACAAACATCACATTACAAGAAGACCAAACAGCCTTAGACGAAGTTGTGGTAACCGGAGTATTTGACAAACGTACCAGAATGCAGTCATCTGTAGCGATTTCTACACTGAATGCTAAACAAATTGAAAGAACTGCACCTACTAGTGCCGCTGATTTATTAAAAAACATACCTGGTCTTTATGTAAATCAAGCCCGAGGAGAAGTAATGAATACAGTATACTCAAGAGGAATTTCGGCAGGATCCGTTGAAAATGCTAATGGATACTATTATGTTTCTATGCAGGAAGATGGATTACCGGTAACTAACCTGAATTCAAATGTAGATTATTATTTAAGAGCCGATGCAGGAACTGCGAGAGTTGAAGCAGTAAGAGGAGGAACAGCTTCAATACTAGGAGCTAATGCACCTGGAGGCATCTTTAATTATGTATCTAAAGAAGGTGGAAAAAGTTTTGGTGGAGAATTAAGATCCAAATTTGGATTAGAAGGAAACATGAAAAATCCTTACTTCAGAACCGATCTTAATCTAGGAGGACCTATAAACAAATCAGGTTCTTTGACTTACGACTTAAGTGGTTTTTACAGACAATCTGATGGTGCACGAGACTTAGGTTATCCTATGAATAATGGTGGTCAATTCAGAGCCAATATTATGAACAAATATAAAAAAGGAAGTGTGAAAGTATATGCTAAAATACTTGATGATCAAAATGCGACAGCCGAATTTACACCAACAATAGGATGGAATAATCCAGAAATCCCTGCTGGTTTCTCTTCTACTGACTCGTATTATCTTCCAAAATTAAAAATGGAAATTCCTATCAATGACACTGATTCAAGAACATTTGATTCCAGCAAGAAATCGCATTCAAAACAACAAGCTGCAGGTATTAACTGGAATCATGATTTAGGCGCAGGATTTAAACTTAAAAATGATGCCCGTATACAAAAAATGACATACGAAAACAATTCACCTGCTGTTGTTACTCCGTTTGCTACAGATGATTTATTATTTTATGCAATCGGACATACATTAGGAAAATTTGGAACCTATACTTTTACTGATCGTGTAAATGGACAAGTTTTAGGAACGGTTACACAATCTCCTAATATAATTAATGGAAATTTTGCAGGATTTAATTTCACACCAGGTGCTAATAATAATTTCCCTGGCGGCAATGTACAAGCCAACTCTTTATTCTTTTTACCACTTTTCTATACTGAAAATAAAACGAATGAATTCATGGATAATTTTAGCATAAACAAAAAAGTAAAAAACATGAATTTCATTTTGGGAGGTTTTTATGCCAATTCTCAAACGAGCCGAATTGGAGGATCTCAAGATTTCGGTTTTGCAGTGGGTACTATGCAAGACAAACCCCATTTGGTTGACATTAGTTTAGCTGGTTTTGACGGAAATACTTATCAAGTAACAGATCCAAATGGAGTACAGCTTCCTGGAAGTTCTGGAGCTACTACCTCATCATTCAGACAAATACAATCTGCAGCCTACTTTGGACATGAATGGAACATTACTGATAAATTGATTTTTGATTGGGGAATTCGCTATGAATCATTACATGTTTATGGTTATAACGCACCAGCTGTTGCAAATGCAGAATCAGCAGGTCTTGACAATAATCCATTAACCATATATGACAATTTTGGAGGAACTGCGGGACCACATTTGAATATTGACAACACAGTTAATACAGTTTCATTTTCAGGAGGTTTAAACTATAAACTAGCTGATGACCAAGCCGTTTATGTTCGTTATTCTAATGGAAAAAAATCTCCGGATATTAATTTCTATTTGGCTCAAACAACTCAATTTTTGATTGACAATACTGAAGCTAATGCCCAAAAAGTAGAGCAATTGGAGATAGGATATAAAATAAGTACTCCTAAATTGAAAGTATTTGCAACGCCTTTTTATAGTGTATTGAGCAATGTGTCAACAGTGCAAACTTTCATCAATACAGATGGAACTTATTACAATCCCGGTAACCAATTTAATGCATATAAAACTTATGGACTTGAATTAGAAAGCACCTATGCCTTTACTGATGCCTTGGGTTTAAGAGTTGGTGCAACAATGCAAAATTCTAAAGCAACAACCTATAAAACATGGATTGCCAATAATCCTGGACCGGATGATGACGTAGTACAGGATTTATCTGGAAATGAAACAGATAATAATGCTAAATTAATTTTTAACGTTACTCCAACTTATAATTTGAATAAATTTTACAGCTCTTTAAATATTAGCTACATGGGTTCGAGACAAGCTAATGTTCAAAACGCTTTTAAACTACCAGCTTTCACCACAGTAGATTTATCTATGGGTTACGATTTCAACAAAAAATTCGGAATTCAAGCTAACGTAAATAATATTTTCAACACTTATGGCGTAATGGGCTGGTCCGGTACAGGAGGTTTTCCTGCTGCCTTAGACCGTCAATCAGTTACAAAAGAGTTTGTTGCAGCGAATCCTAATGCAGCTTATTCTACACAAGGAAGTATGCCTAGAGCCCTTTTCTTAACAGGTACTTACAGATTTTAATTTAACTAAATCCCCCGAAAGGGGGATTATTTACCTTATCATGAAAAACAAATTTTTAACTTACGAAAACGGAATGGTTGGCCTTATGGCTTTAGTATTTGGCTGCCTTTTTTTCGACCGATTGGCGCTTAATTTCCTTATGCCTTATATTGCAAAAGACCTTGTGTTGAGTGACACCCAAATAGGATTACTAGCTGGGTCTCTTTCATTAGCCTGGGCTTTTTCAAGTTATTTTACAGTGGCATGGGCAGAAGTCAAAAACCGAAAAAAATTGGTTTTCCTGACCGCCGTAATCACTTTTTCACTGTGTTCCTTTGGTTCAGGGATAGCCCTTTCCTTTGCAGGACTGTTTTTAGCCCGATTCATCATGGGATTTTCGGAAGGCGCGGTCATCCCGCTGGCGCAAAATTTTGTAGAAAGAGAATCGTCTCCCAGTCGGTTAGGACTCAACGCCGGAATTCTGCAAGGTGTGGGATCGGCTCTTTTTGGTTCTATCCTCGCCCCGATTATTTTAGTGGCTATCGCTGAAAGTATGGGATGGAGAAACGCTTTTTATGTAGCAGGAATCCCAGGAATTGTTTTGGCATTACTTTCCTGGCGTTATATCAAAAAATCAACAGCAGAAAGTACAAAAACAAAAACGGAATCAACAATCAATTTTTCGGAACTTTTACAATACAACAATATAAAATGGGGAATTCCTTTGGCTTGTTGTGCCTTTGGATGGTGGTTTGCCACACTTCCCTTCATTTCTAAATATTTTGTCGATGCACAAGGCATGAGCCCGGATGAAATGGGAAAAACGATGGGACTCTTAGGATTATCTGGCTTAGTAGGCTCAATAATTGTTCCCGGACTTTCTGATAAATACGGACGCAAACCTATCATGTACATCTTTATAAGCCTAGGGATTTTATATCCTTTTGCAGTATACTTTCTTAAAGGCAATTTCCTTCAACTTCCTATAATGTTTATCAGCTATTTTGCGATGGGCTGTATTGCGATGGTGGCTGCAGTGATTCCTTCGGAAGCGGTGCCAATCCATTTAAGAGCTAAAGCCATGGGACTCGTAATGGGACTTGGAGAAATAGTGGGAGGTGTGATTATCCCTGCGATCGCAGGTGTTCTGTCAGATAAAACAGATCCCTCGGCATTTTTATGGGTTTCTGCTGTAATGGCTGCATTAGGTTTGTTTTTCGTTTCTAAATTACTGGAAAGCAATAAAAGCTTAAGTAAAAAAGAAAGTTTTTCGGAAGTTGAAACAGCATTTGAAACGAATTAAATACAAACGAGACACGCAAAATCATGTTGACTTGCAGATTACAATTTTAAAATCGTCTTATGAACAAATATATAATCTTAACGTTTTCTTTAATCCTTTTTTCTTGTTTATCATTTGGTCAAAAACAACGGGTTTTAGTAATAAGTGATATTGAAAATGAGCCCGATGATGCTGAATCATTAGTTCGTTTTCTAACATATTCAAACATGTGGGATATTGAAGGAATAATTGCTTCAACTTCTGCTCACATGAAAAATAAAATTGCAGATTGGCGAATGCACGAAATTGTCACGGCCTATGGAAAAGTCCGAAACAATTTGACTTTACATGAAGAAGGTTTTCCTAAAGAAGATTATTTACATGGAATTATCAAAAAGGGAATTCCTCTTTTTGGAATGGAAGGCGTTGGAAAAGACAAAGATTCAGAAGGATCTGATTGGATAATTTCCGTGGTTGATAAGGAGGACAACAGACCTGTTTGGGTTACTGTATGGGGTGGCCCAAATTGTTTAGCACAGGCTTTATGGAAAGTAAGAATGACCCGTTCAGCATTTGAAGTCGAAAAGTTTGTTTCTAAACTTCGGGTATATACAATCAGTGATCAGGATGACTCCGGTTATTGGATACGCAAAACTTTTCCAAATTTGTTCTATATAGTTAGTCCAGGTTATTACGATTATTCCACTTGGGCAGGAATAAGCGGTGAGAAAATGGGACAATTTTCCGGACCAGATTCTAATTTGGTTAGCAACAAATGGTTATTAGAAAATATACGTACTAATCACGGTGCATTAGGTGCAGAGTACCCAGAATGGAAATTTATTATGGAAGGTGACAGTCCAAGTTTTTTGTACCTAATTAACAATGGCTTAGGAAGTCCTGAAAATCCAAATTATGGCAGTTGGGGTGGTCGATATGAACTGTATACTCCCCGCCATCGAAATTGGCATACGGAAATTGAAACCCGACCAATTTGGACTAACACCGAAGATAAAGTAAAAGGCTTTGATGGCAATTTCTATTTTAGTGACAAAGCCACTGTATGGCGCTGGAGAAATGCCTATCAAAATGATTTTGCCGCCAGAATGGATTGGTGTGTAAAAACATATAAAGAGGCTAATCATCCACCTATTTCTAAAATTACGCATTCTGATTTGATAACAGTAAAAAGTGGAGAAACCGTTTATTTAGATGCTTCAAATAGTGACGATCCCGATAAAAACAAATTGCAATTTGAATGGATGTATTATCAGGAAGTAGGTACTTATATGAATTGGGGACCTATTGAAATTACAAATAAAAATGCTGCCAAAGCTTCTTTCGTAGCTCCAAATGTATCAAAACCAGAAACAATACATATAGTATTAATTTTAAATGATGATGGTATTCCTTCATTAACACGTTACAAAAGAGTTATAATAACAGTATTACCATCTCTTTAATTTTTTAATCACATTATACGTCGAAATAAAAAAATAAATATCACTTATAAACATAAAAATCATGATTAAACGTATCTCCATTCTTTTGATTGCATTAGTAAGTCTCATCGGATGCAAAGAAAAAATAAAAACGCAGGAACAACCAACAGAAGAACCTTTCTTATGGGGAGTAGCTTCTGCCGCTTACCAAGTGGAAGGCGCTTATCAAGCAGATGGTAAAGGGGAATCGAAATGGGATTTCCTGACCAATAAAGTAGGTGTAACTCAATTTATCATTGGTAAAAAAGAAACAGCCAATGTATCCATCAACATGTATGACAGAACACAATATTTGAAAGACATTCAATTGATGAAAGAATTAGGGGTTAACTCCTACCGTTTTTCATTAGACTGGAGCCGTATAATTCCTGATGGCATTGGCGCCGTGAACGAAAAAGCATTAGCCCATTATGACGTTCTGATTGATGATTTGAAAGCCGCCGGAATAGAACCGGTAGTTACGCTTTATCATTTTGATTATCCTTTTGCTTTAGTACAAAAAGGAGGCTGGGGAAATCCGGAAATGATTAACTGGTATAAAAACTATGCTAAAATAGCCTTGGAACGTTACGGTAAAAAGGTTAAACATTTCATCACTTTCAACGAGCCTTATATTGAATTCTTTGTTGCAGAATATCTTATGAACATGGAACAAAGCAAAGAAGCTGCTGTTATCCGTTTTGCCAGAGGAATGATGAAAGCACACAGACAGATGGTGGCTAGTGCCGAGGTAATCAAAATGTATCACGAAATGAATTTGGGCGGAAAAATTGGTATGACTTTCAATTTTTCTCCTTGTTCCCCACTAGATCCTAACAATCCAAAAGATGTGCAAGCTTCTGCCTTACAAGAAAAATTATTGAACACTGTTTTTCTTGATGGGTATTTCAAAGGTACTTATCCAAAAGAAGTAACTGATCTTTTTACAAAATATGATCCTGCATTCCAACCAACAGCTGCCGATATGAAAATACTGGCAGCAAACAAGCCAGATTTCTTAGGGATTAATTTTTATGCTCCAGCCCTAGTAAAACATGATGCTTCAGAGCCATTTGAAACGAAGTGGATGGATGTAAACACAGACAAAATTAAATCCCACAATGGACCTGTAAGGCCCGAAGAATTGTACAAGTTCCTTATTAAAATAAAAAAAGAGTACAACAATCCTGAGATTATGATTACCGAAAATGGGGCTGGTTTTGAAGGAGAAGATATCAAGGCAAATCCTATTGTAAAAGACCCTTTAAGAGCTGACTACATCAAACGTCATATTGAAGCGGTTGAAAAAGTTAAAAAAGATGGCGTTAGAATGATTGGTTATTTTGCATGGAGCGGTTGGGATAACTTCGAATGGGTGTTTGGTTATACCAAACGTTTCGGATTAATCTACGTTGATTTTGAAACACAGGAGCGTATCCCAAAACAAAGTTTTTATGAGTATCAAAAATTAATCAAAGAGTATAAAAATGAAAAATAAAATCTTCCTAATTATATTATTAGCTGCATTTATTTCAAATGCCCAAAAAACAATCCCTCTATATCAAGGCAAAGCTCCCGGTTCAGAAAAATGGGATTGGCAGGAAAAAGAAATGTTTTCAGAAACGTTTCAGACCCAAGTGGTGTACAATGTTTCCCAACCCACACTTACGATCTATGCACCGGACAAAGCTTTGGCAAATGGGACTGCAGTAATCATTTGTCCCGGAGGCGGTTTTCATACCTTATCGATAAACAGTGAAGGAATTGAGGTGGCGAAATGGTTAAATGCAAAAGGAATAACTGCCTTCGTATTGAAATACCGACTCGTAAAAAGCGAAACCGACGATCCCGTAAAAGAACTTTTTCCTTTATTCGAAAACAGAAAAAAATTAGATTCCATCAATGCCCCTGTTGTCACTTTGGCTATTGCCGATGGATTAGCAGCGATACAATATGTAAGAGAGCATGCCGCCGAGTTTAATATTAAACAAAATAAAATTGGAATTATAGGCTTCTCAGCCGGAGGAACAGTTGCTGCCGGAACCGTTTACAATTCGAAAGGAAGCAATCGCCCGGATTTTGCAGCCCCAATTTACGCTTATACCGGAGCCTTAAAAAATACTGTTGTCCCTGTTGATGCTCCGCCCTTATTTATTGCAGCCGCCTCGGACGACCAATTGGGTTTAGCCCCAAATAGTGTGCAAACTTATTCCAATTGGTTGACCGCCGGAAAATCAGCCGAATTGCATATCTACTCCAAAGGTGGTCATGGTTTTGGAATGCGCAAAATGAATTTACCCGTTGAAAGTTGGATTGATCGCTATGGTGATTGGTTAAAACTACAAGGAATGTTGTAGTAATAGTCTACATCGAATTTCCATTTTATTTAAAAAGATAAAAATAATACATCATGAAAAAAACTCTTCTTCTAATTTGTTTTGCTTGTCTTAACTTGATGGTTTCGGCACAGGAAAAAGCATTGCCACAATTAAACAAGACTAACATAAAACAAGTCATCAAAGCATTAACCCTTGATGAAAAAGTAAAATTAGTCGTGGGTATGGGCATGTATATTCCGGGAGCTCCAGCTGGTTTATTACCTCCTAATGATCCCGAAGATGACAAAATAGCTCCTAAAGTTCCGGGAACCTCCGGTAGAACACACGCCATAAACCGTTTAGGAATTCCTAGTATTACCCTATCGGACGGGCCGGCTGGAATTCATTTTATGGATTTAACCAATGCCAAACCAAAATATGCGACAGCCATCCCAATAGGTACATTATTGGCCAGCACTTGGGATACCATTATGACAAAAAAAGCGGGCGAAATATTAGGTCGTGAAGCTAAGGATTATGGAATCGATATTGTACTGACCCCTGCTTTTAATATCCAAAGAAATCCTTTGGGAGGTCGAAATTTCGAATACTATTCTGAAGACCCTTTCCTTTCAGGTACTATTGCCGCGGCGGTAACTAACGGTATTCAAAAATATGGTATTGGTGTTTCCGTAAAACATTTTGCAGCTAATAATACCGAAACCAACAGAATGAAATTGAACACGATTGTTAGCGAACGTGCCTTAAGGGAAATCTACCTGAAAGGTTTTGAAATAGCAGTCAAAAAATCAAATCCTTGGACGTTGATGACTTCGTACAATCTAATCAATGGTACTTACACTTCCGAAAGCAAAAATTTGTTAAACAATATTTTACGCAAAGAATGGGGCTTTAAAGGTCTGGTGATGAGTGATTGGTTTGCTGGACAAAATGCGGCTATTTCCCTAGGAGCTGGAAATGATTTGCAAATGCCGGGAAGACCAGATCAGGCGCAAACCATTATCAATGCGGTAAAAAACGGTTCGCTTGCTATGAGTGATTTGGATTCGAGTGTCGAACGCATGTTAAATCTTGTTGTAAAAACCATTACGTTCAATAATTACAACTATTCAAATGAGCCTAATTTAGCGGCAAACGCAGCTATTTCCAGAATGGTAGCATCAGAAGGAATGGTTTTATTAAAAAATGACCATGCGTTACCATTATCAAAATCCAGTACTATTGCCTTATTTGGTAATGCTTCTTATGACATTATTGCGGGAGGGACTGGCAGTGGAGATGTGGTAAAGAAATATACGATTTCTCTTGACGAGGGCTTAGTAAATTCTGGATTCAAACTACAACAAAACAGCAAGTCTATTTATGAAGATTATATAAAATCAGAAAACGCAAAAAAACCGGCTCCTTCATTTATGGACGTTTTTAATCCTTTTTATATAAAAGAAATGGAGGTTAAAAACGAGATGGTTATAGAATCAGCCGCTAATGCTGATGTTGCTATTATCACAATCGGCAGAATCTCCGGCGAATCTAAAGACCGTAAAGTAGAAAATGATTTCAATTTAACCGATGCTGAAAAGCAAACACTTCAAACACTTTCAGAATCTTTCCATGCTAAAAACAAGAAAGTTATTGTGATTATCAATTCTGGTGGTATTATTGAAATGGCGAGTTGGAGTCATTGGGCAGATGCTATTTTGATGGCTTGGCAACCGGGTATGGAGGGTGGTAATGCCATAGCCGATATAGTATCAGGTAAAGTAAACCCATCAGGAAAATTAACGGCTACATTTCCTATTTCCTATACCGACGTACCTTCATCACAAAATTTCCCTGGAAAACAACTTCCTCTTAGAGAAAATGAAACACTGGATCCTGTTATGCCATCGTATCCTGCTGAGATAACCTACGATGATGACATCTATGTGGGTTACCGTTATTTCAACACTAAAAAGATAAAAACGGCTTATGAATTTGGTTTCGGTTTGAGTTACACCCAATTTGAATACAGCACTGTCAAACTCAGTTCAACTGAATTTAAAGATAAAATCACGGCAACGATTACCATAAAAAACAGTGGTACAACCGCAGGAAAAGAAGTAGTACAATTGTATTTAAGCGCTCCTTCCGAAAAATTGAAAAAACCTTCAGAAGAGCTGAAAGGATTTGCAAAAACTAAATTATTACAGCCGAACGAATCACAAACTATCAAATTCACTCTTACACCTGAAGAATTAGCGTCTTATGACCCTAGCCTTTCTTCTTGGATAGCCGAAGCGGGAAAATATACTATTCGAACTGGAGCCTCTTCATTGGATATCAAACAAACAAAAGAGTTCAGCTTGAAAAAGGATATAAAAATAAAATAAACAGATGCTAAAATGAGTCCTATTAAAACCAAATTAATTCCAACGGTACTTCTATTGCTGCTACAAGCAGTAGTGCATGCTCAGGTAACTTACCAGAATCCTGTGCTGCCGGGATTTTACCCAGACCCAAGTATCTGTAAGATAAATGACGACTATTATATGGTGAACAGCAGTTTTGGATATTTTCCGGGAGTGCCAATTTTTCACAGTAAAAATTTAGTCAATTGGGAACAAATTGGCTATGTCTTGAATAGAGAGGAACAATTACCATTATCGAAAGCGCAAACTACTTTGGGTATTTTTGCACCTACTATCCGATACCATAATGGTTTGTTTTATATGATAACGACCAATATTACCGATAAAGGTAATTTTTATGTAACAGCAAAAAATCCTGCCGGCCCTTGGTCAAATCCAATCTGGATAGCGACTCCAGGTATTGACCCTAGCTTGTTTTTTGACGATACTGGCAAAGTCTATGTTACGTCCGCGCAAAATTGGGGAGCCGTAAAAAATCGTATTGTGATGTCCGAAATAGATATCACAACCGGAAAACTGCTTTCAGAACCCGTAACGATTTGGAAAGGAACCGGTGGTAAATATCCGGAAGGCCCACATTTATATAAAAAAGACGGTTTATATTATTTGATGATAGCAGAAGGTGGAACAGAATACGGACATAAAGTTACCATCGCCAGAAGCAAAAACATTTGGGGAACTTATGAATCTAATCCCGCTAATCCCATACTGACACACGCCAATTCCAACGAAGAAAACAATCCGATTCAAGGTACAGGCCATGCGGATTTAGTTCAGACTACCGATGGTTCTTGGTTTATGGTAGCACTAGGATTCCGCCCTTTAAACGACCACCAAATTTTAGGAAGGGAAACCTTTTTAACTCCGGTAGTTTGGAACCCAAACGAATGGCCGGTTGTAAATGCTACTGGCTCTATTTCTTTGGACATGAAAGTGGATAAACTTCCTGGACAACTGAGCGTTAAAAACTACGATCAGATGGAAGATTTTTCTAAAGATCAATTGGGATTGGAATGGAATTACATCAACAATCCAACACCTCAAAACTACTCGCTAACAGAACGTAAAGGATATTTAAGACTTCTTGGAAGTGAAAAATCCTTGAGTGAAAATCCGGGCGTAACCTTTGTAGGCAGAAGACAACAGCAATTTAATTTTAATGCTGTTACTACAATTGATTTTAATCCGATTACTGACAATGAGGAGGCAGGAATTACAATGTACAAAGATGCTTTACATCATTACAAACTATTTATTCGGAAAATCGGAAAAGAACGGGAACTCGTTTTGGCGTATCATATTGGTACCATCAAGGCGGTTGAAAAGCGAATGCCTTTAAAAAAAGGAACTGTAAAATTGAGTGTTTCGGGAACACCAGAGTTTTATGAATTTGGTTTTTCACAAGAAAATGATTCTATAACAACACTCGGAAAAGTGGAAACAAAATACTTAAGTACCGAAACAGCAGGAGGTTTTACCGGAGCATATATCGGTTTGTACGCCACTGGGAACAATGCAAAATCTAAAGCAACTGCCGATTTTGATAATTTTATTTACAAAGTAGTCCAACAGTAATTCTAAAGATCCGATGACGAACCAGACAATTACACTTTACTAAGAATCAACCATAAAAACAAAAAAATGGAAAAAAGAACAAACAAATACAAACTGAAATTGGAACTGTTAGCAACAGCAAAAGTCGATGATACAAACTATCCCCCAATAGAATTAGAGTTTGACAATCATGATAATATATTCACCATTGTTGAAAGGATGAAACAAAGAAATATTTTTCACACTGAAAACCAAGCCGTTGAATTTGCTATTGGATTAAAAATGTTTAGCGAAGTCATGTTAAAAAACAGAGAGAATGAACTTTTTACTGAGTTTAGACCTGCTTTTAGTGAGTTTATGAAAAAGCTAAAATCAACCCCAACTCAAAACGAAGACAAAAAAGAATAAAAATAAAGGCAAAATGAACTTACCAATTAGACGAATTGTAACGGGCCATACTCCAGAAGGTACTGCGGTATTTGCTTCCGACGAAGAATTTAATACCGTTATTATCCCTACTGGCGATGCAGCTATGGCAACATTATGGACAACAACTAGCGTTCCAGCAGATTGCAATGACGAAATCGATGGTGCCAAAAGAGATGCAGGAACGACACTAAAAGGAGGTTCGGTAATTCGTATTGTAGATATGTTACCAGGGGCTTCTTCCCCACTTCACCGAACAAACAGTATCGATTATGGAATTGTAATTACCGGCGAAATCGAATTGGAATTAGAAAATGAAACTTCAAAGAGAATTGGTGCAGGAGAAATTATTATTCAACGCGGTACATTACATAAATGGAGAAACCCAAGTGAAACGGAAATTTGTAGAATTGTTTTTGTACTCATTGAGTCAAAACCATACGAGATTAACGGAATCCCACTTCCTGAATATATGCAACATTAAAAATCCATTACTATAACAGTTCTGCATAATTATTAAATCTTCAATCCGAATGCTTTTTGTCTAATGAAACGAAAAATGAGGAATTGGAAATAAATTCAAATGACAAAATCAAAAGAAATTAATATAAAATCCCTAATTATCGTATTGGGCTGTTTGAATGGCCTGATGCCTTTTTCAACCGATTTATACTTACCTGCATTCCCCGCGATGGCTGAAAATTTAGGTACAAATGCCGGTCTGGTAACCCTTTCTATGAGTACTTTTTTTGCCGGGGCGTGTGTGGGTCAATTTTTTAATGGTCCCCTCTTGGATCGCTTTGGACGTAAAAACCCAATGTTAATAGCCTTATTCTTTTTTTTCCTGACTTCTTTAGGATGTGCTATGGCAAATAATATCACGGTTTTATGTGTCTTTCGCTTTTTTCAGGCTATTAGTATCAGCGTTTGTGCCGTGGGAAGTCGTGCTATGGTTAGAGATGTATTTCCTGTAGAAAAAATTGCTTCTATATTTTCGACCCTTTCTCTTGTTATGGGAGTTGCACCTATTATAGCGCCAACACTAGGAAGTTTTATTTTGCTCTTTTCAGATTGGAAAGGCATTTTTATCTTTTTGGCAATAATGGCTTTGGCTTTATTAGTTGCGCTTCATTTTTTTCTTCCCCATGTAAAAGAAGCTGACAGCAACTATTCTTTAAAACCTAAAGCCATATTGGGAAATTATAAAAAAGTAATCCAAACCAAAGGATATATCGGATACACTATCATTACCGCTTTGGCCTCTGCCGTATTATTCAGTTGGATTTCCAGCTCTTCTTTGATATTTATTGGAATTTTAGGAATTAGCAAACAGCATTTTGGATGGATATTCGCCTGTACTGCTTCCTGTATGATTCTGGGAAGTCAGATAAACAGACTATTATTACGAAAATTTTCCAGCCATACGATCGCACTTTGGGCTGTGGGCTTGCAATTACTGGTTTGCTGCTTTCTTCTTTATACCGCTATGTATTCTTTAACCGTAATTCATTTGCTGCTAGGAATGTGCTTTTTTATGTTGTTTCTATCCTTGATTACCCCTAATACCATGGCCATTACTATACGTCCCTTTACAGAAAACATAGGCAGTGCCAATGCTATTATGGGGGTTACACAAATGGCATTTAGTGCTTTAATCACCGGAATCCTTAGCTATTTTCAGAATGGCAGCGCGGTTCCCATGGTGACAACTATGCTTGTATTAAGCAGCGTGAGCTTTAGCATGCAATATTTTTTAAAACCAAAAACAACATGAAAAGATTTGAAAACAAAGTTTGCCTGGTCACTGGCGCCTCATCAGGAATAGGAAAAGCTACAGCACTTTCCTTTGCAAAAGAAGGAGCCAAAGTAGTTGTTTCGGATGTGAATGAACAAGCTGGAGCAGTTGTGGTAAAAGAAATTATGGATTTAGGCCATCAGGCGATATTCGTAAAATGTGATATTTCAAAAAGAGAAGAAGTAGAAAACCTGATACAGCAAACCGTAGCCCAATTTGGTCGATTGGATTGCGCCATAAATTCTGCCGGAATAGCGGGGTCGCTCTCGTTACCCACACATGAATACCCAGAAGAAGCCTGGTTGCAACAAATTAATATCAACTTAACCGGAACTTGGTATTGTGTAAAATACCAGCTAATCGAAATGCTAAAACATGGCGGCGGCAATATCGTATGTGTCGCATCGGCGGCCGGATTAGTGGGACAACCAGAAAACGTTCCCTACTCGGCATCCAAACATGGCGTGATTGGTATTGTAAAAAGTGCCGCAATAGAATATGCCACTAAAAATATTCGTGTCAACGCCATTTGCCCAACCGCTATTGAAACCCCGATGATTATGGAAGGCAGAAGAAAACTGGCACACAACCCAGAAGCATTGCAAGCGGCTGTCAATTTACAACGAATGAAAAGAATGGGACAACCACAAGAAGTTGCCGATGTGGCTTTGTGGATGTGTTCTGATCAATCGACTTTTATTACAGGTCATGCCATGGCGGTAGATGGCGGCGCATTTGCATAAAAAGAATACAAAAAACAGCAAATAAGCCTACAAAAAAGACAAATGAATTGATTTTGAATAGCATTAGAATTAGTTTGATTCACTCCTATTTCTAAATCAATATAAATTTGTAAAATAAATTACACTAAATATAAAAAAACCAGTAAATAAAAATAAAAATGGCAAAGAACCCACATTATTTTTCACAATTAGCTCACGTAGAAGTTTTGACAACAGATTTAGATAAATCTGTCGAATTTTTTCGCGATGTAGTAGGAATGGATGAAACAGCAAGAGAAAATAATTCTGTTTACTTAAGAGCTTGGGGTGATTATTTTCATCACACCTTGAAACTCACGCAAAGTGAGAAATCAGGCTTAGGACATTTAGGCTGGCGTGCCGATAGCCCTGAAGCTTTAGAAGAAGTAGTCGCTTATCTAGAGAAAACCGGAGCGGGTATTGGTTGGGATGAAGGAGATCTGGGACATGGAAAAGCCTATCGCTTTAAATCTCCGGAAGGTCATATTCATGAAGTGTTTTGGGATGTTGTTTGGTTGCGCGCAGAAGGAGAAACAGGAAGTATTTACACAGATCGTTATGCCAGTAACCGTCTTAAAGGCGCTAACCCACGCCGACTTGATCACGTAACTTACATGGTAGCTAAAGGTAAATACGCAGCCGAAAAAGAATTTTGGCAAGGTCTGGGTTTAAGAAATCCGGACGAAATCCGAATTGCTGATGACATCCCGCCTATTGGTGGTTTATGGACTACCGGAAATCTTTCTCACGATATTGCTATTTTCTCCGATCCAAATATTGGCGAAAACGAAGCGGTTCTAAATCACATCTGTTGGAATGTGGACAGCCGAGAAGAAGTTCTGTTGGCATTAGATTATTTTATCGAAAAAGGATACAAAAGTGTTATGGGAGCTCCTACCCGTCACAAAGCTGACGAAGGATTCTTCATTTATATAGTTGATCCGGGAAGTGGTATTTTATTCGAATACTACGCTTGCGCCAGATTGGTTTTCGCACCTGACCATTTAGATGTTCACTATTTAAAAGACAATCCAAACGATGCTTGGGGATCAGCCAATCCATTTGCAGAAATGGCAAAAGGTAAAAAACTAGGATTAACAGATGGAGTGGTAAAACCAGCCGATGTATAATCTAAAATAATTAAGTGTTGTCAGTTGTAAAAAATCAATAAAATTTTTACAACTGGTATTCACTAAAAATGATAACTTATTAATAGAAAAAATTATGTGGCACTATTTTCCAGGGCAATACATGCCTTCTTATCAAGTAAACCGTGCGCTTACCCAGGCACATTATGGAGGAGGCGAATTTGCAGAAATATTAGAAGTAGCTAGTAAAATAGACCCTAATAACAGAGAATCCTATAATGAAGCTTGGCTGGAAATGGGAAATCCCGTTTACGAACTTGCCGAAGATTTTGAAAAAAACGGTAACTTTATTTCAGCCAGAAGAACCTATCTGAGAGCCTTTAATTACCTGCGTTCGGCTGAGTTTTTTATGAACCTTGGCCATGAGAAAAAAATACCGACTTATTTAAAAGCAAGAGAAGCGTTCCTGAGAGCAATTAAATATTTTGATGAAAAAGTATTGCAGGTTGAAGTTCCTTTTGAAGGTTCCTTTCTTCCAGGGTATTTGTTTAAACCGGCAGGAGTAAAAAACCCGCCGATGATGATTATGTTTGGTGGCTTGGATAGTTTGGCTGAGGAGCTTTATTTTGGTATTGGCCAGCATTTAAACGAGCGTGGCATTGCGCTTTTGGCAATGGATGGACCAGGTCAGGGAGCCGCTTTGCGTTTAAATAATATCCATACGCGTCATGATTACAATGTTGCAGGTACAGCCGTTTTAGATTGGAGTATTGAAAATTTAAAAGACGAAATAGCCGTTGATCGCATTGGTATCGGAGCGGTTTCTATGGGAGGTTATATGGCTGCCCGTTGTGCTGCTTTTGAACCGCGTTTCAAAGTATGTATGGTTTACGGTGCCGTTTGGTCTTATTATGATGTTTGGGCAGGACGTCCAGACAGTCATCCACTGGCAGAAATTGTTCAGCATATCGTGGGAGCTCCAGACATGACGGAAACTCGCAAAAGACTGGAAGGTTTTACACTTGAAAATGGTGTTGCCGAAAAAATTTCGATGCCTACTTATATTCTTCATGGTGAAGATGATAAACAAAATTTTGTTGAACATGCTTACAACCTTGAAAAACATTTAACTTGCGAGCATAAGTTAGAAGTAATTCCGACAGGAGAAAGTGGTTCGCAACATTGCCAAATTGATGATTTCACCAAGACATTTAACATGTATGATTGGATCGCTAAAAGACTGTAAACTGTCATAATAACTGATTTTAATTACAAAAACCGACTAAATTATGAAGTCCATAAATAAAGTATTAATTGTTGGTGGTGGCATTGGTGGTCAATCTGCTAGTATTGCTCTTAGACAAATAGGTATTGAAGTAGAAATAGTAGAACTGCAACCAAAATTTGATGTGTATGGTGTGGGAATCATTCAACAGGCAAACGCTTTAAGGGCACTTGACACTTTAGGTTGTGCAGATGAGGCCCTTAGAAGAGGTTCGCCCTACCCTATGGTAAAAATGTGTACGCCTACCGGTCACCAAATAGCCGAAGCCGGAACGCCACCTATTGGACGATTTCCGAGTCATAATGGAATCTCAAGAAAAGTTTTACACGAAGTATTATTAGAAAGAAGTAAAGAAGTTGGGGCGGTATACCGTATGGGGCTTACTGTTGATACAATTACAGATAAGGAAGATGGCGTTGATGTTGTTTTCTCTGATGGATCTACAGGAAGTTATGATATTTTGATTGGTGGAGACGGTATAAACTCTAAAGTTAGAAATTTAATTTTTGGGGAATCAAAACCTAATTATGTGGGATTATCTAACTGGCGCTATGCTTTTAAAAGACCCAAGGATTTAGATACGGGATATATATATTTTGGCAAAAAAAGTAAATTAGGAATAATTCCTATGACAGAAGATAGTTGCTACATTTTTGTAGTTTCTGCAGAAGGTGCTGATAATCCTTTTATAACAGAGGACCAAATGATTCCAAAGTTACAGTCTTACATGGCAGAATATCCTATTCCCATGATACAAGGCTTAATCGATCAGGTAGTCGATCCAAAACTGGTAAACTACAGACCATTAGAAACTTTAGATCTTCCGGCACCTTGGTACAAAGGAAATGTTATTATTATTGGTGATGCAGCCCATGCAACGATTCCACAATTAGGTTCAGGTGCGGCATTGGCTATTGAAGATGCTGTAGTATTGGCCGAAGAAATTAAAAAGCAAGATGGTGTCGATGCTATTTTTTCAAGATTCATGGAACGCAGATACGACCGTTGTAAAATGGTTGTTGAAGCTTCTGAAAAACTCGGAGAATGGGAATTAATGACATTCGAAGGAAAACCATTGCCGGAAGGCGCCAATATTGGAGCGACAATGGGAAAAACATGCATGGCACTTACACAACCCATTTAAAAAATTAAGATGAAATTAATAACATTCGAAAATAAAGCAGGCGAAAGTCGCATTGGCTGGTTAGATAATGTTTCGGTAGTAGATATGAATCTGGCCGATTCAAGACTGCCGACAGACATGCTTTCGTTCATAGACAATCATGAAGCTAATTTTAAAATCATAAAGGAACTTGGCGAGGTAAAACCGCACTATTTTCTAAATGAAGTAAAACTATTGGCTCCTTTGCCAAACCCAAGAAGCTTTAGAGATTATATTGGTTTTGAACAACACATGTTGAATGCTTCTAAATCCTTTGGTCATACGGTTGGAGAGGCTTGGTACGAAATGCCTATTTTCTATTTCACCAATCATCATGGTGTTTATGGACCAAATGACGCCATTAAACGTCCTGAAAAAGAAACGAAACTGGATATCGAATTGGAAATGGCGGTTATTATTGGCAAGAAAGGAAAAGACATCAAAGCTGAAAATGCAGAGGATTATATTTTTGGTTATACGGTTTTTAATGACTGGACTGCGCGCGCCATCCAAAAGTACGAAATGACTGTACCTCTTGGCCCCCACAAAGGAAAGGATTTCGCTAATGCTATTGGACCGTGTATCGTTACCAAAGATGAGTTTGAAAAATACCGTTGCAGTATTTCAAGGGAATCACATCCGGAACATTTGGCCATGCCAAAAAGCACAACCGACCGTTTCGATATCAAAATGACTTCTAAAATTAATGGTGAAACAATATGCGAAGGAAACTATAAAACCGTTCATTGGACTTTCCCTCAAATGATGGAACGTGCTTCAGAAAACAATGTAACGCTTATGCCCGGAGATATTTTAGGTTCAGGAACTGTGGGCTGGGGCAGTTTAATTGAAAATAATTTTTCTGTTCATCGTCCTTTGGAACCTGGTGATGTGGTAGAACTAGAAATTGAAGGAATTGGAATCCTGAAAAACACAGTTGTATAATACGCTTACATAAATATTTTGAATTAGTGATTAAATATCTGAAGCACCCGTTGTTTTAGATATTTTTTTGGTTGCGGTAATTCCCAGATATAAACTCCAAAACGTATTAAAAAACGCATTAAAATTTGAATCCAAAAGATAGCATAACGCTATCTTTTTTTATTATTAAAATAAGCTACCTTTGCAAAAACTAATACAGGGTATCTATTTAAAACTAGAGACTTAATTAGAGACCTATGCTTTCTTAATATATTAAAATGCTGTTTTACAGCTGCAAAAATTACATGAATTACTTATCTGTTGAAAATATCTCTAAATCCTTTGGTGAGAGAACATTGTTTGAAAATATTTCTTTTGGAATTAACAAAGATCAAAAAATTGCATTTATAGCCAAAAATGGTTCAGGAAAAACGACCATCATGAGTATCATTAATGGTTTAGACGAACCAGATACAGGACAGGTTGTTTTGAGAAAAGGCATTAAAATGGCGTTCCTCTCACAAGACAATAACCTACAGGATGAATTGACGATTGAAGAAAGTATTTTCGCTTCCGATAACGAAACTTTGAAGGTGATTGAACGCTACGAAAAAGCACTTGAAAATCCGGAAGATGAAGAAGCGTACCAAAAAGCTTTTGACCAAATGGACCAATACAATGCCTGGGATTTTGAAACACAGTTCAAGCAAATTTTGTTCAAATTAAAGCTGGAAGATTTCAAATTGAAAGTAAAAAATCTTTCAGGTGGCCAGAAAAAACGTTTGTCATTGGCTATTATCCTGATTAATCGTCCCGACTTATTAATTCTTGACGAGCCTACCAATCACTTGGACTTAGAGATGATTGAATGGTTAGAAAGTTATTTTGCCAAAGAAAACATCACCTTGTTTATGGTGACACACGACCGTTTCTTTTTGGAACGTGTTTGTAATGAAATCATCGAATTAGACAACGGAAAATTATACCAATACAAAGGAAATTACTCTTACTATTTAGAGAAAAAAGAAGAGCGTATTGCCTCAGAAAACGCCAGTGTGGACAAAGCACAAAACCTTTTTGTAAAAGAATTGGAATGGATGCGCCGTCAGCCAAAAGCAAGAACAACCAAATCAAAATCGCGTCAGGATGACTTTTATGTGATTAAGGAAAAAGCACAAAGTCGTCGTCGCGAAAATAAAGTCGAGCTTGAAATTAATATGGAACGAATGGGAAGCAAGATTATTGAGCTTCACAAGATTTCCAAAAAATTTAAAGATCGCGTGATTTTGGATAATTTCAGTTTTGACTTCCAACGAGGAGAACGCATTGGGATTATTGGAAAAAACGGAACCGGAAAATCTACTTTCCTGAATTTATTAACGGGTACTATTCCCGTTGATGGCGGAAAAGTAATTGTGGGTGAAACGATTAAAATGGGGTATTACACCCAAAGCGGTATCAATCCAAAACCGGGACAAAAAGTTATTGATATCATCAAAGAATACGGTGAATACATTCCGTTAACGAAGGGGAAAATTATTTCGGCCGGACAATTGCTGGAACGTTTTCTTTTTGACCGAAAAAAACAGCACGACTATGTAGAAAAACTAAGTGGTGGTGAATTGAAACGTTTGTATTTATGTACGGTTCTGATTCAGAATCCAAACTTCCTGATTCTCGATGAGCCAACAAACGATTTGGATATTGTAACCTTAAATGTCTTGGAAAGCTTCCTTTTGGATTATCCCGGATGTTTATTGGTAGTTTCCCACGACCGTTACTTTATGGATAAAATTGTAGACCACTTATTTGTCTTTAGAGGCGAAGGTGAAATTGAAGATTTCCCAGGAAATTACTCTGATTTCAGAGCGTACGAAGACAGTGCTGATGTCGCTCAAAAAGAAGAAAACAAAGCCGAGAAGAAAGATTGGAAACAAAACAATCCAACAGGAAACTTGACTTTCAACGAACAAAAAGAATATCAAAAAATCGAAAGAGAAATCAAGGATTTAGAAATTCAGAAAACGAATATTGAACAACTCTTTTCAGACGGAAAAATTGAAGAATCAGCGATCGAAAAGAAAGCGAACGAGTTGAAAAACATCATCAATAAAATTGAAGAGAAAGAGGAACGATGGTTTGAATTGAGTGCGAAGATAGAAGGATAAAATTAGTATCCCATGTTCAGTCGCAGTTTGCCGTGAACACTTTCTTAAAATAAAATGTAACAACACCCATAACAGAATGAGATTTTGTTGTGGGTGTTGTTTTTTAGCAAAAAAGCGATTTAAAATTAGTACGAAAAAGTAGAACAAAATAAAAGTTCCACTGATGTTTTGTAGTTTATTTTGTATATTTTTGAGGGAAATAAAACATGAGGTTAATGAGACCAAGCCAGCTCATTTTGGGTAGATTGGGATGGTTTTGTCAGACCTATATATAAGTTAGCACCTATACAACCAAAAAACGAAAAACAACAATGAAATCAAAATTAATAACAATTTCAATTCTAATACTTACGGTACTTATATTTAGTTTCACTAATAAAAATGAAATTGACGAATGCTTTATTTCTTTTAAATCATCAACCAATCTAACACCTGCAACACCAGACAGACTTCCTGAAGCTTATAGAAAAGGGAGAAAAGTTGCCACGGATAAAGGCGAAGTCGAAATTACTTGTATTGACGGTTATAGAGTTTTGTATAATAACGACAAAAAAGTTCCCTTTGTAAATCTAAAAGTAGAGCTTTCAGAAAATAAAGAGTATGAAAAGGATCAAAAGAACCTACTAGAAAACTTAAAATATTTAAATTCAAATTCGAGTGGAATGGAAACTAAAAACCTAATTGAACTTGAATTTAATGGTTACAAAATTTATGGCCTTAGCAGAGGAAATATTGAATCTGGAAGTACATTAGGAACATTTATTATGTTCCCTGGAAATGGTGTTACAGTTTATTTCTACTTCAACAATCTCAAACCAGAATACAGAAATTTTGAAAATGTTGACGACTACAAAAAACAGCGTGATAAATTTATTAATGAGTACACAAAATACTTGACAACTTGCAAAGGTGAATAAATACAGGTGCTAACAGCTACTACAACGGATTTGGGCAATATGCTTAATGGGAAAATGGTTTTGTATTTGGGGGGATTTTGCAAATCCAAATATGGGCTTAATTTAACCCCAAACCCGCTGTAGTAGCGGAACGTTGGCAGCAAGCAAACCGCAGAATCGCAAAACAATAAATTAAACTTAAAATTAATGAACTTATCAGAACTTCTTAAAGAAATTTATGATTCTTCAAAAGATCGAATTAAAACTCCAATTACAGGTGCATACACAATAGCTTTTATTCTTTGGAATTGGAGACCTATTCTTGTCCTTTTATTTGAAGATGCAAAAATATCAGATAAAATAATTGTAATCAATAATGAGTACTGTAATTTAGGAGCAATATTAGGTCCATTTTTAATTGCACTAATAATAACAATAGGAGTTCCATTTTTAATGACATTAATAGATTGGAGTATTTCTTCTCCAAAAAAAACAAGGTTAAAATATGTCTATAAAACAAAAATTTCTGATTCAGAATACCAAATTGATTTAGCAAAACAAGAATTAATACTTCAAGATATAAGATCAGGTAACAAAGAAAAACAAGATTTTATAGATAAAATAAAACAACTTGAAAACCAAATAATTGATTTAAATGAATCGAATAAAACTGTTGTCGATAGTTATAAAAACCAACTTAATGACCTAAATAACACTTTATCCATAAATTTAAAAAGCCAATATAATCGATCTAATAAAAATAATTTTTATCAAAAGATAATAATTGATGAGAACCTAACCGAAATGGATTTAGAACGCTTCTCACGATTTCCTAAAGACACAAATTCTGATATTCCTTTTGTTAACATAGGAGCAAAAATTATAAATATCTTCAGAAAATATGATTTTTTACAAAAAACAAAAGATTCAGATAATTTTTTAAATGAAGCTGGTTTAAGCTTTGTAAAATGGGTTCTGAACCAAGCAGCAAGCATTCATTCATAAATAAGCCAGCTGCCAACAGCTACTACAACGGATTTGGGCAATTGGCTTAATGGAAAGTTGGTTTTGTATTTGGGATGATTTGCTTCGCCTGTTCGCTATCGCTCGGGTGGCAAATCCGAAGAATGGGCTTAATTTAATCCCAAACCCGCTACCAGAACGTTCGGCGAGACCTTCGAGCGACAGTAAACAAAAAAAATGAAAGAAATGAAAAAAATATTGACCCTTGTAGCAATTATTTGCATCAACTTATGTTCGTATTCGCAAACTAATAATCCAAATGAAATTACAGCCGAAGGAAACTCAAAAATTAATATAAAACCTGATATTGGAATTTTTAAAATTACTGTAGAAAAAAGAAATGAAATTGAAAAAATAGCAATAAAAGAATTAAATGATGAAATTGGAAAATTGCAAGACGTATTAATGAAAATTGGATTTTCTAACAAGGAAATCAAAATTTCAGACTTTGAACTCAATTCTGAACAAAATCGAGAGGAGAAAAAAATATATTATGCATCGAATTCTTTGAAAGTTGAATTTGGAATTAACAATATACTTATTGATTTGTTTTATCAAGAAATTCAATTAGGAAATTTTAAAGATTTAGATGTGGAATTTGAAACTCAAATATCAAGTGAACTTGAAAATATATCAAGAAAAAAATTAGTTAAATTAGCAATTTCTGATGCAAAAAGTAATGCGGAGAATATTGCAAGTGAACTAAATTTGAAATTAGTAAATATAAAAAAAGTTACAAAATATGGTGAACATGATTATGACGAAATGATTTCCGGAAGTGCTGTTAAATTTGTAAAACCAAGTCTTAAATCTGCATCAGAAGTAATACAAAAAACATCTTTTGACAAATTTGAAGTTGAAGAAAAACAACTTGAAGAAACAATCACAATAATATACGAAATAACAAAAAGTTAAAAAAGTAATCGCATACATTCTCCCGCCTTTGTTCCTATTCTAACAGGCAAAAACAATATGACAAAACGACTTCTCTCCACTCTTTTATTCCTGACAATACTAAGTGCGTCTTATGGACAACAATTGAATTTTGCTAAACAAATAGACGCTGTAGTTTCTGATAAAAAAACAAAACCGTTTAACGGAATAATACTTATTTCACAAAAGGGAAAGACAAAATATTCAAAAATTCATGGCTATTCGGATATTGACAAAAAAAAGGATTTAAAATTTAATGACCAATTTGTAATCGGTTCCATTAGCAAGCAGTTTACAGCAGTTTTGGCACTTCGGGAATTTGACAAAAGAAAGCTTGATTTAACTACACCAATTCGTAAATATTTACCAGAACTGACACAAAGTTGGGCAGATACAGTTACTGTCCATCATTTATTAACACATATGCACGGCATCGTGCAACTTGATGAGCCCACAATATTTACAGTAGGAACTCAATATTCCTATTCACAAATTGGCTATGATTTATTAGCTAAAATTGTCGAGAAAACTTCGGGTAAAACATTCGCAGAACTTTCTAAAAACCTATTTGAAGAATGTGGGATGAAAAATACTTTTCATCCAGACCAAAAGGAATATAAAAATTTGGTGAAAGGCTACACAGAAAATGAAAACGGAAAAATTGAATTTGAAACCAAAACTTTTCAAAATTATGTTGCTGCCGGTTCTTTCATATCAACAGCCGAAGATTTAAACATTTGGAACAAAACATTCTATAGTGGGAAATTGCTAAAAGGGGAAACCATGAAAATGCTGGAGACCAAACAAAAAGGCGCTGTCAGAAACCATCCTCTTTTTGGCGTTACCGAATATGGCTATGGAATAACGGTTGACACAAAAGACGCTATTTTACAATATGGACAGACGGGTTTTGCCCCAGGATTTGTTTCAATGAACTATTACTTTCCGAAAACCCAGACCAGTGTCATTGTACTTGAAAATATTGTCTATGACACGGATGACTTAAAAAAGACATTTTATTATCATACCGAAATTTTGAAAATTATTAGAAACGAAATAAAAAACTATAACTAACAGCAAAAGGTTCTCTGAATGAGCGGCTCAAGCAATAAACTCCTAATGCCCCACACTCCTTTAAGTATAAAATAGCTCTAGATTACACTCCAAATATCTATGATTTTTGCGGCACCTCAACGCAAAAAAACCGCTAAGTAAAACCCTTTCTTTGAATTAAAATCCTTAAATTTATAATAGATTTTTGCAGATTCTATTCCAAGTTGGGAACAGAAAATAATTATGGTTACTACTGGTATTGAGCCAGCTAATTAATTTTAATATTCTAATTATTAATCCTATACTTAGTTATCATGATAAATTTTAGTTTAAGACCACAAGGCGATTTTATCTGGACTGCCGAATACCGAGAGTTATATGTCCTGACAGAACATTGGCAGTCAGATTTGAAATTCTATAAAGGTGATTTGCATTTTTTGTATCATCTTATTGATAAATATTTCATTTGGCTAGTCAATAAAGAAAATTTGGATAAAATGAGAAATATAGCATCCGGCTTGTCTGAAAATGTCAAAAACTGCGACAGACTGCTGGAGAAAACGTCCAAACACCTGTATCATTTGTCCGAACTAATTGATGATCCCTTTAAATATGATTCTCATAAATTTAGAACCGAGCACGAGGAATTAGAAAATGAGATTGCCTCCTTTGTCAAAAAATTCTGGGAAATCAAAAAAGACACTTTTGCTGTTTCGGAACATGTTATCGCAAAAGGTGTTGAAAGACTAAACCCTTAGGCTAATACAAGCCTGAAACCAAGCCGAGCCACTAAAAAAACCACAACAAAATTCAATTTTGTTGTGGTTTTTATTTTATCTGGTAAAGGATTTTTCAATCACAGTTACCGAACTGAAAACTGAGACTGCGACTGAAAACTACCAAGCAATTGGCCTGTAATCTTTCAAAAACTTCCCACACCAGTGTTTCCCTGAATTAATACCGTCGAACAAAGGATCCATCACCCGTGCAGCACCATCCACAATGTCTAATGGCGGTTGAAAATCTTCTTCTTCCTGTTTTCTTTTGGCTAATTCGGCGGGATCTTCGTCGGTTACCCAACCGGTGTCAACCGCATTCATAAAAATACCGTCTTTTGCCAAAGTTCCTGCAGCAGTATGGGTCAGCATATTCAAAGCGGCTTTGGCCATATTGGTATGCGGATGACGGTCTTCCTTGAAATCTCGGTAAAACTTCCCTTCCATAGCCGAAACATTAATAATGTGTTTTTTACCTGTATTATCCTTCTTCATTACTTCTGAAAGACGGTTACACAATACAAAAGGCGCTACCGAATTCACCAACTGCACTTCAATCATTTCAGTGGTTTCTATTTGTCCTAGTTTTAATCGCCAGCTGTTGGTTTTTCTCAAATCTACTTGCTGTAAATCGGCATCGAGTTCCCCTTCCGGAAAAACTTCATTGGCCACCAGCGCATTATCAAACGAATACGGAATCTGGGATAATTTGGCGGAAGCCCGCAACCCAATTCCCGGTTCCGGTCCGTGCCAAGTCACCGGCATATTTTGATTTGGTGAAGCTCCTGTGGTCAATACTTTAAGTTCTTCCAGACAATTGGTATGATCCAGTAATAAATCTTGTGCTTGTTGAGGCAAAAAACTTATGGAGCGTTCTTCGTTTTCCATTAAATGGGTATAAAATCCAGCTGGACGTCTTACGGTTTGCGCCGCATTATTAATCAGAATATCTAAACGTCCGTACTTTTGCTCAATAAAATTGCAGAAAATCTCCACACTTGGAATGTGTCGCAAATCCAATCCGTGAATTTTTAAGCGATGCCCCCACTCCATGAAATCATCTTCCTTAGAAAAACGCAAAGCTGAATCCACAGGAAAACGGGTCGTTGCAACAACCGTAGCTCCTCCTCTTAATAACATCAAGGTAATATGATAACCTATTTTCAAACGAGAGCCTGTAATCACGGCAATCTGTCCTTTTACATCTGCGGTTTGAAAGCGCTTAGCATAATTAAAATCACCGCAATCGGTACACATGGTATCGTAAAAATGGTGCATTTTGGTAAACTCTGTTTTACAGACATAGCAGTTTCTTGGCGTCTCCAATTCTAATTGTTCTTTGTGAGCAAGATCGTTTAAAGCCAATAGTTTTGGTGCGACAAAAACACTCGCTTCACGGGCAGAACGGATTCCGGTTACTTTGCGGGCGGTTCTGTCTTTCTTTTCCTGTTTGCGTTTGGCTACAGCTTTTCCATCCTTTTTCCTTTTAGCAAACTCATCACGGTCAGGGCGCGAAAATTGTCCAGCCGCTTTGATTAAAGCCGTTCTCTGTTCTTTTGGTATTTCAAAAATTTGGTCAGTATCGGTATTCAATTGTGCAAGAATAGCGATGCAGCGGTCAATTTCTTCTGAACTTATGGCTGTCTTATTTTCTATTTCTGGTGTCATCATTATATAAAACGGGCATTTTCATTAGCAAAAACACCAAGACCGCAAAGATAGTGTTTTAAAAGTCGTAAAGTCTTCATGCTGACTTTGACGCGCTGAAACTTTCAACTTTATGACATTTGACTTTAGACTATTATCTTAGTATCTTCGTGCCCACTTTGTAAAATTCGCTATGGTATTCCAAATAAAATCATACCTACAATTCCTTTGGCACTCAAAAAACGAACATGCGGTGCATTCGCCTTTTGTGTTTAATTTGATTACCAAATGTTTTTACGATAAAAAATCAAAACCGGAATATTCCATTTTAAAAGAATACAGAAAAGCGCTTCTGACTAATAAAAATTCGATTGAAGTAACTGATTTTGGTGCGGGTTCTAAAGTTTTTAAATCCAATACCAGAGAAATCTCCAAGATTGCTAAAACGGCAGGAATTAGTCCAAAACGAGCGGAATTATTATTCAGAATTGTACATTATTTTCAACCTTCATCTATTTTGGAAATTGGAACTTCGCTGGGACTGGCCACTTCTGCTCTTTCTCTTGGATCCCGAAGTGTCGGGACAAAAGCAAAAATCACAACCCTTGAAGGTTGTCCGGAAACTGCTAAAATTGCCCAAAACCAATTCAGACAATTTGGCTTAACCAATATAAATTCAGTCGTGACAGAATTCAATAGTTATTTGAGCGACTTTCAACTTTCGCCTTTTGACTTTCACCTTATTTACTTCGACGGGAATCATTCAAAAAAAGCAACATTAGATTATTTTGAACTTTTATTACCAAGCATTACTAACGATAGCGTCTGGATATTTGATGATATTCATTGGTCTCCGGAAATGGAAGAAGCTTGGGAAATCATTAAAAATCATCCAAAAGTAAAAGTCACCATTGATACTTTTCAATGGGGATTGGTGTTTTTCAGGAGAGAACAGGAAAAACAACATTTTGTCATTCGAACATAGATTAATAACTTTAAACAAAAAAAACAGTATGGATATCAAACAGATTTTCAAGAATAACAGAAATTGGATTGCCAAACAACTTCAAGCTGACGAAAACTATTTTGATAAACTATCAGCGGGCCAGTCACCGGAATTCCTTTATGTCGGTTGTTCTGACAGTCGTGTTTCTGCCGAAGAACTTATGGGGCTGCAACCGGGAGAGGTTTTTGTGCATCGCAATATCGCTAATATGGTTCCCAATACCGACCTAAACTCCATGTCGGTGATCAATTATGCCGTCATGCATTTAAAAGTGAATCATATTGTTGTTTGTGGACATTATGGTTGTGGCGGTGTGCTCGCGGCCATGCAACAATCCGATTTAGGAATATTAAATCCTTGGTTAAGAAATATTCGTGATGTATACCGACTACACAGAAAAAAACTCGACGCCATTACAAATGAGGAAGAGAAATATAAAAAGCTGGTGGAATTAAATGTACAGGAACAATGCATTAATATCATCAAAACTGCCGAAGTTCAAAAAGCAAATATTGAAAGAAATTTAAAAGTGTACGGATGGATTTTTGATATTCATACCGGAAAATTAATTGATCTGAAGATTGACTTTGATGAAATATTAAAGGATATTACAAAAATTTACAAAATATCATAATTGAGCTCTTGCTTCAAGAACCTGAAAATTAGTAGTATTCTTTAGAAAAGAACAGAAACAAGAACCTTTTTATATTTGTACCAAAAAAAATGACCGCAATTACTGCGGTCATCTCTCCTTGAATTAATAATTACCTAATCTTTAGCCTTAGCCATTTCTTCTGATTTTGCTCCCATTCTATTCAATTTAAACATTGGTCCAAATTTTAATTTTAAACTTGCAATTTTCCTATTATCCTCAGAAGTAAGCCCTTCATTTTCCACTGTATTTTTTCTGCTATCTAATGCTTCATACATCAATTTCACCTCATCCCAATCTTCACGGGAATAATTGTCCTTATTACTTTCGGCAGTTTGCACAAATTGTTGGTATACACTAAGAATATTAGAAGCATTTACCCAATTAAAATTCATATCATCCCCTATTTTACCTTCACCAAACAAAGCATTACGCAATTGTTGTTTCGGATTTGTATTTGCTGCTGCTTTCTGAGCTGCTGCTCTATCTGCTTCCACTTTAGCTTTTAATTCTAAATATTTAGCCCTACTTGCATCAATACGTTTCTGAGCTTCAATTTTATCTTTCAAATTAGCTAAAGCCGCATCAGCTTCTTTACTTCTCATTTGATAATTGCCATCAATATCTTCCCAATTTCCTTCGGCATCTAACGAAGAAACATTTCCTAATGAATCAACATACATTACATAGGTGTCTACTATTTTTTGAGCTTGTGTTTCCTTTTCATCTTTACAAGAGGAGAATCCTAAAGCGACTAACGCTATCACTAAAAACAATTTTGCGTTTTTCATAATTTTATATTTTTTTTATTATTCAAGTAAATGTAGGCTTAAACACTTGACATTCAATACAAATCCAAAAATTATGAAAACAATCCTCTTAATTATGAAACAAAAACAATTAACAGGCTGATCTAATATATTCATTTGAAAATCAACTATTGTTTGAACCAATATTTAAATACTCAAAAATAGATTAGTCAATGACAAGCCGTTGTTTTTTTGTAACAAAACGGCTGTAACAAAAATGTATTTATGGCTACTTATGTCTTAATTCAAAAGTCTTTTGTACTTTTAAAATCGAAAATTGTAATTCAACAATCCTAAATCCCGATGGCAAAACCGCTTATTAAAATAACCAATATCAAAAGAGATTTTGTTCTCGGAAACGAAATCGTTTATGTATTAAAAGGCATTGACTTAGAAATAAATAAAGGCGAATACGTTGCGCTAATGGGACCTTCCGGATCAGGAAAATCTACTTTGATGAACCTTTTAGGATGTTTGGACACACCTACTTCTGGAACTTATATTTTGAACGGAAAAGATGTCAGTCAGATGAAAGATGATGAATTAGCTGAAATTCGCAATAAAGAAATTGGCTTTGTTTTCCAGACTTTTAATCTTTTGCCCAGAACAACCGCTTTAGACAATGTTGCTTTACCGATGATCTATGCAGGTTACTCTAAGGCCGATCGATACAAACGTGCCAAGCAAGTATTAGCACAAGTAAATCTTGCTGACAGAATGGATCATCAACCTAACCAACTCTCAGGAGGACAACGTCAACGTGTGGCTGTTGCAAGAGCTTTGGTAAACAAACCATCCATTATTCTTGCCGATGAGCCTACCGGAAATTTAGACAGTAAAACATCGCTTGAAATCATGAAACTTTTTGGTGATATCCATGCCAATGGTAACACCGTTATTCTGGTAACACACGAGGAAGAAATCGCAGCGTATGCACACCGAGTTATTCGTTTGCGTGACGGAATGATAGAAAGCGATACAATTAAAATTAAATAGATCATTTGTTTATTCGGTTATTGTTAAATCGATTAAACAGATACACAAATGACCGATTAAACACAAAAAATGAAAGTATATACAAAAACAGGAGATAAGGGAGTCACAGCACTTTTTGGCGGAACCAGAGTTCCAAAAGATCATGCCCGTATCGAAAGTTATGGAACAGTTGATGAACTGAATTCTCATATCGGCCTAATTCGGGATCAGGAAATGGATGCCCACTACAAAAATATCCTTATCGAAATTCAAGATCGTTTGTTTACTGTTGGAGCCATTCTTGCCACTCCCCCAGAAAAAGAAGTTCTAAAAAATGGTGAACTCCGTTTAAAAAAACTCGGAATTTTAGAATCTGATATCGAATTACTCGAAAACGAAATTGACAGTATGGAAGAAGCGTTACCACCAATGACGCATTTTGTTCTTCCCGGAGGACACACTACTGTGTCATATTGTCATATTGCACGTTGCGTTTGCCGTCGTGCTGAACGTTTAGCGGTACATTTGAGCCACAATGAGCCTGTCGCCGAAATAGCAATCCGGTACTTAAACCGACTTTCTGACTACCTGTTTGTGTTGGCACGAAAGTTGTCACACGATTTAAACGCTGAGGAAGTTCAATGGATTCCAAGGAAATAAAATTTTTGATTTCAGACTAACTATTTTGGTATCAGATTTTTTAAAGACTTAAAGATTCCAGTTTAACAGATCAAAAAAATTGATTTAAAAGATTTAAATATCCTTTTTTTTAAAATCAAAAATTGTTAATCAAAAATCAGAAATCAGCTATAAAAAAGACGTTCTTAACTTTTTATCAAAATAAATCGATTTTTACTTGTCTTTTTCAGTAAAAAAATTATTTTTGCACAAACTAAATCGACAAAACATGTATTGGACATTAGAATTAGCATCCTATCTTAGTGATGCACCATGGCCTGCTAACAAAGACGAACTTATTGACTACGCTATTAGAGCAGGAGCTCCATTAGAGGTGGTAGAAAACCTTCAATCAATAGAAGATGAAGGCGAGATATATGAATCAATGGAAGAAATTTGGCCAGATTATCCTACAGACGAAGATTATCTTTGGAACGAGGATGAATATTAAAAAATAACCCAAGGAAAAAGTCTCAAAAGAGGCTTTTTTTTTGTTTAAATTTACACAATTACAAAAAATAGAAATACCAATAAATCATGAGTTTCATAAACAGCATTATTAAAGTCTTTGTGGGTGACAAGTCACAAAATGATGTCAAGGCTTTACAACCGTATTTAAATAAAATTAAGACTTTTGAGAGTCCTTTAATGGCATTATCCAATGATGAACTTAGAGCTAAAACAGTCTTTTTTAAAGAAAAAATAAAACAGGACCGCGCTGAAAAAGACGCGAAAATTGCCGCACTTCAAAAAGAAGTGGAAACTATTGAAGATATAGATAAACGAGAGGATATTTATATCGCTATTGATGCTTTAGAAAAGGAAGCTTACGACATCTCTGAAAAAACATTGATGGAAATTCTTCCTGAAGCTTTTGCTGTTGTCAAAGAAACAGCCAGAAGATTTAAAGAAAACACCCAATTAGTTGTAACCGCAACGCCTAAAGACAGAGAGTTATCTGCTACTAAAGATTATATCACTTTGGACGGAGACAATGCTATATGGGCCAATTCATGGAATGCAGCAGGTAAGCAAATTACCTGGGACATGATTCACTATGACGTACAATTGATTGGTGGAATGGTTTTACATGAAGGAAAAATTGCTGAAATGCAAACGGGTGAAGGAAAAACATTGGTAGCAACCTTACCTCTTTACTTGAATGCTTTGACTGGAAATGGTGTACACTTGGTTACAGTAAATGATTACTTGGCTAAACGTGACAGCACATGGAAAGCTCCTTTATTCGAATTTCATGGGTTAACAGTTGAATGTATTGATAATTACCAACCAAGTACCGAAGGTAGAAAAAAAGCCTATGATGCTGATATCACTTATGGAACCAATAATGAATTTGGTTTTGACTACTTAAGAGATAACATGGCACATTCTCCTGATGATTTGGTTCAAAGAAAACACAATTATGCAATTGTCGATGAGGTCGATTCTGTATTGATTGACGACGCAAGAACACCTCTTATTATTTCGGGTCCGGTTCCGCAAGGAGATCGTCATGAGTTCAACGAACTAAAACCTAAAATCGAAAACCTTGTTGGTTTACAAAGACAATTGGCTAACGGCTTTTTAGCGGAAGCAAAAAGACTAATCAAAGAAGGAAACACAAAAGACGGCGGATTCAACCTATTGAGAGCGTATAGATCCTTACCTAAAAATAAAGCTTTGATTAAGTTTTTAAGTGAAGAAGGCATTAAGCAATTGCTTCAAAAAACTGAAAATCAATACATGCAAGATAACAAACGTGACATGCATAAAGTGGATGAAGCTTTGTATTTTGTAATTGAAGAAAAAAACAATCAGGTTGAATTGACTGATAACGGAATTAAATTCTTGTCTTCAGATTCAGCTGATAATAACTTTTTTGTACTTCCAGACATTGGAACCGAAATTGCTGCTATCGAAAAGAAAAAACTGGATAAAGACGCAGAAGCAGAAGAGAAAGAAAAATTATTCCAAGATTTCGGTGTAAAAAGTGAGCGTATTCACACTTTGACACAGCTTTTGAAAGCCTATACTCTTTTTGAAAAAGATGTTGAGTATGTTATCATGGACAATAAGATTATGATTGTTGATGAACAAACTGGTCGTATCATGGATGGTCGCCGTTATTCTGATGGATTACACCAAGCAATTGAAGCAAAAGAAAACGTAAAAATTGAAGCTGCTACACAAACATTTGCTACAGTAACCCTTCAGAACTATTTCAGGATGTACAACAAACTGGGAGGTATGACTGGAACAGCTGTTACTGAAGCTGGTGAGCTATGGCAAATTTACAAATTGGATGTTGTAGAAATTCCTACCAACAGACCGATGGCTAGAAAAGACAAAGAAGATTTTATCTATAAAACTACTCGCGAAAAATTCAACGCGGTTATTGAAGATGTAACAGAATTATCACAAGCAGGAAGACCTGTTCTTATTGGTACCACATCTGTAGAGATTTCGGAGTTATTAAGCCGAATGCTAAAAATGAGAGGGGTTACTCATAATGTATTGAATGCAAAAATGCACAAACAAGAAGCCCAAATTGTTGAAGAAGCAGGAAAACCTGGAGTAGTTACAATCGCAACCAACATGGCTGGACGTGGAACGGATATTAAATTATCTGCCGAAGTAAAAGCAGCAGGAGGTTTAGCAATTGTAGGTACAGAACGTCATGATTCCCGTCGTGTAGACCGTCAGTTAAGAGGTCGTGCCGGTCGTCAGGGAGATCCGGGAAGTTCTCAGTTTTATGTTTCACTTGAAGACAACCTAATGCGTTTATTTGGTTCTGAAAGAGTTGCTAAAGTAATGGACAGAATGGGATTGCAGGAAGGTGAAGTGATTCAACATTCAATGATGACTAAATCTATCGAGCGTGCACAGAAAAAAGTAGAAGAAAACAATTTCGGTGTTCGTAAACGTTTATTAGAGTATGATGATGTTATGAATGCGCAACGTGAAGTAGTTTACAAACGTCGTCGTCATGCCTTGTTTGGCGAGCGTTTAAAACTGGATATTGCCAATATGCTTTACGATACTTGCGAATTAATTGTAAGTGAAAATAAAGTAACTAATAATTTCAAAAATTTCGAGTTCGAATTGATCCGTTATTTCTCTATCACTTCTCCGGTTTCGGAAAGTGAGTTTGTGAAATTATCAGAAATGGAATTAACTGGTAAAATCTATAAAGCTACACTTCAATTTTACACTGAAAAGACGGAAAGAAGCGCCAGAGAAGCCTACCCTATTATAAAAGGAGTTTACGAAGAAAAAAACAATCACTTTGAGCGTATTGTAGTTCCGTTTACAGACGGGATCAAAACCTTGAATGTGGTTACCGATTTGAAAAAAGCATACGAGACTGAAGGTGCCCAATTGATTGCTGATTTTGAGAAAAACATCACTTTATCTATTGTAGACGAAGCTTGGAAAAAACATTTACGTAAAATGGACGAGTTGAAACAATCTGTTCAATTAGCCGTTCACGAACAAAAAGACCCATTGCTTATCTATAAACTGGAAGCTTTCAATTTGTTTAGAGCGATGCTTGACGATGTTAACAAAGAAGTGATTTCATTCTTATTCAAAGGTGATTTACCAGCTCAAAACACGCCAAAAATCGAAGAAGCAAAAGAAGTTCGTCAAAAAGAAGATTATAAATTGAGTAAAGACGAAATTCCAAATAGCGAAAGTATCAATCGTGAAGCTGGCGAAACACAACAACATCACGTGACGGAAACAATCGTGAGAGATATGCCAAAAATCAATCGTAATGATACTGTTACTATCAAACAGGTTGCTACAGGAAAAACAGAAAGTATGAAATATAAAAAAGCAGAAAATCTATTATCCACTGGAGAATGGGTTATTGTCAACGAATAATATTTCTATTAATTAATAATTCAATCCTCAATTACTTTTGTAATTGGGGATTTTTTTTTGACATTATAATAAAACAAAAATTAAATCTTGTATTCCCCAAACACTTTGAGACGATCACAAATGAATTAGAGTATGCATCTATATTAGTCAGGTTTAATTACAACTAGAGGTCTATTGCTTTAAAACAGGGCTTATTTACACGATAAAAGCAATCAACTACCAATATTGGTTTTAAAAAAAGGAAGGGCTTAATTCTATTCATTTCAATCAAAAGAGAATTGAATACTAACAGATCAATCTTAAATTATTTTGACAACAGAAGTACAAATGTTTCGGCTGAATCTTTTAATGTCTAAATCATAGTTTTTGATTACAATTCAAGGGAGTTAGAAACATTACCTTTTTTTCATTTTTAGACTAACTAATATTGCCTAATTTTTACTACCCCACAGGTTTTGGGTTTGACTCATGAAGACAGAAATAAGAAAACACCCAAAAACAAAAAACCCACTTATAAAAAGTGGGTTTTGATGTGAACGCAGAAGGATTCGAACCTTCGACCGCCTGCTTAGAAGGCAGGTGCTCTATCCAGCTGAGCTATGCGTCCATTTCTCATTAAAAAGAATTTGTCGGGGTGGCAGGATTCGAACCTGCGGCCTCCTGCTCCCAAAGCAGGCGCGATAACCGAGCTACGCTACACCCCGATGCACAAAATTTAATAAGCGGAGAGACAGGGACTCGAACCCTGGCGACGATTACTCGTCGACAGATTAGCAATCTGCTCCATTACCGCTCTGGCACCTCTCCAAGCTCAAGGAAACATGTCCTATTTTGCGGTTGCAAATGTAACACAACATTGCATTACTCGCAACTATTTTGACACTTTTTTTCAATGTTTTTTCATATTTTTCTTAAAACACTTCACTATCAAGCCTATAGCCAAAATTAAAAAACACGTCCTTTTTTGAAAAATATAATACTGACATGAAAATATGAATTTACCTAAAAAAGATTAAATTTGCTACATAAACTAAGATTATATAAATCATGAACAAAAGAGTCGTTATCGTTTCAGCCGTTAGGACACCTATCGGAAGTTTTATGGGCGGATTATCTACAGTTACAGCTCCCAAATTAGGAGCAGTAGCCATAAAAGGTGCTTTGGATAGAATCCAATTAGATCCTAATTTAGTTGACGAAGTGTTTATGGGTAATGTCGTTCAGGCTGGTGTGGGTCAAGCCCCTGCTCGTCAGGCTGCCCTATTTGCAGGTTTACCAAATAGTGTTGCTTGTACCACTGTAAATAAAGTATGTGCTTCAGGAATGAAATCTGTTATGCTCGGAACACAGGCCATTTTATGTGGTGACGCCGAAATCGTTGTAGCTGGAGGTATGGAGAACATGAGTTTGATTCCTCATTACATGCATTTGAGAAATGGAATCAAATTTGGACCAGGCACAATGGTTGACGGCATGCAAAAGGATGGTCTTACTGATGCCTACGATAACAGCGCTATGGGTGTTTGTGCGGACTTATGTGCTGCCGAATACAATATCAGCAGAGAAGATCAAGATAACTTCGCAATTCAATCCTATGAGCGTTCTGCGAAAGCTTGGGAATCTGGAAAATTTGACAACGAAATTGTACCGGTTTCAGTTCCTCAAAGAAAGGGAGATCCAATTATAATCTCAAAAGACGAAGAATTCACTAACGTTAAATTAGACAAAATTGCCTCTTTAAATGCTGTCTTTACTAAAGACGGAACTGTTACAGCCGCCAATGCTTCAACAATAAATGATGGTGCTGCTGCAGTAGTATTGATGAGTGAAGAAAAGGCAATTTCATTAGATTTAAAACCTTTGGCTTACATCAGCGGTTATGCAGATGCAGCGCAAGAGCCAAAATGGTTCACAACCAGTCCCGCACTGGCACTTCCTAAAGCCGTAAAGAAAGCAGGTTTATCAATAGAGGATGTAGATTATTTCGAATTCAACGAAGCATTTGCAGTAGTTGGATTAGCGAATGCAAAGATTTTAAATTTAGACAACGATAAAGTAAACGTAAATGGTGGCGCTGTATCTTTAGGACATCCATTAGGATGCTCAGGAGTTCGAATCATCGTTACTCTTTTAAACGTTTTAGAACAAAATAACAGTAAAATTGGTGCTGCAGCTATCTGTAATGGTGGTGGTGGCGCTTCTGCTATAGTTATTGAAAGAATTTAAAAAATTATTCTAAATGATGCATTTTAAATGAAACCTCATCATTTAGAATGCATCATTAAAAATTTAAAACACAATAGATGTTCGGAATTTGTAATCTAGCCATTATCCCTCTACGATTTGAACCCAGCGACAAAAGCGAAATTGTTTCCCAAGTTTTGTTTGGTGAACATTTTGAAGTTTTGGAGCAATACAAACAATGGTCGAGAATCAAAATGCAATATGACGAATATGAAGGTTGGGTAGATTCAAAGCAATTTCAACCCATTTCCGAAACCAACTATCATCAATTATCAAAAGACGCCATTATTTTGAATGCCGATTTGATAGAATACATCACAACTCCAAACAACTTATTAATTCCTATACCACTGGCTTCTTCTTTGTCTTTTTTAAATTACAATGATATTAATATTTTAAATTTTGAATTTGAAGGAACAAAAATTAGTGGTGTAAAAACTAAAGATTCTTTAATTCGTTCGGCCTTTATGTATCTTAACGCCCCTTATTTATGGGGAGGAAAAACACCTTTTGGTATTGATTGTTCCGGTTTCACGCAAATGGTTTATAAACTCAATGGCTACAAATTACTTCGGGATGCTTCCCAACAGGCAACACAGGGTGAACCATTAAGTTTTATAGAAGAAAGCGAACCTGGAGATTTAGCATTCTTTGACAATGACGAAGGAAATATAATCCATGTGGGAATCATCATGGAAAATAACTATATCATTCACGCCAGTGGAAAAGTCCGGATCGACCGCTTAGATCATCTTGGAATCTACAATCCAGAAATAAATAAGCACACTCATAAGTTGAGAGTAATTAAAAAAATTATATAAATAAAAAAACCTATCTCGAATTACAATTCTTGATAGGTTTTTTTTATATTCTTGATTAAAACTACATTCTTGCTTTTAAAGCATTGTACTCTGTTGTCATATCTAAGGCCCTGTAAGAGTTCAGCAACATTTTTGAAACCTCAACGTTTTTAGAGTCCATCTGATTTGCTTTTTCCAGATAAAAAACGGCACTTTTTATTATTTCATCTTTTTTCACTCTCAGTTCTTCATACACCTTCATATCCTTTGCAGATGTACCTAATGCACTCATTTCATCTACTAATTTCTTTCTGGAATCCTGTTTTAGATAAGCCAAATCAATATAAGCATTTAAGTTTTTAGGATCTAATTCTAGAATTTTTTTATAACAGATTTCAGCATTATCCAAATCCCCTTTTTCAGAATATATATATCCCATATTTTTATATATTTCTGTTCTTTTTGAAGGGGCCATGAAATTTCTGGATTTTTCATGCGTCCCATCTTTTACGCTTGCATCTCTACCTGCTACAGATGAAAACAACTCTTCTGTTTTAGTTTTTTTGTTTGTCGCATAATATTCTAATCCTTTTCCAGAATAATTTAACTGCGCTAATTCTTTATAGTGTTTTAATGCTAAATCGTAATTTTTGGCATTTACGTAATTGGAAGCAGCATAGAATAATTTCAAAGTATCCTTCTTATCCATTTGATACAAATAGTACATTTTTCCGGCACAATCAACATACTTACCTGAATTAGAATCAGCAATAGCACTATTCTCTAAATTACTTTTAATTTCCTTAATAGCCGCTCTTGCTTGGACAGCATATTTCAAATTACCAGAAGCTACTTCTTCCGTTATCAACTCCTCATAAGTTGAAACAGCAAGAGAAAGATTTTCAGCAGAATCGATATTATTGCCCGCTAGAGTGGTCAGGACTTTAGCCTTCAAAAAATAAAAATCAGATTTATCCTCATCCTTAGCATTCACAATTAAATATTCAGTGGCTTTTAATGTACTCAAAGCTCCCTGCGGATTCCCACTATTTAATTCCCCTTGTGCCGCTTTAATTTGGTTTTTTTGCGCAAAAGTGCAAACAGACATCAATAATACTGTAGATAGTATTACAAATTTACTTTTCATAACAAATAAGTTTTTAGTTCAAGAATAGATTTGGGACAATCAATCGTAAACATTACATAAAAAATAGAATTTAACAATATTTTTTTTACTTTGTGTAATTTTATTCCTTAATAAATGGTTTAAATTAATTATTTCAACTAAAATAGAATTAAATTTTGATTTAGCAAATGAAATTATCATAAAATTTAACTTTAAATTAATACTTGGTTACAAAAAATAAAAATAGAATAAAGAAGAACCCAAAAAAGTAAACATATCTTAAAACAAAAACCAATCAACTTACCACAGATTTGTATTTTTTAAAAGAAATATAGTCCTCTTCTATTTAAAACAAGCATAAAAAAAACCCGATTAATAAATAATCGGGTTTTAAAATATAATTTGAAATCCTTTTTAAACAAAGAGAACTATTGAATTTTAGCTTTTAACGCTTTGTATTCCGTAGTCATTTCAAGAGCACTGTACACATTTAAAAGTGTTTTAGCTACATCAACGTTTTTAGGATCTAATTCAACCGCTTTTTGAAGATAAGGAATTGTACTTCTAAACAACGCTTCTCTTTTGGCCTTCAATTCATCATAACGCTTCATGTCTTTAGTAGATGTGCCTAACTTATTCATTTCGTCAATGATAACTTTTTCATTTTCTAGCTTTAATGCAGCCATATTAATGTAAGCATTGATATAAGTAGGATCAATCTCCATAACTTTTGTATAATACTTCTCAGCTTCTTGAGTATTTTTTGCATTAGCACTTAATACCCCTAAATTAAAAATCAAGTCCGCATTATTAGGATTTTTTTCTAATACCTCAGCAATTAATTTTTTATAAGTATCGTAATCTTTTGTTTCTAAATACAAATTAGCTTCAGTTAAAACCAATGAAGTATCATCTGGATTTGCTTTTCTGGCATCAGCAATTGATTTTTTTGCTTCTTCAGTTTTTCCTTCCTGAACCAAAATTAACGCCATATTTTTATAAATCTCACCTCTTTTAGATGGTATTACTTCAGTTCTAGGCTTTTCATGGGTTCCCATCTTAACCATTTTGTCTCTTTCAGCAGCTGTTGAAAACGCATCTTCTTCACCAGAAAGTTTATTAACAGCCATATAATTAGTTCCTTTTCCTGAATAATTTATGGTTTTTAACTCGTCATATAACTTATATGCTGCATTATAATCTTTTGCATTTACATAAGTAGAAGCAGCATAATACAAATTGATCGTATCTTTTTTGTCTAATAAATATGCATCATATAATTTTTTGGCTCCATCCGCATGTTTATCCGCTTTGGAATCTTCAACAGCACTGTTAATCAATTTGTATTTAATATCTGTTATTGAAGTGGCAGCCTGTGTAGAATATTTTACTTTTCCCGAGGCTTTCTCAATAGCAATTAAATCCTGATATGCTTTTGCCGCAAGAGAAAGATTCTTAGATGTCTCAACCTTTTTATTAGCCAAATCCAAATAAGCATTCCCTTGCACAAAAGAATATTGCGCTTTTTCTGCATCTGTAGCATTAGTTATTAAATTTTCCGCATCCTTAAGAATTGCGACAGCTTCTTGAGAGTTTCCAGCTTTTAACGCTTTCTCAGCAGCTTTAATTTGGTCCTTTTGAGCAAAAGTAGCTACTGATATCAATAATGCTGACGCTAGTATTACATATTTACTTTTCATAATATTCAATTTTTATTTATATTTATTCTTAACTTTCTTATGCTTCATCATCAGAATCGTCCTCATCTTCAGAATCATCATCTTCCTCTGCTGAATCATCATCCTCATCTTCGTCTTCTTCGGCACCATCATCTTCTAGTACTTCTAAGACTGGTTTCACTCTTTCAATAGCTTCAGAAGCACCTTCTTCTTCTTCGGCCACGTCATCTTTCATTACTTTAGTAACAGCAGCAATCGAATCATTTCCTTTGATATTGATTAATTTAACTCCTTGCGTAGCACGTCCCATAACTCTTAAGTCTTCAACAGCCATTCTAATAGTTAAACCAGATTTATTAATAATCATTAAATCATCTGCATCGGTTACCGCATTTATAGAAATAAGCTTCCCTGTTTTCTCGGTAATATTTAAGGTTTTAACCCCTTTACCTCCACGGTTTGTAATTCTGTATTCGTCAAGACTAGAACGTTTTCCGTAACCATTTTCAGCAACAACTAAAATTTCGCTGTTCATATCGTTTACAGTAACCATACCAATAACTTCATCAGTATCATCTTTTAACGTAATTCCACGAACTCCAGAAGCTGTTCTTCCCATTGGACGCGTTTTAGTTTCTTCAAAACGAACAAGTTTTCCAGATTTTACAGCCAAAATAATTTGACTTTCTCCATTGGTCAGTTTTGCTTCTAATAATTCATCCCCTTCTTTAATAGTAATAGCAGCAACACCATTTACCCTTGGTTTAGAATATTTCTCTAAAGAAGTTTTCTTAACCTGACCTTTTTTAGTAACCATAACTAAATTATGGCTCTTAATGTAGTCTTGATCTTTTAAATCTTGGGTACAAATGTATGCTTTTACCTTATCATCACTTTCTATATTAACAAGATTTTGGATTGCTCTACCTTTGGCTGTTTTACTTCCTTCCGGTATTTCATAAACACGCATCCAGAAACATTTTCCCTTTTGGGTAAAGAACATCATATATTGATGATTTGTTGCAACAAACATGTGCTCCAAGAAATCCTGATCTCTTGTCCCGGCACTTTTTTGTCCAACACCACCTCTATTTTGTGTTTTGTACTCAGATAAGTTTGTACGTTTGATATAACCTGCATGTGAAATGGTAATAACAACATTTTCATCAGCAATCAAATCTTCAATACTTACATCTCCACCTGAATATTCAATCAATGAACGACGGGCATCACCATATTTATCACGAATTTCAATAAGTTCTTCTTTGATCAATTCGGTTCTTAAATTTACATCCGCTAATAAAGCTCTCAAACGCTCAATCAACTTCATTATTTCTTCGTACTCTGCTCTTAATTTATCTTGCTCCAGACCAGTTAACTGACGAAGACGCATTTCAACAATAGCACGAGCCTGAATGTCAGACAATTTAAATCTTTCGATTAATTTCTCTCTGGCTTCTTCTGTATTTTTAGACGCCTTAATCAAAGCGATAACTTCATCTATATTATCTGAGGCAATGATCAATCCTTCAAGAATATGAGCTCTTTCTTCCGCTTTTCTTAATTCAAATTGCGTTCTGCGGATTACCACGTCATGACGATGCTCCACAAAATAGTGAATCATATCTTTCAGATTCAACATTTGCGGACGTCCTTTTACCAAGGCAATATTATTTACACTGAAAGAAGCTTGTAATTGCGTAAACTTATAAAGCGTGTTCAAAACTACATTAGGTGTTGCATCACGTTTTAAAATATAAACGATACGCATACCGTTTCTATCCGATTCATCACGAATATTTGCAATTCCATCAATTTTCTTATCATTTACCAAATCAGCAGTACGCTTAATCATATCCGCTTTATTGACTTGATAAGGAATTTCGGTAACAATGATACATTCTCTTCCGTCAACTTCTTCAAAACCAACTTTGGCACGCATTACAATTCGACCTCTTCCTGTTTTGAAAGCTTCGCGAACCCCTTCATAACCATATATCACACCTCCAGTTGGAAAATCCGGAGCCTTTATATGAGTCATTAATTCATCAACTTCAATTTCATTATTATCGATGTAAGCCAATGTCCCATTGATTACTTCCGTAAGATTATGTGGAGGCATATTAGTTGCCATACCTACAGCAATTCCGGTAGCCCCATTTACCAACAAAGTAGGAACACGTGTTGGCATTACTTTTGGCTCATAAAGTGTATCATCAAAATTCAACTGAAAATCAACAGTTTCTTTTTCTATGTCTGCCATTATTTCTTCCGAAATCTTGCGCATTCTGGCTTCCGTATAACGCATTGCTGCAGGACTATCACCATCTACCGAACCAAAGTTACCTTGTCCGTCAACCAATAAATAACGCATACTCCATTCCTGAGCCATACGAACCATGGCATCGTAAACTGATGTATCTCCATGAGGGTGATATTTACCCAAAACTTCCCCAACAATTCTCGCGGATTTTTTATGGGCTCTATTTGAAAAAACTCCTAAATCATACATTCCGTAAAGCACTCGTCGATGCACTGGTTTCAAGCCATCTCTAACATCTGGAAGTGCTCTTGATACAATTACCGACATCGAATAATCGATGTAAGCAGATTTCATTTCATCTTCTATGTTAATAGGAATTAACTTTTCTCCTTCAGACATAAGTTGTTATATTAAAATATTATATTAGTTTACAAACGTGCCAATATACGGATTTTTGAATTTTTTTAGCATATTTCAGACTACTTATTTCAATGATTTATTAACAAAATAATCCACCCTTTTAGTTGATAAAATAAGCATCTTTTTACCTGTCATCTGCCTTTTTTTTTGTCAATTAGCTGACAGGACTTCTTAAGGGAACGATTTTTGTTTTTGAGTCACTAATTCACTAAATTTACAGTATCAATTATATATTATGGATGACAATTTTTCACCAAGAGTAAAAGATGTTATTACTTATAGCAAAGAGGAGGCTTTGCGATTAGGGCATGACTTCATAGGAACCGAACACTTGATGCTGGGTATCCTCAGAGACGGTAACGGAAAAGCAATTCAAATACTGAATAACTTATCCGTAGATTTAGACCACTTACGCAGAAAAGTTGAGATTCTAAGCCCTGCAAGTCCCAGCACTGAAGTTAGTGTCGAAAAGAAAAACCTCCACCTGACGCGCCAAGCGGAAAGAGCCTTGAAAACTACTTTTCTTGAAGCAAAAGTATTTCAAAGTTCTTCGATTAGTACCGCGCATCTTTTGCTATGCATTTTACGAAACGAAAACGATCCCACAACCAAGCTGCTCAACAAAATGAAAATTGATTATGATGTAGCTAAAGAACAATATTTAAACATGACTCCAAACGAAGAAGATTTTTTAGAAAACTTGCCAAGAAACGAATCATATAATGACGATTCAGGACAAGATGACAGTCTTAAAGAAGGTTCCTTTAATAATCCGGCCAATAAATCCAATAAAAAATCAAAAACACCTGTTTTAGATAATTTTGGAAGAGATTTAACAGAAATGGCAGAAGAAGGAAAATTAGACCCTGTTGTGGGACGCGAAAAAGAAATTGAGCGTGTTTCACAGATTTTGAGCCGTCGAAAAAAGAACAATCCACTTTTAATAGGTGAACCTGGGGTAGGTAAATCTGCTATTGCCGAAGGTTTAGCATTGCGTATTATTCAAAAGAAAGTATCCAGAATACTTTTCAATAAACGTGTTGTAACCTTAGATTTAGCCAGTCTTGTCGCAGGAACAAAATACCGTGGACAGTTCGAAGAAAGAATGAAAGCTGTGATGAATGAATTAGAGAAAAATGACGATATCATTCTTTTCATTGATGAAATTCACACCATCGTTGGCGCAGGCGGAGCAACAGGTTCTTTGGACGCTTCAAACATGTTTAAACCAGCATTAGCCAGAGGCGAGATTCAATGTATAGGAGCTACCACCCTAGATGAATACCGTCAATACATAGAAAAAGATGGTGCATTGGAAAGACGTTTTCAAAAGATAATCGTTGAACCAACTTCTGTTGCGGAAACCATTACCATTTTGAACAACATCAAAAACAAATACGAGGACCATCATAATGTTACCTATACTCCTGAAGCAATTGAAGCTTGTGTAAAATTAACTGACAGATACATGTCAGAGCGATTCTTACCAGACAAAGCGATCGATGCTTTAGACGAAGCCGGTTCTCGAGTACATATTACCAATATTGAGGTTCCTAAACAAATTTTGGACTTGGAACGTCAATTGGAAGATGTTCGAGAATTGAAAAATGTTGTAGTCAAAAAGCAAAAATATGAAGAAGCAGCTAAGCTTCGTGACGATGAAAAACGAATCGAAAAAGATTTGGCTATAGCTCAAGAGCAATGGGAAGAAGATGCTAAAAACAATCGTATAGAAGTTACAGAAGATAATGTTGCCGATGTGGTGTCTATGATGACTGGAATTCCGGTAAATCGTATTGCACAAACGGAAAGCAATAAACTGGCAAAATTACCGGAACTTATTGAAGGAAAGGTTATTGGACAGAGAGAAGCCGTAATGAAAATTGCCCGTTCTATTCAAAGAAATCGTGCCGGTCTAAAAGATCCAAATCGACCAATCGGTTCTTTTATATTCTTAGGGCAAACTGGTGTTGGTAAAACCCAATTAGCAAAAGTATTAGCAAAAGAATTGTTCGATTCTGAAGACGCGTTGATTCGTATTGACATGAGTGAATACATGGAGAAATTTGCTATTTCAAGATTAGTGGGCGCGCCTCCGGGATACGTTGGTTATGAAGAAGGTGGCCAATTAACAGAGAAAGTTAGAAGAAAACCGTATTGTGTGGTACTTTTAGACGAAATCGAAAAAGCACATCCAGACGTTTTCAATATGTTATTGCAAGTTCTTGACGATGGTTTCTTGACGGATAGTTTAGGTCGTAAAATCGATTTTAAAAACACGATCATTATCATGACTTCCAATGTTGGAGCCAGACAGTTAAAAGATTTCGGTCAAGGTGTTGGTTTTGGAACCGCTGCCAAAGTAGCTCAAGCTGACGATAATTCAAAAAGTATTATTGAAAATGCATTGAAGAAAACTTTTGCACCTGAATTCTTAAACAGAATTGACGATGTAATTGTATTCAATGCTTTAGAGAAAGAACATATTGATTTGATTATCGAAATTGAATTGAAAAAACTATATGCACGTGTAGCCGAATTAGGTTATAAACTGACTCTTTCAGACAAAGCAAAAGCATTCATTGCCGAGAAAGGTTTTGACAAGCAATTTGGAGCCAGACCATTAAAAAGGGCAATCCAAAAATACGTTGAAGATTCCCTTGCAGAAGAAATAATCACTTCTAAAATTGGATCCGGAGACGAAATTTACATGGATATTGAAGATGGCGCACAAGAGTTGACCGTTCAGGTTCATAAAGCTGGCGAGCCAACAAACCCATAAATTCTTTAATTTATTAGATTAAATAAACCCGTTATGTTATGAAAACTTAACGGGTTTATTCTTTATAAAAATACCCCATTTTTTTGAAAACAAATATTTACATTTGATATTTAAAACAAAGGTCAACTAAAATTAATTTATGTCTGAAAATAAAGTTATTCTGGGTAGCGAAGAATGGTGTTCTTTCCCTGAGTTAGATATTCCTACCATCAAAGCACGAGTTGATTCGGGTGCCAAAACATCTGCCTTACATGCTATAAACATTGCGCCTTTCATTAAAAATGATGCCAATTGGGTAAAATTTGACATTAATCCTATTCAAAATAACTTAAAAACCGTTATTCATTGCGAAGCTCCATTGGTTGATAAACGAATTGTGAAAAGCTCCAGCGGTTTCAGGGAACAACGCTATGTGATTCAAACCCATTTAAAAATGGGCGAATCGAGATGGCCTATCGAAATGACATTGACCAACAGAGACTCCATGGGTTTCAGAATGCTTTTAGGTCGTGAAGCCATGAGCGGAAGGGTTCTGGTAGATCCTGAACAAAAATATCTATTGGGACAACCGACAACCGATAATCTAAAAGAATTGTACAAGAATGCTGAAAAAGCCAGCTCGGGTTTACGCATTGGTCTTTTAGCGAGCAATCCCGAATTATACAGTAACAAACGTATAATGGAAGCTGGGGAAATGCGCGGTCATGAAATGCATTTTTTAAATATCAAGGAATGCTACATGAAATTGGACGCCAAAACACCCGAAATTCATTATCGCGGTGGTAAAATATTAAATCAATTTGATGCTGTTATTCCCAGAATCAGACCTAGTATCACCTTTTACGGTTGTGCCCTGACACGACAATTTGAGGCTTTGAAAGTATATTGCCTGAATTCTTCAACCGCCATCACACAGTCTCGCGATAAATTATTCTCGTTGCAATTATTGCTTAACCATGGCGTAGAAATTCCCACTACCGGTTTTGCCAGCTCTCCTTTAGATACCAATGACTTGATAAAAATGGTTGGAGGACCACCTTTGATCGTCAAATTATTAGAAGGAACTCAAGGCAAAGGAGTTGTATTAGCAGAAACAAAAAAAGCAGCAGAAAGTGTTATTAACGCATTCAAAAGCCTAAATGCTAATATATTAGTTCAGGAATTCATAAAAGAAGCCAATGGTAAAGATATCCGTTGTTTTGTAATTGACGGTAAAGTGGTAGCTGCTATTCAACGTGAGGCTATGCCAGGTGAGTTTAGAGCCAACATTCATCTTGGAGGAACCGCATCTGTCATAAAAGTAACAAGTGATGAAAAACGTATCGCTATAAAAGCTGCAAAAGCCATGGATTTAAGAGTTGCGGGTGTTGATATTATTCGTTCTTCAAAAGGGCCCTTACTATTGGAAGTGAATTCTTCTCCAGGGCTAGAAGGCATTGAAGGCGCTACCAATAAAGACATTGCAGGAGAAATGATAAAAGCCATCGAAAAGAATTTTAAACTGAAACAGTTTTAAGAGTATTCAGTCGTAGTCGCCTTTTCCAATCTGCTATGTAACTGAAAACTGAGACTGAAAAAATAAAAACAATGAATCCATATTTTGACATCATTATTCGCAGTGTTGCCGTTTATTTTTTCATGGTTGTAGCTTTGCAGTTTTTTGGAAAGAAAGAATTATCACAACTCAATACAGCCGATGTCATTTTAATTTTATTGATAAGCAACTCTGTGCAAAATGCCATGGTTGGAAACAACACCAGCCTTTATGGTGGCTTAGCTGCGGCAACCGTACTTTTTACCATTAATTTTGCTTTAAAGAAATTGATGTTTCGTTTTCCGAAATTTAGTGGCTTTATGCAAGAAAAACCGGAAGTCTTAATTCACAACGGGAATCTGGATTTTAAAGCGTTAAGCAAATTAAACATTTCTTCTGATGAATTGAAAGAAGCGATGCGAGAACATGGAGTTGAATATTTTAAAGATGTAAAACTAGCTATGCTTGAGATTGACGGCAATATCAGTATCATCTCTGGTGTTCACAATCTTCGTCAGACCCATTATAAAAGAAAGCGTATTCATAAAAACTTGAGTGGCATCAATTAGCCTGACTTAAGATTTTTTTATAAAAATTAAAAAACAAACCTCACATTGTAGCCTGAGATAAATATGCTCGATTCATTCAAAACATACTTTCAATCCAAGACCAATCTGACGGACGAGCAGTTTCTTTCGATTACAAGTACATTACAATTCAAAAAAGTAGAAAAAGGATCCATTCTTCTTCATCCGGGTGAAATTTGTAATCATTCTTTTTTTGTATCTAAAGGGTTACTGCGTTCGTACACCATAGATGAAACCGGCAAGGAACATATTATTCAATTTGCGTCCGAAAATTGGATCATTTCTGACAGAAGCAGTTCCTATTTTAACGAGCCTTCTGAATTATTTATTGATGCTATTGAAGACACTGAAATTGTTCTTATCGATAAAAATTTCATCAATGCGGCCGCCGAATTAAGTGTTTCATTTCGGGAGCAGGACAATATTGCATTACATAATCATATCCGCCAACTTCAAAAAAGAGTAAATCTTTTACTGGGAGCAACAGCTGAGCAACGTTATTTGGATTTCATAACTATTTACCCAAAGCTTACTCTACGAGTACCACAATGGATGATTGCATCTTATCTGGGAATTACACCTGAAACATTAAGCAGGGTTCGTAAGGAATTAGCAAAAAGAAACTTTAAACCGTCATAGATTTATTTCTTATCCTACATCAATGCATCTGGTTTTAAACGATAGTAAATTTGTACTATAATTAAATCAGACATCGCAATGAAAACAAAAAAAGTAGAATTAGTATTAGCACCTCCACCACCACATATGGTAGGTGATGGATTTAGAGTACATAACTTTATTCCGAGTGGCTATCATTTAGATATGAAAAGAATGAGTCCGTTTATTATGATGGATTACAATTCTAAATTTTATTTTCCTCCAACAGATCAACCCAGAGGTGTAAGTGTACATCCTCATAGAGGTTTTGAAACGGTTACTATTGCTTATCACGGAAAAGTAGCTCACCATGACAGTGCAGGGAACAGCGGTATCATTGGTGAAGGTGATGTGCAATGGATGACAGCAGCTTCAGGAATTTTGCACAAAGAATACCATGAAGAAACCTTCAGTAAAAATGGAGGTGATTTTCAAATGGTGCAGCTGTGGATCAATCTTCCGGCAAAAGATAAAATGTCAGCGCCAAAATATCAAGGAATTACCAATGATCAAATCAAGAAATTTGAACTTCCGGAAAACGGTGGAGTCATTGAAGTGATTGCGGGACAATATGAAAAAATTAAAGGTAGCGCATCTACTTTCACACCCGTTCATTTACAGAATGCCAAATTAAACAAAGGCGCCAAAGCTTCTTTCTCTTTCCCTTCCCATTTCAACACTGGATTATTGGTAATCGAAGGAAGTATCAAAGTAAATGATACCGAAAATGTTCCAACAGACCATTTTGTATTATTTGAAAATGAAGGAGAGACATTTACTATAGAAGCAACTGAAAAATCGGTAGTTTTAATCTTGAGCGGCGAGCCTATAAATGAACCTATTGCGGCACACGGACCTTTTGTAATGAACACACAAGCTGAAATCCTGCAAGCATTCAATGATGTGAATATAGGGAAGTTTGGTTTTTTAGAAGATTAATTTCCTTATTTTTATATTTTTAAAAACAGATACAATGTCAAACATCAAACTGATAATAGAAGAGCGCCCAAGTAATATTGGCAATTTTATGGTGGGACGACTGCTACCCTTTCGGGAAAAAAGAATGGTTGGTCCATTTGCATTCATTGATCATATGGGACCAACCTGCATGAGTGATTACGAAAACCTTGATGTGGCACCACATCCCCACATCGGGCTCTCCACTTTGACCTATTTGTTTGAAGGAAGCATCATGCACAGGGACAGTCTGGGAACCGAGATGGAAATCAAACCTGGACAAATCAATTGGATGACTGCCGGAAAAGGAATTGTCCATTCAGAAAGAACACCTGACTATTTGCGGACTTCAGATAAAATGTTACACGGGCTTCAAATTTGGGTGGCTTTACCTAAAGCTTTGGAGGAAATGGAACCTTCGTTTTTTCATGTTCCGGAAGATCAGATTCCGGAATGGGAAGCTGACAATATTAAATTCAAACTTATAGCTGGCGAAGTACTTGGTCGAAAATCACCTGTTCCTGTTTACAGTCCTCTTTATCTTTTAGAATTAAAAAGCACAACTCCTCAAACGGTAACTATTGGAGAGCATTTATTTGGCGAAAGCGCTCTATACATTCTAGAAGGTAGTATTGAAAGTGAAGGTAACGTTTTTGGGCCAAAACAGATTCTGATTGCTAAAGACACAAAACTCTGCTCCTTCAATATGGCAGCAAATACGACAATTTATATTTTTGGAGGAGAGCCATTTCCTGAAGAAAGAATCATTTATTGGAATTTTGTGGCTTCCAACAAAGAACTGATAGAAAAAGCAAAAGAAAAATGGATTGCGCAAACTTTTGATAAAGTTCCTGGTGAAACCGAATTTGTTCCTCTTCCGGAGCAAAATAAAAAGCAATAATTATGATTAAAATAGCTGCCCATATTGGCACCGAACTTTATAAAACAGAAATACAATCAGAAACAAATTATATTATTTCTGACGAACCTGAAAGTAGCGGTGGTAAAGATTTAGGATTAGCGCCAAAAGAATTACTGGCTTCCGCCCTCGCTGCTTGTACCAGTATTACTTTACGCATGTACGCCAACAGGAAAGGTTGGGATCTAACAGATGTAAAAGTTGAAGTTACATTTGGTCAAAGTACAACTGAAAACAAATTTCAAATAAACCGTTCAATCGAATTATTAGGAAACTTAGACGACACCCAAAAAGAAAGATTAATAATCGTTGCCAATAGTTGTCCTGTGCACAAAATTTTAACCAACCCAATCGAAATAACAACAGAGTATTAAACCAAAGACAGATGATAATAGAACAAATAAATGACCCAAAAAACGGCTACTTTAGGGCTACGGAAAATGAAATTGAAGCTGGAAGAATGACCTATACCTGGGCAGGAACAGATAAATTCATCATTGACCATACTGAAGTAAATTCCGGTTTTGCAGGTTTGGGAGTAGGAAAAAAATTAGTAATGGAAGCCGTACGATTCGCCCGTGGAAATAATCTCAAAATTTTACCGCTATGCCCTTTTGCAAAAAGTCTATTTGACAAAACGAAAGAAATACAAGATCTTTTGTATTAAAAACCAAATCAAAAAGATTAGAGATTACTTAGAAAGCATAAAAAAACCATTCGTAGCGAATGGTTTTTTTTATATGATTTAAAATCTAAAATTTTATAGAAACAAATTAAGTAAATAGTAAACCAAAGCTGCTAAAATTGCAGAGACAGGAATTGTTAAAATCCATGCCCAAATCAGACTTACGGTTACCCCCCAACGAACAGCCGATACTCTTTTAGTTACACCAACACCAATAATAGAACCTGTTATTGTATGTGTTGTTGATACCGGAATTTTAAAATGTTCTGTCAAAAACAATGTTAATGCACCAGCAGATTCTGCAACAACACCTTCAAAGGCATTCACTTTGGTTATCTTTGACCCCATAGTCTTTACAATTTTCCAACCACCACTCAAGGTTCCCAACGCGATAACTGAATAACAGGTTAACGGAATCCAAGCGGGCATTTTAAATGAACCGTCCTCTTTTGGAAGTTCTACATCAAGCCAGGCAGGCATGTCAACGACATGAGCTGTTTTAACATAAACAGCAACTGCTGCAGCAATAATACCCATTACTTTTTGTGAATCATTACCCCCGTGACCTAAGCTGAATGCAGCTGAAGATAACAATTGCATTTTTTTCAATACAGCCTCTGATTTAGAAGTAGAAAAGGAACTGAAAAATAAATTGAATATGGCTAAACTAAAGAATATAACAGCAACCAAAAACCACTTAATATTATGCGGTTCTGTTACAACACTCCAAAAATGACTGTCAAATCTAGGTTTTTTAATCTCTTCGTATGGAATTAGCACTGCTGATAAAAACCAAAGAGCCACAAGCATTAACAATACAGTAAGCACTTTAGGATATATATTTTTCTTTGAGGAATACATCAACCATAAGGAGATAAAATACGATATGATCATCCCCAATAGTGGAGCAAAAACAATAAACAAAATGACAATTAATACACCAGATGGCAACAATTCACCTTCTTTTGCAGCTTTCAGCCAACTTACTATCTTAAGTCCGTAATGTTCCGGATCCTGTACTACGCCAGAAAATCCATGGGCAATAGCTGCTCCGGCAAAACCACCGATTAAAGTATGTGAAGATGAAGAAGGAATACCTTTCCACCAAGTGAATAAGTTCCAAATAATTGCTGCAATAACACCCGCTAATATAACTGTCAAATCAATACTGCTGGTGTGTGCCGTTTTCGCAACGGTATCAGCTACTCCAAAACCAAAAACCCAATAGGCCAAAAAGTTAAAGAATGCTGCCCAAAGTACCGCTTGAAAAGGAGTCAATACTTTAGTAGCTACAATCGTTGCTATAGAATTAGCTGCATCATGAAAACCATTGATATAATCAAAGATTAATGCTAAAACTATAATTATAATAAGTAGAGTAAAATCCATAAATATGTTTCAGTAAAACTGATAGAATTAAGAATGTTTTACAGCAATTGATTCTAAAACACTTGCCACGCTTTTACATTTATCAGTTGCAGTTTCCAAAACGGATAATACTTCTTTGTACTTAATAATGTTTTTGGCATCAGTTTCATTTTCGAAAATTTCGAAAACAGCCTTATTATATACCGTATCTGATTTGTTCTCCAATTTACTGATTCTTGAACAGGCAGCTGTAATATTCTTGATTCTCTTGAAATCTTTCAATTCTTTTACGGCTACATCAATATTTTGACAAGCCTCCAAATTGATTTCAGTCAATTTCCTGATTGATTTTGTAATCTTATCAACCTGATACAATCTCATTCTGCTGGCCGCCCCGTGAAGATTATCTGCTACGTTATCAATCGAAGTAATCAACGAGTGAATATCTTCTCTATCAAATGGAGTGATAAAATTTCTGCTTAGCTCAAGGTTAGTTTGGCGTGTTAAGTCTTCACCTCTTTGCTCCAACTCATCTATTTTCTGAAAAAGCACTTCTCTTTCTTTCAAAGGAAGATTCACTGCTTCATGCAGCAATGTTGCCAATTGAATTAAATTAGTTGAGGCCTCTTCAAAAAGGGGAAAGAATTTTTTGTCCTTTGGTACCAGAAATTGGAAAATACTATTTAATGACATTTTAGTTTAATTTAGAATTGCAAAATTAGTTCATTATTTTATGCCAATGTTAAGTAATTGTTAACAAATCAACTTCTATCTGAAAACTATTCAAAAAAGAAACCGTTTTTTCAATATCATAATGCAAAATCCTGTCCTCTTTCACCAATGGAACTTCCTCACGGTAAGCGCTCAAGAACATTTCAATGAAGTCACTAGACTGTAATGGTCTTCTATATTCGATTGCTTGAGAAGCATTCATTAACTCGATTGCTAAAATTCGTTCCAGATTATCCATCACACGAAGTGCTTTTGTAGCACCATTAGCACCCATACTCACATGATCTTCCTGTCCGTTACTGGAAACAATACTATCGATACTGGAAGGTGTTGCCAATTGCTTATTCTGACTTGCAATACTGGCAGCAGTATATTGTGGAATCATCAAACCGGAATTCAAGCCCGGATTATCCACTAAAAATGCAGGAAGATTTCGCAATCCCGATATCAGTTGATACGTTCTGCGTTCAGAAATACTTCCCAATTCTGCCAAAGCAATCGCCATAAAATCTAAGGCTAATGCCAAAGGCTGCCCATGAAAGTTACCGCCAGAAATAATCTCATCACTTTCTATAAATATATTAGGATTGTCTGTAACCGAATTGATTTCCGTTTTAAATACTTTTTTGACATATTCAATAGCATCTTTCGAAGCACCATGAACCTGAGGCACACAACGGAACGAATATGGGTCCTGAACATGGGTTTTCACCTGTTCGATAATTTCACTTCCTTCTAAAAATCCTTTTACACGATTTGCAGTTACAATCTGACCTTTGTGAGGACGAATAAAATGAATCAATTCGTGAAATGGCTCAATACGTCCATCAAAACCTTCTAAAGATATAGTGGCAATTAAATCTGCCAAATAAGAAAATTTATTAGCTTTCATCAAAATATGGGCACCATAAGCACTCATAAATTGCGTTCCATTCAATAATGCCAAACCTTCTTTGGATTGCAAAACGATTGGTTCCCAATTAAACTTCTTTAAAACTTCGCTTGAATGGACTTTTTTGCCTTCAAAATAGACCTCACCTTCTCCCAACAACGGCAATGACAAATGCGCCAATGGTGCTAAATCTCCTGAAGCTCCAAGAGAACCTTGCGTATAAATTACAGGAAGAATGTCATTATTATAAAAATCAACTAATCGTTCTACTGTTTGCAACTGAATTCCAGAGTGGCCGTAGCTCAAGGATTGAATTTTCAGCAATAGCATCAACTTCACGATTTCGGAAGGTACTTCCTCCCCTGTCCCGCAAGAATGGGATTTCACTAAATTCTCCTGTAGTTTGGATAAATTTTCATTGGATATCTTCACATTACAAAGTGAACCGAAACCCGTATTGATTCCATAAATTGGTTCTGAATGTGAAGCCATTTTTTTATCTAAATATTCCCTGCATTTCTGGATATTTATTTTGGCTTCATCAGACAATGCCAATGATTTATTATAGGATATAATCTCCTCTACTATTTCCAAAGAAAGTACCTCTGTACTTACATAATGTATATTATCCATTTTGCGATGTGTTTGAGGACCCAAAATTCAATAAATCAATATTAAAAAGCAACATTTTTGATAATAATTTAAAAATTACATCTAAAAAAAATAAAATCATATTTTCCGTTCAAGCGACACTAAATTTAGCGATTTATTTCCGAATTACATACTATTTTTAGAATATGGTATTCCAATTAGGAGGGTTCGCTTCTAAAAAGCAAAAAAAAGTTAGTGTCTCAAATGCAAACCAAACAGAAATAGCTTTTTTAAATAAAAAAACGAACTAAAAAACAACATCTTTGGTCTAAAAAAATCAATATAAATATACGAATAAGCACAATATAAAGCCGATATATTACCAATTAACCAATATCAACTCAATCAACATCTATTTTTTGAAATATTCACAAAAAACAAAATTATGGTTTTCAATTTTATAAAAAACTGTACTTTTGGGAAATCAAAATGACAAATAACAGAACTACATATCACTCTTCGATAACAGCTCCAATCCGAGTTGCCATTTCTGTTACATTTACTACAACAACTACTACCCCTTAGGGGTATACATTTTACATATAATCCTGTTTATTATACTTTTTTTCGGAAGGAAGAAAGTTTTTGGATGTATAAAAAACATTGCATTTTTAAAATAAAAGAAACAAAATGAAATCGCCATCATTCACAATACAATTGAAAATCATCACTGATAAATAAAAATTCAAGATTTGTGAATAAAAATTAAAAAATGGCGATACCTCCTGATAGCGATCGGGATCAAATTAAAAAAAATATAAACTTCGTATGAAAGTATTAAAATTTGGCGGCACTTCGGTAGCCAATGCACAAAACATTAAACTGGTTTTAGATATAGTAATCAATAAAGCAAACGAGGACAAATTAGTAGTAGTAGTTTCCGCTTTCAGTAAAGTAACCGATTTGCTTCAACTGGCTTCAATAAAAGCAGCTTCAGGAGATGAAGGCTTTAAAGAAATTGTTGCCGAAATAGAGAAAAAACATTTAGATGCTTTAAAAGAACTTATTCCTGTAAGTGAGCAAAGCAGTCTTTTAAGTCATATCAAAAGAATTGTCAATCACCTTGAAACCTTGTTAGACGGCTGTTTTCTTTTGGGAGAGTTATCCACTAGAACTTCAGACACGATTTTAAGTTTTGGTGAATTATTATCTTCATATATTATTGCGGAAGCTTTAAAACAACACCTTAAAAACAGTGGTTATAAAGACAGCCGTGAACTGATCAAAACAAACAATAACTTTGGAAAAGCGGCCGTAAATTTTGAGATTTCAAATCAACGAATTGTTGATTTCTTTGCTTCGAATGAGAATCAGGTGGTGGTTATGCCAGGATTTATCGCTTCTTCACTAGATGGTATCAATACTACTTTGGGCCGTGGTGGTTCTGATTATACTGCAGCCATTATTGCCGGAGCACTAAATGCATCTGACTTAGAAATCTGGACCGACGTAAACGGAATGTTTACTGCTAATCCAAAAATCGTAAAACAAGCACAGCCTATTGCTTCTATTTCGTATCAGGAAGCGATGGAGTTGTCACATTTTGGTGCCAAAGTACTCTATCCGCCAACTATTCAACCGGTGTTGAGAAAGAATATTCCAATTCATATCAAAAATACTTTCGATCCAAATGCAGAAGGCACTTTAATATCTAATCAGGTACACTCTAACGGTCAGCCTGTAAAAGGAATCAGTCATATCGACAATATTACTTTGATTACTCTTGAAGGTCCAGGAATGATTGGTGTTGCGGGCTCATCCAAAAGACTTTTTGAGGTATTATCTAATGAAAGTATTAATGTTATTTTTATTACCCAGGCTTCCTCAGAACACTCCATCTGTATCGGTATTTTAAATTCGGATGCCGAAGCTGCTGAAAATGCCATCAATAAAGCTTTTGAAATTGAAATTGCCCAAAACAAAATTGATCCCTGCATCGTTGAAAAAAACCTGTGCATCATTGCTCTGGTAGGTGAAAACATGAAAAATCACCAAGGTTTAAGTGGTCGTATGTTTAGCACTTTGGGTAAAAACAATGTAAACATCCGAGCGATTGCACAAGGAGCTTCTGAAAGAAATATCTCTGTAGTAATTAACGAAAGAGATGTCAAAAAAGCATTGAATACATTACACGAAAACTTTTTCGAAGAAAACATCAAACAGCTAAACCTTTTTGTAATGGGGGTTGGAAATGTAGGTGAAAAATTCATCGAGCAAATCCACCAACAAAAGAAATTCCTAAAAGAGAATCTAAAAATAAACCTGCGCGTTATCGCATTGTCAAATTCCAGAAAAATGTATTTTGACGAGGATGGAATCTCTTTAAAAGAATGGCAATTTGCCTTAGAAACCGGAGAGCCTGCCGATCAGGAAAAGTTCATTGCTAATGTGAAAGCACTCAATTTACGTAACAGTATTTTTGTGGACATTACTGCCAATGAAGGGGTTTCTAAAACCTACGAACAGTATTTAAAACAAAGCGTCGCTGTGGTAACTTGTAATAAAATTGCCTGCGCTTCTGAATACGACAATTACAAAAAACTAAAAAAATTATCCCGTCAGTACAACGCGCCTTTCCTTTTTGAAACAAATGTTGGGGCTGGATTACCAATCATCGATACCGTAAAAAACCTGATTGCTTCAGGAGATAAAGTCAACAAAATTCAAGCTGTTTTATCAGGAAGTCTGAACTTTATTTTTAATAATTTCGATGAAAATCATAGTTTTCATGACGTTGTTAAAGAAGCCGGTGTTCAAGGATTTACAGAGCCAGACCCTAAAATTGACTTGAGCGGAATCGACGTAGCCAGAAAAATCCTGATTCTGATCAGAGAAAGTGGTTATAAAATGGAAATTGATGAGATTGTCAATGAATCATTTATGCCAGCGGCTTGTTTAGAAACGACATCTAACGAAGCTTTTTTCGAATCATTAAAAACACATGCTGCTCATTTTAATGCTATTTACAAGGAAGCTTTAAGCAAGGATTCCCGATTGAAATATGTAGCACAATTCGAAAACGGAAAAGCCAATGTTGGTTTGCGATTTATTCCAAAAGAACATCCTTTTTACAACTTAGAAGGAAAAGATAATATTGTATTGTTCTTTACTGACCGTTATGTCGACCAACCTTTATTGATCAAAGGAGCTGGTGCAGGAGCAGCGGTTACAGCTTCAGGAATTTTTGCAGATGTAATTAGAATAGGTAATGTTTAAAAAAAGGTGCTAAGATACTAAGACTCCAAGATGCTAAGTCATCTCAGAATCTTAAAATCTTAGAACTTAGAATCTTAAAAAAAATGAAAGAAATAAAAATATTTTGCCCCGCCACAATTGCGAATCTATCCTGTGGATTTGATGTTCTTGGTCTTTGTTTAGCAACTGCCGGTGACGAAATGATTATTCGAAAATCAGACATAAAAGGGGTTCGTATCACAAAAATAGTGGGTGCCGATCTGCCTTTAGAAACCGAAAAAAATGTAGCAGGAGTTGCTGCTTTGGCCATGTTGGAAGCGGTTGATACTGATTTTGGATTCGAAATTGAAATCTACAAACATATCAAAGCGGGAAGCGGAATTGGTAGTAGCGCTGCCAGTTCAGCCGGTGCCGTTTTTGGAATCAATGAATTATTGGGACGTCCTTTTACACGAAAAGAATTGGTTTTATTTGCTATGCAAGGCGAAAAACTAGCCAGCGGAAACGCCCATGCCGATAATGTGGCTCCTGCCCTTTTGGGTGGATTTACACTGGTAAGGAGTTCAAATCCTTTGGACATTATCAAAATAGACAGCCCTTCTGAATTGTATGCTACTGTGGTTCACCCACAAATTGAGTTGAAAACATCTGATGCACGTTCGGTATTGAAACAGACCGTTTCCTTAAAAAGTGCTATTACGCAATGGGGAAATGTGGGCGGATTAGTTGCCGGATTATACACGCAGGATTACGAATTAATTGGTCGTTCATTACATGATGAAATCGTCGAACCTTTACGAAGTGTATTGATTCCGGGATTTGATCTGATCAAAAAAACAGCTTATGAAAACGGCGCCTTAGGTTCGGGAATATCCGGTTCAGGTCCTTCTATTTTTGCTTTAAGCAAAGGAGAAGCAACCGCCAAAAAAATCGCAGAAGCCATGAGTGCCGTGTATGATGAAATGAATTTACCGTATGAAATTCACGTTTCCAAAGTGAATGACGAGGGAATGAAAATAATTAAATAAGCAATACGCTGTAGGTATTAGGCAAAAGCTTCCTAATTAACCTATCACATAAAGCAAATAAAAATGAAATATTACAGTTTAAACCATAATGCCCCAAAAGTTTCTTTTCAAGAAGCCGTAATACAAGGATTAGCCACTGATAAAGGATTGTATTTTCCTGAAACGATTACCCCTTTAGACAAAGCTTTTTTTGATAGTATCGAAAATCTAAGCAATGAAGAAATTGCTTTTGAAGCGATCAAACAATTTGTAGGTGACGAAATTCCTGCAGACACTTTAAAACAAATCATCGCCGAAACCCTATGTTTTGATTTTCCGGTGGTTGAAGTTGAAAAAGGAATCTATTCTCTTGAGTTATTTCATGGTCCAACGATGGCTTTCAAGGATGTGGGCGCCCGTTTCATGTCTCGTTGTCTGGGATATTTTAATAAAGACAAAAAAGACAATAAAAACACGGTTCTTGTTGCGACTTCCGGAGATACTGGAGGTGCAGTAGCCAGCGGGTTTCTTGGGGTAAATGGAGTTGAAGTGGTTATTTTATATCCATCCGGAAAAGTAAGTGATATTCAGGAAAGACAATTAACGACTTTGGGGCAGAACATTACCGCTCTTGAAGTTGATGGTGTTTTTGATGATTGTCAGGACATGGTAAAGAAAGCGTTCTTGGATGACAGTTTAAAACATAAAAACCTGACATCGGCGAATTCCATTAATATTGCACGTTGGTTGCCACAAATGTTTTATTTCTTCTTTGCATACAAAGCATTAAAGAAACAAAACAAACCATTAGTTTTTTCTTGTCCAAGCGGGAACTTTGGAAATATTTGCGCAGGTATCATTGCAAAAAAAATGGGCTTGCCTGTTGAACATTTTGTGGCAGCTACCAATGTAAATGATACGGTACCAAGATTTTTGGTAAACGGTATTTATGATCCAAAACCTTCTATCGCGACAATTTCGAATGCAATGGATGTTGGGAATCCTAGTAATTTTATCCGAATTCAGGAAATGTACCAAAATGATTTGGAGCAGTTCAAAAAAGATTTTTCTTCTTTTACTTTCACTGATGCAGAAACTATTGCAGCAATGAAAACCATATACAATACCGATGGTTATATTGCAGAACCACACGGAGCAGTTGGATATTTGGGATTGAAAAAAGAATTACAAAATCACCCGAATGCAATTGGTATTTTCTTAGAAACTGCGCACCCAATTAAGTTTTTGGATATGGTAGAACCAACCTTAAACGTGCAATTGCCAATTCCGACCCAAATCGAAAGTGTGTTGAACAAGGAAAAAGTAAGCGTAAAAATTAAAACGTATGAAGAATTGAAATCGTTTTTGGCATAACATTACAGATCCTAACCAAAATACAAGACGACTGAGAAGTGATTTTCAGTCGTTTTTTTATGAAAATTAGTCAGATTATTTTTATTATTAAATTAGCTTTCTGTAAGTAAAATCATTATGTTTGATAATACCTAAGCATCCTATAAAATTAAATCCAGCTTAATTTTGGTGAATTATAACCAGTTAAGGCCAATACCAAAATGAGACGAATAAAAAATAAATAACTTGTAAAATATAATTTTTTACACAAAATTTTCACAACAAAAAAGAATGAATCGGAATTTAAGAAGAAATAAAACATATAAAACTTCAGTAAAAATTCAATAATAACAACCATCAATATTCTAATAAAAAAACCTGTCACTGATAAAAATTAAATTTATGAAGTCTAAATCCATACCAATTTCTGCTTTTTTTCTTATTCTTATTTTAATCCTAGTATCATCTTGCACAAATGAATCAGCTATCGATCCCCCCGCAACTCAGGTCAATAGTTTAGGAGATTGCTCAGGAATTGTAGTGAATGGTTCTTTCCAAAGTACAACAGTTTTAGGGGACAATGAATATATAACCGTAAAAGTAAACGTGGTCAAGATTGGGGATTATCAAATCACGACAAATACAGTTAATGGCTATAGCTTTTCGGCTAGTGGCAATTTCTCGACTTTGGGAATTCAGGAAGTCAAACTAAAAGGTTCGGGAACTCCTGAAATAGTACAAACGGATAAATTTTCAATAAGTTATGGTGGCACCAATTGCCAGTTTAACGTAAACGTATCCGCCAAAACAAATAGCGTAGGGAACAAAATCATTATTTCATGCGGGCAACCACATATGTCTTTTGATTATTATGTTTATGCGGTTAATGGCAGCGGTAATTTACTATGGTCAAAATTGGGTTTTGGGCATACCGTTGCAATTGCCAATGATATCGTTTACCTAAATATCAGCGGAAATTTATGTGCGGTAAACATTAATACCGGAGTCCAAATTTGGTCGAACGAAACTACGCAGGGATACTTCAATGGTTCCGTCACCCTGTCGAACAATATATTATATTGCAGCTCGCACAATGGCAAAATCTATGCTCTAGATGCTTCAAACGGAGAGATAAAATGGTCATTTCAAACAGAAGTGTTTTCGGTTATCAACTCAGTGCCAACGGTAGAAAACAACGTTATATATTTTGGAGCACCAGATAGCCATGCTTATGCCCTTGACCTTTCAGGCAACCTTAAATGGAAATATAAGACTGGTGCAACCGATGTAAGATCTTCACCAGCCATTGCAAATGATAAAGTTTATGTAGGTGCGGACGACGGGAAATTATATGTATTGAATGCTTCAAACGGAACTTTGGTTTGGGATTTTGATGCCGGTATCGCTGGGGAGAATTCACCAACTATATCAAATGACAAGGTATATATTCAAAGTGAAAAAGCTGTGTTTTGTTTAAATGCGGTCAATGGTTCAGAAGTATGGCGTTATACCTTGCCATCAACAATTTCTGATTGGTCAACCCCTACGGAAAACAATAACATATTATATGTTTGCGGTACCAACAATGGATTACAAGCATTTAATGCAACAGACGGTTCGTTGTTATGGAAGAACACCAGTTTCGGTACATCCACAAGGGAATCGCCTACCGTGTTCGATGGTTATGTTTATTTGGCGGCGCCAGGGGGACTTGCTGCAATAAATGCTGCATCGGGAGTGACTTTATGGATTTACGGAAAATTTGATTCCTGGAATGTCTCAAATGTAAAAAGCTTTTATACCTCTCCCGTAGTCTATGACATCGAAACCAAGACAGTGGGATATCCTTCGGACAGTGGAAACAAACAGTAGTTCGTTGCCTCTCCCGAAATCTTTATAATTTATTCTAGAAAAGCAATCGAAATGTATAACCCCATCGCTCTGATATACATAATTTCTTTCGGTTCGATAGCACGGAATTTTTTTTCGTGCCCACGATAAACTACAACAAGACAAAAAAAGCTAGGTTCATAAAAAGACCTAGCTTTTTTTTATACCTTGGCTTAAAATAAAAACCAAAAGACACTGATAGAATAGGATTTAACAATTTGAACAACGAATAGGGAAAATTATGAACACAACAGAACAAACGTCACAGAAGCAATCAAAGTTCAGTATCAAAAACATTTTTGTTCCTGACTACGAACAGTACGAAGGTGTGCGCAGAATCAATATTTATGTAATGCGGCTGTTCTTTGCCTTAATGTTTGTTTTTGTTGCCACGGATTCATGGAAAGTTATTCTTACCCATGAAGGTGCCTGGGACCCTACCAGGGCTGTGGCTTGGTGTACCTGGGCTGCCTACTCAACACTTGCACTTTTAGGTGTATTCCATACGTTGCGAATGTTACCCATTATGCTTTTTATGATTTTCTACAAAGGGCTTTGGCTTATTGTTGTGGCCTATCCTTTATGGTCTGCAGGAACGCTCAAAGGTTCACCTGCCGAAGAAATGGCGTATATGTTCTCGGGAATTATCATACCGATAGTCTTCATGCCTTGGAAATATGTATTTAAAAAATACATATTAATAGAGAGAAAAAGAAATGAATTATATTGATTGATAAAATGATAAGCCATCTTTAAAAATTATACCTATGCCACTAAGTAACTTGGAGAGAATGATTCAGTTGGCAGAAGAAGTTTTTTCTGTTAAAAATGATCCGAACCAGCTCGATGTAAATCCAGCAGTATTAGAACGATTAAAACAGATTCATCCAGCTACTCTATCCGAGTATGATGACGGTAATGGTCCTGTGGCTTGGATTTTACTAATTCCAACCACGCTGGAATTGATGAACCGATTTATTGAAAATAAAATCTCGGAAAAAGAACTCTTCGACCTAACCCCTTTAAATACAAAATATGAGGCACTATACTTATGCTCTGCGCTAGTTTTACAGGAGTATCGCAGAAAAGGAATTGCAAAACGACTTACGATGGAGGCAATTGACAACATTCGAAAAGACCACCCAATAAAAGCATTGTTTGTATGGACATTCAGTAAAGAGGGCGATTTGGGCGCAGCAGAAATTGCGCGTTTAACTTCACTTCCATTATATAAACATATAGAATGAAAATGACAGCCCAAATCGCTCGGATTTAAGTAAAACAAGAGTGTTACATTTTATTAAACTTGAACTTTTGCCCGCCAATCGATGCTTCGTACATAAGTCCACCCTTTTGCATGGTAAACACCATAACACCGTCCGTATACTTGGCATTTGCGGAGGCACCAGCGGTTACGGCTACTGCTGAAGCTTGAGCGGAAAACTCAAATTTACTTTCTTTAAAACGGTCCATTTCCCTTTTTGTTTCAAAAAATATTACCTCACGATACGCTTGCCCGCCTGCTTGGAATCCTATGCTCACCTGCGATAATTTTGCCATGCCTATCAACTGGTTATTTTCGTAAACAGCACCGTTACCAGCTGCTCCGCCAACACCGAGTCCACCCTTACCTACATTAGGAAAGATGACATAACCATATGCTTTTTCAAAAATTGGTTTCATAAGACCATCTGCAGCAATGAAATCAGCCTTTGCTGTATTGCTGTCCGCAATAACTTTAGTCTTTTTAGAGTCTCCTTGTCCGAATATTGGCATTATGTTTACTACACAAGCCAATACTATTACCCAAATAATATTTATTGTTTTCATGCTTTATATATATTAAATTGTTGTAAAAATTCGTTATTCAAAGATAATATAATCTTCTCATATAACAACAAAATAACCTGATTATCAATACAATAAGAATATATTTTTATCAATAAAAAGCATCTTTATATCATAAAAAAAAGAAACGATCAGCTCATTAATTAATCCATACTCGGTTGAAAATCTCAAGCCTCTCCTGTCTGGATAATGCAGAATTTTTTTCGCTCCCAACAACAATACGAGACGAACGCGAACTAGAATGAAATACCGTTTTGTCGCAATTTTTTTTACCTTTGAAAAACACAAAATCAGAACCCAGGAATAAAAATTACCAATGATTACAAAAGCGACATTAGAAGACGTTTCTCCATTAAATAAATTAATAAATTCAGCCTACCGAGGTGAATCTTCAAAAAAAGGATGGACTACAGAGGCTAATTTATTAGAAGGGCTCAGAACCACGAGAGAAGAACTCACGGAAATCATTCAAGACCCAAAAAACACTATACTGAAATTTACCCAGAACAACGAACTTATAGGTTGCGTATTGCTAATTGAAAAAGAGCATCAATTGTATTTAGGAATGCTGACCGTTTCACCCGAGTTACAAAATAGTGGGATTGGTAAAAAATTATTACAACAGGCTGAAATTCACGCTTCAGAATTAGGTTTACCTAAAATTGTAATGACTGTAATATCGGTTCGAGAAGAATTGATTGCATGGTATAAACGCAACGATTATGTTGAAACAGGAAAAAGAGAGCCGTTTCCGGAAAGTGGAGTACATGTTACCATCACGGAACAGCCTTTGGAATTTATTGTTTTAGAAAAAAGAATGGGACGGTTATAGCTGTTCCATAATTGTAGAATTCTTGCTTTTTACAGAAAATATTTACTCCGTTTGACTCGGTTTAACTGATAACCAACTATTCTTCTAGGTCTACTAGCAGCCCACGTAAGGGATTGCGGCGATATTCTTTATTTTTTTACTTTAAAAAAATAAAGATAAAGCCAAAAGCCCGACCCCGAAGTTGCAGATTCTTCAATCAAAAACGAAATTTTCTGCTTTGGGGTTACGCCCACATTATAAAAATTATTCTTGAGTTTATATTCTCACTACAGAACCAATTCTTCCAACAGGCGTTGTGCGGTTTGGTCTAAATCATCACAAAATCCCGAATGCGGTCTTGAGGTTTGGATTGCAGAACTACGAATAGCAGTCAACCAACGAAAACGCTCCGGTATTTCGAATTGCCCGATTGGCCCACCCGATTTTTCGCCATGCGCTACTTTCTCGAAAGCCTGCAAATTTAAATGCAATTGCTCCAAGTCTAAATCGGCAGCAAACAATTGAAGTTTGGTTTCGTTCATCGAGCACAGCACTTTTATAAACTTCGCTTTTTTGCAAAAGAGAATAATACCTACATTGAGGAATTCTTCGCGTTCCACCCTTGGCACAACCCGGATTACGGCATACTCATATAAGTGCTTTTCTTGCATTTTGTGCTTCGTTTATAAAAATTTCGGAATGGTTTAAACGTGTAGTCAAAAACTGGAAATAGACGTTCCGTATTGCTTCGGGAGTTTCATCTGTATCTTCCCAAATTAGCCAGTCCTCCGGAATAAGGTTCACTATGGACTGTAATACTTCAGTCGACAATATTTTTTTGAATAACTCATCTGTTTCTGCTAACAAAGATGCCTGAGGCAATAATACATGATCTTTGATGAGTGCAAAAGGACTTTGGGCATGCTTTTCCCAATTGGTCCACGAATGATGAAAATAAAACGAAGCACCATGGTCGATTAGCCATAATTCTTTGTGCCAAATCAACATATTGGTATTTCTAAAGGTACGATCGACATTGGTAATAAAAGCATCCAACCAAACAATTTGAGAAGCTAATTTTGGGTCAACTACAGTAACCACCGGGTCAAAAGTAATGGCTCCAGATAAAAAGTGTAAAGCTAAATTCAGTCCCTGACTCCCTTGAAGCAAGTCCTGAATTTCCTCATCCCCTTCAGAGCGCCCAAAAGCTTCATCCAGATTAGCAAAAACGAGCTCTGGTAGTTTCAAGTTTAAAACACGTGCAATTTCTCCTCCCAATAATTCGGCAATCAAAGCTTTGACACCATGACCGGCACCTTTAAATTTTAGAACATACTTAAAATCATCATCGGCTTCGGCCAGAGCAGGCAAAGAGCCTCCTTCCCGCAAAGGGGTAATGTATCGCGTAACATTTACGGTTCTAAGATGGGGTATTTTTTCCATAATCGAATTGGATAAAGCTGTTTTGCTTGAGTACAAACTTACAAATAAGTAGGGGGAAATTTTACCTCCAAATGCTATTTACTACAATTTTCCTAAACTCAAAAATGCTTTACCAAGAGTTGCAACAATATCAGAAGCAACAAATGATTGGTAACCAGTTTCGGGTAAGGCAATATCGGCAGTTAAACCGTGGAGATAAACACCTAGTATTGCAGCACTGACTGGATCATAGGACTGAGCTAACAAACTGCTAATCATACCGGTAAGAACATCGCCACTACCGGCAGTGGCTAGAGCAGCGTTTCCCGTAGTGTTTTCGTAGATGATTTCGCCGTCAATAATTCGGGTAGGAGCGCCTTTCACCACTATTATAAGCTGATGCTGCTTCGAAAATGCGATTGCTTTGTTGATTTTATCTTCTTCGGAAATCCATTTTCCGATTAAACGTTCCAATTCCTTAGGATGTGGAGTAATAATCGTTTTGGGTTGCAATAAAGAAAGCCATTCCTTGTTTTGTGATAGAATATTTAAGGCATCTGCATCTATTACCAAAGGAATTGTATTTGTTTTCAAAAAATTATACAGCGCCTGCTGGGTTTGTATTTCCTGATCGATTCCTGGTCCTATTCCGATTGCTTGTGGACTGATCTCAAAAATAATTTCAGAAATATATTTTTCCTGATTGTCGGTCAAAACCATGACTTCAGGAACTGATATTTGAAGAATTTCATAACCACATTTAGGGATGTAAGCGGTTACTAATCCACAACCTGTTTTGAGAGCTGCTTTGGTAGAAAGACAAACCGCTCCAATTTTACCATAACTTCCACCAATAATAATAACATGTCCCTGAATTCCTTTATGGGTGTGTTGATCGATCGGTTTATATCGTTTCAGGACTTCTTTTTGGTCAATATAGATTAGAGAATTCATTCTTTGGCTAATTTTCTAGCTTAAAATTACAAAATAGTAGCTAAAATCGGCTTATAACTCTCTACAGAAACCAAAAAACGTTATAAACGAAAAAACCCTGTTCGTTAGAACAGGGTTTTAGAATCTGAAGATTCAGATTAAAGAAAGGCGACGACATACTCTCCCACATAATTGCA
>NZ_JBDLZY010000003.1:0-93587 GCF_040049085.1 Flavobacterium maritimum
CTGCGTTGTTGCGGGTGCAAAAGTAGCAACTAAATCCGTTTTAACAAGCTTTTTTAAAGCTTTTTTTTCATGTTTTTCGCCTTTTTAAACTAACTCACTGATATACCGTTTTTTGTAACACAAAGTTTTTTAAAGCCCAGGGGATTTGTCGGGATTTTCTCTTGCTTGGGGCTGTTTTTCGCTATACTATATATATGTAGCCTGCTTTTCTTCTTTAGACTGAGGATTCGAAAAAAGTGCTCCTCATATATAGTAAAGGTGTTTCTCCCCCCTCCCGCGTTAGGGATAGCAGCGTAAAGCCCACAGCCTGATGCAGTGAAACGAAAGCAGGCGAGGACTTGAAGCGTATAGCCCGACCCTAAATAAACAAACCCGCTATTTCCTTTTCGAAATAACGGGTTTGTTTATTGTAGGGAACGCCAAAATTGATTTAATTACTCGTAACGGATCGCTCTGACTGGCGAAATCTTTGTTATTATATATGACGGAATTAATAAAACTAAGTGGTTTCCTCAACAAATAATCATGATTCCCGAAGCAGCAAAATCATTATCCGACCTGGAAACCAACAAAACGAAAAAACAGTCCTATATATAGGTAGCGGTCAAGCCTGAGTTTGATACGCCGTATCAGGCAACTTTATAAAAGCACACTAGAGAACCCTTAAATTAAAAATCACCACCTGACACAACTACTTATCTTGGCCCAATCTGCTTTATAAACCAAATTTTAGATACTATTCTTTTTCGTAACGATAATCAGCCCTGTAGACCAATTCATTTTTGTTAATCTTAGATCAGTTCGTTTTTCCAGATACCCGACAAGCCTATCAACATTCTCTTGATGATTTACTGGCCAGTTTGACTGAGGCAACATATCATCAATAATATACAACCCGCCAGGCTTTAATAAATTTAAGGTTTCGTCTACGGTTTCATATTTTCCCGGCCAGGCATCCGCAAAAATTAAATCAAATTTTTCTATTTGATTCGCCTTAATCCATGTATTTGCATCTTCACAAAGAATTGCAACCCTACTATCCGATTCAAAATATTTCTTTGCGATTGACAAATAATCTTCATTATTATCTATCGAAACAACCCTAGAGCCATCGTCTATACCATCCAATATCCAAGAAAGCGACAACCCTGTTCCTGTTCCCAATTCTAAAAATACCCCGTTTGGCTTAGAGCCCACAAGCGTCCTCAACAAACTCCCCGTCTGCAAGTCGGAAGGCATTGAGAACTTAATCTTTTCTGACGCAATTAGAATATTTCCATAATCAGCTGGCATTACAATTCGTTCATCATTCATCTTTTCAATATTATTTAAGCTTTTAATATCTGGAATTCCCCTAACACAACCGCTCCCAACATCTCTACTACAATGTTTCATCACACCAAGAAACTCTTTCTCTCCAAACAAATATAAATAAATTTCAGAATAATCGCACAATACTTTCCCACCAAGACATAAAAAAACCGCCTCGTTAAAAACGAAGCGGTTTTGTACCCGGAGCCGGAGTCGAACCGGCACGGTTTCCCACAGGTGTTTGAGACCAGCGCGTCTACCAATTCCGCCATCCGGGCTTAGCAGACAGAAATAAAAACAATTATCTCAACGCAATAAAAGATGTGATTGTTATCAAATCAACCATCGATTCCTTTAACACGGTGCAAATGTAAAAAATAAAATTAAATGTTCAACTAAAAATACTTAATTTTTTCCTTTCAGAGTTGAATTAATTTCATAAATTTGCACCTCGTTAAAAACAACACTCAGCAACTAACTACAAAACAACAAATTAAATGTCACACCTAGAACCAGAAGCTAAAATTTTTGCTTGTTCACAAAGTGTATATCTAGCGGAAAAAATCGCGGAAAAATACGGAATCCCTTTAGGTAAGGTTACCATGTCTAAATATAGTGATGGTGAGTTTCAACCTTCTTACGAAGAATCTATCAGAGGATTACGCGTTTTTATTGTTTGTTCAACTTTCCCAACTGCCGATAATTTGATGGAATTATTGCTTATGATTGACGCCGCAAAACGCGCATCAGCAAGACACATCACAGCAGTAATGCCATATTTTGGATGGGCAAGACAAGACAGAAAAGACAAGCCTAGAGTTCCGATAGGAGCCAAATTAGTAGCTAATCTATTGAATGCTGCAGGTGCAACAAGAGTAATGACGATGGATTTGCACGCAGATCAAATACAAGGATTCTTTGAAAAACCGGTAGATCACCTTTTTGCATCCACTATCTTTTTACCTTATGTAGAAAGTTTAGGCTTAGAAAATCTGACTATCGCTTCCCCAGACATGGGAGGTTCAAAAAGAGCCTATGCGTATTCTAAATTTTTAGAATCGGATGTAGTAATCTGCTACAAACAACGTAAAGCGGCCAATGTTATCGACACCATGGAATTAATTGGTGAAGTAAAAGGCAGAAACGTGATTTTAGTAGATGACATGATTGACACGGGAGGCACTTTGGCGAAAGCCGCTGATTTAATGATCGAAAAAGGTGCATTAAGCGTAAGAGCAATCTGTACTCACGCCATTTTATCCGGTGATGCTTACGAGAAAATTGAGAATTCTAAATTAAGCGAGTTGATTGTTACCGATTCTATTCCGTTGAAGAAACAATCAAACAAAATAAGAGTGTTGAGTTGTGCTCCTCTTTTTGCCGAAGTTATGCACATGGTGCACCACAACAATTCCATCAGTGGAAAATTTATAATGTAATAACTTAGTCTTAAAGCCGAAAGTCTTAAAGTCAAGAGATTATAGCATTTTTTACACAGCTTAAAGCCTATTGCTTAAAGCTTATTGCCAAATAAATTATTTAATAACTATATTTTTTTACAATGAAATCGATTACAATTAAAGGATCAGAAAGAGAAAGCGTGGGTAAAGTAGCAACTAAGGCCTTACGTAATGCTGGATTGGTTCCTTGCGTATTATACGGAGGAAATCAGGCAGTTCATTTCTCAGCAGAAGTTATGGCTTTCAAAAACTTGGTTTACACTCCAAACGCACACACAGTTGTGATTGATCTTGGAAACGGAAAATCATTCAATGCCATTTTACAAGATATTCAGGTTCACCCTGTATCTGACAAGATTTTACATATTGACTTCTTTCAATTATTTGATGACAAAGAAATCACTATGGAAGTTCCTGTGAAAATCGTTGGAACATCTAAAGGTGTTCTTGCAGGTGGTGTTTTACGTTTGAACACTCGTAAATTAAAAGTAAAAGCTTTACCAGCAAATCTTCCTGATTTTGTTGAAGCTGACATCACTCCACTTGAAATGGGTAACAAATTGTACGTTACGAAACTTGTTTCTGACAAATACAAATTGATGCACCCAGACAACACTGTTGTATGTCAAGTAAGAATTTCTCGTGCGGCTATGAAAGCAGCTCAAGAAGCAGCAAAAGCAGCAAAAGCTCCAGCAAAAGGAAAGAAAAAATAATTCTTTTTTTCAATCTTCAAGAAAGCATCAGTTACACAACTGGTGCTTTTTTTATTTAATCAAAACTTGTTTCATATTCTATTTGGAGCACCACTACCTCTTTTCAGAAGAACTTCCCTCCTGCTGTACGCTATATCTTTTTATCCTGACCAAGACCTATCTTTACAAAACAACATAATAACTCTTTTACGGTTATCTTTCACTTCCAAATTTAAGTCACGTTCTACTGAATCCAAATTCCATCTAGGATTCAAAAAACATCGAAAAAAAATCAGTCTGTTTTATTCTAATACATAGGCATTAGTTTATTTTTGCAGCATGATAAAATGGATATCAAAACTGTTCCTATCCACAAAAACAGCAGACAATACAGATTATATGAAGAAATTTTTAATAGTTGGACTTGGCAACATTGGTGCCGAGTATGTTAATACGCGACACAATATCGGTTTTAAGATAGTTGACTTTCTGGCCAAGAAAGAAGGACTGACATTCGATACAGTAAAGCTAGGCTCCCTTGCTGAGTACAAATTTAAAGGCAGGACTTTTTTACTCCTAAAACCTAACACCTATATGAATTTAAGCGGGAAAGCTGTAAAATATTGGATGGACAAGGAAAATATTCCACTGGAAAACATTCTGGTTATTACAGATGATTTAAACCTTTCTTTTGGAACCATCAGAATCAGACCTAAAGGCAGCGACGGCGGACACAACGGATTAAAAAACATTAATCTTGTCCTGAACACCCAAAACTATACCCGTTTCCGTTTTGGTATTAGTGACGAATTCAAAAAAGGAAAGCAAATTGATTATGTCCTTGGTGATTGGGATGACGCTGAAAAAGCAGCCCTTCCGGAACGATTGGAACTGGCTTCCGAAATTATAAAGTCCTTCGGAACCGCAGGGCTCGAAAACACCATGACGTCCTTTAACGGAAAATAAAAAAAGGGAAACAGTTGAACTGTTTCCCTTTACATTTTTATCTATTTTTTTTGATTACTCAATCACAATTTTTTTCACTTCTTTCCTGTCACCGTCAATAACCGTCAACAGATAAATCCCTGCCTGTGCACTTGTCAATTGGATGTTTTGATTGAAGCTGGATGCATTCTCAAATTTATTCTCAAAAATTTTCCTGCCCAATATATCGTGCACAAAAACTGTTACACCTGTCGTAGATGTGCTTGAAAACTGAATATTAAAATTACCCTTGTTAGGATTTGGATACAAAACAAAATCATTGATTTCTAAATCAGGTGTCCCCAAAGTAAACGTCTGTGTACATATCGTTATCGAAGCCGAATCAATTTTGCCTGTCTTTACAGCATCAACATCACGGACTCTGAGTGTCCAGACTCCCGAAGGATTTTGACCATTCAACACGCCTAAAGGCTCAAATGGAGCTACAGTTTGAAGCGTCGTCGTTCCACATGAAAGGGCACTGCCAGAATCATCATAATTCAACAATAAGGTATTACTGGTAGACCCACAACTTCTGTCAAATAATTTTACAGTTGTTCCTTGCGGGCTTACCAATTCGATTTGAACATCGGATAGGTAAGTATGAGTAAACCCAATAGAGAAATTCACATCAGATACTGTTGTGCCGCTTGAAGACGGAACAGATATCGTTCTTGTAGTGTAAGTGGTGGTCCCATCCGGAATACTGATTGGTGTCGAAAAAGTATAGGTATTACAAGTAGATGCAACCGAATAACCGATGGCAAAAGTGGTGCTGTTTACCGCATAATAAATATTATCTGTAGGTTCAATCAGAATTCGACAATTGGTCGCCTGAATAGCCGGTACTGTAATAGTTTCTGAACCGTCATTAGCCGTATTGGCTTTTAAAACCGTGGAAAAAGTCAATCCTCCATCAGTTGATAATTTTATATTTACGTTGGCCGATCCCGATAAAGAAGCAGTGTTATTCACGCTCCACGTAATTGTTTGACTCGTTCCCTGCGACCAGCCTAGATTAGCAGTGTTTTGAGAAGTAACCGCAAATGGTCCAGCTGTCCCGCTCACAGTTACAATCATAGCATCTGTACTTGTTTGCGCATATCCTTGCGCTGCATTGTCTCTGCCTGTTAAAGTGAAATGCAAAGTTCTTGCAATATCTGAAACAGATTCCCAAGTTGAAGTTAGCTTATTTGCCAAAACATTGCTTAAAGCCGGCATGTATCGCACAGATGAACTGACCGGTTTAAAGGATCTAAAAAGAGGACCATCTGGTTTGGTCGAAAAAGCAACACTGCTCGCCCCACTTTGTGTACTGGCGGAATCATTTTGCTCCCAACAGTAGGTAAGAGAATCACCATTAGGATCAGAGCCTGTTCCCTTCAAAATAAAAGCAGTCCCTTTTGGAATGGTATAATCGGCACCGGCACTAATAGTTGGAGTCTGACTTGTTAACGTCTGACTCGTTCCACAACTCTTATTTGCAAGATTGGCTTGTATTTGGTTAATACTAACATAAGTAAAGTAATCGTCCGAATTGTTTTGTACACTATAATCCCCAATTCCTGCATAGCCCATAATAGTAGAACCACTTCCCGGCTCAACATTTACACCATCTCCTTCAATAGCATCAGAAAAGGTATGATTTGCTCCCAATTGGTGACCCATTTCATGTACCACAAAATCAATATCAAATGTATCCCCTTCAGGTTTACCATCAGCAGGAGAAGTATAAGCACTCCCCTTTCCATACTCATCGTCAATAGACGGAGCCACACAAACACAACCAATACAACCCGCATTTCCGCCACTCCCGGAAGCCCCAAACAAATGACCTATATCGTAATTTGCGTTCCCTATTGTGGCAGTTAAATTTTCTTGCAATTCCAGACTCCAAGCACCTTCAGAACCATCCGTTATAGTATTATTAGGATCATCGATCACAGCATCAGAATAAGGATCCGTTACAGCATTGGTATATATTATATTTGTATTATTCCCTATAATAATCAACCTAAGTGCTAGATCTTTATTAAAAATACCGTTTACTCTCGTCATAGTTGCATTCATGGCCGCTAAAGCTCCGGCAACAGTACCTCCATGGTAGGTCGTATATTCTGCCGTACAAGACAAGGCCAATCGAAAGGTTTTATAAACCCCATTGCTGGCTGCCATCTTGCTGGTTTTACTTAGCAATTGTTTATTAAGCGAAACATCTTCGGTTTTACAGCTAAAAGGCAAAGAACCTTTTTTTCGACTTTTAGAATCAAAAACTACATAGGCTTTTGAACCTTGAGAATACTTTTCAATAAATTCAGTATCATTTTCTCCCCTTAAAACCATCGTTTGTATACCCTGTGGTGAAAAACTAAAGCTAATTGAAGCTCCCGGATCAGTAATTCCAATACCTTCATAGGCACGGATCTCGGGATATTTTGCTTGTAAATCAGACTCAAAATTAGAAGACTCCCAAACCGAAAATTTTTCTAAAACACCATTTTTATTAGGAATCTCAATCACTGTTTCATTTTCTTTGACTGCCTTCCCCTGAACAGCAACCAATGATTGCTTCATCGTCGCTTCATCCAATTCAAAAACCAGTTGATTGGCAGTATCTAATTTGGAGTGAATTCTGTCAGAAATAGCAATTCTGTCCTGGCTGATTTTTTTCCAAGGAGAGCCTTTTTGAGCATGAATTTCTAAAAAAGAAATAATGGTTAGTAAAAACAGGATTATTTTCTTCATAATTTGGAAAAGATTTGAAATTCAAAATTAAACCATTTAATTTAATTTAGGAGTTTCTGCTCTGCATTTTCAATTTAAAAGACTAATTCTATTGCTCTTTCGTCTCTTTTAGCGAGTATTTTTCAATCATATACCTAAATCTGCCGAAAATCAATTCTTCTTATCTTTAGATTTAAAATAGATAGTATAAATTTGCAGCATTATAAAACATTTGCTTTGAAAATTTTTCATTCTATAAACGATTTCAGTTCCTCAAAAAAAACTATCCTTACCCTGGGTACATTTGATGGCGTGCATATCGGACACAAAAAAATTCTGGAGAGAATCACTCAAAACACCGAGAACGGAAAATACGAGAGTTTGGTTCTCACTTTTTTCCCGCACCCAAGAATGGTGTTACAGGAAAAATCGGAAATAAAACTACTCAATACGATCGACGAAAAAATTGATTTGTTAGAAATGGCCGGAATTGAAAATCTTGTTATTCATCCTTTTGACGAAAAATTTTCACGTTTGACTGCTGAGGAATTTGTTAAAACTGTACTTGTAAATCAATTTAATATCCACAAAATAATCATCGGTCATGATCACCGCTTCGGCAGAAATCGGACAGCGAACATTGATGATTTAATTGCCTTCGGAAAACAATATGGCTTTGAGGTGGAACAAATTTCGGCTCAGGAAATTAATGATATTTCCGTAAGTTCGACAAAAATTAGAGTTGCATTAGAAGAAGGAGATATCGCTCTAGCAAATGAGTATTTAGGCTACGACTATTTTCTAACAGGAACCATTATTAAAGGAAAACAACTGGGAAGAACTATTGGTTTCCCAACTGCTAATCTGAAAATCGAAGAAAATTATAAGTTAATTCCACGAAACGGAGTTTATATTGTTAGCAGTATTCTTAACAATAAACGGTTTTTTGGCATGATGAATATCGGATACAACCCTACAGTCGGAGGAGAAAATCAATCTATTGAAATTAATTTCTTTGATTTTGATGCCGATTTATACCACCAAAAAATAACGGTCTCCATTTTACACCGAATCCGTTCAGAGCAAAAATTTGACTCGGTATCACTTCTTAAAACTCAATTAGAAATAGACGAAACAACAGCAAGAACCTATATTAACAGTTTTTAATTACATAAAAAATCTTTTGTCAAACTTAAAAAGATCAGTTTATTTTTTGTAAATTTGATAGCTAATGAATTGTTTATCAGTGCAGTATTATTTTTAACTTTTTAAAACTAATCTCATGAAACTACCAAAAGAACTTTACAACGGATGTATCATTTTTCTCGGAATTGGTTTTTACTTTTTATTAATGGAAGCTGTGGGACTAGCTGATTTATTCTACCTACGTCTTCTTAATATCCTTTTTGTATTTTATGGAACCAATAGAACCTTAAAATCCAATTTCAAAGAAGGCAAAATTATTTTTACCTCTAATATATCTTCCGCATTGCTCACATCGGTGACAGGAGTAATTTTAAGCATAGTAGGTTTAATTACTTACAGTTTTGCAAAGGGAGGAGACTTATATGTGCAATCATTATCAAAAACTTTTTTATTTGGAGGGAACCCATCAGTAATGACGTACTCAATAAGTTTGCTTTTTGAAGGAATCGTCTCTGCCGTAATTGTTTCGTTTATATTGATTTTATATTGGGAAACTCGTTATACTTCTGACAAACACTCCAATTAAAAAATCATCCCAGATTACACTCGGCAGAAAAAATCAGCCATTCCATACCGTCCAAAATGAATACTATTTTTAATTTTTAAAATTAGATCACATGAAACTACCTAATGAATTATTAAACGGAGCTATTATTTTCATCGGAATCGGAATCTATTTTTTACTGATGAACGTCTTGGGTTTTGCCGATTTATTTTATTTACGCCTCCTTAACATATTTTTTGTTTTTTATGGCGTGAACAGGACAATCGGAATGAACCTTGCAGAAGGTAAAAAAAATTTCGTTTCCAATGCCATTTCTGCAATGATCACTTCACTTACAGGAGTTGTTTTAAGTATCATTGGATTAGTTATTTACAGCTACATGAACGGTGGTGATTCCTATATAAAAACATTACCGAAAACTTTTTTATTCGGAGGAAATCCATCAGTAAACACCTATTCCATCTGTTTGCTTTTTGAAGGAATAGCATCATCCGTTATTGTCACCATGTTATTAATGCTCTATTGGAACAACAGTCATGCAACGGATTAACTTTAGCAAATCATTGTTAACAGGCATTTCAGGTCTATTACATTGCTTCTTTAGAACAATTTGATTACTTTTGGGGCATTAAAAAATCCTATCGATGAGTATCACAAAACACAATTGGACAAAAGAAGAAATCATTGCAATTTATAACAAACCTATGATGGACTTGCTCTTTGAAGCAGCTACAATTCATAGAGAGCATCATGATCCAAATGTTGTTCAAGTTTCAACACTATTGTCTATAAAAACAGGCGGTTGCTCAGAAGATTGTGGGTATTGCCCACAAGCTGCACGCTATGATACCGACATCGAAGGAAATAGTTTAATGTCTGTCAACCAGGTGAAAGCCCAAGCTTTAAATGCAAAATCAGGTGGTTCATCACGTGTTTGTATGGGAGCTGCTTGGAGAAACGTAAAAGATGGTCCTGAATTTGACCAGGTCCTTGAAATGGTTCGTACCATTAACAAAATGGACATGGAAGTATGTTGTACACTTGGAATGATTACTGAAAATCAAGCACAACGTTTAGCCGAGGCCGGTTTATATGCTTACAACCATAATTTAGACACTTCAGAAGAATATTATAAAGAAGTTATCTCTACCCGAGGGTTCCAAGACCGTTTGCAAACCATAGAAAATGTTCGTAAAACCAATGTTACCGTTTGTAGCGGAGGAATTATTGGGATGGGAGAAAGTATTGAAGACAGAGCCGGAATGCTTGTGGCCCTTTCTACTTTAAATCCTCAGCCGGAATCAGTGCCTATCAATGCATTGGTTGCCGTAGAAGGAACTCCATTAGAAGAACAAAAACCAGTAGAAATATGGGAAATGATTCGAATGGTAGCAACCACCCGAATTGTTATGCCAGAAACTCAAGTAAGACTTTCTGCAGGAAGAATGGATATGAGCCGCGAAGGTCAGGCCATGTGCTTTTTTGCAGGAGCCAATTCGATTTTTGCCGGTAGCAAATTATTAACCACTCCAAATCCAGATGTAAATGAAGACATGAAAATGTTCGAAATGTTGGGTTTAATGCCTCAAAAGCCTTTTACAAAAGTGGTTCAACCCCAAACCGTAGAAGCTGCCGATTCACAATTTACCGCTTTAGGAGAAAAACCAAAATGGTCAAGACCAGGGCACACAATTGAGAGAAATCTTGAAGCTTCTGTAAAGAATAAATAGAAATAATTTCAATATACATTAAACGTTTTCCTACTTTTGCTCTTAGCTTAAAAACTAAGGGCATTTTTTTTTAATTTTTAATTTCAAATCCATGAAAATAAATCTTACTGAAATAGAACGCGTTGCAACCATTTCGAAGGAAGATTTTTATGCTAATTATGTAAAAAAGCAAAAACCGTTAGTTATTGAAAAACTGACAGAAGATTGGCCCGCACATAAAAAATGGAAACTCAACTATTTCAAATCTATTGCAGCTGAAAAAGTAGTTCCGTTGTATGATGACAGACCCGTTTCTCATAAAGATGGTTTTAATGAAGCTCATTACAAAATGAAAATGGGAGATTATATTGATCTGCTGCAATCAAAACCTACCAATTACAGAATATTTCTTTATGATCTGATGAAGGAAGTGCCCGTACTTCATAAAGATTTCCAATGGCCTGATATAGGACTGCGTCTGATAAAACAATTGCCCATGCTTTTTTTTGGGGGTGAAAACTCAAAAGTGTTCATGCATTTTGATATTGATTACTCCAACATACTCCATTTTCATTTTGACGGTAAAAAGCAATGTATTTTATTCGATCCTGATCAGACTCCTTATCTATATAAAATTCCTCATTCATTAATCGTTAGAGAAGATATTGATTTTGACAATCCTGATTTTCAAAAATGGCCAGCTTTAAAACATGCCAAAGGATACATTTGCAACCTAAATCATGGTGAAATGCTATACATGCCCGAAGGATACTGGCATTATATGAAATACATAACTCCCGGATTATCGATGAGTTTACGCGCCTATCCCCGAAAATTCTCCAGTCTTTCTTACGCCGTTTACAATCTAGTATTTATGCGTTATTTTGATAATTTAATGCGTAAACTAAAAGGGCAACGATGGATTGATTATAAAAATGAAAAAGCGGTCCTACGTACACACAAAAACTTAAATATCAATTAACACATAGATACCCAATCTTATCATCTGTTAATTTATAACTTTCTTCACCACAGTATTACCGTTTTTCAAAACTGTTTTCACTAAGAGTACTCCTTGACTGCATGTCAAATCAAAAATTGTCAATTCAGTATCTTCTACTTTTTTCCTTTGATAAACTAGTTTTCCTGTCAGATCATAAACTGTCACACTATCTATGCTTCCATCTAAGGACGTAATTTTAAGCTGCTTTTTTTTATTGAATATCAAAACGGAATTTTTATTCTTATTAAAATCTGACACACTCAAAGTTCTATCTGTATATCTCAAAACAAAACGATCATTAAACGTTCCTTTGGAACTAAAAAACGAATAGGCCTCATTTCTCAAATCATGGATATTATTTGTTTCCTTGTCTTCAATAAAAACAGACTGATTTTCAAACAAGCCATCTTTATCATCAATACTTATAGAAAAAGTTCCTTCTATTTCTGTTTTATATCCTAAAGGCACCTCATCCGTTTCTTCAAATGGCAGTGCCCTGGCTTGAATCACTAAACTAACATCTTCATTAATACTATAAAAATCCAAATATTTGTTTCCGTCAACGCTTTCTCCGTCAAAAGTAGTTTCATTTTGATTCGTAGCCCCAGTCGCGTAACCCAGTAAAAGTTGCTTGAAAGCACCCAGGCTATTGGATAAATTTAACCAAAGACGGTGTTTTTCAATTCCAACAAAAGATTTCTTTTTTGTATTTGATTTATAAAACAAAGAATTCTGTCCCACAACACGCATACTGTTATTGAATATGGCCATTCCGCCTCCATTCATACCCGTGACAAAAAAAGCTTGTCCTGAAGCAATTTTACCATCTGGTTTGGTATTATTAACCCCTAAATTTGTTGCGGCACTAGTTCCAACTCCCCCTAAAAGATTATATACAGCATAATCATCTGCGGTGTAAACATAATTGGTAAGTGGCGTATTATGTGTCCAAAAATAAATAGTACCATCAATAATTCCAGTATTCTCTGTCAAAAATAAATCAGCTTCTATTGCCGAGGGATAAGGATTCCCTATCAGATTCCATGTATCTGCCGCAGCAATAGGAACAGAGATGATTCCATTATTTGGAACGCTAGAAAAAACCGCTTCATAAACTGTTGAAATTGTATTCGAAAAATTCTCCGGACCCCGAATAATATATCCTTTTCCTAAAACCATTGTGTTGGTAACCGTTTCGTGAACCCAATCATCTGCAGTGGCGTCGTAGGAATAAAATTTACTGCTGGAAGTATTCGGAGAAAGGGAAATCAATTGCTGGTTTGAAACGGGCGAGGACCAATACGTATAATCTGATTTCAAAATTGGGGTCGTTTGCCTTTTAAGCCGAACATTTCCTGTATTTACAATTTGGTCATCAGATTGGTATAAAGAAGCATTGTTTTCTAGTACCAAGGTACCCGAACCCGAATAATCAAAAACCAACCCCAAGGTATTTTCATTCGGAATCGTTACCGTATTTCCCGAACTGATTGTACAGGAACAAATAGTAACTGAATTCAAAGAAGGATAATCGGCGTTGAAGGTAACCACTTTACCAGCGGAAGGCGGACCATTGCTCCAAGCGGTTCCGTCCCAAATCGTGCTGCTGGTACATAATTTAATTCGGGCTACGCGATGTTTGGTTATCCCTGAGACTGAATTAAAGTTTCCGCCAATCATAACATAATAATCTGGTGTAAAACAACTGCTAAATAACGTCCCATTTAAGTTTACCGAAAAAGTAGTGTCATAAATACCGTTAGGAAGCAATCTCAACATTCTCTTCACGGTAGTTCCATTATAATTTCCAGAAAAACTACCTCCTATTAAAATACGATTATCTGGCTGGATTAAAATTGTCCGAACCTCTCCGTTACTAAAACCTGTTCCCGTTGCAAAAGAATAATCTAAGCTTCCGTCTATATTTAATCTTGCCATGCGCTTTATAGTAGCTCCGTTATAATTTAAAAATGTTCCGCCAATTAGTAATTTATCATCGGATTGTATGGCCATTGCATACACATTCTTATCAAAACCGGAACCTACAGAAAAACTTAGATCAATACTTCCATCTGTGTTCAAACGAACTAATCGGTTATGAGTACTACCATTAAACGTCGAAAACCTCCCGCCCACTACAATTTTTCCATCCAGTTGCAACAAAACTGTTTCAATAATAGCATCCGCACCCAAACCTGCATCAAAACTTTCATCAATACTTCCGTCAGCTAGTAAACGAATAATCCTGTTAACCGAGGTTCCATTAAAATTCGTAAAATTTCCTCCAATTATAATTTTACCGTCCGGTTGCAATGCAATTCCATAAATCTGATTATTGGATCCGGTACCAACATCAAAGGTCAAATCTAATGATCCATCCGGCAGAATACGCGTAATCCTGTTCGCAGAGGTACCATTGTAATTTGTAAAACTGCCGACCAGAACAATTTTATTATCCGATTGTATCGCAGCATTTCTAATTAGTCCGTCTGCTCCAGAGCCAGCACTATTGAAAGTAGGATCTAATGTTCCGTTTTCTAATAATCGGGCAATTCTTGATGAAGCAGTTCCATTAAACTTTGAAAAACTTCCAAAAGCCATTACCTTATTATCCGGCAATGAAAGTATTTTTAAAACCGAATTATTAAAACCTACGCCAGCTGTAAGGTATCCAATATCAAGCGTTCCAAAAGCATCAATTTTAGCGAGCCTTCCCTGATTTTGCGAATCAAAAACAGAAAAAGAACCGCCAATGTACCAGGAATTATCGGGCGACCCTGCCAAAGCATAGACTGTTGCTGACGAAGGACCTGAACCGATATCAAATAGGGAATCCAGTACCCCATTGCCATCTAAAAGTACCAATCTGTTTACATCCGTTCCATTATAAGTTCCCGAAAACGAACCTCCTATTCTAATTGCACCAGCAGCATCCACCTTAATCACAGCGACGCCTCCATTACTAAACCCCGATCCGGAAACAAAACCAGTATCAACAGAACCATCGGTATTTAAACGGGCAATTCTGTTAGCCGGAACTCCATTATAATTGGTAAAAACACCTCCAACCAAAATCTTCTCATCGTCTTGTATATCAAGGGCAGTAATAGAATCGTCAAAGCCTATTCCTGTGGCAAAAGTACCATCTATACTGCCGTCCGTATTTAATCGAACAATTTTACCGCTATTTGGAAAACCATTAAAAGAGTCAAACGATCCTGCTACAATTATCTTCCCATCAGATTGAATTTGTACTTCTTCGACACGACCACTGGCTCCGGAACCAGCTACAAAAGTAGTATCTAAATTTCCGTCCGGTAAAATACGAGCCACCCGATAAGCACTTAATCCATTATAGGTTGTAAAACTTCCGACAATAATAATCTTACCATCAGATTGTAAAGCCGAAGCATACACAATCCCACTACTTACGGCTATTGAAGTATTGAAAGAAGCATCTTGGGATCCATCGTTGTTCAATCGAATTAATCTTCCAACAGCAGAACCATTATAAGAAGTAAATGTTCCTCCCAAGATTATTTTACCGTCCGCTTGCAGTAAAGAGGAATATATTTTGCCATTGAAACCGGTTCCCAAAACAAAGGAATCGTCCTTGGTTCCATCCGGATACAATCGACTCAAAAAAGAAGTCGAAGCTCCGTTAAAGTTTAGGTAATCACCGCCTACTATTAATTTTCCATCCCCTTGTAAAGAAAGAGTTCGCACCGTATTATCAAAGCCATCCCCTAAAAGCCCGTCATCATAAGTATTAAACGTTGGATCAATTTTTCCTTGCTGGGAATAGACTATACTGTTCAAAAGAATCCCAAACAAAATAAGAAAACCGTTTCTTATATTACTGTTAATCGAATACCAATTTTTGCTTTTTAGCTTTAAACAAAATAAGAATATCATAATCACTACTATAAATTATCATTAGATCTAATTGACCCAATTATTGGTTGCAAATATAAATATATGCGTTTATTCCTACAATACCGATATTTAGTGATTTGTTATTCCAAAAAAAATAATCCGTATTAGCGATTACCGATAGACATTTTAAAGATTGGAGAGTATAAATAATTCAGAAAAAAAACAAGAGTACCATTATACATAAAACACTGTGTAAAAAAAAATCCCATCCTGTTTACACAAGATGGGATTATTATTATTATTATTATTATTAACTTATTATTAATTTTCTAGTAGACTACTTTATTGCTATAGGTTTGACCATTTTGCAACAATACCTTCACAATTAAAGTTTGTTTAGCTGAAACTAAATTCGAAATTACAAATTCATTACTGTTTACTTTTTCTTTTGTAAAAATCTGTCTTCCTAACAGATCATATACCCAAACTTTATCTATCAAATCTTCGTATGAATTGACTTTTAATTGTCTCTCCTTAACCGAAACTATAAACTTATTGTCTGCAATTATTGATTCATCTGTTCCTAATGTTTTATCTGTACTTTTATAACGCAATACAAAACGATCGTTAAAGTTTCCGATTCCGGTTTCAAAAGAATAGGCTCCCTCCTTCAAATCATGAATAATTCCAAGTTCTTTATCTTCCAGATAAATTGGAGTTTCACTGGCATTAAAAACTCCTTCTTTTGAATCTATATTGATATTAAATGTCCCTGCTACAGAGCTAAAATAGCCCAAACGCACCTGGTCATCATCATTAAAGGCTTCTCTTCCTTGTATTTTGTAGGCAGCATCATCGATAAACGAATAAAAATTAACAAAATTACCGGCATCAGTTAACGAACCATCATAGCCATTGTCATACCCCATTGTTGCATTTTCAAAATAACCGACCAATTGCTGACTGAACATACCGTCGGCATTTTGTAAATTCAACCAAAAACGATCTTTTTCTATCGCCTTAGATTTTGCTTTTACAGACTGTGTTTTGAAAAATTGGGTATTAGCGGTTGAAGGATTTGTTGCTCTCATCGAATTATTGAATGTCACGGTTCCAGCAGCAGCAACTCCAGCAAAAAAACCTTGTCCAGATCCAATATATCCGGATGGTTTAACACTTTTGGATACACTCGGAGTACCTACACCAGTTCCAATCCCACCAGATAAATTATACATTGCATAATCATCTACAGTATAGTTATAAGCCTCAGGTCCCGGATTCGTAACAGAAGCATTATCTTTATGTGTCCAAAAATAAAGTGTACCACTTAACGTCTGATTGATACCTGTTCCTCCATAAATATTGGCAAGAATGAACTCATCTGCCGAAATAGCTGATGGATATGGATTCCCAATTAAGTTAAAACCAGCTTGATTACCAGTTGCTCCTGGACTTAATAAAACTGGAACTGCGACAACACCGTTGTTTACAGCACCACTAAAAACAATCGATTCTGTTCTTGGAAAACTTCCGGTTGTCGGCCCCATAATAATGTACCCTCTACCTCGAGTCATAGTTGACACTCTTTTCCAATCATCTCCATTATCATCAAAACCATCTGCATTTAAATCCATAAAATTTTCTGGATGATACTCGTAAGGCCTCCTCCAGTTTGGGAATGTTGTCGCAATACTGGTACTAACGCTCAGCGGACTTGACCAATAAGTATAATCATAAAGCTCAAATTCTGCTGTCGTCTTATTGACGTTGATGGTTCCGTTATTCGTTACATTACCAGCATCATTTATCATCACCAGAGAACCTTGGTTTTTTATTTCTAACGTTCCTCCAGTATTTACAGTCAAATGATTTTGAATAGTTACAAATTTCTCATTCTGAATAGTCAATGTTGCCCCACTATTGATAGTCAAACTACAAGCCTCAATATTTGGGTTTGAAGCAGTGTTATAATTTCCATTAATTATAGCGGCTTTACTAAGTGTTGGGACATCATTGCTCCATGAACTTCCATCCCAAGTTGTAGTTGGAGATGATGCGATTACAATAGAGCTAGAAGCTGATGAAGTACATGTTCCATCTGTAGCGGTCACAGTATAACTATTTGCTGGTGCTGTAATTGTTGCTCCCGATTGAACAACTCCCGTTGAAGGCGTGACTGTATAAGCGTAAGCCGCATTATAATTTGTTATGGTGAAACTTCCGTCTGTCGCACATGTTGCTGCTGTAGCTCCACTCAATGCTGGTGTAGCAGGCAGAACATTCACCGTTACTGTTGTTCCTGCTGATGGTAAACTTGAACAAGTTCCGTTACTAGTTATTACAGTATAGGTACCGTTTGTTGTGGCGCTATAAGTTATGCTTGTAGCTCCGGGAATAGCTATGCCTCCATTATACCATTGATACCCTGATGCTGCAGACGAAGTCAATGTTACGCTACCCCCTGCACAGAATGTTGTTGAACAACATGTTGATATTGTTGGTGTAGCGGGTAAAGCATTAACCGTTACCGTTGTTCCTGCTGATGGTGAACTTTCGCAAGTTCCGTTATAAGTTTTTACAGTATAGGTACCGCTTGCTGTCGCGCTATAAGTTGTGCTTGTCGCTCCGGAAATCAAAACGCCTCCATTATACCATTGGTTTCCTGATGTTGCTGATGAAGACAATGTTACACTTCCCCCTGCACAGAACGTTGTCGCCCCAGTAATTGTTGGTGTTGCAGGCAATGGATTAACTGTTACTTTTATAATTTGAGAATTGGAAAATGGCTGACTACCATAATATGTCACACATGTAAGAGTTACATCATAAGTACCAGCTGCAGCATTTGTAATAGTTGCGTTTGCCGTATTTGCATTAGCCACTGTAAGACTTGGAGTTGTTGTCCATGTATAATTCGCTCCATTAATAGCCCCGTTAGCTGTGGTTGTCCCGATTCTCCCTGAAACACTACCAGTCAAATTAATTGCATTTCCAAAACAAACAGGAGAATTTGAAGATGCGTTGGCTGCAAATGTACCTCCAGAAGCAATCACATCGGCGAATGTAGGTGTGGAGCCACCACCACCTGTACAATATGCAAAAGGTATCCCTCCTATTGAAATTTCTATATTGTTATTACAAGTCCCATTTCCAGGTGTAGGCAATCCTCCAGCTCCTACTTCGACAACAGTATTAGCTTGTAAAGCTAAAGTAACTTTGTTTGTAAATTCAATTTTTGCTAAAGGACTGAGATTAGGTGTAATAACAATTTTTGGAGTCTTAATTGTAAAAATACCAGTTCCAGAACCACCATCCAAAATCAAAGTCCCGCTAATTGTAACTGTACCCATCAGTGTAGTGGTTAAATTGGCAGTACCTATCGTTATAGTGTGTCCTGACTGAATAAGAACAGTACCTGTACCTGTATTTTCCCCAGGATATCCTTCTCCAGCTGTAGGAGTAACCCAAGAAGAACCATTCCAACGTTCCCAGCTACTTAGGGTAGTCCAGTTTCCTGTACCGGCAGATTGATAATCTCCAATATTTTGAGCAACAGCAATAAATTGTGAAAGAACTAAAAAAAGAGTGAAGAGTAGTTTTTTGATCATATTTTCTATTTTATTCTTAAATGAACTTAATTTTAATGCTATTATATTGCTCTGAAAAAAATAATATTAACTCACAAAAAGAAGTTAAAAAACAGAATCGAATCGAATAAAGTCGTTGAAATGCCTATTTTCTCGTTGAAGTGCGTTTTTTCAACAACTTGTTTAAAATTTACATTGCTAATAAAAATTTATTGTAAGTATTTTAGTAAAAAATATATTTCGGATAAATGGACAGTTATTTTCCGTTTAAATATCTCTTATGTTCATAATAAATAATTAATTTCCCATCTTTAAAAATGCCAAATGACAGTCATTCCCACTATAAAAGAAGCCATTCAAAAAATAGAGCATTATTGCGCCTATCAGGAACGTTGTCATGACGAAGTGGTTACGAAATTACGAACCATGAAACTGTCTACAAATGAAATAGATGAAATCATAGTACATCTTATCAATTCCAATTTTCTAAACGAATCCCGTTATGCTTGTAGCTTTGCCCGAGGAAAACACCGCATCAAGTTTTGGGGAAAAATTAGGATCGTCAATGAATTAAAATTTCGCCACATCTCGTCCTACAACATCAATTTGGCACTCAAAGAGATTACCGCGGATGAGTACGACACCACTTTTACTATACTATCCGAAAGGCATTGGGAAAACATAAGAGAAACCAATATCCAGAAAAAAAGAAAGAAATTTTGCGACTATATGTTACGGAAAGGGTTTGAGAGTACTATCGTTTATGAAAAAGTTAGGGAATTGGAAAATTGGAACTCAGATGACGCGGATTAAACGTTTTTGAATATTGGTTTATAATTTTTAACCGCAAAGAGCGCAAAGTTTAACGCAAAGTTCGCAAGGTTCCTGAACCAAAAACCCATTTAAGATTGTTAACCTGTAAAGATGCAAAGCTCGAAAGGGTTTTGAACCATTTAAGAGATAGAAGTTTTTTTAAAAAATCTGTGGAAATTAGTTTAATCTTTGGTTGTAAATAGCAAACAATATATTTAAATACTCAATAAAACACTCACCGCATTTCCTCCAAAACCTACTGCATTCACTAATACTTTTTTGATGGGTTTTGTTTGTGTTTGTGCTTCCGCAAAAGGGACTCCGAAGAATGTATTATGTTGCATCATCAAGATGGCCATTTCTAAACTCAAGATTCCCGAAGCACCAAAAGTATGTCCAATTTTCCATTTGTTAGTAGTCAATAAAGGAAGGCTTTTGCTACCCGAGACTGAAGGGCGAACTGACGAAGCAAAGACTTTCTCGATAGCTCTATATTCGGTCAAATCACCTTTTATGGTTCCTGGAGCATGCATCACAATGGCGTCCACTTCTGATAAATCAGTGTTTTGTAATGCCATTTTCATCGATTTCTGAAAACAGGTCGCTTCTGCCGAAATGGAAATATTGTGCTCCAAAACTTCAGTGGCATATCCGACCCCTTCTATAAAAGCAAGTGCATTTTCTTTTTTGCCCAATTCCAGACAACAAACAGCCGCTCCTTCACCAAGAATCATCGTGTTTTGTTTTTTCTCTAAATCAAAAGCACGATTAGGGTAGTCTGTTTCGTTATTTGAATAAATTTTTAATGCCCGCATTTGGGCAATCGTAAAGTCTGTTAAAGGAGCCTCACTTCCACCCACTAAAAATTTATCAGCCATGCCTGAGCGAAGCCATGCTACTCCGTTTAACAGAGCGTGCAATGCAGTAGAGCAGGTTATAGAATGCGAAATTTCAGGACCTGAACTTTGTAAATCATGCGCTACCCAAGAAGAAATATTCCCTAAAGTAGTTGTTGGCGATGCCAAAGTTTGCGCTTTACCGGTTTCTAAATAATCCTGATGGTGTTTTTCGAATAAATCGGTAGCGCCACGAGACGAACCTATATTGATTCCGAAAATATCATTTGGTGTCCAACCCGCATTTTGTATTGCTTTTCGAGAAGCAGCCATAGCATATAAAACTGATTTGTCCAGGAATTTATATTTAATGTCCGATTGTTGTAAAGTTTCAACAATATGCCTTGAATCATCATCTAAGGGAGCCACCATTGTATTTTTATTATCTAAAAAAAGTTCCTTAAAACAAGTGCTGTCATTGAGGTAGTTTTCCCAAATAGTTTCAGCGGTATTCCCTAAAGGCGAAATGGAGGCAATGGCAGTTATGGAGATTGTTTTAGACAAAATACTGTTGTTTTTTGTTGAACACGAATTTCACTAATTCGCTTTAATTATTAAAATGCAAATTTAGCAAACCAATCTTCCAAGAGACGATGAAAACCAATTCTTTTATAAAAAATTCGTGGAAATTCGTTAAATTGATGTTATCCGCATTTTTAGCCCTGATAGCAGTGGAAATCCTTTATTATCTCCTTTCTTTAAGGAGATAATAAAGATTGCAACGAATAGCAGGATTAGCTTCAAAAATTAAACGGTCTCCAAGGCTTTTTCGACAACTTGATATACTTTTTGCAATTGCTCATCCGTAATAATGTAAGGGGGCAAAATATAAACAATATTACCAACTGGACGTAGGATTACTCCGTTCTCAATGAAAAAATCATATAGTTTGTTGCGCAAGGTTCCGTAATAACTCGCGGAACTTTCCGTTTTGACTTCCAAGGCAAAAATGACTCCGAGTACTCTTGTTGTACTTACTTTCGGGTGCTTCTTGATATGCTCCTGAAAACCCAAATGTCTTTGGTTCACCCTACAGATATTATCTTGCATTTCATTGGTTTGCAACAGTTCCATACTGGCCAAAGCCGCAGCGCAGCCCGTTGGATTCGCGGTAAAAGTATGTCCGTGAAACAAGGCTTTGTTGATATCATCATTATAAAAAGCATCGAATATATCTTGTGTAAACGTGGTAATCGCCATAGGAATAGTTCCTCCTGTCAGTGCTTTCGACAAACACATCATATCAGGTTTTTCAACCAAATAATCTGTCGCAAAAGTTTTACCTGTTTTACCAAATCCGGTCATTACCTCATCGGCAATAGTAAGCACCTTGTTTTCCTGACAAATTCGCATCAATTCCTCTAGTGCCTCCGGCTCATACATCACCATCCCTGCTGCTCCCTGCACCAAAGGCTCAAAAATAAAACCGGCACAATTGTTATTTTTCAAGGCTTCCCGCATAGCATCAAAACTGGTTTGCTCCTGCCCTTTCACCGGAACCGGAATCCGAACCACCTCTATAAACATTCCTTGGAAAGCTTGCGTATAAAAGGAAATTCCACTCGCTGCCATGGCGGCAAAAGTATCTCCATGAAATGCATTTTCGAAAGCAACAATAGTAGTTCTCTTTTCTCCTTTGTTAAAAAAATACTGTAACGCCACTTTTATGGCCACCTCAACAGCAGTCGAACCATTGTCTGAAAAGAATATTTTCTGTTGATTTTTTGGTAAAATAGCTATCAATTTTTCGGCTACCAAAACGGCCGGCTCATGTGTAAATCCGCCAAAAAGTACGTGCTCTAAAGTCGTTAGTTGTTTATAAATTGCCTCAGCGATAAATTTATTGGAATGCCCGTAAGGATTCACCCACCAAGAAGCTATCGCATCTACGTATTCCTTGTTGTTTTCATCCCATAGCAAAGCTCCTTCTCCTTTTTTAATGGCAATAGGAAGTGCTGCCGTTTTGTGTTGGGTATACGGATGCCAAAGATATTGGCTGTCCCTTTCTGTTAAAGTCATTGATGTTGTTTGTATTAAATATAGATTTTTATCTAAATCTATGTTTTATGATTTCTCTCAAAGTTCTAATAAGTTTTCCCGAAATAAATCGGCATATTCCCGAATAACATTGGGGTCAAAATATGGTTCTTCTTCTATTCTTCCAATGCATTTTAAACCTGTTTTACTCAAAATTATTGCTTCAGAAGATTTGTTTTCCTCTCCAGAAAAGACAATTCCTGCAACATTAATTTTTCTGTTTTGCAAGGCTTCTATTGTAAGCAAGGTATGATTGATGCTTCCTAAATAATGACGCGAAACCACAATCACCTTATAATCGGGTTGAATCAAATCAATAACGCATTCTTTTTCGTTTAAGGGAACAAAAACACCTCCAGCACCCTCTATTACCAGATGATTGTCTGTTTTGGGTTCGATGATTTTATGCAAATCAATAACAATTCCGTCTAACTCTGCTGCCAGATGCGGGCTTGCCGGCGTATTCAGGGCATAACTGTTTTCAAAAATCTGTGTCCGCGAATTAGAAATGTATTTTTTTATTTTGTGACTGTCTGAATTATTCAAATCGCCCGCCTGAATGGGTTTCCAATAATCAGCTTCCAATGATTCTGTTATAATGGCCGAGACAATGGTTTTGCCTACATCCGTTGATATTCCTGTGATGAATAGTTTCATTAAATTATTATTTAACCGCAAAGTTCGCAAAGAATTCACGAAGTCTGCAAAGAAATTAAAATTGATAAATCAGTTTGCAAAAACTAAGGCACACAACAACTCTAAAACCTCCGATATTTCTTCTTTCGAGTTAAAACTATGCAAACAAAAGCGCAATCGTTCCTGCCCTTCGGGAACGGTAGGAGACAAAATAGCTTTAACATCAAAACCTTTTTCCTGTAACTGACTCGCAATAGATTTTACGCTTTCATTTCCCGGAATAATAGCCGATTGAATAGCCGATTTACTTCTGACGAAAATCGGTTTCAAACTTAAACTGTTTTTAACTTGATTAAAATGTATACTATTAGCTTTGAGCTTTTCTATAGGTTGATGATTTTTTTCTAAAAATTGATAGGCGACTAAAATCGTGGCAACAGAATGTGGTGAAAGTCCGGTGGTATAAATAAAACTTCGGGCAAAATTTACCAAATACATTTTCAATTCAGGAGAACCCAAAATTGCGGATCCATGGCATCCCAAACCTTTTCCGAAAGTCATGATTCGGGCAAAAACCTGAGTTTGCAAACCTAACATTTGAACAAGTCCTTCCCCTTTTTCACCAAAAACACCCAAAGCATGCGCTTCATCAATGACGAGATAACAATTGTATTTATCTGAAACCGCCACTAATTCTTCGAGATTTGGTGTATCACCATCCATAGAAAAAACGGACTCCGTAACAATATAGATAGTGGAATTTTGATTTCTTAAAATCAACTTTTCTAAGTCCTCAAAATCGTTGTGTTGAAATTTATAAGCTTTGGCATTGGACAATTGGATTCCATCCCTGATGGACGCATGACACAATTCGTCATATAAAATCAAATCTCCTTTTTGCGGAACAGAACTAAAAAAACCAACATTAGCATCATAACCCGAATTGAAAATTAAAGCTGATTCCGATTGATGAAACTGTGCGATATAAGCTTCCGCTTCCTGATACAACTTATGGTTTCCCGAAAGTAAGCGGGAACCAGTGGCACCATTTTGAATAATCTGACGGCTGGTTAAATACTGATGAGTTTCATTAAAAATTATCTCAGATTGAGACAAACCCAGATAATCATTTGATGCAAAATCAATTAAATTGGTAACGGCCGGTAATTGCCTTAAAGCATTGTTTTGCTTTCGGACTTGAAGCTTGGCGGATAAATGTTCTGGGAACTTTTTCATAGTCCACAAAAATAAACAACTTTTTCGGTTTACTTATTTTGTATGATTTTTGTTTGTTACTTTTTAACATACTAGCCTTTTTTTTAACTCCTTTGCCTAAACAGCAACTTTTATACATTGTGTTTTATATCTGTTCTGGAGTAAAATAGAATAAGAGCGCGAGTAGCACATATAATGTTATCATCTGAATTCCTTTATACCAATTTGATTTTCCATCCCCTGAGATGACTGTCGCCAATATAACTGCCATAAACAAAGCTCCAGTTTCAGCTTTTGTAAAATTCAAAAACATAGGTTTTGGTCCTATAAAAAAACTTACTAATACAAGTAAGGGCGCTATAAACAATGCAATTTGAATGGAACTCCCAAGTGCTATGCTGATCGTAAGATCTACTTTATTCTTAGCTGCCATTGAGATTGCAGAGATACTTTCTGCCGCTCCACCAATTACTGCAACAAATACAATCCCAATAAACACTGAACTCATCCCTAATTCTTTCCCTGTACCTTCTGCCGCACCAACCAGTATTTCACTCATAAAAGCGGCAACAACAGAAGCGACAACAAGTGCCCCAATAGCAAATCCTTTACTCCATGGTTTGTGTTCTTCCGCAACATTTTCTGTTACTTTAATTTCCACGCTTCTAAATAAATCGGGATGCGTTTTAATCATAAAAAAGAGATAAAAAATATATGCCACTAAAAGACTGATCGCAAGCATGGTATTGAGACTGGTTTCATTCTCTAAATACGCACCGGATTCAGTAGCAAAAAACCGATGAAAAACACTTGGAATAACCATACTGCAAACCGCCAGAAACATCATGGAACTGTACATTCTGATCGTAACCGGATTGTATTCTTGGGTATGAAATTTTATGCCGCCAATAAAAAAAGCAACTCCAGTTGCCATTAACAAATTAGCCAGAATCGCCCCTATAAGTGAAGCCAAGACCATTTCATGCAGCCCTGAATTTAATGCCACTATAGCAATAATTAATTCAGGAGCATTCCCAAAAGTTGCATTCAAAAGTCCACCAATAGCATCTCCAGTATAATGAGCCAGATTTTCAGTAGATTCCCCTATTAATTTAGCAATAGGAATGATGGAGAATGCTGCCGAAAAAAAAACAAGCGAGTCTCTAACCGCTAACTTTTCCAATACAATAGTAACGGGAATAAAAATAAAAAGCCAAAAAATTGAAGGTTTTAAAAATTTTTTCATTTCTTAAAATTTTACGTTTTGGACATTAAAGATAACTGATTATCATTAATTTAACTAAATTAATCTTATGTTTTACCAGCGTATATTTACGTTCAAAATCACTCTGACAGCAACAAAACAGATTGAACCGAAACCGGATCGACAAATAACTATAACATTCTAAATAAAATAATCTAATTAGATTACTACTGTCTTTCTCTTTTTTAACTAAAAAATGACCTAAACTGCTTTTAAAAATATATGCGTACATCTGACTTGAAATACCGCACAAATCTCATAGTTTTTGTCGTTTTTTATTTTTATATTTGATTGTATTTTAACATGTTACATGATATTATTTTCCAATTATCACTTCTGTTGATATGGATTTTCAAAGTAGTTTGCCCAACATTGGCCGTGTAATATTAGTTTGATTGCTTCGTCCCCTTTTCTATTTATAATTTTATCATCCTTGATATTATTGTACTACAGTATCAGAGATGCCAAATTTAATTTTGAAATCTATTTTTTATAACTATAAAAATACATTACTATGAAACATTTCAATTTTAAAAAATCATCCTTCTTAATTATTTTAAGTCTTTGTATCTGCTCTGCCTATGCCCAAAAAACAAGAACCGAGCATGATCTTTTAGGAGACAAACAGATTCCATTCGAAGCTTATTATGGCGTTCAGACTGCCCGTGCACTTGAAAACTTCCAAGTAAGCGGAGTAAAAACAAGCTTTTATCCCGATTATGTACGGGCTTATGCAATAGTAAAACTTGCTGCCGCCCGAGCCAATGCAGAAACCGGAAGAATGAGTAAAGAAAAACTTGACGCTATTGAAAAAGCCTGTCAAGCAGTAATGGACGGTAAATATCATGATCAATTTTTAGTGGATTTATACCAAGGTGGAGCGGGCACATCAGCTAACATGAATGCTAATGAAGTTCTGGCAAACATTGCTCTCGAAATGAGCGGTCATAAAAAGGGCGAGTATAAATTTATTGAACCTCATGACGACCTCAACATGGGACAATCTACAAACGACGTGTACCCTACAGCCATTCATGTTGCATTGCTATTACATAATGATAAGGTAATAAAAGAAGCGGAATTGCTTTCTCAATCTTTCCATAAAAAAGGCGAAGAATTCAAAAACATTTTGAAAATGGGCCGAACCGAAGGACAGGATGCTGTACCAATGACGGTGGGTCAGGAATTTCATGCCTGGGGTTATCAGATAGACGCAGCGATTGAAGCCCTGCGTAAGACAGAAGCCTACTTATACGAAGTGAATATGGGAGCGACAGCTATCGGAACCGGTATTACCGCCACTCCGGGTTATGATGCAAAATGCGCTGCTCAACTTGCTAAAATTACCGGAAAACCGATTGTGTTAGCAAAAGACCTGATTGCCGCAACCAGCAGTATGCAGGGATTTGTTATGTACTCCGCCGCATTAAAAAACTTTGCCATTACCATGTCTAAAATCAGTAGTGATTTGATTTTCCTTGCAACAGGACCACGTAACGGTATTTTTGAAATAAACTTGCCTGCACTTCAACCGGGATCTTCCATTATGCCGGGAAAAGTAAATCCTGTCATGCCCGAATTGATGAATGAAGTTTGTTTTAAAGCAATTGGTAACGATGTAACCGTATCACTAGCTTCACAGGACGGGCTTTTACAACTGAATGCCTATGAACCCGTTGTAGCCATTTCACTCATGGAGACACAAGGTCTTTTTTTCAAAACCATGCCGTTATTCCGTAAAAACTGTATTGATGGCATTACCGTTAATGAAGAAGTACAAAAAAGAAATATTGAACGAAGTGTAGGTATTGTTACCGCTTTAAACCCTGTTTTAGGTTATGAAAAAACAACGGAACTTGCCAAGGAAGCTCTTGAGACTAACAAAGGTATTTTAGAATTAATTCGCGAAAAGAAATTATTGACTGAAGATGAGATTAAAAAACTATTGGATCCCACTACAATGACCGGACAAAAAAAATAAATCATTATTCTCATCATAAAAATCTACATGATTTAGATTAAAAATTTCCCAGATAATTAAGCCTCGAAAGAACCATTTTCGAGGCTTTTTTTATCCAAAAAAATGGTATAAATTTGCGCCAGTTTTCAATTCCGAAACTTCGGAACTAAAATTTTATTATTATTTTCTCAACTTAACTTGTTTATAGCATGCAACTGTACAACACCTTAAGCGCAGAAGAAAGAGCCATCATGATTGATGATGCCGGAAAACAACGTCTAACGTTGTCTTTCTATGCTTATGCGCAAATTCAAAATCCAACACAATTTCGTAACGAATTATTTCTGGCGTGGAACTCACTCGAAGTTTTAGGCAGAATTTATGTAGCCCACGAAGGGATCAATGCCCAATTATCACTTCCGGCAGATCATTTTTACGAATTTAAAGATACGATCGAAAAATATGATTTCATGAAAGGCATTCGGTTGAATATTGCCGTAGAACATGATGATCATTCCTTTTTAAAATTGACCGTAAAAGTTCGCGACAAAATTGTTGCTGATGGTCTGGTTGACGAAACTTTCGATGTAACCAATATTGGAATTCACCTCAAAGCCAAGGAATTTAACGAATTACTAGAAGACCCAAATACCATTGTGGTGGACATGCGCAATCATTATGAAAGTGAAATTGGTCATTTTACCAATGCGATCAAACCCGATGTAGATACGTTCAGAGAATCTTTGCCGATTATCGAAGAACAATTAGCCGAACACAAAGAAGACAAAAAACTATTGATGTATTGCACCGGTGGTATTCGTTGCGAAAAAGCCAGTGCTTATTTTAAACACAAAGGCTTTGAAAATGTGTACCAATTAGAAGGTGGGATTATTGAATACACCCGACAAGTAAAAGCCGAAGGACTAGAAAGCAAGTTCATTGGAAAAAACTTTGTGTTTGATCATCGTCTGGGCGAAAGAATTACTGACGATATTGTTTCTCAATGTCATCAATGTGGCGCAGCTTGTGACGTACATACCAATTGCGAAAACGAAGGTTGTCATTTACTTTTCATTCAATGCGAATCCTGCAAAGAGAAAATGGAAGGTTGTTGTTCTACAGAATGTGTAACAATAATCCATTTACCGGAAGAAGAACAAAAAGCTATTCGAAGAGGAATTAAAAACGGTAATAAAATTTTCAAAAAAGGAAAATCAGACGTTTTGACTTTCAAAAACAATGAAGAAACACATGGTGTTTTTGTTGCAGACAAACCAAAAGCAGCTGTTACAAAACAACCAAAAGTTAAGAAAATCTATATCGGAAAAGGAACGCACTTTTTCCCAAAGCCAAGTATTGGTCAGTTTTTAATTGAAGAAAACGAAATCAAAATTGGCGACACTATTCTCATCAAAGGTTCTACAACCGGAGAACAACAAATGGTTATTAATGAAATGTTTGTCAACGAAATCGCTTCCGAAAAAGCCCTTTCCGGAGACACTTGTACTTTTAAATTACCATTCCGAATTCGATTATCTGATAAATTATATAAAATTGTAAACTAATTTATCATGACAACGAATAACAAAATAGAATTGATGGCTCCGGCCGGAAACTTTGAATCCTTACAAGCCGGTTTAGACAATGGCGCTGATTCTGTTTACTTTGGTGTAGAACAATTGAACATGCGGGCCAGAGCCACGGTGAATTTCACAATGGACGATTTACCGGAAATAGCCAAACGTTGCGAAGCTAAAAATGTTCGAAGCTATCTTACCTTAAATACTATTATTTACGATCATGATTTGTCAGTCGTAAAAACATTATTAAACAAAGCCAAGGAAGCTAATATTACTGCCGTAATTGCTTCTGACCAAGCCGTAATCGCTATGGCAAGAAGTATTGGCATGGAAGTTCACATTTCCACTCAACTCAACGTGACCAATATTGAAACCATAAAATTCTACAGCCTTTTTGCAGATACCATGGTTTTGAGTCGGGAATTGAGTTTGCGCCAAGTTAAAAAAATTACGGAGCAAATAGAGAAAGAACAGATTAAAGGACCCAACGGTAATTTAGTAGAAATTGAGATTTTTGGTCATGGCGCTTTGTGCATGGCGGTTTCAGGAAAATGTTATTTGAGTTTACATTCTAATAATTCCTCAGCAAATCGTGGTGCCTGCAAACAAAATTGTCGTAAAAAATATACCGTTATTGACCAGGAAACCGGTTTCGAAATTGAATTGGACAATGAATACATGATGTCACCAAAAGACTTATGTACATTGGATTTTCTGGATCAGGTAATTGATTCCGGAATTCAGGTGCTAAAAATCGAAGGTCGTGGACGTGCGCCTGAATATGTTGCCACGGTAATCAAAACCTATCGTGAAGCGATTGACAGTTATTATGAAGGCAGCTATTCTAAAGAAAAAGTAGCAGTTTGGATGGACGCTCTGAACACCGTTTACAATCGTGGTTTTTGGTCAGGATATTATCTTGGTCAGGAATTAGGCGAATGGAGCGATGTTTCGGGATCGATGGCTACACAAAAGAAAGTTTATGTTGGAAAAGGAACCCATTATTTCCCGAAAGCCAATATTGGTCAATTCAAAATTGAAGCTTATGACATCAAAATGGGTGATAAAATTCTAGTAACGGGACCAAGTACCGGAGCGCAGGAAATGATTATCGAAGAAATGTACGTGAATGATGCTGTCGCTGAAAAAGCTACAAAAGGAGATGATTGTACTTTCAAACTACCTTTCAGAATTCGAATGTCGGACAAATTATATAAAATTGTAGAAGCCTAATGGTTATTGTAACTCTTCAAAGAGACAAATGCATAGGTTGCAATTATTGTGTGGAAATGGCCCCGGTTCAATTTCAAATGTCTAAAAAAGATGGAAAATCGGTTTTAATCCATTCCCAAAATGCCAAAGGTTTTTTTACTTTAAAATCCCATGACCACACAATAGTTGAAAACTGCGAGCTGGCAGCTAAAGCCTGTCCCGTGAAAATAATTTCGGTAAAAGAAACCTAACTCAATTCGTTTAGAATGTTTATTTCGTTTTTACGAATTCCACAGGATATATTACACCCTCAACAGCTTGAAAATACTCCCCGATCAGTACATTTCGTTCCGAATTATAATTTAATTTATAATTAGATCCGGGATAATTTTCATCCTGTAATTCAACATAAATAGTTAGAATCGTTCCTGTTTCTGTCCAATAAGCTTTGCTCACATAAATTGACCTCGGATTAAAATAACCCACATCCAATTTTCCATTGTCTAGGACATCTGTTATTTTCATTTGATAAGGAGCATCCGTTCTGGTCCATTCGCCAATAAGTACTCTTTGATCTGTTAATTTTTCCTCTGATTGATGTTGACGTACAGTTTTATTTTCTGCAATTACAAAAGCTGCTCGTTCCTGATCCACCTGTTGTTTTCCACAATTAGAAACTAATAGTGCTGTTACCGCCAACAGTAATAATTGGCATTGGGTTTTGCGTTTCATATACTATAGATTCTTTTTTAAATAAAACACTTATGGTTTCATAAAAATTTATTTACTAAAAATACTAAATTACTGTATACCAAACAAGTATATATAAAAATGAAAAACTAACGATTGATAATAAAACCCTAAGAATTTTAATGATGGGATCCGCTCTGACTCTGGGATACGCTCAACAATACAACTAAAATACCCCCTAAATCCTGACTTATTTTTTTAATGAGAATGAATCGGAAAATCTAACGACGAAAAAACCCAATGTTCGTAAACAACTTAAAATCAAAGATTTTGCATTCTGAAATTTACTGCATCATCAAAGGAAATTTAATAAATTATTGGCTATTTTGACCATTGTAACTTAAGACTAAAAAATACTATCTTTACCCTCTAAAACGTATTAAGAACTTAAGTTGTGATTTTCACAACACTACATATAAGATTATGGCATGTACAAGTTGTTCAACTTCTGATGGTGGCGCACCGAAGGGTTGTAAAAATAATGGGACTTGTGGCACCGACAGCTGCAACAAATTAACGGTTTTCGATTGGCTTTCCAACATGAGTTTACCAAATGGCGAAGCTCCTTTTGACTGCGTGGAAGTGCGTTTCAAAAACGGAAGAAAAGAATTTTACCGCAATACTGAGAAATTAACTTTAAGTATGGGAGACATTGTGGCTACGGTGGCTTCTCCGGGACACGATATAGGAATTGTTACTCTTACAGGTGAATTGGTTCGTATTCAAATGAAGAAAAAAGGAGTCAATCCAAACAGCAATGAAGTTCCAAAAATATACAGAAAAGCATCTCAAAAAGATATCGACATCTGGTCTGTAGCACGCGACCGTGAAGAACCTATGAAAGTTCGTGCCCGTGAATTGGCTATAGCCCAAAAACTGGAAATGAAGATTTCCGACATCGAATTTCAAGGTGACGGATCTAAAGCAACTTTCTACTATACAGCAAACGACCGAATTGATTTTAGACAATTAATCAAAGATTTTGCTAAAGAATTCAGCACCAGAATCGAAATGAAACAAGTAGGCTTTCGTCAAGAAGCTGCTCGTTTGGGAGGAATTGGTTCTTGCGGAAGAGAATTATGCTGTTCTACTTGGTTAACTGATTTCAGAAGCGTAAATACCTCTGCAGCACGTTACCAACAATTGTCTTTAAACCCACAAAAACTGGCAGGACAATGCGGTAAATTAAAATGCTGCCTGAACTACGAGCTGGATACTTACATGGATGCCTTGAAAGATTTTCCGGATTTCGATACAAAATTGGTAACCGAAAAAGGGGATGCCATTTGTCAGAAACAAGATATTTTTAAAGGATTGATGTGGTTTGCTTACACTAATAATTTTGCTAACTGGCACGTATTAAAAATAGATCAGGTTAAAGAAATTATAGCCGAAAATAAATTAAAAAACAGAGTGTCCTCTCTTGAAGATTACTCAATAGAAATCGTTGCAGAACCTGAGAAAAACTTCAACAATGCCATGGGGCAGGAAAGTTTAACCCGTTTTGACCAACCTAAGAAAAAGAAAAGACCAAATAAAAAACCGAAACAGGCCGGAGGAAATGCGATTGTAGCGAACAGCAATACTAAACCTGTTGCTAACAATAATAAAGGCGCAAATAGCAACAAACCCGCTAATCCTAACAAACCTGCTAACAATAACAACAAACGTCCGAATCCTGCAAATGACAAAAAACCGGCAGAACCTAGAGAACCTAGAAAACCAATAATTATTACTAAAAATGTGGATAAAAAATAGCGCTTTACTTCTTTTAATTGCAACCATACTTTTTTCATGCGATAAAAAAAGAGTTTTTGACGAATACAAAGCTGTTGGAAGTGCTTGGCACAAAGACAGTATTGTAACTTTTAATTTACCGGAATTAGACTCTACAAAACGATATGATTTATTTGTAACTTTGAGAGATAACAACAACTATCCGTTCAACAATATCTTTTTGATTGTTGCTTTAGAAGCAAAAAATGGTTTTACAAAAGTGGATACACTAGAGTATCAAATGGCAGCTCCTGACGGCACTTTATTAGGAGATGGATTTACCGATATCAAAGAAAGTAAATTGTATTACAAGGAAAATGTACGGTTCAGAGGAAAATATAAAGTACATATTAAACAGGCAGTCAGAGAGACCGGAAAAGTGCCTGGTGTAGTAGCTCTGGAAGGAATTACTGACGTAGGTTTTAGAATAGAAAATAAAGAATAGAATTGTATTATGGCTACTAGAAAAACAAATAATCCGAAAAATAGTTCCGAAAAAGACATCAAATATTATTCAAAGAAATTTTGGAAAATATTCTTTTATGGCTTGGGGGGCCTTGCTGTATTTTTCCTGTTTGCCTCTTGGGGACTTTTTGGTTCTATGCCTTCCTTTGAAGATTTAGAAAATCCGGATTCCAATTTGGCTACAGAAATCATCTCCTCTGATGGTGTTGTAATAGGAAAGTATTTCGCAAAAAACAGATCCCAATTAAAATATTCTGACCTGCCAAAAAACTTGGTTCAAGCTCTAGTGGCTACAGAAGATGCCCGTTTTTATGAGCATTCCGGAATTGACGGCAGGGGAACTATGAGAGCAATTTTAAGTTTAGGAACCAGTGGAGGTGCCAGTACCTTAACCCAGCAATTAGCCAAACAATTATTTCACGGAGAAGGTTCTAAATTTTTACCTTTTAGAATTGTACAAAAAGCAAAAGAATGGATTATTGCCATTCGATTAGAAAGACAATATACCAAAAACGAAATCATCGCTATGTATTGCAATGTATATGATTTTGGTAATAACTCTGTTGGAGTAAGTTCTGCCGCAAAAACTTATTTTTCAAAAGAGCCTAAAGATTTAACCATTGACGAATCTGCCATTCTGGTAGGGATGTTCAAAAACTCCGGTTTGTATAATCCGGTAAGAAACCCGGAAGGTGTTACAAACAGAAGAAATGTGGTGCTTTTACAAATGGAAAAAGCAAAAATTATCTCCAAAGAACAAAAAGTTCAATTACAAAGCCTGCCTATCAAATTGAATTTTAAATTAGAAAGCCATAAAGATGGTACCGCAACCTATTTTAGAGAATACTTGCGTGATTACATGAAAAAATGGGTAGAAGACAACAAAAAACCGGACGGATCTGATTATGATATTTACAAAGACGGTTTAAAAATATACACTACGATTGATTCAAGGATGCAATTACATGCCGAAGAAGCAGTTGCAGCTCACATGGCCAACTTACAGGAAGAGTTTTTTATTCAATCCAAAAACAATAAAAACGCTCCTTTCGTTAACATATCCGAAGCTGAAACGCAACGAATTCTGAACCAAGCTATGAAATCATCGACCCGTTGGACCGTTATGGAATCAATGGACAAAAGTGAAGAAGAAATCATTGCCTCATTCAAAAAGAAAACAAAAATGACTGTATTTACCTGGAAAGGTGAAAAAGATACCATCATGACGCCTTTGGACTCCATCCGATACTATAAACATTTCTTGCAGTCGGGTCTTATGGCAATGGAACCCCAAACAGGAAGCATCAAAGCCTGGGTTGGTGGTATTAATTACAAATATTTCCAATACGACCACGTAGGACAAGGCGCCAGACAAGTAGGTTCTACTTTTAAGCCTTTTGTTTACGCAACTGCGATTGAACAATTGAACATGTCCCCTTGTGACTCTATCGTCGATTCACCATTTATGATCCGTAAAGGAGAACACAATGTTACTGAAGACTGGGAGCCAAGAAACTCCGACAATAAATACCGTGGTATGGTTACTTTGAAAAAAGCATTAGCCAACTCCATCAATACCATTTCTGCAAAACTGATTGACAAAGTTGGTCCGGAAGCCGTAATCGATTTGACCCATAAATTAGGAGTAAAATCTGAAATTGTAAACCAACCTTCCATCGCATTGGGAGCGGTTGAAATTACGGTTCAGGATATGGTGGCCGCTTACAGCACATTTGCCAATCAAGGAGTTTACGTAAAACCGCAATTCCTAACCAAAATCGAAGATAAAAGCGGCGTAGTCATCTACGAACCGATCCCAGAATCACATGACGTTTTAAACAAAGACATTGCCTTTGCGGTTATCAAATTATTAGAAGGTGTAACCGAAGGAGGTTCCGGAGAACGTTTAAGAACACAAGGTGGCGGAAATGGAGATAATCGCTGGACAGGATATCCCTATATGTTCAAAAACCCGATAGCAGGAAAAACAGGTACTACACAAAACCAGTCTGACGGTTGGTTTATGGGTATGGTTCCTAATTTGGTTACCGGAGTTTGGGTAGGATGCGAAGACCGTTCCGCACGTTTCAAAAGCCTTACTTACGGACAAGGAGCCACCGCCGCATTACCGGTTTGGGGTTATTTCATGAAACTTTGTTATGAAGATGAAAACCTTCATGTTTCAAAAGAACAATTCGAAAGACCGGCCAATCTTTCCATAAAAGTAGATTGTTATACTGCTCCGCCAAAAGAAACCGTTCAGGACTCTACCGCCGTCGAAGAACAAAGCACTGAAGAATTCGAATTGTAATTTATTTCAGGAGCTATTTCCAGCTGTACGCTATATCTTTTATGCCGTCCCCAAAGTCTCGGGACGGTATAAAAGGATGCCGCTTCCATCTGGGCTAGACCGTAGGTTTTCAAAATAACATTTCTAATCAACCAAAATAATTCGTTAATTCGAGACTAATTTTATGATCAACAAAAAAGTAAATACAGTTCAAGAAGCATTGCAAGGAATTGAAAACGGAATGACCATCATGTTAGGCGGTTTCGGACTTTGCGGTATCCCTGAAAATTCAATTGCAGAATTGGTTAAAAAAGAAACCAACACCCTAACCTGCATTTCTAATAATGCCGGTGTGGATGATTTTGGTCTCGGTTTACTATTGCAAAAAAAACAAATCAAAAAAATGATTTCTTCTTATGTGGGAGAAAATGCCGAATTTGAACGTCAAATGCTAAGCGGAGAACTCGAGGTAGACCTTATCCCACAAGGAACATTAGCAGAAAGATGTCGAGCGGCACAAGCAGGAATTCCAGCATTTTTTACACCTGCCGGCTACGGAACAGAAGTGGCCGAAGGAAAAGAAGCCCGAGAATTTAATGGAAAAATGCATGTGATGGAATTGGCTTTCAAAGCTGATTTTGCAATTGTAAAAGCCTGGAAAGGCGATACAGCAGGAAACCTCATCTTTAAAGGAACCGCCAGAAACTTTAATCCGTGTATGGCCGGTGCTGCTGATATTACCATCGCCGAAGTAGAAGAACTGGTAGAAGCCGGAACATTAGACCCAAACCAAATTCATATTCCCGGAATATTTGTGCAACGCATTTTTCAAGGAGAAAAATATGAAAAGAGAATTGAGCAAAGAACTGTAAGAGCAAGAGAATAGCTATATCACTCTTTATTTATAAAACTTAATGAACCTTAATTTCTTAATGGTTTAAAATATTCTAAACAGATTTATTTATGTTAACAAAAGAAGATATTGCAAAGCGCATAGCTAAAGAAGTCAAAAACAATTACTTTGTAAATCTTGGAATTGGCATCCCAACTTTAGTGGCGAACTATGTACGAAAAGACATTTCAGTTGAATTTCAAAGTGAAAACGGCGTTCTCGGGATGGGGCCTTTCCCTTTTGAAGGTGAAGAAGATGCCGACATTATCAATGCAGGAAAACAAACTATTACCACTTTGGCAGGTGCCTCTTTTTTTGATTCAGCTATGAGTTTTGGAATGATTCGCGGACAACACGTTGATCTAACTATACTTGGCGCTATGGAAGTCGCCGAAAACGGTGATATTGCCAATTGGAAAATTCCTGGAAAAATGGTCAAAGGAATGGGGGGTGCGATGGACCTGGTTGCTTCTGCTGAAAATATTATCGTAGCGATGATGCATGTCAATAAAGCCGGGGAATCTAAAATTTTAAAAAGATGCACCTTACCGCTAACTGGAGTAGGCTGTGTAAAAAAAGTAGTCACTGAATTAGCCGTTCTGGAAATCACTCCAAAAGGATTTAAACTCTTGGAACGCGCTCCAGGAATTTCAGTGGAACATATCATCGCCTCCACGGAAGCAGATTTAATTATCGAAGGAACAATTCCGGAAATGGTAATTGATTAATTTTATTTAAACATAAGATTTTTAACTAGATACAAAATTACATCAACAACGGTTGTCAGAAATGGTAACCGTTTTTTTATTTAAAAAATGTTAATGTTATAAATAAAAATGTTAAATTTGATAGTATCAATACTAAAAAAAAAATATGAAACATTTCAGTTTATTACTCGTTATTATGCTTTCATCATTTGGTATAAAAGCACAAGAAGCACAAACCCTTTCTCTTAATGTATATGGCGGTTATACCTTTTCTGACAGGGTAGATTATGACGGATACCATGTTACCGTTGAAGATGGGATAACTTATGGAGCCGGTTTAGAGTATTTTGTACAACAAAGTTCATCAGTTGAGCTAAAATACCTGAGATTAGACACCAGCATGCCCTTTTATGGTCTTCTAGGAACTCAAATCAATAGTTCTGATGACAAAGGAGCTCTAAACTACATCCTTTTGGGCGGAACACATTATTTTGAAACCGGTTCCCAAAAAGTAGCTCCCTTCTTAGGAGGTGGACTTGGTGTAGGTATTGTTGAATCGCCACAAAGCGGTAGTGACACTAACTTTGCGTGGGATATTAAGGCAGGTGTAAAAATAAAAACAGCTTCGGCCGTATCCGTTAATCTGCAAGCCTATCTTCAATCTATGTCTGCTGCCGTTGGCGACAGTTATTACTGGACTTATTACGGAATTGTAGGTGTAACAGACTACAGAAGTACTTATCAGTTTGGATTAGGTGCTGTATTAAGCTTTAATTTCAAAGGATAATACCTTTGTAGAAAGTAAATACTTTTCATTTTACATCTTTTTAAAACAGAAACACACAATAAAAAAGACCGCAACTTAAAAAATTTAGTTGCGGTCTTTTTATTTATAAACTCTTTGCGAGTCATACAGATTTTTTTAATCTCTATAAATTCTCAAAGAAATCATTTCCTTTATCATCAGTAATAATAAATGCGGGAAAATCTTTCACAGTAATTTTACGCACTGCTTCCATTCCCAATTCCTCGAAATCCACCACCTCAACAGAAAGAATATTCTCTTTAGCTAAAATAGCAGCCGGACCTCCAATAGACCCCAAATAGAATCCGCCATAGGTTTTACAAGCATTCATTACATCTTTTGTGCGGTTTCCTTTAGCTAACATTACCATGCTACCACCATGTTTTTGGAATTCGTCAACATAGACATCCATTCGACCTGCGGTAGTTGGTCCAAAACTTCCTGAAGCCATTCCTTCCGGAGTTTTAGCTGGCCCTGCATAATATACAGGATGATTTTTAAAATAATCCGGCATTGGTTTACCGGCATCCAACAATTCTTTGATTTTTGCATGTGCGATATCACGGGCCACGATCAAGGTTCCGTTTAATTTCAAACGGGTTTTGATTGGATATTGAGTCAATTTTGCTAAGATATCAGCCATCGGTTGGTTCAAATCAATTTCAACTGCTTCTTCCAAATGTGGAGGAGTTTCAGGCAATAATCGTTTTGGATTCACCTCTAACTGCTCTACAAAAATTCCGTCTTTGGTGATTTTTCCTTTGATGTTTCTGTCGGCAGAACAGGAAACTCCCAATCCAACCGGACAAGAAGCGGCATGACGCGGCAAACGAATCACACGAACATCATGGGTGAAATACTTTCCTCCAAATTGCGCTCCGATATGACTCTCCTGACAAATCAACTGTATTCTTTTTTCCCACTCCAAATCACGGAAAGCCTGACCAGCCATATTTCCTGAAGTAGGCAGATTGTCAAAATAACCTGCAGAGGCTTTCTTAACAGCAGCTAAATTCGCTTCAGCTGAAGTTCCTCCAACCACAAAAGCCAAATGATACGGCGGACAAGCTGAAGTTCCTAAATCTTTAATTTTTGCACGAATGAAAGCATCCATCGATTTATCATTCAACAAAGATTTCGTTTGTTGATATAAATATGTTTTATTGGCAGAACCGCCACCTTTTGCTAAAAACAAAAACTCGTAGGAAGCTCCTTTTTTTGCATAAATATCAATTTGTGCCGGAAGATTGGAACCTGAGTTTTTTTCCTCAAACATACTAATTGGTACAATTTGAGAATAACGTAAATTACGTTCTTGATAAGTATTAAAAATACCTTTTGACAACCATTCTGCATCATCAGCGCCCGTATACACACTCTCCCCTTTTTTGGCCATAACAATTGCGGTTCCGGTATCCTGACAAGAAGGCAATTCACCTTCGATCGCCACTACTGCGTTTTGCAATAAATTATAAGCCACAAAACGGTCGTTATCGGTTGCTTCCGGATCATCCAAAATAGCTTTCAGTTTTTCCAGATGCGTCGTACGCAACATAAAGGACACATCTTTCATTGCTTCTTGTGAAAGCAACTCCAATCCTTTCGGGTCAACGGTTAAGATTTCTCTGTCGCCAAGTTTTTCTAGTTTTACGTAATCAGAAGAGATTTTACGATATTGGGTGTCATCTTTTAAAATAGGATAGGGATCCTGGTATATAAAGTCCATAATTTGATTTTTTTAAGAATGCCAAATATAAGAATTGTTCAAAGATTCCTAACTGATTTATATCACGTTCCCTAAAGAAATTATTAAAAAAATCAAAGGCAATTGTGAGATACAACTTAACAATTCGGACTACTGATTATGTAGCCTCTTCACTATCATTTACAGTTACAATCGAATTCAACAGATTTATAAAAACAAAAAGCCTCGCTTAATGCGGGGCTTATGAAGACTTTAATTAAAGATTTAACTTAAAAAGCTGCTAATTAAGAATAGAATAAGCAATCCTATGGCGATGTATTTTGCGTATTTTGACATTTTTTATTGTTTTTAATGAATATTTAAATTTATAATTTTTAAAGTTGAATTAAAAAAACCAGCTCGCTACAAAAATAGCGGTAATCACACAAATCACATCCACTAGAAGCATCGTTCCCAAAGCGTATCGGGTGTTTTTTATATTAACGGAACCAAAGTAAACCGCAATCACATAAAATGTACTTTCGGCGCTGCATTGAAAAATACTACTTAACCGTCCCGTTAAGGAATCTGCGCCAAAAGTATTCATCGAATCTATCAAGAACCCTCGCGATCCCGCAGAACTAAATGGTCGTAACAAGGCCACTGGTAAAGCATCGGTAATTTCTTTACTTACTCCCATATTAGAAAAAGCAAAAGCAATCCAGTTACTAATAATTTCAAATAAACCACTGTTTCTGAATAAAGATATAGCCACTAACATCCCTAAAACATAAGGAAAAATGGTAACCCCGGTTTTGACACCATTATTGGCTCCCGCCACAAAGGCCTCATAAACGGTCGTATTCGCTTCTGTGAATTTTTTCTCCTTGATAAAGGAAAAGATCAAGGTAAAAACAATAATTCCAACCAATATTAAAGCGGATAGATTAGATGTAAAATAGTTTTTGCCAATTAAATCCAAATGATTTACATACATTAACAAACCTACAATTGCAGCAATTAGCATCATTAAACCGAGAACTAAAGAAGCGCTTTTGAAATTAATTTTTTGTTTAATTCCAACAATCAGAAAAGCAGCAATTGTACCGATAAAAGAGGTGATGATACAAGGCAACATCACATCGGCAGGGTTACTGGCATTGGCAGCAGCGCGATAGCCAATTATAGAAGTTGCTATTAAAGTAAGTCCCGAAGCATGCAAGCACATAAACATAATTTGGGCATCACTGGCCTTGTCCTTTTCGGGATTTATTTCTTGTAAACTTTCCATGGCTTTTAATCCAAATGGCGTAGCAGCAGAATCCAATCCCAAGAAATTTGCGGCAAAGTTTAAGGTCATATAGGAAATCGACGGGTGATTTTTGGGAATACTTGGAAACACTTTTACGAATACTGGACTCAATACTTTTGCTAGTTTTTCAGACACTCCCGAAATGATTAAAAGCTCCATCAATCCACAGAAAAAAGCCAAATACGCCATAAGCGGCAAAATCAAATCAAGTAATGTACTTTTACAGGTTGGCAATAAACCATCCGATTTTTGAACACCACTAAAAATTTTAACGGTTTTATTTTTATATACATAAGTAGTATCGGCATTAAGAGTATCTCTATTGACGATAAAGGTTTTTTCTTCCGATTTATTGATGCTGTCTTTTATAAAAGCAGGAATCTGATCAATATATTTTTCTGAAATTAGAATAGGATCGTCTTTTTTCCCGTTTAAAACATGGTCAATTGTATAACTGTTACCAGAAAACAAACTGAAAATCACAAATACAATTGAAGAAATGAAAATCACCAACCAAAATCTACTTAATACCATAATTTATAATTTTTGTAAATGTAATTATTTAACCGCAAAGTTCACAAAAGGCTTTCGCAAAGGATACGAAGAAATAATACTATTGTTTTAATCTTTTAATAAGTAAAAGGAACAAAGCAATTTGCTGAAAAAGCAAAATATAAAAGCCATATCGTAAAACATCAAAAGCAACGAGACTTAGTAAAAAGTACATCACAGAAATTACACTCAAAATAATGATTATTAAATATCGTTTAAAAAAATACAAAACAGCAGAAAACAGGATAGAAACAGCTATTAAAGTTTGAATCAAAATATCTATAAAATTTAAAAATTCATGCTTAGAAAACTGAATACTGTTACAGTACATCTTGAAGAAATTAATATACTGATAATCCTTATAACAAGGACCGAGACCACAAGCAATAATTAAACTTTCATAATATGGGAGAAAAATTGATACAATTCCAACGAAACACATAATATAAAAGGCAATCTTATTTCTCATAAATATAATCTACACGTGAATAATCTCGTCCTCAATCAATAAATCTTCTCTTCGCAATCGGAGGAAAATTTGAGCTACGGCAATAGTATCTTTTTCGCAATAGGTCACGATACGGTCAATGTCCTTTTCGACATAAAAAACATGTCCTACTTGACTGCCGTCGATATCGCCTTTTGAAGATGGGATTCCGAGTACTTTACACATCAACTTTAAAGAAGTGAAATGTTTATAATCCCCGAATTTCCACAATTCCAAAGTATCCAAATGTGGGATTTCCCAAGGTTTTTTACCAAACAAATTCAGCTTGTTTGGAATGGAAATTTGGTTGATAATCATGCGTCTGGCAATAAACGGAATATCAAATTCCTTAGCATTATGCCCACACAAAACATGCTGTGGCTGATTGAAATGATTGTTCAGCAGATTATTGAAATCGTTGAGGATTTTCTTTTCTTCCCCAAAAAAGGATGTCACCCGAAAATTTCTAATATCACCTTTTATGGTAAAATAACCCACCGAAATACAAACAATTTTCCCAAACTCAGCCCAAATCCCTGCGCGATCGTAAAAATCTTCCGCTGTGTATTCGTCTTTGCGTTGGTACTGGGTTTTATGTTCCCAAAGGTCTTTCATTTCAGTATCCAAAGCATTGAAATCTTCCGCTTCCGGAACGGTTTCTATGTCGAGAAATAGAATATTATTGAGGTTTATTTTTTCAATCATAATTTAGATTTTGTTAGACTTCTTAGATTTTTAGACATTTTAGAATATTAGACTTCCTTAATCTTTTAAAATCTAAATTGTCTCATCTTCTAAAAATACAAGAAGTCAAATTTAAAACAAACTTTGTTGATTTGTAGGATTTTCGTGATTTAATAACCACTTTTTACGCCACAAACCGCCAGCGTAACCTGTGAGCGAACCATCAGTACCGATGACTCTGTGACAGGGAACAACAATCCATAACGGATTTTTTCCATTGGCGGAAGCGACAGCGCGAATGGCTTTGACATCGCCTAACTTTTTGGACAGTTCCAAATAACTCATGGTTTTCCCGAAAGGAATTTCGAGTAATCCTTTCCAGACTTTCTGTTGGAATTCAGTTCCTTTGGGGTTGAGTTTGAAATCGAAATCAATTCGTTTTCCTTCGAAATAATCATTGAGTTGCGACACCGCTTCTTTCAAAACAGATGGAATAACAATAGATATTTCGCCTTCTTCCGAGACAGAAATTACCGAAATTCCGTTTTCATCACCTACAATAGTGGCGATTCCTAGAGGTGTTTGAATGTAAACTGTTTCCATAAAATTAAAATGAACCGCAAAGTACACAAAGTTTTCGCAAAGTTCGCAAAGAAATAAAAGTCATAGATACAAAAAAACCATCCTATAAAAGATGGCTCTTGTTTTTTAGTCCCGATAATAGCGACATCCTCTATGTTTTTTCTTTAAAACTAAAAGATTGTAACGCAATAACTCCCAAAAATCATTTCAACTTGGAATACATATAAGCTTCCAATGCTTTCAATTCTTCGTCGGACATCTCTTCTGTTATTGCAAAATTGGTTTTCATTAGTTCGTACTGACTAGGATCAACAATCGGTTCTCCGTCACCTTTAAGAAAAGTAACCATATCAGCACTTTTTTCTTTATAGATTTTGGCAATTTCCTGAATACTTGGACCAACAACTTTTTGATCGACTTGGTGACAAGCCACACAATTTCCTTTGCCTTCAAAGATTTCCTTTCCTAAATCTTCTGGAGTTCTTACTTCTGATGAAGCAACTTCAGGTTTTCCGAAAGATTCCGGGCTTTCTTTTTTGCAAGCAATAAATACTAAAACGAATAATAAGAATACTATTTTTTTCATGTCTATACCTTTTTTGCAATCATGAAGATATACTATTTATTTAAAAGTATCGCAGCTTCTTTGGCAAAATAAGTGGAAATCAAACTGGCTCCTGCTCTTTTGATGCACATTAACTGTTCCATCATAATTTTATCATTATCCAGCCAACCTCTTTCGGCGGCAGCTTTAATCATGGCATATTCTCCCGAAACATGAAACACCGTTACAGGAACATTTACTGCGTTTTTTACTTCGCGAACGATATCTAAATACGCAATTCCTGGTTTTACCATAACCATATCAGCACCTTCTTCTACATCCCATAAAGCTTCTTTGATGGCTTCAATACGATTGGCATAATCCATTTGGTAGGTTTTTTTATCTTTTGGGATTTCAGTTGCATCCACAGGCGCACTATCTAGAGCATCGCGGAACGGTCCATAAAATGCAGAAGCATATTTTGCAGAATAACTCATGATGCCCACATTATGAAAACCGGCAGCGTCTAATCCTTGACGCAAACGCAGTACACGTCCGTCCATCATATCAGAAGGCGCCACAAAATCGGCTCCCGCTTGCGCATGGGAAACGGCCATTTTTACCAATGCATCATTGGTAGGATCGTTTGCAACGTCTCCTTTTTCGATGATTCCGTCATGACCATAAATAGAATATGGGTCTAAAGCTACATCAGGCATTACTATCATTTCCGGACAAGCCGCTTTGATAGCACGAATGGCATTTTGCATTAATCCGTTTGGATTCCATGCTTCTTTTCCGGTATTATCTTTTAGATCTTCACTGACTTTTACATAAATATTCACCGCACGAATCCCTAAATCGAATAATTCCTGGATTTCTTTCACGGTCAAATCTATCGAACGACGGAATATCCCAGGCATTGATGGAATGGCAACTTTTATGTTTTCGCCTTCAGCAATAAACATAGGAAACATAAAATCCGCTGGACTTAAACTTGTTTCACGAACTAAACTTCTCATTGATTCGTTCGTTCTTAATCTTCTACCTCTGTGTAATGGAAACATATATTTTCGTTTAAAGTTTCAGGTTTAGTTTAAAGTTAAACCCATTAAAAATTTAAAATAAATCTAAAGCCAATCTCTTGGTTTTTCTAATACTTTCAATAACTTCTCTTCTTCACTTCCGGCTTCCGGGTGATGATCATAAACCCATTGTACATGTGGTGGCAAACTCATCAAGATACTTTCTATTCGTCCGTTAGTTTTTAATCCGAATAAAGTGCCTTTGTCATGAACCAAATTAAACTCCACATAACGACCACGTCGGATTTCCTGCCAAGTTCTTTGTTCTGGAGTATAGGCCAAATTTTTCCTTTTTTCTACAATTGGAACATAGGCTTCAAGGAAACTATTTCCTACTTCTGTCACAAAGCTGTACCAATCCTGCATACTCATCGCATCCGTTGCTTTGCAATAATCAAAGAATAATCCGCCAATTCCACGGGCTTCATTACGATGTGCATTCCAAAAATAGGCATCACATTGTTTTTTGTATTTTGGGTAAAACTCCGGATTGTGTTTGTCGCAGGCGGTTTTACAGGTTTGATGAAAATGGATTGCATCTTCTTCAAACAAATAATACGGTGTTAAATCCTGTCCGCCGCCAAACCATTGCTGAATCACATTTCCGTTATCGTCGTACATTTCGAAATAACGCCAATTGGCATGAACAGTCGGTACCATTGGATTTTTTGGATGCAAAACCAAACTCAATCCGCAGGCAAAAAAATCGGCTTCACCAACATTGAACATTTTTTGCATGGCTTCCGGAAGTTTTCCGTGTACTGCCGAAATATTGACTCCGCCTTTTTCGAAAACAGCACCGTTTTCAATTACGCGAGTGCGACCTCCCCCACCTTCCGGACGTTCCCAAAGGTCTTCGCGGAATTTGGCTTGACCATCAGAATCTTCCAAACCCTTGCAGATTTGGTCTTGAAGGTTTTGTATGTAGGTGTAAAATTGTTCTTTCATCTTGTTAGTTCGTATAATTCCATATCTAACGGAAGTTCATCCGTCGGAGTAAATTCATTAGCTAATGTTCTTTTCCAAACAAATCCTGAATTCTCAGCTACTTTAATACTTCCAAAATTTGTTTTGTGAGAAATAATTTGAAGGGTTTTCAAATTTAATTCATTGAATGCATAATTTGAAACTTCTTTTACGGCTTTTGTCGTCCATCCTTTACCTTCTTGCTCTTCACCGATGCAATAAGCAAACTCGGCTTGTCCGGTTTCCCAATTCAATTTTTTGATAATGATAAGTCCAGTTATACTTTGAGTTGCATTTTCTTTAATGGCAAAAGTAAAACCTGACCTCATCTGAAATTCTGAAATCTTATTCAGTATATAACTCTCAGATGCTTCTAAAGTTAAGTTACTTGAAAGGGTTTTAGGGAAATATCTTTTAAATCTTTCGGCATTAGAAACCATTAATTCATTAATACTGAAAGCATCTTTTAGTTTTAATGGAACGATATGAAAGGCATCAGTTTTCATTATAAATTTGCTTTTACAGTAGCTAGCTTACAAAATATTTCAAACGAAAATGTTTTGCTTTCCTGCTGAATATAATTGTAAATCGCAATCGCTTTTTGGGAAAAATCAAATGGATTTCCTTTAGAACCTGTAACCAAAAAATCTGCAAATTGTTCCAACTGATTCCAATCCAAATGACAACGCAATAAAAGCGTAATCAAATCTTTTTCGCTAATGGCAATCAAGCTCTCAACACTTAATCCGAAATCTTTCAATTGATTATCTATAAGGCTAGTGTCTTCAATATTCCAAAATTTAGGAACGAAAACCAAGGAATGCAACATCTTTAGACTGTTGTCAATCCGCATACTTTCTTGATCCCGTAAGCCTTTGTTTAGCATAATTATAGTTTTCAATCGCAGTCTTCAGTCACAGTCTTCGTATACTGAAAACTGCGACTGAAAACTGAATACTACTGATTGTACTCCTTCACTGCATCGATAAACGCTTTCGCGTGATCCACAGGAATATTAGGTAAAATACCGTGACCTAAATTCACGATGTATTTGTCTTTTCCGAATTCGTCAATCATTTCGTGTACCATTTTTTTGATCACTGGAATTGGAGATAACAATCTTGACGGATCAAAATTTCCTTGTAAGGTGATGTTTCCGCCAGACAAATATCTTGCATTTCGTGGCGAGCAAGTCCAGTCAACACCTAATGCAGATGCTCTACTTTTTCCCATTTCGCCCAGAGCAAACCAACATCCTTTTCCAAAAACAATTACCGGCGCGTCATCAGCCAAAGCTTCCACAATTTGATTGATGTATTTCCATGAGAATTCCTGATAATCAACTGGAGAAAGCATTCCTCCCCAAGAATCAAAAATCTGAACCGCATCTACTCCGGCTTTTACTTTTTCTTTTAAATATAAAATAGTGGTGTCCGTAATTTTTTGCAATAAAACATGCGCTGCTTCCGGATGGGTAAAACAAAATCCTTTGGCTGTATCAAAACTTTTTGATCCTTTTCCTTCAACTGCATAGCAGAAAATCGTCCATGGAGAACCGGCAAACCCAATTAACGGCACCTCATCATTCAACATTTCTTTAGTCAATTTCACAGCATCCATCACATAACCCAAAGTTTCCTGAATATTAGGAACAATAACTTTTTCGACATCCTGAATTGTACGAATTGGATTTGGTAAAAACGGACCAAAATTTTCTTTCATCAAAACTTCAATTCCCATAGCTTGTGGAACTACCAAAATATCTGAAAACAAAATCGCAGCATCCGGGGCAATTCTTCTAATAGGCTGTACGGTGATTTCAGCAGCTAATTCTGGAGTTTGACAACGGGTGAAGAAATCGTATTTGTCACGCAAAGCGATAAATTCCGGTAAATATCTTCCGGCTTGACGCATCATCCAAACTGGTGGGCGTTGTACTGTTTCTCCCTTTAATGCTTTTAAAAATAGGTCGTTTTTTAACATTGTTTTTTTTTTAATTTAGGCTTTAAGTTTTAGACTTTAAGCGTTTTATCTATCTATAATTTTTTGCTTATGGCTTATTGCCTAAAGCTTATTCTTATTTATATTCTTCTATCACGTCTTCAATCACGTCTTCAACAGATGGTTGATTCGCAATAACTATATTTTTTGTAATTTTTTCTAAAGCGCCAGCAGTAGTTTCTCCAATACAAAAACAGGTTTCTTTTTTAATGCTGTTTTCTTTCAAATAACTTTCTACCCCGGATGGACTAAAAAATAAAATCGCATCTGCAGGGGTTTTTATTTTGTGTGGCGTTAAAGAAGTCTCGTAGACCTGAATTTCATTGAATTTTACACCCGCTTCTTTCAAGGCTTCCGGCAAGGTTTCCCGGCGTAAATTACCACTAAAAAAAGTATAGCTTTCATTGGCGTAAATCAACGTAATAATTTCTGCTAAATCCGAGGCATAACCCGTATAAGCTACCACATTAAATCCGGCTTCTGATAATAATATCTTGGTTTTTAATCCAACACAAAAAACATTTTTCTGCTGAAGTTTTGGCTTTAATTCCTCAAATTTAGGATGTTTAAAAAAACTGCGAACCGCATTCTGGCTGGTAAAAATCAAATTATCATTCAGCTCGGTCAATTCGAAGTCCCGATCCACTGTTTTGATAAAATCTGCTTCGATTAGGTCGAAATTAGCATTCAATAATTCCTGCTTCTGATTACTCAAAAGGACTTTCGTAGATACAATTCGAACTGAATTTTGCATTATTTTTTTAAAGTTTCTTTGATTGTTTTCATCAAAACGGAACCTCCATTTTCTAAAATCTCCTGAGCCGATTCATATCCCAGTTTTTTCCATTGTTCAATAGGAACAACAGTATCAATTTCGATTTTCTCCTTCCCATCAATAGAAAACAAAACGCCTTTAAATTCGATGGTATCATCCTTTTCATTGTACTTGGCCAAAGCGCCAATTGGTGCTGTACAACCACCTTCCAATGTTTTAAGGAATTGTCTTTCTATATGCGTGCAAATCTCTGTTTCTATGTGATTCAATTGTGCTACGGCATCCTTTGTAAATTCATCATTTGCCATTGCCACAACAAGCATTGCTCCTTGGGCTGGCGCCGGAATCATCCAGTCTAAATTGATAAAATTATCAGGTTTCAAATTGATTCTTTCCAATCCTGCAGCAGCAAAAACAGCTCCGTCCCAATCACTTTCCTGTAATTTTTGCATGCGTGTATTTACGTTTCCACGCAAATCCACTACGGTATGGTTGGGATATTTGTTCCACCATTGTGCCTGACGACGCAAACTGCCGGTGGCAATAGTTCCTGATCCGTTAAGAAAATCAAGATTTCCTTTGTGAACTAAAATGTCTAAAGTATTGGCTCTTTCCAAAACCGCTGCCTGAACAATTCCAATAGGTAAAGCAGTAGGAACATCTTTCATGGAATGCACCGCAATATCGACCTGACCATTTATCATGGCAATGTCCAGCGTTTTTGTAAAAATTCCAGTGATTCCTAATTCGTAAAGAGGCTTATCAAGAATGATATCTCCTTGGGATTTTACGGCTATAATTTCAGTTTTATACCCTAAATCATTTAGTTTTTTCTCTACAGTATGAGCTTGCCAAAGCGCGAGTTCACTATCGCGAGTTCCTATGCGTATTGTTTTTGTCATTATTTTGCAGTCGCTTCAATTTGGAACACTTTTTCAATCCATTCGATACTTTCATCAACCATGGTATTGTCGTCTTTCAAATGATTCGCAAAGTGTGTGGTTATTTTTTGGATAATTCTGTTGCTGATGATTTCGGCTTGTTCTTCATTGAAATCAGCGATTTTTTTACTTTGAAAATTCAATTCAGAATCTTTAATCGCATTCAATTTTTGTTTTAAAGCATGAATGGTCGGCGCAAACTTTCTGGCTTTGGTCCAAACAATAAATTCCTCTTTAACCTCTTCAATGATTGCTTCAGCAGCAGGAATGTGTGCTCTTCTGTTTTCTAAAGTTTCATCTGTCATTTGAGACAAATGATCCATGTGAATTAAAGTTACACCTTCCAAATCCTTAACATTCTCATTTACATTTTTTGGAATGGATAAATCCAAAATCAACATTGGTTTTTTAAGATTCAGAATAGCTTTATCAACGGTTGGATTTTGCGCTCCGGTAGCCACAACCACAACATCAGCTTTTTGCAATTCTAAATGCAACTCTGAATAATCTTTTACGATTAAGTTTAGTTTTCCGGCTAATTTTTCTGCCTTATCTTTAGTTCTGTTGATTAAAGTGATGTGATCGTTTTTAGTATGTTTCACTAAATTCTCACAAGTATTTCTCCCGATTTTACCGGTTCCGAAAAGCAGAATATTTTTATTGCCGATGTTTTCTACATTTTTAATAATGTATTGTACCGATGCAAAAGAAACTGAAGTTGCTCCCGAACTGATCTCGGTTTCGTTTTTTATTTTTTTACTTGCCTGAATTACCGCATTGGTTAATCGGTCTAAAAAAGTATTGATCAAACCAAAAGATCTGGACTCGGCAAAACTCGTTTTAATTTGGGAAATGATTTCGAAATCACCAAGAATCTGACTATCCAAACCTGTTCCTACACGAAACATGTGGTTAATCGCTTCTTGATTTTTATATACAAAGCCAACTTTCTGAAAAGCTTCAACACTCCCATTGCTGTTTTCACAAATCAACTTGATCAATTGAAAGGGATGCTCCGCAAAACCATAAATCTCGGTTCTGTTACAAGTTGACGTCACTATTAAACTCTCGATACCTTCACTTTTTGCCTGTTCAAGCAAACGTGTTTTGGCCATCGTGTCTAAACTAAACTGACCTCTGATCTCGGCGTCCGCTTTTTTATAGCTTAACCCAACAGCGTAAAAATAGTGATGCTTAGGTACGTTATTATTTTTCATAGATAGACTTTTCCTAAAAGTGAAACAAAACTATTAATATACTTTTGATAAAAGTAACGCTAAAAGGACTATTTGTATCGCTTAATGCTTTTTTGAATCTATTTCGCTATTTTATTGTAAAAATTTCTATTTTTGTAGTAAAACAAGGTGGTATAGAATACCTTATTTGGAGTTATTCTAAATAGCAGCATCTGTAAATTATCATTTTTTTATTTAAAAAATATCGCTATGGGTTCTCAGGAAATTATAAAAATCGAAAATGATTTTACGCTCATTCGTTTTCAAAATGATGACGAAACTCCTTTTCATGCGCAACATGAAGTAAGCAGTGGCTTGATTCAATTTCATTTTGGCATCAAAGGAAAAGCAAAATTTATTTTCAATCAGGGGAATTATACCTTAGAGCTGAAGGAAGAAAAATCGCTGCTTTTGTATAATCCACAAAAGGAACTCCCTCTAAATCTGGAAGTGGCTCCCAATTCATGGGTGATTTCTGTAATTGTTTCCATCAAGAAATTTCACGCCCTTTTTTCAACAGAAGCAGATTACATTCCGTTTTTGAGTGCTGACAATAAAGACAAAAAATATTATAACGAAGGAAATATCAGTCCGTCAATGGCAATTGTTTTAAGCCAGTTGTTTCATTACAACCTAAATCCTTCGATTAAAAATCTATATTATAAAGGAAAAGGCTATGAGCTATTAAGTTTGTATTTCAATAGAACCGAAGATCCAAATGCCGAACAATGCCCCTTTTTAATTGATGAAGAAAATGTCTTAAAAATCAAAAAAGCCAAAGAAATTATCATTGCCAATATGGCCGAGCCACCAGGACTGCAAGAGTTGGCCGATCAGGTAGGTTTAAATTTGAAAAAACTGAAAATGGGTTTCAAACAAATTTATGGCGATACCGTTTATGGTTTTCTTTTTGATTATAAAATGGATTTTGCCAGAAAATTACTCGACAGCGGTTCCTATAATGTAAACGAAGTTGGACTCAAAATTGGGTACAGCACCGGAAGTCATTTTATCGCGGCGTTCAAAAAGAAATTTGCAACAACACCCAAGAAATATTTGATGTCGATCAATCCGAATACATAATCACATCAATTCTTTATATAAAACAATAAATAAAAAATAGTTAATCTCCATTTAACAAAAAGTAAGTTTATTTACTTTTATCCAAAAATAAAAAAAAATGAAAGGCGTATTATTAGTCAATTTAGGTTCTCCGGAAAGTCCAACTCCAAAAGACGTAAAACCATATTTAGATGAATTTTTAATGGACAAATACGTTATTGACGTTCCGTATCTGTTGAGAGCATTATTGGTTCGTGGTATCATCTTACGTAACAGACCTGAAAAATCAGCTGCCGCTTATGCAAAAATATGGTGGGAAGAAGGTTCACCTCTAGTCGTGATTTCAAAAAGAATGTACGAAAAAGTAAAACCTCAAGCTACCGTTCCTGTTGCATTGGCCATGCGTTATGGAAACCCATCTATGTTAGCCGGATTACAGGAATTGCATGATAAAGGAGTAAATGAAGTAATGCTTTTCCCTTTGTATCCACAACATGCCATGGCTTCTACTACCACCATTTTAGTTTTTGCAGAAGAATTGCGTAAAAAACATTTCCCGGATATGAAATTCACAATCGTTCCGGCTTTTTATAACAAACCCGATTATATCAAAAATCTGGCTGATTCCATCAAAACGAATTTGGAAGGATTTGAATACGACCATTTATTATTTTCTTATCACGGAATTCCGGAGCGACATATCCGTAAAACGGATGTTACCAAATCCCATTGTAAAATTGACGGCTCCTGTTGCAACACGCCTTCGCCCGCACATGAATTTTGTTACCGTCACCAATGTTACGAAACCACAAAACAAGTCGTTAAATTATTGGGAATCCCAGAAGGGAAATACAGTCAGACATTTCAATCACGATTGGCTGGCGACAAATGGTTAACTCCTTACACCGATGTTGAAATCAACAAAATGCCGGAAAAAGGAATTAAAAACTTAGCTGTCGTAACACCTGCTTTTGTATCGGACTGCTTAGAAACCTTAGAAGAAATTGCGATGGAAGCCAACCACCAATTCAAAGAACATGGTGGGGAAAATTTCTTGGCTATTCCTTGTTTAAATGACAGCGATGACTGGTGTAAGACAGTAAGCAACTGGATAAATGAATGGGCCGTTGTTGAAAAAGTGAACGCATAAAATGGCCGTTACTGCAGAAGAATTAGGGACAAAGGACATTAAGAAGCTCTTGATAAAACAAGCTGTTCCTTCTTCTATTGGTATTTTATTCATGTCAGTTAACATTTTAATTGACACCATTTTTGTTGGTCAATGGATTGGTTCTTTGGCCATTGCTGCAGTAACCGTAGTCTTACCAATTACATTTTTGATTTCGTCATTAGGAATGGCAATCGGTGTTGGCGGAGGCTCCGTACTTTCGAGAGCTTTGGGTGCCAATCATAAAGAAAAAGCGCTGCATACTTTTGGCAATCAAATTATGATGACATTATTATTGTCGTCTCTTTTTGTGCTTTTTGGTATTCTATTTAGCGACGAGATGTTGTTGCTTTTTGGTGCCAAAGGGGCTATTATGAAACCGGCTAAAGAATTCTTTTTTCCAATCATTCTTAGTGTTCCGTTTTTGGCGCTCTGCATGATGGGAAATAATATTATCCGAGCAGAAGGCAAAGCCAAATTTGCCATGATTGCCATGATAATTCCCGCTTTTGCAAATATTGCACTCGATATACTTTTTATAAAAGTGATGAATCTGGGAATGTTCGGTTCCGCTATGGCCACCGCAATTTCCTATTTCATGTGTTTTGTATTTGTATTATGGTTTTTCGCTTTTAAAAGTGAATTAAAACTACAGGCGAGACACTTCAAATTCAACAAACCATTAATAAAAGAAATAACCGAACTAAGTTTCGTAACCTTTTCAAGACAAGGTGTAGTGAGTATTTTGGCCATAATTCTAAATCATACTTTATATACGTATGGCGGAGAACATTCGGTAGCAGTATACGGAATTATCAGTAGGATGTTGATGTTTTCTTTGTTTCCAATTTTGGGAATCACGCAAGGATTTCTCCCTATTGCAGGTTTTAATTATGGCGCCCAAAACCATGAAAGAGTAAAAGAAAGCATTACTGTCTCAATTAAATATGCGGCCATTTTAGCGACAATCATTTTTGTGATGATCCTGATTTTTGCAAAACCTATAGTGGCTGTTTTTACCACCGACCCTAAAGTGATTGCTGAAACTCCTGAAGCATTGCGCTGGGTTTTTGCAGCCTCGCCAATTATAGCGATTCAATTAATCGGCGCTGCCTATTTCCAAGCCGCCGGGAAAGCAAAAAAAGCCTTATTGCTTACATTGAGCAAACAAGGATTTTTCTTAATTCCCTTAGTGCTTCTACTCCCCAATTTTTTAGGTATTTTTGGTGTATGGGTTGCATTCCCTATTGCAGATGTTTTATCAACAATAATCACTGCCTATTTTCTAAAAAAAGAAATGAATAACAATTTAAATCAAGCCGATAATGGACTTCTATAATTACCTCAAATCTCTTCACCTAATCTTTGTCATTACTTGGTTTGCAGGTTTGTTTTATATTGTACGCTTGTTTGTGTACCAAATTGAAGCGGCACAAAAACCATCCCCTGAAAAAGAAATTTTACAAAAACAGTACAAAATAATGACTTACCGATTGTGGTACATTATTACTTGGCCTTCAGCAATTTTAGCCAGCATTTTTGCATTTTGGATGTTGTTTTTTACTGATTTGGGTAAAGCCTGGCTACAAATGCCTTGGATGCACGTCAAACTTGGCTTTGTATTTGTGCTGTATTTGTACCATTTAAAATGCCACCAAATATTCAAACAATTGCAAAACGACCAAGTGAAATATTCGACAAACTACATGCGTTTATGGAATGAAGGCGCTACCATTATACTTTTTGCGGTAGTATTTTTGGTCATATTAAAAAATGCTTTTAACTGGATTTATGGTGTAATCGGAATCTTTCTGTTTTCGATTTTGATCATGCTTGGGTTTAAATTTTACAAACGAATTAGAGAAAGAAACCAATCTTAACTATGCTCAAAGGGTTCAAAATATCAATGCTTTCATTACGAATCAGGATTTTCCTTTCCATGATTGTATTGATTATTATGGCTTCCCTATTATTGGCTTCCATTTCTATTGTCCAATTTAAAAATGAAGCCAAAGAATACCATCAGGAACGCTTGGAACGTAAGGAAAACGCAGTGAAAGAGCATATCAATTATGTTCTTTCGACAACAACTTACCCTTTGACTTCTGCCAATTTGAGTTATATTTTTAAAGATAAAATTCACGAACTGGCGCAAATCCATTCGATCGAAATAAACATATACAGTCTGGATGGAGAACTATTAAAATCCTCCAAAGAATCTTTTTCGGTAGACAAAGTATCGCCTCCTGTTCCAAAATATATCCTAAAATTAGTTCGTTCCTCTATCGAGAAAAGATATGTTGACATTAAAACCATTGACGGTGTTAAAAATCGTTCTTCTTACAGCCAGATAAAAGATGACAAATTCAAACCTCTGGGCATCCTAAATTTACCCTATCTTGAAGATGATGGTTTCTATGAAAATGAATTAAATAGCTTCCTGATTCGTTTGGGACAAGTATATTCTTTTATGCTGATTGTAGCTTTTGCATTGGCCTACTTCCTTTCGACTTACATTACAAAATCCCTAAAAACGATTTCAGATAAATTGAGCGAAACCAGCTTGAATCAAAAAAACGAGAAAATAATGCTCGAAGCCAGTAGCAAAGAAATCAATTTATTGATCAAAGCCTACAATGCCATGGTCGACGAACTGGAGATAAGTGCTGTGAAATTAGCCCAAAGCGAAAGAGAAGAAGCTTGGCGCGAAATGGCAAAGCAAGTCGCCCACGAAATCAAAAATCCACTGACTCCAATGCGATTGACGGTTCAGAGTTTTCAAAGAAAATTTGATCCCAATGACCCAGATGTTAGGCAAAAAATGAAAGACTATTCAGAAACCCTCATTCAGCAAATTGACACGATGAATGCTGTCGCCTCTGCCTTTTCAAATTTTGCCTCGATGCCTGCGCAACAAAACGAGACCTTGAATGTGGTAGAAGTAGTAGAATTGGCTATGGATATTTTCAATGAAGACTATATCATTTTTGAAAAGGACGCGGATAAAATTATTTCGAAAATTGACCGTACGCAACTCATTCGAATTATAACGAATCTGGTTAAAAACGCCATACAATCCATTCCGGAACAACAGGAGGTCAAAGCCATTTCTGTCTCTGTTAAGAAAAAAAACAACAATGTTTTGATCATCGTTAAAGACAACGGAATCGGTATTGAACCTAAAGATATCGAACGTATATTTGAACCCAAATTCACTACCAAAAGCAGCGGAATGGGACTTGGTCTTGGTATTATTAAAAACATTATTGAAAATTACAAAGGAACAATTACCTTTGATACAGAATATGGGAAAGGCACGACTTTTACCGTATCTCTCCCAATAATAAACTCATAAAAAATCAACAATATGAACTACGAAAATATTCTAATCGCAATAGAAAATAGTGTTGCTACAATTACTGTAAATCGTCCTACCAAATTAAATGCCTTGAATAAAGACACGATTAATGATCTACACAAAGCAATCAAATTATTAACTAAAAATGCAGAAGTGAGAGCTATTGTTCTAACCGGGTCAGGTGAGAAAGCTTTTGTAGCGGGAGCAGATATTGCTGAATTTTCAAATTTTTCAATAAAAGAAGGAGCTGAATTGGCAGCTGAGGGCCAGGAAAAACTGTTTGATTTTATTGAGAATTCTAAAACTCCTGTTATCGCAGCTATCAATGGTTTTGCTTTAGGCGGTGGATTAGAATTAGCCATGGCCTGTCATATCAGAGTGGCCTCTGAAAATGCTAAAATGGGTTTACCTGAAGTTTCTTTAGGGCTTATTCCCGGTTATGGAGGCACACAACGTTTACCTCAATTGATAGGAAAAGGTCGCGCAATGGAAATGATTATGACTGCTGAAATGATGACGGCACAAGATGCTTACCGAACCGGCTTAGTTAATCACGTGGTTCCTCAAGCAGAGCTTTTAGAATACTGCATTGGAATGGCGCATAGAATAATTAAAAACTCCCCTAACGCAATCAGTAAAGCTATAAAAGCAGTCAATGCCAATTTCGAAGAAGGAAAAGACGGGTATAAAACGGAAATAAAAGCCTTTGGAAAATGTTTTGGAACACAAGATTTTAAAGAAGGAACAACCGCGTTTCTTGAAAAAAGGAAAGCCGTTTTTACGGGAAAATAATTAATAAAGAGAGCCACAACGGTTCTCTTTTTTATTTCTCCTATATATTACTATGAGACGTTTTCTGTTTGCAAGACTCTTTCTTATGTAAAATAATCTTTCTTCAAAAACGGATTGTTTGCTTTACATACCTTAATTTTACAGTCCCGTTTCAGAATATAATCCAACGTTTAAATTTCTATTTATGTCTTACCAACCAGTATTTGCTCTTTTTTGGGAAAAGGTAAAAGAAAGTATCGAAAATGGTACCTATGCTAAATTAACCTTGGCAAAAACCATTGGTGATACCGAATTAAAAAATATATATGTGCGCCCTGTTTTGTTAGACGATAGTTTTAAACTTTCAGTAATAGCCCGTTACAAAACAGAAGAAGTAGAAAGTTTCCATACCTTGGAAGAAGCTTTTTTTGTTTTGTCACCATACATGAATAATCCGTTTTTGACTGCGCTTTTGTTTACAACAGACAATGATATCACTTTTAAACTCAACAAAAAAAGAGTTGGAAGCATCATAGAACAAGCCCCAACTTTTAAAAATCCTTCGGATGTAATTATAGAAATGAAAGAGAAAGGCATTATCTAAAGGTCATTCGTAGAGATGCACTGCAGTGCGTCTCTACAAATCACCTTCCCATTCCGCATAAAACTGCGCCAAGAAACCTTCCATGTAACGGTGCCTTTGTTGGGCAATTTGTTTTCCTGTTTCTGTATTCATTTTGTCTTTCAGGAGTAATAGTTTTTCATAAAAATGATTGATGGTAGGTGCCTCATTTTTTTTATATTCTTCCTTTGTCATTTTAGCATTAGGAGCAATCGCCGGATTGTATATAGGTCTGTTTTTAAATCCACCATAATTGAATGTTCTGGCAATTCCAATGGCTCCAATAGCATCCAATCTGTCAGCATCCTGAACAATATCCAATTCAATTGACGAGAATTTTTTGTCAAAATTTCCGCCTTTAAAGGAAATATTTTCAATAATATTGACCACATGATTAATCATCTCCTGATTTACATTTTCGGACTCTAAAAATTGACGCGCTTTTTCCGGTCCAATCGTTTCATCTCCATCATGAAATTTACTATCGGCAATATCATGAAGCAAAGCACCAAGCTGAACTACTTTTATATCGCAAACTTCATTTTGGGCAATCAACAAGGCATTTTTATATACCCGTTGTATGTGAAACCAATCGTGTCCGCCTTCAGCATTTTCTAGATTTTGCTTTACAAAAAGAATTGTCTTACTTATTAAATCCGGTGTATTCATTTTCATGTTTTTTATTAAAAAAAAATGTTGGTTTCCAAAGTTTTAAAACTTCAAAAACCAACATATATTACTCTTAATTTGATATCTAAAGTTTCGCTGGCTCCACCCATTTAAAAATGTGGGCCTCTTGTGGAATTACCAATCTTTCAGAAATTCTAGCCATTCTTGCTGGTAATTTCATCAAATACTCACGAGCTTTCTCAGCTTCATCTGTTAAACCTGAAATTTTATCAATTTCCCATTTATCAATCAATTTTTGCATGATATCTACGTAATCACTCGCAGTATAAACACCAATTCGTTGTGCTGAATCAGAAAATTGTTCGAAAGCAGAACTAATTTTTTGTCCTGATTCTCTCAAGAAATGTGCTGGCATGACAATTTTTTGTTTCATCATGTATTGAAAAGCAAGCATCATTTCACTAGGATCTACCTGAAAAATTCTGTTTACAAATTCACTGTACGCATGGTGATGACGCATTTCGTCTCCTGCAATCATCTTACACATTTTAGACAATTTATTGTCACCGTATTTTTTCGCCAATTGAGAAACTCTGTTATGTGAAACATAAGTCGCTAATTCCTGAAAACTGGTGTAAACAAAGTTTTTATAAGGATCTCTACCAGTACCAATATCAAAACCGTCGTTGATAAGATGTTGTGTCGTCATTTCAATTTCTCTCATGTTAACACGTCCTGATAAATACAAATATTTATTAAGTACATCTCCATGACGATTTTCTTCGCCTGTCCATTGACGAATCCAATTTGACCAACCGTTTCTTTCCATGTTATCAACCCCTTCCACTTCTATCAACCAAGATTCGTAAGTTGGCAAAGCTTCTTCCGTAATGGTATCACCAACCATGGCAACCCAAAAATCGTATGGTAAATCCTTCGCGATTTCACGTAATTCTTTCACTTCCTCAAAAAAAGTATCACTTTCAGAATTAGGTAAAAAATCAGATGGTTGCCAAATTTTTTCAACAGGGATTAGATACTGATCTACAAAGCTATCCACGTTTTTTTCCAAAAACTGCATTACTTCTAATCGAATGTTTTTTATAGACATTATAATAAATATTAAAATTTTATTCCTTTTACAACTGCATTTTCTGTTTTCTCCATTAATTCAGCAAAATCATATTCGCTTACTGCTAACGGCTTATGGATGGTAAAGGTAAGGCGATTTCCTAAACCTAACGGAAAAAATCCATATTTAACTATTTTCCAAGAATTATTGATGCTTATCGGAACAATATGAGCCGATGGAGCATACTTACATAATATCTTTAAACCACTTTGTGCAAACTCTTTTGGTTTACCTGTCTTACTTCTAGTTCCCTCTGGGAAGATAACCGCGGTGCGATTGTATTTTTGTATGTATTCTGATAATTTTTTAATGGTTGGTATTGCTTGTTTTGGGTCTTTTCGGTCAATGAGTACTGAGCCTCCGTGACGCAAATTATAAGACACACTTGGAATACCTTTTCCTAATTCGATCTTACTGACAAATTTGCAATGATAACGACGTAAATACCAAATCATCGCGATAATGTCATACATACTCTGATGATTGGAGACAAATATTAAAGGTACACCTTTAGGAATACTCTCTACATTTTCAAATTTATAAGTGGTGCCTAATAAATTAGTGCATTTCACTAACAAAAAATTCATGTAATCAACACTCTTCTTATGTGCCTGATAACCAAAAACATTAAAACAAATCCACTGAATGGGATGAAAAACAACCAAAACAAGGCCAAAACACAAATAATAAATTACGGATATGGGATACGAAATTAGTTTCTGCATGCGTTCAAAATTAGCTACAAAAGTAATAAATAAATTTTAGCTATATTTAAATCGGAAACAATAAGTGGGTTTAGGGTTTAATTGTACCTTTGCAAACTAAAAATATTTGCCTTTTTTTATAAAAAATGAACTTTACTTACCCCAAAAACGAAAAGCTAAAAAGTAAAATCACGATTGGATTATTGTTTACCGAAGGAAAATCGGTGTCCAAATATCCGCTTCGATTGGTTTACCGTCCAGGGACTTTGGGTGATGAAGAGAAAATTAAAATAGGCGTTTCGGTTTCTAAAAAATATTTCAAAAAAGCGGTAGACCGAAATTATTTCAAACGAGTACTTCGGGAAACGTATCGACTAAACAAACACTTGCTTACCGAAAACCTCAGCCAACCTTATGCGTTTATGCTTTTTTATCAAAGTAAAGAACGTTTGTCATACGAGGAAATCAACACCAAAACGATTCAATTATTTGAAAAATTCCTGACACAAATCACTCCTGCGGACGTTACCGAAAAAGACGGCGATACAGAACAGAAATAATTATCATTTTGCCAAACGATACCGAAACAGAGTTTTGTCTTTTACTCCTATAATTATTAATGATTTATTCTTATTTTAGTACTCTCAAACCTAAGATAAACTACAATCATGCGTCCCCTTTTCAAAAAAAAAATCATAATTCCAATTATTGCATCGGCATTCTTATTTGTTGGAGCCAGTTTCAAAGATGATTTTTTTGAAATTGCAAAACAAATAGAAATTTTCACTACACTATTCAAGGAGGTCAATAAAAATTATGTTGACGAAACCAATCCGGGTCAATTAATGGACCAGGCCATCAAAGGGATGTTAGCGAGTCTTGATCCCTATACGGTTTATTTCAACGAACAAGATGTTGTCAAATTCAAAATAAATAACACCGGAGAATATACTGGAATTGGGGCTTTATTAACCCGAACAGAGTCTAAGCTAATCGTCAAAGAAATTTATAAAAATTTCCCTGCGGACAAAGCAGGACTAAAAGCAGGAGATGCCATTATTCAAATTGGCGATGTTGTTTTGTCTGATTTCAAAGACGACGCCTCGCAATTGTTCAAAGGTGCTAAAAACACCAAAATAGACATTAAATTCATCCGTCAAGACAAAACAAATACTACCCAACTTGTTCTTGATGAAATTGAAATCAAATCGGTGCCTTTTTTCGCAAAAGTAGATGAGAAAACCGGTTATATTGTTTTATCCCAATTCAGCAAAAAAGCATCTCTGGAAACCAAAGAAGCATTAGAACAGCTAAAAAGAGAAGGTGCCGAAAGAATTATATTAGATTTAAGAGACAATCCCGGCGGGCTTCTTAACGAAGCGGTCAATATTTGCAATCTTTTCGTTCCAAAAAATGAAATTATTGTTACTACAAAATCAAAAATAGACAAACACAATAACGTCTATAAAACTACCCGAGAACCGATTGATACCGAAATTCCATTGGTTATCCTAGTCAATGGAAAAAGTGCTTCGGCATCAGAAATTGTTTCAGGTGCCTTGCAGGACTTAGATCGCGCAGTGGTAATAGGCAGTCGAAGTTTTGGAAAAGGATTGGTACAAAGGCCTGTAGACTTAACTTATGGCACACAGCTAAAAGTGACCATTTCACGTTATTACACCCCATCAGGCAGATGCATTCAAGCTTTGGATTATGCACATAAAGACAAAAACGGGATGGCAATTAAAACGGAAGAGAAAAATTACAATGCTTTCAAAACACGAAAAGGCAGAACTGTATATGATGGTGGTGGCATTCAACCGGACATTGAACTCGATGAAACCAAAACTAGTGCAATAGCCAATGCTTTGATAAAAAATGATGGCATCTTTAATTATGTTACCAGTTATTACTATAAAAATCCTGGTTTAGGAGACAAAATTCCAACCTTTAGCGATGCTGATTACGCCGATTTCAAACAGTTTTTGAAAGAAAAAAAATTCTCCTTTGATACTGAAACGGAAATAGCTCTTAAAAATACTTTGGCTGCAGCCAAAAAAGAAAAAATAGACGAAACCATTTCGGTCGAATACCAACAATTACTGACTGCACTACAAAAAAGTGAATCCAATTTATTGGATAAAAACCAAAAGGAAATTAAAGGTTTGATTTTGGATGAAATCATTAAACGCTACCAATATCAAGAAGGTTTGTATCAATATTATGTAAAGAACAATACTGAAATTAAGAAAGCGGTAAATGTTTTAAATTCCAGTTCGGAGTATAAAGCTATTTTGAAAATATAATGCCAAAATATTTCAACATAATAGCATTCTTGTTTTTTGGCTATTTATCAGCCCAAGAAAAACCTGTTGAAACAGTCTATTTTGAATTTGACAAATACGCCTTAAATAAAGAACAATCCCAGATTGTTGCCGATTTTATAAAAAAAGTGGATACTTCCAAGATAGAATCCATCCAAATTTACGGCTATTGTGATGACAGAGGTGAGAATGATTACAATTATGAACTATCCGAAAACAGGGTTAAAACGGTCCAGCACATACTAACCAATAATGGTTTCAATAAAAACAAAATCGTAATTATTGAAGGAAAAGGCCGTGTGATCCTAAAGAAAGACACCGTTGAAAACCTCACGGAAACCCGTTCTAAAAACAGACGTGTTGACTTGATTTTGGTTAAGAAAAACAGTTATGGCAAGGGTATTTATAATTCCTTTCAAAAAAAACATCATGTTGGCGATCGTATTTTTTTAGAGAACATTTTGTTTATGATGGGAAGCAGCAAGCTTACCTCACAATCCAAAATAGAATTAGACAAAATTGTCACTGAATTACAACAACACAAAACATTGGAATTTGAAATCAGAGGCCATGTTTGTTGCACCCCAAGCTATTACGAAGATGCGATTGACAAAGACACTAAAGAAAGAAAATTGTCCTTCAATCGCGCTAGAACCGTTTACAGATACCTCATATCAAAAAACATCAGCGGTCATCGTATGACCTATAAAGGTTGTGGTAATAAATTCCCTTTGGGAAAAGGGGAAGCTTTAGACCGAAGGGTCGAGTTTTTAATATCAAAAATTTAAATAACCTACTCTCTAGTCATCTCTATATGTGGAATATCATCCTCAAGATACATTTCACTGGTTTGAACAAAACCGTGGCTTTCATAAAATTTTTTGAGATATAATTGTGCTCCAATGGTAATTTTTCGTTCACCAAAATGATGTAAAATACCTGCAATCGCTTCTCGCATTAGATCATGACCCCATTTTTTGTCCCGATAGTTCGCATCAACAGTTACTCTCCCTATTGATGCATTATCAAAACTGATTCCTGCTTTAAACAATCGGGCATGGGCCACAATCTTACCTTCATATTCGCCAAAAAGATGCAAGGCAATCTTATCTTTTCCATCCAAGTCAAGGTAAACACAGTTTTGCTCTACCACAAAAATCTCACTTCTTAACTTCAATATATCATAGAGTTCATACACGGATAGTGCCTCAAAAGCCTTAATTTTCCATTCTAATGCCATGGATCGATTTGTTTTAATAGTTGTTTATTATCGTTCAAAGTAAATAAAAATTAAACGATTTAGATTATAAAATAATGATAAAAAAGAGGTGCTTTTTTACCGTGGAGACCAAATTATTTTTTTCTTTTAAAAACTTGAACAGACTTTATGATTGCTTCCAGTTCGTGAATCAAGTCCCGTTTCTCTTTTGAAGGAGAGTAACAAAATCCCTCCAAAATCAAAATCCGATTGTAAGTCTTATCCACAATCGCATAGTTGATAAACGGGCCGGCCATAAAATCATTTTTAAGCTCCCAGGTTCCTTTGGTTTCATAGGTGTCTTTTCCGTCAAGTTGAATTTTAAAAAGATACGGTGCATATCCTTCTTCTGTAATCATGGGCGTGTGAGGTTCTGTTCCATGAATGTATTTCCCAATCGAATCCCGCATCTTTATGATAGAGGCAATTACATTATCCTCATTTTTTATCGAATGTAAAGGGACCTGATAAATCAATAAATTGGTATTCCCACTGACGATATCTTTTTTCAACCAAATAAATTTACTTTTATGAAGTACGTATTCATAACCCGTAGGTACATCTAAGGAAATATGAAATTTGTTTGCAATGATGTCAGGATTGAGAAGGGATTGTTTTATTATTCTTTGACTTTCGGCGATCTCTGTTTCCTTAATAATTTGAATAATTTTGGGAGCATTCTTCTCAATAGTATCTATAATGGCTAATGCCGTTCTTCCTGAAATATGAAATACATTTTGAGGAGAAGCATATTGATTTCTTTTTATTTCGAACTTGTTTTTGGCTTCTTTTTTAACCACAATAATCGCTCTGCTATCCGTTGCAAATCCCTCCAAAAGTTTGACAGGATATTGATTTATGGTAAAAAGAGGTTCTTCCTGCGGCAATCCAATAACGGGAGAAGCGAACTTATTTCGGATACTGTCGCCAACTTCACCATTCCATAATTGATCATCTATGATTACGGAAATGGTATTAATTTTACCGGCTGTATGACGAGGTAAATTATCATTTTTTTCTACACAGGAAAAAAACAAACAGGAAAGTAAAAGGCATAAAAAATGGGCTTTATTCATTATAATTTCAATTATAAAATAAAGCCCAAATTTATATAAGATTATTGTATTATCCGTTTATTTTCAGCTTCATTCCAGGTTTAAGTTCTTCGCCGCTAATATCATTCCATTTTTGCAGGTCCGAAATGGTTACTCCAGGGTATTTTTTAGAAATACTATATAAAGAATCCCCTTTTTTAACATAATATTCAGCCCCTACCTTTTTTGAATTATCTTTCTTCATAAAAGTAGCTGCGGTCGGATTATTAGTGGTAATTGCCACTTCATTTTTGGCTACAACTAAAGTAATTCCTAAAGCGATATTATTATCTTTTAAGTTATTCCATTGTTTTAAATCCACTAAAGAAGTTCCGAATTTCTTAGCGATATTTCCAAGATTATCTCCTTTTTGAACTACATATTCTATGTTTTTCAATTCTGGAGCTACGGCCAATTCTTCTTTTTTATCCATTTCTTTATTGGCAACACGCAATGAAGATCCTTGTTGAATAGTACCATTTGAAAGATTGTTCCATTCTTGAATTTCGGCAACAGTAACATTATATTTCTTAGCAATAACATTTAAATTATCACCTTTTTGAACTGTATAATAATTTGCTGTGTTTGAAATTACTGAATCATCCACAATTGTTTTTTTCTCTTTTTCTTCAGAGGCAGCTAACCTTTGATTTTCTTTTATAACTTCAGAAGGAACCACATTTGGTGCTTTCTTAACCGTTTTCATCACACTTTCATTAGTGATGATTTTTAAACTTTTGCCACTGGCAACAGCATTGCTTCTGAGACTATTCCATTTTTTTAAATCCGATACGCTAACATCATATTTATCGGCAATAGAACTAAGATTATCCCCGCTTCTTACTTTATAGTATTTTGTTTTGTTAAGTGAAACTCTTTGGGTGGTATAATTTATAGTGTCTTTTGCTACAGTTGCCTTTGCCAATTGAAACGGTTTCTCACGTTGGTTTAATTCATGTTGAATGTACGCATAAATACGATCTTCATTAGATGTAAAAACGGCAATCTTATCTTGCGGCAATCGTAAATAATGATCTTGATCTTTATAAGACGGAATCACATTCAATTTATAAGAAGGATTCAGAATCTGCAATTGTGCGACAGGAATATCCAGTAATTCGGAAATTTGTTTGAATGTCATTTGTTTCTTAACCATGACAGTATCTGTTGCGAAATGTTTTACCAATGCTCTTTCCGGTTGTATTCCGTGTTCCTTGTGGTATTCATAAATGTACATGGTTGCCAGGAAAGCCGGAACATAACCCTGAGTTTCTTTTGGAAGATTTTTTCTGATATTCCAATAATTCTGTTGTCCGCCAGAACGTCTGATTGCTTTAGAAACATTCCCTGGTCCTGAGTTATATGAAGCCAAAACTAAATCCCAGTCACCAAAAATAGCATACATATTAGTCATGTATTGTGCGGCTGCTTCACTGGCTCGTAATGGATCACTTCGTTCGTCAACATAGGAATCAATTTTTAAACCATATTGTTTACCTGTTTGATACATAAACTGCCATAAACCAGTTGCTCCCACTCTGGAAACGGCTTTTGGATTTAATGCCGATTCTACAACAGCTAAATATTTTATTTCTAATGGTACATTCTGCTTGGCTAATGCATCCTCAAATAATGGAAAGTAATATTCTGAAACTGCCATTAATCGTTCAAAGGATTTCTTTCTGTTTTTTAGAAATGATTTGATGATATTTTCTAACCCTTGATTGTATTCGATGTTGAAAGGGGATTTAGCATCCATTTCCTGTAGTCTGGATTTCAACAATTCGGTAGGCAACTCATAATCAACTTTCTCGTCAATATTGATGTTTTTTATATCATTCTCTAAATCATTATACAAATCCAAACTTGTCAATTCCTTCATCCATAAACTATCCACACAGGAAGCCATGTCATCATTCACAAAAGTTTTCTTGATGGAATCTAAATAAGATAATTTGGGTTCTACTTTGGGCTCCCATTTATTTTCGGCAACATCTTGCGAAAACACAGAAACAGACAGGAGTAAAAAAAGCGATAAAGTGGTATTTTTTATATTCATAGTTTTATTATCAACAGACTAAAATTCAAACGGTTATAAATCGTTTTTGCAAACATAATAGGTTAAAACTAAAAAAATCATTAAATATTGTTAAAAATTCAATATTTGGGTCATTTTGAAGTTTTTTCTAACAAAAAACCATCAAAAAACAAAAACCTTAGGGATAAATAGTTCATCTCTAAGGTTTTTTATGTTGTAAGACTACTGTAAAATTTGAGCTTGAATTAAGTCAAATTATCAAACTTTATCAATAATCGATTTTAGAATGTATTAGTCTAAAATTGCAGCTATACCAGGCAATACTTTACCTTCAAGCATTTCTAACATAGCACCTCCACCTGTCGAAACATAACTCATTTTATCTTCAAAGCCAAATTGTTTTACAGCGGCAACAGAATCACCTCCACCTACAAGTGAAAACGCTCCATTAGCTGTAGATTCAGCGATATAATCTCCAAGAGCAATAGTTCCTTTAGCAAAAGTTTCCATTTCAAAAACTCCTAATGGTCCGTTCCAAAGAATAGTTTTGGATTCTAAAATTACTTTTTTAAAGTTTTCCAATGATTTTGGACCTGCATCAAGACCTTGCCATCCATCAGGAATTTCTCTTACATCAACCACTTTTGTATTTGCTGTATTTGAAAAATCATCTGCCGCAACTACATCCACAGGAATATGAATTTGAACTCCTTTTTCTTTAGCCAATCTCAAAATTTCCAATGCTAATTCCTGTTTGTCGTCTTCGCAAATAGAATTACCAATTTTTCCACCTTGTGCTTTGATAAAAGTAAAAGTCATTCCACCACCAATAATCATATGGTCTACTTTATCCAAAATATTTTCAATAACAGTAATTTTTGAAGATACTTTTGAACCACCAAGAACTGCTGTTACCGGTTTCTCGCTATTTTTCAATACTTTGTTCAAACTTTCAATTTCTTTCGCCAATAAAGTTCCAAAACATTTATCATTTGGAAAAAATTGTGCAATAATAGTTGTAGAAGCATGTGCTCTGTGAGCTGTTCCAAAAGCATCATTTACATAAATATCTCCAAGTGAAGCCAATTCTTTTGCAAAAGCAACATCACCCGCTTCTTCTTCAGCATGAAAACGTAAATTTTCTAATAATAAAACCTCCCCTGGCTTTAAAGCAGCAGCAGCAGTTTTAGCCGCTTCACCAATACAATTTGAAGCAAAATGAACTGGTACTCCAAGAATTTCTGAAGCTGTTTTTAGAATATGTTTCAATGAATATTTTTCTTCAGCACCTTTTGGTCTTCCTAAGTGAGACATTAAAATCACACTACCACCATCTGCAATAATTTTATCAATTGTTGGCTTTGCTGCTTCTATACGAGTAGCATCCGTTACATTAAAATTTTCATCCAAAGGCACGTTAAAATCAACGCGGATTATTGCTTTTTTATTTTTAAAATCAAAGTCATTTACAGTCTTCATTATATCTATTTTTAGTTTATTTTGAAAGAATAACAAATATAGAACTTTTAAATTATTAATAAATCCGATAAACTCACAAAAATTAAGCTTTTATCAACGAAATCGATGTAATTTTACATAAAATATACTTTTTTAAAAGATTAAAATAAAATTCACCCGTAGATTTGGCAACATTCACAAAAACAAAAAGCCTTTTCCATCATTACAGATAAAAAGGCTAAAACAAATAAATACGTTTACGTTTTTCTTTTAAAATAAATTTATTCTTTTTCTACATAGCAAATCGACAAATGAGGTTGAACCGGAAACATAATTGTTTCTAATCCATTAGAGTCCTCCGTGTTTTTAGAAATAACATAATTATTTGCTATAATTCCCAGATAAGTAACTAAGGGAGAATAAAATGTAATTCCAATTTTGTGCTTTGATTCGTCTGTACTATCTGTATTAATGATATCCAACTGGTAATTTATAAAAGGAAAAAAATTACTTCCCAGCACATCGGTTACTCTATGAAAACAACCTTCTAGCTGGGCAATATATGAGTTTGCCGCCAGTCCGACCAGATAATGCAATTGCGTTGCTTTTTTATTTTCCGCCAATAATTCTCTAAAAGTGTTTTTGGGATTCGCCTTAGAATTAAATTGCTGACTTTGCATCAAATATTCTTTAAATGTGTCTTCAAAAACATATTTATCCCAAATAGCGGTTGATACATTATCAATTGTTATACGATAAGCCAATCTAATTTTCGATATATTCATAAAACCGTTTATCAATTTTCATTCAACGAAATTTCGAATACTAATAAAACAGCATTCTCAGACAAAGCTTCCCACTCAATGGTATTACTCTTCTTAATACTCAAACCATCCCTGGATTCTAACAATCTGTTTTCCACCTCAAAAACACCATGAATTACAAAAACAAAAACTCCATTTAAATGATTTCTTAATGTATAAAACCCTTCTTCCCTTCCATCATAAATTCCAATAAAACCCAATGCCTTGGAAATTTCGAATAACGGAATTAATCCATTTCTTCTGCTAAAATTAAAGTTAGTTTGTTGAGAAACAGTACCGACGTTTTGTTCATTATTATCAAACCATATTTGCAAATAACTTACGTTTTCATTTTTATAGGGATTAAAAAGTTTAAAGGACATTTCCTTTTCAGCAGATATAAGCCTGAAATTTTCCACTCCTATAAACTCTTCATTCCCCAGACTGTCCTTATATTCAATTCCACCAAACAAGGGCAGAATAATGCTATCCGTATTTTCTTTGAGAATAGTCGTCACCTCATTTTGGGGAGCAAGCGTTTCATCATTCAAAACCTGCAATGATCCAAATGGTTTACGGGACCAGTCCTGATACAGATCAAAATTAAACGTAGAAAAGCACTCATAATTTCCTGACCCCAATACACCTCTTACATCAGACTTATAGATCTGTGCCGGAATTTGATTCTTCATATTATACAACTCTAAAAAACTATCCCACCACATTTATACTATGATCCAAAACAAAACCTTCTGCAATACTTCCTGAAACGGATGCAAGTTCATTGGCAGTAGAATCTGAAAAAACATTATCCGAAGCATTGTAGGTGTATCCAGTCAATCCCTTGGTATATCCATTAGCAGTTGATGCATTCACTAAAGCAACTGCACTATCAGAACCTTCGGGAAATGCAATTTGGGTTACTAATAATGATGTTCCGTTTGCACTGTAAATATGTACATGAATGTGTGTGGCCCTGCCACTATACCATCCAGGAAAAATTGAACTAAAGGTCACCAGCCCGTTAGCATCTGTAACTTGTCTTCCCCTTAAGAAATGGACAGAAGTATAATTTACAGATTGCATAGACGTTCCTCCATACTCAGAATAATAACCATCTTTATCACAATGCCATATATCAACAATTGCACCTTCTAATACTGCACAACTTGCATTCGTGTTTTTTATAGTTATGTTTATTGTAAAGGCAACCCCTGTCCTATCACTGACAATATTTGCAGTTACTAATGACGATGGCGTCTTAGTGGGGAATGGTCCAGCGGTCTCAGAAGGTGTAACCGAACAATTACCAGATGTGGTCGTGCCAACAGCTGTGTTGGAATTCGTTCCTGTTGTAGTAGTTGCCGCAGTGTCGGCATCTGTGCTGCAAGAACTGATTACCGGAATAGTTAAAGAACCTAATCCAACTAAACCTAATCCTCTTAAAAAATCTTTTCTTTTCATAAAATATAAAATTTTGAACGCTTAACTTTTTAAAAGTATTTAATGATGAATTAGCGTTAAAATTTTTGAGGTAATAGAATGAATTAATGCGGTCATTCAATAAAAAAGAAACAAATTTTGTAATTTTTTAACAATAAAAACAAAGTCACTCCCCTTTGTTAAGCATGGTAAAAAAGGCAGTTTCGTAACTTGCACTAACGGGAATTTCTTCTTGATTAATGTAAATTATTTTATTTCTGACTTTTTCAATTTTTGAAATCGGAACAATAAACGATCGATGAACCCGAACAAATTCGGTTACAGGTAATTTTTGAAGCAAAGCTTTCAATGTCATTCTGGCAACAATTGTTTTTTGATTCTGAATGTGGATTTTTAAGTAATCATCAAGTCCTTCGATAAATAAAATATCCGAAAATAAAATTTTAATAAGACTATAATCTGCCCGAATAAAAAGGTACTGTTGTTCGGGAATTTGGTTTTGCAATTTCCATTGTAAAAATGCTTTTTCGATTGCTTGCTGGAATCTCGCAAACGAAAAAGGTTTCAAGAGATAATCAGTAGCACTTAATGTAAACCCTTCGACAGCATATTCAGAATAGGCAGTAGTAAAAATCACCATTGTCTTATGAGGTAGTTTTTTATAGAAATCCAATCCGGAAATAGAGGGCATGTTAATATCTAAAAACAACAAATCAACAGGGTATTTCTTCAAATACTTAAAAGCTTCTTCAGATCTTGTAAACGTTTTTTGCAAAGTGACATATTCGATACCATCGCAAAAATTCTGCAAAACCTCAAGTGCCAGTGGTTCGTCATCAAGTGCAATCGCTTTCATCATCCTACTTTAATCGTTAGCGTTATAGAATACATATCTTGAGTATCCTCAATATTCAGACTATACTTGTTAGGATACAAAAGTGATAATCTGTCAATAGTATTTTGCAGTCCAATTCCAGTATCAGATTGAACTGAAAGAGTCTTTTTATTTGAAACAAATAACGTTAAATAATCCCCCACAATATCTATATAAACACATATTTCAGAAACCTGGTCGGGATTCACACCATGTTTAAATGCATTTTCAATAAAAGAAATTAAAATTAGCGGTGTAATTGCTTTACCGAAACCATTTCCTTTTACTCTATAATCAATACTCACAGTATGCGCCAAACGTGTCTTCTGAAGCAAAATATAATTATTGATGTAATTCAATTCCTTGTTTAAATCAATTACATCGTCATTTGCATTAGTAATAATATAGCGCATTAGCTCCGATAATTGCACTACCGAATCAGCTGTCCTGTTATCCTTTTTTAGTGCTAATGCATAAATACTGTTTAAAGTGTTAAACAAAAAATGAGGATTAATTTGAGCTTTCAAAAAAGCAAGCTCGGACTTCATTTTTTCCTGTTCAACATTTTGCAACCTCCCTGATATTGCAAACAACAAACTCGAAATAACACCTAATAAATATACTAATGTTGTATGTCCATATTGTGTTGGAGGACCACCCATTGCTTCAAAAGACATTACTTTTGGTGGACGAGGTGGTAACCCTCTAGCAAATTCTCTTCCTTTTTCCAAGAAAGGTCTTTGTCCAAAATCTAAAAAATTACGAGCCGGATGATCCAGAACGGTTGAAATCCACAGAAAAAACAAAAGAAATAAAACAATAATTATAAAATACAATAACTGCTTATTCATAAAATAATAGTTCGGTATTAAATAATAGTAGTTAAAATAAAAAAAGCAAAGCAGCGAAAAATAAATAAAAAAATAAATTCTGTCGTGACCACTGTTGTATAAATCCGGTAATACAAAAATATTCTGAGAAGAAGTAAAAGCGTACGGCAAAAATAAAAAGGTCAGGCATAAACAAAAATGCATGATATAGAAGAAAATATTTTTTTTCATAACTTAAACTTAATCCGTCCCAAATTTACTGTTCTTATTCCCTTCAATAAAATTATTGAGGTAAGAACCCTAATTCTTGCGATTATTTACAAAATATAAAAAAACTGAATCAATCCCCAAATCTTCAAAACACATTAAAATTTAAAAGTCAAACACTTTTAATTCAATCGATCTTATGAATCTTCTAAAATTTTATTATCGAAGCCATTCAAATATAAAAAATCAATTAAATAAAAAAACCCGACACTTATAAAAAATGTCGGGTTTATGTTGTAAATAAAAAAATTAATCGTGTACCGGACTCTGTGTACAAGGACAATTACTGATTCCTTGAAGGAAATCCAATCCAATAGTAATCATATGCGTCCCCGAATTAAAAGCCGCCAATTCGTTAAATGTTAATTGATATGAATACCCAAAATAGAAATTTGATTTCTTAAACCCAGCCATCGGTCCTAAATTTAAAGGCTTAAAAAATTGATCATTCAGAAAACGATAAGATATCCCTGCCCAATAGTAATCATCATATCTGTTAAACTTTCGATATTTAATATTCAAATCGGTACTGGAACGACCATCACTTTGATATAATTGATAATAAACTGAAGGTTCAAACTCGGATCTATTACCCGCTTTAATAACATAACCGGAATAAATCTGATAATTTCTAAGCAAATTAGGCTCTATCTTATAACCGGAAAATTTATCAATATCCTTATTTAAAAGATTAGACGCATTAAAACTGAAATAAAATTTATCCTTACGGTACAATAATCCTACATCAAAGTTATTGTTGGAGGTATATCTGTCATCTGTAATACCATAATCTGGATCTGTTGGGCTTAAATTTTCAATGTCAAGTCTAAAATTATTAAGATTGAAAGACATACCAAAAGACAGGTATTGCTTGGAATAATAGTCTAATATCAAATGATGTGCAAAAGAGAATTTGGCTCCTGTTTGTCTGGTATTACCATTCTTATCATTATATACAGAAATACCTACTCCTGAACGATCCGCGATTCTAAAATCAGCATATACCGACTGGTTATCTGGGGCATCTTTAATTCCAACCCATTGTGTTAAACCATTAGCCCTGATTTTAAGGTTATCTCCAATACCTGCATAAGTAGGTGAAATCACAAAGGGATTATCCGCCAGGTGTTGCGTGAAAACCGGCAGATTTAATTCTTGGCTATAACTCGAAGTTACAGCCAAGAGAAAAAAGGATATTATTATTTTTTTCATTTGAAATCTTTTATAGAGATAAAATCCTCTTCATTTATAATTATCTGTACAAAGTGAAATGACCAACAAATTCTCGTGCGTCTTTGTCATTTTTCAATTTCAGAACATACCAGTAATCTCCTGTTGGCAATTCTGTACCGTTGTACTTACCATCCCAAAATTGCCCTTCTCCAAAAGTACCCACTTTACGTCCGTATCTGTCAAATACGTGGAATACCAAATCAGGATAATTGATAGTATTTGTCGGCGTCCATCCATCATTATTTCCATCACCATTTGGTGTAAATACATTTGGAATTTTTATATCGATAAACTCAAAATATCTCGTAGCTGTTACCGTACAGCCATTTGAATCCGTTACCTCAACAGTATAATCTCCCGATTTGTAGTAGATGAAAGTGTTTTTGGTACCAGTAGACTCTCCATTAAAAGTATATTGGTAAGTACCAGAACCACCTGTTGTTGTAGCAACAATTTCATTCAGTCCACCATCATTCAAAATAACTGCCAATGGATCGATCTGTGCGATATCAAAAGTCGTCGTTCTTTGAATACAACCATTAGTATGTCTTACATCTATATAATGACCAACTCCAGGAGCAACGTTTGTAAACACATTACCTAATTGATATGGAGCACCGTCTAGAGAATAATCTACATCTGCAGGATTAGTAATACTTGCATCAACAGTTACCGTAACAGAATTACTGGCTGAATTATTCACACAGCCATAATCTACTGTAGCAATTGGGTCAATTTTTACCGATTCTGGCATATCAACAATTAATTCATAAAGGCAACCGTTGAAATCTTTCACGTATACTGTATGAGCTCCACCGGCTAATCCTGTAAAGTCAAATTGAGTTTGCCCAACAATACCAGTTGTATAAGTTCCATTAATATCATCTAAACTTACACTATATGGCATTGTTCCTCCACTAATATCAACACTGAAAGCACCATCATTATCTCCAAAACAAATTTCTGGAAGCAATGAACCAGCAGTTAGTGACGCTGTTAGAGGTGATGGCTCAATAATAGCAATACCTGTTAGATAAATATAACATCCGTTTTCATCCTGAGCGAGAACATCATAAAGACCTGGCTCAAGGTTTACGAAAGTTCCAGACTCAAAAAATTGATCCATTCTAGGAGAAATAGCATATTTAATAATACCTGTACCTCCAGAGGCTGTCATAATTATTTGTCCGTTTCCTTCTCCAAAACAAGTGACATTAACTACAGAATGTGTTTCACTGATTGGTGTCAAAGGCTCTTTTATTTCTAATGCAGAAACCGTGGTCGTATTACAATCTCCACTGTCTACTCTCACCTTGTAGAATCCTGCAGCCAAACCTGTGAAATCACCCGGAGTTACTTGTGTTGGCGCTGGTACAATAGGCAAGCCAGCTCCGTCAAGTAATGTATACACATAATTTCCTAAACCTCCTTGTGCTGTAGCAACAATTACACCGGTAAGATCGCCTTTGCAATTGATTACTGCATTGCTGGAATCCACATTTAAGATAAGTGCCTCTAATGGCAATACCTCAATATCATTTGATAGTACGCTCACACAACCGTTAGCATCTTTCACATAATAATGATAGGTTCCAACTGGCACTTGGAACGTCACAGAATTTGTGAAAGTACCAAGATTTGAAGCAAAAGTAGGATCGGCGCTATAGGTATAAATACCAGTCCCTCCTGTTGCACTCAAAGTAAGCGAAGCTTGAGTTAAACATGTCTGACTAGATGCTACAACCAAACTGGCAATCACTTCTGCAGGTTCAACTATAGTAATTGAAGATGAAGTCGCACTACAACTATAACCGTCTGTAACAGTTATCGTGTAGGTTCCTGCACCCAAACCATTAAACGTTGGAGAAGTTTGAGGACCATTTGATGTAGCAGGCACCAAAGATGTCGTATTTAAGGTATACATATAATTTGATCCTTGACCACCTGTAGGTACCGATGCCGTTATACTGGCACTTGTGTCTCCATAACAAGCCAATAGTGTTGTACTAGGCGCTGCCGTAAATACAATAGGTGTTGGATTAGATAAATTAACTGTCGTTGTGGCGATGCAACCTTTACTATCTCTAACATTTACAGTATAGTTCCCTGCTGTTAAACCAGTAAAGTTTGTTTGAGCAGAATAGGCAACGTTAACTGGTCCCACTAATTCGAATTCATAATCACTACTCCATCCACCTGTAGCTGAAGCTGTAATTGTTCCGTCATTATTACCTGCAACACAAGTAATATCAGTATGTGTTTCACTAATGACTAACGCGGCTGTTGGTCCTGTAATTGTGAAGTTTTTACTCACAATACAGTAAGGGGAATTGGTTAGGGCAGCAGAAATCATGTAAGTACCTGCTCTTAAACCATTAAGTGTTATCGGACCAAAAGTTGGACTGTTAGTCGTTGGTACAACTATTACTGGTGCCAATGGATTAGCAATATCATAAACGGTATAATCAAACGGCCCTGCTTCATCTGTTGGCGAAGTAACTCTATCAATCAAAGTTACTCTTGCACTTCCATTAGCATCACCTAAACAAATAACATCAACAATGCTGTCAATAGTTAAATCGAAAGTATTTGGCTCATTTACATAATGTACTTCTTCTATAATACATCCGGTTGCTGGATTAGTCACCGTGATCAAGTAATTCGCTACTGGTAAATCAGTAAAGATACCTGTTGGATTGGTTTGACTAGGATACAATGTACCTGTTGTACCAGTAGCTGCGTCTACGTCAACAAGAGTATATAATAAACTAGCTGGTGTGCCACCGATAGTCGTCACCGAAACGGTGATGTCTTCTAAATTTGTACAAGTAATGGCTTGGTTCACCACAACATTTACCTTATCCAATTCGACAAAAGGATCAATCACAATTGGTGCTGCGGTAGTTCCCATACAACCTTTGCTGTCATATACATTGACAATATAAGAACCACCGGTTAAGTTAGCTTCGGTATATATATTGCTAGAGCCAAATTGTACTTGTGTATTTGGTGTTCCTATTTTGATAAACTCATAGTTCAAATAAGAACCAGATCCACCGGTTACTCCATTTACAGTAATCGTAGCAAAATTAGCTGTATTACCAGATGTACAACCAAATGGTACTACAGTTGGTGCTGGCACTACCATTGGATTTGGTTGTACTACGCTAACAGTTTGCGTTGCTGTACAGCCAAGACCCGAAGTTACTGTCACGGTATAAGTTCCTGCTGGCAGACCACTGAATAATGGTGAATTTTGAGGCCCAACATTTACAGCAGTTGCCGTAACAGTTGTTCCATTCAACGCATAAGTATATAACGGATTATTATTTACCGTTAAAGTTGGTGTTGTCAAATTAACTGTTATAGTTCCGTCACTATCTCCATTACAAGTAACATCTGTTTTAGATAAAGCGAAATCAATTACAGTGTTTGGAGCAGTAATTGTAATCGAAACACTTTTCACACAAGTAGTAACTAAATCTCTCACATAGAAAGTATAGGGAGTGAGACTTGGTGTTAAACCGCTAAACACATTTCCAGCAACATAATTCGTACCATCCTGGCTGTATTCATAACTAGCTGGAATTGTTCCTCCGCTTGCTGTTAAAGTCACTTCACCATTGGCACTCAAACAAGTTGGAATAGTTGTTAAATCGGCTCGCAGTTGTAATGGTTCTAAAACAGTAACCGGAATTGCCCACGTAGCAGTACATTGATTGGCATCACGAACAGTAACAGTATAGTTACCCGGTGAAGTTACTGTCAAGACATTATTATTAAGTTGCCAACTATTAATGTCCAAACTGTATTCCAAATCTGGACTAAATCCTGAAGCCGTTACCGTAATATCATAAGTACCTGTTGCACTAGGACATTGTGTAGCTACTACAGCGGTAATAATTGGCATTGGATCTACTGAAATTTGAACCGTTTGAACATCTGTACAACCATTCGCATCTTGTACCCAAACATCGATAGCATCAAAAGCTGGGCTTATTTGCGTTGTTACAATTGTTTTGGTATTTGAAGGCGTGAATGAACCTGCTGGCGATGTACCTGCTGGAACAAACGCATAAGTATAACCTAGAGTACCTCCTGTAACAGAAGCAATAGGAACAGTAATAACTGCACCTGCGTTGTTGCAATTTTGATTCACCACTGTTATAGATGCTGACAAGTCTAAAACCGGAGGTTCCGTAATGGCAACAACATTTGAAGTTGTTGTACAACGAGGATAAGCAGTTTCAGTAACAACAACTGTATAATTGGTTCCCGCAACTAATCCGAAAGGAATTACAAATGGATTTGAAATCGTTGTATCATGAGAACCACTGGTTACTGAGGTTACACCGTTAAATACTTCATAAGTATATGCGCCAGTATAACCTATTACATTAATTTCTATAGCTCCATTAGCATCTAAATTACATTTAGCATTAGCAGCCGTAGATGCAATTACATTGATTTTATTGAATAATGGAACGTCATTTATGATTGATTTTATGCTACATCCTGTATTATTATCAAAGATTTCAAACTCGTAATAATGACCTGCTGTAGGCGCATTATAGGTAAAAGAATTACCTACAACAGTACCTAATCCTCCTAAAACAACACCATCCTGATAAACTTGATATGTAAATGGATTTGGAGTATTGCTACCACCAGTAATTAGCACATTCATTACTTGTTGGTTGTTAATACAATCCATTACTGGACCATATGTAGCAACAGCCGAAATTAATTTAGGGAATGGAGCAATTAGAACTTGCGTATCATCAATACAACCATTTGCATCTCTAACATAATACGTTAAGGTTTGAGCTACTCCAGTATCAAAAACTTTAAATGTATTGGTTAATTTCCAATTGGTTCCGTTTTCACTATAGGTATAATCTAAAACAGCACCTGTTCCTGAACCTCCTGTACCTCTAACTGTAACAATTGTCTCATTCAATGTATTCGTAGCCGAACATGTAAATGGCGATGGAGATGCACTAGCCACTACTGCAACTGGATTATTAATAGTCACTGTTTGTGGAGTGGCACAACCTCTTGCTGAAGTAACCGTTACATTATAAGTACCAACTGTTAATCCAGTGAATAACCCATTGTTAACTTGAGTTTTAGTAAATCCTGCAGGAACAGTTCTAACAATTGTATAGGTATAATCCGGATTATCATTTGTAGCGTCTAAAGTCACTAAAATAGAACCATTACTTGCATTTCCTTGTGGCGCTAAACAATTTGGCGAGGTAGGAGTCGCAGTATACGTAACCTGAGTTGGATCAACCATCACAATTGCATTGGCAACCGTGTAAGAACAACTTCTGGCATCATATACTACAAAAGTATAACTTCCCGGTCCTGTAACTGTATAGTTAGCCGCATCTAATCCTGCAGGAAACGCGATTGGAGCAGAAGGCATGCCGCCATCTTTGGCAACAGTATACGTATAAGAACCATCACCGCCAACTGCAGATATTTTAATCGTACCATCAACAACTCCTGTACAAGAAATATCTTTTGTGTTTTGTACCGTAGCAAAAAGCTGCGGCTCAATCACAGTGTTAACAGGCACTATTGATTTACATCCATAAGCATCTTTTACTACAATATCATAACTACCAGGAGTTAAGTTATTGAATGTATTCGATAATTGGAAAGTAACTCCATTGTCAATACTGTACTCAAAAGGCGTCACTACAAACGTAGACGTTGAAGCCGCATTTACAACCAGTGTTGCAGCATTAGTGCCATCGTAGCAATAATCTGATGTTACATCAATAGTAGCCGTTGGATTAACTGGTGCCAATAAATTGAATGAATCTGTCACCACACAACCATTAGCATCTTTTACTGATATATTATAAAGTCCTGCTTGCGTAAGACCTCCAAAAACACCTGTGTTATTAATTAAAACAGTCGCATCTGGCTGGGTTAGGCTATATTCGTAATTACCCCATCCGCCAGTAGCTGTAATAGTTACCGCACCAAAAGTTGTACAGCCTAGTGGTGTAACGATTTTAGTAATCGCTAAAGTAGCCGTTGGAGCTTCAATAACGAAATTGATTAGTTTTGAACAATTTGTTGCATTATCAAATACTTCGATAGTATGTGGACCCGCCGTTAATCCTGTTAAATCAATTGTTGGTGCAGAAAAATTACTAACACCTGCAATCACAACCGGAGCGCCATCCACTTCGTAGTGGTAAGTAGTCGTCGCAGCAAAACCTGATACGAAGAAACTGGCTTTTCCATCAGTCGCTGTAAAACAAGTAACACCTGTGTTTGATTGTTCAACAATATCGATTTTAACTACATCTGTAATCTCAAAAGGCAATTGTTTCACACAATTATTTGCATCCTTAACTTGGAACACATAGTCTCCAGGCAATAAATTAACGAAAATTGGATCAATACCGTTATCAACTATTGGCGATCCTGTTGACGAAATGATTTGATACGTTAAAGGAGCAACTCCATTAACAAAATTCGAAAGTGTTACGTTACTTGTCAAATCAGTACAAGTAATCGGACGTGCTTGAGTAATATCAAAATTCGTTGGAGGATTCAGTTTGAAAATATCAATTGTTCCGGCAGCCTCGCAACCATTCTCATCTTGAACCGCATAAGCAATACCAAGTTGGTCTGATCCGGTATCGTCAACGATATATTTAGTTTCAGTACTAAATGCACTTCCATCAAAACTATATAAAAACGTTCCTGAACCACCAGATCCTACCAATGTTAAATCAACTTCAGCAGCTTGACCAATATTGCCAGGTCCACATGTTAACGGAGTTACTGCTGGTGTTCCAACTACAACTGCTGTTGGCTCGCCTAAAATTGCTGAACCTGTTTCTTCACATCCTAAAGCATCTCTTACGATATAAGGATAAGTTCCTGCAGTTACTGAATAAATATTTATATCAGAAAATCCTAAACTATTAAAATTATATTTATATGGTCCTCTTCCTCCTGTCGCTGACAGTTCGATAATACCTGCTCCTCCATTACACAATGGTTGGATTGGATTAGATGCCGGAAAAATTGGAATAATCTGCTCAATAATAACATCATTAGTTTCTATTGGACAACTATTAGCATCGGTAATCAAGAATTTATAAGTTCCATAATCAGCCTCAGCTACGGGATAATTGAATGTTACATCTGTTAAACCTAAAGTTACCGGAGCACCAAAAACTGCATTATTTTTATAAGCCTGGTAGGTATAAGGTCTTGTTCCTTCAGAAATTGTAACTGTAATAGTAGCATCTGCGATAGCAGCTGGACTAGCAGAACAATCTAAAGGTTTAAATACAACGGCTGCTGCCAATGGCGTTGCCACTATATCAATTGTATGCGTAACCGGACAACCGTTTTTATCCTGAATTACAATTGTTTGTGTACCTGAATTAAGACCCGTTGCTGAGTAGGTTAATCCGGTAAAACTTTTAAAAGTACCACCGTTTACACTTACCGCATAAGGCGCCATTGAAGGTGTTGGATCAGTAACTAATACATCAACTACAAAATTACCTTCGGAAGCACATTTGATTGGAACAGATAAGTCAAAAACAGGGTCTGGATCTTTATCTAAAATTACAGAAGTTGCAGCTTGAATACAACCATTAGCATCTTTAGCGAAAACATAATAGGACTCTCCTGCTAAGTTAGCTGCCAAGTTAAAAGTACCACTAGGTTGCCAACCGGAAGTAGAAGCATCAGGAACTGTTCCCGAAGTATTCACCAAATATTCATAAGGAGCGGTACCATCTTTAGCTTCTGCTATGATAATACCTAAATCAGTACAATTTTCGTTTTTAAATGGTAAAGCAGTAACTGATAATTCGATAGACGATTCTTTTATATCAAAAACTGATGATGCCATTTTACAACCATCATTAACTCCTCCTCTTTCAGTAAATACTATATAATATTGGCCCGGAACCAAATTTCCAACCTGTGCGGCTGGTAATGCAGGCAAGGCAGGATAATTAACAGGGAAAGGATCACCAATTGTGTAAGTTAAAATCCCGCTTACAGCATCGTTACTTAATCCGGCAAAAACCTGATAATCGATAGACGTTGCTGTTGCATCGTAACCCGTGATCGAAAAAGCTACATAACCATCGTCCTCATTTATACAAGTAACATTATGAGGTGTAATTGTCGGTACAAGTGTTGAAGCTGCTGGAATAGGAATATCTGCGATGTTTACAAAATCACATCCTGTATCTCCATCATGAACAACAAACGCATAAGTTACTCCAGGAGTTAAACCTGTAAAAATATGAGAATCTATCCCATTATTTGGACTTACCATATTAGATGAAAATGGAGGAGTATTACTTTCAACAATACCAAAAGTATAATTACTGCCTAAAGGCGTAGCTTTAACAGTAATTGTAGCAGTACCATCAGTACAATTTGGTGCTGCAGTATCAATTATTACTTCCAAATCATCTGGAGGAGAAGTCATTGGGATTTGTCTACTAAAATTACATCCATTAGCATCTACAACATTTATTGTATAAATACCAAAATTAAGTATACTACTAAATGTATAATCTTCCGATCCAGTAGTAACGTATGGATTTGGTGGTGCGATCACATCCCCAAAGTTATTTGTAATAAAATATTTGTATGGTGCGGTACCACCAACAACATTTTCTACAGTTATAGAACCTAATGTATATGCCCCTCCTGCACATTGAATATCAATTTTTGTTAAATTAAAATCAATTGGATCTTTCCCAACAATTTCAATTTCATCAGTATCGGTACAGCCTTTAGCATCAGTAACTGTTATCACATAAAAGCCAGCAGCCAAACCTGTAGTTTGTGTGCCATAATCCTTAACGAATGCTGTATGGGCAAGGTCTGAATATTGCGTAACATTAAATACAAATGGTGCTAATCCTTTCGCATTGTCAATATCAATTTTAATTGCAGCAGTTTCATCCCCGCTGCATTTTATAAATTGTGTTTGCGTGATAGCTGTTATTTCTGGATCTACCTTATCAGTAACTGTAACTGGAACGGTAGTTTCAGCAGGACATCCTCCTGAAGTAACTCTAAAATAATAATCACCGTCTACGGTTGGTTTATATACATTACCAGTTACAGGCAAATACGTTCCTCCTGTTCCAACTTTGTACTCATAAGTATAGGTACCGGTTCCTCCACCAGCTGACAAAGTAATTTGCGCATCATTAGAAGTGAAAGGAGGTACAAAAGCACATGTAAGATCTTTGTCTAAAATTGCTCCAATCGTCAACTGATTATTTACATCATAAACTACTACTGGAGATATACACCCATTGTCATCTTTAACAGTAAGATTATAACTTCCTGCTGCCGAAATAGTTTTAATAGGATTGGTGGTATAAACACCATTGATACCATATTGTATAGAAGATCCTGTAAATACATTTCCAGACATAGTAATTGTAAAAGGACTTCCCGTATAACATTGTGCAGGCGGAGTATCAACAGTTGGTGCTGCATCGTTTACTACATTTACTGGGATATTTTGAGGACAATTCCCGTTTTTATCTACTACATAAGCTACATAATTCAAACCATCGACACTAGTATCTTTGGTAAAAACACCTGTAGTGTTGTAATCTCCAGGAAAAACAGGAGTGTTTCCTAATTTTACTACTGCATAATATAATGGTGCTGTTCCGCCTGTAGCCGTCACTTTAATGGTACTATTGACTTCCGTACAGAATACTTTAGAAGCTGCTAGTATTGATAAAGGCGTAATGGCTGCAGGTTCGGATAAAGACACTGCTGCACTAGCGGAACACTTAGTATCATTATTTGTAACCGTGAAAGTATAGGTTTCATTTCCTTGTAGTCCAGAGTATGTAATAACATCTAAAACTTTTGTTCCTCCTGCAATTGTTCCAGAAACGCTACCTACCAATGTATAACCATAAGTTGAAGCTCTATTACCTGAAACTGTAAATTTAATTACACCATCAGTTCCTGCATTACAAGTAACATTTGTAACGATTGAACCTGAAACCTGAATAGGAACAACGGCATCAATTTTATACTGACCTGTAATAGTACAATTATTTGCATCGGTAACTTTAAAGAAATAAGTACCCGGAACTAAATTTGTAAAGGTATGAGCTTGAGCATTAACACCAGTAGCAATTGGAGTGGCTGGTGCCACTGCTGCATCTGTGCTTGTAATTTCAAATTTAAATGGTGCTACCCCATTGGTAACAGTCACTGTTAAATCGGTATCCAATTGACTAGGATCACAAGTAATCGTATTTGCTGGTCCAAAAGCTAAAGCAGTTGGTGGATTCAATGCATCGACCACAGGTGATACAGGAACAGTAAAAGGACAGCCATTTGCATCGTATACAACAACAGTAACTGCACCCGGAGTGTTAGTTGTGTAGGTATTTGATGTTACAGGTGCTTGTCCATTATAACTATATCTGTATGGGTATACTCCACTATATGGTGTCCCTGGTAAAACGATTGTAACAGTTATCGTAGCAGCTTGTGATACATTGCCAGCGCCACAAGTTAATGGTGTTGTAACATTTGCTGTAGCTGTCAACCCAAATAAAGGCTCATTAATAGTAACTGTTTTTGCATCAGATAGACATTGTTTTACATCTTTCACCTGAACATCATAAGTTCCTGCTTTTAGATTATTAAATACATTAGTCGTTTGAGTTACAACTGGCCCCACTGGAGCAGTTGGTGTTAATATATAAGTGTAAGTTCCAGAAGCTGGAACACCCGTTACCGTGATGCTTCCTGTAGCTTCCGTTTTACATTTTACATCAACCTGAGTAGTTGTAAAATCAGGTTTTACTAGCGCATTAATTGTTCTCGAAACAATGGTCGTACACCCTTTACTATCTGTAATTTCAAAATAATACGTTCCAGCTGCAGCAGCAGGATAAGTAAATACTTTTATTCCTGCTCCAACAGTATAAACTGTCCCTGTAAAAGGAGCACCCGTTGTATTTACTTTATAGGTATAATCAGGATAGCCATTAGCAATAGTAACCTGAATAGAAGCGTCTGGAGATGCCGGCGTTACCTCACAATCCAAATCAGCCAATAAAGTAGTGCTTGCCGTTACCGGTGATGCTATCGTTTGTTCTGCTAAATCTATATAACATCCGGTTGCTGTATCCGTAACTCGAATGGTATATTTACCTGGAGTTAGTCCTGAGAAAGTTCCGGTAGTTAGAGGTGTTCCACCATTAATACTATACGTATAATTGGTTTGTGTATTTGGAGTTACTATTAAAGTCGCTCCAGCACCGCCTGCACAATATACCGAAGTGGCAGCTATAGTTGCAGAAGGAAGTACTTTATCGTTAATTGTAAAAGTTCCTGATATTGGGCAGCCTTTTAAATCAGTAACAATAAATGAATAATCACCCGCCAATAAATTTGGAAATGTGCTATTGTTTTGTGTAATAGTTGATCCCGATGGTGCTGGGCCTGTAACCGCGTAAGTGTAAGTACCCCAACCGCCACTAACATTAATTATTGCAGTACCATTAGCTTTACAAGTCACATGGGTAAGTGCTGTTTGGGCTAAAACTAATGCAGTAGAAGGCAGAATTGAAACATTTGCAGAAACAAAACAAGTAGTTGTTGTATTCGTTACAGTAATTGTATGTGAAGTAGCGCTTAATCCTGTTGCTGGAATATCAAATGAAGTTCCTACAGCTGTAAATGAAACAGGAGAATTTGAGTCAATTTTGTAAGTATAACCCGTACCAATTGTTAATCCTGAAGCGGTAAAAATGGCAGAACCATCTGCAGCATTTAAACAAGTTTCATTAACAAATGATTTTAGAGCTACTGTAAAAACTGGTAATGGTGTTATAGTATATGGCTTGCTATATCTGCAATTATTGGCATCTCTTACTTCAAAAGTATAAATAATCCCTGGGTCTAAACCTGCAAAAGAATTACTTGATTGAAATGGAGTGGCTGTTGGTGAAACAATTCTATACTCTAAACCTGACATAATTAAAACTCCTGCACTATTCATAACATTAGTAATAGTCACAGTGGCTTTATTAGTTGGGCAAGTAAGCGCCGAGTTACCAATGGTCATTGCCGCTGGTGGATTCAAAGCAGAAATCACCATCGGTGGAGAAGATGTAACTGAACAATTTTTTGCATCGGTAACTGTTACCGTATAATTGCCTGCAACACTCAAATTATTAAAAATTCCAGTTGTATTTGAAGCTACTGGACTACCATTTCTATTTAAAGTATAAGTAAAAGAACCATTCCCTCCAGAAGCAGAAGCTGTAATAGTGGCCGGACCATCACAAGTGTAAGCTGTTGTGATAGATGCAGAAATTGTAATAGGAGTTGGTTCGAATACAATTGCTGTCCCGTTATAAATACAGCCTTTATTATCTTTAATTTGATAAGGATATGAAGTACCAGCAAGAGAACCTGACAGTGAGCCATAAGTTACTGTACCCGAAAATCCTAAATTATTAAAATTATAAGTAAAAGGAGCTACACCGGTAAGCGCTTCCAAAGTAACGTTTCCGTTATTAAGAGCTTCACATGTTTCATTGGTAACAATAGCGTTACCAGTAACCACTACTAAGGAATTTATGGTTGCAGAAGCGGGAGTTTTACATCCTAATGCATCGGTAATCTCAAAAGTATAAGCACTTGCTACACCAGTAGTATAGGTAAAAGTATTTCCAGTTACAGTTGGCTGTACTAGCGTTCCAGGTCCTGTTCCGGAAGTTTTTACTACGGTAAATGGAGCGGTTCCCCCAGAGATAGTTCCTGTGATCACTGCTTGGTTTGCTGGTGCAACATCACAGTCCAATCCAGTTGTAACAACTGCATTAGCTGTTACTGTAGCATTAATTACTTGGCTCAATGTTTCGTCATAACAACCATTACTATCTGTTATCTTAAACATATATGTACCCGTAGTTGTGGCAGGATAAGTAAATGTTGGTCCTGCAAAAGTTGGACTGGAAACGCCATATGTACTTCCACCATTGGTGCTGGTTTGGTAACTATATGGTCCTACTCCACCACTAATATTTACTGTTATTTGAGCCCCTGTTAAAGGGTCAAAACACATTGCCGTACTCGGTACTATAGTTGCTGTAGGTGCTGCCGGTACCACAACATTTACTGGAGCCCCAACGGCGCTAATACATAAATTTGCATCTCTTACAAAAACCGTATAATTTCCTGCAGGAACATCAATAAATACTCCATTATTATTAGTGAAAGCCGTTACTACAGTAGTACCATCGGATTCACGTAGCTCATATTGATAAGCGGGTGTTCCTCCTGCTCCTACCGCAGTAATAGTCGCTCCAGTAATACAAGTAGCATTTTTGGTTATAGTTGCAGTAACCGTTACAGCTGTTGGAGCAGTAATGGTTTGCGGAATTGTTTTTACACAAGTCCCTGTTGAAGTCGCGTCATATCGTATCTGTACGTTATAAGCCGCTGGCAATAAACCTGTAATGGTATAAGGCGAAGTTGTCACAGTGGTCCAATTAGTACCATCTATTGTATATTGGTAGCTAGAGTTAAAATTTTGCGCAGCAATTGTGATTTCACCATTATTTGCCCCGGCACAAGTTACATTTTTAAATCCTGTAACAGCCGCGCTAAAGGCTTGACCAGTTGGCACTACAAAAGGAAAATCTACTTTGGTAATACACGTTTTAGGCAGTTGGTACACTTCTATGTCATCAACGGCAAAATCGATTCCGTTGACCTGAGCAACTTCTAATCGCAATACAAAATCTAACGTAGTGTTATTACTTGGGTCAATCGTTCTGTTGTATTCTACCCAACCATTGGTTTTTGGTATCGCCCCAGTTGAACTGGATGATAATGCAGTTCCAGTACTATTCTGTAATTCAACAGTAAGAGAAGCGTCTGGTTGCCCGTTACCTACTTTTAGTAAATTTGTTGCATAGAATCGAACTTGAATAGGTTGATTTGGAATAATATCTTTAATCGTTTTTCTGTAAAGAACCGCATTATTTGGAATTGCGTAACCTGCATCAACGGCTAAATACCTACCAGTTGCGCTACCGCTGGTGTGATCAACCGGATTGTGCCAACCAGAATATACAGCATTCTTAATAGTATTGGTAACCGTATATTCTCCGTTATTTAATGTCCCATTTTTATCACAGGTTAAGAAATTTTGCTTCTCAAAGCAGAAATTAGTATTAATACCTGGTGAAGAAACTTCTAAACCACTTCCAAAATCTTCTTTTAACAAATTACTATAGGTTGGTACTGTAAGTAATTTATACGTAACACTAACAGTATGTGACCCTGAAGGAACATTTACAAAAACATTTGACGGTACATTTGTATTTACATTACCATCCAATAAATAGCCATATTCAAAATTAGCTCCACCGGGGTTAGTAATAGTAACCGTGCTGTTAGCAGAACCGTCGCAATTAAAAACTGGGCTGGCTACATCAATGGTTGGTGCAACTGGCTCCGGTTCAATAATAATATTTGGCATTGCATAGATACAACCATTGAAGTCTTTAATATAAACCGTATAAGTTCCAGGAGCCATATAAGCTTCATTGCTGGTTACCCATGTAGCTTGATTGTTAAAACTATATAAATAATAATTAGGTGCTGGAAAAGGCGTCCCCCCTTGTGGGTTAGTGATTCTTATTTTTCCTTCTCCAGAAGGCCCACATCCAGCCAATTCGGATACACCTGCAGATGCAGTTAGAGCCGTGCTTGGTTGTGTTATCGTAATTACTTCCATCGTGCCATAACAAACCGCTGTTCCTAAGGTATAACGCACAATAGTATTGTAAGTACCAGCTGCTAAGTTCGGAAATGTAGCTGTAGGCAATGATCCTGGTAAATAGGTAACCCCGTTATCGATACTATATGCCAAAGTATAACCATTAGCATTCGCTACATTAAAACTAATTACTCCCGTGTTATCACCATAACATTTAACATCGGTTTTACCAACCGTATAAACTGGTGGTGCTATTGCCGAAACATCAATTGAGGTAACAGCTGGACAATTATTTAAATCATCTACCTTTATATCATAACGACCTGCCGCTGAAACAGGAAAGGCAAATGATGTCAAAGCTGAGTTTAATAAAACATCAGTACCATTTACATAATAATTATAATTTGGTGTCCCCCCTTCAATATTTATAGTTATTTCTCCATCAACACAGGTTATTGGTTTAGTAACGTTGGCCGTAACTTTTAACAACGGCGGATTAACTATCTTAACAGTATCCTCATAAATGCAATTATCATCTGTTGAAACTTTTACTACATAATCACCTGGGCTTAAGTTAGGAAAAGTATACTCATTAGCGGCAATAGGACCAGCACTACTATTAACTAGTACCCCTCCTTGTTCAATACTGAAATAATATTGTGGTTCAACATTTTCAGCAATCAGTTTAACAGAACCATCATTTATCCCGTTACAAGACGGTTGTGCAATAAAGGTTCTAACATTCATCGTTCGACTATTAACTAGAATATTTGGAACTTGAAAAATACAAGGATTAGTTGTTACACCTTGTTGCTTGATATAAACAGTATAATTACCTGCAGTGGTTATAATGAATTCCGGATTATTCAATTGATAATTTACACCGTCTAAACTGAATTCATATCCTGTAGGTACACCGCCAATAGTAATTTTTCCCGGAGTACCACAAATAATGTCTTTTTTGGTAAAAGTAGGATCCAATAAGTTTTGATAGACATTAAAATAAAACTGGCTGAAACACCCCCCTGTATAATTCAAAGTAACTCTAAACTGTCCCGCAGTATTGGCTAAATAATCCGGTCCAGTTCCCACTTGTTTCCAACAACTACTTGCGAAATTTTCATTAGCACAATTGGCAATCGCTGTGGAAGGGCAAGTTACTTCATCTAATTTTTCCCAAACAATAGATGCGGCATCACTAATTCCTGTTTTAATTAAACGAGAATCATTGGCGCCACATAGAAAAAGATTGGGTAAAGGTTTTCCGTTATTCGGACAGATTACAACATTTCCTCTGTAAGGTGCTTGTGCATAAGGAATTACCGGATTGGTGTTCGTTACTCCAAAATACGTAACTGTTATCTGTTCAACAATATCCTTACATGTTAGCGGCGCTGTATTATGAACATAATAAGTCCCTGTTTGCGTAGCCGTAAAGGTTTGTCCAGTTCCAATAACAGGCGAACCAGTCGAACTTGTTGACCATGAATAATTACTGTAACCATTTGAAGCTTTTAATACTACACTTGACCCGCATAAAATAACATTTTGGGTAAATGTACAATTGGAAATATCCACTATAAAATTAGTGGATTCAGGCGCACCTAATTTACAGACTGTAGAAGCATAACTACCTTCTTCTTGAACTACATCCGTATTAATTACACCCTGATAGGTCGCGAAAGCCTGATTTTTAATTTCATTGGAACAGGCAGTAGCCAAGCTGTTACAATCAGGCGCTACCTGTACATTTAGTCGTATGGTATAAAGCCCGTCATTAACTTCTACAGATGTAGAAGGAATATTAAAAACAAGTGTTCTGGTCGCTGCGTCATACGATTGCAATGTTGCCCCTCCGGCATTGGTATAATCTATTCCGGTTGCAGGATCAAAAACAAGATTTAGGGGAAGTACATCTTTAATGGTGAAATTAGTGACGTTGTCATTCCCGGTACTTTGATAACTGATTTCATAAACTAAAGATTGTGCTAAATTGACATTGCCACCACCTATATCAGTTCCTGAAGTATTTTTTACTACTTTGGTGAGATCAATTTTTGGCGCAATAATATCTACTGCGTAAGCACCAAAAAAAGCAAAAACAGGATCCGCCTGCCCCCTGGCTACTTGCAAAGTAAAACTGGTTGAAGTCTGGTTGTTCTTAATATACTCGGGATTTGCTCCCTTCACTTCCAACATCCCAGTATCATATCCTAAGGTATTGCTGCCTGATGGATTTCTTGGATCGGAAACTCCCCAAGAGTTTTCAATAGTAGAATTAAAAAAATTATTTGCTGGCCCCCTTAAAGGAGTCGATACCTCTTTTGTTCCAAATTCCAGTTTACTTTTATTACCAGGTTTATCCCCATCTAATGCTGCATACGCAAATTGTAAATCAACATTGCCAGATTGTGGTGTTCTAAATCCAGTAACAGGAATTGTTTCTGTACGACCATCATAAAGCGCAGAAAAACCATCAAATGTAGTAAATGATTTCATGTTAAGGCTAGGATCCTCATAAATAACAAAAAGAGTCCAACCAGCAGACAATCCCGTTGAGCCATTAAAACCGGTACTTGAAACCACATCAGCTACAGTATACGTCCCTGCTAAACTTGGCAAATTAGATAACAAACTGGTTACATCTGCATAACAGGTATAGGGTGTATTATTATCTGGGACTATCGGAGTTGAAATCGCATCATAAATCACAGTACCGTTTACATCATTATACGTTGTCCCTCCAGGCAATTTTAATTTTACCTTGTTAATATTCGTCCTGCTTCCACTTTGGAGCATTGCTCCCCAGTATAATGCGGCATAGGTTATTCTGTAACAAGTGGTAGGGCTTCCATTTGCTTTTTTTGGCACTAAAAGATCGGCACTACTTGAACTGAAAGTAGAAGCATCTCCGTCAATATCTATATATTTCATAGATATGCTTTCATTGACAGAATTATCATTAAGCGGATTATTGTCTTTTCCTAGGATATTGTTTCCTATTACAAGCATTTTCCCTCTTAACTCGACATTCTTCCTAATTGCAAAAGGTTTGAGAGTCTGTGCAACTGAAGTGAAGCTCAAAAAGAGAATAAAAACAGCATACACTGCTTTTGAAAAAGTAGGTTTTTTCATGGTATTTATTTTTTAACAATTCCCCTTGACACATCACCCAATGAGGCATTTGGGTGGTATAAAAGAAAATCATACGGTAATGGTAATATTATTGCAAATTCTTTTTTTTACAAATAAAGCATTTTTTAATTTACTTTAATTCAAAATTTTAATGATTTAAAGTTATTATATTAACAAATGTTCTTAATCAAATTTAAATAATCTAATCTTTTTCGACTTTAATAATAATCATCTTACTATTATAAGGCTTATCTCCTTTTGTTTCCAAAGCCTTAGTTGCATCTTGTAAATTGTCGAATTTATTATTATAAATAAAATATTCACTTGAATTAACATTATAAAAGAAATTAATATTTGGCTCTCCTGTTGAAACTACTTTTGTTAAGAAATCATCTCTTTTTCCCGCTTCATTATGTACGGCAAGAATTAGATAATAACCACTTTCAACATTCTTCACCTTTTTCAAAATCTGCATATTAGATTGCTCTACACCAAAATCAAAATCAGAGGTCTTTAATGGTGTTGCACTTCTATTTGTGGTCTCTTTAATTCTTTTTAACGTAGCCATATCTTGCTCAAAACGTCTCTGATCGGTTTCAAAAGCAGCACGTTTAATTCTACGTTTTTTCTCTATTTCCGTTTGTACTTTAATTTCCTCTAATGAACTTAATAAAGCTGTATTAGCCTGTTGTACTTTAACTTGTTCTGCTTTTAAATTATTTATTGTAGTTAAATAACTTTGAGTTAATGCATCATTTTTATTAGAGCCTTTTTTGATTCTTTCATTATATAAATTCGTCAATTGCTCTATGGATTGTTTCTGACTGTTACTAACTTGTGCCAATTGTGATTTCAAAGATTCTAACTCACTATTTTCAGCAGCAGTACTCTTAAATGGTTTCGGTTCTTTAAAAATTCCTTTTTCACTTAAATCATTTTCTTCTCGCAATTCTTTCAAATCCTTTTCTTTGTTCGCTACAGAAGTATTTAATCGATCTAATAACTCTTGCTGATTTTTATTAGACGTTTCTATGTTTTGAGTCAAATTATCCATCGACTTGGCATTTTCATCTTTCGGAGTATTTGCTTTCGCTAAAGCATCTGCGGCTAATTTTGCTTTAAGAGCAGCTTCGGCATCTGCTTTAGCTTTGGCTTCAGCATCTAATTTTACCTGAAGGGCAGCATCAGCATCCGCTTTAGCTTTGGCGTCAGCAGCTAATTTTGCTTGAAGAGCAGCATCTGCATCAGCTTTAGCTTTGGCATCAGCAGCTAATTTTGCTTGCAGGGCAGCATCGGCATCAGCTTTCGTTTTGGCATCAGCAGCCTGTTTCGCTTTAAGAGCAGCTTCGGCATCTGCTTTAGCCTTAGCATCAGCAGCTAATTTCGCCTGAA
>NZ_JBDLZY010000003.1:93687-133816 GCF_040049085.1 Flavobacterium maritimum
GAGCAGCATCAGCATCCGCTTTAGCTTTGGCATCGGCAGCTTGTTTGGCTTTAAGAGCAGCTTCAGCATCCGCTTTAGCTTTGGCGTCAGCAGCTAATTTCGCTTGAAGGGCAGCATCGGCATCAGCTTTAGCCTTAGCGTCAGCAGCTAATTTCGCCTCAAGAGCAGCATCAGCATCCGCTTTAGCTTTGGCATCGGCAGCTTGTTTGGCTTTAAGAGCAGCTTCAGCATCCGCTTTAACTTTGGCGTCAGCAGCTAATTTCGCTTGAAGGGCAGCATTAGCATCCGCTTTAGCTTTGGCATCGGCAGCTTGTTTGGCTTTAAGAGCAGCATCAGCATCCACTTTAGCTTTGGCGTCAGCAGCTAATTTTGCTTGAAGGGCAGCATCAGCATCCGCTTTAGCTTTGGCATCGGCGGCTTGTTTCGCTTTAAGAGCGGCATCGGCATCAGCTTTGGCTTTAGCATCCGCAGCTAATTTTGCCTGAAGGGCAGCATCGGCATCGGCTTTAGCTTTGGCGTCAGCGGCTTGTTTCGCTTTAAGAGCAGCATCGGCATCAGTTTTAGCTTTGGCATCAGCAGCTTGTTTCGCTTTAAGAGCAGCAGCGGCATCAGATTTGGTTTTAGCATCAGCAGCCAGTTTGGCTTTAAGGGCCGCATCTGCTTTAGCTTTTGCATCGGCAGCTTGTTTCGCCTTAAGAGCAGCATCAGATTTGGCTTTACTTCCGGCACCTCCTTTAGATTTTGCCTTCGCTTCATTATCCAATTTTAATTTAAGTGCCGCATCTGCATATGATTTCGCTCTAGCTTCGGCCGCAAGTTTAGCATTTGCAGCGGCATCAGCTTGTGCTTTTAATCTGGCTTCTTCTTCCAATTTAGCTTTTGCAGCAGCATCGGCTTGAGCTATTGCTTTCGCTTCTGCCGCAAGTTTGGCTTTTGCAGCAGCTTCAGCTCGGGCTTTGGCTATTGCATCAGCATCCACTTTTGGTGCTTGCGCTACAGGTTTTCTTGTATCGGCAGGTGGTATGATCGATCCCTCGTCCTCATCATCATCACCATACTCATTGCTTTTAAATTTATATGCAAAAACAATTTCATGCGATGCTCCAAAATTTGAAAAATCCCCCATCGTTTTCTCATAGTTATATTCTAGAGAAATCTTTGAAGTGATATTCAAACCCAATCCAGCAGACAACCCATAAAAAGTATTGTAACCCGCTTGAGCCCAAATACCTTTTGGGATACTGATCATCATCTGACCGGAAAGAATTGTTTGCTCTTTTTTCAGTTCTGTTTTGAGTAATCCTGTGAATTTACTTCTGTCGAAAAAACCATAACTTTCTATGTAACCTGTATACATTACATGCGCTTCAATACCCTTTTCTAAATTATCTTTAATAAAATTTGAAGTACTGAAACTGTAAAGGAAAAAATTATTAGCTGCTAATCCAAAGTCAAAAAAAGCAGTACCATAATTAATCCCTGGATTTATGGTCATTAAAGTATTAGATGGAATATTTTGTAAAGACGGATCAGCATAATTTGTTATTACTTTTGAATCATCAAGACCACTTTTATAAAACGCCACATTCGCACCAAAAGTCAGATTTGCATCGGAATCAAGCGTAACATTATGGGCAAAATTCCCGATGACTCCCATTGTGGATAATACTCCATAATTCTGCTGAAACAAACCAAAAGCAATTCCTTGATTTTCTCTGAACCTTCCTGAATAACTAATTAAATAGGTTTGCGGAGCATTTTCAAATTGTACCCATTCTCTTTTGTTGAAAAAGCTTATATAGGAATTCTGCTCTCTGACAAAACTAAAAGCGGGATTGACAACGAATCTATTAAACTTCAATGAATTTCTAACAGGTATAGCCAATGAAACTACACCATCCTCCTGAGAATAGAGTAACTGTAATGAACAGAAAAAAACAAGTACTATTAAAAGGTTTTTCTTCATCTTATTTTACAACAGTTATAGATCCCTTTTTCACTTTTTGGTTTTGGGAGGTTATGATATAATAATAAACTGGATTTGTATTTGTGAAATCAATTTCAGAATCAGGCCAATTGTTAAGGTAGTTGTTAGTTTTAAGCACTACTTCTCCTTGCGCACTCATCAAGATGACTTCAGTATTTGTTCCACCGGCATATTCCTGCGGAATAACCCAAGTGTCGTTTATCCCGTCATTATTTGGACTGATCAAATTAGGGATTTTGGTTGCATTTGGATCTGAACCGGAAGCAATCTTAAAAGGAACTTCCTTTGTGACAGCACATCCTAAAGTTTGGGTAATCAAAACTTTATAATCTCCAACTTCCGTTGCACCATAGGTACTCCCTGTAGCCCCAGAAATTAAAACATTATTCAAAAACCATTTATAACTTGGACTACCAGCATCAGTAGTAACCGTTATAGTTTTGGTCTCCCCTTCTTGGATGAGGCTTTGACTGGGTTCCACTGTACCGGATATTTCACTCACAAGCAAATCAATCGATGCTGTTGTGGTACAGCCACCAAAATCAACAGATACAGAATATTTACCTGCCTGATTGGTTTGATATTGATTCGTTGTAGCCCCAGAAATGGCAACATTATTATTGTACCATTGGTAACTATTAGCTGATGCAATAGTACTAAGAACAGTAAATGGATTAATAGGACAAAAAGGGTTTCCATCACTGGATGAAATACTTACACTTGCTCCGGCTGCTTCAATAACTGTAACTCTATTGGAACTAAAGTTCGCATCAGAACATAATCCGTAATCTATTTCCGCATAATATTCTCCTGCTGAATTTACTACTAATGACGGTCCTGTTTCACCAGAAATCAGAGCTGCATCTTTATACCATTTATATTTTAAGTCCGGATAATTTGCGGGAGAGGAATTTTGTATACTCGGTGTTTCATTATATACAGAAATAGTTGTACTACCACCTATACATATAGGGGCAATAGCTTCTTTATCATTAATATAAAATGAACTTTCAAATGGCTTGAAATAAACCGGAAAAGAACTATTGGAGGCAAAATTTAAAAACTTACTACTCACACTACCAGTGGAGCTTTTTACCCTTAAACTATAGATTTCAGAACCTATTAACGTAGAAGGAATAGCAAATGTAATTTTTTTTTCAGTAGATGATATATCTGTTGTGGAAAGAATTGTTGTAGCGACCGGGGTAGTGAAATTTCCTAAATTATCCGAAAGTTCCACCACAAAAGTGGTTCCTGCAGGAAAACCAGAATAAACAAAGTTCGCATCAAATTGATTGAACCCCGCCCCCGCACAAATATTGGTAAAAGGCAATTTTTTTGGGGTGATTGATTGAGCAAACAAAAGCGTGGTTGAAAAAAGACTCAACAATGTGAAAAAAACCAAATATTTTTTTATTGAGCTTACAATACTTTCTCTCATAATTATTCCTGTCTAATTCAAGCCATTTCGCACTATTAAATAAGGGATTTGAATCTTACTTCTTTAAATTAAAATCTTATCTCTTTAACCAAAAAAAAAAAGGCATTTAGTAGGTTATTCAGGCTTAACATTAAAAATTATCTCTTGCTTTATCTCGTTACACAAACTTAATAAAATAGAAAGACAAAAATCGTTTAAAAGCCAAAATAATCGACAAAATGCACTTTTTTATTCTTTTTGTAAGAAGTAATCCGTTAAAATTCCTTAATTTTTACTCATCGCTTTAATGTTAGACAATTGCAATCTGTAGTCAGGTCTTTTAGGATTCATAAAATCCACAAAAGTCTCGTTGTTACTGCTTCTGGAATATACATTAAAAAAAGCACTGTTTCCATACCAACTTTCTAAATCTTCATTATTGGCATTGTTTTCAGTAAAGATATTTCCTTTACAGAAATTAAAATACATTTCCTCAAAACGTATTTTTTTAAGATTTTTATCATTTATCTCAATAGCATCATCTAAGACAATTGCAGGGCTAAAACCTGATATCACACTTCTTTTAAGAATTATAGAAGAATTTTCAGCAACATAAACCGCCTCTTTAACTAAACCTGCTTGAATATCGGCACCAATATTCTCACTATCATTAACCATTGTTAAATTAGTAGCAGTTACTACTGTTTGTTTTTTTGTAAAATCTACTTCTTCTTTTCTATCGTAAGAAGCAACTTCCATACAATGAGAATTTCCAGTATTACTTGTTAAGTATGAAGACCTGATAGCTAACGAATTATCAATACGTGATTGAGCTCCAAAGCTAAATCTAAAATCCACTCCGGCTGATTTGTATGAAACCAATTTATTTAAAACAGTTTCACCTCCATAAACTTCAAAAGAATCACCACCAGAAAAACTAACCATTATATTGTCAACAACAGTTTTATTACCAACACCTGCTAACAATAAGGAATTGAAGTTACCTTCATTTTTTATTTTTTTCCCGGCATATTCAATTCTAACATATCTTAAAATACCTGAATTACCACTTACATTTGAACCACCATAACTAGTTAAACTAGCATCAAGATCAAAGTTAATAGATGAATATGACCCGAATTTATTTATTGGACTATCACCTAAAACAACAATACCTCCCCAATCACCGGCTTTTCTCATACTTCTATTAGAAGTAAAAACGATAGGATCTGTTTCTAAACCATCTGCAATGATTTGAGCCCCCATTGTAATAATAAGAGTCCCTTTAGATTCATAATCACCAATTATAACCGTACCAGGTTCAATTGTTAGAACAGCATTATTCGTTACATAGACATTCCCTTGCAACATATATACGTTCTTCTTTACCAATCTAGTATTTGTAGTAATATTACCTGCCAAAATTTGATTAGGTTCACCATAATCAACTTTAGCCGGTTTAAATTCCGTCCAGTTGTTTAACCAATTGCTAAAACCAACAATTCCTTTTTCTTGCTGTGCATTCACGTCACAAACTACTAATAGGAGTAGCATTATGACAATTTTAGTTAAGTTTTTCATGGGGCATAAGGATAAATTGTTACTAAATATGATCTTTTAAATTCAAATTAAAAAAACTCATTTTGATGTTTTCTGAATAAAATTCAGAAAACATCAAAAACGAGTTAAAAAACCTATTAACCTTTATTATAGTGAAAAATCAAAATAATAAACGCTGTTTATTATAAGTTACTTTTTTACAAATCTTCAAACTCGTGTAATGATTTCAAGGTATTTTCATAAAATAAAATAGAATTAACTATATTACCTTTATCAGAATACGGCAACATGCTTCTTTGAAACTGAACAGTAGCTTCCAGAAATTCAGCTGTTATCTTAGCTTGATCATCTAGTGCATCTCTATTCTTTTGGTCATCTGGAATTCCTAAATCAATCATTGTTACACCTGGTCTTGTAGCTAAAGCCACATAAGGTAAAGTCTTTACCAAAACCTTGATGCGTTCAATATATAATTCTAAGAGCTCACCTTTTTGCATCCCCTGCAACTCTTTCTTATCATGATACTTTTTTATCGATGCAGTAGTACTAATAATACTTTTAGGCAAAACCTTATTTTGAGCCGAAACACTATTAAATACTAGTAAAAAAAACACACTTAAAAAAATTATTCTTCCCTTCATGACCTTAGATTTAAAATATTAATAAAACAAAAATATACAAATAAATCAAATAAACAATTTTAATGGACATTTTATTTATAGTAAAACAATTACAACGCTTTAAAATAAGCTTCTTTTGTCGATAAAAATTGTTTTTTATCGGAATATTCGGATTGTCAGATAGTTATAAAACAATACGCAACAGAAGCATCCCTGTTTTAATTTTGATGACCAGAAGATCAGATGCTATTTTTTAAAAATTAAGTCTGAAAAATCTGTTTTTTTTATCAAAATTTAAAAAATTAAGCTCAAAAAAAAATATGTTAAAATACAATTAACGTGTTATTTAAACGTCCCAAATAAGAAACTTTATATCTGAAAATTTTTGACTAAACCATTTTCTTCTATCTTTGCTTAATGCAATTTTCAGAAATTTTAGGGCAAGATCACATCAAAAGTCATTTGACGAAAAGCGCCGATTTAGGTAGAATTCCACATGCCCAGCTCTTTGTGGGGCCGGAAGGAAGCGGTACTCTTCCTATGGCAATTGCATATGCACAATATATTTTATGTGGTAACCAAAATGGAGAAAACTCAGGAACAAACGAAGCCTGCAATATCAAATTCCAGAAAATATCACATCCCGACTTACACTTTGTGTATCCTACAGTAAGTACTGAAGAAGTAAAACAAAAGCCAAAGAGTCTTGATTTTATTTCCGATTGGAGACAATTTATATCTCAAACCCCTTATGGAGGATTATTTGATTGGTATTCCCACTTAGGCGTTCAAAATAAACAAGGTGAAATAAGAGTTGATGATGCCCAAGAAATTCTAAAATCCTTGTCTTTAAAATCATATGAGGGTGGTTATAAAATTATGATTGTTTGGATGGCCGATAAATTAAATACTGCTGCCTCTAATAAATTGCTAAAACTTTTAGAGGAACCACCAGAAAAAACAGTCTTTATTCTTATTTCTGAGCATGAGGAAGATATTATCCAAACGATTCGCTCCCGTTGCCAAATTTTACACTTTAATGGACTAAGCGAAACCAATATTGCAAATGCATTGGTTTCCCGTAATCAAATTGAATCCAAACTAGCCGCTAAAATTGCACATCAGGCACAAGGAAATTACAATAAAGCCCTTCACTTAATTCATAATGACAGTGATGAGTTTCCGTTTGACCAATGGTTTGTGACTTGGGTTAGAGCTGCATTCAAAGCAAAAGGAAATGCATCGGCTATTCAGGACCTAATTGTTTGGAGTGAACAAATTGCCGCATTGGGACGAGAAACCCAAAAAAAATTCCTGCAGTTTTGCATCGAAATGTTTCGTCAGGCTTTGTTGTTGAATTACGAAACAAAAGATCTGGTATATATGGAACCAAAAGTGGAGAAATTCAAATTAGAAAATTTTGCCCCTTTTGTAAACGGCAATAACATCAATGAAATTTTCAAGGAACTTTCAGATGCGATGTATCATATAGAGCGCAATGGAAACGCAAAAATCATTTTAACAGATCTATCCATAAAACTTACTCGTTTAATACATAAAAAATAATAAATATGAACAATGTTGCCTCAGTCTTGATTTTAGCTTTTTTAGCTATTACCTTTTTACAATCTGCCTACGACAAGCTCTTTTATTGGAAAGACAATGTAGACTGGTTAAAAGGTCACTTCTCTAAAACCCAATTAAAAAACCATGTACCCTTAGCCTTATTAAATGTATTGGTTTTAGAATTAATCTCAGGTATATTATGTGTTGTGGGTGCCATAGAATTATTGGTAGACAGCGGAAGATTATTTGGCTTCTACGGCGCCATATTTTCTTCAATCACCTTGCTTATGTTACTCTTTGGTCAACGTATAGCCAAAGACTACGATGGAGCAAGAACCATTGTCATTTATTTCATTCCAGCCATAATAGCAGTTTATTGGTTGAATTAGCACAACTTGAACTTAACAAACAGTAATCACTTTATATAAACATGACTCCAAAACATCCTTCTGAATCACTGGCTATTCTAACCGATTTGGTTTTACCGAGCGAAACCAATCCTTTAAATAATCTTTTTGGTGGTGAATTATTAGCCCGTATGGATCGTGCCGCGAGTATTGCAGCGCGAAGACATTCCCGAAGAATCGTCGTTACGGCATCTGTAAATCACGTGGCTTTCAACAGGGCTATCCCTCTAGGAAGTGTTGTTACTGTAGAAGCCAAAGTTTCCCGTTCCTTCAAAAGTTCTATGGAAATATTTATAGACGTTTGGACGGAAGATCGTGAATCTGGAAATCGAACCAAAGCCAACGAAGCTATTTACACTTTTGTCGCAGTGGACGAAACCGGCAGACCTGTAGAAGTGGCGCCAATTGTTCCTGAAACAGAATTAGAAAAACAACGTTATGAAGCAGCCCTTAGACGCAAACAATTAAGTCTTCTTTTGGCAGGTAAAATAAAAGCTCATGAAGCTACAGAATTGAAAGCGCTATTTATCGAAGATTAAAATAAAAACATTAGTTTTCGAATGAAAGACACTATCAAAAGCTGATTCTTTAAAATAATTGGCTTTAAAAAGAGGGCTTGTAACTTTAAAAAAAAGAAGTATTTTTACGAAAATATAAGTCTTCAAAATTTGGAACAAGTAATAAAAAATTATTGCCCCATGTTTCATTCGACATAAAAAAGAAAGAAAGAAAAAAATAAATGAAAGAAAAGATGAGTTCAGAGAAAGAAGCCAAATTAAAAGCGCTACAACTTACGCTTGACAAACTAGATAAAACCTACGGAAAAGGAACCGTGATGAAAATGGGCGATAAAGCCATCGAAGAAGTAGAAGTAATTTCCTCAGGTTCTCTAGGAGTTGATTTAGCTTTAGGTGTTGGCGGATATCCAAAAGGAAGGATTATAGAAATATACGGTCCTGAATCTTCCGGTAAAACAACTTTGACTCTTCATGCTATTGCCGAAGCTCAAAAAGCTGGTGGAATTGCTGCCTTTATTGATGCCGAACACGCTTTCGACAGAAATTATGCAGAGAAATTAGGTGTTGACATTGAAAACCTAATTATTTCTCAACCTGATAATGGAGAACAAGCTTTAGAAATTGCAGAGAATCTTATTCGTTCTGGTGCAATTGACATTGTTGTAATTGACTCTGTTGCAGCTTTAACTCCAAAAAGTGAGATTGAAGGCGAAATGGGTGATTCTAAAATGGGTCTGCATGCCCGCTTAATGTCCCAAGCCTTAAGAAAATTAACCGGTACCATCAGTAAAACACATTGTACTGTTTTCTTTATCAATCAATTGAGAGAGAAAATCGGTGTTATGTTCGGGAATCCTGAAACAACGACCGGGGGTAATGCATTGAAATTTTATGCTTCGGTTCGTTTAGATATCCGTCGTTCATCACAAATAAAAGATGGGGATAATGTGATTGGAAACAGGACTAAAGTAAAAGTAGTAAAAAATAAAGTGGCTCCACCGTTTAAAGTTGCTGAATTCGATATAATGTATGGAGAAGGTGTTTCTAAAACAGGAGAAATTTTAGACTTGGCTGTAGAATTTGAGATCGTAAAAAAAGCAGGTTCTTGGTTTAGTTATGGTGACACCAAATTGGGACAAGGTAGAGATGCTGTCAAAACTTTGATAAAAGACAATCCAGAATTAGCCGATGAATTGGAAGCAAAAATTAAGGCTCACATCAAAGAATTGGCTAATGCCTAAAACATAAAAAGCCTTCAAATTGAAGACTTTACTTTTACTAATAACCCGATAGTTTTTTTTAAAATTATCGGGTTTATTATTTTCAAAATAAAAACTATTTTTTAATTTTTTTAAATTTTCAACGCAACCTTTTTTAAAACTTACATCTTATAAAGACAGTCTGACTTAAGGTTTACACAAACGCATTAATATTAACTATTAGTAATTTAAAAAATGAAAGAAAAAATAGAAATGTTGTTCGCTAAAAATCGCAGAAAAACAAAAAGAAGAATAATAATTGCGCTACGATTTATATCCGAAAAAATCATTCATCGCTAGAATTTGTGCATTAGAGCAAAACTTACTCAATATAAACTCGAGTATTTCTAAAGTCGCCCGCTTACCTCATTCAAATCTTAATCTCAATGTGATTTCCTTTTCGAATTCCACTAATTGAGAATAAATTATTCCGTGTACTTCTTCCCTAATTTCTTTTCTATTCTCTCCAGTTTTACCCGAAGTTTCAACATGTGAATGAATTTTTACTCTCATAAGTCCAGGACTACCGCTAAAAAAGGTATACGAAAATCTTTTTTTATTGTCTCCAAAAGTAATTGGAACAATTGCAATTTGGTGATCCACGGCTAAACGAAAGGCACCATCCTTGAACGTATCCAATAAAATAGATTCATCATCAGGCACTCCACCTTCAGGAAAAATACATACACTTAATCCCCTATCAATCCTTTTTTGCGCACTCTTAAAAACTTTCATTCTACTTTTCGAACAACTTCTATCAACTAGAATACAGGTTCTTTTATAAAAGAATCCAAACAAAGGAATTTTTGCCAATTCTTGTTTTCCCACAAAGACGAACGGATTTTTTACTACGGCAAGCATTAACATAATATCCACCATCGAAGTATGATTAGCAACAATCATGTAACTTTTATGAGGTTCCAACTCTTGAGCTTTATCAATTTTATAATAAAAACCCATTCCGAAAAGAATGAATTTTGCCCAAATTCTGGCCATTTTAAAAAAATAAGGATAGCCGCTTTCCGTTAGTATTGAAGCAACTAAAAAAGGCAACATTATAAGTATGGGAATAGCCATTAAAACATAAAACCATATGCGCCAAACTATCCAAAAAATAATTTTAATTCCTCTCATAGCGCCAAAAATAATAAATCATAAATGATTTTCTAGAAAAAGAAATAAAATATAGGAAATATTTAATGCACTCCTGTTTTCATTGACTCGAATTAAAAACATCATAAAACCACAACCACCCCGGAAATTATAAATAAAATAACATTTAATTTACCATAATTCTTTTGAAACCCCCTGTATTTCACAACCAATAGCGTCAAAATTGATTTTTCACGATACAGAATTAAAAAAAACCGTATTCAAAAATAAAAGAATTGTCAAAAAAAGAATCGTCAAAAAAGAATATAATATTAATTATCAAATAATCATAAAAACCTAATTTTTACAGAAAATAAATTAATATTTTAGCTATAAATGCTAGTGTTTTATATGTTAAAAGCCGAAAATAATAATTTTTTAATAATGTAAAAAAATGAAACTGATACCTAAATTAAACCTTAATGGTTGGGATGAAATGTTTTCAAATGAAGGCGTAAGGGATTCCTACCGTCAAGTGTTAGAGAAATTACAATGTTCTGATTATGAATATCTAAATGACAAACAAAAACAAGCTGCTGATTTTTTTATGAATCAAGGAATTACATTTACTGTTTACAGTGATGATAATCAAGGAATCGAACGCATTTTCCCATTTGACATTATTCCGAGAATTATTACCCGAAACGAATGGAAAGAAGTGGAATCCGGAATTAAGCAAAGACTGGAGGCGCTCAATTTATTTTTGGAAGATATTTATAATGATCAGAATATTATTAAAAATGGTATCATCCCAGCGGGATTAATAGCTTCCTGTCCCCATTATATACAAGAAGTACAGGGCATTAAATTACCCCATAATATCCATGTTCACATTGCGGGTATTGATTTAATAAGAGGTGCCAAGGGTGAGTTCTATGTTCTGGAAGATAATCTCAGATGCCCAAGTGGTGTGAGTTATATGCTTGAAAACAGAGAGATCACTAAACGAATTTTTCCTAAAATGCTTTCTTCAAATCATGTTCGGATGGTAAGCAATTATCCGATGATTTTTCATAACATTTTGGTTTCATTATCTCCCAGAAACGTCTCTAATCCAAATGTTGTCTTATTAACTCCCGGTATTTATAATTCGGCTTACTATGAACATACTTTCTTGGCCAGACAAATGGGAATCCCATTGGTAGAAGGACGCGATTTAGTGGTGAATAACAATAAAGTATATATGAAAACCACATCGGGTCTTCATCAGGTTGACGTTATTTACAGAAGGCTGGACGACGAATATCTAGATCCTCTAGTATTTAAACCCGATAGTGCACTAGGTGTTCCCGGACTTATAAGTGCCTATAGGCAAGGGAACGTGGCTTTAGTAAATGCCGTTGGAAATGGAGTTGCAGACGACAAGGCTGTGTACGCTTATGTTCCTGACATGATAAAATATTACCTAAACCAAGAACCGATTCTCAAAAATGTTCCTACTTACCAAATGGAAAATACGGAAGAACGGGAACTTGTATTTGCCGATATGGGAAATATGGTTATCAAAGAAACCAATCAAAGTGGTGGATACGGAATGATCATGGGAAATAAAGCTACCGATGAAGAATTAGAAAATGCTAAAATTGCCATTGTTAATAATCCCAGAAATTTTATTGCACAGCCAATAATCCAATTGAGTACCGTGCCCTGTCTGATAGATGGAGAATTAAAACTGCGACACGTCGATTTAAGACCTTATGCACTCTGCGGACCAAAAGGTGTCGAAATAGTTCCCGGAGGACTCACCAGAGTTGCCCTTACCGAAGGCTCTCTTGTGGTAAACTCATCACAAGGTGGTGGAAGTAAAGACACTTGGATTATTCAATAAATTAAAAATAAAATTCTTTTCAACATTTAAAAACAATCCCAAAAATGAAAGTAAATATGCTAAGCCGAGTGGCTGATGGAATGTTTTGGTTAGACCGATACATGGAAAGAACCGATGGAATGATGTTAACGCTGAACACCTTTTATATCCTTTCTTTCGATAAAGAAACTGATAATTACCAAGGATTCAAACCATTATTAGAATATTATACAGATTTGCCTAAAGATAAAATAAAGGAAGTACAACACGATACAACATTTATTCTCAAATACATTATCTGTGACAGTCAAAATCATAATTCGGTAAAAAATCTAGTGATTAAAGCTCGCGAAAATGCGCGAGGATCTCAAGACAAAATTACCAAAGAGTTATGGGAGCACATCAACTCATTATATCATTTTATGAATTCGCCTGATTTGCCTAAAAAATTAGAAACATCTGATGCTTTAAAAATTGTGACCAAGCTCAACAAAGATTTCCTGCTGTATAATGGTATTCTGCAAGTAACGATGCCGCGAGGTTTGGGCTGGTGCTTTTCAGGAATCGGCAAACATATCGAAAGATGTTTGCAAACTATTTCTTTGACCCAAGCCTACTATGCTCCCATTGATTACAACTTAGAAGGAGATGAAGATCTGTTATATTGGCGACGATTATTGTTATCGCTTTCCGGATATGAAATGTATCTAAAGAGTTACAGTAATATCCCGCACAATCGTAAAGTGATACAACAGGTTATTTTCAATAGAGACTTTGCCCATTCTGTAATTTATACTTTGGAATTAATCAGTAATTATTTAACTTATTTATTTAAAGACAACACCTTAAGTGAAGCCAGAACTCTGAACAATCAATTTGGAAGACTTAAAAGTTACGTTGAATACACCGATTACCATAATCTGAGCAATCAACAATTGGAAGAAGTCCTCAACAATACGAAAGCACAATTGAATCAATTTTCGACTGATTTTTCAAAATTATTCTTTTCATATACCTAAATATAAATGGCACTTTTTAAAATAGTTCACATCACCAAATACCAATACAATTGGCCTATCAAAGAAAGCATCAACGAAATTCGTTTATATCCTCATCATTTTGAGAATCAAGAAGTATTGCAACATCAACTGTTAATAACCAATAATCCCGAAGTCGAAATTTCAAAAGATTTTTATGGAAATCGTGTTGGTAATTTCAATACCATAGAAGCCCATTCGGAAATGACTATCGAGTCCAGAATGTTAGTTCGTGTCAATCATTCTTTAAAAATCCCGGAAATCGACTCTACGACTGTTGCCGATTTAGCGAAGGAAAAAGAAAAAAGTATTTTATTGTTGAGACTTTGCTATCCGGAAATCATTGAAAAACAGGATGAAATCCTTTCCATTTTAAATGAAATAGACTATGCAGACAAATCGATTTTAGAGATTGCACAACAATGCAATAACTATATTTTTAACCATTTTACTTATACAAAAGGAATCACAAACATAGAGACAACGGTCGATGAAATTTTAGAAATCAAGAAAGGGGTTTGTCAGGATTTTGCACATGTCTTACTACAACTTCTTCGTACCGCCGGAATTCCTTCAAGATATGTAAGCGGTTATATTTGTCCCAATGAAAGTGGTCTCAGAGGCGAAGGCGCAACACATGCCTGGGTAGAAATATACACACCAAATCAAGGTTGGCTGGGACTAGATCCAACCAATAACATCTGGACAATGGATAACCATGTAAAACTTTCGGTAGGAAGAAATTTCTATGATTGCACACCTGTAAAAGGAACTTTCAAAGGTCTAGCCAAACAAACACTTTCCGTATGTGTTTCTATCGGATATGAAGACGGACGACAATTTGAAGAAATTAATGATGTCCAGCTGGAAGAGGTTTCAACAGAACTGCAAGAACAACTCGATTACATTGAACTACTGCATCATCAACAGCAGCAGCAATAAAACAGTAAAAAAGGACTACTTATTGTAATAATAAATAGTCCTTTTTTAGTTTTAAAAAATGTTTATTACATATTATACAACCATGTTGCCGGGTTATTGTAGGTTGTGTTTTGGGAAATCGTAAACTTCAATACCGTTTTTCCTTCTCCATTTGTTCTGATCTTCCCAAGGCTTTGTTTGATACTTACCTTCTCTCCTTTAGTTACGAAAACCGAACTTAAATTTTGATATACCGTAAAATAATCCCCATGTTGTATCATCACCGCTTTGTTTACAGGAGACAAAACAATTACACTGGTCACTTCTCCACCAAAAACAGCCCTTGCATTAGATCCTTGATCCGTTGTGATTTCGACACCACTATTTCGAATAACCAATGTTTTATATACTGGATGCGCCTGATCTCCATATGGCAGCGACACAAAACCTTTTTCTACAGGCCAAGGTAACATTCCTTTATTCGCTCTAAAATTATCGGCTACAATTTTTGCCTCCGCTGTTAATACAATTTTTGATGAGGAAACCGGTGACTTAGAAACCGCAGCCCCTGGATTAGCCTTCGCTTTTTCCCTGGCAGCTTCTCTATTGGCTGCTGCAATAGCTTCACGAATTAATCGGTCAATTTGCCTATCAATTGCTCTAGATTCACTTTGTTTTTTCTTGATATCAGCTATAATTTTCTTTTTGTCCTTTTTGATTGAATTAACCAGTTTTTGCTGTTCTTGTTTTTCCTTTTCCAAAGCCAATCGCTCTTTTTCATTCTCAGCAATCAATTTTTTCTTAGCTGCTTTTTGAACATCCAATTTTTCGTTATAAGAAATAAGTTCGTCCGATTTTACTTTAATCTCTTCCCCCTGCATTTTTCGATAGCTGGTATATTGCTTCATGTATTGCGCCCTTTTATAGGCTTGCAAAAAATTCTCTGATGACAATAAAAACATGGCTCTACTCTGCTCCGAGCGGCTTTTGTAGGACTTCACAATCATCTTAGCATAATCCTCCTTCAATACAGCCAACTCTCTTTTTAGCTTATTGATTTTTAGCTGATTAATATACATGTCATTACTTAAAAGCTTCGTCTGTCTTTCAGTAGTGTTAATCAGTTTTTCTTTTAGCTTTATTTTATTGGTTTGAATAACGATTACATTCACCGCAGATTTTTCCTTTTTCTTAACGGATTGCAATAGTTTTTCGTTTTCTTTAATCTCTTGCTGAATTTGGGCTTTTCGTTGTTCTAATTTTTCTTGTTGCGATTCCTGACTCCACAAAAGTGAGGTCATACTTATAAAAATTAGGCTTAGGAGAAATTTTGGCATGTTAAAAATATATTTTTGCAAATTTACTTAATTAAAATTCTTTTGTACCCATTTGGAACACTATAAGGGAAAGAAAGTTCCTCATTGAACGTAATTGTATTGTAATTCAAATTAATTTCTGTTTTCCCTTTTTCCTGAGTCGTGTTTATAAGAACATTCATCGGTACCACTGTTTCATTATACATTTTACTGTCTGAATAGGCAACCTCAATCATTCTACCCTCTGCTATTTGTGTAATTTCTTGTTTTTGGATTAAAAAAGTAGCCGCATCCAAAAAGAAGGACTTTCTAATATTGTTAACTGAAAAGTCATCTAATCTGTACGTCTGTTCTGCAAATGACTCATTATATTTTCCTTTACTTAAGTCATCAAAGGCTTCACCTAAAAGCATGTTCTGGATTTTATTATAATCTAAATCGGTCCCCAGCCATTGACTCAATCCGCGGAAATCACCTTCGAAATAACTCCCGTTAATCTTCTCATAATAACTTACAGTTGTTGGCGTAATTAATGCTTTTGCCATAGTAATTCCCAAAAAACGAATGCTTACTAAAATTCGTTCGTCTTTCTTTATTTTTATCTCGGCAGTAACATTTTGGGCTTGCTTATCATCTGCGTATCTGGCATTTGCCTTTATATATAATGTAGAAAAATTGTTTTTATTGTTATAATGATTTTCAATAATCTTCTCGGCTGTCATTCGGGTTGCGTCTGTACTTGCTGCAGCCACAACTGCTTTGGATTTGCATGAAACCATAAAAACAACTAACAGCAAAAGGGCAAATTTATTCATGTTCTTTATTCTTGTTTTTTTAATAATTGATTGGCTTTGGAAAAATACAACTCTTTTTTCTTAAAATCTCCCAACCCATTGTAGGCTTCACCCAATTGAATGTTAAAATTGATTTCTAAATAAGTGTCCTCAACTAAATAATCCAAGCCCATCTCCAACATGTCTTTGGCTTTTTTGAATTGCTGTAATTGGTTGTTAGCTAAACCCGAATAATAATAAAATTGTGGTTGCGCCGGAAATATTTCAATCATTGCCGTTGCCCTTTGGTCAAGCTTTTGAAATTGTTTCATTTCAGTATATGCCTGAAGCAAAAGCAAATTCGTTTCCATATCTTCGGTTCCGCTGTTTTTCAAGGATTGTTCATAATACTTGACCGCTTTGTCCCATTGCTTTTTCTTGTGATAAAACTTTGCTATTTCCTTGGCCACATTCACTTCCTTATCATTGTCAAAATACCCAATTGCTTTTTCTAAATCAGGGGTGTATTGAGGATTGGCACTGACAAAAATCAGAAATTCATTGAGAATCCTATGCTTAATTTTAGCATCAATTTTGTTGCTTGCCAAAACTATATTCATTGCGTTTATGGCTTTTGTCGGTTCATTTTTATCCAAATAACTTTTAAACAAACTTATCTGTGCCCATTCTGAAGTGGGGATAGCCGCTTCTAATTTTTTTGCCAATTCCAGTACTTTCTCCTCTTCGTTATTTTGCGAATAGAGAAAAATCAGTGAAATATAATTGGATTCTTCTTTTGGGTTTTTATTAATCTGATCAATCAGATTGGCTATCTCCTCATTTTGATATTTCCCTCCGGAAAGAATCTGTAATTTATATAAATCCCTTTCCTCTGATTTTCCAAATTTATCGTTGAGTTCATTAATAAGCGCGAGTGCTTTATCCTGTTGATTTGTTACCATGTAAAGCGAAACCAAATCGTCTTTATACCCTTCATCAAAAGGAATCAATTTATTGATTGTGCTTATGGCCAGACTGTAATTTTTGGTCTCAAAACTCACATCATACATGCCGACCAAAAACCATTTGTTTTTTGGATCAATTTTGGAAGCCTGTTCAAATGCATTAAAAGCGCTTTCATAATTTTTTAGAGCCAAATAATTTTTTCCAAGTTCGAAATAAACGACCGCATTATTGGGTTCGATTTTCAGGCATTTTTGTAAAGCTACAATCGCCTTATCATGATTCTCGATTCCTTTTTGCAGTAATGATTCATAGAAAGCATCTTGGAACTTATCATCAACCATAGCAATATCCTCTGGTTCCGTTTGGGCCACAAGCGAAACCGGAATGCATAACATTCCGAAAAAGAGAATAGCTAGAGTTTGTTTTTTCATTACCTAGTTCTAAATTTTTATTCCAATACAGAATAATCCCCAATACTGATACTGGTGAATTTCCCATCAAAACAAGCGTGATTGCCTATCATTGCATTGTCTAAATTGGCGTTTTTAATATGAGAATGGGTTTGTACCAAACTGTTTTTTATGCTACTGTCCACAACATGACATCCATTTCCTAAAGAAACATTTGGTCCCACAGTTGCGTTGACTAATATAACGTCTTCGCCAATGTAACAAGGAGGGATTATCGTTGCATTTTCTAATTTTACACCAAAATCTACCAAATGTATTCCATCGTTATGTAAAAAGCCCAACATTCTGGAATTAGTCTCCACAGTAACGTTTTTATTTCCGCAATCCATCCATTCATCGACCTTGCCCGGCACAAATTTCATGCCTTTTTGTTTTAGGTTTTCTAAACCGTCAGTCAATTGGTACTCACCTCCTTTGGTAACATTATTATCCAGTAAATATTGCAATTCAGAGCGTAAATCTTCTCCTTTTTTGAAATAGTATATTCCGATAATTGCCAAATCAGATACAAACTCCTTTGGTTTTTCAACAAAATCAACAATTTCGTTTTTCTCATTCAATTGTACTACACCAAAAGCACTTGGATCAGCTACTTGTTTTACCCAGATCACACTGTCAGCAGTGGTGTCTAAACTAAAATCAGCCCTGAAAAGGGTATCTGCATAAGCCACTACAATTGGGCCGTCCATACTTTCTTTGGCACACATAATTGCATGACCTGTTCCTAATGCTTCATTTTGATAATAAATCGTTCCTCTGGCTCCTAATTTTTCAGCAATAGCGACTAAATCCACTTCGACTTGTGTACCAAAGTCTTTGTGAATTATAAAGGCGATTTCTTCGATATCCTGATTGATTACTCCGGCTATGTCTTCTACCAGACGGTGAACGATTGGTTTTCCGGCAATTGGAATTAATGGTTTAGGTACTGTTAATGTATGTGGGCGAAGACGAGATCCACGTCCGGCCATAGGAATTATTATTTTCATTGTTTGGTTATTTTGCCGCAAAATTCGCCATCCTAACTATTTCGGATTCACAAAAATTCACGAAGATTTATTTTGTTTTCTGTGTGTTTTTTAAAAATATTTTATCTCATTTTTCGCCTCTCGTCTCTCGCCTCTCGACTACGTTCGAGATGACACGCTCGCGATCATAAGCTTGAGATGATTGCTTGAAATTAAAGTCACTAAGCTAAGAATAATTCACATGATCTCGTCAATTCCGAGGAAGAAAGAGTCTCAACAAACGTGAGCAAAAAATGGAGATTCCTCTTTCGTCGGAATGACAAATAAACTCTTAACTTACTAACTATGTGTTCACATTAACACCCTCAATTGACCACTCATTACGGCGACTGAACACTGTGACTGTTAACTATTTTACTCCTGTGCTTCCGAAACCGCCTTCTCCTCTTGAAGTCTCAGACAGTTCCTGAACCTCAATCCATTCGGCACGTTCGTGTTTTGCAATGATTAATTGTGCGATTCGTTCCCCGTTTTCGACAACAAAAGCTTCATTGGATAAATTTACTAAAATCACTCCGATTTCACCGCGATAATCGGCATCAACTGTTCCCGGAGAATTTAAAACCGTCACTCCTTTTTTGGCTGCCAATCCGCTTCTTGGTCTCACCTGTGCTTCATATCCGATAGGCAACTCTATAAAAAGTCCCGTCTTTACAATGGCTCTTTCTAATGGTTGCAAGGTAATGGATTCTGAAATATTCGCTCTTAAGTCCATTCCGGCAGAAGCCATGGTTTCATAGTTTGGTAAGGCGTGTTGTGATTTGTTGATTATTTTAATGTTCATGTTTTTTTTATTTAGAAGAAACAAGTTGCGGCTTGTCCGTACGCTGATATTATATTTTATTTTTTTAGCCGTGATGGAAATGAAAAGCCTTTTTTAAGAAAATTGTATTTTTTACTGACTAAAAAGAGCGACTAGAAGAAGCTCCTTTTTTGGTCTTGGAAAAAACCTATTTTATAAAAAAGCTTGCAATGTACAGCGCGATTGGCTCCTCATTTTACAAACTTAAAATTTCTGACTGTTTTTTATTTCTTTTTTCGTTTTGCTATGCTTAGTATGGTTTGTTTTTCGTTGTGAAATATAAAGTACATGAATAGCAGTAACAATGTAATTCCCACGAAATAATTTTCTCTGAATCCGTAAAATGAAATGAAGGAGAAGATTATCGAAATTCCCAGATAAGCCCCGATTTTTTCCATATCATAAGGGATCGGATAATGTTTGTTTCCCAATACATACGATATCGCCATCATGCTTCCGTAAGCCGATATGGTTGCGATTGCAGAGCCGTAATAACTGAATTTCGGGATTAGAAGGTAATTTAAAACCAAGGTTATTACCGCTCCCACGATGGAAATGTAGGCCCCAATTATGGTTTTGTCCGTGAGTTTGTACCAAACGGAAAGGTTGTTGTAAATTCCCAGGAAAAAGTTGGCCAAAATAATCAGCGGCACTACTTTCATGGCTTCCCAATAGGTTTTATTGTCCAGAAGCAAAAACTTTAAAACATCGGCAAAAACGATGACCCCCAACAGTATTAAGGATCCTAAAATGACAAAATATTTGGTGATTACAGCGTAGGTTTGTGGCGCATCTTCGTTACCAGCATGGCTAAAAAAGAAGGGCTCAATCCCTAAACGGAAGGCGGTGGCGAACAAGACCATGAACAAGCCGAGTTTGTAACAGGCGGAATAAGCTCCTACTTCGGATTTTGCAATATTGTCCGGAAGCAAATACCCCAACAGGATTTTGTCGAAATGCTCGTTGACCGCAAATGCAATTCCGGCCACTAAAATAGGCAGCCCGTATTTCATCATTTTTTTCCAAAGAACGGCATCAAAATTTCGTTTCAAGAGAAGATAATCGGGTGACAGTACTGCAAAAGTCGCTAAACTTGCCAATAAATTGGATACGAAAATATAGCCTATTTCGAAGTTTTCAACGTATAAATTGCCTATAAATGAATTTGGACTGGCCTCTGCTATTTGAGGTAAGAGTAATAAAAAGAAAAGATTCAGGACGAGGTTTACCACTACATTCCCAATCTTGATGGCCGCATACATCATTGGTCTTTGATTGGCTCGCAGTTTAGAAAACGGCACAATCACCAAGGCATCCAAAACCAAAATCCAGATGGAATAGGTAATGTATTGCACATCGACTTCGGCCCAGGCGGCTAAGGTGCTTCTAAAAATTAAGGCTCCGAAAAGGAAGAAAATGGAAGACCAAAAGATTGATATTGTTGTGGTAGCAATTACATTTTGCTTATCGGTTTCAGAATTGTAAAAACGGAAAAAGGCAGTTTCCATTCCGTAGGACAAAATTACATTGAAGAAAACCATCCAGGAAAGTACGATGGACACTTCGCCATATTCGGCCGTTGGTAATATTCCTGTGTATAATCGTACGAGTAAGAAACTCAGCATACGAGGTAAAACCGTTGCCAGTCCGTAAATCGCAGTCTGTTTAAAAAGATTTTTATATAATCCCAAAGTGGTCTTGTTTATTAGTATTTATTAAACAAAAATAACTAAATCTTTGGTTTATTTCTTAGGAGGAGACGAAATCATTTCTCTTTCTTTGATGTTGGTTATTTTAGCAAAATGGATCGTGTTGTTTCTTGTATACTCGATCATGGCTTCGTCCGGTTGTAATTTGAATTTTGGTTTGGATACTACAGGTGGTTTATTTCCGTACTCCTTTGTTGCCTCCGCATCCATAATAAGATCTTGTGCCCCCACTCTTTTGAAAAAAACGGCACTATACCTTTTTGAATCTAAGGCTACTGGCTTGGCTTGCTGATTTTGAAAATAAATTTTTTGCAACTGAATGTCGTTCACCAGTGGCTTTGAAAATTCGACATACAACCGAATTTCTGTGACTTGCTTTTCCGGTTCCTTCGTTGTTTTTTGAAAATAGACCTTTGCTATTTCCTGTGGAAAATCAGACTGATATTCCGGTTTTGAGGCGCAAGAAAAAAGACTGACAATCAGCAACAAAAAAGGACTTATTTTTATACTGCTTTTCATTTGGTTGTTTTTAAGATAGTCCGTCTTCGTTTAGAATCTTTAAAAAATGGAATCCTTTTGGCACATATCCCTGGTTGTAATAAAAGCGGTGGGCGGTAAAGTTTCCTGTAAAGGCATCGAGCACAATCATGGTGCAGTTGCTTTCTTTGGCTTTTTTATCAATATAATCGGTCATCATTTTACCAATCCCTTTGGAACGGTGGTCCGGATGTACAACGAAATTGTCTATCTCTATGTATTTCCCTGACCATAGTTTGACTCCTGTCCAGAATCCTGTTATGCCTACACAAACCCCATCCTCAAAAACGGCCAGTTGTTTGTAATTGTGCGGAATCATTTCGGTGAGATAGGATTCGTATTTTTCGAGGGTGAATTTTGGGTACAAATGCTTGATGACTTCTATTTGCGCCAGCATTTCTTTTTTGGTAGTGAGTTCAACGATTTTTAATTGCATCTTGTTTCAAAAATAGACCCCAAAATTAATCAAAAAAAGTGAACTCTTACTGGCGATTGGAGAGTCATTACTTATAAACTAACGTATACTTTTATACTGTATCATTTTATAATACCTATACAAATGATCGTAAATCAACAACTCATACATTCTTTGTTTCGAAGTATATTGCCGGTTAATCATCATATGAATATGACTCATTAAAAATTCAGGCAAAGGAATTTCTAATTTATTTTTGATTAACAAAATTGTCTTATTGGCTTGATTTTGTTTTTTCTGAATCATTTTGAAAATTTCAAAAAAATCATTTTGCGCTTTTCCTGTAAGAAACCGATCTATTTCCCTTGATAACTCTTGGTACTGTTTGTTCACTTCTTTTTTGAGATTCTTATCCGTATCAAATTCTTTTTTAAAAGAGAATTGCAGCACATCCATTAAGGCCAATTTATCTGCGTTGGTTTTTAAAAATGAATTTAAAAAATGATCAATCGCACAAAAACTGAATAACAGTTGCGTTTCATCTTTTTTGAAAGAGGATTTTATAGTTAAGTACTCTACAATCATTTCGCTATCCATCCAAAAAAGAAACTCCGAATCAATCATCGTATTTTTACCGTATCTTTCAATCTCTCTCTGATAAGTATCAGTTTGTATTTTCCAGACAATATTTTCTTCAAGCATCTGGTTAAAAACAGGATAAAGTGCAGCAATAACTTCGGATAATTTATCTTGGGTTTGGGTTAAAAAACGAATTCTAAGATGCTCATCTGAATCTTTATATCGTATAAAAAACCATTTGCTAATCAGATTTCTTTCTTTTAAATCCAAAATAACCGGATATAATTTTTCAAGTAAAACAGTATCTGCCGTCCTAACACCTGTGTATATTTTATAATATAGCCATTCACTTCCTAAACAAAAATCTCTCTGCATTCTTTACAATTGTTCTTTATAAAATGACAATATTAAGTGATTGGTAAATTTTTCTCCATTTATATCTTTAACTACAGATCCTTGGGTAAACAAAAATTCTTCTAAAATAATTCTACTATAGCTCTGAACCGATTTTAAAAATAGTTGTATGCAAATTTCTTTTTCAAGATCAAGCAAAAGGGTGTTATCAAAATGGACCCAATTTACAAAACGACTTATTTGCCGCTCTTTTCTCCAGGCCGCAAAAAATCCAAATAAATCGTGTTCCTCTTGTTTAGATAAAATTGCGATTTCATCTTTACTCACAATCCATTTTGCTTTCGAAAGTATAACTTCATCATATTCGACTCTTGGAAAATAATCATAATGTGATTCCAAGACACCCCAACTAAAACTAAAAATCGGTTTCACATCTTGTGACTGTAAATCGCATAAAAAATGATAAATAGGCAGCGATTTATTCGAATAATTATGGGCATTTGACAAACAGGGAATCACTTCTTTATTGTGTGTTTTTGACCGTAAAATAATTTTGTCGTTTTTTACGGAAATCATCAAATCATTTAAATCAATAGTATAGTCTTCCGTTACTCCAGAGTTCGAGAGATAGGCAATTTCATATTCTCTTAAAACAGGTCTTCTCAATATATTTCCGGTTCTTGATTCAGGAAAATGGACAATTTCTGCAAGAATTTTATCCGAAAGACATACAGTCTCCTTTTCTATAATTTTATTTGTCAAATTCTGAATCTGGGCATTCCCATTACAAAAACGTCCGAGTAATTTTGCTGCACTCACATCTCCCGAAGATTCAAAAGCTATTTTTTCATTGTTTAAAAGTTCAATCATTACTGAAAATGTAGCTGGTGATTTATTCCAGTTGGCATTAAAATCAGGAAAATCTTTTTCAGATAATGAAATCAATTTTTCCTTTTTAAAAAGACAGTTTTTTACTTTTTTTTCCAATATGAAATCGTAGGCTGTCCAAGGCTGATTCTCTACTTGGGGTGTTTTACTTTTAAAAGAAAAATTTTCTAATATTGCATGCGTATCGTTCATGTCAGAATTTTGAAGATAGCCAATTCCCGTTTCAGTATCTAAAACAGTTGTCAATGCCATTTCTCTGGATTCATACCTTTTAACGAACGTTTTAATAAAGTTTACATGATTTGCTGATTTTTTTTCTTTTTGAACTCCGTTTAAAAACCTAACGGCTTTCAATACTTTTTTGGAGACATTCCAATCTAGTTTGTTTACTGAACATGCAATATTTAGGTCTGTTTGAAAAAGGTATTTTTCGTCATAGTTCACCGCTGTTTTTTGAATTAAGGTTTTTATATCCTCGTATTTTTTTTCAGCAGGAATAAGATTGGCATCTAATTCCAGAAACTGTTTTCTTAACTTTTGAAATAATTCGTAATCTAATTTCAAACTGGGAATTTTACTAAAAATAGTCAAAACTCTTTCCCATTCATCACTCCCTGTCAGAGTGGCGTCCAATTCACTTACAAGAAACTGGAAATCGATTAATTGATTGACAAACTCAAAAGCTTCCTCTTTTTCATCTTCATCATCTGCAAGAAGAAAAACCATCTCATCTATAGTCACACCCAATTTCGCTTGAAACAAAATTTCTTCTAATAATGTCGATTTTCTTAATGCCGAAATACTATGCTCTCTTTTTGTTTTTACATAATTGTATTCGACATAACGGTAGAAATCGCCGAGTTTGTAAATGGAATTATTGGGATAATATTTAAGATGCTTTCTAACCTCTTTCCGATTCGTAAATTGGTGCAACATTGCAACCCAAAACTGCATATCAAATTGGGTAAAGCGTTCGAAATTATCAACAGATTTAAGTGTAATCTCAGTCTCAGGAGCCATAGTACCTACTGTGCAACCTGCAAATAATCCGAAAGGAGTACAACGTGCTGACATTCTGGCGATATATTTCAATAAGCTTAGCTCTAAACCATTCTTTTTTTTATTTGATAAACTCGCAGGATTTGTTTTCCATTTATTTAAACCCTCTAATAGTTCGGGTGAAGCCATTCGAATTGCTTCTTTAACAAAAGGGCTTTCAAATAATTGCAATATATTTTCTGAAGAATAGTTTTCCAATAAATTAATGTACAAAGACATCGGAAACAAAGGAGTTCTTAAAACGAATTGCCCAAAAGGCTGAACATTGTAATTGTTCATTATCGTTTGTTTTTACTCACTTTCTTAGCAAGTTGCATCGCATTGTACACGTTTAAAACTTTGCCAGATTTGGATAATTCTGAAAAAGGAACTTTTTTACCCTCTCCTCCTGGAACCAGGACTTCTAAATCATAAGCCGTTCCCGAATCAAGTATAATTTGTTTAACTTCCGCTACCGACAGTTTAGGATAATACGTCCAAATCAAAGCTGCTGTTCCTGAAACCATCGGAGCCGCAAGTGAAGTTCCGGAATCGGACACATAGGTATTGCCTGTAGATGTAGTATAGATTTCTTCTCCAGGGGCAAATAAGTCTACATTTTGTTTGCCAAAATTTGAAAAACCCGATACAAAAGTACTGTCAAGTCTAGATGAAATGGAGCCTACATTGATAAAATTACCACACACTTCTTTAGATAGATCAAAACGATTGTCGCTAGGATAATATGGATTTTCATCTACGTTAAATCTATTATTACCTGCGCAATGAACAAGTAGAACATTGTTTTCTTCGGCATATTTAAAAGCCTCAAAAACCCAATCTTTGTTCAAAGAAAATTCTTTCCCAAAAGACATATTGATTATTTTGGCACCATTATCAACTGCGTAACGTACAGCCATGGCAATGTCTTTATCATTCTCGTCGCCAGAATAAGAAATACTTAATGGCATGATTTTTACATTTTGGGTAATTCCTTTTATTCCAATATTATTTTTTCTGTTGGCAGCTATAATCCCAGAGACTTTGGTGCAATGGTCTTGAATGATTCTATAGCCTACTTTGTTGTTACATACTAGGTTATTACCATATCCTTTTTCTAATTTTTGTGGATTGTCACCAATAGCAGTTCGTTCATTAAAATTTAGGTTTAAATTTTTATTTACAATAGAGTCTATTTGTACTTTATTTTCTAAAATATCCTCTAGTGAATTTTCATTACTCTCGAGACTAAGCATTCTATAGTCAATCAGGGCTCCTAAATCCTTATCATTGTCCTCACGCCTTTGTCTATATGTTTTGTCATTAATCTTATATTTTTTATACAAACTATCCAATTGTTTATATGTATAATCTTCTTTAGGGAAAAAATGTTTTAGGGTGTCTTTTATTAATGGGTAAACTGTAACACTATGTTTAATAGACTGTAACCATCTATTGTAATAAATAATTCTTTCCTCCTGCATTTTAACAGCTCTTTGGTATTCTTTGTAATTTGGCAGGTCAAGAACATCAATTTGGTTTTCTGTTTTATTCTTGAAGAATTGCCTCCAATTTCTTATTACGCGAGTATACTCAAAATTACCCCATACAACATACCCACCACTTTTGGTTCCAGTAAAACTCCAGCCATTGATGTCGTCTATATAACCGTTTTTGTCATCGTCAATCCCATTGTTTCGAATTTCATTGGGGTTTGTCCAGATTTGACCCTGCAAATCTTCGTGCTTCAAATCAATTTGGGTGTCTATTACAGCAACAATAATGCTTTTACTTTTTGGTCTCTTTTTATTTTGTCCATACCATTTGTCTAAAGAAATCCCTGGAATAGTATCTTGCCTGTAGTCATTTTGATGCCACATTTTCATAGTCAATGGACTAAACTCTTTTTTGGGGGGCAATTTGCCAGAAGAAGTAGTTGCCTCTTTTACAGATTTACAACTTAAAAAGAATAATATAAAGAAAAAGAGAGTATAAATTGTCTTCATTAATTTTTTCTATGGTTATACTAAAATCTTAAAAGATGATCCCATTTTAAATAAACGAATTTAAAAGTTGTTAGTTACCTTTTTTACTCACTTTTTCTGCAAGCTGCATCGCATTATAGACATTCAAAACTTTTCCAGATTTAGATAATTCTGAAAAAGGAACTTTCTTGCCCGCTCCTCCTGGGACCAGGACTTCTAAATCATAAGCCGTTCCCGAATCAAGTATAATTTGTTTGACTTCCGCTACCGACAGTTTAGGATAATACGTCCAAATCAAAGCCGCTGTTCCTGAAACCATAGGAGCCGAAAAGGAAGTTCCAGATTCAGTTTTATAGATATTGCCCGCTCCTGTAGTGTATATTTCATCTCCAGGGGCAAATAAATCTACATTTTGCTTGCCATAATTAGAAAAATCAGACACAAACGTACTGTCTAGCTTATGCGTTATAGATCCCACATTGATAAAATTGTTACAAATTTCTTTCGATTCATCATAACGAATATCTCGAGGATAAGATTCATTTTCATCTACACTTTGACTATCATTTCCTGCACTATGAACCAGCAGAACATTATGCTCTTCGGCATATTTAAAAGCTTCTAATACCCAATCTTCGTGCATTGAGAATTCTTTTCCAAAGGACATATTGATTATTTTTGCCCCATTATCTACGGCATATCGTATCGCCATTGTGATATCTTTGTCGTGTTCATCACCAGAAGGCGAAATGTTCAAAGGCATAATTTTCACATTCTGTGCAATCCCTTTTATTCCTTTACTATTAATCCTGTTTCCAGCAATAATTCCAGATACCATGGTGTTGTGATCTTGAATTGTTCTGACTCCCTTTATCGTATTGTTAACATTGTTATTACCGTATCCCTTTTCTAGAATAGTTGGATTGTCGCCTATTGGAAGTCGTTCATTATAATTTAAATTCAAGTTTTTATTGACAATAGAGTCCAGTTGAGTTTGCTGGTCTTTGATGTCCTCTAAAGTTTTTTGATTCATTTCTAGATTGGCCATCATACAATCAATTAACGCTCCTAAATCTTGATCGTTATCATCACGTCTTTGCCAAAATTTTTTGTCATTTATTTTATATTTTTTATAGATACTGTCCAATTGCTGATACGTATAATCTTCTTTTGGAAAAAAATATTTTAAAGTGTCTTTTACCATAGGATAAATAGCTGCCTTATAATTTAACGATTTAAACCATTTTCTATAATACTTGTCTTTTTCTTCTAGTGTTTTTAACGCTCTTTGATATTCTTTATATTTATACAAGTCATGAACATCGATTTGAAATTCCCTTTTATCCTCGAATAATAGTCTCCACTCTTTTACGATACGCACGTATTCATATCTATTCCATACTACATATCCACCACTTTTGGTTCCTGTAAAACTCCAACCATTTATGTCATCGATATAACCATTTTTATCGTCATCGATACCATTGTTTGAAATTTCATTCGGGTTTTTCCAGATTTGTCCTTGCAAATCTTCATGACTCAAATCAATTTGGGTGTCTAATACGGCAACAATAATGTTTTTACTTTTTGGTCTCTTTTTATTTTGTCCAAACCATTTGTCTAGAGAAATCCCTGGAATCGTATCTTGCCTGTAGTCTTTTTGATGCCATATTTTCATTGTCAGTGGATTAAACTCTTTTTTTGGGGGCAATTTGCCAGAAGAAAAAGTCGATTCCTTTGTTGATTTGCAACCTATGGAAATTAAAAAAAAGAAAACTAATGTATAAATTGGTTTCATGTTTTTATGATAACATTTAATATTGTTGCTATAACCATTGCGAGTTATAAATTAGCGGTTGCAATCTATAGAAGATCCATTTTTACCACGATTCGTATCAATTGGATCATCAAATCCAAGAGCATATCCACCATTTATCAAATGAATATTTTCTAATTTCGCAACTTTCATTTTTTCTAAATCAAATTTTTTGTTTCTTTTTTCCTTTTTGCTAGTTTTCATGAATTTAAAATTTTTATCGGTTTGTAAGAAGCGGCAAATTTATGCTGTCCTCTATTTAAAAATAAAAAATACTTCATTTTACTTGTCGGAATTCACGAATTTCGATTAGAAAAAGTGTTTAAAAATCTGATAACATATCACTTATATACTATTTGAGTTTTCCAATTCTTTGATGAAATAAGTGGGTTTTATACCTGCCTTTTTATAAAAAGCAGCAGAAAAAGATTCCGCACTATTAAATCCAAACTCTAAAGCTAGTGCTTGAATAGTATATTTGCTCAATTTAGTATCTTTTTGCAATTGAACTAGAGCAAACTCAATTCTTAAATCATTTATGTATTGAATAAATGATTTTCCTTTATAAACATTTACAATTTTAGACAGATATTTAGTATTAGTCTCAAATTTGGTTGATAACTGTTGAATTGTAATATTAGGTTCTAAATAATCTTTTTTTGTCTCAAAATGTTTTAGTTTATCAAGTATTTGCAGAACCAGTTCATCTGCAATTCCAATATCTTCTTTGCTATTGCTGGTTTGAATTTCAGTTGTAATTTCTTTGTTACTAGGATTTGTTATATTATCATTTGTTACCACAGTTTGATTCATGATTTGTTCAAATCTTGATTTGTATCTTTTTTTAAGATTCAGTTGGTAAAACCCAAATCCAGTAATAGAAACTGTCATGAAAAGCAAACCTCCAATACCCCAGTAAAATTTACCTTTATCATTTTCTAGGGATTTTATTAGCGCTTCTTTTTCAGAAAATAAATGCGGCGTATCGTATTCTTTATGTACTAATTTATTTAAAACTCTATAGTTTTTCTGTAAAGTATTATCTATTTCCATATACGCAGTTATGTACTTTAATTGATTTTCTTTATCTCCATTGTCTTTGTAGTATGAAACTAAGTAGGGATATCCGTCTATAAATTCATTACTTATTTCTTTAGTTTTTTTATAAATGGAATCTACTTTAATGAAATTTTTCACAGCAAGTGTTTTATTTCCTAAACCATCGTATGTTTTTCCTAAATAGTAATAGGCAGCCAATGCGTTACCAACATTATTATATTCAATCATTTTCGGTAATGCTTTGTTAATACTGTCTAGCGCTGCTTTGTAATTTTTTTTTAATACTTGATTTGCTCCTTCATTAAGTATAAATAAATGTTTGTTTTCGTCATCCTTTGTGATTTTTGATTCATTATAGCCTAATCTATTATAATAGGTAGTGGAATCTGTATTGTTGAGTGATTTGTAACAATCAGCAATGCCGAAAATAATCCCTTGGTAGTAACTGGAATATTTTGCATCTCTTATATTTTTTGTCTTATAATAATTAAAGCAATCTTTGTATATAGCTAAAGCCTCATTATATTCGCCTAAATCTTCTGATTTAGTTAAACCTATGTAATCTCGTACATTGTAATAGAAGTCTATATTGGTTTTAAGCGCTATTTTTTCAGCCAAATTATAATTAGCCATCGCTTCCTTAAATTTAAATTGCTTTTTTAGAAAATCCGCTTTTTCACAATAAGCCGCCGCAGGAAAAAACTTATCATTCGTGTTTTTTGAGTATTTAATAACACTATCTAAATACATAATTGCTCTATTAATATCTGTCTCATAATATAATAGTGCAAATTGATAGTTTGCTTTAGCTTTCCGAATAGGGATATTTTCTCTATTAGCTTTCGCTAAATAAGCTTTCGCGAATTCCAATTGTATTTTCGGATTTTTCTCATTATCAAAATACAAATCGTGCAACTCATCATAAGACAATCGTCTAAGATCCATCTTTTGAACTTGAGATAGTAATGTAAAGGGTAGTAAGAATAAAAATAGCTTTTTATTCCAAAGTAGGTAGGTCATTATATTGGGGGTTTGCGCAAAAATACTGTAAAGAAGTAAGTTTATGAAGAAAAATAATACATTTCACAAATTTATACCAAAACGTTGTATTATAGTAATTTATACAAACACAAACACCTAAATTCTTGAAATCCATAACGGAATTCCCGAATCCCGACAACGGTCATTTGTTTCGAATAAATTCTTCCAATAGTTTTGTCCTCAGAAAATTGAATCGATTTTTTAGTAAGACGTTACTGCGAAATTGAACCGTTTTTCAAATATAATTTGGCCAATTATAAGGGATTGCTTCAGCTGTATTGTAACCCTATAAAAAAAGCAGAGCAACTCGGAAATGCAGATGCCGGAAAAAAGAATGCATTTATATAATCAAATTTACCTAATAATGAAAAATGAAATTTTAAATAAAAAAATCAATGCAATTTTAAACATTGAGCAACTAGAGGAAAGATTAGAAATGAATACTCTAGCAGCTTTAGATTCTTATTGTTCTAATGGAAATTCAACTACCACAACAGTAGGAAAATAGTTTTTCCTTTCAAAACTATAGTTTTGGCTTTATTGACAAAACTATAGTTTTATTTAATTACAATTTTGAAACAAACGGTAAATGCTTATGGTTGAAGAATCAAAATAAATTTGTTTTAAACATTTTAACTTTCATAATACTATCATAATGAATCATGAAAAAAATATTTCATATACAAAATCAATACTATCCAAAATACTAAACCATTACAAAAGAGATAAGAAATAAATCTATAAACCTCATTTATGATTCTGTATCCCTGAAACTTATAATTAAACCAAACTGCGTTTCTTATAATAATCTCTTTAATAAAGGCTAATCAAACATATTATTTACCCAAGTTTATAAAATGCAAAAAAAAATAGAATTAATTAAAATCGAGGAGGAAAATAAGTTTCTTATAAAAAGTGGTGATGTCTTTTTTTCTATTACTGAAATTATGTATATAATTTTAGAAAAATATAGATTAGACTGGCCATTTTCTAAAATCGCACTTTATTTAAATCAAGAAAAGAATACAGTTTTTTATAATGAAGAGATTATTAACTCAATAATTTCTGACGATAAGATAAAAGAAATAATTGCTCTTAACACAAAATATACAAGTAAGTCAAGTTACATCTATTTAAAAATAAAATTAATTGATCCTTATAAAATTAAAAAACTTTTACATTTTCTTTCCATATATCTATTCAACAAAAAAATATTTTCCTTTTTATCAATTTTAGGAACGGTAACGTCTATTTCATATAACATCTTTTTTTTTGATAATATTTCGAATTTGCAGAATCGATTAAATTCAAATATCGTAGAACAATTACCTCAATTTATTACTATATATCTACTGTTTATTTTAATTATTTTTTTACATGAAATCGGCCATGCAAGCGCTTCCTATAGATATGATATAATGCCTAAAGAAATTGGTTTTGGTTTTTATTTTACAATGCCTGTTTTGTACACAGAACTTACAGGAATTTGGTCATTAAAAAAAACTGAAAAAATATTAGTTAACATTTCCGGAATATATTTTCAACTGATATTAAACATAATTTTTGTTCTAATATTATTATTAAACTCTGAAAATATAATAGTGAGTATTTTATTTTTAATTAATTGTTTCAGCATATTATTTGCATTAAATCCATTTTTTAAAAATGATGGTTATTGGATCTTTAGTGATTACTTTAATATCGTCAATCTAGAGATGAAAGCTGACAAATGTTTTATCCAATTATTTAGATTCATATTCTCTCCAAAACAATCACTTCTTTTTTTAAGAGACAAAAGAAAAATATTAGTTCTCTACTCATTTGTTAGCTTTTTATTTTGGTTCTACTTTTTTTTCAAAACAACTAAATACATGATTATTAATGCGAAAAACCATTATGAAAGTATATTAAACGGCTTTGATTTAATTACTTGGGGAAAAATAGTGCTTTATGTGTTTTTCGTTTACATGTTTATAAAATCGACATATCATAGAATAAAAACAATCATAACAAACTAAATTTAAAAGTATGAGTTTAAAAAATATAATTGCTAATAATAAAAAAACTATTTCCGAAAACAGAAATTTTGATACTCTAAAAGATATTAATTTATTTGGAATGATGTCGACTTTACTTTCAAGATTTTTATCTGAACTACCTATTGAAGAGCATTTTAAAATTTACAAAGACAATTTAGTTTATGAATCTTATAAAACAGAAACTCATACAAATGATGGTGAACTTTTGTCAAAAAAAGAACCAAAATTTACTCCCAATTCATATAAAAACCTTCAAAACCTAAAAACTAGGCCGCATATTATTACGACTTTTCATTTAGGCATGTATTTAACAAATGCAAATTTTTTATATGCAAATGGGATTGAGTTTTCAGCTTTAATATCAAGCAATAGTTTATCTCATAATGGAACTCGTTTTAAAGATATAATGAAAGATGGTCAAAATTTTGATTTGAAACTAATAGATGCGGAAGATAAAAATTCTGCATTAACATCAATAAGAGAGTTAAAATCAGGTAAAAGTTTACTTATCTATATTGATGGAAACCTTGGAGCATTAGAAAAAAAAGAAAATCTATGTGAAATCCATTTTTTAGATAATAAAATAAATGTTCGCAAAGGGGTTTCATTTATTTCATATCTAACTAAAACCCCTATTGTAAATGTTTTTAACTATATCGAGGATAACAAAGATATTGTTTATCATATTTCAAATTCCATAATATCAAGAAATAAAAATGAGGATCGATTTGTTATGGAGAATATTTGGAACGAATTTTCTGTTTTTTTAAAACAATACCCAGAACAATGGGAAGTTTGGAGGTACTTACATAAAAGTCTAATTGATAAATCAAATAATACAACTGATTATATAAATCATTTTAATGACATTGAAGATCAAGCTATAGACAATAATACCAACAAATTATATCATTTTAATTTGAATGAGTATTCCTTATTCACAACTACAGAAGACCTTTATCTATTAGATAAAAAGACTTTAAATTCATATTATATAATCCCAATATTAGCTGACCTTTTAAGAAAGTCACTATTTAATCCAATACTTTCAAATACAAATAATCTAAAATTAATTAATCATCTCTTCAATAAAAATTTATTGCTGGCAAACGTAACAAATTAACTATGACAAAAAAAAGTATAGCAATAGTTTTTCTATTGTTCTCCTACTCTCTTTTCTCTCAAACAATTCATTTACGAATTCAAATCGAATTAGAAAGTATCAACTGTGAAGATATGAATAGAAGAACAATTACAATTGAAAAGTTTGACAACAATCAATATCAAAAATTATTTGCCACAGAGTCCGATAATTGTGAAATTGAATATGATCTCCCCAAAAAAACAAGTTTCTACAGACTTATAGCTAATGCAAATAATTATAAAGAAGAAATAATTAATTTTTCGACTCTAGAGGAAACCGAAAAATTAGATTTAGGAAGAATATTTCTGAAGAAAAGCGAATTAACAACCTTAAAAGAAGTTACTATTTTAGGTTATAAAAAGCAATTTATAAAAGTTGAAGCAGATAAGACAACTTATCTTGTTAAGGACAATCCAATATTGTCAACAGGTATGGTTGTAGATGCTGTCAAAAAACTACCTGGCGTTTTAGTTAATCCTTCAGGCAATCTAGCAATGAACGGTAAGGAAACCGCGGTTTACATTGATGGTAATCCTAGTAATCTGTCTGGACAAGATTTAATAAGTTTTATTCAAAGTTTACCCGCAAATACAGTGGAGAAAATAGAACTCATAGCAAATCCAGGATCCGCTTATGAAGCAAACACGAGCGGTGGGATTATTAACATTATTACTTACAGTAAAGGTTTAGAAGGCTTAAGTGGCACCATCAATTTGCACTATGGATATAATGGAAATAATAAACCCGCACCTTCTACTATTTTGAATGGTAAAATGAAAAATATAAATTGGCAACTGCAATCCGGTTACAATTATCAAGAGGGAGATAGTTATACGAAAACTGATAAAATTTTCACCTCTTTTAATCCTGAAGTAAAGTTTTTACAAAATAGTTCCTCCGAAAACACAAATAAGAACTTTTACCTGAGACCCATGGTGAATTTTAAATTGAGTAAAAATTCAAACTTAATACTAAATTATAATTTAAATATTGCTGATAATGTAGCAAATACTCTAAGTGAATCAAATACCATAGCCGCTTCTCCTCCAGTAATATTGTCAAATAATTATACTTTTTTAAGTAAGAACAACAATCAAGAATTCATTGCAAAATTTAAAACTGAATTAGATACTTTAGGAAAAAACCACCAAATAACAATCTACTCTTCTTTGTTTAATCGTACTAACTCAAGTGAATCAATTCAAGAAGAAAATTCCATAAAAACGTATGGAATTAATAATATAGATTTAAAGCTGAACAACTCCTATTTAAAATATGATATTCACTTACCTTTCAAAAATCTTGATTTTACTTTAAACATTGGCGGAAAAATCAATTACTTGAATTCTAGCAGTTTAGGAAACTATAATTTAAACAATTCTTCTTCTTCAATTATTGACAATCCAACCTATATAAATCAACTAAATTTTAATTATGACGAAATAAGTTTTGCATTATACACTGAAATTAAAAAGAAAATTGGCAAATTAAATGTAACCGCTGGATTAAGACTAGAAGATTTAAAATATAAAAGTCACACCGTTCAAAATAATAACGAAATAGAAAATCATATTAATAATCTATTTCCAACTATGCATCTATTATATGAATTAACATCAAACATCAATATTTCGGCCAATTATACTCGTAAAATTTCACTCCCATCCTATAATCAATTAGATCCTAATAATTCAGGATATTTTGACCAATTTAATTCAAATATTGGGAATCCATTTTTACAGCCTAATTTTTATGATAATTTTTCTTTTAAAGTTTCGGCTTTTAGTTGGCTTCAATTAGGCAACGACTATTCATATTCTAAAAATGTCAACCTAATGTCTTTTTATACTCCAAAAGAATCATTAAACACAGTCCAGTCATATCGAACATACGATGCAATAAAATATTATACAACATATGCGTCTATTCCAATACCATTTGGTTTAATAAATAAAGGGATGAGTTTTTTTAATCAACCTTTAGATTTAGATAAAATGAGCGGTTTATTACTTTACGTATCTTATAATAATCATAAAGTTATCAATTATTCTTATTTGACTGACCACAAATCTTTTTGGCAATTCTACATTCAAACACAAATTATATTGCCTTATACATTCAAATTAACTATGGACTATGGTTTTATGACAGAAGGAACATATGAAGTTTATCAGATTAAAAAACCTATACAAATGTTAAACATAAATCTAACCCGTAAATTTTTTAATAAAAAATTAGAAACATCTATTCATGCGCTCGATGTACTTCACAAATTTGAAATAAATGGATTAATACCATCTCCCAATTTAAATATTAACTATTTCAATACTTATGATAGTCGGGTAGTCTGGTTTAAATTGACTTATAATTTTGGGAAACTAAAAAACAAAGGGGAAACCGAAATAAATTCAGAAAAAAAACAATTGGAAAGTACAGATATAAACAATATAGGCAAGTAAAATGAGCAAAAATAACACCACAATTTATCAAAGCATGTGGTTCAAACCATACCAGTTTGACATAGATGATAAAAATCCAATCCTCAATAATGGCAGAAGTATAGGTGGATGGGTTCATAGACGACATTTTTATATGGCTTGGGCATTAAGTGTATACCGATTAAAGAAATATTATAAAAATTTAGTTTTGGTAACGGACCACATTGGAAAAGAATTACTTATTGATAAATTAGAATTACCATATAATGAAATTGATATAGATTTAGAAAATTTAAATGTCAATCATTCCTTATGGGCTCTTGGGAAATTAAAAACATATGGGAAAGCAAAAAATGATTTTTTACATTTAGATGGCGACGTTTTTATTTGGAAAAAATTACCCGATTTTTCACGTAAAAACGAATTAATTGTTCAAAATCTGGAATATAATCAACATTATTACAAGACTTCATTAATCGAAATAGAAAATAGTTTCGATTACATTCCTAACGAGATTTATAAAATTGTTAAAAGTAAAAAAAACATTATAAGTTTTAATGCTGGGACATTTGGTTCAAATGATATTGGATTTATAAAAGAATATGTTGAAAAAGCGTTAGAATTTGTAGATCGAAATACCAATTGTTTTTCAAAAACAGATCTTGGCAGATTCAATACTGTTTATGAACAATTATTTTGTTATTATTTGGCTATTGATAAAAAAATTAAAATTACTCCTGTTTTTAAAGAAATGAAACCAAACAAAACAGATGTAACAGCTTCCAAATTATTTAATGGTCAGCTAGTGAATTTTTTAGATGTTAACAAAATGAATTATATACATCCCTTAGGAATGAATAAAAAAAGTATTTTGATAGCATGTCAATTAGAAAAACGACTGCAATATGAGTTTCCAAAAGTATATAACAAAATTATAGAATTAGATAAATCAAATAGTTTATTATGAAAAAAAGTGATTTTAGGAAAACATTATTTCTATTAAAAAAATATAATTTTTCTATTGAATTTTCTGAAAACTTCTTAAAAGATATAGAAGAAACAAAAAGTATAATCATTAAAAATTGTTATTTATTTGAGTTGAATAAAGTAAACTTTAATGAAAAATTAAATGAAGAAAACACCAAAAGAATAAAAGAATTTAACAAAATAAGTTATTTAACTTTTCAAAAAATAAAAGACCGTAAATATTTAGAAATTAGAAATTTTATTTTCAAACTTTCGAAATGTACTTTCATTAACAATACCAATCACGATTATACTTTGATTGAAAAATTACTTCTTTCCGACGATATAAATGGTAAAATTTGGAATGCATTTATGGATAGTAGATCCAAACAAATTACTATAATTTCAAAAATATTACCTGAAATCAATGATTATATAGATATTAAACTTACTACGATGCAAAAAATCATACTTTCTCTATATGAAAACGAATGTTCAATGAAAGAGATTATTCGCTGTTTTAATAATCATCCCGAAATTTCAATAAAATATTCTCGAAAAGCAATAAATAAATTTGTTTTGGCTAATACTCTTTTCTTTCTATACTGGGGTATAATTAATAATTCACATGAATAAGAATCTTAAAATTTCAATTTCAATTCTTTTAAGTTTAATAGTAATTGGAATCCTAGCCTATCTAGAGATTATAGTTTCAAATTTATTGAAAGTACATTTAACTGAATTTTCATTGACTATATTATCCCTTCATATTCCAATTCTAATATACTACCTTACAAAAATAAGCTTAGAAAAGATCTTTAAAATAGAAACTGATTCCTTTGGATTTTCAAAAAAATTTATTGCCAAAAATCTGCTCATTGGTTCATTAATAGGGTTTTCTGTCTTAACTATTTCTTTAGGAATTCTATTATTGTTAAATAATATAAATATAAATTTTTCTAAAACAACTTTTGATTCGGTTTTTCTAATACTCGTTAGTTCAGTTATAGTTGGTTCTTGGGAAGAACTGTACTTCAGGGGTTTTATAAATACTCTTTTCATAAACCATGGAATATCTTTTAATCTTACTGTTGTTTTCTCATCAGTTATCTTCACTGTTGCTCACATTATGAGTTTTAATCCTGCCGAAACATCATACTTTTGGTTGTTAGGGATTTTATTTATGGGGATTTTATTCTCAATTCTATATGAAAAATTCAATTCAATTTTTGTCCCTATAGGCTTACATATAATTTGGGATTTTATATCGTTTGGATTAGTAGGTCGAAATGATTTTAAAGGGTTCTTTATTGACAACTTTCAAATATTTTCAAAAAATTTAGACGACATAGAAACTATTATAATTTTTAGTTTAATCCTTTTACTGTTTTTGAGGGACAAATACATACAGAATCGCTCTAATGTCACAAAATTAATTAAATAAAACATGGAGTTAAATTTAAGTTCTAATGCAGAATTACTAAAAAGACTTTCAAAGAAGTTAAAAAGAATTTTACAGAAAACCATTTTATTACAAAACAAATATTTAGTTTAAAAAATCAAGAATTTAGAAAATTTGAATTTAAAGGAACTTAATACACAAGAAGTAATTTTAATTGAAGGTGGTCGTTTCTGGTGTACTGAATATAATTTTCAAAACTATAGAAATGGTTTGAAAAAAATAATTGATAAAAATAATAATTCGATAAAAGGTATTGCAACAAATTCCAATAATAAATCTGTATTATTATTGGAAATTATTTCAAAGAGCAAACCTAAAATCATGAGATCTTTAGGTATCGAATCACTTTTAAATAATTACAATATAAATTCAATTTATAATAGTACGGATATAACAAAGATGGATTGAAATAGGTTCAAAAGGATTAGATAGTTTTTATACGTTTAAAACCCCTAGTAATTATACCGAAAATTATTGGAAAAATGTAGACAACAAAATATTCCAACCTCCCCCTGGTTCTTTGGAATTATATATACAAGAGAATTTAACCGAGGAAAAAAATAATTTAGCTATTTACATTTCCTTCTAAATCAAAAAAGAGGTTTGTTATAGATCTAACAGTAATACAACTTCACACTAGAACACCATCAATTAGGAATTCTCTCTATTACAAATAATAAACGGGATCAGTAGCTTTTAATTTTAAATCACTTCTGTACTCGCATAAAAATGTTAGAATCATATTATAAAAAATGTTTTCTAACAAAAATAATTTGATTTAAAATACTGTATTACTGTTTTTTAAAATATAAAAACATCGGAATTCCTGAATCTCGACAAGCATAGTTTGTTTTGAAAAACTTGTTCCTTTAGTTTTGGCATCCGAAAAGTGAAACGTTTTTACAGTAAGACGTTACTGTGAAACTAGACCTCTTTTTTAAAATATAATTTGGCCAATTATAAGGGACTGCTTCAGCTGTTATGTAACCCTTCAAAAAAAACAGAGCATAGGGATTTAGATAAAGCTAAATTGTTACCCTTCAAAAAAAC
>NZ_JBDLZY010000003.1:133916-499249 GCF_040049085.1 Flavobacterium maritimum
AGGGATTTAGATAAAGCTAAATTGTTACCCTTCAAAAAAACAAAGCCAAGGGATTGATACAGCTGTTATGTAACCCTTCAAAAAAAACAGAGCATAGGGATTTAGATAAAGCTAAATTGTTACCCTTCAAAAAAACAAAGCTAAGGGATTGATACAGCTGATATGTAACCCTATAAAAAACAGAGCACAGGGATTTAGATAAAGCTAAATTGTTACCCTTCAAAAAAACAAAGCCAAGGGATTGATACAGCTGTTATGTAACCCTATAAAATACAGAGCAAAACAGAATTTGCATTTGCAGTAAAAACGAAATGCGAAAAGAAGTAAAAAGGAATTCTCGAGAAAACCATTTTGTTACAACAATTAATTAACATTGAAAAAACTTAAAAAATGAATTTAGATAATTTGAATTTAGTTGAGCTTAATGCTCAGGAAGTTAAAGAAACCGATGGAGGGTTCATTCCATTATTGATTCTAGGTGCTTGTTTGTTAATAAGCGGTTGTGCTGCAAAAAAAGCTCCTGTTTATGATACCAATCCTAACTAAGATAAAAATGTATAATCCAACCTAACCATAGGTTGGATTTACTTTATCAAAATTTAAACATCTATACACTTTACCTTTGAAAAATAAATTTTATATCATTTTAATCTCTTTTGCAATATTAATTTTCAGATTAACTGATTTATATACAACATATTCCCATATTGTTGATTTCAAAAGAGAAGAGCAAAATATTTTAGTAAAACTTTTTAATTTAAATATTTATGAATTTTTCATATTAGAGGTATTACTAGCTTTACTACTAATATATGTTTTCATATCCTCAACAAAGAAATCAAATGACTTTAAAATAAAAGCTGATAATTTCAATAATTATGTCCATCTATTTTTTTTTAATAAAACAAACAATCGTTTATCAGACTGGTTATTAAAAATTCCTTTTTCAAGACTAGTTTTATTATTTGGTTCAATTGTTCCTCTTTATATAATTACAACGAGTTCACTGTTTATATTAAACAATATTTGGGTGAATTTATTTATTTCTAAAAATCCGTTAGCAATTAAATATTATTTACTTTTTAATAATATGTACTTTTTCGATATACTTATCTTTATTTTTCCTTCTGCTTTTTTCCTTTTTTTACTCTACAAAAAGCTTTTAAAACAATATTTAACCTATAAAATAGATGATTTGAATCTATAAAATTACATTCGATAACTTTAAACTAATTTTAAAATCATTATCAAAAATGAACTTCAGTTCAGACCCCGTAAACACCTTAGAAAATTTAATTGCCAAAAACAAAACCAAGAGTATTTCTATATACCTGGTACTTATTCTTGCGATCCTACTTTTTCTAATATTACTACCAATAATCAAAGTAGACATAAGTAGCCAGAGTCGAGGACTCATTCGCAGTACAACCGATAATGTCCCTATCAACTGTTTGGTTAATGGTAAAGTTAGGTTTGTCAATCTCAAAAACAATTGTATCGTTCAAAAAGGCGATACACTCGTGCAACTCTCACAAGAAAATCTGGATACGGAGAAAGCTACCAATCAAGAGCTTTCAATCGATTTGCAGAATCGAATCCTTGATTTGTCTTTTGTCGTCTCAGGTAAAAGCAATACACTCAAAACTCCAGAAATACAACAAGAATGGAATAGCTATACCAGTAAAAAAAACGAACTGCAAAGTAAAATTGCTCAAGCCAAAACAGGCTACGATCGTAACAAACAATTGTATGACAAAGGCGTAATAGCTCGAGCCGAGTTTGAAAAATATAGTTTCGAATACACCTATTCTCAACAAGCACTTTCTGGATTTGACAAAAACCAACGATGTGCCTGGCAAAACAAGAAAAGAGAACTCGAAGACCAATTAAAAACCTTAAACGGAACACTTGAAAAAATAAATGTTGAAACCAAGAACTATATTATTACTGCTCCGATAAGTGGTACTGTTGAGAATTTCTCAGGAATTCAAATTGGTTCTTTCCTCAATGCCTTACAACCCATCGCTAACATCTCTGCTGTAGATCAATTAATTGTAGAAAGTACTGTTTTGCCAAATGATATTGGACTCATCAAAAAAAACCAAAAAGTAAAATTTCAGATCGACGCTTTCAATTACAATCAATGGGGATTATTGGAAGGAAAAGTAGTTGACATAGACCACAATATTACCATTCAAGGTGAACAGGCATTTTTTAAAGTACGATGCTCCTTAAATTCTACAGCAATGAATTTACAATCTGGCTATAAAACCCAAGTGACAAAGGGAATGACACTCACTACACGTCATATGATAACCAGAAGAAGCCTTTATGATCTCTTATTTGATAAGGTGGATGATTGGTTAAATCCGAAACGATTAACGACTTAATTTCAAAGAGGAAATTGAATACAAAAACAATCATTTAATTCAGAGAAGGACAACCATCTTCCTCCCCTATTTATCTTCTTTTAATGGCATCAATAAAAATAAAACAACATGATATTAAAGACTGTGGTGCAGCTTGTCTGGCATCTATTGGAAACCATTTTAAGATTAATCTACCTATAGCCAGAATTAGACAATATGCCAATACAGATAAACGTGGAACCAATGTTCTTGGGATTATTGAAGCTGCAGAAAAAATGGGTTTTACCGCCAAAGGCGTAAAAGGAGGGCTGGATGCTTTAGATAAAATTCCTTTACCCGCTATTGCTCATGTTGTCGTTAAAGAACAATTTCATCATTATATTGTAATTTATTCCGTTAGCAAAGAAAAAATTGAAGCAATGGATCCTGCTTTTGGTAAAATAGAAACTTATACCTTTGAAGAGTTTTCCAAAATATGGTCCGGAGTATTAGTTCTGTTTGCACAAAATGATGATTTTAGAACCTATAACGAAAAAATTTCACCTGTTAAACGATTTTGGTATTTGGTCCAACCTCACAAAACTATTTTAATTCAAGCTCTGGTTGGTGCTATTCTTTTTACTGTTTTAGGATTGGCAATGTCTATTTACATTCAAAAAATTATCGATTACGTTTTAGTTGAAGGTAATAGAAACTTACTTAATTTATTGAGTGTTTCCATGATTGCAATCATTTCACTTCAAGCCTACATCGGTTCAAAAAAGAGTATCTTTGTAATGAAAACCGGGCAATTAATAGATGCTAAATTAATTTTAGGATACTATAAACATTTACTCCACTTGCCTCAGCGATTTTTCGATACAATGCAAATCGGAGAAATTACCTCTAGAATAAATGATGCAGTAAAAATCAGATCATTCATTAACGAAACAGCTATTGACATGATTGTCAATATCTTTATTGTGATTTTCTCTTTTACTTTGATGTTTACCTATCACTGGAAACTGGCCCTAGTTATATTGCTTGTTATTCCCTTTTATGGACTGATTTATTTTGCTTTGAATACATTTAATAAAAAAGTGGAAAGGAACATAATGGAAAATGCTGCCTACTTACAAACTCAGTTAGTCGAAAGTATAACACATATCCGAACGGTAAAAGAATTTGGAATCGAAGAATTTTCAAATTTGAAAACCGAAAACAGGTTTGTAAAACTGTTATTCACCACTTATAAATCGGGTTTGAACTCTTTATTTTCAGTAGCTTCCACTCAGTTTTTAGCCTCCATTTTTACAGTTGTATTAATGTGGATTGGTTCGGGATATGTAATTGACAGAGCTATAACTCCTGGAGAATTATTTTCATTCTATGCTTTAATTGAATACTTCACCTCCCCAGTGGCCTCGCTAATCAGTATGAATAAAACGGCTCAAAATGCTTTGATAGCAGCTGACAGACTATTTGAAATAATGGATTTAGAGCGGGAAGAAACCGAAAACAAAGTCAAATTGCAAAAAAACAATATTGGTGAAATAAAATTTGAAAATGTCTCTTTTCGCTATGGTTCCAGAACTGATGTATTTAAAAACTTTAACGCCGTCTTCAAGAAAAATGAAACTACCGCCATCGTTGGTGAAAGCGGTAGCGGAAAAACAACACTGATTTCACTTTTGCAAAATTTATATCCTCTAAAAGACGGAAAAATTTATATTGGAGATTATGACACCCAGTTTATTCATTATCAAAGTCTTCGAAATTGCATCGGTGTAATTCCCCAACAACTCAATCTGTTTTCGGGAAATATAATCGAGAATATTGCTTTGGGGGATTCATTCCCGAATATTCAACACGTTTTAAATCTATCCAAACAATTAGGAATCACAGAATTTGTTGAAAAACTACCTAATGGATTTGAAACGCAGATTGGAGAAAATGGCGCTATGCTTTCGGGTGGGCAAAAACAACGAATCGCCATTGCCAGAGCATTATATAAAAATCCAGAAATTTTATTGATGGATGAAGCAACTTCTTCTCTGGATACTAATGCAGAACATATTGTAAAAAAGGTAATTGACAATTTCAAATCAGAAGGAAAAACAGTCATCGTTATTGCGCATCGATTGAGTACTATTGCCAATGCAGATACTATTATGGTAATGCAAAACGGAACCATAATTGAAACCGGAAATCATATAGAGTTAATGGAACAAAAAAGTAAATACTATGACTTATGGGCCAAACAAGGGTTGCTTAATTAAAATTTGATCGAAATACTACTGGGTCAAAAATAAGATAACTAAACTCATATGGATTTTTGATTGACGTTACAAAATAAAAAAACTGACTTATGTCGGCTCTTACCCCTAAAGAGTTCCTGATGAAAACTGCACTAACAATAGACTCCTTGGGTAGTGGAGAAACTAAATGTCTTTGTGATTTGACATTACAAATTTTAATACCTGGTCAATATTTTAGACAAATATAGTATTAACAATTACAACATAAACTAGTGATTAACTCTCAAAAAAAGAAATGGCATTTGTCTATTATCTAGCTATTTTTAGCAAAAAAGTGTTTTTACAAAAATTAATCGATTTTATTTAATATTACTGGGTAGCAATTCTCAAAACACCATTTCTATCGTGGTTCCGCTACCTATCCTAGAAGTAATTTCGAGTTCCCCTTTTAATTCTTTGGTTCTCTCTTTGATGTTTTTTAAGCCTAAACCTTGTTTCACACTTTCGGGATTAAACCCTATTCCGTTATCCCAGATTCGGATTTTTATTTTGTCATGATTTTTCAAAAGCATCACATAGCATTTATCTGCCTTAGAATATTTACTAGTGTTTTGAATTGCTTCTTCTATAACGCGATACAAATTAATTTTATTGATACTTGTTACCTTTGACCAATCAATGTATTTGTCTACTGACAAATCAATTTTTGTATCGCACTGGCTTTGCTGTGATTCTACCAAATTATTAAGAAGCTCTGAGAAACTTTTATCTTCAAATAAGAGGTTTTTACTCAAATCATGTGAAACTCTACGAATTTCATTTGCTGCTTTCTCTAGCTCTTGTACCAATTCCTGTTTTTTTTCGAAGGCATTTGTGTCTAATTGCATTAGATTAAATCGTGTTGTAAAAATACTGTTTACAACACCATCATGTAATTCCATCGCTATATGATTCCTCTCTTTACTCTTTGCTTTTTCTTCTTCTAATTGCTGGTCTAGCATCATTTGATAAATTTTCTCATTTTCTTTATACCGTTCCTTCACAAAAAGCAATTCTTTATTTTTAGATTTCAAAAGGTATATAGCAAAAAAAACTCCCGAAAAAAGAATGATCATTCCTGCACCTATTCCCAACAACATATTCCTTTTTGACAAAACCACACTCACCTCTTCTTGCTGGTCAGTCTCGTAGACAATTTCTGCGAATCTATTTTCGGTTTCCTTTTCTATCTTTCGAATGCTGTCATCAATATTCTTGGTATCATCCGACTTGAATTCAATATTGTTAGCCGAATTATCACATCCGATAGTCAATAGAAAAACATTAATGAGCAGTACAATTTTTAATTTTATTATCAATTTGTAGGAAATTTATAAATCACATCAAAAATAAAAATAAAAACCAGATCTTTCCATTTTAATTGAATGTCTGGTTTATAATAATTTCCTCCATTGTCTTATTCTTTTTGCCATCTCTATTAAATTAAAATGAATTTGTCACACGAAGAAAATCAGCAACTACGGCGATTACTAATTATTTTAATTTACTGTTTTTTTAGTCACTTTAATAATTGAATAAATTTGCATATCAACCTGAAGTATTGACTTCAAGGGAATGTTGTGATGAAGCAATCGAGGGATGAACTGTGACCCAATATATATTTACGAAATAATGCATTTATTGTTGTAAAAAAACAATGTCATTTCATTAAATTTGATGAGGATTCTTGCGATTACAAGCTGTAGTGTTGTTTTTAGAATTTGATGTCAAAACCTCCTAAGATGAGGAAAGAAAAACACATAGAATACCACTAACAAGAACAGCATTGGGCGATAGGAATCAGCTTCATTTGCAGAGAAACCGCCTGTTTTGTCAAAGTTAAATACCCTAACTATGAATATTTTTTTGGTTGATGATCATCCCATGACCGTGGAAGGCTATCTTAATGCTCTTTCTACCTCTCCTATCGGGTTATCTCAAGCTGTTTTCACCAAAGCCTATACTTGCAAAGAAGCCTTTTCTATTCTCTCAGGAACAACAAATTCTAAGGATTTTTTTGACATTGCTCTCATTGATAAAGGCTTACCCAGTTATGAAGAAAAATCTATTTTATCCGGTAGTGACTTAGCTTTTGCTATACGTGAAAAAATGCCTAACTGTAAAGTTATTATGATAACTGCACATACTGAAGTTATCATTGTATATGATATTGCCAAGAAAGTACGGCCTGAAGGACTCATCATAAAGAATGATGTTACTCCTGAGAAATTAAAACAAGCCGTAGTCGAAGTTATGCAAGGCAACCAATATCATAGTCCGATGGTGAAAAGTTGCATCAACGAAATATGGAAAAAAGAATTAATGATTGAAGATTATAATCGTCAAATTCTTTTGTATTTATCAAAAGGGTATAAAATTAAAGAATTGGAGGAAATCGTTCACCTTACCACTAGTGCTATCCAAAAACGTATTCTTCGGATGAAAAAAGCCTTTGACGTAACAGATGATTCCTGTCTTGTGAAAGAAGCCATAAGTCAAGGTTTTATTTAATATCTACTTCCACAATTTATAACCTGATTCCTTAAACAAATATTTTAACTCTTTCGATAATGTTTTTTAATACATTAGATTTATATAAAAAAAATCGTCCTTATACACATAGTTTGTTTTTTTAAATTTTCAACTTCTCGCCTGAGATATTTAAATTATAATTGAAAAAAATCATAAAAAATGCACGATAATACCGTCGAGCATTTTTTTTGCTCGATAATTTAAATTGTAAATTTTAACATTTTTTGCACTTCAACTACCTCATTTGTTAAAAGTGAAGTGTCTAATTCTTCTTGTTAATAATAAGTAATTAATTTCGGCGAAAATTATTCCTCATATTACTTCTTATGGTGAAAATCAAATTGAGCACTTCATTGTATTTTATTGAATTTTAAATACTTAATAGAAAACAACAAGAAGTTTTTCTAAAAATAATGAGAACTTACTTATGAGAGGAAATTTCAAATTAAATGTTGCATAGAAAACTATGGAACAATTATACCATGCAATAACATGTTTATTCCATTACAAAATAATTAAACATAGCGCCCAATATAACAAGTATCCTTTTATTAATACATCAAAACTCAGCTCGATATTAATAACTATCCAAACACAAAAGTAGCACAGAACTTAATATTACAAAATAAGATTTCTCTTCTTTACTATAGTTAGATTAATGATACTATTATTACCAATAAACTTACTTGAATATGAAAATAAAATTACTTCTACTATTATCTTTTTACCCTTTACTTACTCAATCTCAAGATATTCTTTGGGAAAAATCATACGGCGGCAAACATTCTGACTATCTTTTTGACGCGTTGCCCACCGCTGATTACGGATTTATTCTGGCAGGAAGTTCCTTGTCTGATAAAACCGGAAATAAAACCGATACTAACAATGGTGACTTAGACTATTGGGTCTGGAAAATGGATGAAAAAGGAGATCTCGATTGGCAAAAAAGTCTTGGAGGCAGCGGTTTTGATTTATTACAAAGTATTAAAACAACAAGAGATGGCGGATTTATTTTAGCTGGAACTTCAAACAGTCCTTCGAATCTAAAAGAAGGAACAGGAAACAAAAAGGCGGACTGTAAAGGTATTACTGATTTTTGGGTTATTAAGCTTAATGCAAAAGGAGATGAACAATGGCAGGCAACGATTGGCGGAAGCGGTCAAGATGAATTGGTATGTGCCTTTCAGACCAAAGATGGTGGTTATATGCTTGGAGGGTCATCAAATAGTTCCTTAAACCCTAAATCAGGCGTTGAACAGAAAGGAGCAATGGAAAGCAAACCAGACTTAACTAATAAGTCTGAAAAATGCCGTGGTAATATGGATTATTGGATTGTAAAAATTGATAATACAGGAAAGGTACAATGGCAAAAAACGTTCGGTGGAGAATCTGCGGATGTTCTTAGAAGCATGGAACAAACCAATGACGGAGGCTATATTATGGGAGGATATTCTAATTCTCCTAAATCTGGAGACAAAACAGATGCTAATAGTGGAATGGGAGATTATTGGATTATTAAAATTAATGATACTGGTGATATTGAATGGCAAAAGACTTATGGTGGCAATGGTGATAACCAATTGTATGTAATCCATCAAATAGAAGACGGCGGAGGATATGTAATAGGAGGTAATTCAAACAGCACCAGCCCACTTACCTCATTGGGAGGTACCGTGGGGAACGGGACAGATTATTGGGTTTTAAAAATTGATGCCATTGGGGATGTGGTCTGGAGCCGAACTTATGATTTTGGAAAAGTAGACATATTGACCTCTTTAATCGAAAATAAAGATCATACATTTTTGATTGGCGGTTACGCACAAAGCGAAAATACCTCACCACCAAGAGGGGGATTACAGGTAATGAAAATGAATGCTGACAAAGAAGGAATAAATGATTACATCGCCCTAAAAATTAATGATTCCGGAGAAGAAATTTGGAAAAAAACAATAGGAAGCGGTGGAGAAGATATATTAAGAAGACTTATTGAAACCCGGGATGGAGGATACTTATTGGCCGGAACTTCAAATTCAAATTCATCTCGAGATAAAAATTCCAATATTGGAAATAATGACTTTTGGGTTGTAAAACTTAAAGACAAAATAAAACCAGAGGAAATTAAGGCAAGTGTTGAAGCGATACCTAATCCTGCCAAAAGTTTTACCAATATCATTATAGGATATGATTTTGAGTATGGAACAGCCACATTGGTTGATATCTCAGGTCGGACCTTGCAAAGATTTGATATACACTCCCGTACCGTTCCAATAGATTTAAGTCCTTATCCGCATGGTGTTTACGTTGTCAATATAAAAACGAATGTGCAGACTGATGGGGTGAAAGTAATTAAAAGCGGGGAGCACTAAAAATTATCCTTACTGTTCTTTCTTTTTTATCAGGGCATCTACTCAAAGGTTAGCGTAATTATAACAAGGGTAAATAAATAACAGTAACGCTCTTGTAATCACTTGACCAAAGTCTTTATAAATCTATCTAAAAAAACAATTCGATGCAGGAAATTCTGCCGAGCGATAACAATTTTAGATTCTTCAACAACACATTAAAAATAAAAAACATTACTAATGAAAAAAAACATATACAAATTGCTCTTTTTGTTTTTTCTTACTAATTGCATTGCTCAAACCGGCGGTGTGAATTCACTTCTTCAAGAACAAGTTCCCGTTGCTCCAAACACATCTGAGCTCGGTAAGTTTGGCCAAATTCCTGTAGGGCTATTTACTGGAACTATACAAGCATCTATTCCACTATATACCATTAGTTTAAAAGAATTAAATTTACCCATAAGTCTTTCCTACAGCTCAAATGGAGTTAACGTTGATAAGTATGAATCTTTTGTAGGTATTGATTGGGTTTTAAATGCTGGAGGCGCAATAACCAGAAATTTATACGATGACCCTGATGAATTGTGTAAAGCTGATTTTCCTGCTCCTCCCTATAATATAAATAATGTCGATCTAGTAGGTATTATTGGTAATGACTGTGCCGATACACAAACCGATATTTTTAATTTTAATTTCAATGGCTATTCAGGGAAATTCTATTTAGATTCTAATCTTAGTGTAAAACTTATAGAGCCATCTGCTGTAAAAATCGAAATGTTGCCTAATTTTATTAGCTCAGCAAATTTGGCGAATCCTGATATTTTAATCACTACTCCCGATGGGACGAAATATTGGTTTGGTGGCAATAACGGAACCGAAACCTCTTTTTCCAGAACTGATCAAATTATGGGAGGTGGAATGTCAGCTCCTTCAACACCCTATAAAACTTCATGGTACTTATCTAAAATAGAAACTGTAGCCTCTAAATCTATTGTCTTTAACTATACAAAAAACAGTATAATACGCAATACCGGGATATCCCAAAGTATAAAAGCAACATATCAAGCAGGAGTTTATTCCCAAGCTCAAAATGAATATCCAATTGTTTCAAAAACATATTCCAGTGAAAGTTTTTTAGATAGTATTCAATGGGAAGGCGGTTCCATTAATTTTATCGGATCTGATTATTTAATATCTGAAATTAATATTAAAAACTATTCCAATAAAATAATTAAAAAATTTCTTTTAAATTATTATACTGCTACAGCGCTTGATGAATTTCTTTCCCCGGATTGCAGCTACTGTGGCGTTAATACTTTCCGAAAATTTCTCGTTAAATTAAGTGAAGTAAATCCAAATAATTCTAATGACACAAAAACACATACATTTGATTATTACAATCTAGATGAACTTCCTCCGAGACTGACTTATGCCAGAGATAATTGGGGGTATTTTAATGGAAAGCCAAATACATTTTTAGTTTCCAAAAATGTATCTAACTACACAAGCACAGATTACACTAGCAGTCCAAGTGAACATTTTAATTATGATCAGATACAAAATCTTTTTAGAAACGTAAATGGAGATCGGGATGCAGATCCGCAATTTGGCATAAAGGGAATGTTAAAAAAGATAACTTATCCGACCAAAGGATATAACGAATTTATTTATGAACCCCATTCTGTTTATAAAGAAATAGAGGAGGAAAAATTTAAGAACGTCAATCTTAGCGTAGGTACTTTTTCTTCATTTTCAAATTCTAAAAGTATAACAGTAACCAGTGCTGCAACACAGAAAGTCTTTTTTTATTCAAGTGTACAGTATTTAAATTTGCCTCATGCCACTGAGGATTGTGATCCAACTACATATCCAACACATTGGATAACCGGTTTCATAGATGTCATGGATACAACCACTAATACTCCAGTTAAAATATATCAAAATTCACAGGGTCTACCCGTAGAATTCACTGGTAAAATAGAAGGAGGCATAAACTATGACAATATTTTTGTAGACTTAATCAAAGGTCATACTTATTCCTTTGAAATCAGTTTAGCTAAACCATGTCTTGATATGGCTCTTAGTTTTACATATGCCAATGAAGTCACTACTACTATGAAAAATGTTCCAGTAGGTGGAATGAGAATTAAATCTATAATTTCTAATCCAATAAATGGAGCTATTCAGACTGAAGATTATGAATATGGTGATTTTGGTTGTTTAGAATGTTCATCAGGCGTTATGGAAACTATAAAACCCGCGATTTCTTTTTATGAAGTAGGCAGCAATAACCTAGGTGAATATTCTGAATATCAATGCAGACTTGGTTCGTCCACCTTAAATTCACTATATTTTTCACAATCTTATCACATAGCTTATCGAACAGTCATAAAAATTTTTAATCATAGTTTATTAAACGGTGCGATAAAAAGCAGTTTTGATATTGTTTTTGACGCGCCCCCTATTTTAGCTCAAGGAGACTGGATACCAGGATCACCGTATACTAATAATTTTGGAAACGGGAACTTAATAAAAGAGCAGGTTTATGATAGAGATTTAAAATTGAAAAGCGAAAAAATAAATGAATACGCTTTTGACCCTTCTTTTACTACAAAAATTGATGGTTATAATGTTTCTACGAGTTCTTATGCAACACTTTATAACACATTTAACTCATTTATTTATCAAATTTTTAGTGTTAATAAATACTTCATACAAACCAAAAGAAGTTTTCTAAAACAAACGACAGAAAAACATTTTGATTTAAATGGATTAAACCCTATCATAACCACCAAAACATTTACCTATAACAATCCCATCCACTTACAATTAACCTCAGAGATCACAAAAAACTCTGCAGAAGAAACTCTTGAGACTAAATACTATTATGCACAAGATACTGAGATGGCAGATAAGCCTTTTGTAAGTGAATTAAAAAGTATGAATATGGTTGGTATTCCTTTGGATACACAAACGTATAAAGGAGCAACTAAATTATCTGAACAATTAACCATATACGACAAGAGCGTTTCGACAAGTAATTTACTACTTCCAAAATCAATTTACTCGGCTAAATTTCCAAATTCATTGCCTAGTATTCTCAACATCGGAAACCTTGAGAAAAAAATCACATACAATCAATACAATGATCAAGGAAATATTCAACAGTATACTCTAGAAAGTGGTATTCCTGTATCTCTAATTTGGGGTTACAACAAAACGCAACCTATTGCCAAGATTGAAAATGCCACTTATACTGAAGTATCATCCTATGTGTCAAATTTGGAAACAGCATCAGATACCGGAAATGAAGTTAGTTTGCTTGCGGCATTAGCCACTTTAAGAAACTCTTTGCCTAACGCACTGGTTACTACTTATACATACCAACCTCTTATAGGAGTTAGTACGATAACTGATCCTAAAGGGGATACTACCTATTACAAATACGATGAATTCAACCGTTTGAAACTCGTGAAAGATGCTCAAGGAAACATACTGTCTGAAAACCAATATCATTATAAAAACTAATTAGAAGCCATGAAGAAAATTATAAGTAGTTTAGTTTTAGTGATGATCGTTTCATTGGGTTATGCTCAAAAAAAAACAACAGCGAAAATTACGACAATGTCTGCCCCGCCAGAAGAAGGTTGTACTTATTGTTACAAATGGAATATTGATAGAGACCTTGATGGTTTTGGTAACCCTAATGAATTTGTTTACGCAGATACTAAACCTAGTGGTTATGTGGCGAATCAATCTGATTTAGACGATACTACACCTTACATCACCAACATTGCCCCTACTCAATATTTTTATAGAGATGCTGATACAGACACTTTTGGTAATCCAAACATAAGCGTGTTTTATACTCTGAAACCTCCTGGATATGTTACCAATAACACCGACTGTAATGATAATGATGCCACTTTAAATCCTAATACCAAATGGTATCGGGATGCTGACGGAGATACTTTTGGAATTAGTACCACCTCACTGACACAATGCACACAACCAGCCGGGTATGTCCGGAATTCAAGTGATTATAATGACACTACCGTCAACATCACCAACATTGCCCCGCAAACTTTTTATAGAGATGCTGATGCGGATACTTTTGGAACTGCTGCTACAACAGTTTATTATAGTGTAAAACCAGCAGGATATGTAACCAATAGCACCGATTGTAATGATAGTGACGCTACTCTCAACCCTAACACCGTTTGGTATCGGGATGTTGACGGTGATGGTTTTGGGGTAAGCTCACCTACCCTTGTCCAATGTACACAACCGGCCGGCTATGTCCGGAATGCAAGTGACTATAATGACACTACGGTAAACATCACCAACATTGCCCCGCAAACTTTTTATAGAGATGCCGATGGTGATACTTTTGGAACTACAAGTACGACGGTGTACTATAGTGTAAAACCAATTGGATATGCTACCAATAGCACCGACTGTAATGATAGTGATGCAACTCTAAATCCGAACACCGTTTGGTACCGGGATATTGACGGTGATGGTTTTGGGGTCAATTCACCTACATTCACTCAATGTATCAAGCCAACAGGTTATGTCCGTAATGCAAGTGATTATGACGATTCTACCGTCAACATAACCAACATTGCTCCACAAACTTTTTATAGAGATGCCGATGGTGATACTTTTGGAACTTCAGGTACAACAGTTTACTACAGTGTAAAACCCGCAGGATATGTAACCAATAGCACCGACTGTAATGATGGTGACGCTACTCTCAACCCTAATACCGTTTGGTATCGGGATGCGGATGGAGATACTTTCGGAATCAGCACAACGACGCTAACTCAATGTACCCAACCGGCAGGTTATGTCCGTAATTCGAGTGATTATAATGACACTACTGTAAACATCACCAATATAGCCCCACAAACTTTTTATAGAGATGCTGATGCGGATACTTTTGGAACTTCCAGTACAACAGTTTACTATAGTGTAAAACCAGCAGGATATGTAACCAATGGCACCGACTGTAATGATGGTGATGCTACTCTAAATCCTAACACTGTTTGGTATCGGGATGTTGACGGTGATGGTTTTGGTGTCAGCTCGCCTACCCTTATCCAATGTACCCAACCGGCAGGTTATGTTCGTAATTCAACGGACTGTAACGATAGCGATGCTTCCCTTAATCCTAGCACTAAATGGTATCGAGATGCTGATGGAGACACCTTTGGAAATATCAACACCTCATTGACCCAATGCGCCCAACCAGCAGGTTATGTCCGCAATTCAACAGATTGTAATGATAGTGATGTTACTTTAAACCCTAATACTGTTTGGTACCGCGATGTGGATGGAGATGGTTTTGGGGTTAGCTCGCCTACCCTTGTCCAATGTACCCAACCGGCAGGTTATGTCCGGAATGCAACTGATTATAACGACACGACGGTAAATATCACCAACATTGCCCCCCAAACTTTTTATAGAGATGCCGATGCGGATACTTTTGGAACTTCCGGTACAACAGTTTACTACAGTGTAAAACCAGCAGGATATGTAACCAATAGCACCGACTGCAATGATGGTGATGCTACTCTAAATCCTAACACTGTTTGGTATCGGGATGCAGATGGAGATACTTTCGGAATCAGCACAACGACGCTAACTCAATGTGCTCAACCGGCAGGTTATGTCCGTAATTCGAGTGATTATAATGACACTACTGTAAACATCACCAATATAGCCCCACAAACTTTTTATAGAGATGCTGATGCGGATACTTTTGGAACTTCCAGTACAACAGTTTACTATAGTGTAAAACCAGCAGGATATGTAACCAATAGCACCGACTGTAATGATGGTGATGCTACTCTAAATCCTAACACTGTTTGGTATCGGGATGTTGACGGTGATGGTTTTGGTGTCAGCTCGCCTACCCTTGTCCAATGTACCCAACCGGCAGGTTATGTTCGTAATTCAAGTGATTATAATGACACTACTGTAAACATCACCAACATTGCCCCGCAAACTTTTTATAGAGATGCCGATGCCGATACTTTTGGAACTTCAGGTACAACAGTTTACTACAGTGTAAAACCCGCAGGATATGTAACCAATAGCACCGACTGTAATGATGGTGACGCTACTTTAAATCCTAATACTGTTTGGTATCGCGATGCAGATGGAGATACTTTCGGAATCAGTACAACGACGCTTACACAATGTGCCCAACCGGCAGGTTATGTCCGTAATTCAAGTGATTATAATGACACTACCGTCAACATCACCAACATTGCCCCGCAAACTTTTTATAGAGATGCTGATGCGGATACTTTTGGAACTGCCAGTACGACGGTTTATTATAGTGTAAAACCGGCAGGATATGTAACCAATAGCACCGACTGTAATGATAGTGATGCTACTCTAAATCCGAACACTGTTTGGTATCGGGATGCAGATGGGGATACTTTCGGAATCAGTACAACGACTCTTACACAATGCACACAGCCAGCAGGATATGTCCGCAATTCCAGTGATTATAATGACACTACAGTAAATATCACCAATATAGCCCCACAAACTTTTTATAGAGATGCTGATGCCGATACTTTTGGAACTACAGGTACAACAGTTTACTATAGTGTAAAACCAACCGGATATGTAACCAATAGCGCCGATTGTAATGATGGTGATGCTAGTTTAAATCCTAATACCGTTTGGTATCGGGATGCTGACGGGGATGGTTTTGGGGTCAGTTCACCTACTCTTGTACAATGTGCACAGCCACCGGGGTATGTTCGTAATTCAAGTGATTATAACGACACTACTGTAAACATCACCAACATTGCCCCTCAAACATTTTATAGAGATGCTGATGCCGATACTTTTGGAACTTCATCTGTAACCGTTTCCTATAGTGCAAAACCGACCGGATATGTAACCAATAGCACCGATTGTAATGATAGTGATGCTACTCTGAACCCTAACACAAAATGGTATGCTGATAATGATGCAGATGGTCTTGGTGATCCTTCCAATTTTGTGCAACAATGTACAAACCCCGGAGGTAATTATATCCGTGACAATACTGATAACTGTCCTTCGGCTATGGGTACAAGTTCTGACTGTTCAAGTTTAGCAACTCCTTCACTTGATCATAACTATATTATTACCAAAGTCTATAAGAAACCAACATCAACTGAATTTATAGCACCAACACCTGATAAGGCCAAAATTAATATTACTTATTTTGATGGACTCGGTCGACCTATGCAACAAATCGCTAACCAGCAATCGGCATCAGGAAAGGATATAATAACGCATATAGAATATGATGATTTTGGAAGACAAACACATGATTATTTACCTTTTAAGGCCTCATCAACTAATATGGCGTATGATGAAAATGCGCTTGCTAATACCTTAACATTTTACAAAACAAGTCAGTACGATAATACTGATAACCCTTTTTCTCAAAAAAAATTAGAATACTCACCACTAAATAGAGTATTAAAACAGGCGGCTCCCGGAAATGAATGGATCATGGATTCGGGCCATGAGATAAAAATGGAATACCAGTCGAATAGTGCCACTGATGCTGTAAAACTATATAAGGCCACTGCAACATGGGATGCAGGATCAGGTCTTTATACTATTGCCTTTTCTGATAATGGGACTTATGGGGATAATCAATTATACAAAACCATTACCTATGATGAGAATACTGCGGCAAGTCCTACAGAATCTGCAGGAGCTACAGTAGAATTCAAAAACAAGGAAGGACAAGTTATTTTAAAAAGAACGTACAATGCTGGTGAAAAACACGATACTTATTATGTTTATGATATCTATGGGAATCTAACTTATGTAATCCCACCATTGGTAACTAATCCTATAGCCCAATTAGATGGTTTGTGTTACCAATACAAATATGATAATCGCAACCGTCTTGCCGAAAAGAAATTGCCAGGTAAGCAATGGGAGTTTATTGTTTATGACAGACTTGACAGACCTGTAGCTACAGGTCCTGCCAAATCACCTTTCAAAGACGATACCGCTGTGGGCTGGATAATTACCAAATATGATGCTTTTGGCAGGCCTATTTATACAGGATGGAACAATTTAATCTCTAATAGCTCAAATAGGAATACTTTACAAGTCGCGCAAAATAATGCTACATTACTTTTCGAAACAAAGCAAACCTCAGGCACCATAGATGGTATTCCGGTTAATTACAGTAATACGATTTCCCCAACTAGCTTTAAGCTCCTTACAGTCAATTACTATGACAATTATTTGTTTCCAAATGCTCCCACTGTTCCTACAACTGTAGAAGGGCAAAATATTTTGACAAACACTAAAACACTTGCCACAGGATCTTGGACAAGAGCAGTAACCACACCATCGTCGACAGCAGGAGAAACAGCTACTACTTTTTATGATGCCAAAGCCAGACTTATCCGTAGTGCGGTAACCAACTATTTGGGCGGTTATACCAATACCGATAGTAAACTGGATTCATTTTCGGGACAACTGCAATATACGCTAACAAAACACAAGCGTATCTCCGGTGACACAGAACTTGTTGTAAAAGAAGAATCTGCTTATTCGCCACAAGATCGTTTGCTTAAGACTACCCATCAGATTAATGGAGGTGCTATACAACTTCTAGCAGACAACACTTATGATGAATTGGGGCAACTGATCAGTAAAAAAGTAGGTAATACACTTGCCACACCTTTGCAAAAAGTGAATTATACCTATAATATCCGTGGTTGGCTAAAAAACATTAACGATGTTAATAATTTGCAAATTGCAGGTGATCCAAAAGATTTGTTTTCGTTTAAACTAAATTATAATGAAATAGCCGGAACAGTACCCAATGTAAAACCATTGTATAATGGTAACATTGCTGAAACGTATTGGAGGACGGACACTCCTATTAGAAAGTATGGCTACGTTTATGACGATTTAAACCGATTAAAAAATGCTATTTATCAAAAACCAGGTGATGCTATTCCAGTCTCAGGTGCCTACAACGAAAGTCTAACCTATGACAAAAACGGTAATATTATATTGTTACAGCGATATGGTACCAGCGATGCTCCGACTCAGGTATTTCAGATAGATGACCTGATTTATGATTATGGCAATACCAACAGTCCTAACCAACTCACTAAAGTAACCGACAGTCCAAGCGGTAATAATGCCGAAGGATTTATTGATGGCAACAAAACCGGAGATGATTATACCTATGATGCAAACGGTAATTTAATAACGGATAAAAATAAAAACATTACCGAAATACGTTATAATCATTTGAACTTACCCACCAAAATCACATTTGGTTCAACAGGGACTATTGAGTATATTTACAACGCAACAGGACAAAAATTAGAAAAAATAGTAACCCAAGGCACTGCCGTTACGAACACTAACTATTTAGGCGGTTATCAGTATACCAAGCCAAATTTAGGAAGTTGGTCTTTGCAATATTTTCCAACTGCCGAGGGCTATGTAAAGAATACCGTTGTGAGTAGTGTAAACACTTACAGCTATGTATTTAATTATACCGATCATCTAGGAAACATTAGATTAAGCTACAGCGATGATAATAAAGATGGTTCAATTGCAAGTTCTGAAATTTTAGAAGAAAACAATTATTATCCTTTTGGCTTGAAACATCAAGGATATAATAGTTACGCCCCTACGGGTTATAAGTATAAGTACAACGGAAAAGAGCTGCAAGACGAGCTGGGGCTCAATATGTACGACTACGGAGCAAGAAATTATGATCCTGCAATTGGTAGATTTATTGTGATCGATCCTTGGGGGGAAAAATTCAATAATCAATCACCTTACCTTTACGCAAATAATAACCCTATTAGATATACTGATTTTTTAGGACTTGGTGCAGAAGATGAAATAGACAAAGACAAGGAAAAAAAGAAGGAGGAAGAGAAGAAAAAAGAAGATAAAAAGAAAGAAGAAGAGAAGAAAAAAGAGGAAAAAAAGAAGGAGGAGGAGAAGAAAAAAGAAGATGATAAAAAGAAAAAAACAGAAGACAAAAAAAAGGATGGTAATGAATTATTAGCTGCTGCACTTCTTGTTTCTCAAGTTGACTCCCCTGCGCCTGGTCCTGCAGACTTAATTGCTTTAGGAATGCTTATTTATTATGTTTCTGAGTTTGGTATAACAGTAAATAATGACGATGCAACGACTATTGGGCATTACGATTCAATGAGTCAAAGAGGAAATAATAATGGGAAATTACAAGATGATGAATTACAATCAATAAGAGCTAAAAAAGCAGCTGGTACAGCATCTAGTTCTGATTTGCAAAAATTAAAAAGGCACGAAAAAAATACTGGACAAAGAAGTTCAAGACAAAGTAAAGACAAAAAATAATGAATATAAAATTAAAAAGCATAGTGAATCTTCCATTCATAGAAGCCTATAATATTATTAAGAAACTCTGTGATGATAAAATAAAGCTTTCTTTTGATGAAATTGAATTTATTTTAAATCTCGATGAAAAAGAATTAGTTGCATTTTTTTTCTCTGAATATTCACTTTTTGATAAAGAGGATTTTTCACAAATAGAAAATTTTACTAATTCTCATTTAGATAATGAAAATTTAGATTTTGTTTCAGATTTGATCTATTTTGCTACAGATTTCGGACTCGATTTAAATTATAGAAAAATTCTAGAGCTTACAATAATCGAAGAAATAGATAATGATTTTATAGTATTAGCTTGTTTACAATATTTAAGTTTAAATATAAAATTATTATATGTTGATATGATTGTGAAAAATTTAGAACATATCAGAGACACCAAAATATATCATCAAAATGAACAATTATTAGCTAGTTTAATATTGTTTAGAATAACTCATAAAATGAATTATTTAGATTTTATAATTGAATTGATAGAATATGATGAAAGTAACTTAGAATTTTTGAAAAATTGTTTAAAAGATAAATCATATGATTCGATGTACTTTAATTTACCAAGCATTTTGGTAAGGTAATGGTAGTGTTTCAGAGTTAGTGATATGCGATTTCATATCTTTAATATATTGAAATAGAATAAATATTTGCACTGCTTTTCAGATAATACTTTTGGGTAATGTATCAGATGTGTTGGTGGTTAATTATTGCATCTAACATTTACAGAAAATCAGATATTTATATTAATATCGCATAAAAATTAAAACAGCCTTTTTGGGCTGTTTTTTTATTTTATAATGCCTTAAATCGAAAAAAATGGAGTCAAACCAGACTAGGTGTTAGAGATGTGTTGGTTATATTCGAAAGATGATAAAGTATGGAAAGACAAAGTCTGGTAATCAAAGATATATTTGCAGAGCATGCGGGAAAACTAGAGTTGAAAATTATGCATATCTGGCTTATAAAGGAGGTATAACCCAGAATATTATTCAATTAACTAAAGAAGGTTTGGCAATAAGAAGTACGGCAAGAATATTGAAAATATCAACGACAACATTATTAAAAAGAATCGTTTTTATCGCCCGAAATATTACCAAACCAATTATCGGTAATGTATCAGATTAGGTGTTTTTATAAAATAGCAATGTAACTAACTGAAAAAGAATATAAATCTGTACTTTTTGAATAGTAAAAGAGACGACCAGCTGGTTGTCTCTTCTGTTTTTATTCTTTTAAAAAGCCTTAAAAGGCTTTTGTTGTACTTAGTGTATCAAATTAGGTCATGAAAATAAAATGTAATTTTTGCAATGGTAAATGCATAAAGAATGGATTTCAATCTAACGGAAATCAACGATATAAATGCTGCGTCTGTCAAAAGAGACAACAGTCCGACTATAGGTATAATGCATACATAAGGAATATTAATCAAGAGATAATTTTGTTTACCAAAGAAGGTTTAGGAATAAGACGTACTGCGAGAATACTAAAAATTTCAACTACAACATTATTGAAAAGAATTATATCAATTGCCAGAAACATTCATCAGCCGATTATCAGTAAAGGAAAAACTTATGAAGTCGATGAAATGTGTACCTATATCAGACATAAAAGAAATTTTATCTGGCTGGTTTATGCTCTGGAAAAGAATTCAAAAAATGTTGTAAGCTTTAATATTGGCAAACGAACAAATAAAACATTAAGTCGTGTTCTGGATACTTTAAAATTATCAGAAGCTAAAAAGATATTTACCGACAGATTAAAAAACTATAGATATCTGATTGATGAGAAATTACATTCTGTAAAACGTTTTAGCACAAATCATATTGAGAGGAAAAATTTGACTTTACGAACTCATCTTAAAAGACTAAACCGTCGAACAATTTGTTTTAGCAAAAGTTTGGTAGTTTTGATTGCCATATTGAAAATTTATTTTTGGATTTAGGTTTTTAAATAGTAAGTTTATCTTTATAATTCCGACGAAGAAGGAATCTCAATTTCTTGCTCACGTTTGTTGAGATTCCTCCTCCGTCGGAATGACAAATCGTGTTGATTATTCTTTAACTTAATGACATTTAACGAGCACCTGAGCGGTAAGAAAATCTATCTATAAATCATTGAATGAATTGCTATGAAAGATAAAAATATTCCAAAAAACATTAAGATTATGCCATAATGTTTAAAAAATTTATATCCTAAAAATGAATTCAATTTTACATTGGGCTTTTTCTTCTCCTTACTATACAGAAAATAGCCTGCAATTAACAAACCTAAACCAAAAATTAAAACCACTATTCTATCATTTAAATACATATTCTAATTTATCCTTCAAACTAATTCCTTAGTTACAAATTAATGTTCTTCTCCACTCTAGTTACTACAGTATTTTCACAAAATTTGCCATTAAGTACCATTAAATGGCAATCAATACCTTGAATATATTTTTCGCCCACTCGAAATATCGAAGACAGAGACATTGGAGCAGCACTAACGATGCAAACTTCAGAGAATGAGAGCGAAAATAACTAAAAACAATATAAATCTACTTTCTTAAACAAAAAAGAGCCGACTAATATCGGCTCTTTTAAATATATCTTGACAGAGTTTTTTCTATCCTTTCAAAGCTTCTGCTCCACCAACGATTTCAAGAATCTCACTTGTAATAGATGCCTGACGCGCTTTGTTGTAAGTCAGTTTTAATTGGTCACGCAATTCAGTCGCGTTATCTGTTGCTTTGTGCATCGCAGTCATACGCGCTCCATGCTCAGATGCAAATGAATCTCTAATTCCTTTGAACAATTGTGTTTTTAATGATTTTGGAATCAAAGTCAACACGATTTCTTCTTTTGAAGGCTCAAAAATGTAATCTCCAGTAGAAGCCGGTTTATCAGATTTTATTGGTGCCAATGGCAAAAATTGCTCCACCTGTACAATTTGAGTCGCTGCATTTTTAAATTGATTGTACACCAATTCAATTTTATCATACTCACCTGTAACAAATTTTTGAGTCAATGTTTCTGCAATTGCAGCCACATTATCAAAAGTTAAATGATCAAAAACAGTACTTTGATTGTCCACTACTGAAAGTGTTTTAGAAAGAATATCATTTCCTTTTTTACCAATGGCAAAAACGTCCACTTGCTTTCCTGCATAAAAATCAGAACGGTTTTTAACTTCTTTAATTACATTTGAATTGAAAGCACCACACAAACCTCTGTTTGAAGTTATGGCAACCACCAATACTTTTTTGATTTCTCTCTGTGTAGTAAAATCTCCTCCTACATCACCATCAAGAGTGGCAGAAAGATTTTGCAATAATTCCGTTAATTTTTCGGCATAAGGGCGCATTGCCGTGATTGCATCTTGTGCTTTCTTTAGCTTTGCTGCAGAAACCATTTTCATTGCCGATGTAATTTGCATCGTCGATGAAATGGAAGTAATTCTATTACGGATTTCCTTTAAATTTGCCATTTTATTATGGTATTGGGTATCGAGTATTGGGTGTTAGGACTAAAACCTAAAACCCAATACCAAGAAACCTAATTAGTTATATTTCGCTGAAATTTCTTTTGCTACATTCTCAATTACATCTGTAATTTCGTCAGTTAATTTTCCTGCTTTCAAAGCATCAAGAGTTGCTCTGTGTTTGTTGTTCAAGAATTCCAAGAAATCTTTCTCGAATTCTTTTACTTTATTAACAGGAACACTTCTCAATAAATTTTTTGATCCAGCATAGATAATTGCAACCTGATCTTCTACAGTATAAGGATCATTCAAACCTTGTTTCAAGATTTCAACGTTTCTCTTACCTTTTTCAATTACATTTAAAGTAACCGCATCCAAATCAGAACCAAATTTAGCAAACGCTTCCAATTCACGGAATTGTGCTTGGTCTAATTTTAAAGTACCCGCCACTTTTTTCATTGATTTAATCTGAGCATTACCTCCTACACGAGATACAGAAATACCTACGTTAATAGCTGGACGAACTCCAGAGTTAAACAAATCTCCATCCAAGAAAATTTGACCATCTGTAATCGAGATTACGTTTGTTGGGATATATGCAGAAACGTCACCCGCTTGAGTTTCGATAATTGGCAAAGCAGTTAATGAACCACCACCTTTAACGATACCTTTTAATGCATCCGGCAAATCGTTCATGTTTTTTGCAATTCCATCATCAGCAATTACTTTACAAGCACGTTCTAATAATCTACTGTGAAGGTAGAAAACGTCTCCAGGATATGCTTCACGTCCCGGTGGTCTTCTTAACAAAAGAGAAACCTCACGATATGCCACCGCTTGTTTAGATAAATCATCATAAACAATTAAAGCTGGACGACCTGAATCTCTAAAATATTCTCCGATTGCAGCACCTGCGAAAGGAGCATAAACTTGCATTGGAGCTGGGTCAGAAGCATTTGCAGCAACAATAACAGTATATGCCATTGCTCCTTTTTCTTCTAACATTTTTGCAATTGCAGCAACAGTCGAAGCTTTTTGCCCGATAGCTACATAAATACAAAATACAGGTTTTCCTGCATCATAAAATTCTTTTTGATTTAAGATAGTGTCAATACAAACAGTTGATTTACCTGTTTGACGGTCACCAATAACCAACTCACGTTGTCCACGACCAACCGGGATCATAGCATCTACTGCTTTTACTCCTGTTTGTAATGGCTCAGTAACTGGTTGACGGAAAATAACTCCAGGAGCTTTTCTTTCTAATGGCATTTCATATAGTTCTCCACTGATTGGCCCTTTTCCATCAATTGGAAAACCAAGAGTGTTTACTACACGACCTACCATTCCTTCACCTGTTTTAAGGGAAGCAATACGTTGTGTTCTTTTTGCAGTAGATCCTTCTTTGATTCCTGTTGAAGGTCCTAAAAGTACCACCCCAACATTATCTTGTTCAAGATTCAATACAATCGCTTCAAGACCATTCTCGAATTCTACTAACTCTCCGTATTGAACATTTGAAAGCCCATAAATAAGAGCAATACCATCTCCAACTTGAAGTACTGTTCCTACTTCCTCTAGCGTAGCACCAGATTCAAAACCTTCGACTTGCTTTCTTAATATTGCTGAAATTTCAGCAGGTTTGATTTCCGCCATCTTAATTTATAATTTAGACACTTAAATGTGTAATAAAACTAATTACTTAACTCTCTCTTTAATATTTGTAATCTGTTGGCAACTGAAGCATTGTATTGCTTGTCACCTATTCTTAAAATAAATCCCCCGATAATGGCAGGATCTACCGTATTTTCTATTGTGATTTTCTTGTCTGAAAGCGTTGCGATTTTAGCTAAAACTTTAGCTTCAAGCGCAGCATCCATAGCGATAGCTGTAGTTACTTTTGCCACTTCCACCCCTATCATAACATCGAATAATTTACTATACTCTAACGCTATAACCTCAAGGATTTCAAATCTTTTGTTTTCAAATAACAAATGAAGCAAACCTTTAGTTACATTATCAACAGTAGCAAAAACTTCTAAAAGTGCTTTTTCTTTTACTTCTACTTTTACGGTTGGGTTTTGAATAAAAGTATTCAATTCCAAATTACCATTAATAGTCGAAGCAATCAATTTCATGTCATTATTTACAACTTCAGATACCGCTTTTGAATTCGATAAATCTAAAATTGCTTGCGCATAACGAACTGCTGCTCTAGTACTTGCCATGATTAGTTCAATTTAACGTCACCTAACATTTTCTCAACCAATTTAGTTTGAGCTTCTTTGTTAGATAATTCATCTTTCAATAATTTTTCAGCAATACTCAATGACAAAGTTGAAACTTGTAATTTCAATTCAGCCATAGCGGCATTTTTTTCGCTTTCGATTGCAGTTTTGGCCTGGTCAATCATTTTTTGACCTTGAGCTTGTGCTTCATTTTTTGCATCAGCAACCATTTTATCTTTTATTTCACGAGCCTCTTTAAGCATGGTGTCACGCTCTAATCTAGCTTCCTGTAAAATACGTTGGTTGTCTGCTTGTAAATTTTGCATTTCTTTTCTAGCATTTTCAGCAGATTCCAATGCATTTTTAATTCCTTCTTCTCTGTCATTAACCGCATCAAGAATTGGTTTCCAAGCGAATTTTTTTAATAAGAATATTAATCCAACAAATATTAATACTTGCCAAATAAACAAACCAAACGAAAAATCATTTATTAACTTATCCATTATATATAATTATAAATTTTAAATTATGAATCTTTTTTAATTGCTACTAAAACAGCAATTTGTAATGTTTTAATTTTAAAAACAATAGTCGCAACCAACCGTTGCAACTATTGTCTTTTAGTTTTAATTAAGCGAATAAAGCCGCGAAACCAATACCTTCAATAAGGGCAGCTGCGATAAGCATAGCTGTTTGGATTTTTCCTGAAGCTTCTGGTTGACGAGCGATAGCGTCCATTGCTGAACCACCGATTCTACCAATACCTAAACCTGCTCCGATTACAATTAATCCTGATCCTACAATTTCTGGAATTTGCATAATATATATATTAAAAATTAAACATTTGTTTTTGGCTTTATACTTTAGGCGATAGGCTTTGTACTTTGCAGCATGTTGTCTATAGCTTATTGCTTAAAGCAATCTTAATGATGAGCTTCGTCGTGATGATGCTCTTCGTTTCCTGCTCCGAAATAAAGTGCAGATAACATTGTGAAAATATACGCTTGTAAAAACGCAACCAATATTTCTAAGATAGAAAGTGCAAAAGCCAATCCGAATGACAATGTACTTCCGATCCAACTTTTAAAGATGAACATTAAACCAATGATACTCATTAAAACTACGTGACCCGCAACCATATTTGCGTACAAACGAATCATTAATGAAAATGGTTTGATGATTGTTCCCAATAATTCGATTGGAGCCAAAATGAATTTCATTGGTGTTGGCACTCCCGGCATCCAGAAAATGTGTCCCCAATAATTTTTATTTGCTGAGAATGTAGTGATCAAATAAGTTAACAAGGCCAATGAAGCAGTTATTGCAATATTACCTGTAACATTGAATCCTAGTGGAATTAAGCCTAAAATATTCAAGAACAATATGAAGAAAAATATAGTCAACAAATAACTCATGTATTTTTTATAATTCTTCTCCCCGATGTTTGGAATAGCAATCTCATCTCTTACATATAATACAAGAGGTTCAAAGAATCGTCCTGCTCCAGAAGCAATACCATTATTCTTAGTATATGATTTTGCCAAGCCTCTAAATAAAAGAAACATTAAAATTGCCACACCTAAAATACCAACCACACTTTTTGTAATAGAAAGATCCAATGGTCTAACATTAGTTGGGTGACCATGCTCTTCTGTTAAAGTTCCAGCAGCATCTGTCTTGTATATTTTTTCGTGGTGTAATTTGTAGAAATTTCCGTTGTGTTCTGCAACCGCTTCACCATGGTGAAATTTTGAAGAAGAAAAAACTTGCAAACCATTATCCCAAAGAATAATTGGTAAAGAAAAACCATAATGCTCACCCGTTTCTTCATTTGCAGAAATGGTAAAATCATGAGAATCTAAAAGGTGATGATTTATGAATTCCTTAATTTTAGATTTTAGATCTGTTGGCTCTGCATGAGCTTCTCCTTGCCCGTTTTCAGTTACCTCATGAGCAACTTCTGTTACAACTTTTGCAGTGTCCTCAGTGGGGTTTGCAAAACTAATTAAAGGAAGACATGCTACTAAACTCGCTAATATAAATCTAAGTGGTTTGTTTGAAATCACCATAACAGTTAAATATCTTAATTTATTACGTTTCTGAAATTTGGTGCAAAGGTACATTTTTTATTAATATTCAAAAGAATATAAAAAATTTATTTTTGAAACTTTGCATTCCTATTTTATCTGCCTATTTCTTTTTATTTAATAAGCGTATTGTCAGGATTGTTTCTATCGCCAAAAAAAGAATGAAAATTGCGAAAAAATTCTTTTTTTGTATCGTATCAATTTGATTTGAAAGCTGTAACAACGGTTTTAAAATAATACCAGATAGTATCAATTTGATACTGGTTGCCAAAAGAAATGACATACCTACATTATCAAAGCTTCTTTCCTTCACTTTTAGTATTATAAACATGATGATAATTGACAAAGCGAAAAACAGCAAATACAATGTTTCTAAAGAATAATAAAAATGCTCCTCCTCTATTTTGAGAACAGAAAAAAACATTTTGTGAAGTATATAAGCTCCTCCGGAAAAAAATAAGATGTATAAAAGTGGTTGGTAATTTTTTAAATTCATTGTGTTTATTTGTTGCCGAAAGGCTGAAAGACGCTTGGTTTTTTTATGTACTTTATTCAATATCGTCCGGACGGAAAATTTAGGAAGATCTATTGATTTCATTTACTTGCCTGATAACATTATACAAGGCTAAGACCACACCAACCATAATTAATATTTTGTTGTAATATACTTTGGGGCTTGGATGGTTCTCATCTAACCAATTTCCAAAATAGGCAAAAAGAAAAATGATTGCCCCCATCTGAATGGGAATATTAATCAGGGCAAGCCATTTATTAAACTGATTTTTGTTTGGCTTGTTCTCCATCGTTAGGTATTAAATTTTTTGCGTTGGTATTCATGATACAGGAAGCGCTAAAGTCCGCACCCGGTTCTACCGATAATCTGCCCACCGCAACTTCTCCATGAATACTAGCTTTCGATTTTACATTCAGAATTTCGGTAACTTGTATCTTTCCGTTAAACTTTCCTTCAATATCAGCATTTTTACAAACAATATCGCCCGTAACACTGCCGGCAGGACCAATAACTATCTTCCCATTGGATTGAAAATTTCCTATCAATTCTCCATCCAACCTAAAATCAGCCAATGAATGGATGTCTCCTTTTATAATGGTTCCTTCTACGATCCTGTTGGTTTTACCTAACAAATCGGTGTATGATTTTGTTTTTTTATCAAACATATTTATTGGTTTTTTGATGCCAGATATACATCCAAATTTTTCTTGATTTGTATTACCTTATAGTTTTCATTGGATATTACAATCGCCGGTTCTGTGATACTGTATTTTTTATTTTCTTTCATTGCCAATGCAATATCTTTGGCATAAGATTCTGATTTTAATCCATGTACTGTCACGAATTTTTCTTTATCATTGTAATTATCAAAGGAACATGATAATTTGTAAAGATTTTCAATCTCATTAAACTTCTTCACTTTTTCTTCAATTTCCTTAGCTCTTTTATCGTCCTTGGCGGAAATTTTATATAGGATTTTCCAATTCTTCGTGTCCGTCGTGTTGAAATTCATTTGCTCTAAAAACGGAATTTGGGTGTTTAAAATTTCTTGAGCACTTTTCCCCTCTTCACTATTAGGATAATTATCCGCAACTCCCTGCAATGCGTTTTTGTAGGCTGTCAGTCCTTGAAGTTTTGCTATTGCATTGGCTTTGAGCAATTCGAATTTTGAAACTATTTCATCCCCTGGGTATTGATTAATCAGCTCTTCTGATTTTTCCAAGACTGTAACAAACTGTTCTTCCTGGTATAATTTATACAATTTATTGTAGGCCATCTCCGGTGTTTCGTTTGCCGAGATATCATTCGAACCTGTTTTATTTATAATCTGTGCGTAACGGGAATTTGGGTATTGGGTGGAAATCCTGTTTTTCATTTCCTCCGCTTTGGCAACATCAGTGATTTGATAAATTTTGAACAAATTATACATGGCAGGAAGAATGAGTTTCTCTTCGGGATTTTGCTGTAATAATTGCTCAAGTTTTGTACTGGCTAACTGATATTCTTTGAATTTCTCCTTATAAATAATCCCCAGTTGGTAATAAGCAAAATTTCTTTCTTTGCCGATACTGTCAATGGCTGTTTGGGTTGTAGGAAGTTGTTTTAGATAAAAATCCGTAGTGTATTTTTCAATTATGGTGTCTTGTTGGGATATTGCATTCTCCGTTAATGCTTCGCTACTAATTAGAGTGTCGTTTTCTTTTTTGTTCAATTCATCACCTGAAAATCTCCAGTTTCCGGACAAAGTTCTGTTGCCATAGATTTTCTTGAACTCTAATTTACCAAATTCGACAGTTTTAGGATTGTAAAAATAGAAAATACTTCCGCTTTCATTTACAGAAGCATCATTCCCCGACGGAGGAGCAAACGATGATTTTTTTGGTTTTCCGGACCCATCATCAAATTCCGGAACTGATGAACCGGACTTACTGTTCCTTTCTATATTTGCAAGAGTTTCTTTTTGTTTTTCTTCCAAAATTCTCTTGGTTTCATCGACTTTTTTTAAGGTATCTATGTAATTTTCAAAATAAGCCATTCGGTCGATGTCGGAAAGCGAAACTACTTTTAAAATACTATCATTTCTTTTGGCAATAGCTTCATATTTTATGACTTCATCTAAATTTTTTCTTGTTTTTTGAATGTGGGCATACTCTCTGGTTTTTACATCCAACTTCACCAAAGTACTGTCATAATACTTTGCTGCTGTTGAATAATCTGTATTCCTAAAATACATATTCCCTAGATTTCGATAATTTGAGGCATTCAAATACGGATCTTTTGAATCTGTTTTTAAAGATGCGTTGTAAAATTCCATCGCTAATTCCTGGTCGTTATATTTATCATAAAACACTCCCATCTCATGATAAATAACATCCAAAAAAGGTCTGTTTTCCCTGTCCTCGACAAGTTTGTTATACCTTTCTACAAAGGCTTCCTTATCCCCATTTTCATAATCGAACAATTGTGCTTTTTTGGCATAAGCCTGAATAACATATTTTCTTTCGGCCTTTCTGTTCATATCAATAACCGATTGATAAAAATAAATGGCACTGTCTCTCTTATTCAATTCCTGATACAACTGCCCTAATACAAAACGATATCTGACTCTTTCAGCATTGACTTTGGTGAAGTCTTCGGCAATTTTTAATTTGGTAATCGCACTATCTTTTTCTTCAAGATTCAAAAACGCTTCCGATAAAAGCGCATTGGCATCTGCATAAACCTGATCTTTAAGATCCTGATCTTTCAAAAGCTTGTTGATGTTTTTAATCACCAGCGCATCATTCCCTAAACGCATGTTGGTTTTTTCACGCCAAATTTTAGCGGTATAAATATTACTGCTGTTTGGGTATTTGTATAAAATGTAATTGAATGCGTCTAATGCCGGGATAAATCTTTGGTCGTAATAGCGGGCTTTCCCAAGTAATAAATAAGCCTCGTCAATCTGACTGTTTTTTTCGTATCCACCGATGTTCATCGAATGTTTTTGAATGGCCTTTGTAGCTTTGGTTTCTGCCAATTCAAAATCAGTATTTTTAGGTTTTCCTTCTGGAGAGAAATCGTCAGTTATCAGCATTCTTTCTATTGGCAAACGCTTCCAGAAATTATCAATAGTATTGGCTTTTATTCCTGCAATTCCTTTATCCAATCCAATTTGACCATTGTACAAAATGTTATATTCTGTACTTAAAGCATGGGAATTTCTAGCCAAAAAAGTATCCTTTTTGGTAGAACAAGCTATCAAAAAAAACAGGAAAATTAAAATATATAGGTATTTAAATGTGTTGATTTTCAATGGGAAACGTTTTTATCCTTTAACTTCTAAAAAAAGGTTTTAGTATAATCACTTGTAAAAATACGTTTCTTTTTGAAATATCGAAATTTAAACCGCAAAAAACGCTTCGAGCTCTTGCAGCGTCTCTTCTGATGTTTGAATATCCTTAACCACTTCCCCTTTATTTAGCGCCACAATTCTGTTGCATACTTCAACTGTATGCTGCAAATCATGACTGGAAACCAACACAGTAACATCAGGATTTTCAGCTAATTCTTTTATAATTTTCTTGAGTCGATTTACCGTTGTTGGATCAAGATTTGCAAAGGGTTCGTCCAGAATTACTACTTCAGGATTTCCGATTAAGGTTGCGATGATTCCCACTTTCTTCTGATTCCCTTTGGACAGATCGCGTAAATATTTTTTGTTTTTTAGAATTTCGCCATTGAAAAACTCATCGTGCTTCGCTAATAAAGCATCAATATCTGCCTTATTCTGTCCACGTAAATCACCTATGAAATAAAAATATTCTTCAGGAGTTAAATAGCCAATCAAAAAGCTTTCGTCAAGAAAAGAAGCAGTAAAAGGTTTCCAATTTTCACTGGTATTTACCTGTACATCGTTATTGATAATATTCCCTGTTGAAGGCTGGATTAAATCTAATAATAAACTAAAAAAAGTGGTTTTCCCAGCACCATTATTTCCAACTAATCCAAAACTTTGACCTTTTGGAATTTCAAGCGTTTCTATATTTAAAACTGTGGTTGCGTTGTATTTTTTTGTCAGATTATTTACTTGTATCATTTTAAAAGATTTATTCGGTTATTTGATATTTTTGGTTAATTGTCTTGGACTTTTCTCTCCAGAAAATTGCTCGTTAACCCTTTTGTTTGTAAGCACTAATAGTGGCGTATTTTTCCGTTTTATAGATTTTTTCAATCAATGAAAACACAGGGCCTCTCAACGCAAAACCCACTACTCCGGCGGCAGCAACCAACGCCAGTCCAACATTGGCATTAGCCAGATAAGAACCCAGCCAATACAATAGAACCGGCAATCCTAATTGTGGAAGCGAAACCAACATCGTTTTTACATTGAATGCTTTTTTATCGCCAAAAGCGCCTTTTCCTGAATCCAAATCTATTGGTGTTTTAGTGTAAGCTCCACCAAGTAATACCAAATGGGAATTGATCCCAATATTATAAATCGCACCAACAACAATGGTCAGATAAACCTGCCATCCAAAATACAAATAGAAGGATGCCAAAATTGTTGAAATAACGGTTCCGATAATCATTAACCACCATTTTGAATTTAGATACCCCTTGTACGGAATATTTTGGGTCATCATTAAAGAGTAATAAGCACTATCCCAACTGGGTACAAATTGCCCGAAAGTGATCAGAAAACCTCCCGACACAAAAATTCCTGCAAAAATGTGCATCACAGGATTGTTATAAACTTCGATTCCATTGGAGAAGAAAATTAAACCATAAAAAAGAAACATCACACTCATTCCAATAGTTGTTTTAGAACGTTTGTTTCTTTTGATAAGTTTAATGTCGTTTTTAAGAAATGTTCCCAAACTTCCGAATTGATTCAACCAGGTCAGGTTCTCTGTTTTTGCAATGTCTTTTTTAATGGAAAGTCCAGCATCCAGATATAAATTCCTCTTGAAATAATTGAATGTACCGTAATACAATCCAATTAATACCACAACCGGAATACTAAAAACCCATTTGGTATGGAACAATCCATCAAAAAACGGTGTGCTATAATTGGTGATATCAAAAAAGTGATAATAATGTAATCCTCCCAAAACAGCAACAACAGTGATGAAAATTCCAAATAAATTGTCTTTATTACTCAACACAATGTTCAGGAAATTGTTGATGTACACTAATGAGAAAATAGCAATGTGCCAAAGAATTACACTGAATACATCATAGCCTTCATAAATCAGAACAACACTGAACGGCAGAAAGAAAAAGGCATGAACAAAATTAAAAAACGACAAGACCGTTTTCCCTAATGAAAAATGAACTATGGTCGATTTTTTGATTGGAAAAATCAATAATGGACGGATATTCATCACGGGAATCTTTTGTAAAAGAAGACGAAAAATCAGATCCATCAAAAAATAATAAATCAAGAATTTATTCACCGTTGCAATCGGATCCAGGTTCAATTTTTTAAGGATATAAAATGCGCCAACACCTAATGCCAAAAAAACTAAAGTAAAATAAATAGCCACAAAAGCGATTAGAATTTTCAAAGCCAAGTTGGATGCGAAGGAAGCCGAACGAAAAAAAGCCTTCCATTCCAGATAAATAAATCGTTTAAACATAATTATTCCAGGTTAGATTCTCAGTTTAGTAGCTAAAAGTAAGAAAATGTTACTATTAAAATAAAATATTTATTAAATAATTAGAACGGTTTATTTGCCATTTCCTACTTTTGTAAAAAAAATAAACTCATGCCTTCATTCCTAAAACTTATCATTAAAGAAGTAAAACGCGAAACCAAAGATGCGGTTTCTGTACTTTTTAATGTGCCTGAAGAATTAAAACCAAATTATACTTTTATTGCGGGTCAATATATCAATTTGAGACTAACACTGGACGGTCAGGAAATACGTCGTGCCTATTCAATTTGCTCGGCTCCGGAAAGCGGTGAATTACGAATTGCGGTAAAAGCGGTAAAAGACGGTGTTTTTTCTCAGTTTGCCAATACCAAACTAAAAGCAGGTGATGTCCTTGAAGTAGGAAAACCTGAAGGGAAATTTATATTCGAACCACAAGCAGACAAACAGAAAAACTATGTCGCTTTTGTAGCCGGTAGCGGAATCACACCAGCGTTGTCTATCCTGAAATCGGTTTTAAAAAGTGAACCAAAAAGTTCTTTTGTACTCGTTTATGGAAACAAATCTCCTGAGGAGACCATTTTTTACCAAGAATTGCACGATTTACAATTACAATATGTAGGTCGCCTTTTTGTACATTATGTTTTCAGTCAAGCTAAAGCAGAAAATGCTTTGTTCGGCCGAATAGATAAATCGATCGTGAATTTTGTTTTAAATAATAAACACGCGGCACTTGAATTCGACAAGTTCTATTTATGTGGTCCTGAGGAAATGATCAATACGGTTTCTACTGTTTTGAAAGAAAAAAACGTGAAGGAATCAGCCATTAAATTTGAATTATTTTCTTCTTCTACCAAAGAACATAAAATCGAAAAATCATTAGAAGGCCATACCAAAATCACCATTATGGTTGATGATGAGGAGACCACTTTCGAAATGTCGCAAAAACAAACTATTCTTGATGCTGCACTGAAACAAGGCATTGACGCTCCTTATTCCTGCCAAGGCGGAATTTGCAGCAGTTGTTTAGCCAGAGTAACTTCCGGAACTGCAGAAATGAAGAAAAATTCCATTTTATCTGATAAAGAAATCGCTGATGGATTGATTTTAACCTGTCAGGCGCATCCTACTTCGGAAAGTATTTCTGTTGATTACGATGATGTTTAAATAAGTAATCAGTCTCCGTTTACAGTATATAAGAGTTTGCCTAGCAAACTCTTTTTTTATATCTTATATTTTTTGCGAACCAGGATTATTCTTCTGCCAACTGCGATTGAATACTGAGAACTATTTTCTCAGGTGAAATCGTCCGCATAGCGTTTTCATATCCTTCTATTTTTTTATTTCCGTAAACCGAAGTCGGTAATTTAGGAAATTGGTTTCTATCAGATACTAAAGCATTTTCAAAAGGCTGATTGAATGGTGAAAATCCTGCATAAGGATGTGTTGCCCCCCAAAGCGTAATTACTTTTACACCAAGCATGGCTGCAATATGGGCATTTCCTGAATCCATGGAAAGCATTACATCCAGATTGCTGATGAGTTTTAGTTCCTGCTGAAATTTAATTTTCCCTGCAGCATTTATGACGTTCTTCTTATTTAAAGAAAGTGAATCCAAGATCTCGATTTCCTTTTTTCCACCACCAAAAAGCACTATTATATATTTTGGGTTTTCTGATAATTGGTTGATTACTTCCGTCATTAAATCTAATGGATAGACTTTGGAATCGTATTGCGCAAAAGGGGCAATTCCAATTAATTTTGTTCCGACAGCTAGCGGAACCCCACCTATTACTTCTAAAATTTCCTGATCTAAATCTGCCCGTTCAGGGAATACAGGATGCGATAAGTCAACCGTAAAACCAAGTGCTGAAAATACTTTTACCTGCCTTTCAAAAATGCTTGGCAAAGGTTTAAAAATTTTATTTTCGGCTCGAGTTAAGGCTCTTTTTTCTGCTCTCGCTTTATCAACTGATGCCACTTTTTTTCCGCTTAAAGCAAAAAGCGTCCTGATAATTTTAGAACGCAAAACATTGTGTAAATCAGCAAAAGCATCGATTTTTAATCGTTTTAAATCTTTGAATAATCCGATTAAACCTAAAAACCCTTTATGCCTTCCTTTTTCATCAAAAACAAAAAAAGAAACATTTGGGATGTCTTCGAAAAAAGGTTTAAAAAAAGGACGGGAAATGACCGTGATTTTTATGTCTGGGTGCTGCTTTACAAATGCACGTAAAACAGGAACCGTCATGGCGACATCTCCCATTGCGGAAAGTCTCATGACGGCTATATGTTTACTATTCTTTGACAATTCTAAACTGCCAAAAATTACTTTTTGTTTTGGTACAAAACAGGATTCAAATCATCATCGTTGTACATTTTCATTTGTTTGTACACCTTCATGAATTTATCTCCATTTTCAATATCTTTCAATAAATCATCGATAGCAGTTGACAAGTCTGTTCTTTGCTCCAATAAAATATTCAGTTTCTCTTGACATTTATCTCTGTGTTCCTGTGAAGCTTCAGCACGAGTAGCTTCCTCCTGCATATGATAAATTTTCAATGCCAAAATTGACAGTCTATCGAATGCCCAAGCGGGACTTTCTGAATTGATTTTTGCGTTTTCTTTTACTTTTACATTGCTGTATTTTTGCAAAAAATAACTGTCGATATACTCTACCATATCCGTACGTTCCTGATTCGAAGCATCAATTCTTCTTTTTAGTGTCAACGCAGCGACAGGATCAATATTTGGATCTCTGATGATATCCTCAAAATGCCATTGTACTGTGTCAATCCAGTTTTTTAAGTACAATAAATGTTCGAATTTATCTTTTGGAAAAGGATTGTTGATCGGTTGATCTACATTATCAAATTGATGATAATCTTTAATACTTTGTTCGAAAACAGAATAAGCTAATTTTGAAAACATATCTTTATATATTAAAAGGCAAAGATACTTTTTTATACATTTATAGTATTAAAAAAGTGCCAAAGTTTTATTTATAAATCTTGGATATAAAATATAAAAAAATAATTTATGCAAATTCATCAGCTATCGAAAAACAACAGTGTTCTCAATCATTTTTTGGGCGAAATACGAGATGTCAATATTCATAATGACAGCATGCGTTTTCGAAGAAATATTGAACGTATCGGTGAAATAATGGCGTATGAATTAAGTAAAGAATTGCATTACAAAGACATTGAAATTCAAACACCGTTAGGCATAAAAAAAACCACCCAAATAAAAGACCGCTTGGTTTTATGCTCCATTTTAAGGGCCGGTCTGACTTTGCATCAAGGCTTTTTAAATTATTTTGATACTGCCGAAAATGGCTTTATCTCTGCGTACCGCCACCACCCTTATAATGACGATTATTTTGATATTAAAGTAGAATATCAAGCGATTGCCGACATAAATGCTAAAAATGTATTGCTTATTGACCCAATGCTGGCCACAGGACAATCTATACTCGCTGTTTATAACAAATTAATGGAAAGAGGAACGCCAAAGGAAATTCATATTGCCGTTGTGATTGCCGTGCCGGAGGGAATTGATTATCTTCAAAAACACTTACCGGATTCCTGTCATCTTTGGATAGCGGCACTTGATGAAAAACTCAATGCACACAGTTATATTGTTCCCGGACTGGGTGATGCCGGTGATTTAGCTTTTGGAGAAAAATTATAATTGTGAGAAAAATGCAAATAGACTGCACAAAATAAGAATCCCTAAAACTATTTCGTTTTTCATTTTTTTCTGCACAATTTCGATGTGGCAGGTTGCCAAAATAGATAATGGAGCAAAAGTGAATACCAGCAAATCATTGCTTTTGTCAGCAGAAATCAGGAAAATAACTACCCCAATAAAAAACGATGCAATAATTTTCTTGAAGGATGTATGCAACAATAATGGTCTGTTTGAAAGTGACAGTAGCATTGAAACAACAAAAAACAAGGCAACAGATACATAAATGGACAAAGCAGCATTTTGATAATTATTGGTAAAATAATCGATCGCAAAATTAGTTGTTACATTTTTGTACGCAAAATCGACAATATCCACACTAAAAATTAGCGCAAAAAGCATAAAAATAGTTCCTACTGTAAAAAGTGCAATAAAAGGTAATACCCAGTTTCTATAATCCCTGGAAACATGAAAGAAAACTGAAATAAATACAAGCACTATAAAAAGAATACTCCAGAATTGGAATATTGTGGCTACGAAAATCCACAAAGAGGCATCAAATATTTTTTCCTTGGATGCTTTAAGTGACTGTAAAGAAATCAATCGGCGAAGGGCCAACAGAATGAAGAAATTAGCAACAATTAAATTGATATTGTCTACTACCGAAGGAAAAAACAACAAAAATAAAAAATAAAAAAAGATGGTGTAACTACTGTCTTTTCCTAATCCGTTTCTCTTTACAATAAAATTAGTGATAAAAATGGAAGCCATTAAAACCAACAATAATCCAGCCTTTATAAAAATTAAAATACCCGAATTCATCCAAGATGGATCTTGAAATTGATACATTAAAAAGAAAACCAGTATTAAAATTACAACCAAAGAATAATTTAATGGTGTAGATTTTTTAAAAACACTTGTTATCATAAGGATATTTTATACTTTTGTGACTGTAAATATAATACTTGTTTAAAAAGGAAACCAAGAAGTTGCGAAAAGATTAGCTGTTCCAGCCCCTTTTATGCTTTCACTAGTTTCCAAAACAATAAAATAATATAATAATTATAGCATTATGAAAGCATTTTTTGAAGGAATACAATATTTATTTGTAGACATCTTATTCGCCCCACTAGATTTTTTAAGATCTTTTGAACTTGTTTCTTGGTTTGGCGCTAATACTATCAATTGGATTTTTATGGTTATCTGTGCAGCTGCAATGGTATACTGGATCAAACAATTGAGAATTTTTGATGAAGCAGGTACAGAAAATCAAGATACTACCGCTCACTCTTTTTTAAAATAATATTTAAAAAAGAATGAACGATAATTGGAAACTATTTTAAATCGTTTCCAATATCTCTTCTAAAATACATCTTATCAAAACATAATTTATCGATGTTTTGGTAAGATTTTTTTATGGCCTCTTCGAAATTGTCTCCATATGATGTCACGGTTAAAACCCTTCCGCCATTAGAAACCACTTTTCCGTTTTCTAATTTTGTTCCTGCATGAAAAACAATAGAATCTTCAACTTCTGAAAGTCCTGAAATTTCTTTTCCTTTTTCAAAATCTTCCGGATATCCTCCTGAAACAACCATAATCGTTGTAGCGCTTCTCTCGTCAATCTCAAGGGAAATTTCATCCAATTTTTCATTGGCTACAGCCAAAAATAATTCTACCAAGTCAGATTTCAATCTCGGAACAACCACTTCAGTTTCCGGATCACCCATTCTCACATTGTATTCAATTACGATTGGTTCGTTCTTAACATTGATCAGTCCAATAAAAACAAAACCTTTATAAGGGATTCCGTCTTTTTGAAAACCATCAATAGTTGGTTTTACTATGCGTGTTTCTATTTTTTCCATTAAAACGGCATCAACATAAGGAACTGGAGAAACTGCTCCCATTCCACCTGTATTTAACCCTGTGTCCCCTTCTCCAATACGTTTGTAATCTTTGGCGGTCGGCAAAATTTTATAGCTTTTCCCATCGGTAAGAACAAAACAGCTTAATTCAATTCCGTCAAGGAATTCTTCAATGACCACTTTTGAACTGGCTGCTCCAAATTTTTGGTGCACCAACATGTTTCTTAATTCTTCTTTGGCTTCTGCCAAATCATGAATAATCAAAACGCCTTTTCCTGCTGCCAAACCATCTGCTTTCAAAACATAAGGTGGTTGCAATGTCTCTAAAAATTCACATCCCTTTTCTACTGTTTCTGCAGTAAAACTATCATAAGCGGCAGTTGGGATTTTATGTCTGATTAAAAATTCTTTGGCAAATTCTTTACTTCCTTCTAATTGGGCTCCTAATTTTGATGGTCCGATAACTGGAATATGACTCAATTCAGTATCATTTAAAAAGAAATCGTAAATTCCTTTTACTAAAGGATCTTCCGGACCTACTACCACCATTTCCACTTTTTCCTGAAGAACAAATGCTTTTATGGCGTCGAAATCAGTTGGGCTTATGTTAATATTATTGGCTATTGTAGCTGTACCGGCATTTCCAGGTGCTACAAAAAGTTTGTCGCAAAGCGGACTTTGAATCATTTTCCATGCAAAAGCATGCTCTCTTCCGCCTGAACCCAATAGTAAAATAGTCATGATGTAGTTTTTTAGTTGTGGTGCAAAAATAATTGCTTTTGAACTTAAAAAATAATTAATTTTCAAAAAGTTGTTGCTTCTTGACCTTTACGTCTGGGTAAATATTATTTTTGATAAAATTTATTCTAAAAAATGCTTCCAATTTTTGACTTAACCCTCCTGTTAAATGGTTTTCCAATGAAGGAAGCCAAAGCCGAATTGCAGCAGATAATTTCCTTTTCTGAAGAAGAGCATCAGTCTTTTATTGAAGAACAAAAAACAAAAATCGTAGCGTTTCATTTAGAAAACAATCCGTTTTACAAAGAAATCGTCGGTTCAACCACTTTAAAAAACTGGAATGATTTACCCATTTTAAATAAACAAAACTTGCAAAAACCTTTAATGGAAAGACTTTCCAACGGGTACTTGCCAAAAAATATTTATGTAAACAAAACATCCGGCTCTAGCGGAGATCCTTTCATTTTTGCCAAAGACAAATACTGCCATGCGCTAACATGGTCGAGTATCATCTATCGTTTTGGCTGGTACAAAATTAATTTTAACCGTTCCTTCCAGGCCCGTTTTTATGGAATTCCGATGGATTTTATTGGCTACAAAAAAGAGCGCCTTAAAGATGTATTGAGTCAACGTTTCCGATTTTCGATTTTCGATTTGTCTGATGCCGTTTTAGAAAAGATTCTGAAAAAATTTCAGAATATAAAATTCGATTACATCAATGGATATACCAGCTCGATTGTTTTGTTTGCCAAATTTCTTCAGAAAAAAAATATCGTTTTGAAAGAAATTTGTCCAAGCTTAAAAGTTTGTATGGTTACCTCCGAAATGCTTTTTGAAGAAGATAAAATTCTTTTAGAAAAACAATTTGGTATTCCGATTATCAATGAATACGGCGCATCAGAGCTGGATTTAATTGCTTTTGAAAATCCGGACGGAGAATGGCAGGTCAATTCGGAAACCTTATTCGTAGAAATTTTAGACGAAAATAATCAACCGGTTCCTTACGGAAAAGAAGGTCGGATTGTGATTACTTCCTTATTCAACAAAGCACATCCTTTTATTAGATATGATATCGGAGACATTGGGATTTTGGATGAGAAAAGCACACTGAAAAAGCCCATTCTGAAAAAACTAATCGGGAGGACTAATGATGTTGCGATTTTACCCAGTGGAAAGAAATCACCTGGCCTTACATTTTATTATGTCACGAAAAGCATCATTGAAGACGATGGTAACGTAAAAGAATTTATAATCAAGCAAACCAAAATCGATACTTTTGAAATCGAATATGTGAGCGATGTGGAATTAAATTCGACACAAATACAAAAAATTGAAGAGGCCATCACACTATACCTGGAACCTAATTTGAAGTTTAGTTTTATCAGAAAAAAAGCATTGGAAAGAAGTAATCGAGGGAAATTAAAACAGTTTAAATCCTATTTATAATATAAATAAAATCTTGTATTTGTTTTTTAACTAAAAACTTATGGAAAATAAATCTTTACTTTCTGAAGAATCTATTTCGACTAAAATATAGTATATCCGCAACCAAAAAGTTATGTTAGACAGTGATTTGGCATTACTTTATGGAGTTGAAACAAAAAGATTAAACGAACAGAAAAAAGGAACGATTCAAGATTTCCTTTTGATTTTATGTTTCAACTTACTGAAATCGAATTTCAGAACTTGAAGTCGCAATTTGCGACTTCAAGTTGGGGTGGAACTAGAAAATTGCCATTTGCTTTCACTGAACACGGAGTTTTGATGTTGTCAAGTGTGTTAAAAAGTGAAAAAGCAATACAAACCAATATTCAAATTATGCGCATTTTTTCAAAAGTAAGACAAATGCTTTTGGACACCACCAAAATAAAAATAGACATACTTCAAATTCAGAAAAAGTTGGAAAACCATGATAGAAACATCGAATTGGTTTTCTCCTATTTGGATGAATTAACTGAGAAGAAAGAAACTGAGAGCAACAGAGTGAAAATTGGATATAAAAAATGATTCCAAAAACTCATCGATTATATTTAAATAAATGCTTTAATTTCTGTATTTTATAAAGCCTCTGTACATCCAATGGGTCATATAATAAATCGATTGGAATACATTTAAATGTTCCACTTCACGATAAAATTGCCATTGGTATTTCAATAAATCACCTTTATTGCGTGAAAGCGAATTGGCTCTGATTCTGTAAATAGCTTTCGACTCTTGAATTCCATAAGCAAAAGGAATTTCTTTTAAATATTGCAACCACAATCCCATATCCTGCCTTTTGAAAATCTCCGGCATCGTTTTCTTTCCAAGCTTCTCTATGTCAATAAAGGCCGTTAAACAGCTAATAGAATTCGTCTTGAGAATATCGGAATAGGTTACTTTTTGCGGAACTATAAAATCACTGTAAATAAAATTCAGATGTTCATCAGAACGTCTATAGGAAGAAAAAACAAACGGAACAGCCGTCACTTCAATCGTTTTAATACTGTTCTCTATGAAATCCGGGAACCAAATGTCATCAGCATCCAGAAAAGTCATGTATTTTCCTTTAATGCTTTCTATGCCTTTATTTCTTGCTTTTGCGGGTCCGGAATTACTCTTTAACTGATGAAGAATGATTCGGGGGTCATCTGCTGAAAAATTTTTTATAATTGAAACCGTTTCATCAGAAGAACCATCATCAACGATAATCATTTCCCAATTTTGGTAGGTTTGATTTTGGACTGATCGAATCGTTTCTACAATAAATTTTTCAGAATTGAACGTTGGTGTGACGATGGATACTAATGATTTTTCCATTTTAATATGCTTTCTCCTCCCCTTTGAAAATATTGACAACAGTTTGAAAAATAATTTTCAAATCCAAAATCAGGGACCAATTTTCAATATAAAAAATATCAAATTTTATTCGGTGAACCATATCCCGATCTTTTTCTATTTCGCCTCTATAGCCGCTAACTTGCGCCAGACCAGTAATCCCAGGCTTAACACAATGACGGACCATATACTTTTTAATCTTCTTACTGTAGGCTTTATTTTGCGCCCAAAGATGAGGGCGCGGACCAACTACCGACATATCTCCCAATAAGACATTCAGAAATTGAGGCATTTCATCAAGACTTGTTTTACGCATAAACTTACCGATTTTTGTAACTCGCGGATCATCTTTGGAAGCTTCCTTTTCAGTCGTTTTATTGATTCGCATAGAGCGTAATTTATAACAAAAAAATTCGTTTTCATCAATTCCCGGTCTTCCCTGTTTAAAAAAGACAGGGCCTCTGGATTCTAATTTTATTAAAATAGCCAGTATCGGAATTAACCATGACAAAAATCCAATTATTACAATCAATGAAAAAACAATATCAAAAATTCTTTTAAAAGTTTTTGTTATCGGATCATGAAGCATTGTTTTCTGCAAAGAAAGTACAGGAAACATTTCATAATAATCTATTCTTAAATTTTTTGAAAAGATTTCTTTACTGTCAGGAATAAATTTTATGGTTTTATTGTTTTCATCAGCAAAACAGATCAAATCTTTCAAATTTTCGTTAGAGATTTCATTCAATGAACAATAAATTTCATGAACACCATTATCAATAATAAACGGTTTTAAATCCGCGAGTTTTCCCTTGATATTTTGATTTGATTTCCTGTCTGAAAAATATCCCAAAAAACGATATCCGTAGTCATTTCTTGTTTCAAAAAAATGCTTTAGCCGAATTGATTCGGGTGTATATCCAATAATTACCGTGTTTCTAAAATTACTACCTGTCATTATTCTGTATTCCTTCAGATAATAGAAAAGTAAAAATTTGAAAATAGTGATCAATACTAAACTTGAAACTAAAAAAAAGGCGATACTGGCTGCATTAAAAATTGCCTCTTGGGAAAAAGGAAAAAAGGCAATTACAATTAAAAAGAATAAAATAAATTGTATCGACAGTTTTGAAATTATTTCGACTGGAGTGGTAAATCTGTAGACTTCATAAAACTTGACAAAAAAAGCAATTAAAAACCACCCAATTATTTGGTATACACAGTAATATAAGTAATTTACTTGAAGTCCTTTGACGAAAAAAAGACTGAATAAATTTACTATTATTAGATCAAAAGCAACACTAATGGGGCTTATATATTTTGAATATCTTCCTATTTGCGCTGCAGTCATATTAATCGTTATCCGTTGTCGTTTTTTATAAAATTATTGTATTAAAGTCTCTATCGCAATATTTCGAAACAAATGTAGAGAGTTTTCATTCCTTAGAATCTATTTTTCTTCGTCTTTATTCTCTTAGTAACTAATTTCTAAGTTATTGAAGTAAAATTTATATTGCAAAGATTCATCATCCAAAACGACTAATATTCCTATTTAGTATACCATTGTCTATTTTTTGTAGTTAATTTACTATTAGAAAATTCACAGATTATAAATTTGTTATGATTTCACCATATCCAATTAAAATTCAAGTATATTATAACATTACAATCAACATAAATCATCAGAAATAATAATTATTTTGATAGAATCCATTATCGATTACAAATAGAAAAATCGACTTAAACCAAAACGCAAATTTGATTATTTTATATAATTGGAAAAATCTTTATGCTCTTCTTTTGAAAGTTCCTCTTTTGATAATGATTTGAAATAATCGTAGGTGATTTTCATTCCTTCCGCACGACCTACTTTGGCTTCCCAGCCAAGCAACTCCTTTGCTTTAGTCGTATCTGGTTGACGCTGTAACGGATCATTTACCGGTAATGGGAGATACACCACTTTTTGATTGGTCCCTGTCAATTTTATGATTTCCTCGGCGAAGTCTTTAATCGTAATTTCGTCGGGATTACCAATATTTACAGGGTAAACATAATCAGAATGCAGCAATCTGAAAATCCCTTCTACCTGATCGTCTACATAACAAAAAGAACGGGTTTGCATACCATCCCCAAAAATAGTCAGGTCTTCCCCTCGAATCGCTTGACCTATAAATGCCGGAATAACCCTTCCGTCGTTGAGACGCATTTTTGGTCCGTAAGTGTTAAAAATTCGAACAATTCTGGTCTCCACCCCGTGAAAAGTATGATACGCCATGGTTATGGATTCCTGAAAACGTTTGGCTTCATCATATACTCCTCTTGGTCCTATCGTGTTTACATTACCATAGTATTCTTCAGTTTGCGGATGTACTAATGGATCTCCGTACACTTCTGATGTAGAAGCAATAAGAATTCTGGCTTTTTTTACTCTGGCCAGTCCCAAAAGATTATGTGTTCCCAAGGAACCTACTTTTAAAGTTTGGATTGGGATTTTCAAATAATCAATCGGGCTTGCCGGTGAAGCAAAATGCAATATATAATCTATTTTTCCTGGAACATGAACAAATTTCGTGATATCATGATGGTAGAATTCAAAATTCTCAAGTTTGAACAAATGCTCAATATTTTTCAAATCTCCTGTGATGAGATTGTCCATTCCTATTACAAAATAGCCTTCTTTAATAAAACGATCACATAAATGCGATCCCAAAAATCCGGCAGCACCGGTGATAAGTATTCTTTTCATAAATCAATTTTACAATTGCAAGATATAAAAAACAATTAACAAAATATCAAGTTGGGAATTGGATTTACTTATATAAAATTATATTTGTAGTTATAATTTTGGTTTTTTTTGAATGTAAAAAAAACCAAAATTATAAGAATTAATAGATTAAGATATCCTTTCTAACATTGATCTTTTTATAAAGAAAGGAAAAAAATATTTTTATATTTTAATATTAAAAATTGTTTGAGTATTCAAAGAAACTCACATTGCCGAAAACTAATATTTTAGGTTGGAAACTTAAAGCAGAATAAAAAACATACTACTATTCCTCAAAAATAAAGATTATATAAAGAATGAATCAATTAATACTCTTGTTAAAGAATCACCTTTTTATGAGTGCTTTTTATAAAGCTATCTCAGGATTGTCTATGTTTATTTCTATACCGCTCCTAATTCATTACTTTGGTAGCACAAATTATGGTGTTTGGGTTTTGGTTTTCGCACTGTTTCAGTGGGTTTTATTAATGGATTTTGGCTTATCGAGTGTTCTTAAATCTAAAATTCCTGAATTACAGCATTTAGAGAATTTTGATTTAATCAATGCATATATAAAATCAACTTATAAAATTTGTTGTTTCACTGCATTGTTAATATTTATACTATTTGTTATTATATTTCTAATTTTTGATATTCAATCATTATTAAATATTCCATTTGAATCGTCCTTTGTTACCAAATTATTTCTCCTGAATATTTTCTTTTTTTGTGTTAATTTCATATTAAACACTCATAAAGCATTATTTATCAGTGTTCATAAAGGTAAATTTGCTGAGCAATCAATTGCTGCTAATCAAATTGTTTTTCTTTTATTTTTAACAATTCCTTTACTTTTCTTTCCGTCATTAAAAGAGGAATCAAAGCTGTATTTGATAAGCTGTATAAATGGAATTGTTTGTTTAATAATCAATATTTTATATACTTTATATTTTTTTAAAACTGAAAAAATTAGCCTTTTTACTAAAGAAAAAACACCCCAAAAACACTTGAATAACATATATCGTTTAGGTTTTAAATACATGGTTATTCAAATTGGTACTTTATTTTTATTTTCATCAGACAATTATATTTTAGCTTTCTTTTTTGGACCAAGGGATATTGTCCCTTATGAAATTGTTTCGAAATATTTTCAATTTCCTCTGATGATATTAACTGCTGGGATGGCCCCACTTTGGTCTTTGTTTGCAAAACATTATTTAGAAAAAAATCAATTTTGGTTAAACATGAGTTTTAGAAAATTTAATTATTTATATATTTTATTTTTAATTGGAATGATATTATATGTTGTAATTGCAGCTCCAATAATGAAACTTTGGATTTCTAAAGATTTTGTTGTTTCTCCTTTTTTATTGGTCGTTGTTTCGATACTGACCTCCTTACGAATCTTGACAACTTTTTATAGCTATTTTTTTAATGGAATTGGTAATCTAAGAAGTTATTTATTACTTTTAGCGACAAGTGTTCTATTAAAAATACCATTGTCTTATTTCTTTATAAAATTAGATTTTGGTGTTTCTAGTGTCGCATTATCCTCAATAATTTGTCTTTTAATCTGGAGTATAGTTCAGCCTATAGAAGCCTATAAAATTGTTTCAAACATAAAAAAACATGAACAAATTTATCTATAAAAACAAAAGTACATTACTAAAACTTAAACGCTTTTTTAATTCCTTTTTCAGAATTGAAATCATAAAATATCCAACAGATGAACTTGCAAGAAGAATTGCGTTGATAAATCATCATAATATAAATGTCATTATTGATATTGGTGCTAATATTGGACAATATGGTGCAGAAATGAGAAACCTAGGTTTCAAAGGAGAAATTATTTCTTTTGAACCAATGAAAAAAGCATTTAACATATTAGAAAAAATTGCGTCAAAAGATCTTAATTGGAAAGTTTATAATTACTCTATCGGAGAAAGAGACGGCCAAACCACTATAAACATAGCTAAAAACTCAGTTAGCAGCTCTCTTCTTGATAATCTTCCGCAACTAGTTGAAAGTGCTCCACAAGCAAAATTTGTAGAAAAAGAAACAATAAAAATACAAAAACTAGATAGTGTTTTTGATAGTTTTAATTTAAAAGGGAAGAATATCTATTTAAAAATCGATACTCAAGGATATGAAGAAATGGTATTACTTGGTGCAGAAAAATCGCTAAAATCTATCAAAGGAGTTCAAATAGAAATGTCTTTTATTTCGTCTTATAAAGGGGCAATGACTTTTGAAATGATGAAAAATAAATTAAACGAATTGGATTTCGAATTACTCGCATTAGAAAATGGTTTCTATGACAAAAAAACAGGAAAGCAACTAGAAATAGATGGTATTTTTTATAAATAAGTAATTTATTACAATGAAAATTTCAATAAAGAAATACCTCCTTTACTCCTCTGTATTTGCAATATTTACAGAGGCCTTTTTTTTTAATTTCATCATTGACTGGAAATTACTCTACTTAATAATAATTATAAATTATTTTTTATTAATCAAGATAAAAAAAATCACTTTAAACCTTTATTTCGCAGCATTAATTTTATTCTTTTTTATACATGGTATTTTAACCTACACCATTATTTCGATTCCATATAACTTTATGTTATCTCAAATTATTGGGATAACAATTATAGGAACATATTATTACAATTTTATTCCTCTTTATAAAAAAGAAGAAATCATAAACGTGTACCTAAAAATCGCTTTAATTGTAGCAATTATAGGCTACCCTCTTTACTTTTTAAACATTAATTTAAACGATGGTCGCTTACAAAGTATTTTTAAAGAACCTGCTCATTATGTTATTGTAGTAATTCCAGCTTGTTATTATTATCTAAACGTAAAAAACTATGTCAATTTTGCAATCATTTTTGGCACTTTAATATTGTCTAATTCTTCTTTAGGATATATTGGTTGTGGACTTATGTTTATTATTCCTAATTTAACATTAAGAAGAATTGGAGCTCTTCTAGGATTAATACCTATCGTTATTGCTGTTTTTTTCTTTGTATACAACGAATTTCCTTTTTTTAAGCTACGTGTTGATGATACTTATAACTCTTTGAATGTGATTAATACCGGAAAATTTGATGAGGACACTAATTTAAGTTCTTATGTCTTGATAAGTAATTTATATATAGCTAAAAAAAACATCACTGATCATCCTTTTGGAAGTGGTATCGGTAGTCATCATTATATGCATACCAATAGATATTTAAAAGAAATGAGACCTCCCAAATATCTTAGAAAGCAAAAAAAAGAAACTGATAATTCTTTTGATGCTAATTCGTTATTTACAAGAATTTGTTCAGAATTTGGAATTTTAGGTTTTATTCTGTTACTATATGCAATATACAAATCATCAAAATGTTTCAAATCAAATGAATTGTTCTTCGCTCAAGGAATTTTTATTTATTTTTTATTGAAACTTTTTAGAGACGGAACCTATTTCCCTCCAGAATTTTTTCTATTTATTTGGTTATTTTATTTCTCTTATAAAGAGAATATAAATGCAAAAGTTCAATAAAGATATTGTTATCATTATTGTTAAACTCATTTTAAAACCGGAATTAGCGACATATTTATCTATGTTGTTTCATAGTTTTAGATTATGTGTGATTTTAGCAACAAAAACAATTAATAGACCTCTTTATAAAAATCATATGTTTCTTTACAGCATTTATCCCAACTAAATTTTTCAGCTTGAAGAAACCCTTTACCCACTATTTCTTTTCTAAAATTTACTTCGAATAATTCAAGCAGTGCTTTTTTAAATAGCCCAACATTTAACTCCTTAAATAAAATTGCAGCATCACCCGAGACTTCAATAATGGAAGAATTTCGTAATGCCAATACTGGACATCCTGCTTTCATAGCCTCTACAATGGGAATACCAAAACCTTCATAACTCGAAGGGTATATAAGTGCATGTGCAAAATTATAAAGTATATTTAAATCTGAATTGTTTACATCACTTACAACTGAAATTCTTTTTAAACTTTCTTTGTCAAATAAATTTAACTCATTCGTAGTCAAATTAGTACCAACTATAACAAGATTAATATCGGATACCTCTTTTAAAAGTTTAATTACAAAAGAAAAATTCTTGTAATTTATTCTACTTCCCACATAAAGGATATAAGGACTCTCTATTTCTAAAGAATTTAAATACTTTACCGATGAAGAACGTTCCTCATCAATTGGATAATAATCACCGCTTACGCCATTATGAATAATTTCAACTTTTTGATTCTTATCAGGAGCACAGAATTTTTTTAAATCATTATAAGTGTTTTCTGAAATACAGATTATTCCTTTGGATCTTTTAATACAACTATATTTCATTTTATTATGAACAAGTCTTTTAAAAAAACTTGAATAATAATTATGAGTAAAATCATGAACAGTGGTTATTTCTGAGAAAAAATCACTGCCAGATAAGGGTCTATAATAACTTGAATGATATAAAAAATAATCTTTAGTCTTTATTTCAACCGAAGATAGTTTTCTCTTTATTGAAGACTTTGTAAAAGAATTATTAAGAATAATTTTATTCTCTGGGATAGAAAGCTGATTTCTATGAAAATTTAATTTAGAATTAGATTCCTCATAAAAAGATACTTCGTCCAGTTCCTTTTGTAGAAGAAATTGTGATAATTCAAACCAATAATTAGAAACACCTCCTTGGGTAACGCTTGAATAAATTATATTATCTAAGGTTATGTTCATAATAAAAAAAAAGACATTCTAAAATGTCTTTAAATAAGTTTTTAAATAATACTAAAGCAGTAATTACATTTCTGTAAGTTTAGACTCCAGCTCTTGATTTCCTAATATTCTAGGTATATAACTGTCTTTTATTGTATTAAACTTAAATCCTTTTAATTTGTCATCCCAAGAGACATTTTCATTAAAATTTAAATATTTTGAGAATTCTACCTGTTGAATGTCAAAATAATTTTCGTTTCTTTTTATTCTAAACTTATTTAACAATACCGTTTCTTGGCTTGGATTGTTACTTAAATTGATTCTGAAGTTCTCAAGAATAACTTCCCCTGGTAATTTAATAGTAACGTTTTGAATCAAGTCTGAACCAATAATTGCTTGTTTAATTGCTTGTTCATCCGTGCATTCGAAACCATTTTGCGTATAATAAAAAACTATAGAGTCGTTTTTTTTATAAACTCCATCAATAATTACCGAAAAATTGCCTTTATCAGCAACCACTTCTTCATTGCTTATTTTTATATTTTCTTTTTTCTTATCTCCTCCACAAGAAAGCAATGAAATACTGCTTAAAAACAATAAAACTATTTTTTCCATTTTTTTTTTAGATTTTAGTTTTGCAAATGTATTATTTTTTTAATTATTTTTTTAATGTTTTTTAAATAGTAAAATTCTTCGAAAAGCATATATTTACATTTTAAATGAGCCGGTGCTTAATGACTAAAAATAAATCTATTACTGTAATAACAGCTTTTTTTTACCCTGAGGATACTGCTATAGGACTATACACAACTCAGTTTTCTCGGTTCCTTGTAGAAAGAGGGTATCAGGTTACAATTATTACTGGTTTTCCCAATTATCCTCAATGGAAAATTTATGAAAATTACAAGAACCTTCCTTGTTATTATTCTGAAACAACTGATAATTTAGAAATTATTCGATACAAACAATACATTCCTGAAACTGTTAATTTTAAAGGAAGAATTTTGATGATGTTTGATCTGTTTTATGGAACATTTGTAAACTTACGAAAAATTAAAAGCACCGATTTAGTTATTTGTATTGTTCCGTTTACGATTTCTATTTTACCTGCTCTTTTTTTATCAAAAATAAAAAAAGCAAAACTTTGGATACATATCCAGGACTTTGAGTTTGATTTAGCTTTAGATTCAGGAATAGTAAAAAACAATAATTTACTTTTTAAACTTTTTAAAAATCTTATTACGTCCTTTGAAAAAAAAATGTTGAATTCGGCCAATATTGTTAGTACTATTAGCTTAAGCATGATGAATAAAATTAGAGAAAAATCGATTAAAATAGAATCATTTTATTTTCCAAATTGGGTTTCATCGGAAAAAATTAATCCAGAAATCAGTTCAAAACATTCCATAATAAATCCATATAAATTCACCATGTTATACTCTGGTAATATTGGCGAGAAACAAGATTGGGATTTTTTAAAAAATTTGTGTTGTTTAATAAATCCTGAAGAAAATATTGAAATTGTAATTGTAGGTGATGGCGGCTTTAAAAATACTTTAAAGGAAAAATTAAAATCATTCCTCTTTGTTAAATATTTTGATCCTGTCCCTTATGAAGAACTTAACAATTTGCTCTGTTCAGCTGATCTTCATTTTTTATTTCAAAAGAAAGAAGTAATTAATACTATTATGCCTTCTAAAATTCTTGGAATGATGGCTAGTAAAAGACCTTCTATTATCTCCGGAAATGAAAATTCTGAAGTTTTAACTATTATAAATCAATCTGGAGGTGGTATTTATTTCACTGGAGATGACGTTATCCCAGTTTACAAAACAATTTTAGAGTTAAAAAACAATTCAAAACTTTCCGAGGATATTGGACAAAAGGCCAGAAATTATGTTTTAAACACCTATTCCGAGAATCAAATCATGGAAGATTTCAGTAACAAAATAAAAAGTGTTTTATTATGAAAAATGTGACTTTAAAATTATTTCCTGTTTTACTGTCGTTTCTATTTACCTTTCCCATCCTCAAGGAGAGTCTGTCAAGTTTTGTTGTAATCCTTGTTTGTCTTAACACCATAATCTATAAAATTTCAGTTAAAGATTATCGTTTTTTAGAACCCAAAACAATCCTGCTCACCATCCCATTTTGGATTATTTTAATAAATTCTATTTTTTCAACTAATTTTCAAAAAAGTATTCCCCATATTCAACATGCTCTTTTTTTTCTAATTATTCCTATTTTCTTTTCACTAATTCCAAAGGAATTCTTTAATACTCAAAAAATAAATTTATACATAACTGTCTTAAAAATCACTTGTTTACTAATAGCAATAATTTATGTTATTAGTTTCTTTATTAATTTTTCTATAGGGGAATTCTTTGTTGTTTTTCAAAATGTCTCTAGCTTCAGAAACTATATCTATTATAATTTTAATCTTTTTAGAATACATCCAACTTATTATACGACACTTTTAATTTTATGTTCGGCCCATTCTTTCGAGTTAGTTTTAAAAGAAAAAAAATATACTGAACTCATATACATAATTTGCTTTTTACTAATTTCCTTTTTGCTATTAACCAGACTTAACATCGTATTGCTAGTTGCGGTACTAATCATAATGTTATTATCAATCGGTAAAATAGAGATTAAGAAAAAGCTATTTTTTTTAGGAACATTAATTTTATTTGCCGCTTCGCTTTCGTTACTGACTCCTGGAATTAAAGACCGATTTGTCGAACTTTATCAAAGTTACAATAAACCTCCGGTAAACGTTAATTACGATTCAACGAATATCAGAAAAGCAATTTTTGATTGTTCTATTGGTATATCTAAAGAAAATTTACTCTATGGTGTTGGTTTCGAAAATCTTCAGACAAAACTAAATGAATGTTATGGGAAAAATTATGAATCAAGTTTTTATGAATCACATAATTACTTGACACATAATTATTATTTCTACATACTTGTTTCAAGCGGTGTTATAGGATTGTTTTTCTTTGTGATCTATTTATTATTAATAATCAAAACTTGCTTAAAAACAAATTTATTCCTCTTTTATGTTTTTCTTTTTGATGCTATGATAGTGTGTTTTATAGAAGATTATTTATATAGACAGTATGGTGTTTTATATTTTAATTTACTATTAATATGCTTTATTCAATATTATAAAAACATCCCTCCAAAAGTTTTATCTCAACCAGAAAATTCCTTTTAAGAATTTTTCTCAAAGGATTTTAAAAAATTAATCCAAGGATTAATGTTACAATTTCTTCTATAAATTATTATCGTTTTTTTTGTAATTTCAAAGAGTTCTTTTTATAAAAAGCAATAAAAAAACGAATAAAAATGAAAATGAAAATAAACAAAATTGGCAAAACTAATTTTAATTTTCCATTGACCGAGTGTGTACTCTTAACATTTAATGTTATACTATTGTCCTTCACAATTTTATCTAAACCTACTAATTTAACCCTATGATTCCCTTGTTCGATAATTAAACCATCTTTAGTTTTAATAACATCATTAAGTTGTGTATTTTCATTATAATAAACCAGTTTGTCACTTTTTTGTGAGCCGTTTATCTTATTCGAAAATCCATTTAAAACTCCATTTATTTGTGAGATAATTGTATCGTTTTGAATCATCTTGATTTTAATATTATTTAAAATCTCTTTCTGAATTTTCTTATAGTAATCCGTGTCGTTTAAAAAATTTAACAACGGTTGCACAGATTCTTTTTCACTGATTAATTCATTTGTTGAAAAAGATATGGCATGAAATGGATAGTTTTTACTTGTCAAATTATTTTCGATAATTTTTTTAATATCCTCATTTTCAGCCATCAACTTGATTAATTCAAAATTTTCCGGTTTACTCTCAATAAATTTATAAACATCTGTTATGGGTTCAATCCCAAATTTATTGATCTTTTTCGATCCTTTTATACCAACAATCTCTCTTAAAAAAACAGTATCCCCTTCTTCAATTTTGGATTCAATTAGATTAATTTTTGCGTACAAATAATCTGTGCTTCCAAAGTTTGGTTGAACTATAATCTGATGATTGTAGTTTTTTTGCGTTTTATCCAAATACAATCCTATACCTATTCCTACTACTAATAAAATTGAAACAATAATTTTATTTTTTATAAAAAACAGTAACCCTAAAAAGATTCTCTCAGAAATCCAATCGAAAAAACTACCTATATTTCTAGAAATTTGTGACAAATCAACCTCCTGATCCTCTAGGTTATGGGGTACATTTTTGTTCATTCTGCTGTTGTTATTTAACATTAAAAATTTGTTCCAATATTTTAATCGTAATCAAATAAGTAGGTTTTACACCTGTCGTACCCAATCCGCCTGAAGCCAATGTGCTTCCCGTTTCCAATGGATTATCAGATGCATAATACGCGTATCTTACTTTTACATCGTGGGGAACACTTTTTCTTATTTTTGAAGCTGACTGAATCGCTTTTTGATAATAGGAACCTTCCATTTCCAGTCCTATAACTCCCCAGGTTGATTCGTGGAAAAACTTTAATAAATCCCTATTTTGCAAGGATGTTCCCAAAACCGTAACCATGGGTCCGGCAAAAACCGTAATGTCATTTCCTTCAAACATCTCTGCAGTCAGTTCATTCTCAAAATAATAATTATCGGCAGTTCCTTCATTGATATGGGCATTCGGAATCATGATATCGCCTTTTCCTCCTTCGAGAATTCCTGCTTTTCCCATAATAGAAACCGACTGTACATTTAAAAGGGTTTCTTTTTTATATGGTTTCAATAATTCATCAATGGTTTCATATGCCTGCTCACCAAAAGCATAATCCATTACAATTAGTACTGGCTTTTCATTTCCGGTATTTGCCTTTGGAAAGGCCGTTTTGGCCCAGTCTATTTTGGCCGTATCAAAAATCTGAACATCAATATTAGTTCCCGATGTGTCCGGTAAGGAAATCATTCCGTGCTTTAAAGCCACTTCTTCCACCTGCTTACGAACTTCATCGGCACCGGACTTGCTCAACTCTTCATAAATAAAGAAATCGGATTTTTCTTTAAAGTTCGATTTTAAAACCGGAGTTGCAAAAATTGAATTCATCACACTGTGCATATTCGCACTTATTACATGGATTGGTCGGCCAAGAAGACGATTCTCTTTCAAAACCTCTTTGATGTTGGTTGCCCAAATTTCACCATGTATATGATGTCCCAAGCGCTCTCTCAAGATAGGACTAAACGTAATGGTTCGTTTATTATTGTCAACTATCTCCTCTATTGCCAGTTTTCCTAACCAAAAAATGATGTGCAAAAAACGATCTGGTACATTTGTAGAACCAAAGGCATCATAAATATCCAATACTTCTTCAAACGTTCTTCCCAAAATATTTGCGGCATGGGAAATTGCTTTTTCTTTCTCTATCTGTGACAGTTTCTTGTTTTGGGAAACAGCTTGTTCTAATTTGTACCAATCTCTGGAAACTTCCCCACCATCATCCAGTAAAACCCTGTTTCTAATTTTGTGTGATTCAATGAAGATAAACGTCAAATGTGTCAAAATATCATAAATATCCGAACGGCCGCGAGTAATTTCCACGTTCATTTGTTCTTCGTCTATACGGTAACAATTGCGTCTTCTTTTTGGCGGAACAATCGCTTGAAAATGCGATTTCGAATAACCTTCGTCAGAAGTTAAATTAATGAATCTGCATTCCTCAATTCCTGTAGGAAGACGTTCAATCACATATAAAAGTCCGTTTAATTCGACTTTTTCCTCTGCAATATTCCCATAAATTTCAGGTCGTAAGGCCATTAATGCCTCTCTCAAAGTATCGCCCGAAATCCCCATAGGTTTATAAAATCCTCTATTGAACAAATGACGCATCGTAATGTACATTTTTTCAATCGCGGCAGAGGATTCCTGCGCCCTGGATCTTGATATATTTTTAGTCTCTTTCATTATTTTTTATTTTCTGAATCTCAAATATAGACGTTTTATTTTTTGCTTAATAAATCCACTATTTTTCTGTCGTTAGAGAGTCTCGGGATTTTATTTTGTCCGCCCAGTTTACCAATTGATTTCATATAGTCCTGAAAGCCGTTTTTAGCGACCTTTGTAATAACCACTTTTCGCAGTACATGACCCACAATCAAATCATCATAATACATGTTTTGTTTTCGCATAGCAGTGTCTATCGCTTCCGCAAAAATTACGCTGTCTTCCGGTTCATTTTCAAACTCAATAAACCATTCATGATAAGGCAATCCATCAGATGGGTTAATTTGAGGTGCCACCGTAAATTCATTGATTCGAATATTGGTTCCGATTATTGCTTCTTGTAAAGCGCTTTCCACTTCTTTTCCGATGACATGTTCTCCAAAAGCAGAAATATAATGTTTGATTCTTCCCGATACGATTATTCGGTAGGGTTTTAAACTGGTAAATTGAACCGTGTCACCAATATTGTAACCCCAAAGTCCCGCATTGGTAGAAATAATCAACACATAATTCACACCCAATTCCACTTCACCAATAGTATAACGTCTTGGTCCCGCACCATCTGGATCAGTGAAGAATTCATCACTTTTTATAAATTCATAGAAAATTCCACTGTTCAAAAGCAGCAACATTCCCTTTTCTTTTTGAGAATCCTGATAAGCAAAAAATCCTTCCGAAGCAGGGAACAATTCAATACTGTCCACCTTTCTACCTATCAAATTTTCAAATTTGGCACGATACGGTTCATAATTCACTCCTCCGTAAATAAACAATTTGAAGTTTTTGAATATTTCACCCACTGGCTTCCCTCCTTTTTTCTGCAATTTTTCAAAATACATTTGCACCCAGGACGGAATTCCGGAAATCACCCTCATGTCTTTATCGAAGGTTTCTTCAACGATCGCATTTACTTTGGTTTCCCAATCTTCGATACAATTGATTTCCCAGGAAGGCATTCTATTTTTCTGCAAATATTTAGGGACAAAATGAGCCACAATCCCAGATAATCGACCTAGTTTCACTCCATTTTTTTCTTCTAAAATTGGACTGCCTTGCAGAAAAATCATTTTTCCATCCACAAAATCTGCATTACCGGTTTCATGAATGTAATGCAAAATCGCATTTCTTGCCGCTTCAATATGGTACGGCATGGATTCCTTTGTCAATGGAATGTATTTGGCTCCAGAAGTAGTGCCCGAAGTTTTAGCAAAATATAGGGGTTTCCCTTTCCAAAGAATATTTTCTGAACCTTTTACCACCTGATCAACATAAGGCTTCAAATCTTCATAATCCCTAACAGGTACATTCTTTGAAAAATCAGCAACTGCTTTGATTTGATCAAAATGGTGGTCAATTCCAAATTGCGTATTCTTTGCTTCTTTTATTAACTCTAAAAAAACTTTGTTTTGGGTTTTAACGGGTTCGTTAGCCCAAACTTGTGTTTTATTGTAAATTTTTTGTGCGAATAATTTAGCAGCAATTGATTTTATTGACATTTTTTTTCTTTAAAAAGATTTAAAAAACAGAGGTTTTTATTTTGTTTTCTTTGAAGACTGGTTTTTTTCTTCCTTTTCCACTTGCTCTCTCAATTTGAGTTCTTCTTCTGAGGCAGACAAATCTATTTCGGCCGGAACTTCTTCTGCTGTTGAAAGAATAGAATCTTTATTAAATTTCGCAAATTCTAACTCACCCATAAGGACTTTTTTAATCGACTGAATATAGGCTTCATTTTTCTTCAATGCTCGCGACAAAGAATCTGATTTTAAGGCCAATTCTGTTGCGTCCCTTTTTAATTTTGAAGATGAATAACCTGGTATAAACTCTCTTAAGGGAGTAAACGCTATAATAAAAGTAGTGACGATTGTAATAATTATTGCTCCTAGACTGGCGAACACAAAAACATTCATCAAAGTAAGTTTCAAAGAAAAAGTTTCTTCAAAAGTATCTTCGTTAAGTATTATCAAACGCCTTTTGCTGAATAAATTTTCTTTGAGTTTTTGGCGTTTCAATCGTTTATCGGACATAATTTTTGATTATTCAACAAATATAACAATTATTGTCATTGATTGTATTCCCTTGTTTTTGTGCGGTTATTTATGGTTTACATCTCTTTTTAATAAATTTTTAACGCTTTTGAAACCAAATAAATGAATCAAAATGAGTTTCCATATACTAATTCTATATACCTTTGCCACCGAGTTTATTACAAATTAGCTTCGGCAATAAATTATTCAATCATGGGAAGATTAGGTGTTACAGAAATCCTTATTATATTGGCAGTTGTATTATTACTTTTTGGAGGTAAAAAAATTCCGGAACTAATGAAAGGTTTAGGAAGCGGAATCAAAGAATTCAAAAACGCAGCCAAAGACGAAAAACCAGCTGATAAGAAAGAAGAAGAAGAAACGAAATAGGAAATTAGAAAGTATTAAAAAACCCAAGCTAAATAGCTTGGGTTTTTTTTTATATCTACTTTTAAGTTAGGAATTGATTATTTCTTAAAAAACATACTTTAAACAGTAAAAAAAAATCATCTATTGTTATAAAATTGTAATTAATGTTATGTGGTTTTCACAATATATTAATGTTTTTACTACTTTTACACGATTATTACTACTTATTACAACAATTCTTTACTACTTAAAAAGCATTGGTTATGATTGATTTAACGCGTAGAAATTTTCTTAAAAATGTTGGGTTTGTTGGTGCTACAACACTCTTTTGCAGTTCACTTCTTGCTCAAAGCACTTTCACTGATTTTTCAGATTCAGAAAAAGGAGAAGAAAATATTTTAGCACAATTCCTTCAATCAACGTATTCAGATACTTTTTCTTTAAACCCGATGCTTTTAGAATGTTATAAAAAAGCAATTGTAAATTGGGAAAAAATGGGGTACGAACCTTCAGGTAATTTTTGTTATAGCTCTTCGGATAATCAACTAAAACTGTTTCCTATCCATCTTCATGTAAATGGCTCAGGAAAATTAGACAATGTTTTGTTGTGTTTTGGAAAAAACTCAGATGGGGAATGGAAAACACTAAAATCATTGTCTGGATTTGATTTGGAAGCCATAACTGTAGCCCAGAAAGAATTAAAAACAAGAAACAATACTGTTGATTTAATATCCTATTTATTTCCTTCTCCTGTACAGCCATTAAACCCATATGGTTTTGAAACTAAAAAAGGCAGTGTGTTTCTAAAAACACTTCTTTCTCCTAAACAAACCTCAACAAAAATTATTGTAAGCGAAGGATCTAATATTATACTTCAAAAAGAAGTGATATCCCAACATAGTCTAGTTGTAAACTCCATTTTAGTTTAATAATAGTACTAAAAAGTATAAACATATAAAATAGTCTCAATATGGCAGAACCATTTTTATCTGAAACACGAATTATGTCATTTAGCTTTGCTCCGAAAGGATGGGCAATGTGCGATGGTCAATTATTACCTATAAATCAAAACCAGGCTTTATTCTCATTATTAGGAACTACTTTTGGCGGTGATGGAAGAGCTAATTTTGCATTACCTGATTTACGAGGAAGAACTCCTATTCATGTGGGAAGTGGTCACACACTTGGCGAAAGAGGAGGTGAACAGGCTCACACACTAAGCGTAAGTGAATTACCAACACATAAACACATTCTAAACAATACAAACCAGGCCGTAAGCACCAATATTCCCGCTGCAGGTATTTCATTAGGAAATACAGCTCCAAATCAGGTGTATAATACTTCCGGTCAAAACTTGACGACAATGAGCCCTAGTTCTGTTTCAAATATTGGTGGCAGTCAAGCCCATTTGAATATGCAGCCTTTTTTGGCTTTGAATTTTTGTATAGCATTGCAAGGGATTTTTCCTCAACCTTATTAATTTATAACAAAAAAACTATGGCACAACCTTACGTTGGTGAAATCAGAATGTTTGCAGGAAATTTTGCTCCTGCTGGATGGATGTTTTGTGAAGGACAACTAATGCCTATTTCTGAAAATGAAACATTATTTCAATTAATTGGAACTACTTATGGTGGTGATGGAGAAAGTACTTTTGCCTTACCTGATTTACGTGGCCGAATTCCCATACATAATGGTAACGGATTTATACTGGCTGAAACGGGTGGAGCTGAAGAAATAACTCTTACTGCTGCTCAGATTCCGGCACATTCACATGCTTTAGTAGCTACAACAGATTTAGCAAATAGTGCCAGTCCAGCTGATGCTTATTTGAGTGCTACTGCTACCGGTAATAAAATATATTCTAGTTCAAGCCCGTCAATACCGTTAAGTGCCCAAGAAATAAGTCCTACAGGGGGTAGTCAGCCGCATACTAATTTCCAACCTTATTTGTGTGTTGATTTTATTATTTCATTATTTGGAATATTTCCGAATCCAACATAAGTAGTAGCGTGTCCTTTAAAATTTTAATACCAAAAAAATAAAACATTATGGATCCATTTGTGGCCGAAATACGCATATTCCCATTTAACTTTGCCCCAAAAGGCTGGGCTTGGTGTGATGGGCAACTTTTACCATTATCCCAAAACACAGCCCTTTTTTCGTTATTAGGTACAACTTATGGCGGTAACGGAATGTCAAATTTTGCCTTACCTGATTTGCAAGGTAGAGCGCCTATGCATCCTGGACAAGGTCCCGGCTTATCATTACATGATTTAGGCGAAAATGGGGGTAGTGAAACAGTAACTTTGCTCGAATCAGAAATACCTGCACATAGTCATAATCTAATGGTTGCCAGTTTAAATTCTCAGTCAACAAATCCTGCAAATTCTAGTTTAGGTCGTGGTAACCCTGTAAAGGTTTATATATCGGGAGGTTCTATGACGGCAATGGCAACAAATTCAATTGTACCATCAGGCGGTGATCAGCCTCATAATAATATGATGCCTTATGTAACGATGTATTTCTGTATCTCACTTCAGGGAGTTTTTCCTCCAAGAGGCTAATTAAATATATAGATTGGATTTAGAAATAAATAATATTAATCTTCGTGATATTCAGGAAAGTGATTTACCTGTTTTATGTGAAATTTACGGCAGTACCCGTACAGAAGAACTAGAAAAAGGAACCAACTGGAACGAAGAACAAAAAAAGTTTTTTATTGAGCAGCAATTTTTTGCACAACATGACTATTATCAAAAAAATTATATAGGAGCTAAGTTCTATATAATTGAAAAAGAAAATATTGTAGTTGGAAGACTGTATATTGATTTTTATTTTGAAAAAAAAGGCGTCAGAATTATAGACATTACTTTATTGCCTAATTGGCGAAAAAAAGATATTGGAAGCTCAATTTTGCGAGCAATAATAAAAAAGGCAGCGCTAAAAGATATGAATGTCAGTATTCATGTAGAAAGTTTCAACCCTGCCATGAATTTATACAAAAGATTGGGATTTACTAAAATTAGCGAAACAAACGGTATTTACCATTTAATGGAATGGAGCCCTATTTAAATTCGATAAAATAATAAAAATATAATGCATGGATATAGCTTTACTTACTTTAAACGATTTTGAAACATTGATTAATAATGTATTTACAATTCGTATTTCAGATGAAGTCCAGCTTGAAGCAGAATTAATTGAGCTGACAAAACTGAATAATTATTCGCCTTTGGAAAGAAATCCTTTTTCAATAGTTTTTCGGACAGATCAAAAAAATGAATATTACCAACAAGGTATTTTTACCATTTTACATCCTGAAAAAGGAGATTTACAATTATTTCTTTCTCCACTGGGTTTTGATAATGTTGGGATGAAATATGAGGCTATATTTTCTTAATTATGCTAACCTTTTAAAGTAAAAAAATGAAAAAAAACAAACTCTTAATTATCGTAGTACTATTAGGTTTCTTTACTTTCGGAATGTCTTATAGAGACCTTTTTAAGGAAAATGTTGTTGTTCCACTTGAAAAGCAGGTAGCAGAAGTTGAGAAAAAATTTGTTGCTAAGGAAACCAATAGCAAAAATAAACCATCTCTGATTAAACAAGAAACAAGCGTTAATTCGATGTCTGCCGCAGCAACCATTAGTGTTACTAATGCAGTTACTGTTAATGGTGGAGGAAATGCTCAACCGGGCTCACAACTTGATTTTACTGTTACTGTTAATAACAGTGGCGCTGATAATGCAACAGGAACAACTTTTCAGGACATATTAGACACTAATTTAACATTAGTTCCCGGTTCTCTTAAAGCAACACCTATTGCTGTAAACGATGCGTATAATTGTATTGGAAATGTTGGAATCACATTAAATGCTGCTCAAGGTGTTTTATCAAATGATGTCAGTCCAGATGGAACTGCCTTATCAGTGACTGTTTTATCAGCTCCAACTAACGGAACAGTATCGTTAGCTACAAATGGTTCTTTTACCTATAATTCTAATGTTGGCTATTCCGGTTCTGATAGTTTTACTTATACTTTGACAAGCAGCAACGGAAAAACAAGTTCTGCGACCGTAAACATTACAGTATCAGCTCCTATCTATTTTGTAAACAGCTTGGTAGTTTCAAACGGAAATGGTACTTTATCAAGTCCTTTCAAAACGGTAGACAATGTTACCGGCACCGGTTCAAACCCTATTTTTATTTATACAGGTACCGGAAGTAGCGGTACCACTTTGACTCTATCAGACAATCAAAAATTAATTGGTCAGGGAGCCACAGCCAGTTTAACATCGATATTAGGAATTGCAGTACCAACTTATAGTAATACTTTGCCATCAACTGGTGGTACAAATCCCAATTTTTCAGTTTTAAATCTTAAGTTAAATAATGATGTAGAAGGAATCACACTTACTGGAACTACTGCAACTATGGCAGGAGCAAGTGTTGGAACTTTAAAAGTAAGAGATGTAACCATTAATGGAGGTACTGCTGTCGCTGTAAATATTGGTGCCGGAACTGTATTAGATTGTATTTTTAAAAGTATTTCTGCAAATGGAGCTTCAAAAGGAATATCTGTAGCTAATTCCACGGGAAGTTTTCAAGTTATTGGAACTGGAACAACTGCCGGATCAGGAGGTACTATTCAAAATATAGCAAATAGAGGTGCTGAATTTATTTCATGTACTAACGTTACGCTCAAAAACATGAATTTTACCAATTCAACTACTTCAACAGGAATTTGCGCTACACCTGCTGCCGACAATTCTTCTTGTAATAGTGCCATTCATTTAAAAACAGTTACAGGAGTTACATTGGATAATATTTCGATTACAGGTACTAACAATGCTACAGGTATTAATATCAATAATGTGACTAATTTTACACTAAGTAATAGTACCTTAACGGGATGCGGAAGCAATACCCCTAATTCAGAAGTCGGTGGTATCTATGCCTTGAATCTTGGAGGAACCAGCTCAATAACCAGTACTAATGTTAATGACTCATGGGGACGAGGTTTTTATGCCTATAATGGTATTCTGTCAACTAATCCAACTCTGAATTTGACCGTAACAGGATGTCAGTTTAAAAATTCATTTAGCAGAGCAAATGGTGGCACTAATTTTATATTTCAGGGTTATGGAACTTCAAATACTACTTTAACCTTAAAAGGAAATGATTTTTCCAACGCTAAAACATATGGGCTAGCATTAAATTTTGGCGGTAATTCAACAAACACTATTCAGGTCGGCGGAAACACATTGAGTGATCGCAACACTATAAATGCTGCAGCCTCAACCCCAGGTAGCAATGGTTTATCACTACAGGCAGTTGGAGCAGCAACAGTAAATTATAATGTAATATACAACATCTTAAAATCAAGTTTTAATGGTAGTTTCACCTGTAACATTGGAAATCAAGGAACAGGAACTATGAAGGGAAGAATAAACAATAACACTATTGAAGGAGGTGGAATAGGATCTGTTAGTAATGGTATTTCTGTGGCTGCATACGGAAATGGTAAACATATAACCGAAATATTAAATAATACGATTACTAACATTACTAATTACGGTATTGTTTCTGAAGCTAATGACAATGGCACTTTTGGTACTGCCCGAATGGATGCTACCATTAAAAACAATATCATTAACTTAGTGACTGATGGCTATGCACACGTTGGTGTAATTGCCATTGGAAATAATGCAGCCAGTCCTCTAATAAGTGCCGCAAATATAGGTAATAATACAACTAACAGTCCTGTTAGTGGTCTCTTCGCTGGAACTTTTGATGTGCTTTCTTTGGGAATAAATAGTCAGGTTATTTTGCAGGGCACAACTCCGTATTTAAATGGAACAGGTGACAGATCAGCTGCACTTACCTCTTTTTGGAACGCTAATAATCTGGAATCTAGAACCGCTATAGACGAACAAGGTGGAGGAACAATATTATCTGGAACCGCTTTAGTGCCTGACAATGCATCTGCTTCAAAATTTGCAAATACTCCTAAAAATGTTGAAAAAGAAATAACTCCAATAGCAGAAAGTCAAATTAATAATGAAATTAGTTCTAATCAATCTAAAAATAGTGCTGCAAAAATAACTGCAGAAACTATTTCTGTAGGACCGTTTACTTTACCTTCACAAAAAGGCACGGTAATCACTTTTAGCGCAATAATAAATGCTGCTAATGTATTACCTCCAAACACTTGTCAAGTTACTAATATGGCGACTGTGAGTGGTTCTAATTTTGCAACAGTAAACTCTAATATCACAACAACTTCAATAAAACCAGCAAACGCTTCATTTACAAATTCTACAGAAAATATTACTTGCTTAGGTAATACAACTGTAACTCTAAACGCTACTTGTCCTCTTGGGACAACAGCCACTTGGTATACCGCACTTGTAGGGGGCAGTAGTTTTGCAACAGGAGAATCAGTAATTGCTACACCTACTACAAATAATACAACTTATTGTGTAGCTTGTGAAACAGCATATTGTGCAAGTGACAGACTCTTAGTAAAAACAGTAACAGGAACCGCTTCATCAGCATCTACTCAAACAATAACTGCCTGTGATACTTATACATGGTCTGAAAACAATACTACCTATACAGCTTCCGGTGTATATAATAATGTAGTAGGTTGTGATACCAAAACTTTAGATTTAACCATAACAAATTCATCAGCATCTACACAAACAGTAACTGCCTGTGATACTTATACATGGTCTGAAAACAATACTACCTATACAGCTTCCGGTGTTTATACTAATGTAGTAGGTTGTGATACCAAAACTTTAGATTTAACCATAACAAATTCATCAGCATCTACACAAACAATAACTGCCTGTGATACTTATACATGGTCTGAAAATAACACTACCTATACAGCTTCCGGTGTCTATACTAATGTAGTGGGTTGTGATACCAAAACTTTAGATCTAACTATAACTAATTCATCAGCTATTAATAATTCTGTAAGCTTTAATTCAGGTACACTAACTTCAAATCATTTGGGTGCTACTTACCAATGGTATCAGTGTCCTAATACTTTGCTTGTAAATGAAACGAACCAATCTTACATTCCCTTGATAAATGGAGATTATAAAGTTGAAATTACCGTTGCTGATTGTACAGTAACTTCTAATTGTATTACTGTAAATAGTCTGGCCATTGATGAATTCAATCAAAATGAATTTAAAATTTACCCCAATCCGAGTAAAGGAATTATAAGTATTGTTACTCCTTATAAAGGAAATTATATCATAATAGACCGATCAGGAAAGACTATAAAATCATTTAATCTAGATGAAAATATAGTTAATACTTTAAATTTAGAAGACGTATCTGATGGAATTTATTTTATCAAAAGTATTAGCGATAACAAAGTAAAAACTCAAAAATTGATTATAAAAAAATAAAAATCTTTTTTGTGCTGAGCTTAAAAAAAGTAGAATACTTTTTCTAATAATAAGTAACCGTCTTTTAAAAAACATCAAAAAACCCAAACTACTATCTGATTGTAGTTTGGGTTTTATTATGAAATTACAAAACCATCGTCAACTGAATCCTCTTTCTGTCTTCGTCGACTTCGGTCACTTTTACTTCCACATGCTGGTGTAATTTAACCACTTCATTTACATCACTCACAAAGCCTGCTTTGAGTTGTGAAATGTGAACCAGACCGCTTTCCTTAACACCAATATCCACAAAACATCCAAAATTGGTAATGTTATTCACAATTCCTGGTAACACCATTCCCGCTTTTACATCTTTTATTGTTTTTACATTAGGGTCAAATTCAAAAACTTTAGCCGATTTTCTGGGATCCAAGCCCGGTTTTTCAAGCTCTTTTATAATATCTTTTAATCCCAATAAGCCTATTTCGGGCGTAATGTAATTTTCTGCTTTTATCAAAGCCGTTTTTTCTTTATTGGCAATTAAATCATTAACAGTCAATTTCAAATCTTTAGCTATTTTTTCAACAATTCCGTAGGCTTCAGGATGTACTGCCGAATTATCCAACGGGTTTTTAGCATTCGAAATTCGGATAAAAGCAACACCTTGCTGGTACGCTTTTTCACCCAGACGAGGCACTTTTTTCAATTGTTTTCTATCTTCGAACGGTCCGTTTTCTGAACGATAATTGACTATGTTTTCCGCCAGCTTCTCTCCTATTCCACTCACGTAGCTTAACAAATGTTTACTTGCCGTATTAATATTTACACCCACTGAATTCACGCAACGAATTACTGTATTGTCTAACTCTTCCTTCAGCTTATTTTGGTCTACATCATGTTGGTATTGGCCTACGCCAATGGCTTTTGGATCGATTTTTACTAATTCTGCCAAAGGATCTGATAATCGTCGCCCAATAGAAACGGAACCACGAACCGTAACGTCATAATTAGGAAACTCCTCCCTTGCAATTTTTGATGCTGAATAAACCGATGCTCCGGCTTCTGAAACAATAAACACCTGAACGGGTTTGTCAAAAGCAATCTTTTTAATAAAAAATTCCGTTTCGCGTGAAGCGGTTCCGTTACCGATAGAAATCGCATCAATATTGTAAGCATTAACCATCGAGCGAATTTTTTTCATCGCCATAGCGCTTTCATTTTGTGGCGCATGTGGATAAATGGTTTCATTATACAATAAGTCTCCTTTTTCGTCCAGACAAACCACTTTACATCCCGAACGAAACCCGGGGTCAATGGCTAGAATTCTCTTTTCTCCCAAAGGCGGAGCCAGTAACAATTGTCCTAAATTATTAGCAAAAACCTGAATAGAATTGGCATCAGCCTTCGCTTTCGCTTCCTGTAAAGCTTCATTTGAAATGGCTGGATTTAATAATCGTTTGTAACTATCCTCGATTGCTAATTGTACATGAGGTGTTGCACTGCTTTGACCTTTTAAAATTAATTCGTCAATAATATCATACGCTTCATCAATATCAACTTCTACTTTAAACTTGATAAAACCTTCTTTTTCGGCACGAAGCATTGCCAATAATCGATGCGATGGCGCTTTACTTAACGGTTCTGACCAATCAAAATATTGATTGAATTTTTGCGCACCCTCCTCCTCTTTTTTAGTTTTTACGACTTTGGTAATTATCGTTGCTTTGCGCTCGTACAATCTTCGTAATTGCTTACGCACATAAATATTTTCATTAATCCATTCCGCAATAATATCTCTTGCGCCTTGCAAAGCCGCTTCTTCATTGATTACGTTTTCATTCAAATATTGCGTGGATATAAAGTCAACATCATCATTATTTTGTGCCATAATGATTTTCGCTAATGGTTCCAATCCGTTTTCACGAGCGACATCAGCTTTGGTTTTTTTCTTCTTTTTAAATGGCAGATAGAAATCTTCCAATTCCTGTAAATCAAAACTCAGTTTGATTTTTTTCTCTAATTCTGGTGTAAGCGCATTTTGCTCTTCAATCGATTTTAAAATTGCTTCTTTGCGTTTTATGATCACTTCATACTCTTTATGCAACTTAGCAATTTGTTCAATTACCACTTCATCCAGATTACCGGTTTTGTCTTTTCGATACCTGGAAATAAAGGGAATTGTACAGTCTTCCTCTAATAATTGAATTGTATTTTGAATATTTATCGCTGCCGTGGCAACCGTTTTGGAGATGAATTGTATGTTAGTCATTTTTTATTTTAAAAAATTATACTGCGAAAATAATATCTTTGGAATTCAATTGAACATCAATAATGATATTATTCTACTATTTTTTAATCCTTAATTTTTTAGCTTTTTTGTTTTTGGGTTATGACAAACGATTGGCTATAAAAAAACAAAGAAGGATTCCCGAAAAAACACTATTAACCCTCGTACTTATGGGCGGAACAATTGGTTCAGGATTGGGTATGCTAGCCTTTAAACACAAAACTTCAAAAGACAGCTATCTTTTGAAGTTTTATGGAATTATTACAGTACAGGTATTTATTCTATTTGGACTGTTCTATTTTAGAATAATAGAACTTTAATTTACTAACAGGAAATTTTATCCACTCTTGTTTGGTGTCTTCCACCTTCAAATTCAGTAGTTAAAAAAGTTTCTACCATGTCTACCGCTTGCGGAATAGAAGTATAACGCGCCGGAATACTGATGATATTAGCATCATTATGCTGACGGGCTAAAACTGCAATTTCTTTTATCCAACATAAAGCCGCACGAACTTTAGACTGTTTGTTTACTGTCATTGAAATTCCGTTACCGCTTCCACAAATAACAATCCCAAAATCAGCTTTTCCTTCTGCAACATCAGAAGCAACTGGATGACCAAAATCCGGATAGTCTACACTGTCTGCAGAATCGGTTCCATAATTAGTTACTTCATGCCCTTTTGCTTTAAGCATTTCAACAATTGCCTTTTTATACTCAGGACCAGCGTGATCGTTTCCTATAGAAATTTTCATTTTATATATATTAAGTTGTGTGCTGCAAATTTAATCAAAGATTTCCAGTTTTAAAGAATATCGAGGTTTGTTTCTTTCTTAACAAAAACAGTTATTAAAAAAATTGGTTTTACCCACAACTATAACTATCGGATTATTAAAAAATTAGCTTTTTATACAATCTTGATTAATTTACAAACAACTGTAAATCAATACCTAATTTGTAATAAAATTGTTAAAAAATTGTATTGTTAACAGCTAAATGCAACTGCTTGATATTCAGTTAACTTTAAATTAACATGAAATGTTCATAACTTTAGATAGAATATTAGAAGTTTTTTTAGTCCTTATCGAAAAAATCACTAATCCAAAACCCACTTTAAAAAACCAAATTTAGTTTGTTGAATTTTTAGAATAGTTATCAATAGTTAAAAATGGTTTATTAACAAATTTCAGAAATTAACTTATTTACAAAATTCATTAATTTTCTATTATCAACAGTTGTTAACTAAAAACAGAAATTGCTTTAAAACTAAATCCTTAGAACAAAATAACTATGTTAATAACTAAAAATAACATGGTAAAACTTCATTTCAATACATTTTAAAATAAATTTATAGTCACTATTAACAAGCTATAATAACCATAAAAAATTAATTTAAATTTCCCTTTTCTTTTTGTTGTATTTAATATATGTTGACAACTTTGAAAATTTAAAATTCAATTTTTTTAAAATTTTGAAACTTTTAATTGAATTAAACGATGGTAAGTGTGTTATTCAAATTGTCTAAGATTTCCTGTACGGATTCAAAATCGTTGCGATGGACTTTTAGTTTGATTCCCCCTAAAGCTGAAGTATAAAAAGGGGCTACTGATAAAGTGATTTCATTTTCAAAAAAATAGTGAATACCTTCTTGTTCTAAAATGTGTTTTAGTACAATAATTTCGTGGGAATGATTAAAAATTGCAATTGTTTCAAAATCTTCCATTTGGACTTTTTGTAAAGATACATAAAGTTATATTTTTAATAAATCTATTCTTTAAAAAGTAATATTTAACATCTTCTTCGTAATTTTAGACTTTTAAGAAAAAGAAGTATGGGGAAAAGATTAAGAAAGCCGATAAAAAAAGAGAAAGACTTCTCTGAAAAAATCATAAAAATTTTATCGCAAAGTGCCAATAAAGCATTTAACTACAAACAAATTGCAGCTAAACTGGAATTAGATGATACACAAAGCAGGAATCAAATTATTAAAGACTTAAAGATTCTTGCTTCACAAAAAAAAATTATAGAATCAGAACCTGGAAAATATTTAATTAAGGCGATCAGTCAGGATTATTACGAAGGTAAAATTGATATGACAGGTCGTAAAACCGCTTATTTTGTTTGTCCAGATTTAGAAGAAGATGTCTTTATTCCGACAAATAATTTGAATCACGCTTTAGATAAAGATACCGTAAAAGTATATGTTTATAACAGAAGAAAAGGTAAAAAACCTGAAGGTGAAGTAATTGAAGTTATAGAAAGAAATAAAACTGATTTTGTTGGTGTCATTGATATCCAGAAAAACTTTGCTTTTGTTTCGACTGCTAATCCAAAAATGTATACTGATATTTTTATTCCAAAGGATAAAATAGGAGAGGCAGAACAAGGTGATGTTGTATTAGTTCATATCGAGGATTGGCCGGCGAGAGCAGATAGTCCTTTTGGAGCAGTCATAAAAGTATTAGGAAAACCGGGAGAACATGATACTGAAATTCATGCTATCTTGGCGGAATATGGATTACCGGCGGAATTTCCAATAGAGGTTGAAACCTACGCACAAAAAATAGATACAACTATTCATGAAAGTGAAATTGCTAAACGTCGGGATATGCGAGATACCCTGACTTTTACAATTGATCCAAAGGATGCTAAAGATTTTGATGATGCCTTGTCTTACAAAAAGTTAGAGAATGGCAATTATGAAATAGGTATTCATATTGCAGACGTTTCTTTTTATCTTGAAGAAGGAACCATTCTGGATGATGAAGCCTATCAAAGAGCTACTTCTGTTTATTTAGTGGATAGGGTAGTACCAATGTTACCCGAAGTATTGTCAAATTATGCCTGTTCACTTCGTCCACACGAGGAAAAATATACCTTTTCAGCTGTTTTTGAAATCAATGCTAAAGCTCAGGTAGTTAACCAATGGTTTGGACGTACTGTTATCTATTCCAATCAAAGATTTTCATATGAAGAAGCACAATATATCATAGAAACCAAGGATAATACAATTCCAGAAGAAATTTCTATTGTTGGTACTTCTTATAAAGTTTCTGATGAAATTACATCTGCTACTTTAAAAATGGATGAATTAGCCAAGATATTGAGAAGAAAAAGAATGAATGAAGGAGCTATTTCTTTTGATAAAGTAGAGGTAAAATTCAATTTAGATCAAGAAGGTGAACCGGAAGGTGTTTATTTCAAAATATCTAAAGATGCAAATCATCTTATTGAGGAATTTATGCTTTTGGCTAACAGAAAAGTAGCTGAATATATTGGAAAACAAAAGAAAACATTTGTTTATAGAATTCATGATGAGCCTAATGAAGATAAGTTAATAGCGATGCAAACTGTTATTGCTAAATTTGGTTATAAAATAGATTTTAGAAACAAAGGTGATATTTCAAAATCATTGAATAATTTATTAGCCGATGTAGTTGGTAAAAAAGAACAGAATTTAATTGATACGCTGACTATCAGAAGTATGAGTAAAGCCAAATATTCTACAGATAATATTGGTCATTACGGATTAGCTTTTGAATATTATACACATTTTACGTCACCGATTCGTCGTTATCCTGACGTAATGGTACATCGATTATTACAATATTACCTGGACGGTGGAAAATCAGTAGATGAAGAAACTTATGAAACAAAATGTTTACATTCTTCTACAATGGAAGGTTTAGCAACAAATGCTGAAAGAGATTCCATCAAATACATGCAGGTAAAATATATGCAAAACCATCAGGATCAAGAGTTTTTGGGTGTTATTTCAGGTGTAACCGAATGGGGAATTTATGTTGAAATTATAGAAAACAAATGTGAAGGTATGTGTAGAATTCGTGACATAAAAGAAGATTATTATACTTTTGACGAAAAACAATATGCTCTTGTAGGTGCTACTTCCAATAAATTATTACAGTTGGGTGACGAAATTTATGTTAAAGTTAAAAATGCAGATTTAGTTAAAAAGCAGTTGGATTTTAATTTTTTAAGAAGAAACGAGTAATTATTTAAATAGTAATAAAATGAAAAATTTATTTTTTATAGCTGCATTATTTTTAGCTATTAATTTGAATGCACAAGTGACTAAAAACTTGGGTGATTTTGATACTGTAAGAGTATTTGATAAACTGAATGTGAAGTTAATTGAAGCTTCAGAAAACAAAATCATTATATCCGGAAAAGATGAAGATAAAGTAGAAGTTATCAATAAAAACGGAGAACTGAAAATTAGAATGTCTATTACTAAAGCATTTTCAGGTGATGAAATTTCTATTAAGTTGTATTTTAAAAGAATCGAAAGTATTAGTGCTAGCGAAGGAAGTTATATTTCGAGTGATTATACTTTTAAACAAACTGTGATGGAGTTGAATGCAAAAGAAGGAGCAGAGATCAGAGTCGATTTGGATGTTGAAAAAGCAAATATTAAGGCTAATTCAGGTGGAATAATTGATTTAAGAGGTTCGGCTACAAATCAGGATATTGATATTACTTCAGGTGGTATTGTAAAAGCAGAAGAATTACATACATCACAAACACAAATAAGCGTTTCTGCTGGAGGAAAAGCTGAAATTAATGCATCTACCTTGGTAAATGCAAAAGTAAAGGCTGGAGGTTCTATTTTCATTTATGGAAAACCAAAACAAATTAATCAGGAAACTGTTATGGGAGGTACTATTACTGAGAAAGAGTAGTGTATTAAAATTTTTTTCTAAATAAATTATTATTTAATGATTAATGATATTATAACTGGTATTCCTTGGGGGATTTTTTTAAGTTTCATGATAGGCCCAGTATTTTTTATTTTACTGGAGACCAGTATTACCAAAGGATTCAGAGCTGCTTTGGTTTTTGATATAGGAGTTGTTTTGGGAGATATTTTTTTTATAGGAATTGCTTATTTGGGAAGTTACAGGTTAATTCAAAGTTTAAAAGATAAGCCTGCACTTTTTATGTTTGGCGGAATGCTAATGTTGGCTTACGGAATTATATCTTTTATAAAATTAAAAAAAGAAGGTAAAATTAAGTATGATTTGATTGATAAAGAGATCATTAAAAAGAATTATATAAGTCTTTTTATAAAAGGTTTTTTCTTAAATATTATTAATATTGGAGTTCTTGGTTTTTGGCTGGCAATCATTATTTCTGTTGGACCAAAATTAGAACTGCAAACATCGCGAATGATGACTTTTTTTACATCGGTGATTGTTACTTATTTACTAATTGACTGTGTCAAGATCTTATTGGCTAAACAGTTAAAATCAAAGTTAACTCCTTCAAATATTCTTAAAGTTAAAAAAGGAATTAGTATTGTTTTAATTATTTTCGGACTTGTTTTAATAACACAAGGCTGGTTTCCAAAAGAAAAAGAGATGGTTAAAAATGCTTTTGAAAATATTGATAAATAGATTTTATTCTAATAATTATAAAATGCCTGATTGTAAAATTATTTATAATCAGGCATTTTTTTAAAATTCCTTCAAAAATTACAATAGTATAAGTACTTATATGGTTTATATTAAATTCAAATGTTATTGATAATAAACATCAAATAGCTTTGAATATTTTTACAGTATGACTCGGATTTGAACCTTATCTTTATTCAATTTTTTCCAAAAATTAGACATAAAAAAACCTCCAAATTACTTAGAAAGTTCTGATGACATCGTCCGGAATCGAACCCTATTTTTATCTAATTTTTTATAAAAATTAAGCATAAAAAAACCTCCAAGTTTCCTTGAAGGTTTTAGAGGCATCGTCCGGATTCGAACCGGAGTAGGAGCTTTTGCAGAGCCCAGCCTAGCCGCTCGGCCACGACGCCATAATTGAATGGACGGCAAAAGTAACTAAAAAGTTTAAAGTTTAAAAGTTTAAAGTCTAAAAATGCTAAAAAAAATTAAGAATAGCTTTTTTAGCTTTTCTAAAAAGGTCTTTTTTTCTAAAAGAATTAATTTCTGTATTCTTCCATTTCTATAGTAACTGCTTCAACATCACCACCAATAGGAGGATTTAGTTTAGAAACGGCAACTATAATTCTGGAGATAGCTGGAACTTCCGAAAAAATTCGAACTATTATTCTACGGGCAACATTTTCTAATAATTGTGCTCTTATGTCCATTTCTTCCACTACAATTCTATTTAAAAGAACATAATCAACAGTATCTTCGAGATTATCTGTTTCAGCTGACTTTCTTAAGTCTGTTTTTACTTCTAAATCAACACTATAGTCTGAACCAATTTTTCCTTCTTCGATTAAACAACCGTGATAAGAGAAAGTTCGTATATTTTTTAATTTTATGATTCCCATGATTTAAGTTTATTCGTGTTTTTTTTAAATCGTTTTATTGGATAAAAGTACAAAATGTTTTGTTTTTTTAGGCTTAAAGTCAAATAAACGATTCAAGGTTTCAAGGTTTCAGCAACAATTTTGGTAACTTTGCTTCTCAAAATTTAAAACAATGTCAACAGAAGATAAATCACTTCATTTTATTGAACAAATCATTGAAGACAGCCTTGCTGGAGGTCTTTCACAAGATAAATTACGTTTTCGTTTTCCACCGGAACCAAATGGTTATTTGCATATTGGCCATGCTAAATCTATATGCTTGAATTTTGGTTTAGGATTAAAGTATAATGCACCTGTAAATTTACGTTTTGATGATACCAATCCAGCTAAGGAAGAGCAGGAATATGTTGATGCTATTAAGGAAGATTTACAATGGCTAGGCTTTAATTGGACGGAAGAATTGTATTCGTCTGATTATTTTCAACAATTGTACGATTGGGCTGTGTTGATGATAAAAAATGGAAAGGCATATGTTGATAGTCAGTCTTCTGAAGAGATGGCTATTCAAAAGGGAACTCCGACGCAAGCAGGTGTTGACGGGCCTTTTAGAAATCGTTCTGTTGAAGAAAATCTTAGCTTATTTGAAGGAATGAAAAATGGTGATTTTCCTGAAGGAAGCCATGTTTTACGTGCTAAAATTGATATGGCATCTACAAATATGTTGATGCGTGATCCATTGATGTACCGCATATTACACCGTCACCATCATAGAACCGGGAACGAGTGGAAGATTTATCCAATGTATGATTATGCTCATGGGGAAAGTGACTATATGGAACAAATTTCACATTCTATCTGTACATTAGAATTTGTGATGCACCGGGAGTTGTATAATTGGTTTTTAGATCAAATTTATGATGAGAATAAGGTAAGACCAAATCAATATGAATTCGCCCGGTTGAATTTAAATTATACTGTCATGAGTAAGAGAAAACTCTTGCAGTTAGTTCAGGAAAATTTTGTTGATGGTTGGGATGATCCTAGAATGCCAACTATTTCTGGATTGAGAAGAAGAGGATATACAGCAGCTTCTATTCGTAAATTTTGTGATATAATTGGTGTTGCTAAACGCGAAAATGTGATTGATGTTTCCCTTTTAGAGTTTTGTTTACGAGAAGATTTAAACAAAAAAGCAGCTAGAGTTATGGCTGTTTTAGATCCTATTAAATTGGTTATTAACAATTATCCGGAAGATAAGGAAGAATGGTTGGATGCGGAAAATAACCAGGAAGATGAAGATGCAGGGTATAGAAAAGTTCCTTTTTCCCGTGAATTATTTATAGAAAGAGAAGACTTTTTAGAAGAGGCACCAGCTAAGTTTTTCCGTTTGAGTTTAGGCAAAGAAGTACGCTTAAAAAATGCTTATATCATTAAAGGAGAATCTGTTACTAAAGATTCAGAAGGCAATATAATTGAAATTCAAGTAAGCTATGACGAAGATAGTCGTAGTGGAAGTGGGAGTGAAGCTAGTCAACGAAAAGTAGCAGGAACATTACATTGGGTTTCTATCGCACATGCCGTTGAAGCTGAAGTTCGAATGTATGATCGTTTGTTTACTGATGAAGCGCCGGATAGTCATAAAGAGAAAAGTTTCTTGGAATTTATTAACAGTAATTCATTAGAAGTAGTAAAAGGTTATATAGAACCTAGTCTTGCTAAAGTTAAAAGTGGCGATAATTTTCAATTTCAAAGATTAGGTTATTTCAATGTAGATAAAGATTCGGCCGAAGGTAAATTAGTTTTTAATAAAACAGTTGGACTTAAAGATGCTTGGGAGGAAAAAGGTAAAAAAGAGCAAAATTTGTTGATGAATACGCAAAAAGAAATCAATAAATACGTGAAGGAAAAGGATGAAAATGCTGCCAATTTAATTCTTGATAGTATTATCGAAAGTATTAAAAGCATTGATAATTATAGTCTTGTTAACCAAACAATCGTTAAGAATATTAAAAACGATAATAGTTCGTTATTATTTGCTAATTTAATTTTGGAACATTCTGATAAAGTGAATCCTTCGGACATAGATTTTGAATCTTTAACAAAATTGTATTCGATGTCTTTAAAAAGTCAATTAGCCAAAGTTAGGATTTCAGTTATTCAAAATATAAAACATGATACTGTGAATTTTGAAGATTTTAAAGTGCAACTTTTCGAAATGATAAAAGATGAGAAAAATGAAAAAGTTTTGGCAGAGTTAAGGAACCTATAATTTTTTTAACATAGATTTTATATATTTAAAACTCGCTTACTAGCGAGTTTTTTTATTATTAATTTTATCTATTATTTTTTAAAATTATATAATATTTATTAATTAAAATTGACTGATATATATTCATTTTAAGCCACTTTTTTAAATTTTGTGATATCATTATTATTTTTGTAAATATCTTTTATTAGTAAGCTTTATTTTATTTTTTGGCTTGTAAACGGCTATTTTTTTTTAATTATGTTGTGGTAACTAGTAATGAACTGATATTTGTAGATGAAACTATTTACTTTTAGTTTTTTTAGCTTAAAAAGTATAAACGCAATTGTTGAAATATTGAAAAGTGATTTTTTGGTTTTTATGAAGTTGTCTGGGTAAATATCGTTTTTTTTGTATTATAGATTTTTGTTATTATAAAGTATTGTTTATATATATATAATTATTATATATTTTTTCTATTGATTATTAATTTATAATTATTTTAAACTATTAATATTGACTTATATAAATTAAATTTAAAAGAGTATTTTGTATTTTATGATAAGAATATTGTTTTTATTAAAATCGTTTAACAGCGTTCTTTATTTTACTTTTTGTCTTATATAATTACACTTTATCGAGTTGTTAACTAATGATTGTTAATAAAGTTGTATCTTTATAAAACAAACTATTTAAAAAGGAAAGATCATGTCAAATAACACAGGAAATACATTGCTAGCACTTTTGACTGGTGCAGCAATAGGAGCTGGAATTGGAATTTTGTTTGCTCCGGATAAAGGTTCAAAAACCAGAGAGAAAATTAAAGATGGTTTTGATGATACTAAAAATGATTTGAAACATAAATTAGATGAAGTTTCAGCACAATTGAAAAATAAGTTTACAACCACTAAATACAATCTGGAAGATTCTTATGAGGATTTAGTTTCAAACATGAGTTATAAAACAGAAGATGTTATTTCATTTTTAGAAACAAAATTAGCGGAGCTGAAAACTCAGAATGCTAAACTTCAAAAAAAATAGGGTGTTGTAAATTAATTATTGAATACTAAAAACTAGACAATGGCTTTTAAAGAATTAAGAGAACATAGCGAAAACATTCAAGATCACACGCAAAAGTATATTGAAAGTAATTTGGATTACTATAAATTGAAGAGTTTTAAAGTAGCAATGAAATCTACTAGTATGATTTTGAAGTTTGCTTTGGTTCTTTTATGTTTCAGTATGGTTTTATTGTTTTGTTCAGTAGCTGCTGCTTTTGCTATTGGTAACTTTTTGGATAGTAATGCTCTAGGTTTTCTTATTGTTGGTGGAATTTATCTATTACTAACTTTATTTTTGTTTTTGTTTCAACATAAAATTATTGATAGACCTATTTTAGAGAAATTTTCAGAAATCTTTTTTAATGACTAATTATGGAAATCAAAAAATATTCATCTTACTCCGAAATTGATCGGGAATTAGAAATTCTAAAATTGGAAAAAGAAATTCATCTTCAAAAAATTCTTTTGAATATTGAACAAACAAAAGAAGTTCTTAGGCCGGAAAACTTATTGATTGATTTTTTAGGTAGTTGTAAATCTGTGGCGAGGAATTCGTATTCAAAAGTTCTTTTAGCTGTACTTCCATATATGATAAATTGGCTTAAAAATAAAAAAAGAGACCGTTAAGTCTCTTTTTTGTTTTTACCAAGTAGTTATACTTCCTCTTGTGGCGTTTCTGGTAGTGTAGGTGATTGATTACCATTTTGATGCTCTTCATTTTTTGGTTTCAGTTTTCTATTGGCTTTTTTCATCATTTCGCCTACCTGATTGGAAGCGGAGAAGGAGGCAACCATATTATTCAACATATCACTTCCGGCTTGTGGTGAATTTGGTAATAATATTAGATTAGAATTTGCATCTGCACCAATAGCCTGTAAGGTATCATAATGTTGTGTAACCACAATTAATGCGGATGCTTCTTGTGAATTGATCCCAACACTGTTCAAAACTTCAACACTTTCTACTAGTCCTCTTGCAATTTCACGTCTTTGATCTGCGATACCTTGTCCTTGTAAACGCTTACTTTCTGCTTCTGCTTTAGCTTTAGCTACAATTCTAATTCTTGAACTTTCTGCTTCAAATTCGGCTGCTGTCTTTTCTCTGTCAGCTGCATTAATTCTGTTCATGGCATTTTTTACTTGTATATCTGGATCTATATCAGTAACCAAAGTGTTGATAATATCATATCCGTAAGTAGTCATGGCTTCATTTAGTTCTCTTTTTACCGCGATGGCAATATCGTCTTTTCTTTCAAAAACATCGTCTAATTTTAGTTTAGGAACTTCCGCTCGTACTACGTCAAAAACATAAGCAGTTATTTGGTCGTGTGGATATTCCAGTTTGTAAAAAGCATCATATACTTTTTCCTGAATGACTTTAAATTGAACCGAAACTTTCATTTTTACAAAGACATTATCTTTGGTTTTCGTTTCAATGATAACATCTAATTGTTGAATTTTTAAATTAACACGACCTGCAATTCTGTCTATTAGTGGAATTTTGAGTTGCAATCCAGAATTGCGAACACTTAAGAATTTACCAAAACGTTCAATGATAACGGATGATTGTTGTTTTACGGTAAAGAAGGAGGATAAGAAAATAAATAACCCGAATACAAGAAAAATAATTAATGGAATGTCCATAGTTTTAATAATTTAGTTAAAAAATCAGTGTTAAATTACAAAAAATCTTTAGGTTTGTTCCAGTAATATTTTATTTCATGAAAAAGATATTTTTTACGTTTAGTTTTATTCTGTTTTCAGGAGTTGTATTTGCACAATATAAATACAGAGATTCCAATCGAATTGGTATTATCGTTGGTATGAACCAGTTTACTTTGATGACCGATAGTTTTGATGCCAAACCTGATACAGGATGGAATGCCGGTCTTTCTGTAAGAGGTAATTTTTATAATGATTGGGACATGGTTTATGCTATTCAATTTAGTGAAAACAATTTCTTGGTAGCTACAAAGAATCTAGTATTATTTGATGAAGATGTGAAATATACCTTGCCTTCTGCTCAAGTATCCTTACAGTTTAGTTATAAAATTATTCCTAATCATTTAAGTTTGGAATTTGGACCTATTTTTCAGCTAAACGGAAAACTCAAGATTGACAGTGAAGATGAAAATAATAGTATTTCTGGAACTCCTTTATTAGCAAAAGATATTGTTGATATTTCTAAATTTAATTTTTATCCGGCAGCCGGAATTACTTTTGGAGTTAAACACGTTCGTCTGAATTTCTCTTATCAGTATGGTTTATTTAACACCTTTGGTAATTTGAATTATCAAAACCTAGGAGTTAATTTGAAAGGGAATCCTGGAATTGCGAATGGTAATCTTATACTTTACTTTTAAAAAAAAGCTCCCAAATTTCGGGAGCTTTTTTGTTTTTACAATGTTGCTATTGCTTTTTGAATTCTATTAATGGTTTCTTCTTTTCCAATTAATTCTACGATATCAAATAGGTGAGGACCTTTGAGCGCTCCTACTAAACTCAAACGAAAGGGTTGCATTACTTTCCCCATTCCGATTTCGTTTTTTGTCATCCAATCTTTGACAATGGTTTCTATGTTCATGGATGAGAATTCTCCAATTTCCTCTAAAATTGAAATGAGACTCTGCATTAAGAATGGGGTTTCTTCTTTCCAGTTTTTACTTGCTTTCTCATCATAAGCTGTTGGAGCCGCAAAAAAGAAATCACTCAATTCCCAAAATTCAGAAACAAAATGTGCACGATCTTTTATCAGAGAAACTATTTTGATCAATTTTGTCATCTCTAGCGTATTCGAAAAACCTTTTTCATTCAAAATAGGAAGGAACGCTTTAGCTAAATCTTCATCTTTTTGTTTTATCAAATATTGATGATTAAACCATTTGTTCTTTTCTGGGTCGAATTTTGCACCAGATTTATGGACTCTGCTTAGATCAAAAGCACTTATTAATTCTTGTAAAGTGAATAATTCTTTTTCTGTTCCATCATTCCATCCTAATAAAGCGAGGAAATTAACAACAGCTTCAGGAAAAAATCCTTTTTCTCTGTATCCTGATGAGATACCTTCTTCGGTTTTCCAATCTAATGGGAATACAGGGAATCCCATTTTATCACCATCTCTTTTAGATAATTTTCCGTTACCTATAGGTTTCATTATTAATGGTAAATGTGCAAATTCCGGAGCTTCCCAACCAAAAGCTCTGTACAATAAAACATGCAAAGGCATAGATGGCAGCCATTCCTCACCTCGAATAACATGTGAGGTTTCCATCAAATGGTCATCTACGATATTAGCCAAATGATAAGTTGGCATTCCATCGCTTTTGAATAATACTTTATCATCTAGTAGGCTTGTTTCAAATTTAACATCTCCACGGATGATGTCGTGCAGATGTAATGTTTCGGCAACTGGCGTTTTAAATCGGATAACAAAATCTTCGCCGGAAGCGATTCTTTTAGCAGTTTCATCTGCCGAAATTACTAATGAAGTATCAAGTTTTTCTCTGTTATGATGATTATAAATAAATGTTTTTCCTTGTTCTTCGTGTTGTTTTCTATGAAGATCTAAAGCCTCTGCTGTATCAAATGCATAATAGGCATTACCGGAATTGATTAATTCATCTGCATATTGTTTGTATAAATGCTTTCTCTCGCTTTGTTTATAGGGACCAAATTTTTCATTTTTCCCTATAGTTTCGTCTGGTGAAATGCCTAACCATTCAAGTGCTTCCATTATATATTCTTCGGCACCTGGAACAAAACGGTTTTGATCGGTATCTTCTATTCGTAAAAAGAAAACACCATTATTTTTTTTTGCAAACAAATAGTTGAATAGTGCGGTACGAACTCCGCCAATATGTAATGGTCCTGTTGGACTTGGTGCAAAACGCACACGAACTTGTTTTGACATCTTTATGAATTTTGGGCAAAGATACAATTTCAATTAGTCAATTAAAGAATTTGAAAATGAGATAATTTATTCATTTAAAACTTTACGGATTTAACATTTCTTTATTTATATAAATTGTTACTTTTAGTGGTTATTATAATTAAATCATAAATAGTGGATACCAGAAGTATAATATATTTGAAACTCGAAGCCTTTATCAAAAAATTCTATACGAATGAATTGATAAAAGGAATTATATTTTTCATAGGTTTAGGTCTGTTGTATTTTCTGATTACGCTGTTTATTGAATATTTTCTTTGGTTGAAACCAGTTGGAAGAGCTTTTCTGTTTTGGATTTTTGTTATTGGTGAAGTTTTTCTATTGTTGCGTTTTATTCTGTTTCCGATTTTTAAATTATTGAGGTTGCAGAAGGGAATGGATTATAAACAAGCTTCGTCAATTATTGGAAATCACTTTACTGAGGTTAGTGATAAGTTGACAAATTTTTTGCAGCTATCCCAAAACGTGGAACAATCTGAATTATTGGTTGCATCGATCGAACAAAAAGCTTTGGCATTACAGCCGATCCCTTTTGGAAATGTTATTAATTTTAATAAAAATCAGAAGTATTTGCCTTTAGCTATTGTACCAATTCTGTTTTTTGTTTTTTTCTATTTATCTGGAAACAGTAAAGTAATATCTCAGAGTTTGAATCGCGTGGTTCATTTCAATCAGCAATTTTTACCACCGGCACCTTTTGAATTTATTGTTTTGAACCATAGTCTCCAAACAGAACAAAATAAAGATTTTATTGTTCGTGTGAAAACAGAAGGGAAAGTGGTTCCGGAAAATGTTATGATTTTCTTGGACGATGAAAGTTATTATATGGAATCTGTTGGGTCAGGTTTATTTGAATTCAAAGTTACTAAAGCTTCACAAAATCTTGTCTTCCATTTGGAGGCAAATTCTGTTTCTTCTTCCGATTATGAATTGCAGGTGGTGACTGTTCCCTCTATTTCTAATTTTGAAATGTTGTTAAATTTTCCGGTTTACTTGAAACGAAAATCTGAAGTGATTAAGGGATCTGGTAATGCTATTATTCCTGAAGGAACGCGTGTTACTTGGAGAATGAATACGATTGCTACGCAAAATATTGATTGGAAAGAAGGAAAACATATATTTCCTTTTGTAAAAGCAGAAAATAGCTTTGTTTTGTCAAAAAATGTTAGTCAAAATACAGATTATCAAATTCTTACCTCTAATAGTAGCGTAAAAAACTATGAAAAGCTCGATTATCAGTTGTCGGTTATCAAAGATCAATACCCATCGATCAACGTAGGTGCCGCTCCTGATAGTTTAAAGGTGGGATCTAACTACGTTGTAGGTCAGATCTCTGACGATTATGGTCTTTCTAAGCTTCAGATTGTCTTCTATGAGAGAGCAAAACCGCACACTGCCAAACGTGGAACAATAAGTATTAAGCCCGTTGCTTTTGATCAGTTTGTGTTTTCTTTTCCGAGTAACCTTCCGGTGGAGGAAGGAATTTCGTATGATTATTATTTTGAGGTTTACGATAACGATGCTATACATCATTTTAAAAGTGCAAAATCTAGTGTTTTTTCAGATCGTGTTGCTACTCGTGAAGAAAAAGAAGATGAGATATTGCAGCAACAGAATGATAATATTAATAGTTTAGAAAGATCTCTTAAGTCTCAGGATAGGCAATTATCTGAGATGGATAAGTTGCAACAGATGGGAAAGGAGAAAGATAATTTTGAGTTTAAAGACCAGAAAAAAGTATTGGATTTTGTAGAGCGCCAGAAGCAACAAGATAAATTGATGCAGGAATTTGCAAAGAAAATGAAGGATGATTTAGATAAATTTGATGCAGATTCAAAAGAAGAATTGCAAAAACGTCTCGACAAAGTTGATAAGGATTTAGAAAAAAATGAAAAGCTTTTAGATGAATTGCAAAAGCTAAATGATAAGATTGATAGCGAAGAGTTATTGAAAAAGTTAGATAATTTTAAACAAAGCAGTAAAAATCAAACTAGGACTTTGGAGCAGTTAGTTGAGTTAACTAAGAAGTTTTATGTTGAAAAAAAGGCGGAACAATTAGCTGATAAATTAGATAAACTTTCAGAAAAGCAAAATCAATTATCTGATAAATTGAATGAAAATAATTTAGTCAATCAAGAAGAAATTAGAAAAACATTTGATAAAATACAAGAAGAGTTAAATGATTTAGAGAAGGAAAATAAGGAATTGAAATCGCCTTTAGATCTTCCTAATGATGATCTGAAAGAGAAAAGTATTGAAGACGATTTGAAGAAAGCTGGAGAAGAGTTGCAGAAATCTAACAAGGAAAAGGCGAAACCAAAACAAAAGAGCGCTTCAAAAAAAATGAAAGAAATGGCTATGAAAATGCAAGAGAGTATGGAAGCGTCAGAGAGTGAGCAAATGGAAGAGGATATAAAAATGCTACGCCAAATTTTAGATAACTTGCTTGCTTTTTCTGTATCTCAAGAGGATGTAATGGGTCAGTTTAAAAATTTAAAAGCAGGTTCACCATCTTTTAATAAGTATATAAAACAGCAGCAAAACTTAAAGCAACAATTCAAGCATGTAGATGATAGTTTGTTTGCTGTATCATTGCGAAACCCTAAAATTGCAGAATCAGTCACTAAAGAAATAGGAAATATTGAGTACAATATTGATAAATCATTGGAGACTTTAAGTGATGCTCAGATTCCAAAAGGGCTTTCTCATCAGCAATACACTGTGTCATCTGCTAATAAATTGGCAGATTTATTAAGTGATACACTATCTAATATGCAAATGTCTATGTCAGGTATGGGTATGGGTAAGCCTAAATCAGGTCAGGGCCAGGGGATGCAATTACCAGACATCATTAAAAAGCAAGAAGGTTTAGGGGAGAAAATGAAAGATGGTATTAAAAAAGGGGAGAAACCTAGTGCAGGCAAGAGTGGTAAACAGGGTAAAGATGGAAGTAATAATGGTGATGGTGGTGATGGAGAAGGCGATGCAAAAGCAATAATGGAGATTTATAAAGAGCAGAAACAACTGCGAGAAGCTCTCGAGAAAGAGCTCAATAAGCAAGGTTTGGGAGGCAATGGCCAAAGTGCTTTGGAGCAAATGAAGCAGATAGAAAAGCAACTTTTAAATAAAGGTTTTAAAAACGAAACCCTTCAAAAAATATTAAACGTTAAACAAGAGTTATTAAAGTTGAATAGTGCAGTACAAGAACAAGGCGAAGAAAACAAACGGCAATCTGAAACTAGTAAAAGAGAGTTTTACAACAGATCTAGTAGCTTGCCAGCTCCCTTATTAGATTATTTAAATAGCATAGAGATATTAAATAGACAATCCTTACCTTTGCGCTCGAATTTTAATCAAAGGGTTCAAGAATATTTTAATAAAAAATGATCAATTTTAATTACGAAAACGACTTTACTTTAGAAAACGAAGAAGCAATTGCAACGTGGTTGACTAGAGTTATCGAGTCTGAAAACAAAAAAGAAGGGGAGATAAATTATATTTTTTGCGATGATGAATATCTGCATAAAATTAATCTGGAATACCTAAATCATGACACATTAACAGATATTATTAGTTTTGATTACTCAATGGGTAATGAATTGAATGGAGATGTTTTTGTTTCAGTTGAGCGGGTTAAAGACAACGCTCTTGATTTTAATGTTTCTTTTGAAGAAGAGTTAAAGCGCGTTTTGGTTCATGGGGTATTGCATTACTGTGGATACAAGGATAAAACAGAAAATGATGAATTAAAGATGCGTGCTAAAGAAGATGAAAAATTAGCTATGTTTCACGTGGAACAGTAAGTGAAGTTTTTTATGGATTGATAATATGTTTCACGTGGAACAAATAATTGTTGTTTTTTAGAGTAAAACTAAACGTGTTTCACGTGGAACAGTTTTTGATAGTTTGGAATGAATAACATAATGTTTCACGTGGAACAAGAAAAAAAGATTGCAAAACTACAGCCCTGAGGCTTGCCGAAGGGCGTAAATTATAAAGAGAATGTTTTTAAACGAATACGATGTGATTGTTGTTGGCGCAGGGCACGCAGGTTGCGAGGCTGCTGCTGCTGCTGCAAATTTAGGTTCTTCAACTTTGTTGGTGACGATGAGCTTGCAGAACATCGCACAAATGTCCTGTAATCCGGCAATGGGTGGAATAGCAAAAGGACAAATTGTAAGAGAGATTGATGCTCTTGGCGGATACTCCGGAATTGTTTCAGACAGAACGGCAATCCAGTTCAAGATGTTGAATAAATCAAAAGGTCCTGCGATGTGGTCGCCAAGAGTTCAAAGTGATCGCATGCGTTTCGCTGAGGAGTGGCGTTTGATGTTGGAAGGGACTCCTAATTTGGATTTTTACCAAGAGATGGTGAAAGGTTTGATAATTGAGAACGGAAAGGTAAAAGGGATACGCACTTCTTTGGGAATTGAAATTAAGGCAAAATCTGTTGTGTTAACCAATGGAACTTTTTTGAATGGTTTGATTCATATTGGAGAAAAGCAGTTTGGTGGAGGAAGAGCAGGAGAAAGTGCTGCCTACGGAATTACCGAGGATTTGGTTAATGCAGGTTTTCAAGCGGGAAGAATGAAAACAGGAACACCTCCAAGAGTGGATGGTCGTTCTTTGGATTATTCTAAAATGAATGAAGAAAAGGGTGATGCGAAGCCTGATAAATTTTCGTACTCCGATCTGACGACTCCTTTGGTGATCCAGAAATCTTGTCATATGACGTATACCTCTTTGGAGGTTCATAATATTTTGAGAGAGGGTTTTGATCGTTCTCCAATGTTTAACGGGAGAATCAAAAGTTTGGGTCCGAGATATTGTCCATCGATTGAAGATAAAATTAATCGATTTGCTGATAAAGAAAGACATCAACTTTTTGTCGAACCGGAAGGATGGAATACCTGCGAGGTTTATGTAAACGGTTTTTCAACTTCACTTCCTGAGGATATTCAATTTAAAGCGTTACGCACTGTGGCAGGTTTTGAGAATGTGAAATTTTTCCGTCCTGGTTATGCAATCGAATATGATTATTTTCCTCCGACACAATTGAAACATACTTTGGAAACAAAGTTAGTGGAGGGTTTATATTTTGCTGGGCAAATAAATGGAACAACTGGATATGAAGAAGCGGCTTCGCAAGGATTGATGGCGGGAATTAATGCGCATTTAAAAGTGCACGAAAAAGCACCTTTAATTTTAAAAAGAGATGAAGCATATATTGGAGTTCTTATTGATGACTTAATTACTAAAGGAACCGAAGAACCGTATCGAATGTTTACTTCTCGTGCAGAGTATAGAACTTTACTTCGTCAGGATAACGCTGATTTTAGATTAACTCCAATGTCGCATGAAATTGGTTTAGCATCTGAAGCTCGTTTGCGTAGAATGGAACACAAATTAAATGAATCTGAAAAAATGGTTGCTTTCTTCAAAGAAACGAGTGTTTCTGTTGCGGAGGCAAATCCTATTTTAGAATCGAAAAGTACGGCGTTGATTTCACAAGGAGATAAAATGTTTAAAGTTTTTTCCCGTCCGCAAATTGATTTGGAAGATATAATGAAATTTGAGAAAGTTGTTTCTTATGTAGAGGAAAATAATTTGGATCAGGAAATTTTAGAGCAAGCGGAAATTCAAGTGAAATATTCCGGATATATAGAAAAGGAAAGAAATAATGCTGATAAGCTGACTCGTTTAGAAGAAGTAAAAATTCCTGAAAATTTCGATTACAATAAAATAAAATCGATGTCTATTGAAGCAAAGCAAAAGTTATCAAAAATTCGTCCAGTAACTATTTCTCAAGCGTCAAGAATTAGCGGAGTATCTCCAAGTGATATTTCGGTTTTGCTTATTTATATTGGACGTTAAATTTAGTATTCAGTCGCAGTATTCAGTTTTGGTCCTGCTGCAAAACTGAATACTGCGACTGAATACTAAATTTGTTCCACGTGAAACTACGCTCGGAGACCCTGTCTTTGTTGAAAAGTTTTAAAATAAAAGTAAATTGACCCTGAAAATGATTTTAAACATTTTCAGGGTTTAGTGTAAAAAAACAAAAAAATAAAAGCACAATTAATTAATTAATGGATACTTCTAACCAAAAGCATTTTTTAACCGTTACCGATTATTCCGTATCAAAAGAAATTTTTGACTTATATCACGATGAAAATCTGGATATGCTAATCACATCACCACAACCTAGTTTAGATACACTAGGAAAATATTACGAGAGCGTAGATTATATTTCGCATACGGACAGTAAAAGGTCTCTTTTTGAAAAAGCATATCATTTTGTAAAAAATATTGCACTCAAAAACAAATTGAATTTAATTAATTCCCTTCAACCTAATAAAGGACGAATTTTAGACATAGGAGCTGGTACCGGGGATTTTTTGTCAGTTGCTAAGCAAGATGGTTGGCAAACAATAGGAGTAGAGCCAAGTGACAAAGCAAAGGCGATCGCAAAAAATAAAGGAGTTGCGTTTGTGGAGCTAACGTCTGAAATAGAAAGTCATTCTTTTGACATAATTACAATGTGGCACGTTTTGGAACACGTTCCTAATTTGGATAACCAAATAAAAGAACTCAAACGATTATTGAAACCCAACGGAACTTTGATTGTAGCGGTTCCTAATTTCAAATCTTTCGATGCGAAACATTATGGAAAATTTTGGGCCGCGTATGATGTGCCAATTCATTTTTGGCATTTTTCAAAGAAAGCGATTAAAATGCTTTTCGAGAAAGAAGGGATGCAATTGGTAAAAATACTTCCGATGAAATTTGACTCTTTTTATGTTGCATTACTTTCGGAAAAATACAAAACGGGGAAAATGAATTTTATAAAAGCATTTTTTATCGGCTTGCAGTCTAATTTGAAAGCCAAGAAGAATTTTGAGTATTCATCACATATTTATGTCCTGAAAAACACTTAAAATCTATTTTAAGGCGATTTAAGAGAAGTTTTTATCTTATTTGAGGGTTTATATCTCTTTTTTTGAGAAAAAGGCGTATTTAAAAGCTATAGGATTGGGTTTTGATAACCTCTAATTATTAATTTATAAACAACAATAGTAAAAACTGATACAATAAATATTTTGCATTTTTCAAACTTTATGATAATGCTATTTATTTTTTTATATTTTTGTCAACAATACTTAAAAACTACAAATTCATCAAAATGAAAAAAGCATTAGCACTTATCGCAATTTCAATTTTACTTATCGCTTGTGAGAAAGCGGCAGAAGTAAAAGAAGTAAAAACAGCTTACGTTGATACTTCAGAATTAATGAAACAATATACAGAGGCAAAAGACCTTGAAGCTAAATATAAAGCGCAAGCAGAAGAAAAAGGAAGACAGTTAGAAGCTGAAATTAATCGTTTCAAGCAAGAAGCTGCCAGTTTTCAAAGTCAAGCTCAAGCAAATGGTCAGGCGTGGGCACAACAAAAAGGAGCTGAATTACAAAAAAGAGAGCAACAATTGGGTTATGCTCAACAAGCATTGTCTCAACAATTACAACAAGAAAGTGGTAAAGAGATGGATTCTTTAGTAAGCGGTGTGAAGAAATTCATCAAAACTTACGGTAAAGAAAAAGGATACGCTTACATTTATGGAACCGGTGATGCAGCGACTATTTTATATGCTGAAGACAAATTCGATATTACAAAGGAAATTATTAAAGCCTTGAATGACAAATACAAAGCTGCTCCAAAAGAAGCTAAAACTGAAGAAAAAGCTGAAGCAAAAAAATAATATTTCCATTAATTCAAAAAATCGCCTTCATCTATAATTAGATTGAAGGCTTTTTTTTTTAGCTTTTTAGTACTTAAATAATTTGTTGAACTTGAAGTAAAGCGAAAGTATCATAGCGTAATTTTTTGGTTCGGTGGATATTCTTTGTTTGCAAAGTAGTCCTTTGTAAAGTCGGTCTTTTTTAGATAATAAGTTGGTTCTTAGATCTCGTGGATTTTCTTCGTGATGAGGATTTCGCTCGCATGCAATTCCAAAATCTATATAAATATAGTAATTTTCTGATATTTTTAATATTTTAGCTTTTTTTAATATACGCCATATGCAAACCATTTCTGAAGCCGCCGCCTACACCTTACGATTTATCAATCAAACCCAGCGCTCAGTCTTTTTGACCGGGAAAGCCGGTACGGGTAAAACCACACTTTTACGGGAAATTATCCAAACCACACATAAGAATACTGTGGTGGTGGCACCCACAGGAATTGCAGCATTAAACGCTGGTGGAGTAACCATACATTCGATGTTCCAATTGCCATTTGGCGGTTTTATTCCGGATAATTCTTCCCCTCAATTCTCTGAACATAGCAAGTTCGAAACCAAGGCCACTTTGCGTAGACATTTTAAAATGAATGGTTTGAAAAAAGCAGTGATTCGTAATATGGAATTATTGATCATAGATGAAGTGAGTATGCTCCGTGCGGATTTATTGGACGCCATGGATTATATGATGCAAACGGTTCGAAAGAAAGCTTCTCCATTTGGTGGTGTGCAGGTTTTGTTTATTGGAGATTTACTGCAATTGCCTCCTGTAATCCGGGATGAGGAGTGGCGGACGCTTAAAAATTATTATAAGGGAAAATTCTTTTTTCATTCGCATGCGGTGCAGCAAAGTCCGCCTTTATATATCGAATTATCCAAAATTTTTCGTCAGACGGACGACACCTTTATTTCCGTATTGAATAATCTGCGTAACAATCAGATTTCGCAGCAGGATATCCAAACCTTAAACCAATATGTAAAACCGGATTTTGATTTAAAAGCGAATAAGGGGTACATTACGCTTACTACTCATAATGCTAAGGCAGACGAAATGAATGCTCAGGCACTGGAAGATTTGGAAGGAAAGCTATTGACTTACAAACCTGAAATTACTGGAGATTTTCCCGAGAAAATATTTCCGGTCGAAGAGCTTTTGCAATTGAAGGTTGGTGCACAAATCATGTTTGTGAAAAATGATTTGTCTTTCGATAAGAATTATTTTAACGGAAAAATGGGCGTTATTAAATCGCTTTCGAATCAGGAAATTCTTGTTCATTTTCCCGAAGAGAATAAAACGATTGAAGTCGAAAAATATGAATGGCAAAATATTCGTTACAAAGTCGATGAAATGACCAAAGAAATCGAAGAGGAGGTTTTGGGCAGTTTTGTCCATTATCCGATCAAGTTGGCCTGGGCAATTACGGTGCACAAAAGTCAGGGATTGACATTTGACAAAGCAGCGCTTGATGTTTCGCGAGTTTTTCTTCCAGGACAAGCGTATGTCGCATTATCTCGTTTACGGTCTTTAAATGGGCTTATTTTGCTTTCTCCGCTTCAAATGAATGGTATTTCGAATGATCAGGACGTGATGGATTATTCGCTGAACAAAGCCTCGGATTCCTTTTTGGAGAACGCACTGCATTTTGAAACTAAAAATTTTATCCATAATTACCTGATTAGTAGTTTTGATTGGGACGATTTGGCCCAAGAATGGCGCAATCATAAATTCAGTTATAATGATAAAGCCGAAAATTCGGAAAAATCAAAACAGGCGTTTTGGGCCAAACAGCAAATGGAAATGATAGAACAGCTTTTGGAGCCATCCAAAAAATTCATTTTGCAATTGAATAAACTTTTCAGTCTGGAAACGGTTGATTTAAATCATGTCTCTGATAGAGTTCAAGCGGCATTCAATTATTTTCTGACACCGATGGATAAGTTGGTTTACGAAATACTTTGGAAATTAGAAGAAGTGAAGCGCATCAAAAAGGTAAAAGCATATTATGATGAGTTGATCGTTCTGGAAGATTTACAAACAAAAGCTGTTTTGCGTTTAATGAAAGCCAAATTATTAATTGAAACAGTGGTTTCAGGTGAAACTATTTCAAAGGAAAAATTAACTTCAGATGAAATAAAGCGGTATAAGATCAAAAAAACCGAATCAATACAGCAAGAGTTCAAAAAAGTAAATATTACGCTTATAGAAGACGAAAAAGACCTGGAGCGCTATTCTAAAAAGAAACCGACTAAGGCAACTCCAAAAAAATCAACTATACAGGAAACCTATGAATTATGGGTTGAAAAAAACTCTATAGAAGATATTGCCAGAATTAGAGTACTCACCAAACAAACTATTTATGGACATTTCGTAAAATTAATTCAAACTAAGGCGGTATCAATTTCAGAGGTTTTGCCGGAGGATAAAATTCAAGATTTAGCCGATGCCTTTGCCGGATATAAAGAAGAATCATTGAATACACTGATGGAAAAACACGCGCATCAATTTTCTTGGGAGGAAGCTAGAATGTATAAAGCAAGTTTGAATTAGATTTTCATGAAAGGCAAGGAGCAAAAAAAAACCTATTCGTTGAGAATAGGTTTTTTTGTTATAGAGATTCGATCAGAATCCAGGCTTCTTCGTTTTCTGTTTCCTGAATTTCTGATTTTGCTTTTTCGGCTTCTGCATAAGTGGCATAGCTTCCATAAAGTACAGGGAATAATCCGTGTTTGTTTGGAGCCAATCGTTTTGCCTTAAATCCTTTCGAAGTTAATTTTTCAAAAATTTTCTGTGCATTTTCTTCTTTTCTAAAAGCTCCTGCCATAATATGATAAGGCATTTTACCGTCTTTTACAGAAAGGGTTACCGCGGGTAATGGACTTTCGATAAAAAAAGTAGCTTCCTGAATTTTGCTTTGTACTTGTTTTTGTACGGCAGTTTCGACCAAAACAGTTTGGTTTACAATTTGATTTTGATAAATAGGATAAGCGATGCTTCCGGTAAGTCCTAATCCTAAAACAAAAATAGCGGCGTATTTCAAATAAGGACTTGATGTTCTAGTTTCTTCAGGCTGTAAAACAATAGGTTCTTTTTCCTCAATCGTTTCTACCACTTTTTCAAAGATTTCTCTCTTTACCACTGGCGAAACAAAAGGAGCTAATCCAAAAGAATTAGTCAGATAATTGGTTTGATCAAAAGGTGTGAAGATCAAATTATTATCATCATTCAGACAAAGATCCCCAACGTTTTTTATAGAAAATCGGCCGTTTTCCTGTAATGCTTTTTTCCATGAAAAAACTTCAAACTGAATTGCACTTACAGCATATTCATAAGAGGTTTTTTCAGATTGGGCAATATGATTAGCCAATAAGCCATCGTTGTTTTTCAGATAGGCATTAAAGGAGATCATTTTCTTTGGAGGGAAAAAAGAATTGGAACTTTCAATTAATTGTGCCGATTGAATTTCAGTCAAAAAAGCTCCGAAACCTGGAACGGTTACACATTGGTAACGGTATAAAAGCTGCGCGATGTATAGTTCGATTTTCATGTTAACAAAGTTATACAACGAAAATAGTTATCAAAATTTTATTCACAATTTTTATTAACAATCGACTTTAAGTTTTATACATTTCAATTTCAAATAGTTATTCAAATGGATTAAAAGATGCATGAAAAAATAAAATCATTTATGTTATAAATGTAATAAAAAACCTATATTTAAAATCTAATAACAATCAACTTTTGAAACTTGGATTGGCCGAAAAGGGTTTCGAAAGTTGAAAAAGTATAATTTTAATTATGGTAGAACAGGATTTATTTCATTTATTGGCATTGCAAAGGGTAGAAGGAGTAGGAGATATTATGACCAAAAAATTACTGACACATTTTGGCGATGCAGCATCAGTTTTTAAAGCAAAAGCATCACAATTAGCGGCAATTGATGGCGTGGGCTCAGTGTTATTAAAGAATTTAAAAGACAAATCTATTTTTGAAAAAGCCAATCAGGAAATACAGTTTATACAGTCAAACGATATAAAGGCATTTTATTTTCAAGACGAAGACTATCCCGAACGGTTGAAACATTGCATTGATGGACCTGTTGTGCTTTTTAGTTCTGGAAATATTGATCTTAAAAAAGGGAAAATTATCAGTATTGTTGGAACACGTCAAATTACATCCTACGGAATTGAATTCTGCCGAAAATTGATTGAAGATTTAGCGCCACTTGATCCGATTATTGTGAGTGGTTTCGCTTACGGTGTTGATATCGTAGCACATCAAGTAGCGATGGAAAACAATTTGCAAACGATTGGTGTTGTTGCTCATGGTTTGAATCAAATATATCCCAAACCCCATAAAAAATACGTAGCCAAAATGGAACAGAATGGTGGTTTCATGACCGAGTTCTGGAGTTCCTCGAATCCGGATAAGGAGAATTTTGTCCGTCGAAACCGAATTGTAGCAGGAATGACCGAAGCCACTATTGTAATAGAATCAGCCGATAGGGGTGGTTCACTAATTACAGCCAATATGGCTAACGATTATAACCGGGATGTTTTTGCCGTTCCCGGCCGGGTTACAGATAAATACAGCCAAGGTTGCAACAACCTGATAAAAACCCAGAAAGCAAATGTGTTGACTAACGCTGCTGATTTGATTTATATTTTAAATTGGGAATTGGAAAAAGAATCTAAACCCATTCAAAAACAATTGTTTGTAACCTTAGAGACAGACGAACAAAAAGTTTATGATTATCTTTTGAAAACGGGTAAAGAAGTAATGGATATTATTGCTTTGCATTGTGATTTCCCCATTTATAAAATATCAGGTTTACTTTTGAATATGGAACTTAAGGGAGTGATTCGGCCTTTACCGGGAAAATTGTTTGAGGCCATATAAATCTAAAGACTTTTGATAAGTCGCTATAAAAATGCCCGCAGTCTAAGTTTTACGGGCTTTTTATATATATTCATTTTAAGGTGTTTTTCACTATTTTAAAGCTTCATATAATATTCTCATAGGTGAAATGCTTTTCGGCTTGTAACGTTGCTCATTTGATGTCTACAGCTCGTTCCTGAGACTGAAATTAACGAGACCTCTTCTTTTGAACGAACGCAATCGCTCGGATAGGGGAAAAAAATAGTAAGAAGAACGATTTGCAATCCCCAAACAGCCAGTCTTTCGATTGTCGCTAATATTGTTTTTAAATCTTCAAACGCATTGTGATAATCGGTTTTAATCGATGTAAACGAATCAGTGGCCAGCACCAAATCATAACTGCCTTACTGTTGGGATTACTTATTGCTGTCCAGAAAAACAATTTCTTTGAATTGTTACAGCCAAGTTGATAATCGTTTTTTGTAAGATTCCGGGTCAGCTATACCATGGATTACTGATGTTCTCAAATGTTATAGTTTATTCTTGAAAAATACGACTATTAAAAATTTCTGGTAAAAAAACTTCACTAACTAATAATGCCTATTTCGGTAACAAAACAGAAATAATTATCATCTATTTTAATTAACTTTATATTGATTTTCAACCAAATACATCAGCATTATGAAAAAAGTAATTTTTCTTCTGGCAATTGTACTTATCTCGTTTTTTTCATGCAAAAAAGAAACTCCGGAAAAAGAGGAAGCAGTGATAGGCAAAAACAGTGTAAGCTGTGCGCCGCAAACCGTGGATGCCAAATGGTACACTTCTGATAATAAAGCGCCGTTATTCAAAGGAATGGATGTTATTGATTATAAGATAACTACCAAGAATACTGAAGCTCAAAAATATTTTAATCAGGGATTGGGGTTATCGTATGGTTTTAATCATGCCGAAGCGGCTCGTTCCTTTTACTATGCTACCAAGCTTGATCCTGAATGCGCCATGTGTTTTTGGGGATTAGCCTATGTTCTCGGCCCAAATTATAATGCAGGAATGGAGCCTGATAATTATGAAAGGGCATACAAAGCCATACAAACCGCATTAAAGTTAAGTGGTAAGGTTTCGGAAAGTGAAAAAGCCTTAATCAATGCATTGTCAAAAAGATACGTTGCAAAACCTGTGGAAGATCGAGGTAAATTGGATATAGCCTATTCGGATGACATGAAAGAAGTTAATGCAAAATTTCCCGATGACATCAATATCAATGCGTTGTATGTTGAATCTGTTATGGATTTACATCCGTGGGATTTGTACGAGAAAAACGGAACACCCAAACCTTGGACTCCCGAAATCGTCGCCTTACTTGAAAAAATATTGAAGAAAGATCCAAAACATATCGGTGCCAACCATTTTTACATTCATGCCATTGAAGCCTCCAATACCCCGCAGCGAGGCTATGCATCTGCTAAATTTTTTGATGATGGAAATGCCGCAGCCTTTGGGCATTTGGTTCATATGCCTTCCCATATTTATATCCGGACCGGTGACTATCGTAAAGGAACCATGGCCAATATAAATGCTGTAAAAGTTGATAGTAATTATGTTACCATGTGTCACGCTCAAGGTGCTTATCCACTGGCTTATTACCCACACAATTATCATTTTATGGCCGGAACGGCAACTTTGGAAGGCAACTCGAAATGGGCGATGATTGCAGCTAATGAAACGGCAAATCATGTGCATCCGAAAACAATGATTGAACCGGGCTGGGCAACACTTCAGCACTATTATGTGATTCCGTATTTTGTTGCTGTAAAATTCGGAAAATGGGATGACATCCTGAAAATGAAATTGGTTTCCGATACTTTAAAATATCCCAAAGCCGTGCAACATTATGCACGTGGAATGGCATATCTTGGTAAAAAAAATTACACAAAAGCTAAAGGGGAGTTTGTAAAGCTTGAAGTACTATCTTATGATAAATCATTGGAAAAAATGACAATTTGGGAAATCAATTCCATGCATTCCATTGTTGAAATTGCCACCAAAGTATTGAAAGCTGAAATTTTAGCCTCCGAAAGAAATTTCACCCAAAGCATTCTCCTGCTGCAGAAAGCCATTGTTATTGAAGACGGTTTAAACTACAATGAACCGCCGGACTGGTTTTTCTCGGTAAGGCACCATTTGGGAGCAATCCAAATTGAAAACGGAAGGTATGATGACGCCATTAAAACCTATAAAGAAGACTTAAAACGATTGCCGAATAACGGTTGGGCGCATCATGGATTGAAATTAGCTTATGAAAAACTCGACAACAAAGAAAAAGTGAAGGAAATGGATCAACTTATTGGCAAGAGCTGGGCGACAGCGGATATAAAAATCACTTCTTCAAGAATAAAATAACTTTCAAAAACAACCATCTGAAAGTTTTACTAAATATCCAAAAGACCCCGCCATACCGCAGCATCCGCTTGGGATATTAAGCATTTTCCGTGAAAGAAGCCGATGTGATGCGTCCTTCGTCTAGAAAAACTTACCGATACATTAGGCTTATAAAAACGAATTTCACTAATTTTCACGATTAGATTCGTGGAAATTAGTGAAATTCGTTTTGTTTTAAATTTTAATTAAACCTCAAAACCTAGTTTTTCTCTCACTCTATTCAGAACCCCATTAGCAACAACAGCTGCTTTTGCTGCACCGATTTTCAATAGCGCATCTACTTCCTGAAGGTTATTCATGTAGTAATTGTATTTTTCTCTTTCTGTTTTGAATTTCTCCGTAATCAATTCAAATAAGGCTTGTTTGGCGTGACCGTAACCGTAATTTCCGCCAAGATAATTGGCTTTCATAGTGGCGATTTGTTCTTCGGTTGCCAATAAGGAATATATGGCAAATGCATTGCAAGTATCCGGATTTTTTGGATCTTCCAATGGCGTGCTGTCGGTTTCTATGCTCATCACTTGTTTGCGCAAAGCTTTGTCATCCAAAAAGATATTGATAATGTTGTTGGCCGATTTACTCATTTTCCCCCCATTAGTACCCGGAATCAACATACTGTCTTCCTGTATTTTGGCTTCCGGAAGTACAAAAGTTTCTCCCATTTGATGGTTAAAACGGGAAGCAACATCACGTGTAATTTCTAAATGTTGCAATTGGTCTTTTCCAACTGGAACAAATTCAGCATCGTATAACAAAATATCGGCTGCCATCAACATCGGATATGAAAACAAACCAGCATTTACATCATCCAGTCTATCTGCTTTGTCTTTGAAAGAATGTGCTAAAGTCAAACGTTGAAAAGGGAAAAAGCAACTCAAATACCATGACAATTCTGCGGTTTGGGCCACATCAGACTGTCTGTAAAAAACTACTTTATCTACATTTAAACCACAAGCCAACCAAGCAGAAGCTGTACTGTAGGTATTTGCTCGAAGCGTTTCTCCGTTTTTTATCTGGGTTATGGAATGCAAATCGGCAATGAAAAGAAAGGATTCGTTTTCTGGATTATTTGATAATGCTATTGCGGGAATGATTGCGCCAAGTAAGTTTCCTAAATGTGGTGTTCCTGTACTTTGAACGCCCGTAAGTATTTTTGCCATTGTAAATTTTTCTGAATCGCAAAGTTCGCAAAGTTCATAGTGATTTTCACAAAGTTTGGAGTTTTTTTTCTTTGCTTTTTGAGCTGGAGTAAAATGCAGGTATAAAAAAAGTCTATTTCTAAAAATTCAAATGAATTCGCAAAAATAGACTTTAGTTAATTTTGAAGCTATTATTTTACTTCATAAACATTGTTTTCGGGTTTTAGATCAGCCATTAATTTGCTTGGGTCAATACTGATTTTTTTGATATCCTTTTTTGGTTTTGCAATAGAAAATTCAAAGCTAGGATATGCCCAGGCCCAGTTATTCAAAACTGTTCTTCTCACGGCAGGATTCGGGTTTTCTTTTTCGAAACTCATCATTCGCAAAGGAATATAGAAACTTTCTGTTGTTCCGTCTGTGTATTCTACCAGTAAATCGATTGGCATTGGCATTCTCCCGATTCTTTCTAAAGTAACAGTCGTTTTATCAGCATTTTCTTTTACCGATGCAATACCATAATCAATCGTGTTGGTAGTTTGGGTCCAATCGATTAAATACCAATCTAAATTCGCTCCAGAAACACGTTCAGCCGTTCTTTTGATATCATTTGGTGTCGGATGTTTGAATTGAAATTCCTGATAGTATCTTTTAAGGGTTTTCATCAGGTTTTCTTTCCCGATTAAATAGATTAATTGAGTCAGGAAAAGTTCTCCCTTGCTGTAGGAACTGATACTGTATACTCTGTTTTCATCAAAACGATCCGCATGCGTGCCTTGTGGTAATTCTTTTCCGGAACTTGCCATAGAGAAATAGCCTTTGTAAGCACCAGCAAACGGATTTTCTACTTTCTTTTCGGAGATTTCGTTAAGGCCGTAATCCTCAAGAAATGAAGTGAAACCTTCATCCATCCATCCGTGTTTTGATTCATTGGAAGCCAAAATATGCTGAAACCACGAATGAGCCATTTCATGAGCAGTGACACCAAGTAATCCTTCAAAATTGCCTTGACCCAAAATCAATGTACACATGGCATACTCCATTCCGCCATCACCACCTTGGATAACAGAATATTGTTTGTAAGGATAATCTCCAACAGCCTTGTTATAAACGGCCATTAACTCAGCTGTTTTTGACTGAAGGTTTTTCCAATTTTGAATGAACTTCGGGTTGTTTTTATACAAGAAATGCAAATCAACATTATTTGGACCTTTTACAACATCATGGATGTAGTCTTTATCGGCAGCCCAAGTAAAATCATGAACCATTGGCGCGTTAAAATGCCAGGTTAGTGTTTTCGTTTTCTTTGGATGAACTACTGTGATTCCGGCGTCCTGGTATCCGTAGCCAATCTCGTTTTTGTTTTGTAAATAACCAGTACCTCCTAAAACGTAAGCTGCGTCAATGGTAATATTTACATCAAAATTACCCCAAACTCCGTGAAATTCTCTGGCAATATAGGGATCTGCATGCCAGCCTTCAAAATCAAATTCGGCCAATTTTGGATACCATTGCGCCATCGATAATTCAACTCCTTCGGCATTATTTCTTCCGGAACGACGAATTTGTACAGGAACCTGGCCATTAAAATCTAAAGTGAAAGTAGTTTTTGACTTAGGAAGAATTGGCTTTGCCAAAGTTACTTCCAGAATAGTCCCAACTTCTTTTGCATTGGCAGCTACGCCATCTTGTTTGAAATTTGAGATCCTCAAATACCCAATTTCGTTTGGTTGTAAGTGTTTGATTCTACTTTCTTTAACTTCTTGATCACCAACTTTTATTTTGGTGACCATTCTTCCATCCGGATCTTTAATACTTTGAAGACGCGCATCCATCTCGCTTCCGGGTTGAAAAGCATTATTGAATAGATGGTAATAGACTTTTTTTAGAGTGTCAGGTGAATTATTGGTATAAACTAATTCTTGTTTTCCTTTGTATTGATAGGTTTTTACATCCATCGTTACATCCATTTTGTAATCGGCCTGTTGTTGCCAATAGGGTGTGTTTTGGGCCGATAGATTTCCAAGACTTATTGAAAAGAAAGATAATAAAAGGAGTTTTTTCATATGGTATTTAAATAAAATTGGAAGAGCTATAACCACTCTTCCAATAGGAGATTAACAATTTGCTGGATTTATTTCTTAGACATTTTTTCAGCCAACAACAGGGCATTGTACGCGTTGACCATTTTACCTGTTTTGGAAGTATTTGCAGCTGTAGCTTTTACATCTTTCTTTTCACCTAAAAGAACATTTTCAGGTAACGGTGTACCTGATTCCATTAAGATTTGTTTTACCTGTTTGGCGGATAATTTTGGGTAATAAGAACGAATTAATGCCGCAACCCCGGCTGCATTAGGCGCTGCCATAGAGGTTCCCTGTAAATATTTGTATTTGTTGTTAGGAATCGTTGCGTATATTTCATTACCAGGAGCAAAGACATCGACATTGAAAGTACCATAATTTGAAAATTCTGCAATAACCCCTTCTCCATAGGTATTATTCAAAGCCCCAATTGTGAGGACATTAGAGGCAAATTCTTTTTTATTGTCTTCTGAATCATTTGGGAAATTGGCATTTTCTGTTAGATCGACATTGTATCCATCATTTCCTGCGGCGTGTACAAATAATACGTCTTTTTTCTCTGCATATTTTATGGCATCATAAACCCATTGTTTGTGCGGAGAATAGCTTTTTCCAAAACTGCCATTGATTACTTTGGCCCCATTATCAACTGCATATCGTATAGCAAGTGCAATATCTTTGTCATATTCATCCCCATCAGGAACTGCTCTTACAGTCATGATTTCTACATTGCTGGCAACTCCGTCACCTCCAATATTGTTGTGTCTTACTTGAGCAATAATTCCGGCAACGTGGGTTCCGTGCAATGCTTCTTCTTTATCTGGGCCAAAGACAGTATTGTTTCCGTATTTGGTATCTTTTATATCATCCGGATTATCTCCCACTAATTTTCTGCCATCAAATTCTTTGTTCAGGTTGAAGTTCAGCTGATCATAGATGTATTTACGATATCCCTCGATCTCTTCATTGAAACCAGGTCCCGCATTCGTTAAGACCTGAGTCATAATCATTTTGTTTCGGCTCAATTCGGGATCAGTAGTAACAATTCCGTTCAAATCTTCAATGGTATAGACTTCTTTCTTTAGATAGGTTTGGATAGATTTATTAGTGTTTATCAGGAAATCTACTTGTTTTTTTCCTTCCAATGCTTTGCTGTATTTTTCCTCATATGCAACTGATGCTGCTTTATAGTTTGCGGAACCATCATCACCTTTTTTCAAGATTCGAGTCATTTCTAAAGTCTCATGAACTGCATCTCCAAGAAAATTCCAACCATGAATGTCGTCGATGTAACCGTTCTTATCGTCATCAATTCCGTTACCGGCTATTTCTTTAGTATTAGTCCATACTACTGATTTTAAATCTTCGTGTTCAATATCGACGCCGGAGTCAACGATTCCAACAATTACTTTTACTCCTTTTTTATCTTTGATTAATTCCGCATAAGCCTTATCAACGCTCATTCCAGGAATACTGTCTTTTTCTAAATCCAGATGAGACCATCTTTGTAATTCGGTTTCGCTAAGTTTTCCTTTTTTGGCAATATAGGTAACCGATGTTTGTGCATTTGCCGAAAGGCATAATGACAAAGCTGCAACTAGTGCAATAGAAGTTAAATTAATTTTTTTCATGGATTTATTTTTCGGTTTTTAATAATCAAGTTCAAAAATACTTTAAGGAAATTACATTTTACGCAATCATTAACTGTTTTTTAAGAGAAAAATGCTTCTGAAAATGATTTTTGTCATAAAAATAAAAAACGCAATATATTATCAGAAAAAACTGTAGGAAAATTGACTAATTTTCGTTTTCTTGTGGTGCCTTTAATTTAAAGCTATATTTTATGAAAATAAAATTACTCTTATTGCTGTTTTTAGCGAATTTATCAGTTTTTTCACAAACTCCAAATATTTCCATCATTTTCTACAAAGACTTTACTTACTTATTATCATTTTTCGAAAATGCTGTTAACCTATGCTGTAATTTGAAATGATAACCATTTGAACAATCACTAAGCCTTTATTTTACCTTTGAGAAATCCATACTATTAAAGAACCTAAATCTCTACCACATGAAAAAAAAATTACTATTATTTCTAATACTTTCATGCTTTCATATGAAAGCGCAATGCTGGAAAACAATAGCTTCCGGATATAATCACACTGTTGTCATAAAAACAGAAGGCACCTTATGGGCATGGGGAAATAATAGTGTTGGACAATTGGGTAATGGTACAACTACAAATAGAAATGTTCCCACAAATATAGGAACGGCTAGTGATTGGAAAACAGTGGCCATCGGAACCAATCATACGGTTGCCCTAAAAATGGATGGATCTTTGTGGGCTTGGGGAGATAACCAAACTGGAGAACTAGGTGATGGTACCACTATAAATAAAAACATTCCTGTACAGATAGGTACGGCAAAGGATTGGCAGATGGTGGCAGCAGGAAATCAGTATACAGTTGCCCTAAAAACAGATGGAACTTTGTGGGCTTGGGGGGATAATTATTTTGGAGAACTGGGTGATGGTACAAGCATAGGTAAAAAAATTCCTGTACAGATAGGAACGGCAAAGGATTGGCAAACGATAACAGTAGGCTATTATCATACAATTGGCGTGAGAACAGATGGTACATTATGGGCCTGGGGAGGAAATGACAGTGGGCAATTGGGAGATGGTACCACTACAAAAAGCTATACGCAAAAAAAAATAGGGACAGCAACCGATTGGAAAACAGTAACAGCAGGAGACAGTCATACTATTGCTATAAAAACAGACGGGACTTTATGGGCCTGGGGGAAAAATACTTATGGAGAATTGGGAAGCGGCACAACTACAGTCAGTTATATCCCTACAAAAATCGGAACATCAACGGATTGGAAAGACGTAAACTCAGAAGGAAGTCATACAATTGCTATAAAAACAGATGGGACTTTATGGGCCTGGGGAAACAATTTTTACGGAGAATTAGGAAATGGCACAACCATCAAAAGTCTTTTCCCTATACAAATCGGGTCGGCAAACAATTGGCAGGCGGTTAGTGCTGGTCGTGATCACACAGTTGCCCTAAAAACAGATGGGACTTTATGCACATGGGGGTACAATTCTTCAGGTCAATTGGGTGATGCTACAAATGCTGATAAAAATGTACCGACACTTATAGGCTGTCCAGGAGCATTTACAGTAACCACAGATCAAACCAACATAAGTTGCATAAACGATACTAGCGGTTCGGCATCGATAACATCGGTTTCTGGAGGTACAGCCCCGTATTCTTATCTTTGGTCAAATGGAGCTACAACAGCCTCAACCACAGGACTGAAAGCAGGTGATTATTCTTGTACGATTACAGATGCCGCTTCGTTATCAATCATTAAAATTGTTACTATTGCACCATCAACCCCTGTTGTTTTTGCAATAACAAGTATAAATACAAGCTGTAATGATGCTAATGATGGAAGTTTAACCATTACGGCAACTGGAGGAACAGCACCTTACCAATATTCAATTTTACCAAATTTTAGCTACCAAATTTCAAATGTATTTACTGGCTTATCAGCAGGAACTTATGTTGTAAATGTAAAAGACAATAACGGCTGTATCTCTTCAAATAATGTAGTTATTACAGCAAATAATACCCCGCCTCCAACTGCAGTTGCTCAGACGTTCAATACTAACGCAACAGTCAGCGGCTTACAGGCTGTCGGATCAAATATTCGATGGTATAATGACATTACTGGAGGAACAGTCTTAGATTTATCAGTTGCGCTGCAGATAGGTAAATATTATGTTTCGCAAACAATCAACGGTTGCGAAAGTTCAAGAACAGCAGTTGATGTGACAATTACACCTGTGTCAGCAAATGAGCAAATACCAACTAGTGGCCTACTTGCTTATTATCCTTTTAATGCAAATGCAAATGATAGCAGTGGTAATGGATCACATGGGGTTGCTGCGAATGTTACCCCAACATCAGATAGATTTGGAACGAGCAACAGCGCTTACTCTTTCAATGGAACAAGCAGTTACATAGAAGCAAATGTTCTTAACTATCCTTTAAAAGGAGAATCCCGCACAATCACTGGATGGTTCAAAGCTGATGCCCCAACTGTTTCAAAAGAATTTGACTTTGGCCTTTTAAATTATGGAAACATATCCGATCCAGATTATTGGTTTAAAATTAGTTTCTATAGCAAAGGCTATTTAGACATACAATTTGACGCTGAAACTTTTCAATCTCAAGAAAATTATTTTAACAATGAATGGACGTTTTTTGCGATGACCTTTGATGATACTAATAACACGTATTCATTATATATAAATGGAGTTTATAAAATGGGCGGAACTGCCAGTTTATATACAAATGGTTTTAATAATCTTTTTAGAATAGGACGAAATAAATTAAACAACTATTTTGAAGGTGATATTGATGATATCGGTATTTGGAATCGTGTACTTACGCAAGAAGAAATAAAAGGTTTATATAACCCTGCAAATAATGATATTTATACCTTAATTCCAGATCCAAATTTTGAGCAAAAATTAATTAATTTGGGAATTGAAAGCGGTAATACGGATGGAAAAATCTTGACATCCAAAATCAACACCTTAACACACTTAAACGTTAGTAATAGTTCCATTACAGATTTAACAGGAATACAAGATTTTGCGTTATTAACGGATTTATATTGTAATCAAAATCAATTGACAGCATTGAATATAAGCAAGAACACATTTTTAAAAACGTTAGATTGTAATAACAACAAAATTGAGGCTTTAGATGTGAGTAATAATATTGCTTTAGATAGTTTAAGTTGTTATACAAATCGATTAAGCGTTTTGGATGTAAAAACAAATAAGGCTTTAAAAAAATTAGATTGTGGCTCAAACCAAATCAGTTCTTTGGATGTTAGTACAAATACTGCTTTAACATTTTTGGGATGTAATACAAGTCTATTAACCGCTTTAGATGTAAGTAACAATACAGCTTTGAATTTGCTAGATTGTCGCGAAAATAAATTAACCTACTTGGATGTTTCTCAAATAACTGCTCTAACAGAGTTATATTGTCAGACTAATCAATTAACAAATTTGGATATAAGCAAAAATAAAGCTTTGGAATTTTTAAATTGTTCAAAAAATCAGTTAACCACTTTGGATGTCAGCGTAAATACAGCCTTAGTCGGTTTATATTCTAATTCTAATCAATTAAAGAATCTAAATTTGAAGAATGGAAACAATGTTAAATTTGGATATCTAAATCTTACAAACAACCCTAATTTAAGTTGTATTCAAGTAGACGATGTTGCTTATTCTAATGCAAATTGGTCTAGTAAAAAAGATTCTTTTGCTATTTATTCTCCTTATGACTGTTCTACTATTACAAAAATTCCTGATCCTAAATTTGAAGACAAACTAATAGCACTAGGCATAGATACCGATGGCAAAAACGGACTTGTAATAACTGCAAGTATATCAGTCGTAACAACATTAGAAGTATCCAATAGTTCTATTGCCGACTTAGCAGGAATCCAAAGCTTCAACGCTTTGACAACTTTAAATTGTTATGGAAATCAATTAACCTCTTTAGATCTAAGTAAAAACACAGCTTTGACTGCTTTAGGATGCACTGGAAATCAATTAATTAATTTAGATATAAGTGGATGCACATCCCTAACTCAATTGTTAGCTGATTCAAATCAGCTAACAACTTTAGATCTAAGTAAAAACTTTACTCTGGATCAATTATCATTAAATTCAAATAAATTGAAAACTTTGAATCTAAACAAAAATACAGTTTTAACAAATTTAAGTTGTAATTCAAATCAATTAACTGCTTTGGATGTCAGTCAAAATGCAGCATTGGTTTTTTTAAGTTGTACAAATAATTTAATAACTAGTTTAGATCTTAGCTACAATTATGAATTGCAGATATTCAACAGCAGTAATAATCTGCTAACTGAATTATATACTCCTAATAGTGATAAATTGGTAGCATTAACCTGCGAGAATAACTTATTGTCTACCTTAAATGTAAATAATAATACCGCTTTAGATCTTTTAGATTTCAGCGGAAATCAATTGAAGCTTTTAGATATTTCTAAACAGAAAGGTTTGACTCAATTATTTTGTGGTTCCAATCAATTAACTACATTAGATGTTAGTGAAAACACTCTTTTGACTGATTTTAATTGTTCTTCAAATCAATTGGTAAACTTGAATTTAAAAAACGGAAACAATACTAATTTGCATTCTTTTAATATCCATTTTAATAATAACCCAAATCTGAGCTGTATACAGGTAGATAATAAAATATATTCTGACACGAATTGGCTTGAATTCAAAGACGTTACAGCTAGCTATAACGGATATTGCGATTATTATACTTTAATTCCAGATTCAAATTTTGAACAAAAACTAATTGATTTGGGAATTGATACTGATGGCTTAAATGGAAAAATTACAGCTACGAACATAAGCGCAATTACCACTTTAGACCTTTCTAATAGCAATATTAAAGATTTAACCGGAATTGAAAACTTTACTGCATTAAACATTTTAGACTGCAGCAACAACCAGCTTACTACCTTAGATCTTTCTAAAAATACGAATCTTCAAATTCTATATGTTACAGGTAATCCACTTGTGTATTTAGATTTGAAAAATGGAAACAACCAAAACCTTATTGTGGCATTCCAAACAAGCAAAAAAACGACTAACACCTCAGGAACAAGCTTTTTAGGGATTACTACTTTGGGTTGTGTAAAAGTTGATAACGCCGCTTATTCAAACGCAAATTGGTCTAAAATTAAAGAAACAAATACTGTTTATTCTGAGACTTGTACCTTAGGTCTAGAAGATTCTGATTTTAATAAAGCTATTGTATATCCAAACCCTACAAAAGGGGTGATCAACATTCTAAATATTGCCTTAGAAAAAGCAACAGTTTATAATTCATTAGGGCAATTTGTAAAAACATTTACTTTAGATTCTATAAATACAAACAATACTATTAATTTATCAGATCTTCCGAAAGGAGTTTACTATATATACCTAATCAATCAGGATACAGCTTCTGCTAAAAAAGTTATAGTTGAATAATTATATTTTTAGTTAAGCTAAAACCCCATTTTCAAGCTAATGAAAATGGGGTTTTTTTTATATTGTGATGTAATTTAAAAAACTTCTTCACATGTAAAAACGTTTGCCAAACGAACCCCTTTTTCGGTATGCTGTACTGTTATGATTTCGTTATGTGCGTCGTGTTCCAGTAATAAATAGTAATTATTATCTGCAGCGGCGTTCATGAATTTTGTTTTTTCATCTAATGTCAAAAGTGGTCTGGTATCATAACCCATTACATAGGGGATTGGAACATGTCCGGCTGTTGCCAATAAATCGGCACAAAAAACGATCGTTTTGTCTTGGTATTGAATGTGTGGAATCATTTGTTTTTCGGTATGGCCGTCGACAAAGAAGATGCCAAAACCCAATTCAGATGTTGATAAAAAATCCCCTTCAGGTCGTTTGATAAAGTTAAGTTGCCCGCTTTCCTGCATCGGTAAAATGTTTTCGGAAAGGAAAGATGCTTTTTCCCTGGCGTTTGGTTTAGTGGCCCATTCCCAATGATTCTCATTAGACCAGAATTTGGCATTTTTAAAGGCTGGTTCATAACCAGTTTTGTCTGAATTCCATTGCACGCTCCCGCCACAATGGTCAAAATGCAAATGCGTCATAAAAACATCGGTAATATCATCGCGATGAAATCCATATTTTGCTAAGGATTTATCCATGGAATGCGTTCCCCAAAGCGAGTAATAGCCAAAAAATTTCTCCGATTGTTTGTTCCCCATTCCGGTATCAATCAAAATGAGTCGGTTGCCATCTTCAATCAATAAACAACGGGCGGCAATATCTATTAAATTGTTTTCATCGGCAGGATTGGTTTTGTTCCAGATAGTTTTGGGTACAACACCAAACATGGCACCGCCATCCAATTTAAAATTACCTGTTTCTATGGGATATAGTTTCATAAGTTGCTATTTTTTGTTTTTCTTGGGTTCTTTGTTATTGCTTCGCCTATTCGCAAAGCTCGAGTCGCATATCTTCATTGGTATTTGTAGCCAATTTCAGGTCATGCTCATTTCATGATTTTATAAAAAAAGTTGACACAAAGTTAAGTAATTCAAAGGCTTTTACTATTGGCAAATAGTTTTTTTCTATTTTAAGATTAGTTATATAAATGTTATCAATTATGGAAAAAGGTTTTTATGTACTATCTTTGTCGTTAATTTAGACAAAATCAATATAACAGTGAAATAAGCATTTCGGAATAGCAGATGTTTTAATCTTCTTTTTAGTGCCTTTCATATGACGTATAAAAAACAAATAATATAAACTCATGATAAAAGTTTCTGATACTGCCAAAAAGAAAATCATCGATTTGATGAAAGACGATGGTTTTGATGCTGCTGTCGACTATGTAAGAGTAGGGGTGAAAAGCGGCGGATGCTCTGGTTTATCTTATGATTTGAAGTTCGATAAAACAAAAGGTGAGGACGATAAGATCTTCATGGATAACGATATTACCATTGCGGTAGAAAAAAAGTCATTTCTATATTTAGCCGGAACAATCTTGGAATTTTCAGGCGGATTAAACGGAAAAGGATTTGTTTTCAATAATCCAAATGCAAGTAGAACTTGTGGTTGCGGGGAGAGTTTCTCTCTTTAAAATAATTAAATGATTGAAAATTTAAAGATTTAAAGATTTCAGAGGTGTTTTAATATTTTATTTAAATACTTCAATTTTTCAATCTTTCAATACTATAAAAAAATGTCAAAATATACTGAAGACGACTTAAAAATTGAACTCGAAACCAAGGAATACGAGTACGGATTTTATACTGATATAGACTCTGATACGTTTCCTGTTGGTTTAAACGAAGATATCGTTCGAGCGATTTCCCTTAGAAAAGAAGAACCACAATGGATGACCGACTGGCGCATTGAGGCTTTTCGTGCTTGGGAGCAAATGGAAGAGCCAGAATGGGCAAATGTTCATTATGACAAACCGGATTTTCAAGCTATTTCTTATTATTCTGCCCCAAAAAGCAAGGCGAAGTACGATAGCCTTGATGAAGTAGATCCTGAATTACTGGAAACTTTCAAAAAACTGGGAATTTCTCTTGACGAACAAAAAATGTTGTCCGGAGTTGCCATGGATATTGTTGTGGATTCTGTTTCGGTAGCAACTACATTCAAGAAAACATTAGGAGAGAAAGGGATTATTTTCTGTTCTATTTCTGAAGCAATCCGTGAATATCCGGATTTGGTTAAAAAATATTTAGGAACTGTAGTGCCACAGAAAGATAATTTTTATGCAGCCTTGAATTCAGCTGTTTTCTCTGATGGTTCGTTCTGTTATATTCCAAAAGGTGTTCGTTGTCCAATGGAATTATCAACATATTTCCGTATCAATCAAGCCGGAACTGGACAATTCGAAAGAACATTGGTTGTTGCAGATGAAGGAAGTTATGTTTCTTACTTAGAAGGTTGTACTGCGCCAAGTCGTGATGAAAATCAATTGCACGCTGCTGTAGTAGAATTGATAGCGATGGATGATGCCGAAATCAAATATTCAACTGTTCAAAACTGGTATCCAGGAAATAAAGAAGGAAAAGGTGGGGTTTTCAATTTTGTGACCAAAAGAGGTTTGTGTGAGAAAAACGCAAAAATTTCTTGGACACAAGTAGAGACAGGTTCTGCCGTTACTTGGAAATATCCTTCTTGCGTATTAAAAGGAGATAATTCAGTAGGAGAGTTTTATTCGATTGCTGTAACCAATAATTTCCAACAGGCCGATACAGGAACCAAAATGATTCATTTGGGTAAAAACACCAAATCAACCATTATTTCCAAAGGAATTTCTGCCGGAAAATCACAAAACAGTTACCGTGGTTTGGTACAAATCAGTGCCAGAGCAGATAATGCGCGAAACTTTTCACAATGTGATTCGCTCTTAATGGGGAACAATTGTGGGGCACATACTTTTCCATATATCGAAAGTAAAAATCCAACAGCCAAAATAGAGCATGAGGCAACAACCAGTAAGATTGGAGAAGACCAAGTTTTCTATTGTAACCAACGTGGAATTCCAACTGAAAAAGCTATTGCTTTAATCGTGAACGGTTTTAGTAAAGATGTATTGAATAAGTTGCCAATGGAATTTGCTGTTGAAGCACAAAAATTATTAGAAATTTCTCTTGAAGGATCAGTAGGTTAATCTTTTTAAGACTTTATAAAACAAAGAAACAAGATGTTATCAATTAAAAATTTACACGCCTCCATTGGAGACAAAGAAATATTAAAAGGAATAAACCTTGAAGTGAAAGCAGGAGAAATCCATGCGATAATGGGACCAAATGGTGCCGGAAAAAGTACTCTTTCTGCGATAATTGCAGGGAATGAAAATTACGAAGTGACCGAGGGAGAAATTCTTTTGGAAGGTGAAGACATCTCTGAATTGGCTCCGGAAGAAAGAGCACACAAAGGAGTTTTTCTTTCATTCCAATATCCGGTAGAGATTCCGGGTGTTTCAGTAACCAACTTTATGAGAACTGCGATTAACGAAACTCGTAAAGCAAACGGTTTAGAAGAAATGCCGGCTAACCAAATGCTGAAAGTAATTCGTGAGAAATCAGAATTATTGGAAATTGACAGAAAGTTTTTGTCGCGTTCTCTAAATGAAGGATTTTCTGGTGGGGAGAAGAAACGTAACGAGATTTTCCAAATGGCGATGTTAGAACCAAAATTGGCTATTTTGGATGAAACCGATTCTGGTTTGGATATTGATGCGCTTCGAATTGTAGCCAACGGTGTTAACAAGTTAAAAAGCGACAAAAACGCTATCATTGTTATCACTCACTACCAAAGGTTATTAGACTATATCGTTCCTGATTTTGTTCACGTTCTGTACAACGGAAAAATTGTAAAATCCGGAGGAAAAGAACTGGCTTACGAGTTGGAAGAAAAAGGATACGACTGGATTAAACAAGAACAAGAAGCGTAAAATTAGTTTGCAGTTTACAGTTTGCAGTTTGCAAAACTCATAACTTATAACTCATAACTTATAACTACCAAAAATGGAATTGAAAGAAAAATTACTATCGTCTTTTATGGCTTTTGAAGAGCGTATCGATGTTCAGACTGAACTTCATGATGTTCGAACAGCGGCCATAAAAAACTTTGAAAATAAAGGTTTTCCAACCAAAAAAGATGAAGCTTGGAAATATACTTCGCTAAATGCTATCTTAAAAAATGATTTTAGCGTATTCCCAAAAAATGAGCCAACGATCGAGTTCAAAGATGTAAAAAAATACTTTTTGCATGAAATTGATACCTACAAAGTAGTTTTTGTTGATGGTGTTTTTAGTTCGCATTTGTCCTCAACCACACACGATGGAATTGATGTTTGCTTAATGTCTTCGGCATTGAACAAACCTAAATACAAAATGGTGATTGACACTTATTTCAATAAAATTGCCAGTAAAGAGGAAAGTTTGACTTCTTTGAATACGGCTTTCGCCAATGAAGGAGCCTATATCAACATTCCTAAAAGCAAGGTAGCGGACAAACCTATTGAGATTATGTATTTTTCTACCGGGTCAGAAGCAGCTCTTTTGGTACAGCCAAGAAATTTGGTGATTGTAGGTGAGAATTCTCATGTTCAGATTATCGAAAGACACCAATGTTTGAATGACAATGCGGTTTTAACCAATTCTGTTACCGAGATTTTTGCTCAAAAACGTGCTATTGTTGATTATTATAAAATTCAAAACGACAGTCTTGAAGCCAATTTAATTGATAATACTTATGTTTCTCAAAAGCAAGAAAGTCATGTTTCGGTACATACCTTCTCTTTTGGAGGGAATTTGACCCGAAATAATTTGAATTTTTATCATTTTGGCGAAAGATTGACCAGTACTTTAAATGGGATAACTATAATTGGCGGAAAACAGCATGTTGATCACTATACTTTAGTGAAGCATTCGTCTCCAAACTGTGAAAGTTTCCAGGATTATAAAGGGATCTTTTCAGATCGTTCTACAGGTGTTTTCAACGGAAAAGTATATGTAGAGAAAGAAGCGCAAAAAACTAATGCATTTCAAAAAAGCAACAACATTCTATTGAGTGATAAGGCTACTATCAATGCAAAGCCGCAATTGGAAATTTTTGCCGATGATGTAAAATGTTCGCATGGTTGTACTGTTGGTCAGTTAGATGAAACTGCGATGTTCTACATGCAACAGCGCGGAATCCCTAAGAAAGAAGCCAAAGCTTTATTGATGTATGCGTTCTCGAATGCAGTTATCGAAAATATCAAAATACCAGAACTTAAAAAACGAATTACCACTATTATTGCCAATAAATTAGGCGTGAAATTGGGATTTGATTTGTAGTTAAGTTTTTAACCGCAAGGTTTCGTAAGATTTACGCAAAGGGCGCAAAGTTTGTTTCTGAACTTTGTGCCCTTTGTGGTTTTAGTTTGAGCTTCTACAGTTATTTTTTGATAGATGAAATAATCCCTCTCAATAATTCGTTGAAATTAATTGCAGGGTCTTCTTTTAAGCCCATTCGTACGATAACTAAATCTTGTGAAGGAATGATAAAAATCATTTGTCCCTGGAAACCGTTGCAGGAAAATAAATCCCTTGGAGCATCTTTATATCTTCCACTGGCGTTTAACCAAAAATGAGCGCCATATTGCCCGTTTGAGGTGTTGGTTGGTGTTGTGGTATATTTTACCCAACTTTCGTTCAGGATTTGCTCTCCATTCCAGTTGCCTTTGTGCAGGTATAGTAAACCAAATTTAGCCCAATCCCTGGTTGTGGCCCAGCCATAAGATGAACCCACATAATTACCTGCCATATCTGTTTCAATCAACATGGAGTTCATCCCAATTTTGTCAATCAGGTTTGTGTACCAAAAATCTAAATATTCCTGATGGGTTTTGAATTGTTTTCGCAAAATTCCGGAAAGAAGGTTGCTGGTTCCCGACGAGTAATTCCAATGGGTATTGGGTTTGAATATGGCCGGTTTTTCTAATTGGACCTTTGTCATGTCTTCTGCCTGAAAAAGCATTTCGGTGGCATCACAAATTCTATCGTACTTCTCCTCCCATTCCAAACCTGAATTCATGTGTAATAAATCATTTGTTGTAATGATTTTGCGCTCGTCATTTGCCCATTCCGGGATTGGAGCGGGTTTATAAATGTTAAACTTAGCTTGTTTTTCCAGAATTCCAAACATCGCACTGGTAATACTCTTAGTCATCGACCAGCCTAGAATTTTACTGTCTTTGTTGAAGCCGGTATCGTATTTTTCGGCTATGATTTTGTCTTTATAGATCACCAATAGAGAACGGGTTCTTTTTTTTATTTCACCTTTTTTGTCGAAAGCATTGGCTACAGCCGTATTCAATTTTTCATAGTCAATATTTGCAAAAACAGTTTCTTTGGGCTCGTTATTGCCATAAGGAAAAGGTAAACTATTGTTCAATTTTGTTCTTTTGGGAACCAAATAGGGTTTTGAAACATCAAAATCATCGTTGATTAGCGTTACGCCTAGGCCTTCGCGATAAATCGCTTTTCGTTCTTTCAGACCATAGACGGTTGCCGAAGCGAATTTTCCATCTTCATCAATTTTATTATCAGCCAAATCAATCAGATGCATATCATTATCTCCTTTTTCAACCATTTCCTGTGAACGATTGTCTATAAAATGGCCTGAAGCCAGACTTTTTGAAGAGAAACCAGAAATTAAATCTAGTTTGGGATAAGTGGTAAATCCAAAATAGGTCATGCCAATAAGAGCTGCTAAACCAAATATTTGAAGGAATTTTTTCATATGTTATTATTTGTTGTTTTCATGATTACTATGTGATTTTTATATCACAATTGGTTTTATGACTAATTTTAGATTGTTCTTTTTTTATAGCGCATTAATAGTAAGCAATTTAGTAAAAAAGAATTATAAACTTTCGTACAAGCAAGAAATTGAGATTCTTTATGTATTCGTACAAAACGCTAGGAATCTGAATTTCTTAGTGGTTTAATTTTTATTAACAAGTGTTTGCTAAAAATTAATTTCAATTTCACTACTTTTGTATTTAGAATTTTTCTAAATAAAGTAATGCTAGATATAAAAAAAATTAGATCAGATTTTCCAATTCTATCCCGAAGTGTAAATGGGAAGCCATTGGTTTATTTTGACAACGGAGCCACATCGCAAAAACCACAAGTGGTTATTGAAGCGATTTCAAAATATTATCAGGAAATTAATGCCAATATTCACCGCGGGGTTCATACTTTGAGCCAATTGGCAACAGAAGCTTATGAACTTTCCAGAAAAAAAGCTCAAAATCATATTAATGCTCAATTCGCTCATGAAGTGCTTTTTACTTCAGGAACAACACATGGTGTAAACCTGGTTGCGAACGGATTCGCTGCGATTTTAAAACCGGGTGATGAGGTTGTGGTTTCTGCATTGGAACACCACAGCAATATTGTGCCTTGGCAGATGCTGTGTGAGAAAACAGGAGCGGTCCTTAAAGTCATTCCGATGAATGAAAAAGGAGAGTTGATTATGGATGAATACGATAAATTAGTATCAGGCAGAACTAAAATCGTTACCGTAAATCATATTTCGAACGCTTTGGGAACAATCAATCCAATCAAATACATGATTGATAAAGCGCACGAATTTGGTGCAGCGGTTTTTATAGACGGTGCTCAGGCCGTTCCGCATTTAAAACCGGATGTTCAGGAATTGGATTGTGATTTTTATGCTTTTTCAGGTCATAAAATGTGTGGTCCAACGGGAACCGGGATTTTATATGGAAAAGAAGCATGGTTAAATAAATTACCGCCCTATCAAGGTGGAGGAGAAATGATCAAAGAAGTAACTTTTGAGAAAACTACTTATGCTGATTTACCTCATAAATTTGAAGCGGGAACTCCTGATATTGCGGGTGGAATCGTCTTGGGAACAGCTATTGATTACCTGAACGAAATTGGTTTTGAAAATATTCAGAAACAAGAATTGGAATTGCTGGAATATGCAACAAAACGTTTATTGGAAATTGAAGGGTTGAGAATTTTTGGTACATCGAAAGCAAAAACTTCGGTAATTTCGTTTAACATTGATGGGATTCATCCTTATGATGTTGGTGCTATCATTGATAAATTAGGAATAGCTGTACGAACAGGGCATCATTGTGCACAACCGATTATGAGTTTCTTTGAAATTCCTGGAACAATACGTGCTTCGTTTGCATTTTACAATACGAAAGAAGAAATTGACAGCATGGTAGAGGCTGTTAAAAAAGCTCAAATGATGTTGTCTTAAATCCAAACAATCATGAAAATAGCAATTGCATTTTTTTTAAGTATGTTTATCGTGAGCAGTTGCGCCTCTCAAAAAAACACCGATATGGATACTGCCACAATTGAATACAGTGCACAATCAAGAGGCATATACCAAAAAGTGTTGGTAGAAAATCAAACCGTTTTTGTTTCTAAAAACAGGGATGAAAAGCCGGTTGAAACCAAAATATCAGATGAGGATTGGAAAGTGCTGACTGCAGAATTTGAAAAGCTAGATCTTGAAGCTGTTCCAAATTTGAAAGCGCCAACGGAAAAACGCTTTTACGATGGTGCGGCTATTGCCAATTTAAAAATCATCTACAAAGGAAAAACATACGAAACGAAAGGCTTTGACCATGGTTTTCCACCAGCCGAAATAAAGAAATTGGTAAACAAATTAGTTTCATTTACCCATAAATAAAATAACTGAGACACTGAATATATTCAGTGTAAATAATTCAGCATAGATGACAATAAAAGAAATACAAGAAGAAATAATAGACGAATTTTCAATGTTTGATGATTGGATGCAACGTTATGAGTACATCATTGAATTGGGAAAAAGTCTTCCGTTAATCAAGGAAGAATTCAAAACCGAGAATAACCTTATCAAAGGCTGTCAATCTAAAGTGTGGTTGCAAGGGGAACAGATTGACGATAAAATCGTTTTTACGGCTGATAGCGACGCGATTTTAACCAAAGGGATTATAGCTATACTAATTCGTGCTTTTTCGAATCAGAAGGCCTCAGACATCCTTGAAGCCGATATGGGTTTCATAGACGAGATAGGTTTGAAAGAACATTTGTCCCCAACCCGCGCTAACGGATTGGTGTCGATGATAAAAAATATTAAAATGTATGCTTTGGCATTCAATACTAAGAAATAATTTTAAAGGAACTTATATTGCTGATAGGGTTCAAAAAAACTTAAATACCATGTTTAAAATGGTTTAATACTACAATTATGACACAAGAAATAAACACCACAGAATTAGGAGAAGCCATTGTCCAAAAACTAAAAACGATTTACGATCCGGAGATTCCTGTAGATATCTACGAATTGGGATTGATTTATGATGTGATGGTAAATACAGATTATGAAGTAAAAATCCTGATGACATTAACCTCTCCAAATTGTCCTGTTGCGGAAAGTTTACCAAGAGAAGTAGAGGAAAAAGTAAAATCTATCGAATATGTAAAAGATGCTGATGTAGAGATTACTTTCGATCCGCCTTGGAGTAAAGATTTAATGAGTGAAGAAGCAAAATTAGAATTGGGAATGCTGTAAAAAAGTAATCAGTCTCAGTTCACTTTTTAGATTGTGAATTGAGACTGTGACTGAAAACTAAAAAAATGGAAGAAATAATCAATAAAGTGGCCAATAGTGTTTTGGAGGTTTTCGATCTCGAAGACTATTATCCGAAAGGAATTCGGGCGCAAATCGATATTTCACAATGGCTTTTGGATGGCTTTGTTTTGAAAGAAACCGACTTCAGAGAAAAGTTGAAAAATTATGATTGGTCGCAGTATCAAGATCAATATGTCGCTGTTTCCTGCGGAACAGATGCCATTATTCCTGCTTGGGCGTTGATTTTGGTTACGATTCAATTGACACCTTTTGCCAAAAAAATTGTCAATGGTTACAGAGAAGATATTGATGCTTCTCTTTATGAAGACGTGCTTTCTAAAATCGATTATTCTGTTTACAAAGACAAACCTGTTATCCTGAAAGGCTGTTCTAAAAAACCGGTACCTCTACGTGCTTATATCTTGGCAGCTCAATATTTACAGCCTTTTGCCAGAAGTATAATGTATGGCGAAGCCTGTTCAGCGGTTCCTTTGTATAAAGCCCAAAAAAACAAATAACTTTATTTTATATTTAAATTAGGTATATTTTAACAGTTGCTCAGTTTTCCTTATATTTGATTACCAATTAAATAAAGGAAAAATGAAAAGACTTCTCTTAGCAGTATTGTTGATGACAACTGCCGTTTTCGTTCAAGCACAAAATTCCGAGAAAGAGTTGATAAAAAACACCGAGAAAGTTGTTAAATCAATTGCTGACACAACTGAGAACGGATGGAAGAAGAAAGGAACTGTTTCGTTTCTTTTTAATCAATCGAATTTCAACAATTGGGTTGCCGGTGGAGAAAACAACCTATCCGGTAATTTAGGAATCAATTATGATTTCAATTACAAAAAAGATGATGTGTCTTGGGATAATAAAGTTTTGGCATCCTACGGTCTGCTTCAAACCGATAATGCCGATTTCGAAAAGAAGACAGATGACCGACTTGAATTAAATTCCATTTTAGGGAAAAGAGTGGCTGAGAACAGCAACTGGTATTACTCCTTCTTTTTAAATTTCAGAACCCAATTTACAAAAGGATATCTTTACAGTAAAGACGTCAATGGTGCTGAAATAAGAACGGAATACACTGATTTTCTTTCTCCGGGCTATTTAACTTTTGGGCCTGGTATTTATTGGAAAAAGGAGGAGAATTTGAAGTTTAATTTTGCTCCATTGACCTCCAAATTTACTTTTGTGAATAAAGATAAGACTTCGGGAGTTGGATATGTAGACGGAGATTATTTTGGGGTTGATGCGAATAAGAGCATGCGTTACGAATTAGGGTTGTATGCGTCGGCCTATTATAAGTTTAATGTTATGGCCAATGTTTCGGCAGAAAATACCTTAAATCTATATTCTAATTATCTTGAAGATCCCCTAAATGTTGACCTTGATTATTCTTTAGCCGTTGTAATGAAAATCAATAAGTATTTGTCGGCTAATTTGTCCCTTCAGGTGATATACGATGATAATGCATTTAGAGGATTTCAAACCAGGGAGGTTTTTGGTTTAGGAGTTAATTTTGGTTTTTAATATAGTAAATAAGCATAAAAAAAGCCCTTTTGTCGTTTCAAAAGGGCTTTTTTACTATTAAAGAGAAATGTTTATTCTTCTTTATCTTCTTTTTCTACAGCGTCTTTATAATCAGGGTATAAAAACTTATTGTATGGGAAACGGGTAATATGAATTTGTCGAACAGCTTCGTACACACGCTCTCTGAATTCTTCAAAGTTTTCTTTGTTTTTTGCCGAGATAAACAAGGCATTTTGTTCTCCTACACGACTCATCCAGGTTGATTTCCATTCTTCCAGCGTGTAATGTCTGGTTGTTTTTTCGGTCATTAAATCATCTTCATCAATGGTCAGATGTTTGTAGGCATCAATTTTATTGAAAACCATAATTGTAGGTTTGTCACTGGCTTTGATGTCTAATAAAGTTTGGTTTACCGATGCAATATGATCTTCAAAATCAGGATGTGAAATATCAACCACATGCAAAAGCAAATCTGCTTCACGAACTTCGTCTAGTGTGCTTTTAAAAGAATCTACCAATTGGGTTGGTAATTTTCTAATAAATCCAACGGTATCCGAAAGCAAAAAAGGCAGGTTTTTAATCACTACTTTTCGTACGGTGGTGTCCAAAGTGGCGAATAGTTTGTTTTCTACAAAAACATCACTTTTTCCAACCGCATTCATTAAAGTGGATTTTCCAACATTGGTATATCCTACCAAAGCTACACGGACCATCGCACCACGATTGCTACGTTGCACACCCATTTGTTTGTCAATGTTTTTTATTTTTTCCTTCAACAAGGAAATTCTGTCGCGCACAATACGTCTGTCGGTTTCAATCTCCGTTTCTCCAGGTCCACGCATCCCGATTCCTCCTTTTTGGCGCTCTAAGTGCGTCCATAAACCGGATAATCTCGGTAACAAATAGATGCATTGCGCCAGTTCCACTTGTGTTCGGGCGTAGGACGTTTCAGCTCTTTGCGCAAAAATATCCAAGATAAGATTCGTTCTGTCCAGAATTTTACAATCGATAATCTTTGAAATATTCTTTTGTTGGGAAGGTGACAGTTCATCATCAAATATCAGGGTTGAAATGTCATTTTCTTTTACGTAAAGATTAATTTCATCTATTTTTCCAGTACCTAGAAACGTTTTGGGATTTGGTTTGTCCATTTTTTGCCAAAAGCGTTTCACCACTTGTCCTCCAGCGGTAAAGGTCAAAAACTCCAATTCGTCAAGATATTCGTTTAGTTTCTCTTCACTTTGGTTTTGGGTTACAATACCAACAATTGCCGTTTTTTCGAAATTTATTACTTCTTTTTCTAACATGTCTTTAAATAAGACTGCAAATTTACTGATTTGCTTTATACTTCTGGAGTTCTTTATAAAAAACAGAAGATTTGAATCTGATTATTTTGGATTTATTATCGAAATCAAGAATATCCAATAAGAAAGCGAATCTTTGCAAAATAATTTTCTGCAAAGATTCGCTTTTATAAACCTTAAAAGGAGTCAGTTTTTTTACTCGTAGATATATGTTTTTACGGTTTTCAGCATTCCGTTATCCTCAGAAAGGGAATATGATGCCGGATAGTTTAAAGTGTTGTATTTGAATTTTCCACTTTTAATAATATCTTTTGCCGCGGTAGTGGTGTAGCTCAATTCGTTGTTATTGCAGATTGATTGAAAATTAAATTCTTCTTCGTGAAAGGAAACCAATGGTACAATAACTTTATAGTTTTCACCGAATATGTTTTTTACTATTAGTAAATCTGCTGAATTTTTATCATCAAATCCATAGGTTTTAATTGATTTGTCGCCTAGCAATCCTTTGTGTCGGAGAACATTATCATTAGAGTAGACATATTCTGTTTTGTTGAAGATTTGTTGATTTCTATCTCTGGATGAACGTCTGGTAATAAGGCCATTTTCAACGAGATATTCAATGTCTTCTACATAAGTTTGTTGGCTGTTCGTTTTTTTAGTGATTGCTTTTATTCTTGCACCCACATAGGAAAAAGTTACTGTCTTAGTGACATATTTGCCTTCCTCGTCGTATTTTTTGGTGAATTTTATGAGTCGGTTTTGTTCGTCATAAGTGTAGTTTATTACTTCTTTCCAGTTGCTTCCTGTTTTTTCTTTTACGCTCATATCCAATAATCCTTTTTGGTTGTAAAAGAAGTTCTGAGTGACGTCAGAGGTTGTGATTGTTGAAAGTTTTCCGTCCTTGAATAAGAAGTTTTTGTTTATAATTTCACCGCTTTTTAGATTTCGGAAATTTGTTTTTACAATGTTAATTTGTTTCAACTTAACAGGATTTTCCTGTGCTTGACTTTGGGACAAATAAGAGAAGGCCATCATAAAGAAGGCAAAAAAGTAGGTTTTCATATGGTATTTTGTTTCAATTTGGGAGTACCAAAATACAAAAATCAACCAAAGGACCGCAATTTTAAAGCTGAAAAGTAAGGAGTAGAACTAAATTTATTAGGTAATTAATTGGTTGTAAATTGATTACATGTTTTTCGCGTGTTTTTCCTTGGAAAACTAAAATGGATTTATACCCAAATATCGCTGTAACTTCTGCTTGCGGGGCATTAAAAGGATATTAATTATATGAAAAACCCCTCTGGAATCTATACTGATATCACGAGGGGTTGGTTTGAGATGTAATCTGTTTTGATAAGTGTTAGCAATACGTCAGACTTAATTTTTGTCGGATACGTAATTCCGTCACTTACAAAGTATAGCAATTAAGGACTAGTTTACAGAAATAAGTTTAACTTCAAAAATTAGTACAGAACCTCCTGGGATACTGCTATAATCATCGTTTCCATATCCGAGATGGGCCGGTACTAAAAGGATACCGCTACCACCTTCTTTGAAATGAGGAATCCCTTCTGTCCAGCCTTTTATGACTTGTTGTAAACCAAATGAAATACCCTCGGAAGTACTTTGGTCAAATACATTTCCATTGGTGAAATAACCTTTGTAAGCTACTGTCACATTCGAATTTTGAGTAGGTTGTTCTCCGGTCCCTGGTTCGTTAATTACATAGTACAAGCCAGAATTGCTTTTTTGGGCAGATAAATTATTTTTTGCTATATAGGCAATAATATCTTGTTCGTTTTTAGCAACATAATCTATTTCTTTATCTTTTGAACAAGATATAAAGAGTGTTAAGGCTAAAGCAAATAAGAGGTGTTTCATGGTTATATTTATTTAAGAGTGGCGGCAAATATAGTAAAATTCTATAGGTAATTGTTGTCCAAAATAAATGCAACGCTGATCTTTAGGGGGTAATTCAGAGTGCAATAATTAGTCCCCATAAATTTGAACATCATCTACTTGGAACGCGCCATCCAACGCTAAGTTTTTACCTGATCCCATATATTTGAAGGCAATATTAATTTTTCCCGTGTAAGAGGACAGATCAATACCACCAGAACCCACAAATTGATGCCAGGGTGTGGTTTGATTGGGTAAATTAGGTGTGAGAGGAATCCAGGTGGCTGTTACAATATTTAAGCCGTCAAAATCAGTGGAAACATACGCTTGTAGAGAATTTAATGGAGAATCAACGTCTAAATGATGTTGAGCTGTTCTGAAAGTCAAAACTTCATTCGTATGAGCATCCATATCTATTTTCGGAGAAATCAACCAGGCGACATTGGACACAACCTTGGTTCCTGTGGTATTGAATTCGGCATAGCCATTTCCGGAATATACGGTTCCAATCCAGAATTTTGTGCCTTTTTGAACCATGTTAGCCCAGCCCGGTAAATTGAGTTTGGTGTTGTTTTCGACCGATTGAAAGTCTTCTGAGAAAAACGGGACAGCTCTTGTTTCAGTCATCATAACATCGTTTTCAAATCGAGCAATAAGTTGATAATCAGAGCCAAATTTTGTGAGTACTCCTTTAACTTTTCCGCTTCCATTCGGAACTAAATTATTGGCAAAATCAGCAAAGCTGCTCGTTCTAAAAATCAATTGATTCCCGAACTTATCCATTAAATTCCAATTTGTAGCACCGCCAACATCATTGGTTTCTTCGTAATAATGCCGTCCATTGGCTGCTGCCGTAAACTGAACATCGGATATTTCAACCAAAGTGTTCAACTTTGAATCGTGAGTTAGGTCGGCAATCGTAGTAGCTGTTACCAGAAGGTCTTCAGTCACGGTTGTACAGGAAGCATTTAATACTTTTTTATAGTCGTTTTGCGAAAGCCTGCCCACTGAACCTTCGTTGTAGGAGTTCACATAAATACCGCCTATTCGCAGACCACCGTAAAAAATATCAGTGTATTGGTCCTTGAGTTTTATATAGACTTTATTGCCAATGCGATAGTCGATATAGCTGTTGGAGGCATCAACAGGAACGCTAAAACCTAGTGCGGGTGATTCGGCTGTCGCCAAAGTTTGAAAAGAAATCGTTTTGAAAAAGTTACCGGCCTCATCGCTTGATACGACATAGGCTTCGATAATGTCATCATAAGGATATTGAGTTGCAATAGCATTGGCATCTTTATGAACATCGGCGACTGTTCGGTTAACGGTTAAATCAGGTTGAGTGCAACTTAGTTTCGGAACTGAAAATTCGTCATTCACACAGCTTGTAAAGAGGGCGGTAATTGCTACTGAAAAAAGGAAATTATTAGAAGTAGGTTTCATAAAATAACTGATTTTCTGATTTATAAATTGATATAAAGATTGACGAAATAGGTTCTTCCATATCCATAAAAATATTTATTTCCAAAAGACGGAGTTCCGCTGGAAACATCCTGATTGAGTTGTCTGAAATTGGCATTTCTGGCTTGTTCGTATCCGCCAGTTTTGTAGTTGACATCAAGGAGGTTGTTGATGCTCACAAAAAGCCCCACATTTTTACCGTAGATCCTCCATGATTTTCCGGCGGAAAGATTTAAAAGCGTGATAGGGTCAAATTTTTCCTGTTTGAGTAATATGGCGGCTCGTTCTTCGGTCGCTTCGGGAAAGTTGAAACCACTTGCCGGGTTTTTATAAAAGTTTTCCGTTCGGGAAATAGGGGAGATGTCAATGTAAGTGTTTGAAAGATAATTGATATTGGTTCCAATCCACCAATATTTGGGGTCGCGGTATTCGATTCCCGCACTGTAAGCTTGTTGTGGCATGCCAGCTTGTTTGTAGTTTTTTAAACTTGCATTTCCAAAGTCAAAGACTGGATTGGTATTTTCCAATGAAGCTTGGGCATCATTGGCAATAGTTACCTTTGGATTACTGTCGAAAATGAATTCTCCAAAAGCCATTGATGCAGTCGTTTTAAAGGTGGAATTGATTTGATATTCCAAACTGAATTCGGTTCCCCAGTTTTTCTTGTTCAAATGTGTTAGCGTCTGACTCACAAAGGCATCGGTATTTGTATAACCTGCGCCATTATCAAAGATTCCTTCGGCATAAAAAAAGGAAGTTTGGGTTGCGTTTTTTATCAATGTGCAGAAAACAGTCCCTCGGGCTTTGAATTTTGGAGAACGAAAGATATAACTGGCATCCAGACTATTGATATTCTCGCTTTCTAGTCCAGCAACGATGGAGTTGTTTAATCTTGAATTTGGAAAAGTATTGCGGAGTGTTGGTGCTTTAGTTAGATGCGCTCCATTAATAAGGAATAGTTGTTTTCCAGAGATTTTGAAAGTTATCCCGCCTTTAAAGCCAAAATTTTCGAAGTTTACTTTAGCGCTTTTTCCAAAAGATGTCGTTTCATAAAGGCCGTTTTTATACAATCCTTCTCTTTGATAATTGCTGTTTGAGAAACTTTGTGCCAAATAGAAGTCGGCTGTTTTATACGAGAATCTGAATTGCGTAAACAGTTCAAGGGCGTTAACAAAATATTTATAATTGTAAGCATAGGTATCACCAACAATTACCTGACGGTTGGGCTGATTCAAATCAGATTGTGCCTGATTTCCTTTGTAGAAAGTGTCAATATCATCAAAATAAGTACCGCCCAGTAGATCGATAAGTTTTTGATAGTTATGTGATTCTAATTTTTTGAAACAAGCACCTGCAGAAAAAAAGGTGTTTTCCGTAAGTTGGGTGTTTACTGTTGAGGTTGCTGCAATTGTTTGATCATCAGTGCGGTCTTCGAATAAAACATATTTGCTTTTGGTAGGTTCATAACCCGAAACAGTTCCGTTGTTATCCAAAATTTGTTTCTGATTAGCTTGATACATGGCGTCCCAATCAATTTGCGGGTTGGCTAGAAATTGTTCTTTACTTTTTTCTGAATTTTCGTAATCAGGTGTAAATTCTCCTGAGTATTCTCCATTATCAGGAGCATATAGGGAACTGTAGTAACTAGGCATTTTTCGGTAGTACGCCGGATCGGGGCTATTGGCATGTTGGTAATCAATGTTGGTATTGCCAATTTTACCAAACTGATACATAAGGTTTGAAGTTATATAGGCTTTATCATTAGCTTTACAATAGTGACTCAACATTAAAACTGGCTCTTCAATGGTTTTGATTCTCGAATTTCTCTTCTTCCCATCTTGAAATCCCCAATATGAATTGTACTTTTCGGATGTTAACTGCGTTGCTTCAGCGGTATTGGGTGAGTTTTTTCCACGAATGTTTGGGGTATAAAAGCCGGTGAAATTAAGTGAATGATTTTTATTTAATTTCTTTTCAAGGCTTATAAAAAATGAATTGGCATCATAAGTTGTTCCTTGAAAATACCCTTCTTGTGCCAGACGTTTTCCGGCGGAAACTACAAATGCCCAACCTCTTGAATTCATGCCGGAAGCATAGGTTCCTGTCATGCGGTAGCTGTAATTTGTATTGGTTGCCGAAAATGAAATTCTCGAACCAGCCCTATATATGGAGGCTCTGGTGTTGATTTGCTGTGTTCCCAAGATGCCGCCAAAAGTGTAGTCAGATGGAGCGCTGCCAATCGAAAATTCCTGATTGCGAAGTGCATCGTTTAGTCCGCCCCAATCTCCCCATTGGGGTCTGCCATCATATAGTTTATTCATAGAAACCCCATTAATCATCATACTAGCATGTTCACTGTCTAACCCTCTAATTCTAAAACGAGCTTGACCCCAATTAAATGATGCTGCTTGCTGAAAAGCATCTTTTGAAGATTGTAAAAGTCCTGAAGTATTCTCAGAACCACTATTGTCGTCAGTCAGATCACTTTCGTACAGCGTTATTAAACCAACAAGTTGTTCTGAAGTTTGGTCTTCTTCTAATGGGATTGTACCTAAATCGAGTATGTGCCCTTCAATAATTTGTATCGGAAATAGTTTGTCCTTATAGCCTTGATTTTGTATTAATATGAACTGGTTTCCTATGATTTCTGTTTCAAATCTAAATTTTCCCGTGGCTGTTGTAAGTCGCATTTCAGAGGTGTTTTGGATTCTGACAACTACGTGTTCTAATGGGCTTAGCGTTTTCGCATCTATAATTTTTCCTAAGAAGCCAGTTGTTTTTTGGGCAAAACCAAATCCTGTTTGCAGTAGAAAAAGCAGGGTTAAGGTGAAGTTTTTGAAAGAGAGCCGCCGGTATATTGGTTTGTAGTAATTTAGATGATTCAAAATAATTATTTGTAAGATTGTAATTACAAAATTAACAATAAAAATAGTAGGTTTTTACTTTCAAATTAATTATTATTTTGAGGACACCAGAATTAAATAAAAAACCCGACAGTTTTTAAAGTTGACGGGTTTATAAATTATTATAGTAAAAATGTTATTCAATGGCCTTAATTCTGGAAACCATAAGGGCAATCAAGAATCCAAAAATACCAATGAAAGCAAATGAAAATCGTAGACCAAATGCTTCCGCGATATAACCAATTATGGGTGGCCCCATTAAAAATCCTAAGAAACTTACACTCGAAACAGCTGTTAAGGCTTCACCTGTTGGGATTGTTGGATGTTTTCCGGCGATACTGTAAAGAGTAGGCACAATGGTAGAAACTCCTAATCCGACAAACATAAAAGCAATTGTTGAAGGGATGATGTACGGAAAAAATACTGCCGTGAACAATCCTAATGAAATTAGACAGCCACTGATTTGCATTACTTTTTTTCGGCCAAATTTAAGTGTCAAACCATCTCCAAGAAATCGTCCGCTGGCCATCATGATCATAAAAGAGGTGTAGCCTAAAATTACTAATGGTCCGGGAGCTTTGATAACATCTTTGAAATAAACACCACTCCAATCGAACATAACACCCTCGCTGGCCATGCAACAAAACCCGATTACACCAAGCCAAACCAATGTACTGTCCGGTTTTCTGAAGCCTTTTTTCTTTTCGATTTTGGCGTTTTCTTTGGCTATAATTAAGTATTTAAAATTAAGTACAACCAACAAAACAACGATTGCTGCAACAATTAGAAAATGCACATAAGTAGAAAGTTCCAACGCTAACATTCCCAATCCTACCAAAGCCCCAGTAAACCCAGCTAAACTCCACATGCCATGAAAAGAGGACATGATGGTTCTTTTGAAAAGGCCTTCGGTGTATACTCCTTGCGTATTTACGGCTATGTTTGAAAGGTTTGCAAAAATCCCAAAGGCAAATAATCCTAATGATAGTTGCCAAGCATTTTGTGCCAATCCTAAATTAGTTAAACTAAAAGCATACATGAAAATTGAAAAAAGTAGAATACGGTGACTTCCAAAACGGGTTACCAGTCTTCCCGAAAAAAGCATCATCGCCAATTGCCCTAAAGGAAGGGCAAATAAAATGGTTCCTAAACTTCCTTCACTAAGATGTAAAGTAGTTTTGATATCTGGGATTCGGCTTGCCCAAGTGGCAAAACACAAACCCATTCCAAAATAAAACATAGATACTGCCCATCGGATTCTATTTAAATAAGAAACTTTGGCGTCTTTATATGTTTTTTTGTATTTTCCTTTGGCTTTGAATCGGCCTAAAAAGTTTAAATCTATCAAATCAGTTGTTTTTTAGAATTTTACTGGTTCAAAAATACAAAATGCAAACTCTCATTATGTCAAAACAACACATTTGCTTAAAAATACAACGTTATTGGAGATTAAAAACAAGTATTTTCTTATGGTTTTAAAATAGAAAAAGGTGCCGAAATCTTTAAAAAAAGTGTTTTTTGCAAGATTTCGGCGCCTATAAATTATATCTTTATAACTGTTTTTTTAGCACTACTTTGAATGGCTGCTTCAATAATTTGCATGACGTGAGCACCATCTTGTGCAGTAACGGGTTCTGGTTTATTATTAACAACGGATTGATATACACCTTCAAAAAAATCGTAATAATTACCTTGAAGGGTTTGTAAATTGGCCTTAAATATATCATTGTTAACTTCGGTATGTAAAATACCTTGGAGGCTGTCAGACTCGGTTCCCCATGTGTCTAAATTTGGTTTTTTTCCGAGTTTTAAATCATCTTCCTGAACATCTCCCCGCGGTTTTAAAAAGGATCCTTTTTTACCATGTACGACGAAAGAAGGAATGGCTTCCCTTACAAAAAAACCAGCTTTCAGTCGAACTCTTAATTCCGGATAATAGAGTAAAATATCAATATAATCATCTACTAAAGAATGTGCTCTGGTGATTCGGATATCAGCAAAAACGGATTGGGGTAAACCAAATAAAAACAAGGCTTGATCGATTAAGTGAGGTCCTAAATCTTTCAGAATTCCTGCACCTGAATTGGCCGTTTCTTTGTGTTGCTTTGGACTTAAATTCGGATTATATCGGTCAAAATGGAATTCGGCTTCTACAATGTCACCCAGTACTTTTTCTGAAACCACTTTTTTGACGGTTTTGAAATCGCTGTCCCATCTTCTGTTTTGAAAAACGGAGAGTTTTAGTCCTTTTTCTTTTGCCAAATCCGCTAATTCCTGTGCTTGGGCAACGGTGGTGGTAAAAGCTTTTTCGACGATAGCACATTTTCCGGCCAGCAATACTTTTTTTGCATATTCATAATGGGTTTCTACAGGCGTATTCACTACCACCAAATCTACATCGTCTTCCAGTAGTTCTTCAAGGGAAGCATAACTTTTTACCGAAGGGTAATCTTCTTGGATTAATTTTTTACTTCTTTCCCAAGAACCCAAGAGTTCAAATCCTGGATGAATAGCTATAAAAGGGGCGTGAAAAACTTTCCCGGACATTCCGTAAGAAAGCAAGGCGGTTTTTATTTTTTGCATGTTGTTTTATTTATAAAATAGGTTTTACGGGATTTATATAAAAAAATAAGAAATCATGTTTTTTAAATACTAGTTATCTTATTTGGTTAACATTGTTTTACTGTTTTATAACATTTTCGGTATGCTGTAAGGCATAATTTCAGGTTGCTTCAAAGTTAAACCATATAAGGATATAAGTTCCTAGTTTGAGTTAGAAAAAGGTCCTTAATTAAATTTTTGCCCTGTCGTATTGTTTTGGCCAGTCGGTCTCAGCTTGCAGTTCGTGGGCAAATGTTAGTCCCAGATTCGGATTTCGCAAGGATGCTCTTGCGAATAAAACCAAATCTGCTTTACCGCTGGCAACGATTTCTTCTGCTTGGATAGCTTCCGTGATTAAGCCTACCGCACCCGTCATGATTCCGGTTTCTTTTTTGATTTGTTCTGCAAAAGGAACCTGGTAATTGGGTCCTAACGGAATCTGTTGGTGAGAAACCAAGCCTCCTGAAGAAGTATCTATTAAATCAACGCCTTTTTCTTTTAAAATTTTCGAAAGCTGGACAGATTCTTCAATGTTCCAACCTCCGTCTGCCCAATCTGAGGCGGAGATTCGAACCAATAAAGGCATGTCTTCTGGCCATTCCGATTGTACTGCTTGCAGAACTTCTAAGACCAAGCGAATTCTGTTTTCAAAGGTTCCACCATATTCATCCGTTCTGAAATTGGATAAAGGAGAAAGAAATTGGTGTAACAAATAACCATGGGCGGCATGAATTTCCAGTACCTGATAACCGGCCTGGACGGCTCTTTTGGTCGCAGTTTTAAAATCGGAGATCACTTTTTGGATTCCTGGTTGGTCTAAGGCAATAGGTGCAGCTTCATTTGAATGGTAACCCACGGCACTTGGTGCAACAGTATCCCAGCCTCCTTGACTTTGGTCTAGTTTTTTATTGCCATTCCAAGGAGAAGACACACTCGCTTTTCTTCCAGCATGAGCCAATTGAATTCCAGGGACTGAGTTTTGGCTGAGAATGAAGCGGGTGATTGTTTGTAGTTTTTCGATTTGTTCGTCTTTCCAAAGGCCTAAATCTTCAGGAGAAATCCTGCCTTCCGGAGAAATTGCAGTTGCTTCTTGGATAATTAGACCTGCGCCGCCACTGGCACGACTGCCCAGATGTACTAAATGCCAATCATTGGCGAAACCATCTTTTGCAGAATATTGGCACATTGGTGAAATAGCAATCCTGTTTTTTAGGACGATATTTTTTATTGGGAGTGGTGAAAATAATTGTGATGCCATACGTTTTAAGATTTTATTGATGGATTTTTAAAAGAAAAGAACAGTAAAGTTACAAGACACAAACGAAAGTGAAAATTAAAAACAGTAATTATTAACAAACATTTATTATCATACAAAAGCTAAACCTTTGCAACTAAAATAGAAAACCTTACTTTTGTCCGTCAAATTAAGAACTAAAATTAAAAAATGGATATTGTTATCAAGCTTTCTCAATTTTTATTGAGTTTATCATTACTGATTATTCTTCACGAGTTGGGACATTTCATTCCTGCGAAATTATTTAAAACCAGAGTCGAAAAATTCTATTTGTTTTTTGATGTTAAATATTCTCTTCTAAAAAAGAAAATTGGAGAAACTGAGTACGGAATCGGTTGGTTGCCTTTGGGTGGTTATGTGAAAATTTCCGGAATGATTGACGAAAGCATGGATAAGGAACAAATGGCTTTGCCAGCACAACCTTGGGAATTTCGTTCTAAACCGGCTTGGCAACGTTTGATTATCATGTTGGGTGGGGTTACGGTAAACTTTGTCTTGGCATTTATCATTTACATTGGGATGGCTTTTGTTTATGGCGATACTTATATTGCTAATGATGATTTGAAAGATGGTCTTTTGATAGAAAATAAAGCCATGCAAAATGCAGGTTTCAAAACTGGAGACAGAATCATTTCTATCGAGGGTGAAAAATTAGAAAGATTTGACAATGACATCAATGGGAAAATTGTGATGGCTAAGCATATTCTTATCGAAAGAAATGGAAAAGAGCAACAAATAAACATGCCAAATGATTTTGTTGATCAATTGTCGAAAGTTGAAAAAATGCCACTGGCCTCTATAAGAATGCCTTTTGTAATCGGAGCCGTCGCTTCAGAGTCTTCAAACACCGCCTTAGAAAAGAAGGATATAGTGATTGCCCTAAACGGACAAAAGACAAAATATTTTGACGAAGCTAAAGCTATTTTGGATAATAATAAAAACAAAACCATTACTGCAACAGTATTGCGAAACGAAAAAGAAGTGCAAGTTCCGGTTGTTGTTTCTAAAGATGGTAAATTAGGAGTTCAAATTGGAGGTCTAGGGATGCAATCATTAGAGAAACTGGGGTACTACAAAATAAGCAAGCAAGAATTTGGTTTGTTGGAGTCCATTCCGGTAGGGATTGAAAAAGGAAAGGACCAATTAGTAGGTTACGGAAAACAATTGAAAATGATTTTTAGTCCTAGTACTGGTGCTTATAAACAAGTAGGTGGTTTTAAAGCGATATTTGATATTTTTCCTAATACTTGGAGTTGGGAAGTGTTCTGGACGATCACGGCTTTATTATCAATTATGCTTGGTGTAATGAATTTATTGCCTATTCCTGCTCTTGATGGGGGTCATGTAATGTTTTTATTATATGAAATGATTAGCGGCAAGAAACCGAGTGATAAATTCCTGGAAAATGCCCAAATGGTTGGTTTTGTTTTGCTTATCTCGCTCTTGTTATTTGCAAATGGAAACGACATTTATAAAGCAATTGTTGGGAAGTAAAAAAAATTAAAAAAAGTTTTAATTTTGTTTGCAGAAATCAAATTTAGCCCTATATTTGCAACCGCTTAACCGAAGATAAAACATCAGTAAAAGCACAATAAATACGTTCCTAATCGCATTTCAATATACAGTTTCCTCCTTAGCTCAGTTGGTTAGAGCATCTGACTGTTAATCAGAGGGTCCTTGGTTCGAGCCCAAGAGGGGGAGCTTTTAAAAGCCTGACAGCAATGTCGGGCTTTTTTGTTTTAAAAAACAGTTGGAATTGGCAGTAGTATATATTCGAACCCAAAACCTGTGGAGAAATAAAAATAAAAGCCTGACATAACTGTCAGGCTTTTTTATAATCAAAATCAGGGATAACTGATTTTTTATGGATTGAAATTGGAAGGAATTGTTTAACGTAATAATGGAGGACATTATCTACTTGACCATTTCCGTAACAATCTTTTTCGCTTCATTTGAATTACCCCAGTTTGCAATTTCATGTAAAACGGGCATTAAACTCTTTCCTGAATTAGATAAGGTATACTCTACCTTTGGCGTGCTTTCTTTAAACTCTTTTCTTTCTATTAAGCCCAGAGCTTCTAACTCTTTCAATTCATTTGATAACACCTTATTAGAAATGGCAGGCATCAATTGGTTTAGTTTCCCGAACCGCAATGAACTTTCACCAATGCAATTTAATATTATGGGCTTCCATTTACCACCGAAAATTGACATGGCTCTGGTTACAGGGCAATCATAGGGGTTCTCGATATATCTCATACAATTTGTAGTTACCTACTGGTTACCAGTATTTAATTAATTGGTTACAAATATACACTAATGTCCGTAGATTTGTAAAAAATTATAAAACCAAAAACTATGAAAAAGATTGTATTACTTCTGACAGTATTTTTATCTATGGGTAATTTGAATGCGCAAACAGCAACGAATGATATCGTTAAAGAGTGGGAAAGAGCTAAAGCGTATACTAGAGAATATTTAGATGCGATGCCTGAAAGTGGGTACTCGTTTAAGCCAACAAAAGAAATGCGATCGTTCTCAGGCCAAGTTTTACACTTGAGCGATGCGATATATGGTTTCGTAGGTTCTGCCACGGATGAGAAACCGCCAGTAGGTGTTGGTGAGTTGGAAAAATCCGGTGACGAGAACAAGGCCAGTGTGACCATTAAAGTAATGGCTGCTTATGATTTTGCGATTAATGCCATTAAAAAATATCCTAATAGTAAACTTGGGGAACACATTAAACTTTTTGGTCAATTTGACATGAGTAGAGAGCAGGTGTTAAACAAATGTTTTGAACATCAAACCCATCATAGAGGGCAGACAACGGTTTATTTGAGGTTGGTAGGCGCTACTCCTCCAGCAGAAAAATTGTTTTAGTTAGTTCCTTGAAAAAAATTTAGTATGATGAAATTATTAAAAATTACAATTCCGTTATTATTCTTATGCTTGTTTTCTTATGGACAGAAGCTGACATTGGGCAAGCAAACATTTGAATTAAAAAATGTCACAGGTTCAATCATTACTTTTGAGGGTCAAAAAGTGTTGAAAATTGAACGAGATCTTGATGCTCTTGCTTTTGATGTTAACAAATTGGAATCTACTGTTGATGAGCCCACCTATGCAAAGCTTACAGATTTAGAATTTGAAAATGGAACTATTGAAGTGAAAATGTATAGCCAAATTCAAAACCCTTCGCCATTTCAATTTGCTCAAGGTTTTATTGGGGTTGCTTTTCGAATAGATGATAATGATAAGGCTTTTGAGAACATCTATTTAAGGCCAAAGGTTGGAAGATCAGACAATCAATCCTATAGAAATCATACTGTTCAATATTATGCTTATCCAAATTTTAAGTTTGAAACGTTAAGGAAACTTTCTCCTGAGATGTACGAGACTTCAGCACCAGTTAATATTAACGAATGGATAACACTGAGAATAGAAGTTAATGGACAAAGAGCAGAATTGTTTGTAAATGATGCAAAATATTCTAATTTCATTGTTGATAAGATGAAAGGAAGTACCACTAAAGGCGCGATCGCTTTATGGGTGGATATTGGAACAATTGGCTATTTCAAGGATTTGAAAATCATAAAACGCTAATTATAAGTAAGCCTTAACTTTTAAAGAAATGGTACGTTTTTTCAACCTATTATCGCTTTGTGTTTTATTTACAATACAGCTTCAAGCCCAACAGACCTTGCATGCGGTTATAAAACCTTCGAATGGAACTAATAAAGTTCCTTACGGCAATAATCCGCAAGCTGGACATTATGTGCAGTCAAAAGATGCCAAAATTTATTATGAGGTGTATGGTAAGGGACAACCGATATTCCTGCTTCATGGCGGAATAATGGGGTCTATTGACGAAATGAGTGAATTTATTAATAATCTGCAACCCACTTATCAGGTAATTGCTATTGCTACTCGCGGACATGGGAAATCAGAAATTGGAACTGAACCTATAACTTATGAATTAAAAGCTAATGATGTCATGGCTGTGGTTAATGCAGTGACGAAAGATAGTGTTACCATCCTTGGGTTTAGTGATGGTGCTTATACGGCCTATAAGGTAGCAAGCATGTATCCTGAGCGTGTTAAGAAAATGGTCGCAATTGGTGCGGGCGAACAGATACCTGGTTTGCGAAAAGTTGTTTTTTCAGGGGAAGCATTTGATTTGAAAAATGAATTTTGGAAAAAAAAGTTGGCACTAATGCCAGAACCCGAAAGAATTGAAGAGTTTTGGATTAACATGGCTAACTTTTACAATACCATGACTGCCAGCAAAGAGCTGTTTTCAACAATTAAATGTCCGGTTCTCGTAATTTCTGGGGAATTGGACCGGAATGCACCGCTGGCAACAGTTATAAATGCATACAATATGATACCTCACAGCCAGCTGGGTATTATACCTAACACGGGTCATGTGGTTTTCATAGAAAATTTTCCGGCTGTTTGGGCCAGTATCGTTCCGTTTTTAAACCAGAAATAAATCTGTTCAATATGCAAAAAGTGCTTTTATCCAGTGTTCTTGTTCTATTTATGACTGATGCATTTGCCCAAAAATTTACTTGGAATCAACAGGAATTTGAAGCCATAAATACCAAAGCAGAAATAAAAGATTCTTAATTGCAATAATTTTTCGAAAAAGTAATTGTTTGGTTTAACGGCGACTAGTATTTAAGAGCATTAAGGTTCATTTTCGTAAATAAAGAGCAATAATAAAAAAGCCTGACAGCAATGTTGGGCTTTTTTTTTGTTTTTATGTATAGTCCTAAAATAAGGTGACTCAGAAGTGAGACCTCTCATTGGTCGCTACAAATTGGAATTGATCTTGTCTAAAAATCTGCCTATCTTCAGACATCGAAATAACATGATGATTAAGACATTAATACCCTTTTCATTTGAAATTTGTTTAATAAAATCACTAAATTGGTACTCCGCTAGTTTGTGTAATTTATTGAAAAAGTGCTCCAATAGTTCCATAAACTAAATCACTTCAAAGTATAAACTTATTTTAATAATTAATTTTTACTGCTATGAAAAAAACTCCTACTCCTTTTCTATTTGTTGCATTGATTTTTTCTTTGATAGGCTGTCAAAACAACAAATTATCAAATAACGATAGTAATCAAATCGATGGTCATCCAGCCTGGATCATGCAAAGCAATATTTATGAGGTAAACGTTCGTCAATACACGCCCGAAGGAACTTTTAATGCGTTTGCCAAGCACCTCGACCGATTAAAAGCGATGGGAGTGGAAACGATTTGGTTCATGCCAATTAACCCTATTAGCAAATTAGACAGAAAAGGCTCTTTGGGAAGTTATTACGCCGTTTCTGATTATACTGCGATTAATCCTGAATTTGGTACAATGGATGACTTTAAGAAATTGGTACAATCCATACATGATAAAGGAATGAAAGTATTAATTGATTGGGTGCCAAATCACACTGGGGCTGATCATCGATGGATTACTCAACATCCCGATTTCTTCATAAAGGACAGCTCCGGTAAACCTGCAGTCGCATTTGATTGGGCAGATACGAGGCAATTAAATTATAAGAATCCGATATTGCAAGATAGTATGCTTCGTGCGATGAAATACTGGATTGAAGACACCAATATAGATGGATTTAGATGTGATGTTGCCTGGAATGTTCCCGCTTCTTTTTGGCAGAAGTCTATTCCGGAATTAAAAAAAATGAAGAATATCTTTATGCTTGCCGAAGGAGACAGTACTTATCTCCCCAAAAGTGGCTTCGATGCGGTTTACCCTTGGCACATGTTCAAAATGATGGAAAAAGTAGCCAAAGGTGAAAAATCAGCACTTGTATTGGATAGTATCAACAAAGAAAATGAAACTATATATCCCAAAAATACGATTCAAATGTATTTCACCAGTAATCACGATGAAAACAGTTGGAACCATGCCGATTTTGGAACTTTTCCAGGAGTTATTCACGAACCGTTTGCCGTATTTACACAAACCATGAAAAACAGTGTTCCCCTAATATACAGCGGACAGGAAGAACCGGTTTTAAGAGCCTTGAAATTTTTCGACAAGGACCCCATAACGTTTAAAAACTTTCAAAGGGAAAAATTCTACAAGACATTACTGAATCTAAGAAAGAACAACGAAGCGCTTTCCGCTGATGCTTCTTTCAAAAAAGTACATTTGGGAGACGATAAAGCTATTTATGCCTATCTAAGGGAAAAGGGGAATAAAAAAGTTTTGGTAATTCTTAATTTTTCCAAAAATGAACAAATAGTATCAATAAAAGACGCTACTTTGACAGGAAAAGCACACAATGTCTTTAAAGGAAACGAGGAAATTTTAAACTCCAAAGAATGGAAAATGAAACCCTGGGGTTATGAAGTGTATGAGTACTAATTTTTAAAAAAATCAACTCGCTATGAAATCTCACCTACCCATAGTTTTGTTTTTTATTTCGTTTTTAGGTTTTTCTCAAGATGCTTACCAACCTAAAAAATATGTCGAATTACAGCATCCGGAATGGAGCAAAAATGCCACAATCTACGAAGTAAATCTTCGGCAATTCACTCCCGAAGGAACTTTTAAAGCCTTTGAAGCGCATTTGCCAAGACTCAAAGCGCTTGGTGTTGATATTATTTGGCTCATGCCCATTCACCCCATTGGAGAAAAAAACAGAAAAGGGTCTTTAGGAAGCTATTATGCGGTAAAAGATTATTATGGAGTGAATCCGGAGCATGGTAGTTTAGATGATTTTAAAGCTTTGGTAGACAAAATTCACGCAATGGGAATGCACGTAATTTTGGACTGGGTTGCTAATCATTCGGCGACAGACAACGCTTTGGTAAAACAACATCCGGATTGGTACATCAAGGACGAAGCGGGAAATTTTGAACCGACACCTTGGCGCGATTACGATGATATTATAGATTTTGACTACCAACAACCGGGTATTCGAAAATACATGACCGATGTCTTAAAATATTGGGTAAAAGAGACCAATATAGACGGTTATCGTTGTGATGTGGCGAGTTTTATGCCTTTGGATTTTTGGGAAAATGTTCGAAAAGAACTCGATGCTATTAAACCAGTATTTATGTTGGCCGAATCAGAAACCTTTGATTTACACCGAAAGTCATTTGACGATAACGACCCAAAAAACAACTATCCACGGCTTAACGGAAGGTTATATTGCAGAACATGTGAGTATTTTTCCTGAAGCCGGTTATCGAATGGTATTTTTGGACAATCACGATAAAAATTCATGGGAAGGCAATGTGTTTAAAAACTTTGGTGACGGACTGAAGCCAGCCATGGTGCTAATAGGAACTATTGACGGAATGCCAATGTTGTACAGCGGTCAGGAATCGGGATTAGATCGTTCGTTGCTGTTTTTTGATAAAGACCCAATAGTTTGGAAAGATCATCAGAATGGGGCTATTTTTAAAAAATTATTTGAATTAAAACATCGTAATCAAGCACTTTGGAATGGCGATTGGGGAGGAAAAATGGTTCGTATTAAGAACGATCAAATGGCAAATGTGATTTCTTTCTCTAGAACAAAAGGGAATGATAATGTAATTGTAATTATTAATTTTAGTGACCAAATCAAAGAAGTTAGTTTAGAAAATGAATACCATAAAGGAAAATTCACGGACTTGTTTACAGCTAAAAAAATGGAGTTTAAAGGACAGGATAAATTGAAGTTGGAGCCTTGGGGATATTTGGTTTTAGAAAGAGAGTAATGTTATAAACATAAAATAGGGGTATAGTTTTGCTATTACCCCCTTTTTTTGAGAAAAGGAATGAATCAATAGTGTGGCTTTTTCTGGGATAGACTAGTTAAGACGGTGCAGTGAAGATTAATAATAAATTACGATGATGATTAAACCTTTTTATTGTTTTTTTGTCCAACGAATCTTTTGGTATAGCACTTCTTTTAGAAATAAGAAGTGCTTTCGGTATAAATCCGTTAGGAATTGAAAAACAAGTACTATTTTTAATTTTAAATCTGTTTAGTTATGTCAAAAAAACGAACTCTTAGCACAACAATGCGCATCGTTCATCGATATTTAGGCTTTTTCCTTGCTGGAATTATGGCTGTTTATGCTTTAAGCGGAATCGTATTAATTTTTAGAGATTCTGGTTTTCTAAAGCAGGAAAAACAAGTGATTAAAACGGTTAAACCAAATGCCAGCGGCGAGGATTTAGGTCGAATGTTGGAGATTCGAGGTTTCAAAGCTGATCGTGAAGAAGGGGATATTATCTATTTTAAGGAGGGAACCTATAACAAAAAAACAGGGGCAGCTGATTATAAAACACAGGAGCTTCCTGCGGTAATCGAAAAAATGACCCATCTTCATAAAGCAAAGTCCGGAGATCCTCTGTTCTTTTTGAATGTCTTTTTTGGTCTGTCGCTTTTATTCTTTGTGGTCTCTGCTTTTTGGATGTTCATGCCAAAAACGTCAATATTTAAAAGAGGATTATATTTTACTGCAGCAGGAGTGGTATTGACTGTAATTTTGTTATTTGTGTAAATGAAATCAGTGACCTCTTGGTCTAACTTTGTTTAAATGAACGGAAAGCATTAAAATAAAGGGGGTATTTTGTCTTTTTTCATTTTTTAAATTTCGATATTTACCTTTTTAAAATAAGTTAAGTGATGATACGTAGAAAATTTATTGGTTTTGCAGCTCTATTTGGAGTTGCCGGTATTATGGGTTTTGGAACGCGTCCAGAGAAAAAAGCCTTGTTGCACCATGTGTTTTTTTGGTTAAAGAACCCTCAATCGGAGGCTGATAAACAACAATTGATTGCCGGTTTAAAAACCTTGGCGGCAATCCCAACTATTCGTCAAATTCATGTGGGAGTCTTAGCTTCCACAGAGAAACGTGAGGTAGTTGATACCTCTTGGGATGTTTCAGAACTTATGTTTTTTGATGATGAAGCCGGTCAAAAAATATATCAAGACCATCCAATTCATCTGGCTTTTATAAAGGAATGTTCTCATTTATGGGAAAAGGTAATTGTTTATGATGCGATAGATGTATAGACTTTGCAAGCTTGGTTTAATACCCGTAGAAGCAAAGTCATTTAAAAAAGTATTGGTTTCAAGATTTAGTTCTTGAGACCTTTTTTTTGTCCATGATTTTTGAATTTTTGGGTGACTCATTGAAGCTTTGGTCGGAGCTTTGAAAACTTGGTGGCAATGTTTTTTTTCATTTTTTATGTCTTTCGTATAAACGGGTTTACAAAGCTGTTTTTTTTCTAGCAAGGTTAAAATTCTAATATGAAATGATTTAGGTGTTCTTTGTGTTTTAACGACGCATTATTTTTCTATATTTGAAAATGGTTTTTAGTAAAGAATTATTTTTTCTAAAAAGCAGCAATGGGAAAAAGGGAATATCAATTTTATAATGAATTTAAATTTAAAACGATGAAGCAAAGAAATCTCTCTCTATGGTCTATAATTTTACTATGCTCAATTAGTTTAGCTTCCTATTCCCAAAAAGTGGAGAATATAAATATGCTGACGGAGGACGAATTAAAAGACGGTTGGGTACTGCTTTTCGACGGTAAAACAACTAATGGTTGGCACATTTATAATGAAGGCGCCATTCAATCTGCCTGGTCAGTTGCCGGGGGAGAATTGGTGTGCGATCCTAATACAGAAAACGTTGTGCGAGGAGATATTGTGTCTGATAAGGCGTATGATAATTATGATTTGACTTTTGAATGGAAGATTTCAAAAGGAGGAAATAGTGGTGTGTTCATTAATGTTCAGGAAGGCCCCGAATTCCCTACAGCCTGGACTACTGGTCCTGAATACCAATTACTGGATAATGCAAATGCTTCCACCCACGATTTGAAAGATGGTAAACGCTTGTCGGGCTGTATTTATAGCTTATCTCCATTAAAAAACAAAGTGCAGCCTAAAAAATTTGGTGAATGGAATACGTCCCGAATTCTTCAACAAAATGGGCAGATAACATTTTGGTTAAATGGTGTTTTAACGGGTCAGGAAGATATGACCAGCGCTCGTTGGAAAGAGCTGGTGGCAGCAAGTAATTTAGGAAAATTCCCGTCTTTTGGAAAAGCTACCAGCGGTAAAATTGCATTTCAGGATTGGGCAAAGGGCGTAGCTTTACGAAATATTAAAATCAAAGAATTGAATTAAATGTTGACAATCACGTTGATGGTATTCAATAGTAACTGTCGACAATAAAGAAAGTAATAGCAAAAAGACTGTCAGTAATGATGGTCTTTTTTTTGGTTAAAAGTGAAAATAATAGGGTTAAAAGCTTTACTTTTAATCAGTTCTGAGGTGATTTTTTAAAATATTATTTATTCATTGTGTTGTAATGACACATTATTTTTTATATTTGAAAACGTTTTCGTTCGGTGTGACGGAAACAGAAAGTACAGTTGTGATGATTAATAGTAGTCCATACTATTACAATCAACCTGTTATAAGGATATAATTCAGCTATTTACATACCTAAAAAACAACCAACAAAACATGAAAAAAAGAATAGTACTACCTGCGTTACTTGTACTCTTTGGAACGCATTCTTACGCCCAGAAAAAATGGACGGAAATCCCTAAGGGCATCTATAATATTGTTAAAAACCAAGGAGGGCAAACATTAGGGTATTCGCCTAAATCTGGAGTTAACATTATTCAAGTTGATGGTTTAGCTTTTAAAGATTTAAACAAAAATGGTTCTCTGGACATTTATGAAGATTGGAGAAAACCTGTAGCGGAGCGTGCTAAAGATCTTGCAGCAAAAATGACTGTGGAGCAAATGGCGGGTTTAATGTTATACAGCAGACATCAATCTGTTCCCGCTGCAGAGGCCGGAATGTTTACAGGAACGTATACTGGAAAGCCATTTTCTAAAAGTGGCGCAAAGTCTTCCGATTTGTCGGATCAACAAATAGCATTTTTAACGAAAGATAATTTGCGTCATGTGTTGATGACTTCGGTCGAAAGTCCAATAGTTGCTGCAGAATGGAATAATAATATACAAGCGCTAGTGGAAGGAATCGGAGTGGGAATACCCTCTAATAACAGTTCTGATCCAAGAAATGGAGCCAATAAAGATGCTGAATACAATGCTGGATCAGGTGGCGCGATTTCACAATGGCCGGAGGAATTGGGATTGGCGGCTACTTTTGATCCGGCTATTACAAAACAATTTGGATCCATTGCCGCTAAGGAATACAGGGCCATCGGAATTACAACGGCATTGTCACCACAGATTGATTTAGCTACAGAGCCGAGATGGAATCGTTTTGTGGGTACTTTTGGAGAAGATCCAAAATTAGCAACAGATATGGCAAGAGCCTATGTAGACGGGTTTCAAACTTCCCCAAAATCCATTGCCGCTTATGAAGGATGGGGTAATTTAAGTGTGAATGCGATGGTAAAACACTGGCCAAGTGGTGGTCCGGAAGAAGGCGGACGTGATGGTCATTTCGCTTATGGAAAGTTTGCAGTTTATCCCGGAAATAATTTTGAAACTCATTTAAAACCTTTTGTCGATGGCGCTTTTAAGTTAGAAGGTGGTACCCAGAAAGCATCCGCGGTGATGCCTTATTACACGATTTCTTACGGTCAGGATAAAAAGAACGGTGAAAATGTTGGGAATGGTTTTAGTAAATACATCATTACGGATTTGCTAAGAAACAAGTATGGTTATGAAGGAGTGGTCTGTACGGATTGGTTGATTACGGCAGATGAAGGGCCTACTCCAGATGTCTTTGCAGGGAAATCATGGGGTGTTGAAAAATTGACTGTTGCCGAAAGACATTATAAAGTTTTAATGGCTGGGGTTGACCAGTTTGGAGGCAATAATGATATCAATCCTGTGCTTGAAGCATATCAAATGGGAGTAAAGGAGCATGGAGAAAGTTTTATGCGTAAACGCTTTGAGCAATCAGCAGTGCGTTTGCTTCTGAATATCTTTAGAGTAGGATTATTCGAAAATTCGTATTTAGACTCTGTGGAGACCAAAACTATTGTAGGTCAGCCTGAATTCATGAAAGCGGGATATGATGCACAATTAAAGTCTATTGTGATGATAAAAAATCAAAATAAGACTTTGCCAATACAAAAAGGGAAGACGGTTTATATCCCCAAAAGAGTTACTCCCGCTGGTATCAACTTTTTTGGTCAACCGTCACCGGAAAAAATCGAGTATCCTGTTAATCTGGAATTGATTAAAAAATATTATACCGTAACGGATGATCCTGCTAAAGCTGATTTTGCCATTGTATTTATTAAAAGCCCTATAAGTGGTGGGTATAGCAGAGCAGACAGACAAGCCGGAGGGAATGGATATGTGCCTATTAGTTTGCAATTGCAGGACTATACAGCAGTCGATGCCAGAACGCAAAGTATTGCCGCCGGTGATCCTGTAATTGACCCAACCATTACAAACCGCTCTTACTTGAATAAAACATCTAAATCAAACTCATATCCTGATTTAAATACGATTCTTGAAACTAAAAAAGCGATGAATGGCAAACCAGTATTGGTATCCGTGAATATTTCTAATCCGATGGTTTTTGGGGAGTTTGAAAAAGAGGTGGATGCGATTGTAGGAGAGTTTGGCGTACAGGCAGAAGCTTTAATGGATATTATTTCGGGACAAACAGAACCTTCGGGATTGTTGCCGTTGCAAATGCCAATCAATATGTCTACTGTTGAAAAACAAATGGAAGACGTTCCTCACGATATGATTCCATACAAAGATGCTAATGGAAATGTGTATGATTTTGGTTTCGGATTGAACTGGAAAGGAGTTATAAAAGATGCCAGAACGGCTAAATATAGCGTTAAGAAATAGGTTTCAAGAAATTGAAATAGACCAACTAAAAAAGCGACCAACTAAAAAACACTTTAGTTGGTCGCTTTTTTTAGACCTAGCGGCATTATTTTCTGTCTGGCAAATGAATTGCATTCATAATCGGATTTGTTTTTGGTTCTCCAATATAGTGTGCCAGATATCCTGGGTTACAATTCTTTATTTCAATTCATAAATAACCGATTCGTAAGGTCTCAATGCTCCATTTTTAGTAGCTTTTCCGTAATTGTCAATCAAGACTTTGGCTTTGCTAATGTTTAATCCAGTATTTGCCAAAGCGTTCTTAGAAGAAAAGTTAAGTAAAACCAGTACTTTTTTACCATTCAATTCTCTGGTGAAAGCATACACGTTTGGATTTTCCTTGTCTAACAAAGTATATTTCCCGTAAACTAAAATTGGATTTGTTTTACGCAATTTTGTCATTTTTCGGAAGTAATTCAATACCGAATTAGCATCTTTTTCCTGTGCTTCAGCATTCAATGTTATATGGTTGTCATTCACTTTTAACCAAGGTTCTGCTTTTGTAAATCCTCCGTTTTTAGAACTGTTCCATTGAAAAGGAGTTCTTCCGTTGTCTCTGGCACCTCCCGTTTTTTGATCTTCTATAAATTGTTTCAAATCGCCACCAGCAATTTTTACTTTTTCATATTCAGCAATGGTTTCGATGTCTCTATAATCTTCAATTTTGTCGAATTTGGCATTTACCATTCCAATTTCGTCTCCGTTATAATAGTATGGTGTTCCTCTCATAGAAAGCAAGAAAGTAGTCAACATTTTTGAAGAAACAGCTCTGAATTCCATCGAATCATTCCCCCAACGGGAAGTCATTCTTGGCTGGTCATGGTTTCCTAAATAGATGGTTCCCCAACCTTTTTTATCATAAACCGCATCCCAATCCGAATAGATTTTTTTGAAATCAACTAAAGAAAACGGTCCCATTTTTTTGAAATAATCTGGAATATAACCCAAGTTGGTTCCTTCAAAATGATATCCCATATTCAATTCTTTTCGATCTTCATCAACAAAGTTTAATGCTGTAGATGTGATCATTCCAGCTCCTTCAGCCAAAGACATCACATCGTATTTACTCAATACTTCTCGGTTCATTTCTTGAAGGTAATCGTGTAAATGTGGTCCACTGGCCATGTAAATGTCCCAACGCCCGTGATAATTTTTATCCAATTCTTCTTGTGTGATTACGGGGAAAGTAGTGTCTTTGGAAATAAACGGAATCACATCCATTCTAAAGCCATCAATTCCTTTTTTGAACCACCAATTCATCATGCTGTAAATTTCCTGACGCAATTTTGGGTTCTCCCAATTCAAATCCGGTTGTTTGTAACTGAAATAATGTAAGTAGTAAGAATCGGTTTGTTTGTCATATCTCCAACCGCTTCCGTCGGCCTCAAAAGCACCCGGTCGGAAAGCTGGTTTCCCTTTTTCTGCGGGCCACCAATGGTAATAATTTCTATAAGGATTGTCTCTGGATTTTCGGCTTTCCTGAAACCATCTGTGTTCGTCACTACTGTGATTGACAACCAAATCCATCACTAGTTTTAAACCTTTTTCGTGCATCCCTTTCAATAATGCATCAAAATCTTCCATGGTTCCAAATTCTTTCATGATGGCTTGATAATCCGAAATATCATATCCATTATCTGCATTTGGTGAACCATAAATTGGGTTCAGCCAAACCACATCTACGCCTAAACTTTTGATGTAATCTAACTTTTGGATAATCCCTTTCAAATCTCCTACGCCATCTCCATCAGTATCCTTGAAACTTCTTGGGTAAATTTGATACACCACGGCTTCTTTCCACCATTTACGGTCAACTTTCGATTCATTTTCCTGTGCTATAGCCGGCTTTGTTGAAAATAATCCAAAGCAAAGCAGCGTAAGGGCAGTTATTTTTGAGAATTCTAATTTCATTCTATAGTTTTTTGGTTAATAGTTTTGGTTATTTTGATTGTTTGTCAAATCATTTTTTCGAGCCAATAATAGTCGCAAACAACAAAGAGGCTGTATAGTAGCAGCCTCTTTATAATTTAATTATTATTTAACTTCAATAATGCTAATCGCATATCCTCCACCAGGAGCTGAAAACTGGGACAATTTTGATTTGCTTGTCACATTAACTTTTCGAATAGTATAGGCCTGTGGATTTGTTTTGTAATGGGCATCCTTAGCGTCTGCATAAATAGTTGCCACGTATTTTTTGCCTTTTTCCAAGAAATCCAATTTAATATCGGAAGTACGGGTGTTTTCACCATTTACATTTCCTATAAACCAGTTGTTTGTTCCTTTTGCTTTACGGGCAACGGTAACATACTGACCTGGCTCAGCTTCAAGATATTTACTTTTGTCCCAGTCGATGGCTACATCTTTAATGAACTGAAAAGCATCAGAGAATTTATTGTAATTCTCAGGTAAATCGGCAGCCATTTGCAACGGGCTGTACATTGTTACATACAAGGCCAATTGATTCGCAATCGTGCTGTTTACATGCGAATTATTATTGGGACTAATTTTACTTAAATCCATTTCGAAAATTCCTGGAGTATAATCCATAGGGCCACCGATTAAACGGGTAAAAGGCAACACCGTAACATGGTTTGGTTTAGAACCACCAAAAGCTTGGTACTCTGTTCCTCTTGCTGCTTCATTCCCAATCAAGTTAGGGTAGGTTCTGCAGATACCTGTTGGACGAATCGCCTCATGTGCATTGACCATAATTTTATAATCGGCTGCTTTTTCAATAGCATATTGATAATGGTTTACAATCCATTGGCTGTAGTGGTTTTCACCTCTTGGCAAAATATTTCCAACATAACCACTTTTTACGGCATCATAGCCATTGTCTTTCATGAACTGATACGCTTTGTCCATATGACGCTCGTAATTGCGCACAGACCCTGAAGTTTCGTGGTGCATAATCATTTTAACTCCTTTTGATTTTGCGTATTCATGCAAACCTTTCACATCAAAATCCGGATAAGGCGTTACAAAATCAAATACATAATCTTTTGAATGTCCAAACCAATCTTCCCAACCTTCGTTCCAACCTTCGACCAATACACCATCAAAACCGTTTTGGGCGGCGAAATCAATATATTTTTTTACGTTAGCCGTATTGGCTCCATGTCTACCATTAGGTTTTGCTTTTGCAAAATCAGTTACACCCAGTTGTACGGATGGAAATTCATCGGTATAAGCCCATGAGCTTTTGCCTGTAATCATTTCCCACCAAACACCCACATATTTAACTGGTTTTATCCAGGAAGTGTCCTCAATTTTACAAGGATCATTCAAATTTAAAGTCATTTTTGAAGCCAGAATATCACGAGCATCATCGCTAACGATTATAGTACGCCACGGAGAATGGTTTGGAGCCTGCATATAGCCTTTGTCCCCAATAGCATCTGGAGTAAGCCAAGACTCGAAGATCATGTTTTTGTCATCCAGATTTAAATGCATGCAGGAATAGTTGATTAAAGCCGCTTCATGCAAATTAATATACAATCCGTCATCGGTTTTCATCATCAAAGAAGTCTGAACTCCTGTTGTTGAAAAAGAAGTCTGAGATAGGTTTTCAGTTCTGGCTTTTTCATTCAAACCTCTAATTTCAGATAATTTTGAGGTTGTGTAGTCGTATTCCTGGGTGTCGTAATCTCCCGGAATCCAGAAAGCAGTATGGTTTCCGGTCATTGCAAACTGAGTCTTCTCTTCTTTGATTACAAAATAAGAAAGGTTTTTTTGTGAAGGGAATTCATATCGAAAGCCCAATCCGTCATTGAACAAACGAAAACGAAGGATCATTTGTCTGTCCGTTCCTTTTTGATTTAAAGTAACTGCCAATTCATTGTACTGATTACGGATTATTGCTACTTCTCCCCAAACTGGTTTCCAATTTTCATCAAAAACAGCCGTTTTAGTATCAATAATTGTAAAGTCGTTTACTAATGATTTTTTGTCGTTTTTTAGTTCAAGTCCCAGTTTACTTGGTTTTACAACTACTTTGCCTTTATAATTTAAGCTGTAACTTGGAGATCCGTCATTTTGTAACGAAAATGACATTACTAGTTTTTCATCGGGTGATTTTAACTGCTGGGCTGCAGCGCTGGTAATTAATGCCAAACAAAGTAGGGCTGTAAAAAGGAAATGTTTCATTTTTTAAAATATAAATTGATTAATTGATTTTAGATTTAATACCAGAAAGTATTCGAACCAATAGTTCCAAAAAGTAAAAGTTCGCAAACAAACATCATGTAGTTTAAACGAAATCGATTTATTGAACTGGTTTTGGGATTGCTTTCTGTGTCAGAAATTCCGAGATAGTAAAAGTAGATTCTTTATTCGCCGGAAATTTTCATTGTAAAAAAAAAGTAGATTATAATTTTTATAATAATCTTAAAATCAATTAATTATAATTTATTTGTATTCAAAAAAAGTGGTGGATTTATCAAATAAAAAAGAGGTTGGGCGTACTTTTTAATGCGTAATATAGAGGGGAGTAGTGTTAATTTTTGCCAGAGGACCCGATTAGCATGACTTTGGACTCGAACTCTTCACGAGGCCCTAAAGATTTGTTTTTTAGTTGCGAACGGTAATTGTATATTGTCGAAACGGAATATCTTAAAAATTCGGCAATTTTTGTACTGTCTTTAATTCCTAAACGGATTAGGGCAAAGATTCTCAACTCTGTATTCAAAAGTTCGCCTTGTTTCAAATGAACGGCCTCCTTGTCTGTTAAAAGGCTTGAAAACTCTTCGATAAAAGTTGGGAATAATTCTAAGAAGGTTTGGTCAAAATTAGTGTAAAATGCCTTTAATTCCTTTTCAATGTACGTATTCGATTTAACAGCTTTTACCAGTTCATTCATTTTTCCTGCTGTAGCCATTACACTCAGTTTTCGGCTGTATTCTTCTAATTTGGCAATATAATCAGAACATTGATCCATGTAGCGGCCAATGTAAATTTCCTTCAACAGACTCGCTTCTGCCAACGTAGCATTGGTTTGATTTAACCTTTGGTTGATTTCCTTTAATTCTTTGTTCAATACAGACAACTTTGAATTGGCTAAGCTTATGGTTTTTTGGGCATTCGCTAATTTTTTCATTTGTTTGAACAGTAGAATCAAAACACCTATCAGAAACAAGGATAAGATACTGACACTGATTAAAAAAACGACTAATTGTGTTCTGTTGGTTTCATTTTTATGCTCATAGGCCTCATTGATGATGGGCAACATTTTTGATATTTCGTAGGTCCTTAATTTGGCATTACAAAAAAGGGCATCTTCCAGTGATCTTTTAATATACTTATAAGCACGATCAATATCACCTTGTTCGTATAAAGTAAAAGCCAATTTACGCAAAGAGATGTTTTCTTTTTTTACCAGTTGTAAATCGGAAATGGCAGAAATAATCAGCCACTTTTTTTCTTGTTTTTTATCTTTTTTTAATCGGTAAGCGTCAGAAATAATGTAGGCAAGAACGGCATGGTCAGGATCTCGTTTTGATGTTTTTGAAAAAAATGCAAGTAATGATTTTATCGCTTGATCGTAATGCCCGTTCTCCAATAATACATCCGAATTGGCGATGCAGAATTGTCTGGAATTTGGAGCGAAATACTGCAGAGACGAGTCTCTGTATTTTTGTGTCAATGCTTTGTATTTCCTTTTCTCTTGATTAGAAGCGGCATAATCAGTTAAATAGCCATATACTATTCTATGCGTGCCATAATAATTTCCTTTTATATTAGGGGTTAATTGGGTGTCTATAGTTTCCAGCAGATCAATGGATTCCTTATACATCCCTAAAGTTCCCATTATCGTCGCAACGTTTAGTTTTGCTTCGTTTACTTTATCCGGATTTTTTAATTTTTGAGAAAGCAGCAAACTTTTTCTGGCATAAGTTAGTGCAGAATCCAGCTGATAGGCTTTGTATTCATCATATAATTTCCCGTAAATCTCATGTTTTTGAAGATCGGTGGTAGTGTATTTGAGGAACTCTTTGAGTTTGTTTATTCTGCTCTCTTTTCGATTTAAATAAAACTGATAGTCAGCAACAGTTTGGTCAAGGTCGTTCAATAATGAATCGGTATTCGTTTGTCCAAAAATGAAAACTGGGAAAATCAGTATGATAAGTAAAGTCGAAAATTTGTTCATTTATTTTGGATTAGAATTCGTAAAAATAACTAAAAATCCAATTTAACGGACAGTAAATTACAAATCATCTCAATGGAGAATCATTGCTTTTTCTAATTTCGGAAGTATAGAACTTGGTTTTTTTTCATAAAAAAACCTTTAGTCTTATTGGTGTAGAAACACTTAGAAACTAAAGGTATGATTGTCTTTTTTTAGAAAAGGAAACTGAAGCAGTTACTCGTTTTTTACATATAAATGACGAATGATTTCTGAGATTAATCCAGTCCATCCGGTCTGGTGATTGGCTCCTAAGCCTTTACCGGTATCCCCGTCAAAGTACTCAAAGAACATGTGATTCTTGTTAAAAATCGGGTCTTTTTGAAACTTCTCATATTCTCCATACATCGGTATTTTTTTGTCTTTATCAGGGAGAAAAAGCGCTAACAGTCGTTTTGCAACTCCTTCGGCAGCTTGCTTGATATTCATCATCTGCCCGGAATTAGTAGGGAATTCCACCTCGTAATCATTTCCGTAATAACTGGAGAATTTTTCTAAAGAATCTAAAATTAAATAATTCATCGGGAACCAAATGGGACCTCTCCAGTTTGAATTTCCACCAAACATGTCTCCGGTAGCCTCAGCAGGGGTATAATCAACCTGAACTGTTCCTCCTTCATAGGTGAATTTATATGGATGGTCTTTATGGTATTTGGATAACGAGCGTATTCCAAAATCAGATAAAAATTCCGTTTCATCAAACATTCTCTTCATGATCATTCGCATTCTGTGTCCTCGAAGAATAGAGAGCAAACGGGTTTCTCCTTTTCCGTGGTGGTACCAGCTGGAAATTAAACTGGCTAGATCGGGACGGTTTGCCAATACCCATTCGACACGACGTTTGAAGTCGGGCAATTTTTCCAGCAATTCGGGGTTTAAGACCTCGACAGCAAATAATGGGATTAAGCCAACCATTGAACGTACTTTTAACAATTCGGCTTCACCGTTTTCCTTGTGAAGCATGTCATAATAGAACTGATCGTCTTCATCCCAAAGGTTTAACTGATTATCACCAATAGACTGCATAGCGCCGGCAATGTGTAAGAAATGCTCAAAAAATTTGGATGCCATGTCTTGGTAAACTGGGTTTTCAAGCGCAATTTCACAAGCAATACGCAACATATTTAAGCTGTACATGGCCATCCAGCCAGTTCCATCGGCTTGTTCTAAATGGCCACCTGTTGGTAAGTCTGCAGAGCGATCAAATACTCCGATGTTGTCCATGCCCAGAAATCCTCCGCCAAATATGTTATTTCCATTTTTGTCTTTTAGATTTACCCACCAGGTAAAGTTCAATAACAGCTTATGGAAAATGCGCTCTAAGAAAGCGGTGTCTCCTTTTCCGCCATTTATTTCCTTGTCAATTTCATATACTTTCCAGGTTGCCCATGCATGAACGGGTGGATTTACATCCGAAAACGACCATTCATAAGCAGGAATTTGGCCATTTGGATGCATATAATACTCTCTCAAAATAACAGAAAGTTGTCTTTTTGCAAAATCAGGGTCGAGACGTGCCAAAGGTAAGGTGTGAAATGCTAAATCCCAGGCGGCAAACCACGGATACTCCCATTTGTCAGGCATCGAAAGAATATTGGAGGTATATAAATGTTTCCAAGAACTATTCCGTCCATTTTTTCGGTTCGCATCAGGTTTTGGCATGGACGGATCTCCTTTTAACCATTCGAAAACATTGTAATAATACCATTGCTTGGTCCAAAGCATTCCTGCATACGCTTGACGTTGAACAGATCTTAAGTTTTCTTCTTCAATACCTTTTTGAAGACTGGCATAAAATTCATCCGCTTCAATCAGTCGTTTTTCAAAAATGGTGTCAAAATCTCCAAAAGGACTGCTTGGTGTTTTATTCGTAAAGCGCAGACGATATACTTTTTTTCCATTGGCAGGAATTATATTGTCATATTTTACAGAAGCTTTGGTGCCTATGTGGTTGGGATTAACAGCTTCTTTACTTTTATTGATCACATAATCATTGATGCCATCCTTAGTGTAATGAGTAGGATTGGGAGAGTTGTACAGTTTCTCAAAATTGGTTTCATTATCGCAAAATAAAAATTCATCTGCATTTTCAGCATATAATTTATACCGGCCTACTAATCGGTGATAGACTTCAATAATGGAGTGTCCAATACCTGTTAACAGCGGCTTATGCTTATAATTGTCATATCCCCAACACCAAGTGTTTCTAAACCAAATGGTTGGTAATACGGTAATTGGCGCGGCGACTTTTGATCTGTTTTCTACGGTAACTTTAATTAAAAGATCTTGTTCGTCGGCTTTAGCATATTCAATAGAAATGTCAAAATAGGCATCTTTATCAAAAATTCCGGTATCTAGTAACTCGTATTCGGGTTCCAGTCGGGAACGTTTTTTGCTTTCTGTCACCAGTTGTTCGTAGGGAAAAGTTCCTTGTGGATACTTATAAAGCATCTTTTGGTAGGAATGCGTAGGCGTGGCATCTTGGTAGAAATAGATTTCCTTAACATCTTCTCCATGATTTGATTCATTTCCGGTTAAACCAAAAAAACGTTCTTTTAAAATATGGTCTTTGTGGTTCCAAAAAGAGAAAGCAAAACAAATGTGTTGTTTATTGTCAGAAATTCCGCCAATCCCTTCTTCTCCCCAACGATAAGCTTTTGAACGTGCCATATCATGAGTAATGTTATTCCAGGCGTCACCGCTTTGTGAATAATCTTCTCTAACAGTTCCCCATTGTCTTTCGGTTAAATAAGGGCCCCATTTTTTCCACCCTTTATTGTCGTTTCTTAATTTTAATCGCAATCTTTCTGCATCCATTTCCGCCATGATACTTAATTAAGTTTAATTGTAAAATCGCAATTTATATAAATGCCGTTTAAAAACACCTAAATATTTTGCAAAAATCGTATACTATTATTGTTAAATAAATGATTTTTCAGCTATAAAATACTATACAAACAATGGTTTTTTGTGAATTTGCACTGAATTTTAAAAACATCTCTTGTCTTTTTAGGACCTCTTTTAGTATCTTTAGTAAAGATTTCTGTTCAACGGTTCCTAAAACTTAGACTCATGAAAACAATCACATTAATACAGTTTTACCTCTTTTCTTTCGTTTTTTTTAGTTGTAATGGGCAAGTGAAGCCAGATGATGTCCCGATCAATGAGGAAGTCAAAAAGTACCGTTTCGAGACTATAGCCTCTGATATTGCAATCCCATGGGGCATGACATGGTTGCCGGACGGAGCGCTATTGGTTACCGAAAAAAGTGGGGCCCTGTACCATGTCAAAAATGGCACAAAAACCGAAATTAAAAATGTGCCCAAAGTCTATAACAGAGGGCAGGGAGGTTTGTTAGACATTGCTTTGCATCCCGATTATGCTAAAAACGGATGGCTTTATATTACCTTTTCTTCTGATGATGGTGAAGGCGAGGGAGGAAATACAAAACTTATTCGGGCGAAACTTCTGGATGGCAGTCTGACACAAATTGAAGATCTATACAAAGCCTCACCCAACACAACCAAAGGACATCATTTTGGTTCCAGAATAGCATTTGATAACGAAGGATATTTGTATTTCTCTGTTGGGGATCGGGGTAACAATCTTGAAAATCCGCAAGATATTAAGCGTGATGGTGGAAAAATATACCGTCTTCATGATGATGGTCGTATTCCTGCTGATAATCCTTTTGCAGGTCAGGCTGGAGCCAAAGAGGCAGTGTATTCATTTGGACATAGAAATCCTCAAGGTTTGGCTAAAAATCCTGTAACAGGAGCTATTTGGTCACACGAACACGGTCCGCAAGGAGGAGATGAAATTAATATTATAAAAAAGGGAGCTAATTACGGGTGGCCACTAGTAACGTATGGTATTGATTATGATGGAAGCATTATTAGCAATGAAACCCAGAAAGAGGGTATAGAAAATCCGATTTATTATTGGTTGCCATCTATAGCGCCATGTGGAATGGCCTTTGTGACCAGCGGCCGTTATCCGGATTGGAAAGGCCACCTTCTTGTAGGGTCGTTAAAATTTAAATATCTGGAACTAGTTAAATTAAAAGGGGATGCGGTGGTTGGCCGACAAAAAATAGCGCTGGATATTGGTCGTTTGCGTAATGTGGCACAAGGTCCGGACGGTTATATTTACATTGGAGTGGAAGGAAAAGGAATTCTTAAAATTTTACCTAATTGATTTATGTTGACAACAAAACTATTTTCGGGTTTGGGCTTTTTTTTGTTGGGATGTTTTTATTTAGGCAAAGAGATGTCTCCTCGTATCCCTAGTTCAGTAAAATCTCTGGTCAGTTTTGCTGATATCAATAAAAACAGTCTAAGCGTGCAGGAAAAATGGGCGCAGGGAAAAGAAATTTACACTGATTTTTGTATCCAATGTCATGGTGCCAACGGCAAAGGAGATGCAAATAATTTTCCACCATTGGATGGTTCCGATTGGTTGACCAAAAAACGATCCCAAAGTATTCATGCGGTAAAATACGGACAAAGTGGTGAAATTCTTGTCAATAAAATGAAGTTCAATAATACCATGTCGCCTATGGGACTTTCCAATAAAGAAGTGGCTGATGTGATGAATTATATTATGAATTCCTGGAGTAACAAGCAAGATAAGATAGTCACAAAGGAAGAAGTGGCAGGGATTAAGGAATGATTTAATATAGTAATCCGGCCTTGTAGTTCAACGGATAGAATGGGAGTTTCCTAAACTTTTGATCCAGGTTCGATTCCTGGCAGGGCTACTGAATCAAAAACAAAAAGACCATCATTGTCGATGGTCTTTTTTAGTTTATAGAGTAGAAAGTCTTAACTCAAATGCTCCAGCATATCTGTTGTCATTGTTTCCAAATCAAATTTATGTTTCCAATTCCAGTCTTCTCTGGCTTGGCTGTCATCAATACTAGCTGGCCAGCTGTCGGCTATTTTTTGACGGAAGTCTGGATTATATGTAATTGTAAATTCAGGAATATGTTTTTTGATTTCGGCCGCAATTTCAGTCGGTGTAAAACTCATGGCAGCCAGATTATAAGAAGAATGAATTTTGATTTGTTCAACCGGAGCCTGCATAATTTGTATGGTTGCTGCGATGGCATCGTCCATATACATCATTGGCATTTTGGTTTCAGATGACAAAAAGCATTCGTATGTTTTATCAGAAAGTGCTTTATGGAAAATATCCACGGCATAATCTGTAGTTCCGCCACCCGGAGGGGTAGACCAGCTGATTAATCCAGGATAACGGATGCTTCGCACATCAACACCAAAAATATTATGGTAGTACTCGCACCATCTCTCGCCGGCTTGTTTACTGATTCCGTAAACAGTTGAAGGTTCCATGATGGTATATTGTGGTGTGTTTTCTTTTGGAGTTGTAGGTCCAAAAACTGCAATACTGGAAGGCCAGAATATCTTTTTTATTTTTTTGGCTTTGGCCAAATTCAAGACGTGGAATAAGGAATTCATATTCAAATCCCAGGCAAAAGCAGGGTTTTTCTCGGCAGTTGCAGAAAGTAAAGCAGCCATCAAATAGACCTCGTCGATCTGGTGTATCTCAACCAAATGCTCAATCTGATTGAAATCTAATGCATTTACCACTTCAAATGGACCGGAATTGACAACATCTGTATTCAATTTACGAATGTCCGAAGCAATGACATTTTCTGTTCCGTATATTTTTCGAAGTTGTTGGGTAAGTTCAGTCCCAATTTGTCCACAAGCGCCTATAATCAGTATTTTAGTACTCATATTGTCAGTTTTAGAAATACAAAGATAACGTTTTCGTAAAATATAACAATTTCATAAAAAAAGCTATGATTAACACAAAAATACATTTAAAATGGCAATGAAACTCCTAAATTTTTGTTTTTTAAAACATAAAAGCGGGTCTATTGCTGTTGGATTGTTATTTATGTGGCGCAAAAGCAAAAATAAATTAATTTATCGCTTTCGAAATGGGTTGAAAATGGGTTGAAAACTGTTTCGCGAAGATTCGCAAAGCAGACACAAAGTTTTTTTTCTGTGTAAATCTGCGTTATCTGTGTGCCCAATTTTATTAAATAAAACCTTAGGCTAATGAAATTGTTTGCGAGCCATATCAGAAAACAATTGGTGTAAGTTTATAAATTAGTTTTCTACCCGTTATTGCGTAGTAACTGTTTAACAATGTTTAACAAGCTTATTCTATAGCTGTAATTCGGTATTGTAAATTTACTTTGTAACTTTGTGCTTTAATGAAAATTCAAATGACAAATAAAATAGTGGCCTTCTTTTTTCTGGCTTCCCTTCTTTTCTCGTGCCAAAACGACAATCAAAAACGGATTGCCGAAAACAAAAAAGAAACCAAAAAAAGAGAACTTATCTTTTCGAATATAGAAAAAGCCTGGGATTTTTATGACACACCCATCAATACTACTTCAGAAGCCAGTGTGGCCAGTTGGAATGAGTTGCGTTTGTTTTTAGCAGAATTGTCCCAAAAGCCGAAGAAAACAATTGGTGCTTTTCAAAAAAAATCGACAGAAATTTCTAAAAAAGCAATGGCTTTGAAGGATAATGTGCCTTATAATTTTAGTAAACCGCAAATAAAAAGTAGAATATCAACTTTGATTACCAAAGTTCGATTGTTGGATTTATTCATTCATTTGGATAATATTCCCGACAAAAAAGTGATACTACTTATTTCTGAAATTAATAATGAATTGGCCTCTTTACAAAGACAAATGGATAAGATTGTAGAAAAAGGCAAAATTCCTGTTGAACTGGGGGAATCTGATATGTTGAGAATGTTGGATACCGCAAGAGCCATTCCAAGTACACCGAGCAAACCGATTGACCCAAATATGCCACGCGTTGAGTAAGACTGCCTTATACAATACCTACGATAATTCGCCCAAAACAGCCCAAATTGTAGCTCGATTACAGGAAAATAATCAAGTGAAAATGCATTTGGAGGGTTTGTTGGGCTCGTCACTTTCGTTTGTGATACGTTCTGTTTTCAAGAAAGCGGACCTTCCTTTTTTGATTGTTTTGAATAACAAAGAGGAAGCTGCCTATTATTTGAATGATTTGGAACAAATGATCGGTGATCAGGATGTTCTGTTTTACCCAGGTTCTTTTCGTCGTCCGTATCAAATAGAAGAAACCGATAATGCCAATGTCTTGCTTCGTGCGGAAGTGCTGAACAGAATCAATTCCCGCAAAAAACCGGCAGTCATTGTTACCTATCCTGAAGCTCTTTTTGAGAAAGTGGTGACCCGAAGAGAATTAGACAAAAACACATTGAAAGTCAGTATTGGCGACAAAATATCAATCGATTTTATCAATGAAGTTTTATTCGAATACGAATTCAAAAGAGTTGATTTTATTACCGAACCCGGAGAATTTTCAGTTCGCGGAGGAATTGTCGATGTGTTTTCGTTTTCCAATGATAATCCATACCGAATCGAGTTTTTTGGTAACGAAGTCGAAAGCATCCGAAGCTTTGATGTGGCGACGCAATTATCATTGGAAAAGCAAAAGAAGATCACGATAATCCCGAACGTTGAAAACAAGGTTTTTCAGGAAAACAGGGAGAGTTTTTTGGATTATATCTCAGAGAAAACCATTATTTTTATTCAAAATACGGAGGACTTTTTATCACAATTAGACAAACAATTCGGGAAAGCCGAAGAAGCTTTCGAAAAGTTATCAAAAGACATCAAACACGCCAGTCCGGAGCAATTGTTCTTGAATCAGACCGAGTTTGTAAAAAGAGCGTTGGATTTTTCGATTGTGGAATTGGGTTCGAAAGCCATTTTCAGAACCAGCAAAAAATTCGAATACCATATTCAGCCGCAACCTTCGTTCAATAAACAATTCGATTTGTTACTTAATAATCTGAATGATAATCATTTCAATGGGTACAAAAATTATTTGTTTTGTTCCAATGAAGCACAGGCGAAGCGATTTCACGATATCTTCGAAACCCTGGATGAGGCCAATTCGGAGAACATTCGAAAACAATATCATACCGTAGTTTTGCCTTTGTACCAAGGATTTATTGATGATGAAAACCAAATTACCTGCTATACCGATCACCAGATTTTTGAACGGTACCATAAATTCAATATTAAAAACGGGTATTCGAAAAAGCAGAATATTACTTTAAAAGAGCTCACCACTTTATCGGTTGGGGATTATGTTACGCATATTGACCACGGAATCGGGAAGTTCGGAGGCTTGCAAAAAATACAAGTAGAAGGCAAGACACAGGAAGCAATCAAGCTGGTTTATGCCGATAATGATATTGTGTATGTGAGTATTCATTCGCTGCACAAAATTTCAAAATACAACGGAAAAGATGGAACGCCGCCTAAGATTTATAAATTAGGTTCGAATGCCTGGAAGATTTTAAAACAAAAAACCAAGGCACGTGTCAAACATATCGCTTTCAATCTGATTCAGTTGTATGCGAAAAGACGATTGGAAAAAGGATTTCAGTTTGCACCCGATAGCTATTTGCAAAACGAGTTGGAAAGTTCGTTTATTTACGAGGATACGCCAGATCAAATTAAATCAACTCAAGAGGTAAAAGCCGATATGGAAAGCGATCGTCCGATGGATCGTTTGGTTTGTGGAGACGTTGGTTTTGGTAAAACCGAAGTGGCCATTCGAGCGGCTTTCAAAGCGGTAGATAACAGTAAACAAGTTGCTATTTTGGTGCCTACGACGATTTTGGCTTACCAGCATTACCGTACTTTTTCGGAGCGATTAAAAGACATGCCGGTTTCGGTTGGGTATTTAAACCGTTTTAGAACTGCCAAACAAAAGGCAGAAACCTTAAAGCAATTAGCCGAAGGGAAACTTGATATTGTGATTGGAACACACCAATTAGTCAACAAAAATGTAGTTTTTAAAGATTTGGGATTGCTGATTGTGGATGAAGAACAAAAATTTGGTGTCAACGTAAAAGACAAACTCAAAACGATTGCTGCCAATGTGGATACACTGACTTTGACTGCTACGCCAATTCCGAGAACATTGCAATTCTCGTTGATGGCTGCACGCGATTTGTCAGTAATTACAACACCTCCGCCCAACAGATATCCTATTGAAACAAATGTGGTTGGCTTTAGCGAAGAATTGATTCGAGATGCAATTTCGTATGAAATCCAGCGTAACGGACAGGTTTTCTTTATTAATAACCGAATAGAAAATATCAAGGAAATTGCCGGAATGATTCAGCGTTTGGTTCCCAATGCCAGAGTAGGTATCGGTCATGGCCAAATGGAAGGCGCCAAACTCGAAGAGTTGATGCTTGCTTTTATGAATGGTGAATTTGATGTTCTGGTAGCAACAACTATTATCGAAAGTGGATTGGACGTTCCAAACGCAAATACGATTTTTATCAATAATGCGAATAATTTTGGTTTGTCTGATTTGCATCAAATGCGTGGTCGAGTAGGTCGAAGCAATAAGAAAGCGTTTTGTTATTTTATTTGCCCTCCGTATTCCGCAATGACCGATGATGCCAGAAAACGTATTCAGGCTTTGGAGCAATTCAGTGAACTCGGAAGTGGGTTTAATATTGCGATGAAAGATTTGGAGATTCGTGGAGCAGGTGATTTATTGGGTGGTGAACAGAGTGGTTTTATCAATGAAATTGGTTTTGATACCTATCAAAAAATCATGAACGAAGCCATTGAAGAATTGAAAGAAAACGAATTCAAAGATTTATATCCGGAGGAAAACGACATTGAAACCAAAGAATACGTCAAAGACCTGCAAATTGATACCGATTTTGAGTTATTATTCCCAGATGAATACATCAACAACATTACGGAACGATTGAGTCTTTATAACGAATTAGGTGCGGTTAAAAACGAAGAAGAATTACTCGCCTACGAAAGTAAACTAATTGACCGTTTTGGGCCTTTACCCAAACAAGCTGTTTCCCTGCTGAACAGTATTCGTATCAAATGGATAGCAACTCGTGTAGGAATTGAAAAACTGGTGATGAAGCAGGGTAAGATGATTGGTTATTTTGTATCCGATCAACAGTCAGATTATTATCAGTCGAACCGTTTTCATCAGGTCTTGCAGTTTGTGCAAAAACACAGTTCTATTTGTAAAATGAAAGAAAAACAGACGCCTGCTGGCTTGCGTTTACTGTTGACTTTCGATAATGTAAAATCAATCCGAAAAGCATTGGAGTTGATGGAGTTGTTTGGGAAGTAATTAAATTAAAGACTTCCTGTTTAATCACTATATTTGATTTTTACAAATTCATTTTCAATGAAATCCAAATCAATAGAAGAGTTCTATCAGGAAATTTCCGGAGACTCCGGTACGGAGCCGAATTCATTATTGCCCAATGGTATCCAAAAAGAAATCGGTCATTTCAATGTTTTCAATATCCAGGAGCTTTTTGAAAAGATGAGGCAAAAACCTGTTATGCCTTATAATCGCAGGGCTTATTTTAAAATAAGCTTGATTCGGGGGAAAAACAGAGTAGAGTATGCAGATCGGGTAATTGATATTGAAGAGAACGCACTTTTATTCGCCACGCCTAAAATTCCGTATAATTATGTTCCGCAGGACACCCAGCAATCGGGGCATTTTTGTGTTTTTACGAATGAGTTCTTGACCAAGGATAAAATCGGTATTGAATTGGATAAACTGCCTATTTTTCAAACGGACTGCTACCCTGTTTTTAAGCTTTCGGATGATGAGGTAACGGAAATTGATTTGATATTCAAAAAGATACATAAGGAAATCAACTCAGATTATGTCTATAAATACGATTTGATTCGGAACTACGTTTCGGAATTAATTCACTTCGGACAAAAGCTGCAACCGATAACTGCTCTATATTCTAAGCATAATTCGGCAGCCCGAGTTTCTTCCTTATTTGTTGAATTACTCGAAAGACAATTCCCAATAGAGTCGCCCCGTCAACGTTTAGAATTAAAATCGGCTAAGGATTTCGCTGCTCGTTTGTCTGTCCATGTCAATCATTTGAATAAAGTTTTAAAAGAGAACACGGGTAAAACCACCACCGAGTTAATCAGTGACCGATTAATATATGAAGCTAAGATTTTATTGAAGGAAACCGATTGGAATATTTCGGAAATTGCTTATTCACTGGGCTTTGAAGAGTTGGCACATTTTTCTAATTTTTTCAAAAAACAAACTGCATTGACGCCTATTTCTTTTAGGGTTTAGCTAAATTAGATTATTTTTTAAAGCATATAAGGGTTGAAGGTGGGCTGTTTTGAATTCCTAGCAGGAATTTCTTTGCAGTCCTATGATTTGAATTTTGCAAACTATCGATTGATATTTGCAACCATATAATTTTGCTTCTAAACTAATTTTGTCATATCAATTTAAAAAATTAAAGATGGAAATCAAGAACAGTAGAATAGCAGTAGTTACCGGAGGAAGCCGCGGATTAGGAAAAGACATGGCTTTAAGTCTTGCCAAAAAAGGGATTGATGTAATCCTAACTTACAACAGCAAAAAAGACGAAGCTGATGATGTTGTGGCCGAAATCGAAAAACTGGGACAAAAAGCAGTTGCCATTCAATTGAATGTTGGCGAAGTAAGTAGTTTTGATTTGTTTTTTCAAAAGCTTGCAACCGCTTTGAGAGATACTTTTGGTGTTGAAAAAATCGATTTTTTAATCAACAATGCAGGTGTGGGGCTTCACGAAAGTTTTTCTACAACTACCACCGCTCAATTTGATGATTTGGTTAATATTCAATTCAAAGGGCCTTTTTTTCTGACTCAAAAAGCTTTGGAGGTTATGAATGATGGCGGTGGAATTGTAAATATTTCGTCAGGATTGACCCGTTTCTCCTTTCCCGGATATTCAACCTATGCGAGCTTGAAAGGAGCGATAGAGACACTAACTAAATATCAGGCAAGAGAATTGGGAGAAAGAAAAATTAGAGTCAATGTTGTGGCTCCCGGTGCTATAGAAACTGATTTTGGCGGGGGAGTGGTTCGGGATAACGAACAGTTAAACCAACTGATTGCTTCGCTAACGGCTTTGGGACGAGTAGGTTTACCTGATGATATTGGAGGTGTAGTGGCCTTTTTGTGTACAGATGATGCTAAATGGGTGAACGGACAACGTATTGAAGTTTCGGGAGGAACGAATTTGTAAATTTAGATGACCTCTTTATGGGTTGATTTTTTTTATAATTAAAAAGCTTCCAGTCTTCGTGAGGTGAGGCTGGAAGCTTTTTGATTATGATTAAGTTGCGAATTAATTCTTCAAATCTTTAATCACTTTGAAAGCAACATCCACTTCATCTTCGCTTACTAAGATAGTGAACTCATTGGAAGTTGAAATTACCTCATTGATAATGATTCCTTCCCAAGCCAAACGTTGGAAAATAAAATAGTAAATCCCTGGAACCACGATATTCTCTTTGGGTAATTTTACGGTGATAGAAGCCAGGTTTTCTAGTTTTTGGATCAGCTTTTCATTGGAGAAATGTTTATCAACCAAATGATTCACACTGTTGCTTACTACAATATTGGTTTCGTTTACGCCTCTTGATGAGGTATAAAAAATATCTGAAAAAGTGTTGATATCGGTAATTAAATCGGCTTGTTTGTTTAAAACAGTATCCGATGCTGCAAAAGTGTAATCTGTCAGTTCAGAACGAACAGTAATTTCACCTATGTTTTTTATTACTTTATTAATTTTATGGTTGAGTTTGAAATCCAATTCCTCAGTCAGTCTTTTTAAAGACATAACCACGGCGCCTTGTTTTACTTCTTTACCGAATTCACTTTCTAATTCGGTCATAATATTTCGTGATAAAGAGGTCAGATTGATGATTCCAAGAGATAATGCATTCAATAAAAATGGTTTTGTTTTGATGTAATTTTCTACAATTGAAGAAACAGTTTTCATAGTTGTAAGAGTTTAGTTTTTTGGTAAATAGTTGAGTTTGGTAGTTAGTTGTGTTAAAAACTTCTGCAAATATAAATAAAAAACAATTTGTTACAAATATAACATTAATATTTTTTTGTTAAAAATGAAAAAATGCGTCTATAAGGTGCTCAATTACAAAAGATTTGCTCTCTTTATTGATAGCAATGATGTCAAAACGGACTTCAATGTCTAAATCTTTTTCAATTACAAATGCATTTACAGCTTTTACAAGAAGTTGTATTTTTTTGGGTTTTACGAAATCTTGAGGGAGACCAAATTCCAATGAGGAACGGGTTTTTACTTCTACAACTGCGAGCGTATTTTCTTTTTGGGCAATAATATCAATTTCGGCTTTTTCGAAGGTCCAGTTGGTTTCCAGAATGGTATAACCTTCTTTTTTCAGATATTCTACAGCCATTTCTTCTCCCAGTTTCCCGAGCTCATTGTGTTCAGCCATGTTGCCCCTTTTAGGGATTATCCTTTAATCAATATTTGTATTTTATTCGAATACAACGGTACTGCAGGTAGCCGTCACGTTAATTGTTACTTTATTGCCTAGTATCAAAGCGCGGTTATCTTGAATATGACCTGCGGGGAAGTTATAAATAATTGGAATATCATATTTCTTAGTGACATCCTGAATGATTTCTAAGGCATTTTTCCCCCACGGAATATCATTGTCTTTCATTTTGGTCATGGCGCCAACGATAATTCCTTTAATGTTATCTAGACAGCCATTACGTTTTAAATTCATCATCATTCGGTCAATATGATACAAGTATTCGTCAAGATCCTCAAGAAATAATATCTTGTCCGTACATTCGATGGCCGATTGGGAACCCAGTACACTATATAAAATGGACAAATTCCCTCCGACTACCTCTCCTGAAGCTTTTCCAGGTTTATTCATAGCATTGGCGTCAATTTCATATCGTAAGGGTGCGCCAAACAAGGCTAGGCGTAAGGATTCAATCGCTTCTGCAGAAGCTTTGGGAACACTGATTGGCATTATTCCGTGAATGGATTTGAAGCCCATAGTGTTTAAATGATTGTGTAAAACAGTCACATCACTAAACCCAACAATCCATTTTGGATTTTGTTTGAATTTAGTGAAATCCAGCAGGTCGATCATTCGTACCGTACCGTAACCACCGCGGACACACCAAATCGCTTTAATGTTGGGATTGTCTAATTGCTGTTGAAAATCGGCTGCTCGTTGTTCGTCGGTTCCGGCCAGTTGGTTGTCATCCAAACCGATACTTTTCCCTATAACAACTTCCAAACCCCAACTTTTCAATAGGTCTATAGATGGTTGCAGGTTGTCGTCTATGTTTTTTCTGGCTGTTGCCAAAATGGCTATTGTGTCTCCTTTTTGTAAAATGGGTGGTGTAATCATTGCGGTATTTGCTTGCATGTTGTAGGATTGTAAAACAAAAATAAGAAATAGGATTTTATAGGAAACAAAATAGCGCTTTATAATATTAGATTGCGGAGCATTCATGTTTTCTTTTCTTAGTAAAAATGGAAAGCCTTTCATTAGGCTACTACAAAGATAATCAATAATAGAAATATTTTCAAGTCAAATCTAAAAATGTAGTAATTTTACTTCAAAAATGTAATATGTGTACCAGGGATTTAAGATTTAAAATTAGAATTAGGCGATGGATTTTATTAGTAGTAGTATCATTTTCGATTACAATTGCCAATGCGCAACAAAAGAAATATCTGATTCATACGGTTGCGTTCTATAATTTCGAAAATCTTTTTGATACTATAAACGATCCCAATACCAATGACGAGGAATGGACTCCAAAGGGAATGCAACACTGGACTTTCGAGAAGTACCAAAATAAACTGGAAAACCTTGCCAAAGTTTTAGCTGAAATAGGTTCGGCTGAAAATCCAGAAGCGCCTACTTTTATTGGCGGCTGCGAAATAGAAAACAGGAATGTTCTGGAGGATCTGGTCAAACAGCCCAAGCTTTTGGATAAAAATTATGGTATCATTCATTTTGACTCTCCGGATAAACGAGGAATTGACGTCGCTCTACTGTATAGGAAAAAGCACTTTCAGCCCACCAGTTATACTAATATCCCATTGTATGTTTATAAAAATGGCAGTAAAACATTAGAAAACCTAAAATTCGAAGCAGAAGAAAAAACGGATGATGTTCCCCAAATGAACAGTAGGAATTATAGGATTTATACCCGTGACCAGCTTTTGGTAACCGGATTTCTTGATGGAGAAGAGGTGAGTATCATTGTCAATCACTGGCCTTCACGTTCTGGTGGTGAAAAGAAGTCTAGTCCCTTTCGTGAAGCAGCCGGTGCTTTAAACAAGAAAATTATCGACTCTCTGCAACAAATCAATCCGAACGCAAAAGTCATAACACTTGGAGATTTGAATGATGGACCATACAACAAAAGTGTCAAAGTTGCGCTTGGGGCAAAAGCCAAAAAAGCTGATGTTGCCTCATTTGGCATATACAATCCGTTTGAAGAAATGGCCAAAAAAGGTTTGGGAAGTATCGCCCATCGTGATGCTTGGGATATTTTTGATCAAATAATGGTCACCGAATCCTTCCTCAAGACCGATTATTCTTCGTTTCGATATTGGAAAGGGGGAATTTATAATAAATCTTTTTTAATACAAAAATCAGGTCAGTACAAAGGATATCCATTGCGTCATTCCCTTGTAGATGTGGGATTTAGTGATCATTTTCCGGTGTATATTTATTTAATCAAAGAAAAGAAATAAGTGTTCAGTAGTCAGTTTATAGTCGCAGTTTTCGGTATCCAGTGCTCCCCGAAAACTGCGACTGAAAACTGAAAACTAAAAATTATGACTGCGACTGAAAACTTAGTACCTTAGTACATTATAAACTTAGAACTTCAGAAAAAATGGCAATAGCAAAACCTTTCAACCTCAATAAATGGATTGATGAGAATCGTCATCTTCTTAAACCACCCGTTGGAAATAAAAATTTATACGCAGAATCGGGTGATTATATCGTCATGATTGTTGCGGGACCTAACGCACGTAAAGATTATCATTACAACGAAACCGAAGAGTTATTTTACCAGCTCGAAGGTAGTATCAAAGTCATAATTCAGGAAGACGGTGAGCGAAAAGAAATGGAACTCCATGCTGGTGATATGTATTTAAATCCTGCAAAAGTTCCGCATTCCCCTGTTCGATCCGAGGGCTCAATAGGTTTGGTGATCGAACGAAAACGCGCAGGACAAGGATTTACAGATGGGTTGCTTTGGTTTTGTGATAACTGTAATCATAAGTTGCACGAAGTCTATTTTGAATTGCACAATATCGAAAAGGATTTTCTGCCTCATTTTGAGCACTTCTATAATTCAGAAAGGTTAAGAACTTGTACCAATTGCGGAACGGTAATGGAAGCCGATCCTAGATTTATAGCCCAAAAATAGTTGTGCCATCCTGAGTATAATAGGAAGGTGGAGCTATTGCCGCTGTACGTTATATCTTTTTCTTGTCCCTGTTCCTTCGTCTGATGGTCTAGAAAAAGGATGTCTCTGGAACCTTCGGGGCGATCGCGGCTAAAAAAAACAGCTAACTATCAATGGTTTTTTGTAATACTTTTTTTTAAAACTCCCCAAAAGAGTAAAAATTAAGAGCCAATGTTTATTATTTCATGTGAAAACAATATATTTGTAAAAAAATATAACAATTTTTAATAAAAAAGTTACAATGATAACAATTGCAGATCAATTCGGAATACAATCAGCTCTGAAACAATTAGGGATTGAAGAGGTAAATGAAGGAACATCAACCGGAGCAGATAATTTCGCCAACGGAAAAATCATTGAAAGCTACTCACCGGCGGATGGGGCTTTAATTGCAAAAGTGAAAACGTCTTCAAAAGAGGATTATGAAAAAGCAATGCAAAAAGCGTCTGAGGCTTTTTTGAAATGGCGTATGGTTCCGGCTCCTAAAAGAGGTGATATCGTTCGTCAAATGGGAGATGAATTAAGAAAATTTAAAGAGCCTTTAGGGAAATTGGTTTCTTACGAAATGGGAAAAAGCCTTCAGGAAGGATATGGTGAAGTTCAGGAAATGATCGATATCTGTGATTTCGCAGTAGGTTTATCCCGTCAATTATATGGATTAACAATGCATTCTGAAAGACCAATGCACAGAATGTATGAGCAATACCATCCAATAGGAACTGTTGGGATTATTTCTGCCTTTAATTTCCCAGTAGCAGTTTGGAGTTGGAATGCAATGATTGCATGGATTTGTGGAGATGTTGCGATTTGGAAACCAAGTTCAAAAACACCTTTGTGTGGAGTTGCTTGTCAAAATATCATCAAAACAGTTTTAGAAAGAAACAATGTTCCGGAAGGAGTTAGCTGTTTAGTAACAGGAAACGAATCTGGGGACTTAATTAATAATGATCACAGAATACCATTGGTATCTTTTACAGGATCAACAAGAATAGGCCGTCACGTATCTAAAACTGTTGCAGAACGTTTTGGAAACACCATTCTTGAATTGGGAGGAAACAATGCAATTATTGTTTCAGAACATGCAGATATCAGTATGGTATTGGTTGGAGCTGTTTTTGGAGCTGTTGGAACCGCGGGGCAACGTTGTACTTCTACCAGACGTTTAATTGTTCACGAAAGTGTGTATGATAAAACAATCAGTGTATTGCAAAATGCCTATGGTCAATTGCAAATAGGTAATCCATTAGACGAAAATAACCACGTTGGACCGCTAATCGATAAATGGGCTGTTCAAGATTATTTGAATGCGATTGAAAAAGCAAAACAAGAAGGCGGAAAAATTATTGTTGAAGGTGGATTGGTTGAAGGTGATGGATACGAAAGTGGTTGTTACGTAAAACCATGTATCATTGAAGCAGAAAATCATTTTGACATCGTTCAAACAGAAACTTTTGCTCCTATTTTATATGTAATGAAATACAGTACTATTGAGGAGGCGATTGCATTGCAAAACGGTGTGCCACAAGGACTTTCTTCTTCTATTTTTACCAATAACATGAGAGAAATGGAGTTGTTCCTTTCACAATCAGGTTCTGACTGTGGTATTGCCAATGTTAATATTGGTACTTCTGGAGCAGAAATCGGTGGTGCTTTTGGTGGTGAAAAGGAAACTGGAGGAGGACGTGAGTCTGGTTCTGATGCTTGGAAAGCCTACATGAGAAGACAAACGAATACAATTAATTACGGTACGCAATTGCCATTGGCACAAGGAATCAAATTTGATTTGTAGACTAACTAACCAATTATAACCTAAAAAAGACAATTTGAACCAAATTTCAAATTGTCTTTTTTTATTTAAGAAGGATTCGTTGTAATCAGATCTTACATGTTAAATGAAGCACCAATATTAAAAGTAAATTGGTTGTTCAAATGATCAAAACCGGTGATGTCTTGATCGTATTTTGCGATTGGGAAGCCAGCTTCAGTATAAACACCAAATCCTTCCGTAAAGAAATAACGCATTCCTACATGCCCACCGAAGTTTTTAAGACCTAAATTTAAACCAGGATATAGATCAAATTTTTCGTCAATATTAATTACACTTCCTAAATTGGCATTAATTCTAAATTTAGCGTCAAATCGATCTTCGAATTCTGGTTTTTCACCTAAAAATTCATCTACACCTAATAAATAAGAGGCAACAAATCCATAAGATAAGTTTTCACCGATTCCAAAATCGGCAGAGGCTTGAATCCCGGATCCGCCATCTTGAATGTTTGCTCCAACATTAAATTTAGCATCTCCTTTTCCTTTAAAAGCTTGTTGTGCATTGATCAATCCAAATGACAAAAGTAATGATAGTGTAATAATTCTTTTCATAATTGTAAACGATTAAAATTTTTGGCAAAAATAGTTTAATATATTCTAATTCCTACCTTTTTCATTTGGGTATAAAATGTCTAAAGGTTCACTTTGCCAAAATTCTTTTGTATCTGCATCCATAATAGTTAAAGGTCCTTTGAAAGCCGCGCCAGTATCTACGTTCCAGACATTGGCCATTTGTACAGGAATGGTTTTACCTATTCTGGAAACAGGAGTATGGCCGATGTATATTTCGTTATACAGCCTAAATCGCTTTGGATATAATAAATCGGTGGTTTTTATTTTCTTGTCCAATGCCAAAGCAGTTTCCCATAAGGTTCTGTCCCAATAAAAAAGCTTCGGAAAATATTCGAAATCAATACCGTTCATATTGGTAAAGCCAGCATGAATAAACAAACGGTTTTTGTCGTCCAGATAATGATCTTCCAGTGATTGAAGGAATTCAATATGTCTTTTTTTGATTTCCTCAGTTACTGTTTCATACGCCAATACTGTTGCTTCGCCGCCATGTTGGTACCATGTAACATTATCTTTAGAGTCTTTAAGCCAATGGAGTAATAACTCATCATGGTTGCCTCTGATGAAATGACAATTGTTTTTTGTATTTAATTCAATTAAATAATCGATAACTTGTGGTGATTGGCTCCAACCATCCACATAATCCCCTAGAAAAATCAGGGTATCTTTTTTGGTTACCTTAGCTCTTTCCATAATTTGGTGTATTGCTCGTAATCCACCATGTATGTCGCCTATGACAAGTGTTCTCATTTCTTATTATCTCAATTTGTTCTCCTACAAAAATAAGCGAAATGCAACTCTTTTGTGTGTTTTTTAAGTTCAAATTCGCATATCGGTGGGCAAAAAATCGAGATATTTCTTAAAAATATTTTTTGAACTCCTTTGGCATTTCATGAATTGGTTTTATCAGGACCTCTTTGTAGTATACTTCGCCGGCTTCGCTTTGTAATTGTATTTTTCCTTCAATTAACGGATTGAATTTCGTCCCATCCCAGAAACGGGAATTTTGCAGTACCATTACTACATGGCCGTTTACAATATGGAGACTTTTTCCCTCAAAGCATACTAATTCTATTTCGGTCCAATCTCCCATTGCACTTTCGTGATTTTCTTTGCGGGTACAATAACCGGTTCTTTCAGTATTGGTTCCAAAGGGCAGAAAAGATTGATTTTCATCGGCTATTGACGTCATCACGCCTTCTGAAGCGAATGCTTTTATATCGATGGCAGCTTTACCAATGTTCCAATAATCACCAAAATGACCTTCCATAAACTGAAATTCCTGCGACAACATCCAGGCTCTCCAATAATCTACGCCAGCCTCGCCTTGTGAATGATATAATACACCAGCATCGAGGAGTTTCTCGGTTCTTGGTTCCCATTTTTTGGTTCCCCATTTTACCTTAAGTTTTAATCGGTAATTTTTATAACTGTTTTTTGTAAAAACACAGCCGTAATATTCACCGGATACTTTTAAAACGGGCACTTTGTTTTCTTGGATCACAGTAAAAACATTAGCTTCATTTTTGTTATATCCAATAGGTTCAATAGCTTTTCCTTCGTTGTCCATCGGAACTTGTCCGTTGTAATTGTTTTTGTGTTTATAACTCAAATACATATCCCATTGACTGAGGTTTGAGTCCAACAGATTGGTCCAGTCATTGTTTTTCGAAGTTTGCGCATGTAGTTCGAATGTGGACGACGAAAGTAAAATGGTATATAGAAATAGTCTGAAAATGTTTTTCATTTTTATGGTTATTTTTGCTGTTATAATTGTAGTATTCTGATTAATAAATTGTTGAATCCAAAAGTATCATTTTTAATGATATGAAAATAGGTTCGATTTTCTTGTTGTAAAAAACAGCTGGAGAAAAAAAGATTTAAATAAAAAGAAAAGAGGAGTTTATTTTATTGAAATTCAAAATATTAACATAAACTTATGATTCATAATTATTATTTTAGCACTGCAATAAATCACTATTTTTGGTGATAGTTTGATAAAATATTTTAGGTTATTTTTACGAAAATTTTAAAAACTATATCATGAATGCAGTTCTCGCTTTGTTGTTTCTCTTGACCAGTTTTGTCTGTCAGGTAATAAATGAAATGGTAGGTTGGTTAACGGCTCTTTTGTCGTAATACGATTGGTTGAAATAGGCGGTTTTTTAAAAACAACATCTTCTAATTTTCTGACTGGACGTCGTATTTCATCTTTCTCAAAATCCGCAACGCTTCCTTAAACGATAAATACACTTGTGTGTGTGGTTTCAGCAATGGTTTGGCATCAATCAGTTTTTGTTTGGCTTCTTCAAAGCCATTGAGGTAACAAATCATGAAAGTTGAAGGTAAATTTTCTAAGTCTTTATGCTCCCTTTGGTTTAATAAAAGTCCTTTCTTTAGTTTGTCAAGTAATGCAATATTGGCATTATAAATATGAAACAACATTTTCTTATTGAATTCTGGTGGTTGAAAGAGCATTTCTCTCTCAATTTTGTAGTAGCCATTATCATGAAAATGAATTGTCTGTTTTTCTAAAGGATAGTAACTCGTTTTGTCATTCAGGCCTAGAGGAACATACTCTATAATGGTGAATGTGTCTTCATCAAAAATGATTTCGACAACATCAAGAGCAGAGTAAAACAACTTGATTTGCTCATTGATCAGTTCTATATCGACGCGTGATAAATAGGTTTTGTCACGTGATTTTTTTGCAATTCCTGCCCAGCAAATCACAAATAATTCTTTGAAGACTTTATATTTTGGGGACATGTCTTTGTGCCTGAAATTCATAAAATCGATGACGTTGTCAAGTGTATAACCGATACTGTTTCGAGAATTATTTTCAATACCGATGACAGTTTCTATGTTTTGATAATTCTTCTCTATTTCGCCTTCAACAGGCATTGTGTTACTGCCACGTCTTATGAAAATACTGTTGGCAGGAATGGTATGAATTCCTTTTTTGAAATAGGAAGTTTTACTGTTTGGTTTGATAGTCACGAGTCCGATGACTTTGTCTTTAGGTAAATTAGGGAAAGGCACATTTTCGTATTGAATTTTAGGAGGATTCTCCAAAAAGGCATTAACCAAGTTCTGAATTCGGCTATCATCAAAGAAATCATCGCCCACAATAAGATTGTCTTGGTCTTCAACACCTACCACGATGTAAGAGTTGTTTGTGGGATTCGAATTGGACAGCGCGCAAATGTGTTTGAGGAATTTTGCTTTTCCTTCACGGGTATGTAAATTCAACTGACGTTTTTTATCATAAAAACTACTTTCGTCATTATGGGCAAGAAGATTTTTTATGAGAAGGCGTTTGTTGATCATATGATTAGATTCTTAGATTTCTTAGACTATTGGATTTTTAGACTGTATTAATAATCTAAAAATCCAACAATATAAAAATCAATTTTAAACATCTCTTTTTAAAATTGTCGCCGAAGCCTGTGCGGTTGGATATACAATCAAATCGGCAATGTTGACATGGTAAGGTCTGGAGACTACAAAGTGGATAATGTCGGCGATGTCCTCAGCTTGTAAAGCTTTTACACCTTTATAAACAGTTGAAGCTCTTTCTGTATCTCCTTTGAAACGGACTTCGCTAAATTCGGTTTCCACCATTCCGGGATGTATGGCGCCAACGCGAATTCCATATGGATTCAAGTCCATTCGCATACTGTTGTTCAAAGCATCAACAGCATGTTTGGAGGCGCAATATACATTTCCGTTTGGATATACTTCTTTTCCGGCTATAGAGCCAATGTTAATGATGTGACCGGATTTTCGTTCAATCATTTTTGGGATTATTGCTTTTGAAACATATAAAAGTCCTTTTACATTAATGTCAATCATGGCATCCCAATCATCTAAATCGCCATTTTGTATAGGATCTAAACCATGTGCGTTTCCGGCGTTATTAATTAGAATCTCTATTTTCGAAAACGCTTCGGGTAAAGAATTGATGTTTTCAAAAACGGCTTTTTTATCCCGAACATCAAATTGTAAAGTATGGACTTCTGTAAATTCTGAAAGTTCTTTTTTTAGTTCAGATAATCGCTCTGCCCGTCTTCCGCAGATGATTATCCTGTAGTTGTTTTCTGCCAATATTCTTGCTGTAGCTTTACCGATTCCACTGGTTGCTCCAGTTATTAAAACTGTTTTATTCATGATTTATATAGTATTCTTGTAAATAGTTAATCTTTTATTTTTTTGTTTCAATTAGCTGTTTTAAAGCTTTTTAAATTAAAAATTGTAACAAATTTTCATTAATTTTAGTGGTCTTTCTTATCGTGAAATAGCGACCTTTATTAGGAAATAGAAACAGCTTTTTATCAAAAAAGTGCTTATTAAGCTTTGTGTTAAAAAAAGTCTTAAAAGTACTAAAGAAGTTTTTTTGCACGTTATGAAAGTACTAATTTAAAAAATAAAAGAATGAAAAAAGTAAAATTTAATTTATTGCAGTTTTTAGTAATTGTTTTGGCGTCTTTGTTTTTTGTAAGTTGTAATGATAGTGACGACAGTGTGCCGACTTCAAGAGTTACGGTTAGGATGAGCGATGCGCCAGGAGATTATGAAGAAGTGAACGTAGATGTATTGGATGTTTTGACTAAAGACAATTCAAACACGGATGATCAGGGATGGGTAAGTATTGGAAATACTAATCCAGGTATATATAATTTGCTTGAATTAACTGGAGGAGTTAATGTTATGCTAGCAGATAATAGCGTTCCTTCAGGCTACTTAGGGCAAATTAGATTATTGCTTGGTGATAGAAACACGGTTGTTGTAGATGGTGTTGAATATCCTTTAAATACTCCAAGTGGACAACAATCAGGGTTGAAACTACAAATTAATCAAACATTGGTCGAGGGAGTTACGTATGATTTTTTACTGGATTTTGATGTAGAACATTCCGTTGTTGAAGGTGGAGCTTCTGGGATTTATAATCTTCATCCGGTAATCAAGGTATCAACAACTGCTACTTCAGGTGTTATTAAAGGGGTTATTAGTCCAAATTTAGTTGGATATCAAGTTTTGGTTTCTGTTCCGGTGGGTGATAAGACTATTTCGGCCTATGCTGATGAGTTAGGGAAATTTCAGCTAAATGGAGTTCCGGCTGGAACTTATACAGTTACTTTAACTCCAGATGTGGCTTCGGGAGTGGCGGTAAAAGCAATCGCAGATGTGGTTGTGGTCAATGGACAAGCTACAGATATGGGTAACATCGCCTTATAGATCAAAATAATTAATCATAAAAAAAACAGCTATCAATTAGCTGTTTTTTTTATGATTTATAGTCAACGGTTTAAGGAACTTCATTTCCCATACTTTCGGTCCATATAGCAAACCAGTCTTCTTTATCCAGATGCAATTCAGTTGCTTTCATTAAAGATTGGATTCGGGCTACGTTCACAGTTCCTGCAATAGGAAGTACTTTGGCCGGATGTTGCAAAATCCAGGAAAGCAAGATTGTGTCAGAACCTAGTTCGTATTTTGAAACCAAGGTTGCCAATAATTTTTTTAATCGGTGAGTCTGTGGAATATCTTCTCTAAAAACGCATCCTAAAGGATTCCATGACATCGGGCGAATATTGTGCATTTGCATATAATCAAAACTTCCATCCACCATTGGTTCAAAATTGGTGGCGGAAAATTGTATCTGATTATAGCTTATTTCCGTCTTTTGGCGAATCAATTCGGTTTGTGAAGAAGTGAAATTAGAAAGTCCAAAATCAATAATTTTCCCCTCTGTTTTAAGCTTGAGAACGGCTTCTGCAATTTCATCAGCTTGCATTAATGGGCTTGGTCTATGCAGTAAAAGTACATCCAAGAAATCCGTATGCAGGTTTTTTAACGAATTTTCAACAGACCAGATGATGTAGTCTTTAGAATATTCATAATGCTTGATGGTATTGTTTCTGTTTTCAGCTACCATTTGAATCCCGCATTTGGAAATAAGTTGTATTTTATCTCTTGCAATTTTGCTGGAAGCAAATGCTTTTCCAAAATCAGCTTCTGTTGTGTAAGCACCGTAAATATCTGCGTGGTCAAAAGTGGTGATTTTGTTTTCCAGACAGAGACGAATCATGTTTTTCATTTCTTTGGTATTGAGATTTTTATCCCAAACTCCCCAATTCATAGCGCCAGCAATTATAGGTGATAATGTTGTTTTACCCATGGTTTTTATTTTTTATTCAAATTCTTATTTCTGTGATTTCAAAGTGTATTTTCCAAAGTTCTTAAAAATAGGTAAATTCTATCATAATTCGTCCTTAAAATTCTGCCATTAGTCGAAGTTTTAACCATTTTTTAACATCTTTCTTATAAAAAAAAATTCAATTTGCACTCTCAAAGACTAGGCATTAAACATAAGGTTTTAAAAATATTAATATGGAAGAGAATACAACGACTTTAGACATTAGGGCAATCAATGAAAAAATTGAAAGAGAGAGTGCTTTTATTGACCTCCTCATGATGGAAATGAACAAAGTTATTGTGGGCCAGAAACACATGGTCGAGCGTTTGTTAATTGGGCTTTTGGGTCAGGGGCATATTTTATTGGAAGGTGTTCCTGGGTTAGCTAAAACATTGGCAATTAATACATTGTCTCAAGCTGTTGATGGTTCTTTCAGCAGAATCCAGTTTACTCCGGATTTATTACCGGCTGATGTCGTTGGAACCATGATTTATAACATCAAGCAAAATGAATTTTCAATTAAAAAAGGTCCTATTTTCGCCAACTTCGTTTTAGCGGATGAGATTAACCGTGCGCCAGCCAAAGTGCAATCGGCGTTGTTGGAAGCGATGCAGGAAAAGCAAGTGACGATCGGTGATACTACTTTTAAACTGGACAGACCATTTTTGGTTCTTGCTACTCAAAACCCTATTGAACAAGAGGGTACCTACCAACTTCCTGAAGCACAGGTCGATCGTTTTATGCTAAAAACGGTTATTGATTATCCAAAAATGGATGAAGAGCGTTTAGTGATTCGTCAGAATTTGAAAGGGAGTTATGATAAAGTAAATCAAGTTGTTTCTGTGGATCAGATTTTACGTGCACAGGAAGCAGTTCGTGAGGTTTACATGGACGAGAAAATTGAAAAATACATTCTTGATATAATTTTTGCTACCCGTTATCCTGAAAAATATAAATTGGGAGATTTGAAGCCATTGATTAGTTTTGGAGCTTCTCCCCGTGGAAGTATTAACCTTGCCAATGCAGCTAAATGTTATGCTTTCATTAAACGTAGAGGTTATGTGATTCCCGAAGATGTACGTGCTGTGGTTCATGATGTATTGCGTCACAGAGTTGGGATTACTTACGAAGCCGAGGCTGAAAATATTACTTCTGTAGACATCATCAATAAGATCATCAACGAGATTGAAGTACCTTAAAAACAGTTTGCGGTAATCAGTATTCAGTTTACAGTAACTGAACACTGAACACCAAACACTGAACACTGAAAAAATGGATACAAAAGAGCTTTTAAAAAAAGTACGAAAAATTGAAATTAAAACCCGAAGATTGAGTGATCACATCTTTTCGGGGGAATACCATACCTCGTTCAAAGGACGTGGAATGACTTTCAGCGAAGTGCGCCAATACCAATACGGAGATGATATTCGTGCCATCGATTGGAATGTAACTGCACGTTACAATGAAGCACATGTAAAGGTTTTTGAAGAGGAACGCGAATTAACAATGATGTTGATGGTTGATATTTCCGGTTCGGAAAGTTTTGGCTCCAAAAATCAATTTAAAAAAGACATCGTAACAGAAATTGCTGCGACCATGGCTTTTTCTGCCACTCAAAACAATGATAAAATTGGGTTGATTTTGTTTTCAGATGAAATCGAATTGTATATTCCTCCGAAAAAAGGACGATCACATGTGTTACGTATCATACGGGAGCTAATCGAATTCGAGCCTAAAAGCCATAAAACAGATATAGCACAAGCCCTGAAATTTTTATCGGGAACCCAGAAAAAGAAAGCAATTGTTTTTGTTATTTCTGATTTTATGTCTCAGGATTATGAGCAAACCTTAAAAATTGCATCCAAAAAACATGACATTACAGGTATTCGGGTTTATGATATTCGTGAAGAAAAAATGCCAGATTTAGGTATGGTTTCGATGCTTGATGCTGAAACCGGTGAAACAAAATTGATCAACACCGGATCAAAATCAGTTCGGATGAATTACGAGAAATACTATCACGATAAGGTGAATTATTTTAAAGAAACCTTTAGTAAATCAGGTTCTGGTGTTGTAAACACAAGAGTTGACGAAAGTTATGTGACAAAATTATTGGGCTATTTTAAATCGAGATAAAGATTTTAGATTGAATATTATCAATTATTTGCTCCATCGAAAATTATAAAATGAAAAAACAATTATACCTACTACTAGTTCTGCTATTTTCTTCGGCTGTTTTTGCGCAACAAAAACAACTAGTGACAAGTATTGACACGATTAAAAATAAAATAGGTGCCGAATTCAAATTAAGCTTGAAGACTTCGGTTGATACCAGTGCTAAGGTCGTTTTTCCAAATCTTAAAAACATTGGGGCTTTAGAAGTGATTATGTCATATCCGATCGATACCATCAAGCAGGACGGTCGCTATGAATTAATCAAAAAGTATGGCTTAACCCAATTTGATTCAGGAAAATATACAATTCCCAGCGTTAAGATCTTTATCAATAATAAACCATTTTTATCAGATTCTCTTTTAGTAGAAGTTGCTAATGTGCCAGTAGACACTTTACAGCAAAAAATGTATGATATTAAAGATATCGTTCCTGTAGAAGACCAATTAGGTGACTGGTGGAAGTATCTTTTGATACTGATTTTTATAGTGGGTATTGGAGCCTTGGTTTATTGGTATCTCAGAAAATATCAAAAGAAGAAAATTGAAGAAGAAATTTTTAAAACTCCTATAGAAAAAGCAACTAGTTTACTTCAAACATTAGAAAAAAAGGAGCTTTGGCAAAAAGGGGAAATCAAGGCGTATTACAGTGAATTGACGGATATAACCAGAAACTATATCGAGGAAGCAATTGAGATTCCCGCTATGGAAAGCACTACTTCGGAGCTTATTGAAGGGCTTCGGGTGGCTTCTTTGAAAAAGAAAATGACACTTTCACAAGAAACCATAGAAAATCTGGAACGTGTTTTAAAACAGGCTGATTTAGTGAAATTTGCCAAATCGAAACCGTTGGATTTCGAAATCACCGAAGATAGAAATAAGATACAAAAAGCTATTCTGACTTTGGATAATTCTATTCCGGCTGAAGTCCCGGTAGAAGAAGATATGGTATTGAATGAAGCTCAAAGACAAAATCAGATACGAATTCAGCTGAAGAAAAAGAGAAACAAACGTATTCTTATGTCTATTTCGGCAGTAGTTTTTTTACTGTTGGTCACAACCACTTTTTTTATTGTTACCAAAGGGTTTGACTATGTGAAAGATAATATTATTGGTCATCCAACTAAAGAGTTATTGGAAGGAGAATGGGTAAAAAGTGAATACGGTAATCCTGCAGTTTTGATTGAAACACCAAAGGTTCTCAAAAGAATGGATGTTCAAAAAACACTGCCAAAAGAAACCATGGCTTTGATTAAAGAGATGCAGCTTTTTCAATATGGTAGCATAATGGATAATTTTTACATAGTAGTTTCAACAAGTAAGTTCAAAAACCCGGTAGAGATAGACTTATCTAAAGCATTAGAAGGATCATTGAAAGTGATTGAATCCCAAGGAGGACAAAATATCATTGTAAAACAAGAAGATTTCCAGACCGGAAACGGTATCGAAGGCTTAAAAGGATATGGAACAATGACTATTCTTAATCCGTTGAATAAAACTAGCGAGAAAGCATACTATGAAATTTTATATTTCAAACAAGAGCAAGGTTTGCAGCAAATCATGATTTTGCATGCTGAAGGTGATAAATATGCGAACGAAATTACAGATCGCATTTTGAATTCTGTTGAACTAAAACAAATGGGTAAATAATGGAAAAATTAACTTTTTTAAACCCAGAGTTTTTTTGGTTGTTCCTTTTGATTCCAATGGCTGCTGTGTGGCTGGTTTTGAAAAGTAACCAACAATCAGCGACTTTAAAAATAAGTTCTGTTGAAGGATTTAAAGGGTCTGTTTCGTTATTAGCAAAATTAAAACCGTACTTGGGTGTGCTTCGATTATTGGCCTTAAGTTCGCTGATAGTGGCAATGGCAAGACCTAGAACGGTTGATATTAGTAACAAAACGAAAACGACTAAAGGGATTGATATTGTAATGGCCGTAGACGTTTCAGGAAGTATGTTGGCCAAAGATTTGAAGCCCAATAGAATGGAGGCTCTGAAAAGAGTGGCTGCCGATTTTGTTAATGAAAGACCTAACGATAGAATCGGGCTTGTGGTGTATGCTTCTGAAGCGTATACGAAAACACCCGTAACGAGTGATAAGGCTATTATATCGGAGGCGATTAAAAGTATAAAATATGATAATGTTTTACAGGATGGAACCGGAATCGGAATGGGATTGGCGACAGCTGTAAACAGGTTAAAAGACAGTAAAGCCAAAAGTAAAGTTATTATTCTTTTGACAGACGGTGTAAATAATTCCGGTTTTATTGAACCCGAAACGGCTTCTGATATTGCCAAACAATATGGTATTAAAGTATATACGATAGGAATTGGAACTAATGGAATGGCTATGTCTCCGTATAATGTCACTCCAAGCGGTCAATTTTTGTTCCGAATGATGCAAGTGGAAATTGATGAGCAATTGATGAAAAGCATTGCCAGAAAAACGGATGGAAAATATTTCAGAGCGACCAGTAACGATAGGTTGGCCGAAATTTATGCTTCTATCAACAAACTGGAAACGACAGAAATCGAAGAATTGAAGTTTTATGATTACGATGAGAAGTTCAGGCCTTTTGTGTGGTTAGCCGGTTTTTTGGTATTGTTAGAAATTGGATTACGAAATACGGTTTACAGATCATTTATATAGAAAATGGAATTAGACGAAAAGAAATATTTGTACCTGCTGTTGATACTACCCATTATAGTAGTGTTTTTTCTATTTAATTTATATTGGAAAAGAAAGAAACAAAAGGAATTTGGGGATTTGGATTTGGTCAAGAAACTTAGTCCGGAGAGTTCTTTTTTTAAGCCAATTTTGAAATTGGTGGTGATACTTTTGGCTTTGACCGGTTTAATTTTAGGATTGGTAAATCCAAAAATCGGGACTAAGATGGAAACGGTAAAACGGGAAGGAATCGACATCGTTTTTGCTATCGATGTGTCCAAAAGTATGCTGGCAGAAGATGTGACTCCAAGTCGTCTGGATAAAAGTAAACAAATTGTTTCGCAGATTATCAACCAATTGGGAAGCGACAGAATAGGTATTGTGGCTTATGCAGGAAGTTCGTTTCCTGTGCTGCCAATTACAACTGATTATAGTGTGGCGAAGATGTTTTTGCAGAGTATGAATACTGATATGGTATCCTCTGTTGGAACTTCATTAGACGAGGCTATTAAGCTTTCTTCTACTTATTTTGACGATAAAAAGACAAGTAAGTTGCTAATCATGGTTTCTGATGGAGAAGATCATTCTGAAGGCGCTGAGGCTGCTGCGGAAGAAGCCAATAAGTTAGGAATTAAAATTATTACTATTGGTGTCGGTACTGAGAAAGGAGGCCCGATTCCGTTGAAAAGAAATGGTGTTGTTGAAAGTTTTAAAAGAGACAGGAATAATGAAGTAGTAATTACAAAGCTAAATAAGGAAAGCCTTATTGCAATTGCTAAAGCTACTAAAGGTGGATATGTAAGCGGATCCAATACCAAAGAAGTATTGGAGTATGTAAAAAATGCTTTAAATAATATTGAAAAAACAGAATTTGAAGCTACGCAAATGGCCGATTTTCAGTCCCAATTTCAATGGTTTTTGGGGATAGCTTTTATCTTATTGTTGTTGGATGTTTTTCTTTTAGAGAGGAAAACGAAATGGGTGAAAAAGTTGAATTTATTTAATGAGAAAGAGTAAGTATTTCGATGATTTTTAAGAATCTTACGGTATGTAAATTAAAAACGATAATGAAAAATTTATTTCTATATGTTTTGCTCACTATTTCTTTGGCTGTTTCAGCACAGGAGAAGGACAAAAATTTGCCTAAAGCAAATGAAGAATATGCGCAAAATAATTTTGTTGAATCAGAAGCGAGTTATAGAGTTTCGCAGTCAAAATTTCCTAATAGAGCTGTTGCACCCTATAATTTAGGGAATTCGATTTACAAACAAAATCAGCCTTCAGAGGCCAAGTATGCTTATGCAAAATCAATTGCAAGTACAAAATCAAGATCGCAAAAACACAAAGCTTTCCATAATTTAGGAAATGTTTTTATGAAGGAGAAAGATTATTCGCAGGCTGTAGAAGCTTATAAAAATGCCTTAAGGAACAATCCCTCAGACGAAGAGACGCGATATAATTATGCTCTGGCTAAGAAGATGCTGAAGGAAAATCCGCCTAAAGACGATAAGAATAAAGATAAAAATAAAGACAAGGATAAGGATAAGAAGGACGATAAGAAAGACGGAGAAAAGGATAAAAATAAAGACCAAGGCGACAAGAACAAAGATAAAAACGACGACAAAGGAGATAAGGATAAGTCAGACAAAAACGGGAAAAATGACGATAAGAAAGATCAGGGTGATAAACCGAAGCCTACTCCTGGAGGAATATCCCAAGACCGATTGCAAAATCTCTTAGATGCAGTGAACAATGAAGAGAAGAAAGTTCAAAATAAAGTTAACGCACAAAAAGTAAAAGGAAAACCAGTACAAACAGAGAAAGATTGGTAGAATTTGGTTAATTGGTTAATCGTTTATTAGTGGATTTGTTCAATCGAATCGAAATAAACGATTAACCAAATAAACGGTTAAACAAGTAAAAGATTAAACAAGTAATGAAAAAATATATAATCCTATTGCTTCTATGTTTTCAGGGACTTTGGGCTCAAGTACAATTTGAGGCCAAAGTAAGCAAAACTACGCTTGGGCTAAATGAAAGATTGCGTGTTGATTTTATCATGAATGTGGATGGTGATAATTTCAATCAACCCTCTTTTGAAGGATTTAGAATTATAGCAGGTCCCAGTCAACAGGTAAGTCAGTCTTGGGTAAATGGAAGAAGTTCATTTGAAAAAATTTACTCTTATTTTCTCTTGCCTAATCAAAAGGGTACATTGCTTATTAAACAGGCAGCTATTGAATTCAATGGCCAAATTTATAAGACATCGCCTATAAGAATTAATGTTACGGCCGCAACAGAGCAGCCTAGAGATCCGAATGATACTCAAATATCAGCAGATGACAATATTTATCTTGTTGCTGATATTTCAAAAACAAACCCTTATATCAATGAGCCTATAACAGTGGTATATAAGCTCTATTTCAGTTACAATATTGGAATCACGAATTGGAGAGAACTTAATTCACCTAAATACAATGATTTCTGGAGCCAGAATATTGACATTAAGCAATTGGTTGCAGAGGAAGGGATGTTTAAGGGAGAAAAATATCGTTATGTGGTACTGAGAAAAACCGTTTTATATCCTCAAAAATCGGGAAAATTAGCCATAGAACCGCTTTCATTGGATATTGATGTGCAATTGCCAAGTAATCGCAGAGATGTGTTTGGTAGATATATTGTAACCGAGGGAAACAAAAGAGTGTCAGCGGGAGCCAAAACAATTTACGCTAGACCATTGCCGGAAGTCGGGAAACCAGAAGATTTTTCGGGTGCTGTCGGGAAGTTTGATTTTAAGGTAATACCGAGTAAAACCAATTTGAAAAATGGAGAAAGTTTAGATTTGGTTGTCAGTGTAACAGGTAAAGGAAATATGAAATTATTTAATTTGCCAAAACCTGTTGTTCCAAATTCTTTAGAGATGTATGATCCTGTGCATAACGAACAAGTAAATACAGGTTTGGCTGGTATGACAGGAAAAATATCAGACAGTTATACCATTATACCGCAATACAAAGGCAAATATCCTATTAAGCCGATGCAGTTTACGTATTTTGATTTGGGTTCGGGAACGTATAAAACACTTACTTCAGAGGAAATAATGATTAATGTTCTCGACGGGCCAACAGCCACAGATTCAACAGCCGTTGCTTCTACAGGTGGAGAGAAAAACAAGATTTTAAAAACAGAGCAGTTCAAATATATTAAGTTGAAAAGTAAACTTTTGGCGATGCACAAAGAAGATTTCTTTGGGTCAAATTTATTCTACGGATTGTTACTTTCTCCATTTTTAATGCTGCCTCTGATTGTGCTGTTAAGAAAGAAAAAAGAAGCTATTGATAAGGATGTTTCCGGAAACCGAATCAGAATGAACAACAGATTGGCAAAGAAATATTTATCTGAAGCTAAAAAACAGATCAATAATAAAGAACCATTTTATGTGGCCTTAGAAAAAGCGATGCATAATTTCTTAAAAGCCAAACTGCATATTGAAACTTCTGATATGAGTAAGGATAATATACAAGAGCTTTTGTTGTCCAGAAATGCGAATCCGGCAGCGGTTAACGATTTTATTGCATTGACAGAGAATTGCGAACTGGCACGCTATGCTCCGGCATCAAGTACCTCAATTCAACAGGATTTTGATAAGGCGGTACTGATAATTGCAGAATTAGAGAAGCAGATTTAGCAATTGATAATTTAGACAAAATGAAGAACGTAGTTTATATATTTTTACTAATCACACAGGTTTTTTTCGCTCAAAATGGCTTTGAAGTCGGGAACGAATTATATCAAGATGGGAAATACGAGGAGGCGATAAAAGCGTATGAAGGTGTTTTGGAGACCAATAAACATTCGGTTGAATTGTATTTTAATTTGGGGAATTGTTATTACAAACTAAACAAAGTAGCTCCGTCGATTTATAATTATGAAAAAGCATTAGTGCTTAAACCAAACGATAAAGAGGTATTGAATAACTTGAAATTCGCACAAAAATTGACCATTGATGAGGTAAAAGAAGTGCCAAAAGTTGGTTTTGAAAGATTGCTGCGTGATTTCACGGCAATTTATCATTACAATACTTGGGCTTGGATTGCGGTTTCGTTTGCGATACTATTTTTATTGTTTTTTATAGGGTACTATTTTTCAGTGAACGCACTTTTCAAGAGGATTTTTTTCTTCGGAATGTTTGTGTTGGTTTCTTTTCTGTTAATTAGTGTTTCGGCAGCTATTTTTGAAAAAAGTCATTTCGAAAACGAAAAACCGGCTATCGTTTTTGCTGAAGTGGCCGAAGTGAAAAGCGAGCCGCAGCAATCAGCCTCGGCTATTTTTGTGCTCCACGAAGGAACAAAAGTATATGTCCAGCAAGTTATAAGTAATTGGAAGAAAGTCCAACTTACAGATGGAACTGAAGGCTGGATTGAGAATAGTGCAATTAAGGAAGTGAAGTAATAGTAATTCTGTTTTTAGTCTCAGTTTTCGGTCTGGGTGTTAAAATGGATTTAGTTTATTAGTATATAAAATCAATAGCCCATAGTCGGAACTATGGGCTATCTTATTTTAAGAATGCATTCAGCTGATAGAACTTGAAAACAGAATAATATTTACTCTACTCTACCAAAAACTAATTACTGAGACTAAAAACACTATTTCCTCACTTTATCATACCATTTTTCAATTGAAGGAAAGATATAGCCTGCTGTTTTCTGAATCGGATTGTAAAATAAGGAATTGTCCAAGGTTTCTTTTTTGGCCAAAAAGTTGTTGTAGTTTATTTTTTCGAAAACAGTAAAAACAATACTCACAATCAGAACGGTTTTGAGAACTCGAAAAAAACCTCCTCCGATTTTATTTGGTAGTCCTAAATAAGCAAAATCAGCCAAACCGGTGAGGAATTTACCCAGTAAAGATATCCCAATAACTACAACAATAAAAGTGAGTATAAAAGCGGTAATCTGAATTGTATTGGGATTCCAATGGAAAAAGCCTGATAAAATATTTTTCATGAATGAGGAAAACTTTATGGCAAAGTAAATACCAGCTAAAAGAGAAATCAGTGAGGCCAATTCGATAAAAAGTCCGTTTTTTATCCCTTTATACAGAGCGAAAGCCAATAATACACCCAAAACAATATCCAGAAAACCCATAATGCTAATTTTAATATTTAAAAAAGTGCAAATATAAAACAAAAGGGGATTGTCCATTGCCAATTTTCAAGTTCTTATCTTTGTCGAAATAATTTTATGAAATTATGAACTCCTAATTCATAATTCATAGCTCATAACTCATAATATGTCAAGAGATACACAATTAAAAGAACGCTGGGAACAGCTTGTAGATATACTTTCTAATCAATTTTCACAGGGTGAAGATTTAGATTTGGACGCCATTATTTATTTGATCGGTGTACAAGAACTGGGTAAAGTACACCGTGAATTCAAAAAAGATGAAAAACTAAACCTGATGCATATTGCTATTTGCAGGTTATTGGAGCCTTATGGTTTCTATGAATTCGAATTTTTTGATGAAGAAGGTTGGCCGCATTACAAAGTAAAAGAGGAGTTGCCGCCATTAAAAGCGGGAGAACAATCGGTTTTGATGAAAGAAGCAATTGTAAACTATTTCATCGAAAGAGAACTTATTTCTTAATGATCAGTGTTCCGTCTCAGTTTTCAGTCCGCAATATTGAAAACTGCGACTGTGACTATATACTTTTTAGCTAAAAAAATACTAAATTTGCACCTTTAGTAAAAGACAGATGATAGACAAGATAAAAGAATATATTGGTGAAGCACAAGCTTTCTCTACTCAAAATGTATCAGAATTAGAAGCATTCCGAATTAAATTCCTGGGAAGCAAGGGGCTTTTAAAAGACCTTTTCGCTGAATTCAAAAATGTTCCAAACGAACAAAAGAAAGAATTTGGTCAAGTAATCAATTTGCTTAAAACTTCTGCCGAAGACAAAGTAAAATCAATACAAGAAGCTTTGGAAAACAAAGAAGAAAGTAAAGGGTTTTATGGCGATTTGACACGATCAGCTCAACCGATAACTATTGGTTCCCGCCACCCAATTTCATTGGTTAAAAACCAAATTATCGATATTTTTTCTACGATTGGTTTCAATGTTTCCGAAGGTCCGGAAATTGAAGATGATTGGCATAATTTTACAGCCTTGAACTTACCGGAATACCATCCGGCACGTGACATGCAGGATACTTTCTTCATTCAGACTAATCCAGATATTTTGTTGCGTACGCATACTTCATCGGTGCAAGTGCGTTATATGGAAAACAACAAACCGCCCATCAGAACCATTTCTCCGGGAAGGGTTTTTCGTAATGAGGCAGTTTCTTCACGTTCGCACTGTATTTTCCATCAAGTGGAAGGTTTATATATTGACAAAGATGTTTCTTTTGCGGATTTAAAGCAAACGCTTTTGTATTTCACAAAGGAAATGTTCGGAAAATCAAAAATTCGTTTGCGCCCATCTTATTTTCCTTTCACGGAACCAAGTGCCGAGATTGATATTTATTGGGGGCTGAAAACAGAAACGGATTATCGTATTACCAAAGGAACCGGTTGGTTAGAAATTGGCGGTTGTGGAATGGTTGACCCGAATGTATTGAAAAATTGCGGGATTAATCCTGATGAATTTAATGGTTTTGCATTCGGAATGGGTGTAGAACGTATAGCTATGTTGCTTTATCAAATTGGAGATATAAGAATGTTCTACGAAAATGACGTTCGTTTCTTAGAGCAATTCAAAACGCTTATATAAATATATTATACAGTCAAAAAGGTTAAAGTCATAAAATCTAAAGTTGGGTAATTTAAAATTATCTCTTTTGATTTTGTGGCTTTTGACTTTAAAGTTAATTTTTTTAAAACTATTATGAAGAAAGATATCATCATCCCCGAGGTAGAAAACGTGTTTTTAGCTGCAGTTCAAGAATGGAGCGACGATTTCATGGAAAAAGTATGGTATGTCTATTTGGTTAATGACAGTGATTTTAATCTGGATAGTGTAATGGTTGTTTCTAAAGCTTTTGGAACCATCGATGGCGAAATGAAAAAAACATCTCTTTTACGTCATGCATTTGTAGAAGTTCCTGCTGTTTCGGTTGCAAAAATTGAAATGATTGAAAAAAGTGTTTTAGTCTTAAATAATGAGTTTATGCTGACCTTTTTTATTGGAGACAAGCTGTATGATAAAAAATTCATTTTCAAGGCAAATTCCATCAATGAAGAGGCTACAGAGGAGGTTCCGATTTTATTCGTTGAAGGGATTATGGTTAAATAGGCTTATTTAGTGTTTTGTCTCTTGTTTTTGGATTTCCAGGTGAAATAACCCAAAGCAAATATCTTCTCGATATTGTGATTTGGAACCGTTAAAAAGTTTAATTCGAAAACTAAATTTAATCCAGTTTTTCGGTTAGTTCCCTAAAAACGGATTTAGCATCTTTTCCCTCATATAGAATCTCGTAAACGGCGTCAATGATTGGCGTTTTAGCTTTGTATCCCCGATTCAGTTTGTACGCGCTTTTGGTGGCATAATATCCTTCAGAAACCATGCTCATCTCCATCATGGCGGATTGTACCGTGTATCCTTTTCCAATCATATTTCCGAACATTCTGTTTCTTGAAAAAACGGAGTATCCAGTCACTAATAAATCCCCCAAATAAGCGGAATCATTAATGTTTCGTTTCATTTTATGTACTTTTCTGATGAATTTTTTCATCTCACGAATGGCATTGCTCATCAATACCGCCTGGAAGTTATCTCCGTACCCTAAACCGTGGGCCATTCCCGCAGCAATAGCGTAAATATTTTTAAGCATGGCTGCGTATTCTGTTCCGATAATATCGTCAGAAATCTTCGCCTTGATGTAATTTCCGGATAAATTTTTGGCTACTGTTTTGGCTTTTTGAGGATCCCCACAAGCAATAGTAAGATAAGATAATCGTTCTAAAGCAACTTCTTCGGCATGGCAAGGTCCTGTTATTACGCCAATATTGTAGTATGGGATGTCGTATGTGAAGTGAAAATGTTCTCCAACAATTAAACTTGTTTCGGGAACAATTCCTTTAATGGCCGAGAAAATTATTTTGTCTTTTAATGAAACGGTTAATTTTTTCAATTCAGCATCTAAAAAGGCAGACGGAATAGCAAAGATGATGTAATCAGCATTTGCAATAGCTTCATTGATATCGTTGGTAAGTTTCAGTTTTTTGGTGTCAAATTCTACTGAGCTCAGGTAATTTGGATTGTGTTTGTAGGTTTTAATGTGTTCTATAGCAGCATCATTACGCATATACCACGAAATCTCAGAAAGATTCACGCATAACATTTTTGTGATAGCAGTTGCCCAACTTCCTCCACCAATTACAGCAAATTTTAAATTTTCAGCCATTTTTTTATTAAATTTAATCAAAAGTACTTAAAAAAACAGTAATAATGCAAATAAATTTAAATCAAGAAACCCTTATTTCATGCGGGTTGCGATGAGAATCATTGGGTAAATAATTTATTTTTTTATTTTTTTTATTTTTTTATACAATAAATGCAGTGAATTAACGTTCTAAGTAATTATAAATAAAGTTTTTAAGATAAAAAAATGCGGATTGAATTAGTTAGTTTTGTTTTAGTATTTTGAAAGGCGTTCCTATTATTTAAATAAGAACGCCTTTTATTTTGTTTAGAAATTTTTATTTAATAACTCATTTCCACAATTTCTTTTACTTTTTGTAAAGTAATATTTTGTTTTTCTCCCAAAGCTTTCCAGCCTCTTTGTTCGAAACGATTGGCAATGAAATCAGCTGTTTTTTCAAAATCTTTTGCGTTTTCAGATAATTTGGTCTGCATTCCCATGGTGTGATAAAATTCAACCGTTTTGTTAATAGCTTCTTTAGCAATTTCGTCCTCGCTGCCACTGAGATTAAAAATGCGTTTTCCGTACTGCGCCAGTTTTCCTTTTTTAGTTTCAAATAGAACTTTGTACAAGCTTGGACCAATAATAGCCAAGGTTCTGGCATGATCAATTCCGTATAATGCGGTTAACTCATGTCCGATCATGTGTGTTGCCCAATCCGAAGGAACTCCTTTTTGGATTAAACCGTTTAAAGCCATGGTACAACTCCACATAAAATTCGAAGCCAAAGCATAATCTGTTGGAGTTTCAACTACTTGAGGGCCAACTTGGATTAAAGTTTGCAAAATACTCTCAGCAATTCGGTCTTGAAGATAACCATCGTGTGGGTAGGTTAAATATTGTTCTAATACATGCACATAAGCATCGATAACCCCATTTTGCAATTGTCTTTTAGGTAAAGAAGCAATAACAGTTGGATCACAAACAGAGAATTGCGGGAAGAGTGCGGATCCGCCAAAATCTAATTTTTCCTGCGTGGCCTCAATTGTAATAACTGCTCCCGAGTTCATTTCGCTTCCTGTTGCAGGCAGTGTCAAAACAGTTCCAAAAGGTATTACTTTAGTAACATCTCTAAAAAGAATTCTTTTTTTGAGAATATCTATTGGATCTCCGTCAAAAGGGACAGCAGCTGAGATGAATTTTACACCGTCGATTACACTTCCTCCCCCAACAGCAAGGATAAAATCGATTTTTTTCTCCCGAATAATTTCAACTGCTTTCATCAATGTTTCAAAGTGAGGATTGGCTTCGATGCCTCCAAATTCAGTTACTTCAAAACCTTCCAAACTCTTACGGACTTGCTCATGAACGCCGTTTTTAAAAATACTTCCACCTCCATAAGCGAGTAGGATTGTAGCATTTTTCGGAACTAGTGTGGCTAACTTTTCTATTTGTCCTTTTCCAAAAACCAGTTTTGTTGGATTGTATAATTCGAAATTAAGCATAGTGTTTGTTTTTTTATTAGTTGCTAAGATTCTAAGACTCTGATATTCTAAGTTTTTTAAAAAGGAATTTAAATCTTAGCCACTTGGCGTCTTAGAATCTTAGGGACTTTCTTTTATTTTTTTGAATTTAATTGTGCTAATAGTTTCTCAGCCACCAGTTTAGATGACGCGGGATTTTGGCCTGTAATTAGTAAACCATCCTCTACGGCATAGGGTTGCCAATCAGCAGCTTTACTGTAAGTGGCCCCGTTTTGCTGTAATACATCTTCTAAAAGAAACGGAACAACTTTAGTTAAACCTATAGCTTCTTCTTCTGTGTTGGAGAATCCGGTTACTTTTTTTCCTTTTACTAAGAATTCCCCGTTTGCTTTTACACTTTTAAGGACTGCGGGCGCATGACAAACAAATGCAACTGGTTTTTTATTCGTATAAAACGATTCGATTAATGCGATTGAATTTTTATCTTCAGTTAAATCCCAAAGCGGGCCGTGACCTCCTGGGTAAAATACAGCGTCATAATCAGCTTGATTGACATCCGATAATTTTTTAGTGTTTTTTAATTGGTTCAAAAGTGCGGTGTCAGCATCAAATCTTTTGGTGTCCGCTGTGGCTGAAGATGGATCCTCACTTTTTGGATCAATTGGTGGTTGTCCACCTAAAGGTGTAGCAATGTCAATAGTTACTCCTTTATCGGCTAAGGCGTAATAAGGCGCTGCAAATTCTTCTGTCCAAAATCCTGTTTTTTCTCCGGTGTTGCCCAATTTATCGTGACTGGTGACAACAAATAATACTTTTTTCATCCCTTTTTTATTTTGTTTTTGTGCGGTTGCACTAATGCCACTCGCTGTTAATGCTATAATCGTAAATAATGCAATTTTCTTCATAATTGATTTTTGTTTCTGCAAATTTAGGGACGAACATGGTATTAGTAAAAATAATTTAAATTATGTTTGTGATAAATATATTTATATCATGGTTAATCTCGAATGGTACAGAACCTTCAAATCGGTTTATAAAAACGGAAATTTTTCTTTGGCAGCGAAAGAGTTATTTATCAGTCAGCCTGCTGTAAGTCAGCAAATAGCAATGTTGGAAGCACATGTAGGTTATAAACTTTTCAATAGAAAGTCCAAAGGTGTGGAACCAACAGAATACGCTAAGTTACTTAATAATTTAATCATTGAAGCTTTAGACCGACTGGAAAATGTTGAGAATGGTTTTCGTGCTAAAGCCTTTAATGCTAATAGATTAATTTCGGTCGGTGTTTCTAGACATTTGATGAGTAGCCTGGGGAGCACTTTGCTTTCAAAATTCGATTTTATCGATTTTAGCTTTCATGAAAATGATGTCTTGTTTGCATTGGTTGATTCTAAGAAATTAGATGTTGCAATTGTTACGCAACAGTACGACACTTTTGATACCATTCAGAAAAAGCTGGGAGAAATCAAACAAATTATCGTTGGCTCGGCTACCATTGATGCTTCGGATTTACAGTCAAATATTAAAAGCAATAATTTAACAGCAATAGAGAATTGGTTAAACGACCAAAAATGGTTTAGTCATGATGCCAGGATTCCGCATATCAAATTGTTTTGGTTGCATGTGTTTAATAAAAAGAGACCATCAATGGTGCCTAATTACATCATTCCTTCGGAATATGAGATGCTGGAAATTATGTCAAAAAACACCGGAATTGCTGTGACTTGGGACTGCAACGCAAAGGGTTTTATAGCAGATAAAAAACTCCAATTGTTATGGGACAGTAATCAAATGCCAACTACCAATGTGTATTTGTTGTCTGGTAAAAATAATAATTTGAGTGCCGTTTTTGAAAGTATTGAAGCGGAATTAAAACGGGTGTTGGGTTAATTACTTCTTATAAAAGTTATTATGATCAATATATTCCCAAACTTTGGCAGGTAATAATGGTTGTACATTTTTGCCCTTTTTGATATTGGCCCTGATAAAAGTCGAGGAGATTTCAACCACCGGTGCGTCAATCATGTGAATTCTTGGATGGTTCTTGAAGCTTAGATGCCCTGCTTCTGTCGAGCTTATTTCATCTGTTTCTTCTTTGGACTCGAGTCTTGGATACACATAAATTTCGTGATGCGCCAGAATGGCTTCGTAGTTTTTCCATTTGTGTAAAGACTTTAAATTGTCTTCGCCCATAATCAATGAAAAATCATAATTAGGAAATTTTTCCTGTAAATGAACCAGAGTGTTTACGGTATAATTAGGCTGTGACAACTTGAATTCAATATCAGAAGGTCTGATTTTAGGGAAATCCTCGGTAGCGAGGTACACCATTTGCAAACGATGGTAATCATCTAGCAAAGTGCTTTTTTTCTTTAATGGATTGTGTGGGGTAACCACCATCCAGACTTGGTCTAAACCGGCATGTTCCGCCATGTGATTCGCAATGATGAGATGCCCGACATGTATGGGATTAAATGTTCCGAAATAGAGGCCTACTTTCATGAATTCAATTAAAAGATTTAAAAATTAAAAGATTTAAAAAAAAATCACATTTCGTAATTTTCAATTTTTAAATCTTTTAATTCTTCAATTTATTTGTTTACAAAATTATGCACCAGTTGATAGGCTTCTTCTAATGCAATATCTAAATCATAGTTTTTGATAATCACGTCAAATTGTGGTGCTGTGGCCAGTTCAACAGAGGCTTTGGCAATACGCATATTGATTTTGTCTTCGCTTTCGGTAGAACGTTCTTTTAATCTTCTTTTTAACTCGTCTACACTTGGTGGTTTTACAAAAACTGCTAAAGTTTCTTCAGGGAATTTATGTTTAATTCGCAATCCTCCGGCTACATCAATGTCAAAAATTACGTTTTTTCCTTTAGCCCAAATGCGTTCTACTTCACTTTTTAGGGTGCCATAGAAATTATCGCGGTAGACTTCTTCCCATTCAACAAAATCTTCGTTTTTGATGTGTTTTTTAAACTCGTCCAAAGACATAAAGTAATAATCTTTTCCATTCACTTCTTCACCACGTGCTTCGCGGGTAGCTGCCGAAATAGAAAACTCTAGATTCAAATCCTCTTTGCCTAATAAATGTCTAACTATGGTGGTTTTCCCTGAACCAGACGGTGCCGAGAATACGATTAATTTTCCTTTTTTCATTATTCTAACTTTAGACTTTAAGCAATATGCTTTAAGTTTATGAATTTCATTTACAATACGTTCAATACCTGTTCCTTAATCTTCTCTAATTCGTCTTTCATCTGAACGACTAATTTCTGCATTTGCGCATGATTCGACTTAGAACCCATCGTATTGATTTCACGTCCCATTTCCTGGGTGATAAAACCAAGTTTTCTGCCGTTGGCTTCACTTCCGTTGATGGTTTCCAGAAAATAATCCAAGTGGTTGGTCAAACGTACTTTTTCTTCGGTGATGTCTAATTTTTCTAAATAGTAAATCAACTCCTGTTCAAAACGATTTTCGTCAACATTTACTTTTAGTTCTGAAATAGCAGTTTGCAGACGGTCTTTAATGGCTTGAACACGTTCCGGATCAAGTTCTAAAGCTTCGGTCATATATTGACGGATGTTGCCAATGCGCAATTGAAATTCTTTTTCAAGAGACTCTCCTTCGTCTTTACGAAAGTTTAAGATATTTTGCAATGCTTCTTCGACAACGGTCTGAATCTGAATCCAGTCGTTTTCGTCTATTTCTTCGCGTTCTATTTTCATGGTGTCCGGCATACGGATGGCCATTTTCATTAGTTCGGTCTCATCAGCATCAGCATAAACGGCTCTTAACTGATTGATATATGCTTTTACGATTGGCACATTAACTTTGGTAGAGGTTTGCTCAGCGGTACTTTCGATAAAAATAGAAAAATCCACTTTTCCTCGTTCTAGCTTCAAAGCTATTTGGTTGCGTAAACCCAATTCCATTTCGCGGTATAGAGAAGGCATTCTTACATTCAAATCCAAACCTTTACTGTTGAGGGATTTTACTTCTACCGTGATTTTTTTTGTTGGTAACTGCAAAGTCGCTTTACCAAAACCAGTCATTGATTGTATCATATAATTTTCTAAAAGTGTCCAAAGATAATTAAAAGTTTTTAGTGTTCAGTCGCAGTCTATAGTTTGATAGTGAGAGTGAAAACTAATTTTTTTTCTGGGTAACCAAATAAACTCCGACAAAGATCAAAATTGCCGAAGCTACTTTCACAAATGATAATTCGTCTTTGCCTAAACTAATCGCAAAAACGGTTGCAAACAAAGGTTGCAAATAGATGAAAACGGCCACTGTAGTTGGTTTTAGTTCTTTCATCGAAAGCAAATTTAGTAAATAGGTCAGGAAGGTGGAAATAGTCACCACAAATACTATTTTCCAGCAAATGTCTGATGGTGCCAGAGCCCATTTTACAGCTTCAAGTTCGCTCCAACCAAAAGGCAGAACCATAATGAAACCAAACAAATAAATCCATTTTACAAAGGTAAATGCATTGTATTTGTCCATTAATTTTTTTACGATAATCAAATAAAAACCATAGGAGATTGCATTGACCAAAACCAGAAAATTGCCCAATCCGGGATTCGTTGCGCTACCAATGGATTTTCCGTAAAGAATAAGGAAAGCTGTTCCGATTAAACCGAGGATGAGTCCAAAAACCATTCGCTTTCGCATACGTTCCTTCATAATCAGTGCTGAAAGGACGAGTACAATCATGGGGGTTGAAACCATAATAACCGCGGCGCTGATAGGCGAAGTAAGACTTAATCCTTTGAAGAAAGTCAGCATATTAAAAGCTACACCAAAGAAGGCAGCAGCGATAATTCTTGGAAAATCACTGAAATCAATTTTCTCTTTTGGCATAAACAACCAAACGAGCCAAAATAAAACCATTGATCCTCCGGCGCGCAGCAGAATAAATCCGTACGCGTCAATGTATTTTGGCATTACGTCTTTGGCAATGGTAAAGGTAATTCCGTAAATTATTGAGACAAAAGTAGCTCCAATCAGAGCAATATTTCTTTTAGACATTTCCTAAAGCAAGCATGACTTGATGCATGTTCTGTTGGCTGTTGCCAATATAAATTTTACCGTTGATGATAAAAACCGGACGGCTCAAAAAAGTGTAATGTTCCAAAATGTATTTTTTGAAATCTTCTTCGGTGAGGGATTTGTTTTTTAAATCCATTGATTTGTACAACTGTGCTTTTTTGCTAAAAAGTGCTTCGTAACTTCCTGAAAGTTCTCGCATTTGTTCTAACTCTTCAATGGTGATAGGGTTTTGCTTGATGTCATGAAAAGCCAAATTGTGGTCTTTTGGCAATGATTTTATGATTTTTCTACAGGTATCGCAAGACGCGAGATAATATATTTTGTTCATGTAAACAGCTATTTCTTTGTGCAAAGAAAATTCATTTGACACGGAAAATGATTATTTTTATCAAAAATTTAAAAAAATGAATCAAATATTTGATATTACAAGAACGAGTAGAAAAATGATTGCGCCATTTTTAGAAAACTACTCTTTAGAACAACTCAATACTATTCCGGAAGGATTCAGCAATAATTTAATTTGGAATATTGCACATGTGGTCGTGACGCAACAAATTTTAGTTTACAAATTATCCGGTTTGCCTATGATGGTTTCGGACGAGATGGTGGAGAAATACAAAAAAGGAACGAAACCGGAGCATATCGCAACGCAAGCCGAAGTTGATCAAATCAAGTCTTTATTGTTTACAACTATTGATCAGACCCAAGCAGATTTCGAAAACAATATCTTTGAAAATTTTATGGAATACCCTACATCTACAGGCTTTGTTCTAAAGAATGCAGAAGGTGCCATGATTTTTAACAACTTTCACGAAGGACTTCATATCGGAATTATGTTTAGTATCCGAAAGTTTCTTTAGGAACTGTTTACCGCTATCCGCTGTATCTTTTTTTTGGTAAAAAAAACTTCAAAAAAAGATGCCGCTGCTATCGGGGCTGAGCAATCTACAAAATCAGAAATTTTATCACCAGAAAGGACCATTTGACTTTTTCAAATGGTTCTTTTTTATTTAATAGCCAAGTAGTTGTTTACTTCGGTGTATGTCAAAAACAAATCTTTAGGACCATCGGCATAAGAGGCAACTTCGTACTGATTGTAATACAGCAGTAGTCCTTTATCAGTATAAAAAATATTTAAAGGCAGGTGGAATTGGTCGTTTTCAAACTGGTATCCAGTGGCATTAATCGATCCGTTTTCCGGGATTTGATATTTAGCTCTGAATTTTTTTTCGGCGAAAGCCTTAAATAGATCCTTGTTTTTAAAAAGTTTATTATTCGAAATGGATTTTCCGGTAGCCGGATCAAAAATAAGAGAACGAAGGCCCTGATAGCCATGAGCTCCACCCGTATATGTATAATGTTTAATCTCGATATTCAGAATGCTGTCAGACTGGTAGATAACATTTCCTTCGATTTCAGCTTCCCAGCCAAAAGTGTCTTTTGGGAAATCTTTCTGCAGTTTTTCGTAGGAACCAATAAAGGAATCTAGTAGTCCATTGTAATCGGTAGCTGTGTATGGTTTTTCGCCGAAATAAATGATTGCTTTTAAAACAGAAAACACTTTTTTATTAATACTGTCGGCTACCACGGGAAGATCCTTTGCAATAGGAATTTTTACAGTAATGTGAGGACAGTCTTCTTTGCAGGGTAAACTTGTTTTCTTTTGGAATGATTGATCCTCAAAGACTAATTCCTCAGAACAGCTTATCATTAACAAAAGCAGTGCAGTATAAAGGATTAAATTTTTCATTTCAAAAATGTTAATTATATACAAAGGTATTAACTTGTTCCTTGCTTTGAATAAATTAAACGGTAAATTTGTCTCATTATTAAGCGTTTCAAAATTGTAAATATATGAAATTCAATACCAAAGCTATTCATGGTGGGCAACACCATGATCCAAGTACAGGGGCAGTAATGCCGCCGGTTTATCAAACATCAACATTTGTGCAAACCAGTCCGGGAAAACCTATAAATCCGGATTACGAATACAGCAGAGCAGCAAATCCAACAAGAACTGCTTTGGAAAACGCATTGGCAAGTATTGAAAATGGGACCAGAGGTTTGGCTTTTTCATCTGGATTAGCAGCAACGGACTGTCTTTTGCGTTCGTTCAAAGCGGGAGACGAAATTATAGCGATGGATGATTTGTATGGTGGAACTTACAGAATGTTTACCCGTATTTATAAAGATTCCGGAATTAAATTCCACTTTGTTGATATGAATGATTTGGAGAAATTCCAGTCTTTAATCAATGAAAACACTAAATTGGTTTGGGTAGAGACCCCAACCAATCCTTTAATGAAATTAGCGGATATTCAGGAAATTGCCAAAATTACCAAAGAGAAAAAAATCCTTTTTGCAGTTGATAATACTTTTGCAACGCCATATCTACAAAAACCGCTGGATTTAGGTGCAGATGTTGTAATGCATTCGGCAACTAAATATTTGGGAGGTCATTCGGATGTTATTGCCGGTGCTTTAATTGTAAAAGATGAAGCTTTGGGAGAGCAATTGCATTTTCAGCAATTTGCTACAGGAGCAACACTTGGTCCTATGGATAGTTTCTTGGTGCTAAGAGGAATTAAAACCTTGCATTTACGTGTACAAAGACATTGTGAGAATGGAGAAAAAGTAGTGGAGTTCTTAAATAACCATCCTAAAATCAAAAGGGTTTATTATCCGGGATTGCCAAGTCATCCGTATCATGAAATCGCTAAGAAACAAATGAGTGGTTTTGGAGGAATGGTTTCATTTACTTTTGAGTCTGGCAAAAAAGAGGATGCTATTACATTTTTAGAGAATCTTAAAGTTTTTACTTTAGCAGAATCGCTTGGAGGTGTAGAATCATTAGCCAATCACCCTGCTTTGATGACTCACGCATCTATTCCGGAAGACAAAAGAAAAGAAGTGGGAATAACGGATGATTTAGTTCGATTAAGTGTTGGTATTGAAGACGCCGAAGATTTAATAGAAGATATAAAGCAAGCATTAGCATAACAGCTTTTTAATATAAGAAAACCCCAATTCCAGAATAGAGTTGGGGTTTTGTTTTTTATGAGGGAAATGGTATTCTTTCTATTGTAAGTAATAAATGTAACCTACATTAAGCCATACTAACCAGTCGTTTGCTTTGTTTTCTTTATAAAGATCCGGATTTGGATTTAAGCCATCAACCCAATTTGAAAAATAATATTGTAATCTTAAATCGATCATTAAATCGGATAAAGGCCTTAATTTATAACGGGTCCCCACACTAGATACCACTGACCATACGGATCCGTTTTCTGTAGAAAAACCATAAGGGCGGCCGTCAGTTGGGGTTAGGTATTTAGGATAGGTAGTCAGCGGAGTTCCTAGAGGTCCCATTGACGAATGTGCTTCTGCATTATAATAGCTGAATTGCGCGCCTAAACTCACGAATGGTCCCCAGCTTTCTATAGTGGCCGAAAATTCACGGATGCTTAAAGGGAAATATTCAAGCTGCATTCCTATGTTAGTGACTTTTGTGCTTCCTTCCATTGCGCGTAATTGATCTGCGTATATAGAAGTTTTATCGGGTTCTACCCATTCTCCAAAATGATCCAGGTTGGTTTGGTTGTACGAAAGCTCACTTCTTAGTTTAAAATGATCACTAAAGTACGTTTCGGGAGCATAACAGTTACATTCTGCTTTGTACGAAAAATTCAAATAATGGATGATTCCTATTCCGAAACCAGTATTTCCTGCATTGGTAGTAAGGTCATGACGCTCGCCATAATCCGATTGAAAAGCAACTGGTCCAGCTATTGCTCCTATCTCATGAGAGAAGCCAAATTGCGCACTTACTCTATTCGAAAAACCGATTAAGATAAGGGCTATAGCAATTAAGTGTTTGTGCATCATAAGGAACGGTTATCAATAACGACAAATATATAAAATCGACATTCATTTATAGAAATAAAAATAAAATAAAATAAAAGTAGCCAAATTCATGTTTGTTTACGAAAACTACATCGTTTTCGCTGAAAAGAGCGTGTCAAATGTAGATTTCTTCAAAATAGGTTAATAAAAAGATAATTCTACTGATAAAAGAAAAATTTTGCGTCAAATATTCTTTTAAGGTGTATCTTTGTAAACAACAACGAAAACGTTTTCTTAATTTTTTTAATTAATTAAAGGAAACTATTAACATTAACTTTTGTTTGAGTAATTTATTTCAATATGGAAGATAAAATAAATCAATTTATGGCTCAAGTTGAGTCAAAAAATCCAAATGAGCCTGAATTTATTCAAGCAGTTAGAGAATTTGCAGAAACTGTTATCCCTTTTATTTCTGAGCGTAAGAAATACGATGGTAAGAATTTGCTTCTTAGAATTGCTGAGCCTGAAAGATCTATAATATTTAGAGTTCCGTGGGTTGATGATAAAGGAGAAATACAAGTGAATAGAGGATTTAGAATTCAGATGAATTCAGCTATCGGACCTTACAAAGGAGGAATCCGTTTTCATAATTCGGTAAACCTTTCAGTACTTAAATTTCTTGCTTTTGAGCAAGTTTTCAAGAACAGCTTAACAACTCTTCCTATGGGAGGTGGTAAAGGTGGTTCTGATTTCGATCCTCAAGGTAAATCGGATGCTGAGGTAATGCGTTTTTGTCAATCTTTTATGACTGAATTATGCAGACATATTGGACCGGATTTAGATGTGCCAGCCGGAGATATCGGTGTTGGAGCCAGAGAAATTGGATATTTATTTGGTCAATATAAAAGAATCAGAAATGAATTTACGGGAGTTCTGACCGGAAAAGGACTTGCTTATGGAGGTTCATTGATAAGACCTGAAGCTACAGGATATGGTGTAGTTTATTTCACTGAGCAAATGCTTAGAACGATTGGTCATGAAGTTAAAGGAAAAACATTTGCCATTTCCGGATTTGGGAATGTTGCTTGGGGTGTTGCCTTAAAAGTAAATGAATTGGGTGGGAAAGTGTTGACTATTTCAGGACCTGATGGATATATTTATGATGCTGACGGAATATCTGGAGACAAAATCGAATACATGCTTGAAATGAGAGCAAGCGGTGATAACAGAGCCGAAATGTACGTAGAGAAATATCCAAATGCCGTTTTCCATAAAGGAAAAAGTGTATGGGAAGTTAAAGTTGACATCGCAATTCCTTGTGCTACACAAAATGAATTGAATGAAGAAGATGCGAAAAACTTGATTGCAAATGGTGTAATTTGTGTAACTGAAGCGGCTAATATGCCATGTACTTTAGAAGCTATTAAGCAGTTCTTGAAAGCCAAAGTGCTTTTTGCGCCTGGAAAAGCAGCTAATGCTGGAGGTGTTGCGGCTTCTGGACTGGAAATGACACAAAACTCGATTCGTTTGAATTGGACCAGTGAAGAAGTGGACTCCAGATTAAAAGAGATTATGGTTGGAATTCATAATCAATGTAAAAAATATGGAGTGGACAGTGATGGATATGTAAACTATGTAAAAGGAGCAAACATTGCCGGTTTTGTGAAAGTGGCTGATGCCATGCTTGCACAAGGTGTAGTGTAGTCTTTTTCAATAAAAATTTAAATGCCTTCTTTCCGTGTTAGCTCGGATAGAAGGCATTTTTTTTATTTGGGAGAACAAAATTCAAAAACTTTCGTTTGTAGTATATTTGCGAATCGATACTTCTGGAAATAATGAGAAAACGGTTTTTATATTTCGTGTTTTTGATTGCAGCGCAAATGGGTTTTTCCCAAAACAATTTGTTGTGGCAAGGTTACTTTTCATATAGCGAAATTAAAGATGTATCAGAATCTCCTACTGCTGTTTTTGCAGCTTCCGAAAACGCCTTGTTTTCTAAAAATACATCTACTAATTTAATTAAAACAACTAATACAGTTGATGGCCTTTCGGGCCAGACAATCTCATCTCTATACTACAGCCCAAGCTTTAATAAGACTCTAGTTGGTTATGAAAATGGTCTAATTATAGTAATCAACGAAGCAGACGGAAGTATGCTTAAGGTAGTCGATATTATAAATAAAGAGCTCCCTTCTTACATGAAAAAAATCAATCATTTCATGGAATATGAAGGAATAGTTTATGTTTCCTGCGATTTTGGAATCGTTCAATTTAATTTGAATACGATGCAATTTGGGGACACCTATTTTATTGGTGATAATGGCAGTGAGATTAGTGTTGCTCAAACCGCTATTTTCAATGGATTTATTTACGCATCTACTGGGAACGGAATTAAAAAAGCTGATATTGCCGATAAAAACCTTATCGATTATAATCAGTGGGGCCTAATCTCCGCCGGAAGTTGGTCAAGTGTAGAAACTTTTGATACGGAGCTTCTTGCTGTTAATGCTGCTGGTTACGTGCATAAATATGACTCGGGTTCTAATTCTTTTATAGGTTTTAATGCTCTCGCACAACCTGCCTCAGACATGAGGGCGGTTGCCAATTATTTAATTATTACTACTCCAGCCAGTGTTTTGGTCTATAATAAACAAATGGTATTAGTGCGTCAAATAAACAGCAATCAAATTATGGATACGAATCCTGTTTTGACTTGCGCAACAGTAATAGGTGAGGCTCTTTTTATCGGGACTAAAGAAAACGGATTGTTTAGCAGAGCAGTTTCAGGCGGAACAACTTTTGAGAATATTACGCCAATGGGGCCTTCCAGGAATAATATTTTTGCGCTTCAGGCCACTTCAAGTTTGCTTTGGACAGTTTATGGAGGGTACTCCGGAGATTATAATCCGTATACATATCAGCCCAATGGTCCTAATAGTTATGGGATAAGTAAATTCAGCTCTTCCGGCTGGCTGAACATTCCTTATGAAGAAGTTTTGGGTGCCAAAGCCATCGCCAGAATTACTGTAAATCCTAATAACGAAAAAGAAGTGTATGCCAGTTCTTTCTTTTCAGGCTTGTTAAAAATTGAAGATGATGTGCCGACATTTTTATACAATCAGGACAATAGCGGACTGGAATCCATATTATTTGTTGGGCCGGATTATATTGATGTGAGGATAAATGGAGCTGCATTCGATAAATCAGGAAATCTATGGGTTAACAATTGCAGAATCAAAAATGGTCTAAAAGTGTTAAAAACGAATGGACAGTGGCAAAGTTATTCGATGGATGGAATATTAGAATCCAGTGAAGATACGAGCATGGGAAGAATGGTTATCGATAAAAATAGCACAAAGTGGTTTTGCACCAATAGTGACGGGGTTATTGGTTTTAACGAAAGTAGTAACACTTTCAAAAAAATAACTTCAGGTCCTGATAATGGGAATCTGCCTTTTACGGATGTCAGAGCATTAGCAATCGATACCAGAAACCAACTTTGGATAGGAACTACTAAAGGATTGCGAATCTTATCAAATGTTGGTAATTTTCAAACGGAAGGACAAATGACCACGGCGCCTATCATTATTTTGGAAGATAATTTAGCGCAGGAATTGTTATACGAACAGTTTATAACAGATATTGTTGTTGACGGAGCGAATAATAAATGGATAGGGACTGCCGATTCGGGTTTGTTCATGGTCTCGCCAAACGGTCAGGAAACCAAGTACCATTTTACGATAAACAATTCACCTTTGCCGAGCAATGCTATAAACGACATAGATATAAATAGTGCTACAGGCGAAGTGTTTATAGCCACTTCCAAAGGTCTGATTTCTTTCAAAGGGATTTCTACAGCCGCCAGTGATGATTTAAGTAAAGTGTATGTTTATCCAAATCCGGTGCGACCTGAATTTGAAGGAACTGTAAAAATTGCCGGATTGTTAGATAAAGCCAATATTAAAATAACTGATATTGAAGGAAATCTGGTTTATGAAACTACTTCAGAAGGTGGGACAATTGAATGGGATACGACCGCTTTCGGGAAATACAAAGTTGCCTCAGGAGTGTATATGATTTTTATTTCAGCCCAAGATGGAGTTGAAACCAAAGTCAAAAAAGTAATGATAATAAGGTAATTTGGTTCTGGGTATTAGATGTTGGAAAGCACTATTTCAAACCTAAGACCCAATACCTAAAACCCAACGCTTAAATGTTAGTAAAAACTAAAGCCATAGTAATTTCGTCTTTGAAGTTTCAGGAAAAAAGTCTGATAGTGAAATGCTTCACACTCTCACATGGTTTAAAATCATATTTCGTGCGGGATGCTTTTTCGTCCCGAAAATCAAGTCAAAAAATAGCCTATTTTCAACCTTTGTCAATACTTGAAATCGAAGCGGTTCATAAAAACAAAGGAACTTTGGAGAATTTTAAAGAAGTTAAGATAGCCGAACCTTTTCATTCCATTCATACTGACATTATAAAAAGTACGATTGTGATGTTTGTTTCCGAAATCTTGCATCATTCCATTCACGAAGAAGAGAAAAACGAATCACTTTTTACGTTTCTTGAAACAGCTATGCATTGGTTGGACAATCATGATGAAATTACGAATTTCCATTTGATTTTACTCTTAGAAATTACCAAGTATCTGGGCTTTTATCCTGATATTTCTGATATGGACATGCCTTTTTTCGAAATGACCGAAGGTGTATTTACCCCTTTTCACGCTATTAGTTCTCTTACGGAACACGAAAGTCAATTGCTTAAAAAACTGATTGATTTAAAATTTGAAAATGACCAAAAAACCTTTCACGTGATCGAAAGGCAAATTCTGCTGAAGATTCTGATTGATTACTACAGCTTCCATCTTGATGGATTCAAAAAACCAAAGTCTTTGGATGTTTTAAAGGAAGTTTTCTCTTAATCGTTCTGTGTTATTTTGCAAACCTTTTGATTTTTAGCATCTTGAAGAGTTTTTCTGTTTTTCTGGATTCTCGGATAAACATGTTTTTTTTAATCTATACATAATGGCATTGTAGATGTAAAAACGGTTAGTTTGTCTATTTCGTTTTATTTACCGTTGCTATATCAAGAAATTTGATAAAAATTAATATCAAATGAAGATAAATATAGCAATAGGGATTTTTTTCTTTTCCTTGTTTTCTTTTGGTCAAGAAAAGGATAATGAAGTAAAAGTATGGTCTTTAGAAGATTGCATTGCTTATGCAAAAGAAAAAAGTATTACCATTAAAACTGTAGGATTAACTCTTAAAACAGCTGAAGTAAATTACGAAAAATCAAAAGCGTCAAGATTACCTGATTTGACGGGAAGCGTTTCACAAAGTTTGTCCAATGGGAACACCATTGATCCCATTACAAGTGATTATGTCGCGCAGCAAGTGCATTCAACCAGTCCGGTTTTAAGTACTTCGGTCACTTTATTTCAGGGAAATCAAATCAGCAATCAAATTAAGCAAAATAAGTTATTGGTCGAGCAAAACTCCCTCTATCTGGAAGAGGCCAAAAATAATGTTGCACTGAGTATTACTGAGGCGTACCTCCGAGCCTTATATAGTAAAGAGGGAATTAGTATCGCGCAAAACAATGTGATGTCTTCTGAAAAAGAAGTCACAAGTGCCAAAGCACGATTAGATGCCGGAAGTATTGCGATGAAAGATTATACCGATGCAGTTTCACAGGCAGCAACAAATAAATATAGTCTTATTGATGCCAAAAATAGTTATGCCCAACAAATTATTATTTTAAAACAATTATTAGAATTAAGTCCGGAGGAAACTTTTGAAATTGTTAGTCCGGAAACTGAAAATATAATCGTTGGCGTTGTTCCAAACAAAATTGAAGTCTATAAGCATGCATTAAACAATTTGCCTGAAATAAAAGCATCATTAATAAATAAATCGGTCTCCGAAAAAGATTTGGATATTGCTAAAGGAGGTTTTCTGCCCACTTTATCACTTTCCGGAAGTTTGGGTTCGGGTTATACCAGTACGCAAGATTTTGATTTTTTAAACCAGATGAATTTGAATTTTAATCAAAGGGTTGGTCTGTCACTTTCTGTTCCTATTTTTAACAGAAATCAAACCAAAGCTCAAGTTCAGACGGCTAAAATTAATATCGAAAAAGCAGAACTTGAATCCCAAACAGCTGAAAAAGAATTGTATAAAAAAGTAGAAACCTCCTGGCAAAATGCCACTGCTTCCGAAGAGCAATTAGAGGCTTCAAAAGTTGCCCGGGATGCCGCTTCTGAATCTTATAAACTGGCCCAAAAGAAGTATGAGTTAAATGACTTAAGTACTACAGATCTGGTCGTTAGTCAAAACACTTATACCAATGCGCAACAAAATTACATTCAGGCAAAATATCTTAACATTTTATACTATCAATTATTACAATTTTATCAAGGAAACGAAATTAAACTTTAAGAATATGAACACTAAAAAAATAAAAAAAGTAGTCATTGTAGTAGCCGTTTTAGGAATTGTATTTCTGAGCTATGCGTATTTTTCCGGGACTACGGCTTCCGAAATAAAAGTAGAAACGATGAAAGCGAAGAAAGGGAACGTAATTACAACCGTTACTGCAACAGGTACGATCGAACCCATTACACAAGTTGAGGTAGGGACACAGGTTTCTGGTGTGGTTGAAAAAATCTATGTAGACTATAACAGTGTGGTAAAGCAAGGCCAACTCATTGCGGAACTAGATAAAACAAATTTGAATGCTGCAGTGGTTCAGGCCCAAGCATCGTACAATAGCGCCATAAATGAGCAGAAGTATTTGCAAACTGTTTTCAGCCGTCAAAAAACATTGTTTGATAGTAAAGTAATCAGTAAGTCCGATTATGATGAAGCTTTGTATAATTTCAATAATGCCAAAAGTACAGTAGTTCAGCGCGGTTCTGATTTACAAAAAGCGAAAACTAATTTGAGTTATGCTAATATTTATTCACCAATTGATGGGGTGATTTTGTCAAAAGCCGTCGATGAGGGTCAGACCGTAGCAGCAAGTTACAGTACGCCAACTTTATTTACAATTGCCAAAGATTTAAAGGAAATGCAAGTAGAGGCTGATGTAGATGAAGCCGATATCGGGCAGGTAAAACAAGGACAAAGAGTGTCTTTTACCGTAGATGCTTATCAAGGTGAAGAATTTTCGGGCACAATCACTCAAGTGCGATTAAATCCTACTACAACTTCCAATGTTGTGACCTACACGGTCGTTATTAAAGCAGAAAATCCGGAGTTAAAATTAAAGCCAGGGTTAACAGCGACCATTTCTATTTTTACACTTGAATTGAAAGATATACTTACAATTGAAGCTAAGGCCGTAAATTTTCAACCTGATTTACAGATTTTAAATGCCTATCAAACCGCTCATAATCTTAAAACAATCACTCCTGCAAAAAACGACACCAATAGTAAAAATGCGGCCGTGGTCTGGGTGCTTGATGATAAAGGAATTTCTCAAAAAGAAATAAAAACAGGAACCAGTGATGGTATAAATGTACAAGTCATCAGTGGATTAATAGAAGGTCAGGAATTAGTTTATAATCTAAAAACACTTTCCAAAGCAGAAACGCAAGTTGAAGGCAGCAATGACAGTCCGTTTATGCCAAAACCACCCGGAAAAAAGAAATAATCATGGCAAAAACAATTATAAAAATAGAAGATCTTAAACGATCATTCACCATGGGGGAAGAGACTGTTCATGCCTTAAAAGGGGTTTCTTTTACAATAGAAGAAGGGGAATTTGTTACAATAATGGGTTCCAGCGGTTCAGGGAAAAGTACTTTGCTTAATATTTTGGGATGCTTGGATCAGCCTAATGTGGGACTATATGAAATAGATAATGTGTCCATTAAGAATTTAAACAAAAATGAACTTGCCAAAATACGAAACGAAAAAATTGGATTTATTTTTCAATCCTATAATTTATTGGCAAGAACGACAGCTATAGAGAATGTAGAATTGCCTTTGCTTTACAGTGGGACCGTTTCTTCAGAAGAAATACACAGTAGAGCATTGGAAGCACTCGAAAAAGTAAATCTTTCCGGCAGATTGCATCACACACCTTCACAATTGTCGGGAGGCCAACAGCAAAGAGTCGCTATTGCAAGGTCTCTGGTAAATGATCCGGTCGTGATTCTTGCGGATGAAGCTACTGGTAATTTGGATACTAGAACATCGTATGAAATTATGGCTTTGTTCCAGGAGCTCAACAAACAGGGAAAAACAATATTATTTGTTACCCATGAGCCTGATATTGCCACTTTTACAGGAAGGACAATTGTACTGAAAGACGGCCATATAATAAAAGACAGCCTTAACGAGAATATTCAATCGGCAGCTAAAGCTCTTGCAGCGATGCCAAAAGAAGAAGACTAACATGAGAATTCTAAATTTATTTAAAATAGCCTGGAAAGCCATTGTGCTTAACAAAATGAGAACTTTTTTAACGATGCTCGGTATAATCATCGGTGTCGCTTCTGTAATTGCGATGCTGGCCATTGGCGAAGGCTCGAAAGAAAGTATTAAAGCGCAAATTTCAAGCATGGGTTCCAATATGATTACAGTTCGTCCTGGTGCCGACATGCGTGGTGGTGTGCGAATGGATCCCAGCGCCATGAAATCCTTAACATTGGCGGATTATAGGGCAATCCAAAAGGAAACAAAGTTACTTTCAGCAGTCTCACCAATGGTGGAGGGTAACGGACAGTCAATTTATGGGGCTAATAACTGGCCCACATCGATTTATGGGATTACTCCAGAATACTTAACAATAAAAGTTTGGGAAGTTCAAAATGGAGGTATTTTTACAGATGCTGAAATAAAATCGGCTTCCAAAGTTGCGGTAATCGGACAAACAGTAGCCAAGAATTTGTTTAAAAATGGTGAAGATCCGGTAGGGAAAATGGTGCGCTTTAATAGTATTCCTTTTAAAATTATAGGTGTTTTGGCGAAAAAGGGAGAAAGTACTTTTGGGCAAGATCAAGATGATGTTATTTTAGCACCCTATACTACGGTTCAAAAACGAATTCTAGCTATAGATTATATACAATCCGTGGTGGCATCTTCTGTAAGTGAAGATAAAGCCCCAAGTGCCGTAGAAGAAATTACAAAAATACTTAGAGAACGTCATAAAATTACTGAAGAGCAAGAAGATGATTTTAATGTATTTTCTATGGAAGAAATGATCTCCACATTTAGTTCTACCAGCGAGATGCTTACGGTGTTATTAGTGGCTATAGCCAGTATTTCTTTATTAGTTGGTGGAATCGGGATTATGAATATTATGTATGTTTCGGTAAAAGAACGTACTCGCGAAATAGGATTGAGAATGGCAGTTGGAGGAAAAGGCTCCGATATTTTGATGCAATTTCTTATTGAAGCGATGATGATAAGTATTACCGGAGGGTTAATTGGTGTATCTTTGGGACTTGGAGCTACCTTGTTTATTGAGAAAGTTTTGAGTTGGCCTACATCGGTAACGTCTTACTCTATTGTCATATCATTTGTAGTGTGTGCGATTACCGGAATATTTTTTGGATGGTATCCCGCCCAAAAGGCGTCAGCTTTAGATCCAATTACGGCTTTGCGTTATGAATAAAAACAGTTGAAAATGAATTTTGTAAAAAGTAAATCGGCAACAGTATTTTTCCATTTAATGGCTTGGTTAGTATTATTCAGCCTTCCGTATTTGTTATCATCGGGACAGAATCAAGAGGTTAAGAATGTTATTTTTTTTTCCTGGATTCCCTTGTTTTTGTACGCTATTCTTTTTTATACCAATTATTTTGTACTGATTGACAGTTTTCTTTTTCCTAAAAAAACAGGCTTCTATGTTATTATAAATGTTTGTGTAATTGCGGTTTTTATTTGGATGAATACTGAAATTAAAGATGCTTTTTTTTTAGAACCATTTAATAATGAAAAAGCAGATTTACACAAGCCACCCAAAAAATTATTTATCTATATTGATATTGTTTCCTTTATTGTTCCTGTTGTTTTTTCGGTTGCTTTAAAAACAACGGAGCGTTGGATTAAGACAGAAACTGAACGGAAAGAAGCGGCCAATATAAAACTCCAATCAGAGCTACAACATTTAAAATACCAGTTGCAACCGCATTTCTTTTTTAATTCCTTGAATAATATTTACTCATTAGTGGATATTTCACCGGAAATGGCAAAGCAAACAATTCATAGTTTGGGAAAATTGATGCGTTATTTGTTATATGAGACCAATAATGAGAAAGTTAGTTTAAAAAAGGAGATTAGTTTCCTGACCAATTATATTGAGTTAATGAAACTTCGGCTAACCCCAAATACAAAAGTGCATTATGAATTTCCAGATTTAAAGGACGACTTACAAATTGCTCCTTTATTGTTTATTTCCCTTATAGAAAATGCTTTTAAGCACGGTGTTTCTGCTGATACAAGTACCGATATAATTTTTAAAATGACGGTAAAAGACAACAATGTATTTTTTTATAGTGAAAATCATAATTTTCCAAAAACCGAAACTGATAAAAGCGGCTCCGGAATAGGCTTGGACAATTTGGAAAAGAGGTTGGTTTTATTGTATCCTGAAAACCACTCTTTTTCAGAAAAGATACTGAATGGGAAGTTTGTTGTGAATCTCAATATAAAATTATAAATACAGTAATTTTCAGATAATTAAGTAAGTTTACAATTGTCTAAAGCTAATCTTAGAATATAACAGAAATGTCGGAAAAAATAACTTGTCTAATAGTTGATGATGAACCGATGGCGCTTAATTTAGTTGAAAATTATGTGCTTAAAACGCCTTTTTTACATCTGGTTAAAAAATGCAATAGTGGATTGGAAGCATTGTTTTATTTGAATGAAGAAAAGGTAGATTTGATTTTTCTGGATATACAAATGCCTGATTTAACAGGTTTGCAATTGGCTAAAGTTATTCCGAAATCAACGCGAATTATTTTTACTACAGCATTTGATCAATATGCCATTGAGGGATTTAAGGTTGAAGCATTGGATTATTTGTTAAAACCATTTGATTATTCCGAATTTTTGACGGCTGCCACCAAAGCTAAAGAATGGTTTGAGTTAGTCAAAAGTCAAGAAAAAACAACATCCGGAACTATTGATTTTATTTTTGTGAAATCAGATTATAAACAGATAAAAATTAATTTAAAGGACGTTTTATACTTTGAAGGATTAAAAGATTATATCAAAATCTGGTTGAAAAATAATCCAAAGCCTATTCTGACTTTAATGAGCTTGAAAACACTTGAAGAAGAACTTCCTGCTGATAAATTTATGCGTGTGCATCGTTCCTTTATTGTTTCTTTAGATAGTATTGAAGCGATTGAACGTAGTCAGATACTTATTAATAATCAAAGGATAACAGTTTCTGATCAATACAAACCTAGGTTTTTGGATTTTATTACTAAAAACTCGCTGGAATAACTCCTTTTCTACTCATTTTTGGAGCAGATTATGCCTTTTCTGTATGTTTTTTAATTTCAGGGAATCATTTTATCTGATTATCGACTCAATTTTGTCTATTTTTTGTCTTCTTTTCTTTCTTTTGGTCAAAATTCCTTACTTTCGCACCTCGATTTAGAAAAGTATAAAATGAGTGCAAAGTTTACTGAATACAAAGGACTTGACTTGCCAGCTACGGCATCAGAAGTTCTTGATTTTTGGAAGAAAGAAAATATATTTGAGAAAAGTGTAACCACTCGCGAAGGGAATCAACCATTCGTGTTTTTTGAAGGACCGCCTTCGGCAAATGGATTGCCGGGAATTCACCACGTAATGGCGCGCGCGATTAAAGATATTTTTTGTAGATATAAAACTCAAAAGGGATTTCAGGTAAAGCGTAAGGCTGGTTGGGATACCCACGGTCTGCCTGTGGAATTAGGTACCGAAAAAGAATTGGGAATTACAAAAGAAGATATTGGGAAAACAATCTCCATTGAAGAATATAACGAAGCTTGTAAAAAAACAGTGATGCGTTATACGGATGTGTGGAATGATTTGACTGAAAAAATGGGCTACTGGGTAGATATGGAAGATCCATATGTGACTTACAAACCTAAATATATGGAATCGGTTTGGTGGCTTTTAAAACAAATCTATAACAAGGATTTGATGTACAAAGGATACACTATTCAACCGTATTCACCAAAAGCAGGAACTGGATTGAGTTCGCATGAAGTAAACCAGCCGGGGAGTTACAGAGATGTTACAGACACGACTGTCGTTGCGCAATTCAAAGCCAAAAATGATACATTGCCGAGTTTTCTTCAAGGGTTTGGAGATGTTCAAATTTTAGCTTGGACGACTACTCCTTGGACTTTGCCAAGTAATACGGCATTAACCGTTGGTCCAAAAATCGATTATGTTTTAGTTAAAACCTTTAATCAATATACGTTTCTTCCGTCTAATGTAATTTTGGCTAAAAATTTAGTTGGAAAGCAATTCGGGAAAGGATTTTTTCCAAGTACAGAGGCTGCCGATTTTGAGAATTTCAAAGCGGGAGACAAGAAAGTACCGTACCAAATCTTGACGGAATGTAAAGGAGCTGATTTAGTTGGTATTCGATACGAACAATTGTTGCCTTTTGCATTACCATATCAAAATCCTGAAAATGCTTTTAGAGTAATTTCAGGTGATTTCGTTACCACAGAAGATGGAACAGGTATCGTGCATACAGCACCAACATTTGGAGCGGATGATGCGAAAGTGGCCAAAGAAGCTACTCCAGAGGTTCCTCCTATGTTAGTTCTGGACGAAAATGGGACTCCAGTTCCATTGGTAGATTTACAAGGGAGATTCACTTCGCATATGGGTGAATATGGTGGAAAGTACGTTAAAAACGAATATTACAACGAAGGTGAAGTTCCAGAACGTTCTATTGATGTGGAGATTGCCATTCGATTAAAAGAAGAGAATAAAGCATTTAAAGTAGAGAAATATGTGCATAGTTACCCACATTGTTGGAGAACAGATAAGCCTATTTTATACTACCCTTTAGATTCTTGGTTTATAAAAATTACGGAGGTCAGAGACAGAATGTTTGACTTGAATGAAACAATAAATTGGAAGCCTAAAGCAACCGGTGAAGGTCGTTTTGGGAATTGGTTGAAAAATGCCAATGACTGGAACTTGTCTCGTTCAAGATATTGGGGAATTCCATTGCCAATCTGGAGAACCGAGGACAAGCAAGAAGAAGTTCTAATTGGTTCGGTGGAAGAGTTATTTAATGAAATTGAGAAATCTATAGCGGCAGGTTTTCAGTCTGCAAATCCTTTTGCAGGTTTTGAAATTGGAAATATGACCGAAAGCAATTATGATTTGATTGACCTGCATAAAAATGTAGTTGATGAAATCACTTTGGTTTCTGCTTCAGGAAAACCTATGAAACGTGAGGCTGATTTGATTGACGTTTGGTTTGATTCGGGAGCGATGCCTTATGCGCAATGGCATTATCCTTTTGAAAACAAAGATAAAATTGACGAAAACAAAGATTTTCCGGCAGATTTCATCGCTGAAGGAGTAGATCAGACTAGAGGTTGGTTTTATACTTTACATGCGATTGGAACTTTGGTTTTCGATAAAGTTGCTTATAAGAATGTAGTTTCTAATGGATTGGTTTTAGACAAAAATGGACAGAAAATGTCTAAACGTTTAGGCAATGCGGCTGATCCTTTTGAGACTTTAGCTGAATACGGTCCGGATGCAACACGCTGGTACATGATTTCGAATGCAAATCCTTGGGATAACCTGAAATTTGATTTGGAGGGAATTGCTGAGGTTCGTCGTAAATTCTTTGGAACATTATACAATACATATTCATTCTTTAGTTTGTATGCGAATATTGACGGATTCAAATACGAAGAGGCCGAAATTCCTTTGAATGAAAGACCAGAAATTGATCAATGGATTATCTCGGAATTGAATACCCTGATAAAAGATGTTGATAGTTATTATGCAGATTATGAGCCTACCAAAGCAGCTCGTGCAATATCCGATTTCTTACAGGAAAATTTGAGTAACTGGTATGTTCGTTTGTGTAGAAGACGTTTCTGGAAAGGTGAATACGCGCAAGATAAAATCGCAGCTTACCAAACTTTATATACTTGTTTGTTGAGTATTAGTAAATTGGGTGCTCCTATTGCACCATTCTTTATGGATAAGCTTTACAGAGATTTAACCCAAGCAACACAGTCAGAAAAGTATGATAGTGTACATTTGGCGGAGTTTCCTAAATACGTTGAAAACTTTGTTAATAAATCGTTGGAGAGTAAAATGCAGAAAGCGCAGACCATCTCTTCACTGGTTTTATCACTGCGAAAAAAGGAGATGATAAAAGTGCGTCAACCTTTGCAAAAGGTAATGATTCCGGTACTTGACGACAATCAGCGATCTGAAATTGAGGCCGTTTCTGACCTGATAAAAGCAGAGGTAAATGTGAAAGAAATTGTGCTTTTGGATGATGCTTCAGGAGTTTTGGTAAAGCAGATTAAGCCAAATTTTAAGGCTCTTGGACCTCGATTCGGAAAGGATATGAGCTTGATTTCCAAAGAGATACAGTCTTTATCGAAAGAGCAAATCAATCAATTGGACAGAGAGGGCAGCTTAGCTATTGTTATTGCTGGAAATAACGTAACTTTAACATTAGAAGATGTAGAAATTACATCACAGGATATTGAAGGATGGTTGGTTGCTAACTCAAACGGAATTACGGTAGCGCTGGATATCACCATAAGCCCTGAGTTGAAGCAAGAGGGTATTGCGAGAGAATTGGTAAACAGAATTCAGAATATCCGTAAAGATTCAGGATTTGAAGTTACTGATAAAATCAAAGTTCATTTGCAGAAGAATGAAGTATTACAGGAAGCAGTAAAGAACAATGAATCATACATTAAATCAGAAACACTTACAGAGACATTGGTTTTTGAAGAAAATATAGTAGAAGGAACAGAAATTGAGTTTGACGAAATAAAAACGAGAATAACAATCACTAAATAATTTAGTTATGGTAGATGAAATAACAAGATACTCTGACGCTGATTTGGCAGAGTTTAAAGAGATAATCCTTAAAAAAATTCAAAAAGCACAAGAAGATTTAGATTTAATAAAAAGTGCTTACATGAATGATTTGAATAATGGAACGGATGACACTTCACCTACTTTTAAAGCTTTTGAAGAAGGAAGCGAAACGATGTCAAAAGAAGCGAATTCGCAATTAGCCATTCGTCAGGAAAAATTCATTCGTGATTTAAAAAACGCGCTTTTCCGTGTAGAAAATAAAACTTATGGAATATGTAAGGTGACAGGTAAATTAATCGGTAAAGAGAGGTTGAAAATAGTTCCTCACGCTACAATGAGCATTGAGGCGAAAAACTTGCAACGATAATCACTTTGTTACATAATAATTAACGCTCCGTTGGGAGCGTTTTTTTTGATTTAATTGTTACTTTTGCCCATTAAATTTTAGAAAATGTCATTACGAAAAGCGTATCTCCTTATTTTTATAATATTATTTGTCGATCAAGTATCCAAAATATATATCAAAACAAATTTTATTTTAGGCGAAGAAGTCGAAGTATTCAATTGGTTTAAGATTCTTTTTATTGAAAATGAAGGAATGGCTTGGGGAACTAAAATTCCCGGAACATACGGAAAATTATTCCTAACTCTTTTCCGATTGGCAGCAGTTGGAGGAATTGGTTATTGGTTGTGGGATTCTGTTAAAAGAAAACACAGTTCAAATTACTTAATAGTAGCCATTGCTTTAATCCTTGCAGGTGCTTTTGGAAATATAATAGATTCTGTTTTTTACGGTGTGATTTTTGACGACAGTCAGTATCAAGTTGCAACTTTGTTTTCTGAAAACCCATATGGTACCTGGTTTCATGGACAAGTTGTTGACATGTTTTACTTTCCGTTTGTAAAAGATTATCCAATGCCGGAATGGGTGCCTTTTATTGGAGGCAGACCTTTTACTTTTTTTAACGCTATTTTTAATATTGCTGACGTTGCCATTTCAACGGGTGTAGGGATATTGATTGTTTTCAATAAAAGAGCGTTTCATAAGCATTAGAATTACTATTAGATGAAAATAAAAAAAGACCTATTCTGTTTTGAATAGGTCTTTTTTTATTTATTTGTTTTGTCCGGGAGCGTATTTTTTGGCGCTCTTGTCTCCGGTCATTTTCTTAGCCTGTCCAGGAGGAACCTGTTTCGTTTTGGCAGTTGATTTATGTGTTCCAACTCGAACACTGCAGTTTGATAATGAAACAGCAAATAGAATAATTAAAATCTGGGCTGTAAATTTGGGAGCTTTAAATAATTTCATAATTTTCGTAGGTTTTCTAAATGCGAAAATACGAATTCAAAATTAAAAAGAGGCATCCTGTTTATTCATTGTGATTTATGGGTTGTAGAATCTTCTAACCTTGCTTACAATCTCATTTATGGTCATTTTGTCTGCTGTTTCAACTGATTTTAGTTTGCCTGGTTCAATCAGGTTTTCAGTGGATATTTTTTTTTCCAGTTCTATTTTGGTCTCAGCCGGGCCAAAAACAAAGAGTTCGTCTGATTTTTTAACATAAGACAGTACCGATTTTAGGAAGAAATCAAGTTCCTGTTTTTTTCGATCGTCAAATTTTTTGTCGCTATTGCCATGATGACCTTCCGAAAAGGTTCCTTTGTTACCTTCTTTGTTGTGGTAAACACTGTTTTCAACATCAGAATCTATTTCGGTAATTTTTTCTGTATCACCGTCAAGGGCAACAATTATTGCTTTTGAGGTGTCTATCCAAATGCCAGTTTGTCTTTTCATGTTTTCAATTTTTTATGTTAAAGTGGAATATTTTGAAACAGTTTTTTGATTTGGAGAAGTATTTAATTGATTTAATCGTCATGGAGCAAAATATCGCCGAGTCGACTCACGAAGACATGCTCCGCTTTGTTTTTTCCCGCGAAAGAAATCGCAATGGTATTCGCGGTTTTTAAAATGAGGTTGTTAGTCTCAGCTGTGAACAGACTTTTATGTTCTTTTCTGAAAATTTCAAAATCAGCTAGAACAGATGAGGAATCCCATTTATTGGCTACAAGCCAGTCAAAGGCAATTTCAATTTGGTAGGCAGTATCATCGCCAAATTCATTAAAAGAATTTTCAAGTGGAAGCCAGTCTGTTTTTATAATTTGTTTGAGAAGTTCCACTTCTTCTTGACGGACTGTTTTATCTATGGCCGCAAGGCAATAGAACACTTTTCCTAAGTGCTCATAGAAATGGGTCATTGTTTGGTGTGAGGGTTTCATTTTCTGAACTTTAAATGAAAAAACAACACATAAATTTACAACAAAATTATGAATCTTGTTATTGAAATATTATTTTTTATTGGATGAGATTTGAGTTTTTTAAAAGTTAACTATTTGTGTTTCAGTTTTAAAAATAAAAAAAAGAGGGCGCTACTTTTGAAGCATCCTCTTTTATATAATGTAAAGGAAGAATTATTTTTTGGTGTATTCTTTGTCTAAAAACAAATAGCGGCCATCATTTTCAGCTCTTTGTGAATTTGATTTTAGATTAATAATCATAATTTCTGGCTTCTCTTCATTTTTTGATGCAGGCCACACTGGAAGTTTGTCACCGTTTGGATTACCTGTTTTTATAAAGTTGGCAAAGTAGTTCATCATTGTTTCTGAAACGGTATAGTCCTCTTCTGTCCATGCATAATCTTTATTTCCCGCTAAGTTTCCCATTGCATATTCTATTTCAGCTGAATGGACCGCACCTTTCGGTTTAGGCGTTTTTGGAGTATTTGAGTTTTTTTTGATGACACCACCAGCAAGACCGGCTTCAAGGCTGTTGTCGCGCAGTTCTGGTCTTGGGTGTGTATAATAATATCGATAAACAGGTTGTGTGCTGTTTTTTCTATGTAAATCAAACCATTTCCAAGTGCTGTAGGCTATAAATCGATCCCCTGTCAAGTCAGTTGCTGATTGTTCCGTTACTTCAGGAGAACCTGCCGGATACAATTTTAGGACCTGTTCTGCTTTGTCTCCATATAGTTCTTTAACTTTTTGAATGTATATCTCGTTATTTAGGTCTTTTCCCATCGTTAATGCTCTATAGGTCATTTCTTCAGAGTTCCATCCTAATAACAAAGGAATCATAGCTTGTTCTTTGGATTCAAAAGTTTCTGGTAAAGACTTCGGTAAAAAATAACCATCAATAGTTGTTTTGAAAACACCCAAGCTAGTCCCTTCTGATTTTTGATACAATTCTAAAGTAGACATTCCTCTGAGGTCTTTTAATGATGTCGCACCAATTTTTTGAGTAAATTCTTGGCCTGTTTTTTCGGCTTCTGCCAATGGTACCGGAGATAAAGTTGGAAAGATGGAACCGCCGCTTTCACCTATAGCTCCTGCAATAAGATCTTTTGATAAGGGAGATGCCATTTGTGCACTTACCGCTATAGAACCTGCTGATTCTCCTGCTATGGTGACCCGTTTGGAATCACCTCCGAATTTTGAAATATTTGCCTGTACCCATTTTAAGGCAGCATTTTGATCCAATAAACCGTAATTTCCAGAAGCTTTATTAGGGGATTCTTTTGTTAATTCGGGATGGGAGAAAAATCCCCAAATTCCTAATCGATAGTTCACTGTTAAGGTTACAATACCTTTTTTGGCCATATTTTCACCATCATAGCGAGGTTCTGAACCGTCTCCTGCTGCAAAACCACCACCGTAGAAATAGACTAGGACAGGTAGTTTGTCATTGGCGGATTTAGCTGGTGTCCAAACGTTTAGATATAGACAGTCTTCGCTGATGCCGTCGCTTCTAAAACCCATATCACCAAAAACATTTGATTGAATGGGTCTTGGTCCAAATTTTTTGGTTTGTTTTACGCCAGACCAGTTGGTAAGGGGTTGTGGAGCTTTCCAACGAAGGTTTCCTACTGGAGGTTGCGCGAATGGAATTCCTTTAAAACTCTGAATGTTCGTTTTGATATCGAATTCTCCTTCGATAGTCCCATTTGTAATTGTTACTTGAACGGGAAAAGCATTTTTATTTTCGGCTTGCTGTGCCTGGGAAAAGAAAGGTACTGTTAACAGTAGTATCCCGATACATTTTGTTTTTAGACTCATAATTTATAAAAGTTATAGGGTGTAATTATATTCTTATTATGTTATTTGTTTACATAGTAGAACAATAGTTACAAGCAAAAACAAAATAAAACAATTTTATGTTTATTTTTTATATTTTATTGTGATTCAAATAACTGTGAATGTTTTTGAGATTTTTCTTTAGCGACAAAATGAAGATTTTTTTATCCGAATAATTCGCCTGCGACGTCTTCAATTTTTGCAACCAATCTAATTTTAATTCCGGTGTTTTTCAACGAAATTTTATTGTATTTTGAAACAAAAATGGTTGAAAATCCTAGTTTTTCGGCTTCCTGAATACGTTGGTCTACCCGGTTAACTGGTCGTATTTCTCCAGAAAGCCCAACTTCTCCTGCAAAACAAAAATCTTTATTGACGGGAATATCCTCATTGGAAGATAGGATGGCAGCTACCACAGCCAGGTCTATCGCGGGATCATCAACAGAAATTCCACCTGTTATATTGAGAAAAACATCCTTGGCTCCCAAACGAAAACCGGCTCTTTTTTCTAAAACCGCCAAAATCATATTGAGTCTTTTCGCATTGTATCCTGTGGTGCTTCGCTGCGGGGTTCCATATACTGCGGTGCTGACTAGGGCCTGAATTTCTAACATTAAAGGGCGCATGCCTTCCAATGTCGAAGCAATGGCGGTACCTGATAGCTCTTCGTCTTTATGTGAAATTAATATTTCGGAAGGATTTGAAACTTCGCGCAATCCATTTCCGAGCATTTCATAAATTCCTATCTCTGCAGTAGATCCAAAACGATTTTTTAAGGAGCGTAAAATACGGTATACATGATTCCTGTCGCCTTCAAATTGCAAAACGGTATCAACCATGTGTTCCAGGATTTTTGGCCCGGCAATAGTTCCGTCTTTGGTGATATGACCAATGAGAATCACTGGAATATTTGTTTCTTTGGCAAATTTTATAAGTTCTGCTGTGGTTTCCCGTATTTGTGAAATACTTCCGGGAGTGGATTCTATATAGTCGGTGTGAAGTGTTTGAATCGAATCGATTATTACAATTTCGGGTTCGATAGCTTCTATTTGTTTGAAAATATTTTGCGTTTTGGTTTCAGTAAGAATGTAGCAATTGTCTCCATTTGGCGTAATTCTTTCAGCACGCATTTTTATCTGTTTTTGGCTCTCTTCTCCCGAAACATACAAGGTTTTGTATGGTAATTTTAATGAAATTTGAAGTAAAAGTGTACTTTTTCCAATGCCGGGTTCACCTCCTAATAGAGTAAGGGAGCCGGGTACCATACCGCCACCAAGAACACGGTTGAGTTCTGTGTCAGTGGTGTCCAATCGAATTTCCTGAGTAGAATCAATTTCATTTATTCGTAATGGTTTTGGTGCTTTTGTATTGGAAGCAGAATCGCTTTTCCAAGCAGATTTTTCCTGTTTTTGGATGATTTCCTCAGCAATAGTGTTCCATTCTTTGCAAGAATTACACTGTCCTTGCCATTTGGCATATTGTGTGCCACAGTTCTGGCAAAAAAAGGAGGTTTTTACTTTTGACATTATTTTTTTGGGGTTAAGCTTTGCATATCCTCGTATTTTTCCATCATCATGCCTTTGGTTAAATCACCAATCTCTTCCATTTGTGATGCGTTTTGATATCTTTTTGCGGCTCTTTTTGAATCCCCTATTTTTTCATACATAAGACCAAGTTCGTATTCGCCCAACATTGATTTAGGGTAGTTTTCATTGGCAATTACTGCTAATTTTTCCAATTCGTCATAGGCTTTGTTTTTTAGAATGGCCGCTTCGATTGCTTTAAAATCGTTTACGCGAACAGGAACATTTAAACCTAGATTTTTGGATAAAATTTCATATTTAGTGCTTAGGTAATCAACATAGCCTGATGGAAGGATTACGATTTTTTCGGCAAATTCTGATGAAGATATAGGTTTGTAAGAATCAAAAAATTGATACAATGCATTTGGTATGGAGTGCAGTACCAGGGAATAATGGGAGGCTCCTTTAAACAGATCGTATTGGTAATTGAGTGATGGGTTTGTTACAGGTTTGATGTTTGAGTCTAGGTTTTGTACCCTTTCGCGCATTTTTTTAATATCTCCATCTGCAGAGGAGAGATAATAAAAAATAGGTTGCTTGAATTCTGCTAGTTTTTCTGGTATTCGAACCTCCATTTCTGGTGCAAGTTCGGGACTCATAGAGATATAAGCATTAAAAAGGGGCGATTCTTTAAATAGAAAATAATTTAGATATCCTGCGGTAGTATCGTGTCCGGCAATAATTCGAAATGGAGCAGTTCTATATTTTTTTTCTATGTAGGGAAGTAGTTCGCCTCCGATAAATTCAAAAAAACGAGCTCCTTTGCCCGCTGGAAGACCGCTTTCATCATCATAATCGCAGTCGCTTGTCCGTTCGTCATTTTTGTTTTGACTAATTCCAATAATGATAGTTTCCGGTAAATCATCCCAATAGGCGCCATAATTTAAAGCGCCGTAAAAAGGGTCAAATAAGTAATCACCGTCCAGTAGGATTAATATAGGGTATTTTTTACCTGTATTTTTTTCATAAGAAGGAGGGAGACCAATTGTGATTTCGCGCTTTTCGCCTAATTTGTTGGATTGAAAAGATTCTGTAGTTTTTTGTGAGAAAACAGAAAGGCTAAAGAGTAATAATAGAAATGTATGTTTCATTATTTGGGCGTTTTTAGAAATAATACTCTAACTGAATGGAGTAGCAATATAATACTTTATTTGCTTTTAATGAAGGGCAATAGTTTAAAACGGATCGCTCTAGTATAATGTATAAAACATCTTTAATTGTTATAGCCAATAGAATTCCTCCCCGCAAGCAGGTTGTGAAAGAGTAATTAAGAATTCGATTTAAAGGCTTAAGTCAAAGAATTGTCTTCCTCATTTGGAAAAATAATCCAAGGTTTGAAGGTCTTGGCTTCTTCGAAATCTAAAGTTGCATAGGAAATAATGATAATTATATCATCTTTTTGAACTTTTCTGGCGGCAGGACCATTCAGGGTAATGATTCCAGAGTTTTTTTCACCTTTGATGGCATAGGTTTCAAAACGCTCGCCATTGTTGATGTTTACAATAGATACTTTTTCACCTTCGATAATATTAGAAGCTTCCAATAATGTTTCGTCAATAGTAATACTTCCGATATAATTTAAATCGGCTCCCGTTACTTTTACTCGGTGAATTTTTGATTTTACGACTTGAATTTGCATGCTACAAAGGTAAATTAATTTAATGAAATGGTGTCAATTAAACGAATGTTGTTGACAAAAACAGCGATAAAAGCGCGGTATTTTTTATTTTTATTTTTTCTAAAGCTTGGTAAAAGTGTTGCTTCATCAGCGATTACAAAATATTCTAATGAAAAATGGGGGTTGTTTTCAAACGACTTTTGAACCCATTCTGAGACAGAATATGCGCTGTTTGTTTGGAACTTTTCTTTCGCTCCGTTTAATATTTTGTAGATTATGGCAGCTTCTTCTCTTTCTTGTGGAGACAAACGCTCATTTCTGGAGCTCATGGCAAGGTTGTTGGGTTCTCTAAAAATAGGGCATCCTATTACATTTACTTTTAGATTGGTTTTTTCGACCATTTTTTTTACAATCTGTAATTGTTGAAAGTCTTTTTCGCCAAAATAGGCATTAGTAGGTTCGATAATTTCGAAAAGACGTTTCACAATAGTACCAACACCGTTAAAATGACCTGGCCTGAATTTGCCTTCCATTTGGTTTTCCAATCCGTCGAAATCAAAGGATTGTGAAATAATTTGTCCTTCATAAATATCTTCCACTGTTGGTGCGTATAAGATAATTTCGGGGTTCAAAGCGGTCATTTTTTTGATGTCCTCTTCGATTGTTCTCGGGTATTTTGCAAGGTCCTCCGGATTGTTGAACTGGGTCGGATTTACAAAAATACTCACCACGGTAAAGTCATTCTCAATCAATGATTTTTTCATCAGGGCGAGATGTCCTTGATGTAAAGCGCCCATAGTTGGTACAAACCCAATAGTTGAATTTGCTGTTTTGATAGATCTTAAATAGGCTGCTAAAGGTGCTTTTCCGTAGAAAATGTGCATGGTGGTATTATTAAAATTAAGTGCAAACATAATATTTTAGTTAATAACTGCATAAATTTTTGTAATTTTGCATGGTTTTTATTGCCAATAAATTAAGTAAATTACAATATGAAAGATAAGAGGATATTATATGTATCATCTGAAGTGGTTCCTTATCTCGCTGAAAATGAGGTCTCTTTAATGTCTTACGACGTGCCGAAAATGATAAATGATCAGGGAGGACAGATAAGAATTTTCATGCCAAGATATGGAAATATTAACGAGAGAAGACACCAATTACATGAAGTAATTAGACTTTCGGGGATGAATTTGGTAGTAAACGACTTGGATATGCCATTAATTATTAAAGTGGCTTCTATTCCCAAAGAAAGGATTCAAGTTTATTTTATTGACAATGATGAATATTTCAAGCGAAAAGCTACGTTTGCCGATGAAGAAGGTGTGATGTATCCTGATAATGATGAGCGTGCTATTTTCTTTGCCAAAGGAGTGGTGGAGACTGTTAAGAAATTGAATTGGGTTCCAGATATTATTCATGTTCATGGTTGGCTGGCAGCAATGTTGCCTGTTTACATGAAGCATTTTTATAAAAACGAAGCATTATTTTCTGAAACAAAAATCGTTACATCAGTTTATAGTCAGTCTTTCGACGGTACTTTAGATCCAGAGATGATCAATAAAGTTAAATTTGATGACATTCCGTTTGGCGCTATTTCTGATTTAGAAACCCCAAATTATGAGAATATAATAAAAACGACAGTAAAACATTCTGATGCTGTGATTATTGCTTCTGATAATCTGTCACCAAGTTTAACAAAATTTATAGAATCTTCAGGAAAACCTTTTTTACCTTTCGTCCCGAAAGATAAATTTGCTGAAGCGTATACTAATTTCTACAAAACGGCAGTTCTATAAATTAAACTTTTATAAAAAAACATGTACAATTCTTCTTTTTTTAAGAAAATGCTATTAGTGGCAGGGGTTACTTTTTTATACTCCTGTGATAAAGAATTTAATGCCGTGGGAGATGGCTTGATTGGTGATAACCATTTTGATCTCCTTGAATATACTTCAGACGTAGTTGCTTATAATCAAAAAATAGGTCCGGTTCAATCCGATAATTTGCCAGTAAATCCTTTGGGGATATATGATGATCCTGCTTTTGGAAAAACAACTGCTAATTTTGGAACGCAAGTGATTTTAGCTAGTGCTAATCCTACTATAGGTGATGAGCCGGTTATAGATAGTGTGTATTTGTCTATTCCTTACTACAGTACTTTGAAAACTACGAATACAGATGGTAGTCATGTGTATGAGTTGGATTCTATATACGGTGCCAGTAAAGCAAAAATTAAATTAAGCGTTTATGAATCCGGTTATTATATGAGGGATTTGGATCCAGTTGGGGGATTTCAACAACCGCAGAAATATTTCACTGATCAAAACACCGATTTCGAGAGTGCTAAAATCGGAAATCGTTTAAATGATTTTGTTAGTACTGATAAGGAACAGAATGATGGATTCTTTTTTGATCCTAAAGAAATAGTTGAAGTAACTAAGGATGCTGATGGTAAGGATGTAACCACCCGATCAGTTCCGGCTATGCGTTTAAAATTAAATTCTGAATTTTTCAAGAATAAAATCATTAATGCCCCAGCAGGGAAGTTAGCTACAAATGATGTGTTCAAAGAATATTTTAGAGGTTTGTATTTTAAAGTTGAAAATGCTGATGGTAGTGCAGGTAGTTTGGCGATGTTGAATTTTAAAGGGGGTAAAATCACCATTAAGTACAAAGCAAAAACGGCTATAACTACTGATGAAGAGACTGTAAAGGAAGAAAAGTCGATTGTTCTCAATTTGTCTGGGAATACTGTAAGTTTGCAAGGACAAACGGATGCGAAGGTTAATTATGCAAATGCTACAAATCCGGCAAATATTAATACAACGGAAGGTGATGATAAGCTGTATCTTAGAGGGGGCGAAGGGGCTATGTCAATTGTTGAACTTTTTGATAAAACAGATTTGATAGGATATGATAAGGATGGGAAATTAACAGGTCCTAATGGAGTTTCCGATGAATTAGATAATTTAAGGTATCCTGCAGATGGGAAGAAATTATTAATCAATGAAGCTAATCTTGTTTTTCATATCGATCCTACTACAATGGCTAATAGTTATGAGCCTAATCGTATTTATTTATATGATTTGAATAACGATCGTCCAGTAGTGGATTACTATAATGATCTATCAAAAAGTGCTGATGCAAAGAAATCAAAATATGTATTTGATGGGATTATCAATAAAGAGGATAAAACTGGTGGCAGAGGACTTACCTATAAAATCAGAATTACAAATCAAATTAGAAATCTGATAAATAATGCTGACTCAACTAATGTTAAGTTTGGTTTAGTGGTTACGGAAGATATTAATACTATAACTTCTTCTAAATTAAAATCACCTAACTCTTTTAGCTCGTATGCGCCAAAAGCATCAGTGATGAATCCATTGGGAACGGTACTTTACGGAACAAAATCCACAGTTCCTGCGGATAAAAGATTGAAACTTGAAATTTATTATACAAAACCTAATTAACTAAACTATGTGTGGAATTGTTGGATATATTGGTTATAGAGAAGCTTATCCTATAATTATTAAAGGTCTAAAAAGACTTGAATATAGAGGGTATGATAGTGCCGGTGTCATGTTGTATGATGGTCAAGATTTGAAACTTAGTAAGACCAAAGGGAAAGTTTCTGATTTAGAGGCGAAAGCGGCCAAGGAAATCACAACAAATGGTACAATAGGTATAGGGCATACGCGTTGGGCTACCCACGGTGTTCCTAATGATGTGAATTCTCATCCTCATCTTTCCAATTCGGGAGATTTGGCGATTATTCATAATGGAATTATTGAGAATTATGCACCTTTGAAGGAAGAGCTGATCAAAAGAGGATATGTTTTTTATTCTGACACTGATTCTGAGGTTTTGGTAAATCTTATTGAAGAGATACAGATAAAAGAAAAATTAAAGATAGGGAAGGCAATTCAGGTGGCCTTAAACCAGGTAGTTGGTGCTTATGCAATTGCGGTTTTTGATAAAAAAAGCCCTAATGAAATAGTAGCAGCCCGTTTGGGAAGTCCATTGGCAATCGGTATAGGTGAAGGTGAGTACTTTGTTGCTTCCGATGCATCTCCTTTTATCGAGTATACCTCTAATGCTGTTTATTTGGAGGATGGTGAAATGGCAAATATAAGGTTGCATAAACCTATGAAGGTAAGAAAAATTAAAGATGATTCTAAAGTTGATCCTTATATTCAAGAGCTTCAAATGAATTTGGAGCAGATCGAAAAGGGAGGATATGATCACTTTATGTTAAAAGAGATTTATGAACAGCCTAATGTTATTAGAGATACGTACCGAGGAAGGCTTCATGCTAATGAAGGGCTGATTCAAATGGCGGGTGTTGAGGATAATTTAGAGAGATTCCTTAATGCTGACAGAATAATTATTGTGGCATGTGGTACTTCTTGGCATGCAGGTTTGGTTGCGGAATATATATTTGAAGAATTTGCTAGAGTCCCTGTGGAAGTTGAATATGCTTCTGAATTTAGATATAGAAATCCAATAATAAGCAGTAAAGATGTTGTAATAGCTATTTCTCAGTCAGGTGAAACGGCGGATACTATGGCTGCCATAAAGTTAGCCAAAGAGCATGGTGCTTTTGTGTTTGGGGTTTGTAATGTTGTTGGATCCTCTATTTCAAGGGAGACGCATGCGGGAGCTTATACTCATGCCGGACCAGAAATTGGAGTGGCATCAACAAAAGCATTTACTACTCAGATCACAGTATTGACAATGATTGCTTTACGTATTGCAAAAGCTAAAGGAACGCTGTCTAATTCTGATTTCCATATGTATTTGCAAGAATTAGAAATAATTCCTGAAAAAGTTAAAGAGGCGTTAGAGACTAATGAAAGAGCTAAAGAAATTGCATCAGTTTTTAAAGATGCGCCAAACTGTTTGTATTTAGGAAGAGGTTATAATTTTCCTGTTGCGCTTGAAGGAGCTCTTAAGCTTAAAGAAATATCATACATACATGCAGAAGGTTACCCGGCTGCCGAAATGAAGCATGGTCCGATTGCACTTATTGATGAGCAAATGCCTGTTATTGTTATTGCGCCGAAGCAAGGGCATTACGATAAAATTGTAAGTAATATACAGGAAATTAAATCGAGAAGCGGAAGAATTGTGGCTGTTGTTACTAAAGGGGATACTCAAGTACGTGAATTAGCAGATTATGTTATTGAGATACCGGAAACTTCAGATGCCCTGTCACCATTAATTACTACTATACCATTACAACTTTTGTCGTATCATATTGCTGTTATGAGAGGTTGCAATGTGGATCAACCCCGCAATTTGGCTAAGTCTGTTACGGTAGAATAGATAATTTTAAACAAATACAAAAAAGCGAGATTTATGTCTCGCTTTTTTTATTGCCTAATATTTTTTTTAATAACTGTTTTTTTAAGAAATATTCAATTTTTTTCTAAATTTTATATGTATGCATACTATTTTTTTAATCTAAAGTGATAATTATTGAATATAATTTAAAAAGAACATTGAGGATTATGTAAAAATGTGGCAATAAACATGATAAATATTAAATTATTTTCATTGTTTTTTATTGATAGCAAAAAAATATTTGTACTTTGGCGACATAAACCAAAAAACTATAGACCAATGAGAATGTATTTACTTTTTTTGTCATTGTTTTTTTGCAGCATATCTTTTGCTCAGAATTCAATTTCAGGTTCTGTTTCAGACAGTAACAATCAACCTATTCCGGCTGCCAATATCCATATTGTCGGAGATAACTTTGGCACAATTACAGACAACGACGGAAAATTTAATTTAAATTCATCAAAAAAATTGCCTTATGTAATAGAAGTAACGGCTTTAGGTTTTGGATCAAAAAAAGTTACGGTTTCTTCGTATAATCAAAAATTGAATATAAAGTTGTCAGACGAAGAAACAAAATTAGATGAAATTGTTGTGTCTGCCTCAAGAACACCGGAACGTGTATTAGAGTCGCCGGTTACAATTGAAAGAATGGGAATAGCTGATATTAAGAAAACAGCATCTCCAACTTTTTATGACGGTTTAGAAAACTTGAAAGAGGTTCAGATGAATACAAGTAGTTTGTCTTTCAAATCTATTAATACCCGTGGTTTTGCTACAGTTGCTAATACTCGTTTCATGCAGCTTGTGGACGGAATGGATAATTCTTCTCCTTTACTGAATTTTGTATTAGGAAACATGATTGGTATTTCTGAGATTGACGTTCAAAGTGTGGAGTTACTGCCTGGTGCGTCATCTGCATTATACGGAGCAAATGCGTTCAATGGTATATTGTTTATGAATAGTAAAAGCCCGTTTACAAATCAGGGAATTACTGCTTATGCGAAGTTTGGACAAACAAGTCAAGAGGCTGCAGGTTCAAATGATTTTGTTGATTATGGAATAAGAATGGCGCATGCTTTTAGTCCAAAATTTGCAGCTAAAGCGAATTTTACTTACATGCGAGGCACAGATTGGTATGCAACTAATTACGATGATAAAGTAAATCCAGGGATAGATAGAAGTAATGTAAATTATGATGGGATAAATGTTTACGGTGACGAGGTTTCTACAAATATAAAAGGTGTTGGACAATCGTTGGCTTCTTTAGGTTTAATACCTGCTTCAGCTGTAAATTTATTGCCAAATTATAATGTTAGCAGAACCGGTTATAATGAGGTTGATTTGACCGATAATAAAGCAAGTAATACTAAGATCGATTTCTCATTTCACTACAGGCCTTTCGGAAATGAAAATTTAGAAGTTATTTGGCAAAGTAAATTTGGTTTTGGAAATGCCGTTTATCAAGGGGCTAATAGATATTATCTGAATAATTTCTACATGGAGCAACATAAATTGGAGTTCAAGGGCAAAAACTTTTTTGTAAGAGGTTATACTACGACAGAGGATGGTGGGGATTCGTATGATATGCTTTTTACCGGTATTAACATAAATCGAAAATGGAAAGATGATAAAACCTGGTTTGGTCAATATGCTGGGGCATATATTCAGTCAACATTAGCAGGGATGACTCCTGAAAATGCACATATAGCGGCTAGGACTACAGCGGATACAGGCAGGTTTCTTCCTGGGTCTTCCGAATTTAAATCTGCATTTAATCAGGTGATTTCAGATCCAAGCGTTCTTACTGGTTCTAAATTGGTTGATAATTCAAGAATCTATCATTCAGATGCTAATTATAATTTTAAAGATATTATAAAGTTTGCTGAAGTTCAAGTAGGAGGATCTTTTAGACTCTATGAGTTGAATTCTCATGGGAGGATTTATACGGATGCAAATGGGCCAATTAAATACGATGAATACGGGGTTTATGCACAATTAACAGAAAGGTTTTTAGAAGATCGTTTGAAGTTTACAGGTTCTCTTCGATATGATAAGGCACAAAATTTTGATGGTAATTTTTCTCCAAGGTTGTCCTTGGTGTACTCGGCAGGAGAATCTAAGAAGCATAATTTTAGAGGGTCGTTTCAAACCGGTTTCAGAAACCCTTCAACGCAAGATCAGTATATCGGATTTAATGTAGGTAGTGCAATATTACTTGGTTCGGCTCCTGATAATTTGACAAGATATAGTGAAACGTTACCAGTTTCTACCGCGGCTGGGCAGGCTTTTGCTGGAGGGACTACAGTTGTTATTAATGGTCTAAATGCCTATAATAATTCATATACTGCATCTTCAGTGGGTGCATTTGCAGCGCTTGCTTCCAGTGATCCTGTTGGTGGTGCGGCCTTATTGCGAAAAACTAATATTGAATATGTAAAACCAGAGCAGGTTAAGGCGTTTGAGTTGGGGTATCGTTCTTTTATAGAGGATATATCAATTGATCTTAATGGGTATTATAATATTTACAATGATTTCATTGGGAATTTAAATGTTGTAGCGCCTCTCTATGGTGCCACGCAAGATGCTCCAAATCTTCTGGCTGGGCCTACTGATCCTGGTGTGCAATCTGTACATGCGCTTCAGACAAGTAACTATAGAGCGTTTCAGTTGTATACCAATACTGATGTGCAGATTGAATCTCTTGGTTTTGGTATTGGTCTTTCTAAAAAAGTATTTAGAAATTTTGAAGTAGGGGCTAATTATAATTATGCCGAATTTAATTTCGATCAAGAAAAGGATCCTAGTTTTGAGCCTGGTTTTAACACGCCTAAACATAGGGTTAAGGCGTCGTTTGGTAACGAAAGACTATTTAACAATTTTGGATTTAATGTAAGTGGCAGATGGAATAGTGAGTATTTGTGGCAATCTACAATGGCGGATGGTATGATTGATTCGGCAACAGTAATTGATGCTCAAATTAATTATAATATACCAAAGCTTAAATCAACCTTAAAACTTGGGGCCTCAAATATTGGAGGAAAAGAATATACACAAGTGTTGGGTGCTGGGGCAATTGGACAACAGTATTTTGCTTCCTGGACAATCAATCCTTAATTAATGTGATGTAAAAACAAAATTGCTTTCTTTGATCCTTGTTTTTCATGAGGTTTGAAAAGAGATATAATATAAAAAATAGACTATTATGATAAAAAATTTCAAATGGCTGCTACTTGTTTCTCTAAGTTTTGTAGCATGTGATAGTAATGATGAAAATACAGTTGTTGAAGAGCCTGTGTCATCTGGTTCGGCAAATTTTGCAAAATATGTTGCGTTGGGAGATTCATTTGCTGCGGGGTATAGTGATGGTGCTCTTTTCAAAAAAGGTCAGGAAGGTTCTTATGTAAATATACTTTCTCAACAGTTTGCTGAAGCTGGAGGAGGTGAATTTAAGATCCCGTTTATGTCTGACAATATCGGTGGATTGCTTTTGGGTGGAAAAATCATTGCGGCATCTCGATTGTATTTTAATGGGTTAAGACCGGCTACAGTTAATGGAATGCCAACTACTGAGGTGTCTTCTGTTTTGGCAGGACCTTTTAATGATTTAGGAGTTCCTGGAGCTAAAAGTTATCATTTGGTGGCTCCTGGGTATGGTAATGTTGCCGGTGTTGCTACGGGTGCTGCGAATCCATATTTTGCTCGATTTGCTAGCTCATCTGGAACTACAGTTTTAGCGGATGCTTTGATGCAGACTCCGACTTTCTTCTCTTTATGGATTGGAGGAAATGATGTTTTAGGGTATGCAACTTCTGGAGGAGTTGGTGTAAATCAAACAGGAAATTTAAATCCTGCGACTTATGGGTCTAATGATATTACTGATCCCAATGTTTTTGCTAGTGTTTATTCAAGTATAGTGACAAATTTGACGGCTAATGGAGCTAAAGGTGTGGTGGCAAATTTACCATATGTTAGTACTTTGCCTTATTTTACAACAGTGCCTTATAATCCTGTTCCGCTTACTGCTGTAGTAGCTACTCAATTGAATGCGGGCTATGCGGCTTATAATGGCGGTTTACAGTTTGCAGCATCAAAAGGTTTGATTTCTGTTGCTGAAGCAGCAAAAAGAACGATAGGTTTTAGCGCCGGAAGTAATGCGGTCGTGATTGAAGATAGTTATTTGACGAATTTAACAGCCTATGGGATTCCTTCCTACAGACACGCTACACCCGAAGACTTGATGGTGCTGCCTTCTATGAATTTTATTGGAACTGCTATAGGTGGAGATCCAACCAAAGTAAATGGGGTTTCAGTTCCGTTAGCGGATAAGTGGGTTTTGTCAAAAGAAGAGATAGCTGAAGTGAAAACAGCAACGGATGCATATAATGTCACTATAAAAGCAGTAGTGGAAGCTAAAGGTTTGGCTTTTGTAGATACAAAAACTATGATGACTCAGTTGTCAACTGCAGGTATAGTGAGTAATAGCTTTACGCTAACCGCTACCTATGTAACAGGAGGTGCCTTTTCTCTTGACGGGGTGCATCCTAGTCCAAGGGGGTATGCCTTGATTGCGAATGCTTTTAGTACAGCTATTAACACAAAGTACAGCTCTACTTTAAAGAAGGTTGACGTAGGATTGTATTCCATATTGTATCCGGCAATTTTGCCATAAAAGTATCGGATATTTTTGTAAAAGACCACCCGTTTTTAGGCGCGGTGGTTTTTTAATTTAGGGCAAATAGTATCTGATTCTAAGTTAAAAATCCATTGTATATCTGATAATAAAATTATCCTGAATTTTTTATAAAAAAAATTATTGATTTTATATTTTAAAAATTATCTTTGCACTCTGAAAAAAGCATTTAATCGATATGTTTCGGTTGGCTGCATTTCATAAACCTAAATAGCTATTTAATAAATACATAAGTAATGTCTAAAGTAATAGGAAAAGTTGCCCAAATCATTGGCCCAGTAGTTGACGTTGTTTTCAACGGTAAAGATGTTGAACTTCCAAAAATTTATGATTCATTAGAAATCACAAGAAAAGATGGAACTTTATTGGTTCTTGAAGTACAATCTCACATTGGTGAAAATACCGTTCGTACCATTTCGATGGACTCAACAGATGGTTTGAGTAGAGGTTATGAAGTAGTTGGAACGGGGAATCCAATCCAAATGCCAATCGGTGCTGATGTTTATGGTCGTTTGTTCAATGTAATTGGTGATGCAATTGATGGTTTAGGGAATTTGCCTAAAACTGGTGAAAATGGTATGTCGATTCACAGAGCTGCACCAAAATTTGAAGATTTATCAACTTCTTCTGAAGTTTTATTTACAGGTATTAAAGTAATCGATTTGATTGAGCCTTATGCAAAAGGAGGGAAAATTGGATTGTTCGGTGGTGCAGGTGTTGGTAAAACAGTATTGATTCAGGAATTGATTAACAATATCGCAAAAGGTCACGGTGGACTTTCTGTATTCGCAGGAGTTGGTGAAAGAACACGTGAAGGAAATGACTTGCTTCGTGAGATGTTAGAGTCAGGAATTATAAAATATGGTGAGGAATTCATGCACTCTATGGAAAATGGAGGATGGGACTTATCTAAAGTTGATATGCCAGGAATGAGAGAGTCTAAAGCGACTTTCGTTTTTGGTCAAATGAATGAGCCACCAGGAGCTCGTGCTCGTGTAGCACTTTCTGGATTATCTATCGCTGAGTATTTCCGTGATGGAGCAGGTTCTGATCAAGGTAAAGATGTATTATTCTTCGTTGATAATATCTTCCGTTTTACACAAGCAGGTTCTGAGGTTTCGGCACTTTTAGGTCGTATGCCATCTGCGGTAGGTTACCAACCAACATTGGCAACTGAAATGGGAGCTATGCAAGAGCGTATTACTTCTACAAACAAAGGTTCTATTACATCTGTGCAAGCGGTTTACGTTCCTGCGGATGACTTAACTGACCCGGCGCCAGCAACTACATTTGCTCACTTAGATGCTACAACAGTATTGTCTCGTAAAATTGCTGAGCTAGGTATTTATCCAGCGGTTGACCCGTTAGATTCTACTTCTAGAATTTTGACCCCACATATTTTAGGTGATGATCATTACGACTGTGCTCAACGAGTGAAAGAAATTTTACAGAAATACAAACAATTACAAGATATCATCGCGATTCTTGGTATGGAGGAATTATCAGAAGATGATAAATTAGCCGTTTCAAGAGCACGTCGTGTACAACGTTTCTTATCTCAGCCTTTCCACGTTGCAGAACAATTTACAGGTTTGAAAGGAGTTTTAGTTGATATTAAAGATACCATCAAAGGATTTAATATGATTATTGATGGTGAATTAGATCACTTACCAGAAGCGGCTTTCAACCTTAAAGGAACTATTGAAGAAGCTATTGAAGCTGGAGAAAAAATGTTGGCAGAAGCTTAAAATTAGTATTCAGTGTTCGGTGTTCAGTATTCAGTACTGAGACTGTCAACTGAGACTGTAAACTAAAAATTATGTTATTAGAAATAGTATCACCAGAAGCAAAATTATTTTCAGGAGAAATAACTTCAATATCACTTCCGGGTGTTGATGGAGAGTTTCAGATTTTAAATAACCACGCGCCAATTGTTTCATTGCTTAAAAAAGGAACTGTAAAAATTGCGGCACCTAGTTTTGATATTTCAAGCGAAACAATTAGCAAATTTACAAGAGTAAATGATCAGCTATACACATTAACAGTTGATTCAGGGACTATTGAAATGAAAGACAATAAAGTGATTCTTTTAGCCGACTAATTGAATCGCCAATAAATAAAAAACGCCTAACAAATATGTTAGGCGTTTTTTTTGCTTTATAAATTTTTGATATTTTGCAGATTATATTAAGTTATAAATTCTAAACTTGTTGGTTTTTATCCATTTCTAAATGCATTGTAATGTAGAATTTTTCATTGTACTTTCCCGCAATTATTAAGGCTCCTGCAATTAATACAAGGTTTTTTATAATATATTGACCAACTAAAGTGGGGCAGAAAGGAAAATTGTCAAAACATACTCCCTGTAGTATAAAAACAGGAAAGAAGGTAACGGCCATATGCATTAGTAATAATACAATCGTATAAGGAATGAATTGTTTTATGAGTAATCCAAGGCCTATAATTACCTCACATACACCAAGAAGAGGAATGAATATTTCAGGTTTAAACCAATAGACCGTTTGTTCCACTAGGTCACCGGCGGGACTTATTCCAACTATCTTCAAAGCTCCAAACCATATATAAACTGTCGCAAGTGCTATTCGCATGATGTTGACACTATATTTTTCTGTTATTTTACTGAATTTAAAATAGAGTGAGTAGAAAGTGCGTCTCATGGTGGTTCTTTTTATGGGTTGAATATAGTAATAATAGTAATATGAGGTAATATGTTTTGATAAAAAAACCTAACAGGTTTCCAACGCCTGTTAGGTTTGTAATTGATATTTTATTCATCATTTAAAACAAACCATTCGAAATAAACTATTAATAAAATTATCAACTTAAATAGTATAATTATTCAGCTCCGTCAGTAAGGGCTCTTGCAACTGCATATCCGCCTACTTTTTCGCCTAATTCAAGTCCTTTTTCGCAATCACTTCTATAATGAATACAGCCAAGCATTCTAGAATCGGATGCTTCTTTTGCCATAGCTTTATAATTTTGAGCTTTTTCAGGAATCATGTGTGATAGAACGACACAGGCTGCACCACTGAAAGTAGAATGACCAGACACAAAAGAAGGAAAATTAGGGGTTCCTGTCATTGTTTTTATGGAAGGGTCTACTTGACATGGTCTTGGGTTAAAGTGTGCATATTTGGCATCCCAACAGCTTATTGCGGCATCCATCATGGCGATGTTTAGTAAAGCCATATTTCTTGCCCATCGTACTTCGCTATAATTTTTATCTATAAATGATTCTGCAGCGATAGCATTCCAATGCCCTGGTGGTGTAGATGTTCCAACACCATCAGCCCAAAAAGTGACAATTTGCATGTTTTTTCTGGAGGTATTTTCACTGTAGCTTTTTATTTCGGCCAGTTCTTTTTTGAACGCTTCTGATTTTGTGGATGGAGGGGAAGGACGATTGGCGAGAACCATTTCTGGTGTCATCAGGAATGATTTTACTTTTCCAAATAGAGGTAACATTGGGGGTCTTGCAGGAACTTCAAGAGATTTCCAAGGTGTTTCTCCTTTTGCGGCTGTTTGAGTCTCTAATTGTGCCCAAATTTCAGGTGTGCCAATTGCTGCACCAGCGCCGTCTGTAGCGGCACGGGCGATGAACTTGGATGCAATTTTTCTACCTAAAATGATTCCGGCTTCGACATCACTGCGGACATTGGCTCCGCTAATGATGCGATATAATTTTTCTTCTTCTGCTTTTTCCTGAATGTATGCGATTTCAGTTGGGAATAATAATTTCAATAATTCAACAGTAACTCCTGACAATACTCCGTCTTCTGACGGATAAGAAGGCATTGTGCTTTTTGGGATTAAAACCTGCAAAGTTGGATCCACCGTAAACGGGGCTGCTCTGTTGTATAATTTTTTATAATGCCAGGCCGCAATCATTGCATCAGATTGTGCAGCGCTTACGTAGGCATATGCTCTTGAAGCATAGGGTGGATTTGAAAACGGAAATTGCGGATTGGCAAAAGGATTAAGACCCGAAGGGGCAGGATAGGTGCCGTCTTCATTTTGGTAAGGAGGACGATTGTGTTTTGCTACTAAAGTTCGCATAATTTCATTCCAGCGTAAAACGCCTCCTGCGCTCCAATATTTTATAATTCTCTTTTGGTCTTCTGTTATATTGGCTTGATAGCTTTTTATTTCGTTGATTTCCCTTGTATATGCCGGTGTATTTGCCGGAGTTGGAGCGTCTAAAGGAAACTCATCAGGCGCAGTTAATAAAAAGGTTTTCCAGGTTCCTGCTTGTTCATCGGTGTTGCTTGGATTTAAGGCATGAAATTCTTCGTTTCTTTCTGTAATGTCATCGTTGCAAGAATAAGTACAAGCAATAAACAAAGCTATTAGGCTCGTAAATACTGTTTTTTGTATTTTATTTTTCATCTCGTTTACTTGTTTTTATTAAAATTTATCACATAAAATGCACCCCCAAAGAAACTGTTCGATTGCCCAACATTTCTTCCTTCTGCTACATAGTTATATCCGCCGACAAGGGATAATTCAGGGATCTTTTTGAATGTATATTTAGCGCCAAGTCCATATTTTAAGGCATTCATTGTATTGCTTGGGAAAGGCATGTTGTTTGATGTAATGTCAAACCCTCCTTCTTGTGTTACCCAATTATCAATAATGAATTCTGCAATCAGTCGGTCAGATCGGTATCCTATTCTGGCATTGACAGAGATCGCGTCTGGCATATCTACTTCATTGGTATAATGCATTTCGGTAGTGTAATACGAGTCGCGGTCAATAAAAATGTTTGATCTTTTTACATATGCCCCGGAAAAAGTCGTGAAGAAATGACCACGTTGGTAGTCTCCCATTAATCGTAGAGATGCGGTCTTGCTTTCCAAACCAATGCTTAATGGTAAATAATCGGCCGTATAATTGGATAAGGGAGTAGAGAAACCAGCTAAAGCATATAGAGAGTAAGTAGATTTTCCTATTGTTTTTTCTAAAGGCATGTATTTAATGGTAAGTGACAAGTCTTGAATTCCTTCTTGTCCTTCCATCGTTCCCGCGGAGGCATTGGTTTTTACATAAGGCAGGTTGAAAAGAACATTCAATTTGTCTGATATACCATAGTTCCCCATGATTCCAAGAGATTTAGTTGTTACAGTACCTAAATTTAAGTTTTCTCTTTTAAAATCGCCTTCCCAGTATTCATCCCAGCCACTATATTGATAAACGGCTCCAAAGCAAAAATTATTTTTACTCATCATAATAGCGTCAATCTCGGTTTGTGCATTGATAAAAAAGGGAATTAAAAAGAGGCAACTCAGATAAATTTTTTTCATTTTATTTAAAAAGTTAATAGTTAATAATTGGTATTTAAAGTTGGTTGGTTTATAATTTGATTTAGTGTTTTACTAAATGATTTTGCATATTGATGTTTTCGAAGGATCGGAAGGAAAGATCGTTTTCTTGATATTTACTTTGGTAATGGTTTTATTTCCTTCTTTTATCTTTATAAATTGGTTCGGTTTTATGTTTTTAAAGACTTGTGTTTTGCGGGTTTTGGACCATGTAATTACTATCTCGTCTATTATGTTAGCTTGACCAATACCTATTTCTCTTCTCAATGCAGATGCTCCAAAGCTGCCGCCTGAGTTTACTTCTCTGTGAACCACCCTTTTTATTCCGTTTTCTTTAAAGCTAATTTTGATACGTGTTCCGATTGCAGAACGGTTTGTGTCAGTGCCTTCCAATTGTAAACTTATCCAGCGGTTAGTGTTCTGACCAGGGTTAAGATAAAAGGAGTTGTTGAAGGAATCACCAATATAGGCGCCACCCACTTCTATGAAAATATCAGCATCGCCATCATTGTCGATGTCGTTGATGGCAACACCATGACCTTTTTGTAGGTTACCAACTCTTCCGGAAACGGTAACATCAGCAAATTTACCATCACCCATGTTTCTGAAAAGGCGGTTAGGTACCAGTGACTTGTAATCTGGATTTCCGGTGCCTAAATACATGTCTAAGTAACCATCATTGTCGATGTCTCCAAAGTTGGAACCCATTGCAAAGACTGATTTATTTAAACCTGCTTTTTTCGAAACATTGGTAAAAGTGCCGTCATGGTTATTACGGTATAAATACATCTTACTGGCTTTGTTAGGGATATTTAGCGCTTCTGTTGCAGCAGTATGAGCAATAGTTAAATCAAATTGATAGCCGCATACAAAAATATCTTGCCATCCATCATTATCGTAATCCCAGAACCAAGTTGGAAATGTTCCCACTTTTATGTCTGCCAGACCGGCTTTTTGGGTTACATCTTCAAATTGGGGAATGCCATTTTTTAACCCCGTGTTTTTAAGTAAGGTCTTTATTTTTCTATTACCGGATACATACAAATCTTCCAGACCGTCATTATTGTAGTCACAGGCTGTAACTCCTTTCACAAAATCTACAATGGCACATTTTGCTGTAACGGCAACTTCTTTAAAAGTGCCATCCCCATTACTTATATATAATTCACAAGGATAAATTTCTTGAAACTCCGGTCTGCTTTCATTGCCAATAAATAAATCTAACCATCCGTCATTATTAAAATCTTTCCAAACGCCAGTTTGTGTCGGGTTTTCAGAAAATAGACCGCTTTTTATAGTAACATCAGTAAAGGTATTGTCGCCATTATTTCGTAGTAAAGAGTTGGGTTGTTTGCCAAATTTCCCCATCCACGCACCTCTTAAGACAAAAATATCAATATCGCCATCATTGTCATAGTCGGCCTGGATCATGTTTAATCCTCCTTTGAATCTGGCTAGTTCGGACTTTTTAGAATAATCTGTAAATCCTCCTTTTTTATCATTTTGATAGTAATGCATAGCTCCGTTCAAACTCCAATCGGAAGTTATAAGGTCTAAATAGTTGTCATTGTTAAAATCATCTGCAATAATACCACCGGCCATATTTCTATTGTTGACACCTAAATTAGGTGCAACATCTGTGAAAGCTTTGATGGTGTAAATAGAATTGTCTTTGTCCAAGTTTGGAATAAGCCATTTAGAAGGAACTTTTGATGGATATTGACCTAATGTCATATAGGCAATATTTAGAAGCCATCTGGATTCATAATCCATTGGGTTATTCTTTAAAAGAAGCTCATAGATTTCAATTGCCTTTTTTGAACCAGCTTGTTTTATGTGTATTCCTGAATTTCTGATAGGCATGATGCAGGATTCGGTTGAGTGGTTTACAATACAATTTTGTCTTTCTCCTAAACGCATATAGGAAATTGCGGTGCTGCGCAAAACTTCAGGACTATTACTATTTGATAGTCCGATTCTTTGAATGATCGATTCAAATGTCGAAACGGCTTCTTCTTCTCTTCCTAGTTTTAAAAGACTATTTCCTTTATAAAGAGTTGCTGTAAATCTGTTGGTCGTTTCAGCTGGCGCAGTTGATAAGGAATCAAAAAACACTAATTCAGCTTCTGGACAAAAAGGATTCTCTTTGACACTAAACTGCTTGTGTTTTTCTGTTAAGATTTCAGTCATTTTATCATTAGGATTTGTGAAAAACTCACAAGAGTAAAGTAAAAACGAAAGTAAAAAGAATGTGATTGTGTGTTTGATGTTCATTTTCTTAAATTTAAGTTTCATTTTTCTGTTTAGTAAATTATTCGCAAAACGGCTCGCTTTTTAGTTATAGTAAATTTTATAGTGTTCGTTGTGTCAGTTTTAGAAACGTATTGGAAATTAGTATTCTGGGTTAATTATTTTTGATTCTGTAAAGTATTATTGTATCTATCTGATTAAGAGGTATAAACTTGTACTATTGTTTAAGTGAATGGAATTATTCTGGCATCGTTACTTTTATTTTTTTAGATAAATCAAATCTGTAAGAATAGCCAAGGTTAATGGAGTAATCGGCAAAAGCTGCGTCTCCTTGAACATGAACGTATTGACTCGGGTCTGTAATTACTGAATTTTGTAAATCTTGACTGGCAATATCGGCTGCACTTTGAATACGATTTTTTACGACATTATAAGGTATTAACAAACTAAATCCATGATTGCCTAAACGATAGGCAAAGCCATATTCTACTGCGATTACATAACCCGGACGACGATAAGCCACCTGGCCACCAAAAGCATCATAAGCAGGGATACCTTCGAATCTTCCTGCCAACGAAACGGTAAAGTTTTCATTTTTATCTACGGCAGCAAATAATCCGGCACGACCAAAATATTGATCTGGGCATGCGTAGATTTCGTATCCTTCAAGACCCGGTTTTGGTGCAGACTTGAAAGTTCCGTTAGATTCTGTAGGGTTGAAAAGATAATACCCGTTGGCGAAGCCATAAAGGCGTCCTGTCAACTGTTGGAATGCTTGAATTTCGACGGTATAACCAACACCTCCATCACCCGGTTGAATGGCTTGATCCATAACAACGTTTTTCGTGGTTCCATCCGCTTGTGGGGCATCATCCGTTTTGTCATGGCTGCCGTTATTTAATTTTAATCCTAAGCCAAGCATGATGTTGCCTTTTTTAACTTTCATTGGATCTATAAACCAATAGTTAACACTTAACCTGGCGTCAGCTATTCCTTGTGCATAAACACTGTAGCGTAATGTGTCAACTACGGGTGTTTTTTGTCGTAGTACTTGTGAGCGTTCATTGTTTACATAGGGTAATGTGGCGTTTATAGAGATTCTATTGGTTAAACCATAGGAAATATTTAAGTCGATATTGTGAGAATAGATGTTTACCGCATTTCCAAGTTCTTTGCCATTTTCGTCATGACCACCTCCTGTTGTTTGGCGTTCCAGTTGTTCTTCTTTACCTACAAAATGTCTCCAGGAGTGGAAATAGCGATAATTAGTTCCTACTTGAAATTCGCCTTCGTTCAGATTGTATGAATTGGAAGCATTTATGTTTTGGCCTCCCATTTGACGAATAGCAACACAGCCTTGTGCATTTGTTTTTTCTGTAAAAAGTGTTAGTGAAATACTGAATGCTATAATAAATGTAGATAAAAAGGATAGTTGTTTCATTGGTTTTTAGTAGTTGGTTTGGTTTTTTTATTGTAAAAAGATCAATAAATCTCTGGTAGAAAGAAAGTTGATTGTCAAAAGGACTAAATTTCAGTATAGTCCAATTGTGAAAAGGTATTCTTGTTGGTGTTCCCAAAAGAATAAATTGAAAATGGTTGCTAATTGGAATTTGAAAATACAGATTTCAAATCACCTTTAATTGGTTAAGATATTTTGTCTAAAGCACCAAAAAGTAGTTTCTAATAGATTTTGAAAAGAAATAGTTTAGCTTAGCTGGCTTTTTTCAGTGTTAGTTAGATAGAAAAAGCAGTTTGAAGAGGAAAACTAATTCATAAAGATCCGTTTTGTCTTATGACAAAGAATCCAGATTTTTGGTAATAGAAAATAGGGTTAAACGAAATCAGGCGGGGAATAGCCCAGAGAATGGTATCCCGCATGTATTGCCTCTTTTGTAGTAGTATTATAGGCAATGGTTTCAATCAATTTTTTTGGAGAAAAATATACAATAGTAGCATCATTGGCTACGTAATCTTTTATAAAGGACTTTAATAATTTTTTTACAGGGGTATCTTTAGAAGTACCATTGTTGAATAATTGGTTGTCAACAATGTCATTTAGTTTTTTACCAACTTCGTCTTGATGTGAATTAGGAAGATAATACAGGCTTAAAATGTTGTTTTGAATTCTTTTCTTAAAAACATGATAGGTTTTATTATTGACGGTTACATTTTCATTTACATATTCAAAGTCTGTATCTTCAATAAAAGAATATAAAGAGGCATTAAGATGAATGACCTTAAATTTTGAAGTGTCATTTTTTTCCATAGACGCCACCCACGCTTGCTCTTGTTGTTGTGCAAACATCAGATAATATCCAAGCACATTGTAGAACAATGTAACCAGTAAGAAAAGTGATGCAATTCGTTTCATAGTTGTCGAAAATAGAAAACTATTTGATAGCGTGACGGCTTTTGTATTTAATTTTAAGTTTTTTTTAACATAATTTAATTAACATATTAAATCGAAAAGGTTTTCGGAACTTTTGTGTTAATTATTTGTATTAAAATAAATCCATTTTGTTCAATTAAGAAAATATTGATATTGTGATGGCTTTTTAATTACAATTAATGCATTCTGCGATTTGTCTATAGGGCTGTTTTTTATGGCTTTTCTAAGAATGTATGATATTTGTCTTAAAATGTATAAAAAGATGGTGATATTATAAGTTGCAGGGTTGTTTGTAATGTAATAAATAAAAAATTAGGAATATTCGAAGAAGAAATAGTGTGTAATTGTTTGATTTATAAAAAAATGTCTTAAATTTACTATGCAAATTTTAACACTTTATTTTTATGAGTTCTTCAGGAAAATAAAATTCTTTTTGTCTTGCTTGTATTTTAATTTTTATACTTCTCAAAAAACAGGAGTTAAAAACACCCCAAATAGTACAAGTATATTGGTTGTAAATTTTATTGATTTCTTTTTAAATAGTAATCTGGCTTAAGTTATAACAAATTAGTTCAATATTGATACATCTTAATAAAATTTGAAAATGAAAAAAACGAACTTTTTACTGGCAATACTATTGATTTTTTTGATGCCGTCGTGCAAAAAGGAAGTAGCTTCAGAGGCTAAGCCCCTCGAGATTTCGGTTGTAAAGGTGCTGCAGCAGGATGTAAGACTGGAATCGGAATATACTGGGCAAACCTTTGGGCAATCGGATATACAGATTAATCCTAGAGTTGATGGTGTGATTGAAAGCCTCAATTTTAAAGAAGGAAGTGTAGTGACTAAAGGACAGTTATTGTACACAATTGACCCTTTGCCATTTCAAGCCAAAGTAAATGAGGCGGAAGGTTCATTAGCGGAAGTAGAAGCCAGATTAGCCAAAACAAAATCAGATTATGATATGATGGTGCCGTTGGCCAAAATGAACGCTGTCAGTCAAAGAGAATTGATAGCCGCAAAAGCTGCTTATGATGCCTCCATAGCCTCCATAAAAGCTTCCAAAGCAAATTTGGAAAATGCAAGAATTGAATTGGGGTATTGCAGAATTGTTGCTCCAATTTCTGGATTGATTGGGATATCAAAAGTTAGGCAAGGTGATTATGTTCGACCGGGAGCTGCTTCGGTTTTAAATACGATTTCAGATTTAGGTGATGTAAGAGTTCGGTTTACGATGAGTGAACAGGAATATCTTCGAATTTTTAAAGAAATTACAAAAAAAGATTCAAACCTTAAAGGAGCAGGGAAGTCAGTTTCATTACTATTATCCGATGGTTCGATTTATCCGGAAACGGGTACAATCAGTTTTGCGGACAGACAAATAGATCCAACTACAGGTGCGGTAACTTTTGAAGCTGCGTTTGCTAACCCTGACCGATTAATTCGGCCAGGTCAATTTGTGAAGATTAGTGTGGTTACAGATATTCGTAAAAATGCATTAGTTATTCCACAGCGCTCAGTCATTGAAATGCAGGGAGTTTACCAAGTTTATGTTTTAGATAACAGCAATAAAGTAGAAATAAAAATGATCCAAATTGGTCCGGCATTCAAAGACTCTTATATAGTTACTGATGGATTGACTGCAAATGATAAAATTGCGATGGGAGGGACTTCTTTGTTGAAAAGCGGAAGCGTTATTGTACCAAAAATTAAAGAGTGGAATCCTGGTAAAGTAGAAAATTAATCTGCGCTAACTAAATAATTTAGAAACATCATTATGGGAGAATTTTTTGTTAGAAGACCAATTGTAGCCATGGTAATCAGTATCATCATTGTGATACTCGGATTACTGGCATTACAAAAAACGCCGATATCACAATATCCGGATATCAATCCGCCTGTAGTAAAAATTACTACAAACTTTACAGGAGCTAATGCCCTGAATGTAGAACAAGCTGTTGCTACTCCAATTGAACAAAAGGTAAATGGAGTAGAGCAAATGCTTTACATCAAATCTACCAATACATCAGATGGAGCTTGTACTATTGAAGTTACATTTGATGTAGGGACCAATTTGGATAATGCCAATATGCTCACCCAAAATCGTCAGGCACAGTCTGCTCCCTTTATGCCATCAAGTGTAAAACAACAGGGGGTAGTCGTGAAAAAATCACTATCGTTTCCGATGATGTTATTTACACTTACGTCTACAAATCCTAAATATGATTCAAAATTTTTGAATAATTATGCTAACATCAATATAGTAGATCAATTGGCTCGTATAAAAGGGGTTGGTGAAGTTTCACTTTTTGGAGGAAGCGACTATTCTATGAGAGTTTGGTTGAAGGCTGATGTAATGAGTAAACTTGAGATTACGGTTGAAGACGTAAAGAATGCATTGAATGCTCAAAACATGATTAGCCCCGGTGGGAAGTTTGGTGCTGAGCCTGCATTAAAAGGAACGGAGTTTACTTATGGTGTAACACTCCAAGATCGTTTAGTTACGGAAAAGGAGTTTGGCAAAATTGTGGTAAAAAGTAAATCAGACGGTTCTGAAGTCCTATTAAGTGATATATCCAGAATTGAATTGGGTACAGAAAACTACAGTTCAAGCGCCCGTAGAAACGGTAGTTCAGCTGCTGCAATTACGGTATTTCAGATGCCGGGCAGTAATGCTTTGGAGGTAGCTCAACTTGCTAAAGAAGCAATGAAAAAGATGGCGGAAAAATTTCCTAAAGACATTGCTTACCAAGAATCATTAGATACTACACTTGCGATTACGGCTGGTGTTGAGGATATTGTTCACACGCTTTTTGAAGCTATCGTACTCGTTATTTTAGTTGTATTTATATTTCTTCAAAACTGGCGTGCTACTTTAATCCCGTTAATTACAGTGCCTGTTTCATTAATTGGAACTATTGCCGTTTTTCCTATGCTAGGATTCTCTATTAATACCTTGTCTTTGCTGGGATTAGTACTTGCAATTGGTATTGTTGTGGATGATGCTATTGTTGTGGTGGAAGCGGTGGTGCATCATATAGAAAAAGGCAAGACTCCTCGGGAAGCAACTATTCAGGCTATGCGAGAAGTTTCGGGTCCGGTAATCGCCATTGCACTTATTTTGATTGCAGTATTTGTGCCGGTTGCAATGACACCAGGTATAACCGGCCGTTTTTATCAGCAGTTTGCCATTACGATTGCAGTATCTGTGGCCTTCTCTGCATTTAGTGCCTTATCCTTAAGTCCCGCCCTTTGCGCGATGTTGTTAAAGCCTACAAAACCGGTTGAAGAGCAAACCGGATGGTTGTCTAAATTTTTTGCAGGTTTCAACAGGATTTTCGAAAAAGTTACCGGAGGATATTTAAAAGGAGCTACCTTTTTTGCGAAAAAAGGACTTCGCATTGTTGTTTTACTTGCGGTAATTTTAGCGGCGGTCGCATTATTGGGTAAAAAGATTCCGTTAGGATTTATACCGGAAGAAGATCAAGGTTATGTCTTGGTAAATGTAGCATTACCACCTGCATCTTCTCTTCAGCGAACAGATGAAATTTCAAATAAAATAGATGGATTTTTAAAAGAAGAAGAATCAATTCTATCTTACACTACTATTAATGGATTTAGTATGCTTACCAATTCGTATCAGCCTAATAATGCTTTTATTTTCATATCATTAAAACCGTGGGAAGAAAGAGCAGAAACAGCTAAACAATTGGTTGATCGATTAAATAAAAAATTATCAACCCAAATTACCACCGCAACTGCTTTTGCGTTTGGACCTCCTGCAATTCAAGGTTTAGGAGCATCCGCAGGTTTTAGTTTGATGTTACAGGATAGAGGTGGAAACTCCGCGCAATATCTAGCCCAGCAAACACAAGCCTTTATTGCGGCAGCTCAAAAACGCCCTGAAATAAAAAGAATTTATACCACTTTTAACGCAGGTACACCGCAAATTAAGTTAGAGATTGATAACGAAAAAGCAATGAAATTAGGAGTGCCCGTTTCTAAGGTTACGGAAGCATTGGGTGCCTTTTTGGGTGGAAGTTATGTAAATGATTTTAATCGTTTTGGACGTCAGTATAAAGTGTATTTACAAGGTGAAGCCGTTGACAGGTTAAAACCTGAAAATTTAAATAAGATTTATGTAAGGAATAACAATGGTGATATGTTACCTGTATCAACCCTGGTTACGGCTACGAAAGTTACGGGACCAGATTTCACCAACCGTCTTAATTTATTTAGGGCAGCTGAAATTGGGGGAAGCCCTAATGATGGGTACAGTAGTGCACAGGCTTTGGATGCTTTAGAGGAAGTGGCCAAGGAAACTTTACCTGCCGATATGAGTTACGATTATATCAACCTTTCCTATCAAGAAAAACATTCACCCGGAGGAGGCTCGGTGTTTTTAATGGCTCTGGTATTTGTGTTTTTAATTTTGGCGGCACAATACGAAAGCTGGAAATTGCCATTTAGCGTATTGCTTGGGGCACCTTTAGCGGTATTTGGAGCATTTTTAGGGTTGTTTTTGGCAAGATTTGGAAGTGATGCCTATGTAAACAATGTGTTTGCGCAAATTGGATTGGTATTACTTATTGGATTGGTTGCAAAAAATGCGATCCTTATCGTAGAGTTTGCAAAAGAGGAATATGAAAAAGGCAAACCTCTTTACGAATCGGCAATGATAGCTGCGAAACTTCGTTTTCGTCCAATATTAATGACTGCTTTTGCCTTTATACTAGGGGTTGTTCCTTTGCTTACAGCTACAGGTGCAGGCTCGCAGGCCCGTATCGTAATGGGGATGGCTGTGTTCAGCGGTATGTTAATAGCTACGGTTCTCGGAGTATTAATTGTGCCGGGTTTATTTGTAATGATTGAAAATATCGGAAAAAAGAAAAATGAAGTGGTAGCTACTGAAAATAATATGGATTCAAAAACTACAGATCATGAGGAATAAATTTAAAATAGTCGTTGTTGTTTTCGTACTTGCATGGCTTCCTGTAGGTTGTTTGGTAGGACCTAAATACAGCAGACCCGAAGATCAAAAAGTTGAAACATTTCAAAATACACAAGCCATTGTTGACACATCTAAATCTGTTGTTAACTTGAAATGGTTTGATCTATTTAATGATGATGTTCTTAAAAGTCTTATTAATAAAGGAATTGAAAGTAATTATGATATGAAAATTGCGATGGCCAGATTAGATCAGGCCAGAGCGGAGTTAGGGTATTCTAAAGCTGATTTGTTTCCTTCTTTTCAGTACGGTGGTACTATAAACAGTAATAAGGAGGTTTTTCCAACATCGAATGTACAGGCAAATATGAGTTGGGAACTTGATTTTTGGGGTAAAGTACGTCATGAAAATAAGGCTTTACAAGCTGAATTATTGGCAACGGATGAAGCCCGTAAAGTTATACTAACCGGTATTGTCAGTGATATTGCGATTTCCTATTTTCAACTTAGGGATTTAGATAATCAATTAGTAATTACCAGAAAGACTTTAAGTGACAGACAAGAAACTTACAATATCATTAATGAAAGGTTTTTAAAAGGATATGTGTCGGAGGTAGATAAAGTTCAAATTGAACAACAAGTAGCTATCGCAGAAGCAGGGATTCCCAGTATTCAAAGACAGATTACTGCTCTGGAAAATTTTATTTCTATTTTGATAGGACAGGTTCCGGGTAAAATTGAACGAGGTAGGGAAAATGCTGATCAAAAAGTTGTGACCGAAATTCCATTGTCTTTGCCATCAAAGTTGCTTGAGAACAGGCCCGATGTTAAACAGGCGGAGCTATTTTATATGTCTGCAAACGAGAGAATTGGGGTTGCACAGGCTATGCGCTATCCTTCATTTAATATTGCTGCTATGGCTGGTTTTGCCAGTGCCAATTTAAGTGATCTTTTTTTAGGAAGTTCCTATAGTCAAAATGCTGCCGCGGGAGTTGCTGGTCCGATATTTAGTTTTGGAAAAAATAAACGCAGGGTAGAGATTTACAGACAACAAGCGGAGCAATCTAAGTTCGCCTATCAAAAAGCCTATCTTATTGCTATTGCTGAAGTAGAGAAGGCCTTACAGGACGTGAAAACTTATAAGGAAGAATGGAATGCACGCAATAAACAAGTAATGGCGGCAAAAAAGAATTTAGAGTTGTCTAATGCCAGATATTATAACGGATATGTTTCCTATCTCGAAGTATTAGATGTACAACGTTCTTTGTATGATGCCGAATTGGAGCTTTCAAGGTTGTCGCAAAGGCAACTAAGTTCGACTGTAGCGTTGTATAAAGCTTTAGGAGGAGGCTGGAATTAAGGCCTTATACAACAACTTAAACAATAAAAAAAACCATTCGTTAGGACGAATGGTTTTTTTTACGGGATTATTTTTTACCTAGCAGTACTCGTTGAAAGCATCTTTCAGGTTTTCTGCAATTAATTCTGCAGGGCGACCTTCAATATGGTGACGCTCTAACATATGAACCAATTCTCCGTTTTTGAATAAAGCAATGCTTGGAGATGATGGAGGGAAAGGGAACATAAATCCTCTTGCCGCATCAACAGCTTCTTTGTCTACACCTGCAAAAACCGTAACAATATGATCAGGTTTTTTTGCATTATCGATACTCATTTTTGCTCCTGGACGTGCATTTCTTGCTGCGCAACCACAAACTGAATTTACAACCACAAGAGTTGTTCCTTCTGCATTAATAGCGTTTTTAACTGCTTCAGCTGTATGTAATTCTTGAAAACCGGCATCCGTTAATTCGGTACGCATTGGTTTCACCATTTCTTCTGGATACATATTTCTTTGTTTAAAGTTTATTATTTTTTGTTTCTAAGTTTTGCAAAGTTACAAAGTTTAAAACCAAGAATATTCTCAGAAGCATAAAGTTTTGTTATAGTTCAATAATTTGAGTTATTTTTTTGTTGATTTCTAAAATATGGTCTCGTAGTCTATTAACAGGAAAGATTATTTTAGAGATAAAACGGGAAATTTTTTTATTAAAAAAGTCAATATGGCTTTTTATTGTTATCATTGGTATGTTTTTTATGTGATTTAGCCGAAAACTAGTTCTGCAAAATAATTTTTTTCGTTGTTTTTTCGTTGTTTTTCAAAGTTACTTTTACAATCAATACCCCGTTTTGTTTGGTTGGATTAGCTAATAAAAGTTCTTTTTTATTGATGTCTTTTTTTGATAAAATACTTCTTCCGCTTATATCATAAATAGTTACAGTCTCGAGTTCCTCCTTCATTGAATTAATTTTTATTTGGTTCTTAGAACCTACAATGACTACAGATTCTGTTTTTGTTTCCAGTTCATTTATGTCTAAAGTTTTATTGGTGTATTTTAATTCGAAGCGGTTGTCAAAAACGCCTGTAGCAGTTGAAAACATGTACGCACTTTGACTTAAATCATGTTCTGTTCCTAATAATTTATCTTCTAGGTAGATGCTTTTGTTTTCTAAGAAGCCATCAGCTTGGTCAATGTTGATATAAAATTCCCCTTCCACGGATGTGTCGTATCCTAAAGGAATTTTTTCTTCTTCATCAAATGGTAGCTGTCTTCCTTGAATTGACATTCTTGTATCATTTAAAAGGCTATAGATGGTTATTGGGCTGTCTGAATGCACTTTTCCGTCATATCTTTCGTCATAATCGTTAGTGGCGCCATTCATATAGCCTAATAGCATTTGTTTAAAATTATCTTGATTACTAATGTTTAGCCATACTCTGCCTTCTTCTAACTTCGGTGCCGTTTTGATTTTATTTGAATCTTTTGATTTTGAAGTTTTTGGTTCTTTTGGAACCTGTTTGAAAAACTGTGTGTTTACATCTGTCGTCAATCGCATGCTGTTATCAAAATATACATCGCCATTGTTTTTTACTGCTACTTTAAAGCCTTGTCCTGAAGCTATTTTTCCTGTTGGAATTAAGGAGCCGTCTCCAATTAGGTCTGTTACTGCTTTTGAAGCAGTGGCTATTCCACCGGTGAAATTCCAAGAGGCATAGTCGGCAGGATTGTAGTTGTATTTATATGGGTCTTGAGAGGTATATTTTATATCGAGTGGAGGGGTTATGGAGGTCCAAAAGTACAAGGTGCTTCCAAGGAAACTGTTTTTTGTATTTGATAAAAAGGCTTTGGCATCCAATGCGCAAGGATAAGGATTACAGATTAAAGTGTAATTGACAGGATTACCTTCATTATCATCTTCTTTAATTACAGGAATAGTAATAATACCATTGTTGGCAGTCCCTTTGAAGGTTACAGGAACTTTGGTTGCGGCAGTTCTTATTCTGGTAATGAATCCTTGTGCTGGAATTGTGGTGATTAATTTTTTCCAATTTCCTCCCGGTCCTGATTGCCAATAGTACTTGCGGTCAAAATCGGAAGGTAATTGTGAAATAATATTTTCTTTGACCGGCGATCCCCAATAAATGTAATCGAGGAAATTCATCGCTCTTGTTGATTTTGTAAGTTCAATGTTTGGTGACAGTATTCCGGTTTCATTGCAGCTTTGTACAAAATTGGCTTGGTTTGCAACAATCACTTTTCCGCTAATATTAGTGTTTCCTTCATTATATACCTTGATAAATTTTCCGTTCGGAATAGTTACAGTTACGTCATTTGCAACTTGGATGCTGTTTACAGTAAATCCAGCTGTTGTGCCTCCTGGGCTTGTGTTAGCTCCAACTGTATAATTAGCACTGAAAAGTAAGTTGCTGTCAATGCCAAAACCTGTTGAAGGAGACCAAGAGGTTCCGTTCCACGTATGTGTTGGATTAGAATTACCAGCTATTGTGATGCTTGAGGTGTAGAAAATATCTGTTTGAGAATTTTTTACGGCATCAATTGTTTCAACTGTGGGATGGCTAGGATTCAGGGTTACTATAGTTCCCGACCTATCAAATCTCTTTGGTTCGTTGATGTCTCGTTTGTAATATAAACTTGAGGTATCGGAACAGTCTCCAGTTGAACTGAATTTTGTCAAAAGAGCGAGGGCTACTTTAAAATCGCCAACACAAGTTGGAAATATCATTTCTGTATCTGTATCTGTAGCCTGGTTTTGGAATTTTTTAATATTATGATTTATAAGGCCATTATATGTGAGATCAGATGTACTTACATTAGCATTGAAACTTCCGGACACTTCTGATAGTGTAGCTGATTTCATAAACAATCCGTTGCTGGACGCAATAAAGTCCGTTCCGTTTGCTGGCAAGGGGAAGTCAGTGGCCTCAGGAACTGTTTCTGTTGTTTTGTAAATGTAATACCAAGAAGAACAGTCGCATACTTTATGCGTTGATGCTGTTGTTTTATACGTTTTTATTTCAGCGCCCAGATAGTAGTTGGTCCCGGGAGGGAATGTGCCTAAATCTTGTTTAAATCCTTTAGGTATAGAGCTGCCATATGCGGCGTCTAATTCATAAAATTCACTCGTCGTCGTCGTTACACCTGCTGCTGTCTTTGATGTTTTTAAGAAAGCATATGATTCAAAAATATCGGTTTCGGGTAAAGTGGTCTCATAAGTGGTTGTAAAAGTTCCTTGTGTTGTGTATACAGTGCCTCCAATATTAGTAGCAAAAGCTTTGTAATAATAAACGATTCCGTCAGAAAGGCCAGTGACATTTTGTGTAAAAACTCCCGTTGAAAAAGACCCTGAGGTAGATACTTTTATTCCTGTGCCATCGGCGAAACCACTTGTCATGCTGTAATAAATACCGTGCTCTGTAACGTTTGAACAGCCAATAGCGGTTATATTTCCGCCTAATGTTGCTGTCGTTTTTGTAATCGATGCACTGGTGGGAGAAGAAATTGTGGGTGGAGTATTTACGACAGTAACAGCTAATGTTTGTGGGGAGCCAATTCCGCAACTGTTTGTCGCTGTTACTGTAATATTTCCATTTTGGTCAAGACTGCCTGTAGTAACTGTTATCGAGTTAGTGCCTGTTCCTGCTGTTATTGACCAGCCTGTCGGTACTGTCCAAGTGTAAGTTGTGGCGCCGCTAAGAGCGTTGATATTATAGACTTGAGAAGTAAGCGAAGGACATTGTATAGAAGTTCCGGATATTGCTCCTGGTGTTAATGTTTCAAGAATTGTTACACTTACAGTTTGGGTACTGGCGCATCCTGATGCGGTTGTAAGGGTCATTATTCCTGCGTATGTTCCGGCAAGTGCTCCTGCTGAAATAGCGACAGAGCTTAAAATTCCTCCGCTTGGTAAAAATGTAAAAGCAGTATTTGCTTGATCAGCAAGCTGGGCTGTGTTGGCTACAGTATTCCAATCTATACTATAAGAAACGGGTGTGTTTGTTGTTTCTGTGTAGGTCAATGAGGTAGTTTGTGTGATTGTGTCGAAACAAACTGCTGTAATAGTGCCTGTAGTGGTTATGGTAGGTTGAGTACAGGACGGTACTATTTCACCGGTCGATAATATAGTGGCAGCTCCAAAACCATTAAAAGTAATTTGAGCTAATTGAGCAGTCGTTAGTCCTGATGAGTTGCTTCCAATGAATATTCTTCCTGAAGTTCCAGTGGTACCCATTGTTCCTGTCCATCCGTTGATGGTTAAGGTTTTACCAGCTGTCCATCCTATAGCGTTGCTTGCACTAAAATTTATTGTGTGAGTTCCTGTGCCTAAAGCAAGAGTGGAGTTATCGGATAAAGTTAATGTGCCGATTGTCTCTGAAAACCCAGTGGTTGTCCCTGTTTTGAATGTTCCTCCATTTAAAATCATATTAGATGCATTTGGGATAACGCCCGCTGCTCCTAAAAGTAAAGTCCCTCCTGTTATACTTGAAGTACCAGAATAGGAGTTTGAAGACGATACCAATGTTAAAATTCCAGTACCTACTTTTTCTAGAGAATTTGCTCCTGAGACAACACCAGAAAGGGATAGGTTTCCAGCTCCTCCTGCGCTGCAAGATGAGTTTAAAGAAACTGTTCCTGCCCAGATTGATGTGGTGCCGGAGTTATTTACTAGTGCTCCTCCACTTGAAATACCTGTTCCGTTTAATGTTAAGGCTTCTGTAGCACCACTACTTAATGAAAAACCGTTCATGTCTAAAACGGCTCCAGAACTAACAGTTGTTCCTGATGAGGCTGTTCCTAAAGGTCCGGCAGTATTTACCGTGGAAGAAGTGCCAAGTTTTAGTGTGTTTCCGGAATTAATGGTTGTAGCTCCAGTATAGATGTTAGCGGCGGATAATTGAGTTGTACCTGATCCAAGTGAAAATAAAGCACCAGATCCGCTTATTACTCCTGCATAATTGGTTGTTCCTCCAGTATTTAAAGACTCTAGATTTAGATTGCTCGCGGTGCCGGTTATGGTGCCAGAAAAGGTATTTGTTCCTGAAGTATTTAAACCACCAAGAAAGCGTGTGGATGCATCACCAGTATTCATATTGATGTTGCGGGTAAATGTTGTCCCTCCACTAGTCCCAGACAGATAAAATTTGGTAACGTTTGTAGTTTGACCTCCGTTACCAACGTATATCGCACTTCCGCTCGAAATAGCATCTCCGGCGGTTTCGATCCATAGTTCTCCCTTGTCTATTGTTGTTTGACCAGTATAGGTATTTATAGCGTTTAATTTAAGTACACCAAATCGATCAACTTTAATTCCCCCTCCTCCTGAAACAACTCCTGATAAACGAACCCATCTGTTGCTAGAGTCAATAGTTGTGTTGTTGCCATAGACTAATAGAAGGCTATTTGTTGTGTTTGTGGTGTTAATAGTGCTCGAAATATCTAATGAGCCTGCCGTTGCTAGTAATTCAAAGTTTTTTGAATTATCAGGACCTCTTAATGGAAAACTGATGCTGTGCGTAATGTTTACTGCGTTATTTTGTATCCAGGGATTCACGCCACTGTAATCATAAAAACTATTTTCAGTAGACCCGGATATTGTTCTTGGACTCGTTGCGTTACTTCCAAATGTCAATTTAAAACGACTTAGGTTTGTCATGTCGTTGGTCATCGATACATTTGTATTGTTGTCTATGGTAATGATGTTATTGTTGGCAGGTGTTGCATTGGGACTCCAATTTGTGGAGGTGTTCATTAGACCATTGGTTGTGCCACTCCAGGTATTTGTAGTCTGTCCGTATGATGTTCCGCTTATTGATGTTAAAAATAATAGGATAAAAAAACATTGAAAAATAGTTGATTTTATTTTTCGCACAATTTTAACGCAAAAAATATTTTTTGTGTAGTTTTGTTTCATTTGTATAATAATTTTAGTAGGAATAAATTATTTAAATCAAACATAATACTTTATCATAACAATAGATTCAAAGAAAAAAACACGAGATCAACTACAACGTTTTAGTTGGATAACTTTTTTAGATTGTAAATTAGTTATGAGTATTTTAAACCTTTTTGGTGTCTGGTAAGGTTTTTTGGAGCCAAGTAATTTTTAAGACATATTCTCTTAAGTTAAGAAATAAAAAATCGGTATAAAAAAGTAAGAAGAATTTTGATGAAGTTTGAAAAGACTTACCAAAGGTTTACTGCAATTAAGATCGTAGAATTTTTCATAAACAGAATGTCTTTTGTTAGTGCAGTTGGTTTTAGAACTTAAAAAAAGATCGTACCAAGGCCTCCAGAAATAATTTTTTCGGGCATTTTAAAATAACCTGAATATCTTCTGTTAAAGAAGTCTCTTCATCCAAAAATTTGAAAATCAAAGTAGGATTTCCTTTTTTAAACATAGAAGAAAAAATAGTAGAGCCCAATTCATTTTTTCGATCTAAAATATCCAATAGAAGCAGATCGTAAAACCAGAATTTATTTCGTTTGTGAAATTTTGTGAAGTCAGTTTGCTTTTGAAGAAAAGCAATCAATTCTGTTGATTTTTTGTCTGAATTTTTAAAAGTATATCCTGTGCTTGCTTTGGTCCAACCACCCGCGCTACCAATATTGATAACGTTTTTTGTGTTTTGTTTCCAAAAAGGATAACAAGTCATCGGGATACTTCCTTGTTCTTTCTCGATTATCTCATATTGGGTTATCCCAAGTTTTTGAATATAGTCTTCAATCGCGGTTTCGTAGTCCTCTTTTTTTAAAAGGCGATGGGAAAAAAGGGTGTATTCCAGTAAAGCTTCTGTTTTTGAAGTAGGTAGCACGTACATAAAACGGGTGTTGCCTTTTTGCTCTATGGAAAAATCCATAAAAGTTGCTTGTTCTGGATTGAAAACGGCTTCTTTGCTTTTTATAAACCAACCGGTAAAATGCTGTTGCAAGACTGGATATTGGGACTGGTTTGCTACTTTGTTTTTGTTGTAAATACTATTAAAAAGCTTGCTGCAAGAGTAGGATTCTGTTTCTGTCTGAACAAAAATTATGGTTTCAGATTCTTCAATCTCGAGAACCTTCTGATTCCAGAAACTAATGTTTGCTTGTTTTGAAATCACCTTAAAAACCAAATTGTAAAAATCCAAACCTCGAACCATATTGTATTGATACGGTTTTAGATTTAAGTTGCGTTTAAAATCTTCATTGGCAAATAAGGCCGAATCCCATTTTGTGTGAACAATTTTACTCCAAAATCCATTGGGTTTTTCCCAAAAACACCAAGTTCTGTCGTTGGTTTTTTTAGCATTTTCATCTAAAAGTAAAATGGTTTTATCTTTGAATTGTTCAGATTGCACCATTTTATACACGGTCATCAAAGCCGATAGACCTGTGCCTGTGAAGATGTAATCGTAATGCTTCATATAGATTTTCGAAAATGCTTCCCAAAAGTAACCAATTATTTTATTTTTTCGAGAATCGAAATCAACGCTTTGGCATTTAAAAAAGAGTGCTTTTGGAAAACAATCGAAAAATCAGATTCTAGAATAGTGATGGTAGGATAGATGACTTCCGAATCAATTGTGGCTAGTGCTGTGGCAAGTTCGTGGATTCCTGTGTTTTGTCCTTTGGGTGTGAATTTGAAAGTATGATTGTTAAAGTGGATGTTTTCTTTGCTTTCGGCATCGAACGAAACAAAGTAAAAATTGTCATTCAATAGACTTATGATTTCTGGGTTTTTGAAAGTAGAATTTTCCATCATCTTGCAGTAGTTGCACCAAGAAGTGTGGATGAAAATTACTAGTGGTTTGGGTTTTTGTCTCGTTAATACTTCTGCTTCTTCAAACGAATAGGTTTTTAATTGGGCAAATCCAGATGGAATTACCCAAAAGAAAATCAGCAGTATATAAATCCGTTTCTTCATTATTTTAAAGTGTAACGGAATCCGAAAAAAGCACGAATTCCTTGGTTGGGACCGTAAACATAACCCGGATCAAAGGTCAAAGCATACGGATTTTCAGGTGTTGCCAAAACATTTCCATTCGAATCGTATTCTACATTTTTGTCAAAAGGATCGTGTGCTCTTGCAATGATAAAGGGATTGCCTTTGTTGGGAGTCCAATTCAAAAGATTTTTTATCCCTCCGTATATTTCGAAATCTTTAAATTTAGTAAAAGTAAATTGAATATTCTGAATACTCCATGTTGGGGAATATTCTTGTCTAGGGTCTAAGTCACCCAAAAGAGGCAAACGCATTGGGCCATAAACATTTCCTGTATAATCAATATCCAGGAATATTTTTGGAAGTCTGTAGGAAACTGCCCAAGTTGCTGAGAAGTCTTCAGTTAGAATTTGTTGGGTTGTGACTCCGTTTTCGGTTTTTGTCACATCCATAAACGTGGCACCTAAGATAATTTTTAAGCCACTATTGAAAACCATATCGACATTGGCACTGATTCCTTTGGTAACCGCGTAGCCATCGAGATTTTTGTAGATAATCTGATTAGGGTTGGTATCGTAATCCGGAAGAATAGAATTTGAAAAATGGGTATACCAGGCAGAGGTTTCCAATCCGATGAAGTTTCCGTCTTTGGAATAAAATTTAGACAAGTAGTTCAGATTGACATTATAGGAGCGTTCAGGTTTTAGTTCTTCAAGGACTATTACTTCGCGCGAACCGGTTAATGCGGCATGTTCTTCGGTGAATAGATTAACAATTCTAAAACCAGTTCCAGTATTGAATCGTAAAATATTATTATCGTTTATTTTCCATTTGTAAGCCAAGCGAGGAGTGAAAATTGAACCGTGATTGTTGTTGTAATCGTAGCGGGCGCCTAATAATAGATTGTGTTTTTCAGCTAAATGAATTTCGTCTTGAACAAAAACACTAGGAATCCAGTTAATATCTGTTTTAATTGTGGCTGTTGTGTTGTCGTCATAATATTGGTAACGAAGGGCGGTTCCCAGAAGGACGTCATGATTGTTTATTTTTTTGTCTAAAGTCAATTGCCCGAAACCGATGCGTTGTTTGGCCAGAAATGGAATTGCTCCATAAACTGAATTCTGGTCATGGTCAGTATAAGAAAAGGAAAACAGCATTTTTTCTTTAACAGGAAGTTCGTATGCTCCCAATAATTCCCATCGTTTGGTATAAATACTTTCACCATAAACCTCATTTCCGCCACGGTATTTTTTCTCCCATTGCATTTCACCACCCCAACGGTCTTCGTAGAAAAAACGTCCGGCCATCGAAAATAGTTTATTGCTTTTTCGACTGAAATTCAATTTTTGAAAAACTGAAATACGGTCTTGTAAAGTTACATCTGTGAAATTATCGTCGTTATTGTCAATTGGATTACTGTAATTGAAATAATTGACTCCTGTTAATAATGATGTGTTTTTTCCAATATTGGCTTTAAAACCCAAGTCAAAATTAAGTTCGCCCCAACCTGTTGCAAATGCATCGGCTGAAAAAGTGGGAGCATTTTTTGGGTTTTTGGTGATGATGTTTATCAATCCACCAACAGCTTCACTTCCGTATAAGGACGAGGCAGGGCCTTTGACTATTTCTATTCGCTCCAAAAGAGAATTGGGAATTCCGGATAATCCGTAAACTGTAGAGAGTCCGCTTACGATAGGCATTCCGTCAATTAAAACTAAAGTATATGGTCCTTCCAGTCCGTTGATATGGATATCGCCGGTGTTGCAAACATTACAGTTTAGTTGAGGTCGTACACCATTTACATTTTGTAATGCTTCAAAAATATTAGCTGTTGGGTTTTTTTTAAAAAAAGTTGGTTTGTATACTTCAACAGGAACCGGACTTTCAAGACGGCTAACGGGTTTTAAAGTTCCGGTTATCACTACTTCATCAAGTACGTGACTGTCTTTCAAATCAAAATCTAAAACTATTTCGGTAGTGTCAGTTACGATTATGTTTTTCTTTTGAGTTTTAAAACCAGTGTAAGAAACAATGACTTCATAATTTCCAGGAATGATGTTTTCTATGGTGTAGCTGCCGTCTGGATTGGTTATGGTTGCATATTTGGAGTTTTTCAATATAACATTAGCTCCTTGTAAAGATTGCTCTTCAGAAGTAATTTTTCCTTTCATTGTGGCCTGGGCAAATGAAATAGCACTAATTAGGATACATGAAAACAAAATTAAATTTTTCACAATTGTATTTTTAGAATTTATTAAATTAAAATTTAGACAAAGCTAAAAAAATAATTACTCATATAAAAGTTTTTTATATATATTTGCTTTAGTAATTCAATTTCAGCCATGAGCAAATCATTAGAAGAAGTAAATCAATCGGTCCCGACACAAAATAAAACCTCCATTTTTAGAAAAATACTTGCCTTTTTTGGTCCGGCCTATTTAGTAAGTGTTGGATATATGGATCCCGGAAACTGGGCGACGGATATTGCCGGAGGAAGTCAGTTTGGATATGCTTTACTTTGGGTTTTATTGATGAGTAATTTGATGGCTTTACTGCTACAAAGTTTAAGTGCGAGATTGGGGATTGTTACCCAGCGTGATTTAGCTCAGGCTTCACGGGAAACCTATTCACCTTTCATCAATTATATTCTTTATTTTTTGGCCGAAATAGCCATTGCCGCCTGTGATTTGGCAGAAGTATTGGGAATGGCAATCGGTATTAATTTATTGTTTGATATTCCGTTGATTGAGGGTGTGATAATCACCGTGCTGGATACTTTTTTATTACTGTTTCTTATTAATAAAGGAATCCGAAAAATGGAAGCTTTTATTATAGTGCTGGTTGCCATCATTGGGTTTTCATTTATTTTCGAAATGATCTTTGCACAACCTGAAATTGACAAAGTAGTTTACGGATTGATTCCTTCGATGCCAAGTGAGGCAGCACTTTATATCGCTATCGGAATTATCGGGGCAACGGTAATGCCACATAATTTATACCTGCATTCGTCATTGGTGCAAACCAGAAAATTCTCCAGAACTGATAGTGGAATAAAACAGGCACTCAAGTATAATTTTATTGATTCGACCATAGCGCTGAACCTGGCCTTTTTTGTAAACGCTGCTATTCTGATATTGGCTGCCGCTACATTTTATAAAAACGGAATGTTTAATGTGGCCGAAATTCAAGATGCACATCAATTTCTTCAGCCGTTATTAGGAACCCAATGGGCGCCTATTTTATTTGCCGTTGCTTTAATTGCTGCGGGACAAAGTTCTACAATTACGGGAACTTTAGCAGGTCAGATTGTGATGGAGGGCTATTTGAATTTACGTATTCAGCCATGGGTTCGACGCATCATTACTAGATTAATTGCCATTGTTCCTGCTGTTATAGTTATTCTGATCTATGGTGAAAGTGTCACTGGAAAATTGTTGATTTTAAGTCAGGTAATTTTAAGTTTGCAATTAGGATTTGCCATTATTCCGTTGATTCATTTCGTTAGTGATAAATCAAAAATGAAAGGATTTCACATCGGTAAAATTACTCAAGTGGCTGCATGGATTATCGCAACGATAATTGTTTCGCTCAATGCCAGATTAGTTTATTCAGAGATAAAAGGATGGTTGGAAACTTCCGATAATCCTATCGTTCTTTGGTTGACTGTAGTTCCGCTTGCTTTAGGATTCTTGATTTTATTGCTTTATATCGTGTTTAAGCCTTTTATCTCAAAAGCAAAATTAGATATTCAAAATCATTCACCACACAATATGGTTCTGAAATTTTCTGAAGCTGACTCTCAGAACAAAAAGAATATCGCTATTTCGGTAGATTTTTCATTCGCCGATGAAGTCGCCATCAATAGCGCCTTTAATCTTGGTGGTTTGGAAGCAAAATATACACTGATCCATGTTGTGGAAACCGTGGGTGCCATGATGTATGGTAAACATGTAGACGATCACGAAACCACTATCGATGAGAAACTTCTATTAGAATATAAAGAAATGTTTCGAGAGAAAGGTTTTAATGTCAAAACACAGTTGGGCTTTGGTAAACCAAATAAAGTAATTCCGAAAATTGTAAATAAGGGCAATTTTGATATTTTAGTCATGGGAACTCACGGCCATACAGGCATGAAAGACCTGCTTTTTGGGACCACAGTCGATAAACTGCGTCATAAAATTTCGATACCATTATTAATTGTAAAGCATTAAATTTGCGAACTGGAATTATTGCCGTTATAGGAGCTAATCCCGTTATCCGTTTCAAACAATGTTCACTAATCTGCAATTAAAAATCAAATGACTTTTTCAGAAGAAAATTATCTAAAAACCATATTTCACTTAACGATTATTTCGGATTCGGAAATAAGCACTAACGCTATTGCTGAAAAAATGGAGACCAAAGCTTCATCAGTAACAGATATGCTTAAAAAATTGGCCGAAAAAGATTTGGTAAACTATAAAAAATACCAAGGAGTTTCTCTTACCGAAAACGGAAAATTGGCCGCCAAGATGATTGTCAGAAAACACCGTTTGTGGGAAGTTTTTTTAGTGGAAAAATTAGATTTTTCCTGGGATGAGGTGCACGATATTGCAGAACAGTTAGAACACATCAAGTCCGAGCAACTCATTAACAGATTGGATGATTTTTTAGGAAATCCAACCGAAGATCCGCATGGAGACCCTATTCCTGATGCCAATGGCCAAATTATTAAAGTAGAAAAACAGTTGCTTTCAGAATTAACGGAAAAGCAAACTGGAATCTGTGTCGGAGTAAAAGATACTTCTTCCGACTTTTTAAAATATTTGGACAAACAGGGCATTGCCTTAGGTTCCCAAATAGAAATTATAGGGAAAGAGACTTTCGATTTGTCCCTAAAAATCAAAGTCGATAATAAAGAACTGACGATTTCTAATAAAATTGCCAGTAATCTTTTTGTGAAGATAACGTAGCAATCTAAAATAAGTGCATGATCAGAAATTGTCAAAACAGAACCGATAAGTGCTTATTTTTTATCGCTTTTGAAACCAATTAATTTTCGATATTTCTGTTCACTTTCCTCTAATGCGACTTCAAGTTCTTTATAATACGTAATGTCTTTTATATTCGCGACTGCAGCAATGACATAGTTGTTTTCATCTATGATTGGCCTACCGCTAATTAAAACCCTTTTTTTGTTTTTAGTTGAAGAATCTTCAATGATTATTTCAACATCATCGGTTGATTCTCCTTTCAATGCTTTTTCAACCGGAAGGTTTTGGGCAGGGAAAATGGTTTGTTCGTCAGGATAGTATAGGTCATATTTTGCAGACCAATCAAGAGTTGTAGGATTAGCAGGATCTTGTTTTATTCCTATGATTTCTTCGGCCATGTGATTCGATAGGACAATTCTTTTTTGACTATCGGTGACAATAATTCCTTCACCAATATTTTCCAGAATTAATTTCAATTTTAGTTCATTAAGACGTACTAATTTATCAGCTTCTATTTTTTCATTCTCCATTTTTTTTCTTAACGATATATCCTTGATAAAAGCAATAAATATATACTTGCCTAAAATAGTTGCGGGAGACACTGTTAATTCAACATCAAATTCAACGTTCTTTTTGTTAAGGGCTGTTATTTCTATCGTTTTATTGATAATTGGTCCTTCTCCGGTTATAAGAAAATTTTGGAAACCTTTGGCGTGGTTTTCTTTATAGCGTTCAGGAATAATCATACTATGCATTGGCTTGCCTAAAACCTCAACTAATGACCATCCAAATATTTTTTCGGCTTGCGGATTCCATCTAAGAATGTTTCCTTCATCATTTATGACAATTAGCGCATCTGGAGCCTCGTTAAATATGGTTTGCAATTGTCCTTCGCTTTCTTTTAATTTTTGTTCGGCTTCTTTTCGTTCGGTGATATCTCTCATGATAGATTTATGCCCTACTATCTTATTGCCTTCTTTTAATTGCATTACGGTTTGTTCGACCCATTTTTGTTCCCCTGATTTAGTAATAATCGAAAAGGAGTAGGTGGTTTCATCTATTTTATTTTTGAATTGATCTAAATAGAATTCGGCCACACGGTCTTTCCACTCTGGGGCGACAATAGCTGAAAAATGTTTTCCTATAATTTCATTTTGAGTATATCCGGTTAATTTTTTGCAGGCAGGATTGATGTATGTAAAATAACCTTTATAATCAGAAGTATGGACTACATCACTTATGTTTTCCACTATTTCACGATATTTTTCTTCACTTTTGCGAAGGGTTTCGATGGCTTCTGCCAATTGAGCTGTGCGCTCCGTTACTTTGTGTTCCAGTTCTTCATTTAGTTTTTTAATCTCGTTTTCTGAGCTTTTTCGTTCTGTAATATCATGAATAACCATTACACCGCCTGTTATTTGTCCAAATGGATTTTTTAATGGTCTTGCAGTTGCGGTAACAAAAATGCCTTCAGGATGTTTGTAATTTTGGATAATCATTTCCATATTGTCCACTTCTTCACCCTGTAATGCTTTTTCTAAAGGGAGTTCACCAGTAGCAAAGACTGTTTTGGTTTCGGGGATATAATAACCATAAGTTTCAGCCCATTTTTCTTCGGGAATCTCCATCTGGCCAATTCCAATTATTCTTTCAGCGGCAGTATTCCAGAGGATGAATTTTCTGTTCTCATCCACAACAATCAAACCGTCACCCATATTTTGTATAACAGATTGTAAAAGGGTATTTTGTTCATTTAATAATTCTTTTGATTTTGCCACTTCATTGTCTCTTTTCTCAATGTTTTCCAGCATATTGTTGAGTCCCAATGACAGAACACTGATTTCGTCTTTTCCTTCTACATTCATTCGAATTTTATAATTAGCAGTATCCTTTATCTGTTGAATAATTGTTACCAGATTTAACAAAGGTTTTGAAATGTATTTTTTAATAATTATGGCAATTAAAAAGGCTAATCCTATCCCAACGACTAATAATACAATTCCCAGACGCAAAACATCCATTTTAATTTTATTCAATTCCGATAATTCAAATCGAATACAAACCAATCCTATTACTTTATTGTCTTTTTTGATTTGGCTGTAAACAAAAAGATCTTCTTTAGTAAATGTGAAGCTTTTAGGATTCATTACAGAAACAGAAAAACGATAGTTGGGATCAGAGCCTGGTTTTGTATAGGATGCAAAAACATTTCCTTTTTTATCCAGAATATTTGCATTTAAAATGTCGGTTTGTACGTTTAATTCCGATAGAATTTTTTTTGCAGCAGTATTATCCAAAAACTCAATGGAAGAAACACTGTTAAAGCCTACCACTTGAGCGATAGCAATTGAACTGATTACTTTTCGGTCTTTGAATCCCTTAATGTCTATTAGTACAAAAGCGGTGATGCATAGTCCCAATACAAATGCAGAAGTAAAAACCTGCATTAGAACCAGTTTATTTTTAATTGATATGTTGCGTAGATTCATCATTTGTTTGTTGTTTTGGGATATAAAAAAATAATACGTTATACACTTAATTTAATAAAATCAGTTTATTTTAAATCTTTATTTCTTTAGTCAAATTTTTTGTTTGAGTTTGTTATTGAATTATAGTTGCATGCTGCAATAAGAAGGAACTGATTCCTATTCCCGCTTTATTTATTGCTTTTAGATTTACTTCAAATTTTAATTTATTGTCGACTATAATAAAATTCATATGGGCTCCTTTTTTTCCGTAACCATTTTTTTCTGTTACAATTAATACCGGTTTTCCGGAAAATTTAGAGAGTATTGTTTCAATTGGAATGGAACAATTGTACGGAACAAACAAGATGTTGCAAAAACCAATATCGTCCAAATCTTCGTATTCCTTGACATCAATTTTTTTGTTTTTGGGCATGTTAAGTAACGAAGAGGTAATTTGACTTTCTTCCAGAATGGCAATCTTAAAAGTTTGATTTTTAGAATAATCTTTCCAGTTAACATAATCTATAAAACGATAAAGAAAAGCGGCTTTTAAAGCATATTCCTTCCCGCCAGCGTTCTCTTGAGCCCAAATTGAATGCCCACCAAGTAAGATGGCGAGTATTCCACAAAGTAATATGTGTTTTTTAATTTTCATCATTTTATTTTTTAATGAAGTTTTTCAGGATTTGAAAAACTGAACTATGTTTTTAAATTATAATCGTTAGAATTTATAGGTTAAGGATAAATTAAACAGGGTTCCCAGTTGGCTGAAATGAAATCCCTGGTATGTCATTTGGGAATATCGGCCATTGAAAGTAATCAGGTTTAGTTGTGATTTTACATCTGTCGGATTATTTAGAATAGCTTCTCCAGCCTCGTTTTCAGCTTTAAACTTCCATTCCGGCAACACATTAAATAAATTACCAACATTAAGCGCTACTGTCAACTTATCAGTAGCAGCGAAATCAATTCCCAAATCAGTGACAATTTTTGGTGTAAACTCGGTTCTCAAATTTGGATCCAGGCCTCCTTGTTTGAAGGTTGTTTTTCCAAAATAGGTGTTATTAAGGAAAAATTGAAATCTTTTAATTTTGTAATTTACTTCCAAAATCCATTTGGTAACAGGTCTGGACGTAAACATTAGTGCATTAAATGTTTCTCCGAAATTATCGCTTGCAACCGGTGAGATTCTTTTGTTTTCAAAAGTTATGTTTCCTGATAAATTAAAATGTAATTCTCCGGTTGCTAATTCTATAGCGCCATAATTTGTTACAACATCTAAGCCAGAAGTTCTTGAATCAAATGAATTTTCGAACCAGGCTACACTGCCAAACTGGGTTTCAACTTTATCACCTAAAGCGATTCTGTCTTTTATTTCGATATTGTAATAATCGATGGTGAAATTGAATTTTTTAAAAGGATTGGCTCCTATTCCGACAGTTATATTTGTGGATTTTTCGGCATCTAATTTTGGAACCCCTAGTATCCGTGCTTGTACGGAAACATTATTAATTAAGCCGTTAATTTGAATTCCTTGGCCCGGAACAAAGGAGTATTGTGATTTTTGAGTGTAAATTTGGTGTAAGGTTGGGGCTCTGAATCCAGTAGAAAACGATCCTCTTATGGTGATTTTGTCGTCATAAAATTTATATCTGGAACTCAGTTTCCAAACGGTAGCGGAGCCAAAATCGCTGTAATCTTCGTAACGAACGGTTCCATTTACCAAAAAATCTTGAGTAAAGTCATAAGCAAGGTCTAAGTATCCGCCTAAGTTATAGCGGTTCCATTGGCCTGAATTTTCCGGTCGGTTTCCAGAAAATGAATCGGCACCTTCTCCATCCCAAGAAGCTTTGTCTCCTTCAGAAACTGTATAGGTTTCCGTTCTGACTTCAGAACCAAAACCGATACTTATTTTATCAGATAAGACTTTAGAAATATCTAAATTACCCACAATGTGACTGAATGAAACTCCTCCCGGTTTAAATGTTATTGGGCTATTCTCCTTATAAATATTAACCCCATTGGAATCTTTTATATCTGATGCATTTTGCGAGTTTTCCACTGTATAGGTTTGTGAATTGCCACCAACAGTCATACTCGCATCAACATTCCATCCGTTTTTTATAGATTTATAACCCAACGTAGCGTTGTAATCGTTTAAATCTCCTGTGAAAGTTGGATGATAGCCTTTATAAGAACTGAACGATCCATCGCCAAAAAAATCTTTTAAATAGGTTGGGTAAACAGATGAAGTACTCCAATTTAAGATAGCTGTATTTTCGAAGGGATTTTTTATAGATCTCCAATAGGGAGTCCTATAGTTCGCAAAAGAGTTTACTTTTTTATAGACATAAGCCGCATTATAATACAGTTGTGTTTCTTCAGACAGATTTAACCCGCCGTTTACCAAAAATTTTATTGCAGCTGTCTCTGGAGTACCATTGATATTTCCCCCATCGGGTTTTTCTTTTAAAAACGCATCAATTTCTTGTCGACCTGTTGTATTTCCTTGGTTTATGGTGGCTAATTTTGCATTGTAGTCGGAGGATCCTTTATAATCTTCAAAAACAGTGTTGATTTGATCCTCTGTCATTCCCGTTATATCGGTTCCGCCAAGTGTATTGTCATCATTGACATAGCTGCTGTATTGATCAGGATTTATTTTGATAAAATCATTGAAATCTCCTTCGGCATCGACTTTTCCCGGTCTATTGGCTAATTTTACTTTCGAAAAGTCTACGGTATAATTTACAAAACCTTTTTCACCTACCATAGATCCGTTGTTTAAGCTCACGCCTAACATTTCGCCATCACCTTCTGCTGTAATACCAGTTCTTAAGGTTGTTGCGGCATTGTTAATTCTCTTTTTTAAAATAATGTTTATTACTCCGGCTATTGCATCAGAACCATATTGGGCCGATGCCCCATCACGAAGAATTTCTACTCTTTCAATAGCGTCAATTGGTACCGCCGATATATCAGCGCCTGTTTCTCCTTGACCGGGAGACGTTTGCACATAAAGTAATGAGCTTAAGTTTTTTCGTTTTCCATTGATGAGGATTAAGGTTCTGCTTGGCCCCATATTTCTAAGTTCGTAAGGGTCTAATAAAGATGTAGCATCATTTACGGGTGTTTGAGAGGTGTTAAAAGACGGGATTTTGTACTGTAATGCTTTGTCTAAAGTGGTCTGTCCTGTTGATAGTAAGTCTTCAAATGATACTACATCAATAGGAAGTGTAGTTGTGATGCTGCTTCTAGGCGTCGCTCTTGTTCCGGTAACGACTACTTCGCTGAGGTTTTGCCCTCCATCTTCAGATAAAACTACATTTAAAATACTTTCATTTGTGTCATATTCTTGTTTGGTGAGACCAAAGTAACTAAAGACCAAAGTCGCCCCTTCTTTAACAGTAATTTGATAGGCTCCATTGATATCGGTAGAAACGCTATTGTTTGTTCCTTTTTCGGTTACGTTGACACCTGGTATGGCAACACCGGCATTATCTAATACGAGGCCAGAAATTTCTTTTTGGGCAAAAAGAAATGTGGCGTTCAGTATAAATAATATTGAAACAAACTTTTTCATGATCAGGTGATATAGGTATATTTTTGGTTTGAAAACAATGCAATCTTATAATTGAAAGAAGCTTTTGTTTACATGCTTAACAATATCATTTTTATGAAATTAGCTGATGGAAAAGAGTCGTTGCGGAATTAGAACGATTTTTTTTTATAACAGCTAAGCTTATAACAAAGTTTTTTATCGTTTGCCCTATTAATTAAAAGAAGTCTTTAATGACCAACGTAAATATTAGATTTATATCAAAATCTAAAATGTTCTCATTCGGATTGAAAGTTTTATAGCTTATTTAATTAAAAGCTGTTCATTCCTATACCGATTACCAATAGTTACTAGTTCTGTAATTCCAATTGCTTATGTAGGAGTTAAGCTAAAAGTCTTGGAATTTGTACAAAGGCAACTTAGATTTAAGTTCAAATCGGAAGCCATTATTTTGGAATATTAAAATGTAACCAATTGATTTTAAGTCTAAAAAATGATTTTGTACTATGTAAAATTAGTTAATTAAAGTCAATTAGCTTAAATTAGAGTATGGTTTTTTTATGTAGAGTGTAATCTAAATTATGTTTTGAAATCAGGTTAATTGTTGAAATTCTAAAAACGTAATTTTAAGTATCAGGATTCTAAAAGGTTTGAATCTAAACGATAATTTAATTGCATCCGCAATCATCATTGCCTCCGCAGTTTTTATTCGATTTTTTCTTTTTCCAGAAATATTTTCGAATCAAAAAAACTACCGCAGCTCCCAGTATTAAAAAAGCCAAAATTTCTTGAATCATAGTCTTTTATTTTAAAATTTGATAGGCTATTAAAGCTACCGCGTAAGCCAATCCGCTCATGAAAATGAGTTGTCCCAAAGGCCATTTCCAGGTATTGGTTTCTTTTTTGGTTATAGCAAGTGTACTGGCACATTGCATCGCAAAAGCATAAAATAAAAGCAAGGATATTCCGGAGGCAAAATTGAAAATTTTCTCCCCAGTTGCCGGATTGATTTCGGCCTGCATTTTATTTTTAATAGTGTTTTCGTTGTCGCTGTCTCCCACGCTGTAAATGGTCGCCAAGGTTCCTACGAATACTTCTCTGGCAGCAAAAGAACTGATAATGGCGATACCAATTTTCCAATCATAACCCAAAGGAGAAATAGCTGGTTCTATGGTTTTTCCCATCAAACCGATATAGGAATTCTCTAATTTTTGAGAAGCGATTTCGTTCTGTAAAGCGTTTTCGGGTAATGGATTTGCTTTGTGCTTTTCAATTACGATTCGTTCCGCATCGTTGAATTTTTCGCCGGGACCATAAGAGGCCAGGAACCACAAAACAATAGAAATGGCTAAAATGATTTTACCTGCACCAAAAATGAAGGCTTTGGTTTTTTCAATTACGTTAATTGCCACGTTTTTGAATAGTGGTAATTTGTAGTTGGGCATTTCTACAATGAAATAGGTTTTGCCTTTTATTTTAAGAATTTTATTTAAAATATAAGCCGAAAAAATTGCCATTCCAAATCCTAATAAATACAATAACATTAGGGTTAGTCCCTGCATGTTGATGATGCCTAAAACACGTTTGTCGGGAATCACTAATGCAATGATTATCGCATATACGGGAAGTCTGGCTGAACAGGTCGTAAATGGGGTTACTAATATAGTTATGAGTCTTTCTTTCCAGTTTTCAATATTTCGGGTGGCCATAATTGCTGGGATGGCGCAGGCTGTTCCCGATATTAACGGAACAACACTTTTTCCTGATAAACCAAACTTTCGCATGATTTTATCCATCAAAAATACTACACGGCTCATGTATCCGCTTTCTTCCAAAACGGAAATGAACAGAAACAAAAAGGCAATTTGTGGAATAAATATCAAAATTCCTCCGATACCAGGAATAATTCCCTGTGAAATTAAATTGGTTAAGACACCAGACGGTAATTGCTCAGCAGCCAAAGAACTTAGAGAAGCAAATGTGCTGTCGATAAAGTCCATTGGAATTTTTGACCATTCAAATATAGATTGAAAAATACCAAACAAAATAAGGAAGAAGATTGCGTAACCCCAAATCTTGTGCGTGAGCACTTTATCTAATTTGGAACGGAAATCTTTAGCAACAGAAGTATCAATTTTTAATCCTTCTTTAAGTACATCATTTATGAACTGATATCTTTTGATGGTCTCTTTTTGCTGTAAGCGTTTTAAATCCGAATGTGATTTGGTAAATGAACTTCGAATTTCATTACGGTCTAAATTAAGGAAATTGACATCTTGTGTGATGACTAACCATAATTTGTACAACAACTGATTTGGAAATGTTTTTCTAAGACTGTTGAAATATTCCGGATCAATACTCGATGCATTCAAACAAGGTTCACTTGGAATGGATTTATACGAAATGATTAATTTTTTTAATTCTTCAATTCCAAAACCTTTTCTAGAACTGATAAGTGCGATTTTAGTTTTTAGATGTTCTTCAAGATAGGGAATATTTAAAGTAATTCCTTTGTATTTCATCCTATCCGCCATATTAATCACCAAGATAGTCGGGATTTCCAGATCTTTTATTTGGGTGAAAAGCAGTAAATTTCTTTTCAAATTTTCTACATCAGTCACAACAAGAGCTACGTCCGGATATAATTTATCGTTTTTATTGAGTAGTAGTTCTATTACCACATTCTCATCGATAGAACTGGCATTTAAGCTATATGTTCCTGGCAAATCCAGAATATTGGCTCTGACGTTATTGGGCAGTTTGCAAAATCCAATTTTCTTCTCAACAGTTATTCCAGGATAATTACCTACTTGTTGGTTTAGGCCAGTCAGTTGATTGAAGACTGATGTTTTACCTACATTTGGATTCCCTATTAATGCTACGTTGATATTGTGATTGCTTACCATAAGTTGGTTTTGATTATTTCAACCTCGATTTCTTTTGCGGTTTCCACGCGAATGGCCACATGAGAACCATTAATATTCAAATATAAAGGATCACCAAAGGGAGCAATTTGAAGTAATTCGACCATATTACCAGGCAAGCAACCCATTTCCAACAATTTTAATGGAACAGTGTCGATGTCAAAGTCTTTTATAATGGCTTTCTCGCCTTTTTTGAGAAAATTGAGGGTTGTTTGCAAACCTTATTTAGATTGAATTAAGATTACAAAAATACATATTTATATACTAAAATAAATGATAATTATCATTTTTATGATTTTTAGTTTTAAATATGAATAGAGGACAATTTCGTTGGTTTCATGTCGTAAATGATTGCAAATGATGTCAAACCCCTATGAAAAAGATTTTACTCTGAACACAAATAATTGATATCGGCAATTAACCGTTGCATGTCTTCTTTTTTTGTCCCGTCATAGAAGCCACGAACACGTCTTTTTTGGTCAACCAAAACGAAATTTTCAGTATGAACCATATCGTATAATTCTTCGGGTTTTCCCAATTTAACGGCCAAGTAGGATTTTCTGGCCATCGTGTATATTTCTTTTTTATCGCCGGTCACCAAGTTCCATTTACTGTCAATCACGCCATGTTTTTTTGCATAAGCTTTCAAAACCGGAACGCTATCAGTTTCTGGAAAAACCGTATGAGACAACAGCATCACTTTAGGGTTATTGATCACTGCTTTTTGTACATCCGCTAAGTTGGTTGTCATTTTTGGACAAATGGATCCACAGGTAGTGAAGAAGAAATCGGCAACATATACTTTGCCTTCATAGTCTTTTTGAGTGATGGTTTTTCCGTTTTGGTTAACAAAGGAAAAATCAGCAATTGTATGATATTTGCGGATATACTGTACTGTACTGTCTACTAATTCAGGATTTACATCAGAAGGATTATAAATTGGGAGCGATTTTTTTGGCTTTAAAGCCGAATAAAATAAAGAAATGGTAATGACAGAAAAAATCAATAAGACCCCAAAGAATTTTCGGTATTTATAAAAAAAAGATTTCATGAAAATAATTTGATGCAAAAGTACGAAAAGCTAATTTTAAAAATGAAACTCTTTTAATTTTAACAAATTATACCAACAACTATGTCAAATATAGTCCAATTTCGTTTTTGACACATCGAGAGAATCGAGATGCATGACCAGTTCTCTCATGAAACTGATGATAGTCTTTTCTTCCTTCATTTGTTATTTTTAAAATTTGAAAATCAAATTACAAAAGATTTGTCTCCCATGTTGTAAAAATTGTTTTGGACCGCCAGTTCGTATGTTGGGTTGATATAACTCTGAATCAAACAGATTCGTAAATAACAGTTGTGTAGTAAGTTCGGCATCGTACACTTTTATTTTTGCATAAGAAAATGTCAAATCAAACTTAGTATAAGATGGAAGGGTAATTATTTGTGTAATCTCACTATTACCATGCTTTGCTTTAATTTCAGAATAATAATTGATTCTGGAATTTATTGTAAATGTATCAGTGGCATTAAAAGTTAAACCTGCGGTTATTCTGTGTGGATAAACACCCAGATTTACGGTACTTACTCCCGCATACTCGTCAGCTTCTTTGTGAACATAGGAGTAACCAACTTCAGTTTTCATTTTCCCTATTTTATAAAACAATTGGCTTTCAATCCCGAAGACATTTATTTTTTCATCTGAATTTTTGAAACTTGTCGTTTCAATTGGTTCAATAAAATTTGTAGCGATGTTTTTGTAGGCAACAATATTTGCCATCAAATTATTTGTAAACGATTGATTAACTCCAATCTCAAAAGTATTCATACGCACTGGATCAAGTTCAATTATCTCTTTTTGTACTGATAAGGCACCAAGTTCAAAAATATTAGGTTCACGGAATGCTTGCCCAAAAAGAAATTTTATGGAAGTCTTTTGATATGGTTTGTAAACTAAGCCACTGCGAAAGGTGAAAATTGACTTGTAAATATCATGATGGTCAAATCGTCCACCCAGCGTGAGATAGAGTTTGTCAAATAGTGTTTTTTGCAATTGTAAAAATAACGAATTTTTATACTGACGGAAAAATGGTTTACGCATACTGTTTTCAATAGAACGTGTTTCGTCAAAAGCAGGATTTAATTGATTAGTAGAAACAGCGATGCCTAATAAATCATACATATCAAAAGTATACCCGCCAATAATAGATAAGGTTTGACTTGGGTCGTAATTCATTTGTACATTTGCTTTATATCGTTTCGAACCTGAACTTGACTCTTGTGAATATACATCCATGAAATTTTCTTGAATTTCTTTGTCTGTAAGTGGAAAGTCCGGATTGTGTCCGTTTTTTACAAGAGTATCATAAATGGCGCTTTTAAAAGTATAATTAACCCCCCAGAATCTTTCTTTATAAAATTGAAGCTCTGCATTGATTTTAAGTTTGTTATTGATTTCTTTATTTATACCTGCGTAGTACAGAGCTAATTGGCGGTAATCGTTTTGATCTGTATAATCTAAGGCAATATTTTCAAGTCCCTTGCTGCCTTGAAGGTCGTATGCTTCTAATCCCGTATAAAATTCTTTATAGGAGATTTTTGCAGAATATGAAATGGAGGAGCTATTCTGTTGAAATTCTTGGTTTACAGGAAACGCTTCATTTGGAACTCCTTGTCTGAAATTTATGGTGTCTTTTATAAAATCCTTATAATCCCAGAGATTACTTCGGAAATATCTAAAGCTACCGCTAATACGAAAATCATTTAAACTTTTTCCAAAAACGATACTATGAGATTGAGTTTCTTGTGTTCCAATTTCAGCATGATACTCTGTTCCATTAAAGTCGGAAGAGTCATTTTTTGTGATGATATTAATAACACCAACCAATGCATTTGCGCCATATAGAGCAGAAGCTGGTCCTTGTAGAATTTCAACCTGTTTTATGTTATGTGTTGAAAATTGTGTTGCAATAAATGTTTCGGAAGCGATTAAATTTTGCATTTCTCTTCCGTTTATCAGTAATAGCGTTTGCGAAAAATTACTTAAAAAACCACGTTGTCCTCCAAAAGCAAAATGGTCGGTTCTAATTGTTACCACACCCGGAACGTTCTCCAGTAAACTTGTTAAATCATAGTAACCATTTTCAATAATATCCTTTTCGGTGACAACATAAATTGTGGCGGGTGCAATTTTCCGATTTTCTGGTTTTTTTGAAGCAGTTACAACTTCAATATTCATTAGTTCTTCCAGACTCAGTTCAAACAAATCAGTATCAGTGCTCATTGTAATGTCCAAATTTACCAAGTCACCGGTAATTTCAACCACTTCAATTTTATAGTTCTCTTTTGTAAATTCGAGTGTTCCATTAATGGCTGGTACTTCAATGGAATACTTTCCTGTCGCATCTGTAAAAGTTTTTAGTTTCGTTTTTTTTACGCTAACTTTTACCTTTTCAATAGGGTCGTTTGTTTTTGTTGTTACTACCCCAGTTACAATTCGTTGCGCAAATATTGAATTTGCTATGAGAATCAATAGAATAAGTAATGACTTTTTCATGATTTCTTTATTTATTGATAATCGATAATCTGTCGTTGAAAGATTTTTTTTCAGTTATGATTAGATGATCTCAATCAACTCTGTGAAATATTTTTTTTCTGTTATCTTTTAAATAACCACCAATTTTAACACGTTTTGGCGATGAATCTGTTCAATCCATTTTTTTTTGAATTCAACGGTCTTGAAAAATAGTTTTTATCACATTTACAATTTGGTTTTGATAGAATGCCGATAAATTGCTTTAAGGGTGAAGTTAGGATTGTAACGTATCCCATCCTCGGCAATTTTGGTAACTGTTTCTGCATTGTAGAAAACCAAAAACGGATGCCTTAACGTAAATTTTTATTTAGCTGCCACTGATCGTTTGTGGAATAACCAGTGCTTGAATTTTTCTATTTGTGTTCTTAATCTTTTATAGCTGAAGTTTAGTGCTTTCTTTTTCTGTTTTGAAAAGAATTTTATTGTCAAATGTATCTCGAATGTACCAATCATCTAAAGTGAGAATTCATCTCACAAGGTCTTGTTATTTTACAACCGTGCTTAAGTTCGTTTTTTTAATAAACAGTGTTCAGAATTTTATTTCAGTAATTTGGCTGTTTTTACTGACGATACTAGTTTGTTGGTTTTTAGTATGTTAAAGTTAGTGAATTTTTGGTTTGGGATCATTGTTGTTTGGTAAAAACGGATAAAAAAGAAGTAGAAGAACACTTTTTGAGTAAAATTGTAAGTTTGAAGCCTTTAGATAATTTTGGAAAAAGAATGGATTATTGCTAAAGCCGGAATTTAGCAATTATCATTTTTTTAGTGTGTTATTGAAAAAAACAAATAAAAAATTGCCGGATAGATATGAAGTCGAATTGTCTGGTTTTATTTTTCAATATAATAATTACAAATAACATGTATTTATCTCCGTCCTTTTCTTAAAGAATAATTTACCAGATAAAGGCCTAATAATGTAACTCCCCCGCCAACTGCAAGGGCAATAGTCAGTGGTTCGCCAAAAACAGCAGAACCTAAAATCACCGCTACAATAGGGTTTATATACGCGTAAATGCTGTTTATTTCTGCAGGAAGGTGTTGCAATGCATATATAAAAGCAATAAATGTAAGTACCGAACCAAAGATAACCAGATATGCGATGGACCACCAAGAAATTGCCGGAATGGAACTTAAACTTACGGAGGTTCCTGTAGCGCCCGTAAAAGCAAAAAGGAGGATGCTGGACAGAAACATTTGTAATCCTAAACTGAAATAGGGATTAAAACTGGCCGCTTTTTTCTTGGTATACAAGGAGCCAAATGCCCAGGTAAGGGTAGAGATTAAAGAAATGAAAATGCCAAATCTAAAATCAGCAATCATGAAATCGCTTAAATGATCGTAGAAGATAACACAGACTCCTCCAAAACTTATGATTAAGCCAGTAACCGTTAATCGCATCAATCGTTCTCCTCTAAAAAAAGTGATGATAACGATCCATAAAGGGACAATAGCTCCGATAATAGCTCCTAATCCACTACTGATGTATTTAACACCCCAAGTGCTCAGGCCATTACTCAGTACGAAATTAAGAATACTCAAAATAAGGATGCTTTTCCATTGTTTGCCTTTTGGCCAAGGTGTTTTTTTAAACAAAAAAAATAATATGTAAAGGCCTCCCCCAATGAATTGTCTGATGGCTGCCAATTGTAGTGCGGGCATGTGTTTAACCCCTTCTTTGGAAGCGAGCCAAGTGGTGCCCCAAAAAAAACTTACCCAACACAAAGCGAGTACGGGTAAACCGATAGCATTAACTTTAGACAAAAAAGCGTTTTTTATTTTAGTCCTCACTTTACAAATTTGTTTTTGCAAAAGTATAATTTAAAACGGTTTCTATTTTATTACTTGAAATCGTTTTTCCGGTAAAATTTGTTTCGGGATTAAATTTAGGCAAGGCCAGATTTAGTTCTTTGGCTTTTTGGGTGTAATAATTTTCACGTGACGGATGAAACGGTGTCACCGCGTTGAAAGTTTCATTCCAACAGTCGTTTGCTATAATTTTCAAAATAATACCGATACAATCTTCTTGATGAATCAGATTAATAGGTGCTTGAGGGTTTTCTATGTTTTCTTTTCCGGATAGAAATTTTATCGGATTCCGGTCTTCACCTATCAATCCTCCAAAGCGAACAATGGTGGTTTTGAAACAAGTGTTTTTTTGTAAAAGGGTTTCGGCTATTGCCAGTTGTCTGCCTCCTTCTGTGTCAGGATTCAGTGCTGTCTCTTCGGTTATCAATGTATTGTCATCACCATAGACCGATGTTGAACTGACGAAAAGTACATTTTCAATGCTTGATTTTTCTATAAACGGAATAAGAGACGTGATTTTTCCAACAAAATCTTCAGGGCTGTTTCCCCTTAATTTGGGCGGAATATCAATAATTAAAATCTTGCTTTCATCCAAAAAAGATTCAATAGCACCCGAAACACTTTTGCCGTCAAGCGCAATTAAAAAAGGATTTATCCCTAAATTCTCTAAGCTGGAAATTTTTTCCGGAGAAGTTGTGGAGCCGTTAACTAAAAATTCTTTTTGTAATAAGGCTTTCGCCAAAGGCATGCCTAGCCAACCACACCCCAGAATACTAATTTTTGTCATTTTATATTTTTTCAATCCTATTCCCCTAATTTTAATCGGGTCTCAGTCTGTGATGATTTCTATTTATTGTTTTGGTTTTAGACTGTCTTTTACAACAGTTAAACTATCTTTTACAGCAGGATTAATCAAAGTATTTACGATTACTTTTTGACTATGTTTTATTTTTTGCTTAATAACTACTGCATCGGTTAAAACGAAAGGGGTAGGCATCATCCAATTATCTCTTTTTGCCATTCCAAATAAAGGATTGGTCATTAAATCAAATGAACTTTCTAATAGTTCCATGGCAAGAATACTTTTTTTATCGATGCTGAATTGCATTTCCAAAGGCTCATTTCCAACAACATAATAGCTTAATAATTTCTTGCCGTTTCGTTCGTATTTCGATCCTTTTTGGCCCAATGCAGCGGCGCCATTGGCTTTGAAATTATGAATGACCATGTTTTCGGTCGCGAAAATGTCATAACGATTTACTTTACGGTTTGGTGAAATTCGTATTTTCAAATACCTTTGGGAACCAATAATTTTATCATACAAAAACTCAATAGTTGGTTTCTGAAGTTCTTTTTTCGGAGCATCGGCTATAAAGGTAAAACCAGAATTGTACTTACTGAATAAAGGCGTTTCATTTATGGCAGGAGCAGTTTTAGGATTTTCGCCTAAATATTTTTTCGTCCAGGAATCCAGATTGGTATCATAGGTTATCCAATTGGCAGTATTGTTATTGGCATTATAGACATACAAAAGACTATTTGATTTTGCTTTTCCAAATTCATAGCCAGATTCATAATGTGCTTTCGCAAAAAAGCCGAGGGCAAAGCCAAAAAACAACAAAGACCAAATTCCTTTCCTTTGAAAAGCTCCAAATACAGGCAATAATAAGCCAAAAGCCAGGATTGTAAGGATAGCACTTCCAAACAAAACTTTAAGTCCCAAGCCTACTGGGAACATTTGAATAAAAGGGGCGATGATGAATAAAGTTGGGATGCTGCAAATCAGATTAAGGATCCAGCTTGATTTTTGAGTAAAGACGAAAGCTCCAAATGCAAATATGCCAAAATAGACCGGAATAATTAAAAATCCAGCGCCTTCTAAACTGTTGGCAATAAATCCATTAATTAAAATCCAGACTAGTAAGGGGCCAACAAAATGGTTCATCGTAGTTTTCTTGAACGAATAGCGATTGTAAAACGCAAAAGCAATGGCAATACTCAATAATACAAAAGCGGCAATATAAGAATGGCCGTTATAAGTAAAGCCGTTTAGTAAATCATTGTATTGCGGGTAGAGTAACAACAATAACTTCCAGCCAAGGAAGGTGATGAGTCCGCTTACAATTAAAGAACCTAGAAAAGGGATAAATCCTCTGCCAATTTCTCTAAATGAGATTAAGCGTTTTCCTTTTCCTAAGAAGATTAAAATGATTAACAGAATTAATGCCACAAGCGTCATTGGGAAAACCCAGCTAAAAGGGTAATGTATAAATGTATATGGAATGGAAAAGTAGACATAATCTTCTGATGCCTGTGTATTGTTTAAGTCAGTATTTGAAAAATAATTCAGTAACGGCATCAGGTATTTTCCTTGATGCTCCAAGGTACTTTTGTTTAAATGCTGAATATCATCCTGTGCGGTATGGTAGTTAAAATGATCGTCTATAAAAGCAAAGTTATACCCTTGAATGTTTCCTTGTTCCCTGAAAACGGTCAAGTCTGTATCGTTAGGCAGCATTTTGTAAATACTGTACATTAGAGAATTCGAAACCGGGAAAGTGGTTTTGGCGGCGGCAAATTCTTTTACTAATGCTGCATTTCCTTTGTTGGTTTCCATCAACATATAACTTGGTCCAGAAGAACCACGTGCTTCAAAGTTTAAAACCAAACCTATGTCTTTTGCCCATTGATGTTGAGTTACAAAAAGAGCAGCTCCGTTTAAACCCAGCTCTTCTGCGTCTGAAAACATAATGATGATGTCGTTTTTATGAGGCGTTTTACTGTATAAAAATGCGCGTACACCTTCTAGAATTGTAGCTACGCCAGAACCGGCATCGCTTGCGCCAGGAGAATAGGAATGGGGTGCGCTGTCATAATGTGTTAGTAACAAGAGGGCTTTTGAATTATTTGTCCCTTTTATGCGTGCCAAAATGTTTTTAGATTTTACTAAATTTCCCCAATCACTCAAAGTATAACCTTCCTGTAAGCTAGTTTCTAAGCCTAATTGTTTAAGCTCATTTACAAGATAGTTAGCCACTAATTCATGGTTTTTGGAACCCACGAAATGAGGTTTTTTTGCGATGGCTGCTACTTTTTCAAAAGCTCGGTCTGTAGAAAATTCCGAAAGGGAATCGTCCTCATTGGATGTCCATTGCGGCATCATTGTAGCATAAATGAATCCTAGAATGCCCAGGATAAAGAATGCGGATAAAATTGAGAAATAATCTTTTTTCATGATAGGTAGGTGGGGTTGTGGTATTAAATGTCCTTTTTGACAAGCATATAAAAATCATTGTCTAAAGGGAGATATCCTTGATCATACAGAAAATAGTAGGTGTTTCCTGTTTTGGTCTGTAAAATATTGGTAAAAAAATCAAAATCAAAGCCTTTGCTCAGCATTTTGGCTCGTGTAGTTTTTGCTTTTCCTTCTATATTTAGTTCTGAGAGAATACGATAATTTTTGCGCAATTTGTTGTTGATGTTGCGCATAAAGTTGGTACTGTCTTTATTTATTTTATTGTTGTAAGCATTACGACAAGCATCGCTGCAGAATTTCTTATCCTCGCGACCAACAATTTTTTCTCCACATTCCAAGCAGGTTTTTGTCATGGCTAATAGGTTTTGATAGAATTTCATAGTTTGGGGACCGTGAAAAATCTTTAAATCAACCAAATATAGGAAAATTTTCCCATTTACAAACGTTTACAAATAGTTACAACCGAAAGTAAGTAGTTAGTAACCGAATAATTTTTTGAGATCGTCGCATCTTTGCCATGTCGAAATCAAATAACAATCGGCAAAATATTTATACACACTAACATTTTAAATTTACACGCCATGAATGCAATGAAAAACAGAGTACAGCTAATAGGACACGTTGGTAATGATCCAGAAATCAAGACTTTTGAAGGAGGGCGAAAATTAGCTAATATGACCATAGCTACAAAAGACAGTTATAAAAATGAAAAAGGGGAGAAAGTAGAACAAACCGAATGGCACAAAGTGGTTGCATGGGGCAAAACTGCCGACATCATTGAAAAGTATGTAACGAAGGGTAAAGAAATAGCTGTTGAAGGCAAGCTAACCCATAGAAGTTATGACGATAAGAACGGAGAGAAGCGCTACATTACGGAAGTCGTTGTCACTGAAGTAATGCTTTTAGGAAAGTAGTATCTAAAAGTATTATATGTAATTGTATAAAAAAATGCCCTCTCATCTGGAGGGCATTTATGTTTTGAATTATGACGCTTTTTTTATTAAATCGAACATGGGACAACGTTTGCAACGTTTGTTTTCACCTTTTTTAAATTTTTCGCAACAAGTAGACTTGCAGTTTTCTGCTTTCTTGATGTTGTCAAGGATCTCTTTTTTCTTTTTCTTCTTTTTATCCTTTTTCTTATCTTTTTCTTTCTTGCTCACTTTGTAAAGAATTAAAAACCAAGACAAAGATATGTTATTTTTATGTATTCTAAATAAACTTTAACTTTTTTTGATGCAAAAAAAATGCCTTAAAAAGAATGAAATCCTCTAAGGCATTTGATTAATTAAACTAAATTTAAATTGTTAACAAGGGAGTGCTATTTTGCTGCTGCTGCAGAGGCAACTGCAATTTGTTGAATGTCTCTGTCAAATAAGTACAAACCACCTTTGTCATCGCCAATCAGATTGATTTTGTCCAAGATCAGTTTGGCTTGGGCTTCCTCTTCTATTTGTTCGGCTACATACCATTGCAAGAAATTATGCGTGGCATAGTCTTTTTCATCAAAAGTAATATGTACCAGTTGATTAATCGAATCAGAAACGAAAATTTCATGTTGGTAAAGTTCTTCAAACATTTCCTTGAATGTTCCGTAGCTAATTTTAGGAGCTTTTAATTCGCTTACTTTAGCATGTCCACCTCGCTCATTGACATATTTTACTAATTTAAGCATGTGTACCCTTTCTTCCTCCGATTGGGCGTACATAAATTTTGAAATTCCTTCCAAACCATGCGTTTCTGCCCAAGAGGCCATAGAAAGATAAGTTTGGGATGATTCAGCTTCAATACGAATCTGATTGTTCAACGCGGTTTCGATATTTTTTGATAACATAGCCATGAGTTTTTAGTAAAGTTAAAAAAAATAATTCATTTACCGATTCATTAATTCCTGAAAAGAATCTACAAATTGTCCCAGGTGCAATCCATCAATCAAGCCGTGATGTACGTGCACAGACATTGGCATAGTTCTTTTTCCTGTTTCTGAAGTAGTCATTTTGCCAAAAGAAACCTTAGGACAGCTATCCGGAAACGCATAACTTCTGGCGTGGGAAAGGGAAGTGAAGTTCAACCACGGAATGGCCGAAAAATGAATTACATTATCATCTTCAAAAGCTCTTGTAAAAATACCGGTTGTACTTTGAATGCGTTCTATTTCGGTTAAGGCTGTTTGTTTAAAAATTTTAAAATCAGTATGGTATTCAATTAAAGAAAAACCAAAAGTGCCGTCTTTACGACCAATAGTGGCAGAACCATCGATTCGGTCGTTAATGTAAATCTGATCTCCTGAAATACGATATCGAAAGCATTCCATTGTGTTTACTGCAACCAGAGTTTTATGCAAATAGTAAATGAAAAAAGAAGTATCCGATGCCTTGGCGACTTCGTATGCTTTGGTACAATCAATCTCGACCGTAGCACCAAAAAATGGTTCTTCAAATTGCCTGAAAAAATGGAAATGTTCTTTTCTGGGCCAGTTTTCCAGGTCTAAAAGTGTTTTCATTATTTAAAAAGTTTTAGGTACAAAAGTAGAATTATTCTTTTGAATGTTTTTTACTTCTTTTATAAAGAAAAGTTGTTTTTGGTCTACAAAAAAGCCCTAAAAATTTTTCTTTTAGGGCTTTTAATAAAAATCAAATAGATTATTTTATTATGAAAGTAACGCTTCTTACTAATTTTCTAGCGCTTTCCGAATCTTTTACAACTGAATTGTCTTCCCCAGCAGCAATAATATTTAATCTTGAAGCATTGATGTTAGCTTTTACTAAAATACTTTTAACAGCTTCAGCTCTCGCTTTAGATAGTTTATTATTGTATTCTGATTTTCCTAATTCATCAGCGTGACCAACAATGTCGATTGAAGCTGTAGGGTTATTTCTCAAATAAGTTAAGATAAAATTAATGTTATCTGTTGAGAAATTTGTAGGAACTGAACTATTTGAATCGAAATAGACAGTAATGTAGCCATTATTGATTAATTTCTTAATTGATTCATTGTATTTTGGGTCTGAAGATTGGTCAGATGATTTTCCATAAGTTTTTTCAAAATAGCTTTCCAATTCATCAGGAACGCCATTTTTATTCAAATCAATTGATCTCCCTTTTGTATCAACTGTTACGCCTGAAATGGTATTCGGTTCAAGATCTATATAATCAGTAACACCATCTCTGTCTGTATCTAGCAAGGATGTTTCAATTTTACCAATTTGTTGTTTCAATGCTTCGATTTCTAATTCTTTTTGATTATCGATCTGCCAGTCCGCATGATTGCTGTTTTTGCCTAAGTAATATGTTAGACCCACTGTAGTGTTAAAGACAATGCCGCTAAACCCTCTAGGAGCCGGGTTTAGACCATAACCATCAAAATTAAAATATTGTTTGGCGTGTATGATAGTTGAGAAATCTCCTGTTAAAGCAAATTTTTCAGATAATTTGATTTGACCTGTAACACCAGCGATATAGTTAATCATTTTATCGTCAATCGAAGCATCTGTATTCTCTAAGTATGACAAACCGAAGCCAGTATGTCCTAATAACCCAATAGTTTTTGTCCAAGTTTCAAAATTCATTATTCTTCCAAGATTGGCAACTCCTTGGACGTCAAATCTATAGTATTTAGACTGAAAATCTTTTGAATCGTCTTTAGATTCAAAATTGTTGTATCCGAAATCTGCTTTCAAACCAAATTTGTTATTGAACATGTAACGTGCACCTAAATCAGCTACAAATAGGCCTGGAGTAGCTGTCCAATATCCTGGAGTCAGCGGTTTTTGAACCGTATTGAAACCAGCAGCGAATTCTATAGACCACTTGTTGAAAATGTTTTTTGAGTTTTTTTCAGTTTCTGTTTGCGCATTTAAATTTGATATTACCGAAGCAAAAACTAACGTAAGTAAAAGTTTTTTCATATTTTAAATTTTAGATTTTGCGCAAAAGTACAATTAAATGTTTAATGAAAAGGTTCCAAATAGCAACTTATAAAAAATAATGATTATCTTGTTAAAATGTAATTAATGGTAATGATTTTAAATGATTGTAGATGAGTTGTTTGCGAGGGATTTTAAAAAAATAAAAATTCCTCACTTTTATGTTATAATCTAAGGGGTTTGGTAATATTTCAATGTATGGAAGGAAAAAAACTGTAAGGTAATGTAGTTTTGAGCAGTTTATTATGTTTTATTTGATGAGGATTTATTAATTATAATCTTGTTAAGACTTCCGTTATTTTGTCAAAAGCATTGAAGTTGTCATGCTCCACTTTATGGTCAATTTTTTCGTGCGCCCAAGTGGTGTGAAACGGAATATGAACTGCGTGTCCGCCAATGGCTAAAACCGGCAGAACATCTGATTTTAGCGAATTGCCAATCATGAAAAATTCGGAAGGTTCGATTTCCAGACGTTTGATCAAATCAGAATAATCAATTTCTTGTTTGTCTGACATTACTTCAATATGATGAAAGTAATGGCCAAGACCAGAATTGTGTAATTTTCGGCGTTGGTCCAATAAATCTCCTTTGGTGGCAACCACTAATTTATATTTTCCATGCAATGCTTCCAAGGTTTCTTCTACTCCATCCAACAAAACAATTGGTTTTTCAAGCAATTCTTTTCCGTACTGAATGATTTTTTCAACTATTTCTATGGGAATAGTATTATTCGAAATTCGCATTGCCGCTTCAATCATCGAAAGGATATAGCCTTTAATTCCGTATCCATACAATTTTAGATTATCGATTTCAATTTTAAAAAGTTCCTTTGAAATTCCTTGATGCGACAAATAATCTTCCATCAAACCACAGAATTTTTTCTCGGTTTCATCAAAATAGGTTTCGTTGATCCATAAGGTATCATCAGCGTCGAAAGCAATTACTTTTAGGTTCATTTTTATTTATTTTGCCGCAGATTCTCCGATTAATGAGAAATAATCAGAGAATCTGCGGTTAATTTTTATTAGTTTATCGTCTCTCCATTTGCAACACCATCTGCATCAGGATTTACAAAAACCAGTTTTCCTTCTGCATTGGTAGTCATTAAAATCATTCCTTGACTCTCCACGCCACGAAGGTTTCTTGGAGCCAAATTCACTAAAACAGTAACACGTTTTCCGACAATGTCCTCTGGTGAAAAACTCTCTGCAATTCCCGAAACGATCGTGCGAACATCAATTCCAGTATCTACTTTTAAAATCAAAAGTTTATTCGCTTTTGGCATTTTTTCAGCTTCCAAAATGGTTCCTACACGGATATCCATTTTTGCAAAATCCTCAAACTGAATTAGGTCTTTTTGTGGTTCTGCTTTTTTGTTTTCAGCGATATTAGCCGTTTTTGTTGCTTCCAATTTGTTTATTTGTTTTTGGATTTCTTCGTCTTCAATTTTAGAAAAAAGTAATTCAGCTTCACCAATCTGGTGTCCTGCCGGAATTAAATCAGATGTTTCACTAATAGTATTCCAGTTCATCTCGACTGCGTTTGATGTAACATTTAGGATACGTTTTAATTTTATGGCAGTAAATGGTAAGAAGGGTTCACATAGAGAGCTCAATGCCGCAGCAATTTGCAGCGCCACATACATTTGTGTTTGTACACGTTCCGGATTGTCTTTGATTACTTTCCAAGGCTCTTCATCGGCCAGATATTTATTTCCTAAACGAGCCACATTCATTAATTCACCCAAAGCTTCACGGAATCGGTACCTTTCTATAGAGCTCGAAATTACCGCTGGATATGCTTTCAATTCAGTCAAAGTTTGTTCGTCAACTTCTGAAAGTTCGTTTGGTTCCGGAACAATACCGTTGTAATATTTATTGGTTAAAACCACAACACGATTGATGAAGTTTCCAAAAATCGCTACTAATTCATTATTATTTCTTGCCTGAAAATCTTTCCAGGTAAAGTCATTATCTTTTGTTTCCGGTGCATTTGAGGTTAAAGCGTAACGCAAAACATCTTGCTGATTCGGGAATTCTTCCAGGTACTCGTGCAACCAAACTGCCCAGTTTTTAGAAGTAGATAGTTTATTTCCTTCCAAATTCAAGAACTCATTCGCAGGGACATTATCAGGTAAAATATAACTTCCTTCGGCTTTCAACATTGCCGGGAAAATAATGCAGTGGAAAACAATATTGTCTTTTCCGATAAAGTGAACCAGTTTGGTGTCTTTATCTTTCCAGTATGGTTCCCAATTTTTTCCTTCGCGTAAAGCCCATTCTTTGGTAGAAGAAATGTAGCCAATTGGCGCATCAAACCACACATATAATTTTTTGCCTTCAGCTCCTTCAACCGGAACATCAATTCCCCAATCCAGGTCACGGGTTACGGCACGAGGCTCTAATCCACCGTCGATCCATGATTTTACTTGACCGTAAACATTCGGTTTCCAGTCGTTTTTGTGTCCAACAAGAATCCATTCTTTCAAGAAATCTTCATATCGGTCTAAAGGTAAAAACCAGTGTTTTGTTGATTTCAAAATCGGAGTTTCCCCTGTTATAGTCGATTTTGGATTAATCAAATCTGTAGCGTTTAAGGTAGAGCCACATTTTTCACATTGATCACCATACGCTTCTTCATTACCACATTTTGGGCAAGTTCCGGTTACAAAACGGTCTGCTAAGAACTGGTCCGCTTTTGCATCATATAGTTGTTCGGTTACTTCCTCAATAAAATCACCTTTATCATAAAGTGTTCTAAAAAATTCTGAAGCCGTGTCATGATGAATTTTAGCCGAGGTTCTGGAATAATTGTCAAATGAAATTCCAAAATCCGAAAATGATTTACGAATAATTCCGTCATATTTATCGATTACTTCTTGTGGTGTAATACCTTCTTTTTTGGCTTTCATCGAAATGGCAACACCATGTTCATCACTTCCGCAAACAAACAAAACGTCTCTTCCTTGTAATCTCAGGTAACGGGAATAAATGTCTGAAGGCACGTAAACACCCGCTAAATGGCCAATGTGGATTGGTCCATTTGTATAAGGCAATGCTGCTGTAATCGTATATCTTTTTGGATTCTGTATCATAAAATTATTTTTAGATTCTGAAATTAATTCAGAACGAGGTGCAAAAATAAGATTTTTTATGGTAGGGACAAGTCGCGACTTGCTCGTACTAGTGTAAATAAATTGCATTTTTTGTTTTATTTGTTTATTCGTTGCAATCTTTTGTGCTGAACCCCTGCACAAAAGGATTTTCACTGCAAACGAAGTTCACTGAACTCCGCTGAAAATAAAAATTAAGTGAAGTAATCGGGGCTAGGAATATGGGTTTTTCATCCATTCCTCATTTTTAATATGGCTTTGTTTATATTTGCCATCATAATTATTGAAGATTAGAAATCATGGCAAAAGGACCCGAAAAAAACACCAAAAATAAGGCTTTACATACCAAATTGCTAAATCGAAAAAAAGCTAAACTTCAGGAGGAAAAAAAAGAAAAAGCCTTGCGTTTAAAAACCTTAGTTGCAAAAATGAATCAGAAGAAGAGTAGTAATGAATCGGATAGTATATAAATCAGATTGTATTTCTTTTCTGTTGTATTTTAACTGAAATTTGCACTCTAGTATTTAAATATAAAAGTATGGAATTTGGTAGAATAATTATTTCAGAAACTGCAATGAATAGTGAAAATCCACAAGATGTGGTGAACTCTAATATTTCAGTAGTTAACTTAATGCGCGAAGAAGGTGTTAATGACGATTTGATTCATGATGATGCTTTGATGAGTTATTATTTAGATTATTATTACTCCCAATATGCTGCGGGTAACTTTGCTCAATTTGTTTATAATTCTCGTTGGAATACCGAATTAAATGAATTGATAGAAGAAGGTTTGGCATTACTTGGTGCCGAAAAACACTTGGAATTATTTCAACAACAATCCAAAAAAGTGAAATTAATGAGCAGCGTTAAACTCAATAAATTTCTGTCTGGGAAATTAGAGGGTGTAAATCCTATTAGAGATTTACTCAATAACGATACTTTCTTCGAAATAGAAGAAAACTTGGTTATCTTGAATGCCGATTTTTTAAAAACTCACCCGGATTTTGAAGTGCTTTCTGTAGACGAAATGTTTGCAACTTTAGAAGAATTCGTGGGACATGAGATTAAAAGAGAATAGATCACAGTTGTTTCACAAAGGCGCACGAAGAAAATACAAAGGCATTCAAAGAAGATACAACAAAGTGTTTTAAAGTTTTAAAACTCTGAGGGTCCTTGTGTCTGCTTTGTGCATCTTCGCGAAATAATTTTTCATAGAAACTTTGTCTCGTTCCTATCAAACATTTCCTTAAATTTGCTTCCTTTATTATATAAGAAGAGTTTTAAAAATCAAGCTATGTTACAAATCGCATTTATTAGAGAGAATCAGGAAAAAGTAATCAAGGCTTTGGCAAAGAGAAACATCGATGCTACAAGTGTTGTTGAAGAAGTGGTACAACTGGATGAAAAACGTCGCGCTACGCAAGTGGAGTTAGACGGAACTTTATCCGAATCTAATAAATTATCCAAAGACATTGGCGAATTGATGAAAAGCGGTGAGAAATCAAAAGCCGCTATTTTAAAAGAAAAAACGGTTTTATTAAAAGAGAAAAGCAAAAAATTAGCAGAAACTGCTGATGCGCTTGCTGCAGAACTTTTGGAAAAATTATATACTTTACCTAACCTTCCGGCTGATATTGTGCCTGTTGGAAAAACACCAGAGGAAAACTTAAACGTTTTTGAAGAAGGGGAAGTTCCAGTTTTGCATGAAGGAGCACAACCGCACTGGGAATTGGTGAAAAAATACGACATCATTGATTTCGAATTAGGAGTAAAAATCACTGGAGCGGGATTTCCGGTTTATAAAGGAAAAGGAGCCAAATTACAACGTGCTTTAATCAATTATTTCTTGGATAAAAATACTGCTGCAGGTTACAATGAAGTTCAGGTTCCACATATGGTAAACGAAGCGTCTGCGTACGGAACGGGACAATTGCCGGACAAAGAAGGGCAAATGTACCATGATGCTACGGATGATTTATATCTAATTCCAACCGCTGAGGTTCCGGTAACGAATTTGTTTCGTGATGTAATCTTAAACGAAAATGAATTGCCAATTTTAACTACGGCCTACACGCCTTGTTTCCGTCGCGAAGCTGGTTCTTATGGAGCGCATGTACGTGGGTTAAACCGTTTGCACCAATTTGATAAAGTAGAAATAGTACGTGTAGAGCATCCTGATAAATCATATGAAGCATTAGACGGAATGGTAGAACACGTTAAGAATATTCTTCAGGAATTGAAATTGCCATACAGAATATTGCGTCTTTGCGGAGGTGACATGGGATTCACTTCAGCATTAACGTACGATTTCGAGGTGTTTTCTACAGCGCAAGATCGTTGGTTAGAAATTTCTTCTGTTTCAAATTTTGAAACTTTCCAGGCGAATCGTTTGAAATTGCGTTTCAAAGATAAAGAAGGGAAAAACCAATTGGCACACACTTTAAACGGAAGTTCATTGGCTTTGCCTAGAGTGTTGGCAGGAATTTTAGAAAATTACCAAACTCCGGAAGGAATCGTAATTCCAGAAGTGTTGCGTCCGTACTGCGGGTTTGATATTATAAATTAATTAGTTTGCGGTTATCAGTCACAGTCCTGATAGATATCGGGATGCTGTGACTGAAAACTGTGACTGCGACTAAAAACAGATATTGAAAATGAAAAAGCTTTTTCTCTATATCACTTTGTCATTCTCACTATTTGCGTTCGCTCAAAACGAACAATTGGCATATTATTATTATGACAAAGGGGATTTTGAAAAAGCATTGGTCAGCTTTGAAGAGTTACTGCAGGAAATCCCTCAAAATTCACAATATTTTTTAAAAACAGTCGATTGTTACCAACAATTGAAACAATATAATGTAGCCGAAAAAGCCATTCAGACCCGATTGGACAAATACAAACAGGGAAGTCTTCTGGTGGAATTGGGGTACAATTTTCAACTTCAAAAAAATGATGTCAAAGCCCAAAACTATTATCAGCAGGCTTTAGATCGGATAAAGAAAAATCCAAATGAAGTGTATAGTATTGCGGCTTCCTTTGAGAGAAAAGTATTGTTGGAATACGCTTTGAAAGCCTATCAAACAGCAGTGGAACTGGAACCCAATTTTAATTTTAATTATCAGATGGGATTGCTTTACGGTCAGTTGGGCAATCAGGAGATGATGATCAATACTTTTTTGGATGAAGCTTTTGCTAATCCACAGAGTTCGATGTTGATTCAAAATCAATTGACTCGTTTCATGGCGGATGAAGCTGATACCAGTTTTGATGATGCCTTGCGTAAAGCGTTAATTATTAGAACCCAAAAAAATCAGGACCTGTTTTGGAATCATTATTTGAGTTGGTTTTATGTCCAGAAGAAAGAATTGACCAAAGCCTTTATTCAGGAAAAAGCCATTTACAGACGGGATCCGGAATCGCTTTCCAATATTGTTAATTTGGGGCAATTGGCCATTGAAGAAGACAATCAGGAGGCGGCAAAGGAAATTCTGGGTTTTGTTCTGGAAAACACGAAAGACTTAGAGTTATTGGTACAGGCAAATTCCTATTTGCTGAAGATGAAAATTAATAAAGCACAGGAAACGGACTTCGCAGCGATTAATACAGAATTAGACACTTTGTTGAAACAGTTTGAAATAAGTCCTTTTACCTTATCTTTGCAGCTGATTCAGGCGCATTTTGTGGCTTTTAATTTAAAAAAACCTGAAGAAGGAAAAGCAATAGTAAAAAGAGCACTCGAATTGCAACTGAATGATTACGAAGAAGCTCAGGCCAAAATGGAACTGGCTGATATCTTGCTTTTCGAAGAAAAATTCAATCAGGCTTTAATTTATTATTCACAGATTGAATTGGATTTGAAGAATGATGTCGTGGCGCATGAAGCAAGTTTGAAAGCGGCTAAAACAAGTTATTTCAAAACCGATTTTGCGTGGGCTTTGAAACAGTTCAAGGAATTGAAAGCAGCCAACACACAATTGATTGCCAATGATGCTTTGGAGTATTTTCTTTTAATAAACGATAATACTGTTGCCGATTCGACACAAACGGCTTTGGCAGCATTTGCAAAAGGGGATTACTTTTTATATCAAAATAGAAATCAGGAAGCCATAAAGCAATTTCAGATGATTTTGCAACGTTTTAAAGGTCAGGAAATAGAAGGTGTAACTTTGTTGCGTTTGGGTAAAATCTATGAAAAACAAGGTGATTTTACTTTGGCTTTAAGCCAATACCAAAGCATTATTGATCAGCACAGTGACGGAATTTATATAGACGAAGCCTTATATTTTTCGGCGGAACTTTATAACAAAGAATTGCAAATGCCAGACAAAGCAAAGCTATTGTACGAAAAGATATTATTCAATCATCAGGACAGTATTTATTTTGTAGATGCCCGAAGAAAATTCAGGGAGCTGAGAGGAGATAATAATTTATAAGTTTATGTTTAATCGGTTATTTGTTTAACCGTTTAACCAATTAAACAAATAACCGATTAAACAATAAGTAATGATAATATATAACGTTACCACAAACATACACGAAAGCGTTCATGATCAATGGATGATTTGGATGCAGCACAAGCACATTCCGGAAGTTTTGGCTACAGGAAAATTTTCTTCTGCCAGAATGGTGCGCGTTTTAGTTGAAGAAGAAATGGGCGGAGTAACCTATTCGGTGCAATATACTACAGATAGTAAAGAAACTTTGGAGAAATATTACCAGGAAGATGCACCGGCTTTGCGTGAAGAAGGAACCAAGCTTTTTGGTGACAGAATGCTGACTTTTAGAACGGAATTGGAATTGATTTCAGAACATTAGTTTTATTGCAAGTTCTGGTTCCCAATTTTAAAAACAAAACTAAGCTAGCGCCTTGGCGTCTTTGCGGTTAAAAAACAAAAGTAATTCGTTGCTTTTTAGAAAAAACAAACAAACGTATCGCCTTCGTACCTTTGCGGTTAGAAAAAAAACGTTGCGTCTTTGCGGTTAAAGAAAAATCATGGAAAAAGTAAAAGCAAAAAAACACCTCGGACAACACTTCCTTAAAGACGAAAGCATCGCTAAAGACATTGCCGACACTTTGAACTTAAAAGGATACGATGATGTGTTAGAAATTGGTCCGGGAATGGGTGTTTTGACAAAATATTTGTTAGACAAACCAATCAATACCTACGTGATTGAAATCGATACCGAATCGGTGGAGTATCTGGATGCCAATTATCCAAAACTGAAAGACAGAATCATTTCAAAAGATTTTCTGAAATACAATATCAACGAAGTTTTTGAAGGCAAACAATTCGCAATAATCGGAAACTTTCCTTATAATATCTCAACACAGATCGTGTTTAGAACATTAGAATTGAGAAACCAGATTCCGGAATTTGCTGGGATGTTCCAGAAAGAAGTGGCCGAACGTATTTGCGAGAAAAAGGGAAGTAAAACTTACGGAATATTGTCGGTTTTAGCTCAGGCATTTTATGATACCGAATATTTATTTACAGTAGATGAACATGTTTTCAATCCGCCGCCAAAAGTAAAATCGGGAGTCATGAGAATGCGTCGTAAGGAAAATTACAGTTTGCCTTGTGGTGAAAAATTGTTTTTTACAGTCGTGAAAACTGCTTTTCAGCAACGTAGAAAAACCTTGCGAAACAGTTTAAAAACCTTAAATTTGTCCGATAATTTAAGAGAAGATCCGGTATTTGACCTTCGTCCGGAGCAACTTAGCGTAGAACAGTTTATTGAACTTACCCAAAAAATAGAAGCCGATGGAGTTTAAAATCAGCAAAGAATTAATCCATGAATTAGAGCAACTCATTCAAAACAAAAACGACCATCAATTGGAAGCTTTACTGAATGATATGCACCATGCTGATATTGCGGAAATTCTTGATGAGCTTGATTTTGAAGAGGCGACCTACATTTTTAGGGTATTAGACAGTGATAAAACCGCAGAGATTCTTCTGGAATTAGAAGATGATTTGCGTGAAAATATATTGAGCAGGCTTTCGCCAAAAGAGATTGCGGAAGAGTTAGATGAACTTGAAACCAATGACGCGGCCGATATTATTGCAGAACTTTCGCAAGATATCAAAGCCGAAGTAATCTCGGAATTGCAGGATGTTGAGCATGCCAAGGATATTGTGGACTTGTTGCGTTATGATGAGGATACTGCCGGGGGAATCATGCACAAGGAGCTGGTTAAAGTCAATGAAAATTGGAATGTATTAACCTGTGTCAAAGAAATGCGTATTCAGGCTGAAAATATTTCCAGAGTCCATTCGATTTATGTAGTCGATGACGAAGACCGATTGAAAGGCCGATTATCACTCAAAGATTTATTGACTACTTCGTCCAGAACACCCATCAGTGATGTGTATATCCGAAAACTGAATTCGGTAAAAGTAGATACCGAAGATGTTGAGGTGGCGCGAATCATGCAGAAATACGATTTGGAAGCCATTCCGGTGGTGGATGAATTGGGTCGTTTGGTGGGTCGAATCACCATTGATGATATCGTGGACGTAATCAAGGATGAAGCTGATCAGGATTACCAATTGGCTGCAGGTATCTCACAAGACGTTGAAGCAGATGACAGCATTATGGAGTTGACCAAAGCGCGTTTGCCTTGGCTGGTTCTGGCACTTTTGGGTGGTTTTATCACCGTAAGAGTACTAGGTTTGTTTGAAGGAGCCATGGCAGAACATGGGAATTTATTCTTTTTTACCCCACTTATTGCGGCGATGGCAGGGAATGTCGGTGTGCAATCTTCGGCAATTATTGTTCAGGGTTTGGCCAATAATACCTTGAGCGGATCCTTGTTTAACCGATTAATCAAAGAGGTTTCACTAAGTTTATTAAACGGCGTGATTCTGGCCTCTATATTATTCCTCGGAAGTCATTTTCTTTTGAATGTTGAAATTATCATCGGAATCATCGTAACCATAGCATTAGTATCGGTAATTATAATCGCCTCGCTTATCGGAACCTTTATTCCCTTATTGTTGGATAAATTCGGGATTGACCCCGCATTGGCCACAGGGCCATTTATAACGACCAGTAATGATATTTGCGGAATTCTGATTTATTTTTCGATTGCAAAAATGATTTTAGGGTTTTAAATATCAAGTCGTTACCTGGTATTTAGTTCTGCATTGGATAGTTGTCTCGAAAAAAAAACTAGCTAAAAAACCAAAAAAACTATAAACTAAAAACAGAATGAAAGTACACATTATTGGCGGCGGAAACTTAGGTGTTTCTATCGCATTAGGATTGTCAAAATTTTCACAAGACAATCAAGTGACCATTACCAGAAGAAATACGGCCAGTATTCTTTACCTTGAAAAATTAGGAGCAACAGTTACCACGAATAATATTCATCAAATTCAAGATGCAGACGTTATTATTTTGACTATAAAACCGTATCAGGTAGATACTGTTTTGGCCGAAATTCTTCCAGTGATTTCCAATAAAGTAATCGCTTCGGCGGTAAGCGGATTATCCATCGAAAATTTACAAAACAAAATAGGTTCTGCCAACAGTGCCATCCGAATCATGCCTAATATTGCGGCTCAATTTGGCGCATCGGCTACTTGTATCGCTTTTAATGAAAAAGACAAAGAGAAAGCGCAAGGTGTTGTCGCTCTTTTTCAGGATTTAGGAACCGCTCCCATCATTGATGAGAAATTGATGGATGCAGCCACTGTTCTTGCGGCCAGTGGAACTGCTTTTGCGTTGCGTTACATCCGTGCTTCGATGCAAGCCGGAATCGAAATTGGTTTTGACTGGCAAACTGCCTTAGCCATTTCTGCCCAGACTGTAAAAGGAGCTGCCGAAATGCTTTTAGAAGAAAAAGGTCATCCGGAACAATTAATTGATCGTGTTACAACGCCACAAGGCTGTACCATTGCGGGATTAAACGAAATGGAATTGCACGGATTCAGTTCATCCTTAATTAAAGGAATCAAAACTTCTTTGAAACAAATCAAGGGATAAGCCTCATTTGGGCGTGCCCCCATTAAAAAAAGGGTCTTCTCAGCGTAACTGTTGAGAGGACCCTTTTTTGTAATGCGGTCTGGCCATCCGCACTACTTTGGTAGTTTGCTTCTGTCCGTCACGCGGACACTCGAATAACGTACAGGTCATGGACGTACAAGGAAATATCACTACCCGAATGGTGAGGAATTGCAGTAGAAGAAACTGAGATTTAAACTCTTGTAAAGGCAAAAGGCATGCGGTAAATTAAAAGCTCCTTTGATTATTTGTAAAATTTTTCTCTATATTAGCAAAATAAACACTATTAAATTTTATGGTAAAGTCAAGTCAAATAGGGCATATTAAAGCTATTTTATGGCTTGCGTATAGAAGTGACCAGCAACTACCCAACAAAAAAACTCAAAATGGAAGAAACTATAGAAAAACAAAATCCTGTAGAACTTAAAATTGATTTTCAAAAAACAATAAAACCAATTTTAAAAAATATTTTTTTATTTAATGGTTGTTTAATGTTTTGTTCTATTCCATTAATTCTATTTGTCATTTCTCAAACTTGGAAAGATTCTCCAATTTCCACAATAATTTTATTTATTGCGCTGATATTTACTTTTATTGTTGCTAAAAAATATCATTCAAATGCGCTTTATCAAGAATTTATAATTGTCAACACACAAACTCTTACTGTGATGAATCAAATCGGACATGGTAACGTAAAAAGGAAAGTATTTGAAATTGATCAAATAGTTAAATTAGCATTTATTGGAGCAACTGAATATACTGAACATCCATTAAAAAATGATATTGTAGATATTACAGGTTTAGCAACTACCGAAAAAGAATTACAGTTTCTAATCGACGAAGGAACTATGGAAATAATTACTTCAAATGAAAAATTTAGATTTGGAAAAAATATTCCATCTTGGGAGGCTGAGAGAATAATTAATCTCGTAAAAGGTTTCTTAGGTGATAGAATAATAACAGAATTAGCTTATTAAGACTAGTTGCTAATAGCTAAATCCAGATAATGGCTTAATTTGATCCCAAACCCGCTGTAATACCATAACGTTGTGCTCAATTTTAAGAGACCTACCAAACCGACAAATAGATAGCTAAAAAATGACTAAAAAGGTTCTAAGACCAATATTGATTTCAATAATTCAAATTGTCGGATTAGCAATTATCCATCATAGTTTGTATTATTTTTATCCAATGTACCACAAGTCAGTTGGATTTGGATTGACTATTTTTTACACAGTAATTATTTTTATTATTTCAATTCTTGCGTTTAACTTATATCTGGATTTTTTTAAAAGAAATATTTATCTGATTGCTCTTGCTCTCTTGACAGTTAACAGTGTTTTTCCATTATTAGCTTTGGATTATAGACCATTGAGAAGTTTACTTTTAATTATACTCGCTCTATGTGGATTCTTATCTTCATTAGTTTTGACCAAGTGGAAAACTAAAAATAAACTTGAACCAAAAAAGAAATTTCACAGCCAAATTGAAAAATATTTTAACGAGTTATCAGAAAATAAAATTCCAGTTGATTTAATAGGGGGACTAGTTGATATAATTACTGATTCACAGTATGATACCTACAAACGATTCTGGAATCAATATCCGAAATCAAGAAGACGATTTTCAAAACTAAAACTTGAGGATTTGGAGCAGACTTTTACTCATTACAAGATAACAGATTTTTTTAAAGATAAAGATTTTGAAAACTATAAAACTTATTCCATGATACTTTTGAAAATGACAGAACAAGAATTTCGTGATTACGAAATGAAAAAATATCAATACGAAACGAAATAAAAAGCTAAGCACAACAGGCGTTTTGATATAGTGGGACTTTAGTGGAATTACAGTTTCGCAGCACGTTTTCTTTAAACAGAAAATACTCGTTTACGAAATTCCCACCATCTCAAAGCACCAGAACGTTGGCTGCTATATCACCAAAAAGAGGAGGATTTAAGAACCATAGAATAAAATGATACAGGATAAAATAACACAATATTGGGTAAAAACAACTGGTAGAAAAATTAATCCTGAAACGGACAAGTGGTTAATTGGTCCAATTGGTGATGAAGATATTATTGGTGACAAATTTATTCGAAATCTAGTAAAAAATGAGAATTTAAATTATAGTTCTAATACTCCTAATGCGGGACTATTAGAAAATATTTCAGATTTAGATTTTACCCAAAATGAATTGGATACACTGAACAAACAAGTCGTAGACTTTTATGTTAATACTTCAAATTATGATTTTGAAATTTGGAGCGAATGGAAAAGTTTTTTCAAACCTTTTGGAAAAGCTTTATCAATAATTTTTAGCAAAAGACTGCAACAACTAAACTTACCACTGAATTCTCTTGATTCTTCAAAAGGCATAAAAAGTGAGATCATCAAATTGTCAAATGAAGGTTTAGTAAAATGGACTATATGGTATAGAAAACTTAAAAGCTCAAATGATGTGATTTATGCTGGAATTTATACTACCACTTTTGTTCCAAAATATAACAAGTCATTACTAAAAGTTGTTTTTCCTTTACCAAATGGTAATGCTTCAGTTGTAATGACAAAAAAAGTACTTTTAGATGGTTCGTTATTGTTAAGTTCGGACGGCAAAGTTTTCGGTGACAATGGTTTTTATTTTACTTTAACTGACCACAGAGGTAATCATTGGGCTAAGTTTGTAAAATCAATGCACGAATGGATTAAAGTCTATGTTGACAATGAAAATGTACTGAGAGCTGATCATAATTTGAAATTTTATGGGATTCCATTTTTGAATTTGCATTATAAGATGACGAAAAGATACAGCAGCTAACAGCTAGTACAACGGGTTTAATTAGTTGGCTTTATGGAAAGTTGAGTCTGTATTTGGGGGATGATTCGTCAAATCCGAATATTGGCTTAATTTAGTTCCAAACCTGTTCTTGCAGAAGTACTTTGTATAAAATTCTAAATAAATATCCTAAATGAAACATCTTATATTAGCGTCGGATTCATCAGAGAGTTTACAAAGATTTTTACTTAAAAGAGAATTCAAATATCCAGTAGTTTCTGTTAGCAATGAATATTTCTCCGACAGCCTAAACATTAATAGTTTTCCAACTCACTTTATTATTGGGAAAGGAAAAATACTCAAAGTTGTCAATAGCGCTGAAGAACTAAAATCTGCTATGCATTATTTAAAATAAGAACTATGTGAAATAATGAAGGTTTCGTTGCGGCAATGAATCGCAATCACTAAACGTCATCATAAATAAAATTAATGAGGTAAACGTGCGTTGCACAGGTTCGATTCTTAGCTCTGCGAAGTCTCCCGACTTCGAAGCCATTACAATAGGTAACTGCCGCAAGCATTAATACGGTGCATAAAAGAGGATACTTAGAGTTGTTACGGCATATAGATACAAAATCAGAAGAGTTTGTGTAACCTTTCTAGGGCTTTCTTATATTTGTTTTTAGCGGTATTCGTTCGCTTTCTTTTTTAAAAAAATCAATCTTTTTGTAGTTTAAATCATATATATTTGCCGATAAATTAAAAAAAAACTATTCGTCTAGAGGTTTTTAGACAAACTGGGTTATGGGCTATTTACGGCAGAATTTAACTAAATCAAATATTAAATAATTAAAATGAAAAAACAACTACTTTTATTTTTAACCGTAATCTTAAGTCTTAACGGATATTCTCAAATTTCATTCGAAAAAGGGTACTACATTAATAATACTGAACAAAAAATCGACTGTCTAATTAAAAATCTCGATTGGAATAATAATCCAACACATTTTGAATATAAATTATCGGAAAATAGTGAGTCCATAAATGCCGACATAAAATTTGTAAAAGAATTTGGGATTTATAATAACTCAAAATATATTAGAAGGACAGTCAAAATAGATAGATCTAGTAGGAATATCAATAGTTTGAGTAGCGACGTAAATCCAGTTTTTCTAGAAGAAGTACTTTTTTTAAAAGTATTAATTGAAGGGAAATCAAATTTATACCTCTATAAAAACGATGAGTTGCAAAGGTTTTTTTATAATAAAGAGAACTCTAATATAGAACAACTAGTATACAAAAAATACCTCGATGCTAACAATGAAGTAAGAGCGAATAATCTGTTTAAACAGCAATTGTGGATTGATTTAAAGTGTCCAACAATTGAAATGAATAAAGTGGAACATTTGGAATATAAAAAAAGGAGCTTAATTGATTTTTTTATTGAATATAATAAATGTGATAATTTAGACTTCATAAATTACGAAGGAAAAGAGAAAAAAGATTTATTCAATTTAACGTTTAGAATGCATTTAAACAACTCTTCTTTATCAATAGAAAATTCTAGATCGAATTATATTCTTAATATGGATTTTGGGAATGAATCAAGCTTGGGTTTTGGAGTTGAGGCAGAATATATACTCCCGTATAATAAAAACAAATGGTCAATTTCAGTAGAGCCCACTTTTCAATATTTTAAATCAGAAAAAACTACTAACGTAAGTAATGTTGCAGGAGGGAAACTAATAGCAACAGTTGATTACAGTTCAATTGAACTCCCTTTAAGCGTAAGACATTATTTTTTTCTTAATAAGAATTCTAAAATTTTTATTAATGCTTCCTATATATTTGATTTTAGTTCAAAATCAGCAATCGAGTTTAAAAGAGCAGACAATTCTAATTATAATACACTAGGCATAAAAACAGGAAATAATTTGGGATTTGGTATAGGTTATAAATTCAAGGATAAATACAGCTTGGAAATGAGATATCAAACTAGTAGAAATTTGCTGGGAGATTATGTATCTTGGGATTCTAACTATAGTAAGTTGTTAGTAATATTTGGATATTCGATGTTTTAAAAACAGCCCATAACAGAAGATAGCTGTTGCACAACCGATTTGAAAATTTAATTTTTAAAATATTTATAGATTATAACCTCGTTTAATATGATTTAAGCGGGGTTTATTTTTGGATTGATGTTTTGGCTTACAATAGAGCGGAAGCTTGAAAAGGCCATTTTTAGCTCGTAAAAAGTCATTTTTAAAAATGAGGCATAAAATTGCGGATGCCAGAATTTGTTATGGAATATAGAGGGTTACAAAGTCGGAAGAGTTACACATTTTTTTTAAGTTTTTTTGTCTGTATTTTGAACGGAATTAGTGCGATCTCTTTTTTCGAAAAACCAAATTTTGTGTAGTTTAAATCACATATATTTACATGCTAGTTAATAATAATAAGTCGTTTAGCGGTACTAATATCAAATATTAAAGAGAAATGGAAACCTTTACTTTAGCGAGAGTAATACATGTTATTGCCGTAATTTTATGGATAGGCGGTGTAGCTATGGTGACAACCGTCATTATTCCTGCAGTTAAAAAACTAAAATCAAAAGAAGACCAGATAAGAACCTTTGAAGAAATCGAAGGACGATTTGCCATTCAAGCTAAAATCACAACTTTGCTCACTGGAATAAGCGGTTTTTACATGTTGTATGTGCTTGACGGTTGGGACCGGTATTTTGATTATAGATTTTGGTGGATCCATGCGATGACTTTAGTTTGGATTTTGTTTTCTCTGATTTTATATGTGTTAGAACCTTTGCTGCTGCATAAGTTATTTAAGCAATATGCTGAGAAGAATCCCGAAAAAACATTTTCATTTATGCACAAAGCACATTGGATATTGTTGCTATTAAGTTTGTTGACGACAGCCGGAGCTGTTGCGGGGAGCCACGGTTGGTTTTTTATAAAATAGTTGCTGTACAGAATCTTTAAAAAAATAAAAAGGGTGTTTAGTTGTTAGCTAAACACCCTTTTTTATACGGTTAGGAATAATTAATTAGTTTCGGGCTCTTTATACTTTGAACTTTTTAATGTGAATTTTAGCCATAAAAAACCAACGGTGCCCGCTATAAAAGAAGCAATCAGAATAGCAATTTTAGAATAGGTAATCACTTCTTCACCATCATTTTTAAACGCAAGCAATGTAATGAAAATTGACATGGTGAAACCAATTCCCCCTAGCATTCCTGCTCCTATGATGTTTTTCCATTTTAAATCGTTCGGCAGGCTGCAAATACCAAGGCTTACGGCAAGCAATGAGAAAAGCCAGATGCCTAATGGTTTGCCAATGACAAGGCCCGCGATTATTCCAATTGTATTGGGATGATTTAACTCTTGATTCCAGTTCGAATCTATTGCAATGCAGGTATTGGCTATCGCAAACAAAGGGAGGATGATAAACGAGACTGGTTTGTGTAAAAAATGCTGTAAGCGATACGAAGAGGTGTTTTTTCCTCCGTCTCCAAACGGAATCACAAAAGCCAATAAAACCCCGGTTATCGTTGCATGAACCCCCGAATTCAACATGAAATACCACATTCCCAGACCTCCAATCAGGTAAGGGATAAGGCTATGGACTTTTCTTCTGTTCAGGATGAATAAAACTCCCATGATGGCAAAAGCAATCAATAAGTTGATAAAGTTGATGTTGTCTGTGTAAAATACTGCAATAACGATGATAGCGCCCAGATCATCTATTACCGCGAGAGCCGTCAGGAATATTTTTAGCGAACTCGGAACGCGACTTCCTAGTAAAGACAAAATGCCTATGGCAAATGCAATATCAGTTGCCATTGGAATTCCGGCTCCATTTTGTGTGCTGGTTCCAAAATTTAGCAATAAAAAGATACCAGCTGGAACAACCATCCCGCCTAAGGCACCAAAAATAGGTAAAGCAGCATTTTTAATATTGGATAATTCCCCATCGTACATTTCACGCTCTAGTTCTAAACCAATCATAAGGAAGAAAATGGCCATCAGTCCATCATTAATCCAGTGGGTAATAGAATGGTGACCAAGATGTGTTTCCCAGAAAGCAATATATTCCGTTTGAATGGAAGAATTGGCCAGATAAAGAGAAAGGAGAGTTGCAAAAAGTAATATAAGTCCCCCTGCTTTTTCACTTTCAAAAAAGACTTTGAATGTTTTGGTCATTTTTATTCTGGTTTTTTTATTATAAGAAAAAGGGATTGTTTGTGTTGAAAACTATAAGAACGCTAATTTAGACATTTCTTGCCAATTTCGTTTTCCTAAAACAAAAAACCGTATTTTTTTTGTTAATTTGAGGTACAAATAAATGTATTTTTTATGGATATCAAAATCCTTCATATAGACGGTAATCACCCTTTGCTTTGGGGGCAATTGCAGGAAGCGGGCTTCCTTAATTTCGAGGATTTTAAATCGTCTAAGGAAGAAATAGAAGCTAAAATTAAAGACTATCATGGCATCGTCATTCGTAGCCGATTCAAAATCGATAAGACCTTTTTAGACAAAGCCACTAACTTGCAATTTATAGCACGAGTGGGCGCGGGTCTGGAAAGTATAGACTGCGACTATGCTTTGTCAAAAAACATCACGCTTATTGCAGCACCGGAAGGTAACCGAAATGCTGTTGCTGAACATAGCTTGGGAATGATTTTATCTCTTTTTAATAATCTGAACAAAGCAGATCAGGAAATCAGATCGGGTCACTGGAATAGGGAAAGCAATCGCGGTCATGAATTGGACGGGAAAACGGTTGGGATTATTGGTTACGGTAATATGGGAAAATCACTTGCCAAAAAACTTCGTGGATTTGATGTCGAAGTACTGTGTTATGATATTCTGGAAAATGTGGAAGATGCTAATGCCAAACAAGTGTCATTGCAAGAATTACAACAAAAAGCGGATGTGTTGAGTTTGCATATTCCGTGGACTCCAGAAACGGACAAAATGGTAGATGCTGATTTTATAAAGGGATTCGCAAAATCTTTTTGGATTATCAATACCTCCCGAGGCAAGAATATTGTAACGGCTGATTTGGTTGATGCACTACAGTCCGGAAAAATATTGGGAGCAGGATTGGATGTGTTGGAATATGAAAAATTATCTTTTGAAACCCTTTTTCAGGACAAAAATACTCCGGAAGCGTTTCAGTATTTATTGCAGGCACAGAATGTAATTCTTACTCCTCATATTGCCGGTTGGACATTCGAAAGTCATGAACGCTTGGCGCAGGTCATAGTCGATAAAATTAAAGCAAAGTATTCCGTTCAATAAATTGGAATGCAATCCTTATTATTGCTGGTGTCAGGGTAAATTGCGTGGGCTTTCACAATTTAATAATAAGGGTTTTCTGTAAATATTTGACAATAGAATTAGTTTCTCGAATTATTTTTTTTTAATATTGTTATTGATTCTTAGTGAATTAATCGTTGCAGAATTAAAAAGGAGTAACCGAAAATCCAAAGAGTAGGAACTAACAAACTAATTTTATTAATTATGATTGAATGGTACAAAAAAGTTGTTTTTGAAAATTATGCAAATTTTAGCGGGCGTGCCAGACGCAGTGAGTATTGGTATTATACTTTAGCTAATACTATTCTTGCTATCCTTGCAATGATTTTAGATAATGTTGCAGGTTTGGCTTTTGGAAATATCGGATACGGTCCTCTTTATAGCGTAATTGCTTTAGGCACCATCATTCCGGGACTCGCAGTATTGGTGAGACGTCTTCATGATGTGGGTAAAAGCGGTTGGTTTTTCTTTATTATCCTTATTCCTATTATTGGTTCAATATGGTTGTTGGTTTTGTTGTGTACCGAAGGTGAAAGTGGAACAAATCAATATGGGGCAGATCCAAAAAACGAATTCGATGAAATTAATGAAATTGGAGAAACCGAAGTTAATTAATGACTTGTTTCTTTAAAATGTAATACTATGGAAAATTCAAAACATGAGGCATGGAATAACCCCCAGCCGGTTCAACAAGAAAACAAGAAAATAGTTTCGGGAGTTTTAGCTATTCTTTTAGGAGGATTGGGTGTTCATAAATTCGTCTTAGGATACACGCAGGAGGGAATCATTATGCTTATTATAAGTATTATCAGCTGTGGTGTAGTTGGAGGGTTAATAGGTCTTATTGAAGGGATTATTTATCTTACTAAAACTGATGAAGAATTTTATCAAACCTATCAGGTAGGCAAAAAAGGCTGGTTCTAAAAAATAAAAAATCCCGAGTATTCGGGATTTTTTTATGATTCAATTTGAAATTAATCTTCTTTGTCGCTCAGTTTGCGTTCCAGTTCTGCCTGAAATTCTTCCATTACGGGTTTCATGGTGCTTTCGGGAATATCAGCAATTCGGATGTACATTAATCCGTCAACCGCATTGTTAAACAATGGGTCCACATTAAAAGCAACTACCCGTGCATTTTGCTTGATGTATTTTTTAATCAAAACAGGTAAGCGCAAACTTCCCGGCTCCAATTCATCGATAATTTTATCGAACTTGTTCAAATCCGATTCGGCTTCGTCAAATATGAAATCCTTGTCGGCATCTTTTAGTTTTACTTTATACGCTTTCTTTGGGTGTACATACTGTGCGATATAAGGATCGTAATAATTCGATTTCATGAATTCGATCATCAGCGATTTTGAAAAATCAGAAAATTGATTGCTGATGCTCACGCCGCCCAATAAAAATTTATGTTCCGGGTAACGCAAGGTCGTGTGAATAATTCCTTTCCAAAGTAAGAAAAGCGGCATCGGTTTTTGTTGGTATTCTTTGATGATGAAAGCGCGCCCCATTTCGATGGATTTATGCATCATTTCATGCAATTCAGGTTCAAATCGGAAAAGGTCGTTGAGGTAAAAGCCATCCATTCCGTATTTTGGATAAATTTCAGATCCTAAACCCATTCGGTAAGCACCGGCAATTTTCTTGGCATCATCATCCCATAAAAACATATGATGATAATATTCATCAAAAGAGTCCAAATCAATAGGTTCATTGGTGCCTTCGCCTACTTCTCTGAAAGTAATTTCGCGAAGTCGCCCAATTTCGTGAAGAATATTAGGGATTTTAGAAGCTTCGGTAAAGAAAACTTCGTAATTTTTACTTTGTAAAAGTCGGCAATCAGTACTTCGCAGAGCATCCACTTCGGCAATCATTTTTTCTGTACTGGCAGGAGTAACAATTTTCTTTGGACTTTTAGGTATTTTTAAGTTTGGAGCAGCCAATAACTTGCTTTCTTTCTCGAAAGGATTGGCTAACATATAGGTTTTTTTTCGCAAAAACTCCGAATAGTCTTCAATAGATTTGTATTCGTTTTGTTCCGCCACAGAAATAGGTTTTCCAATACGGACTTTGATTACCCTGTCTTTCTGAGAAAACAATTCCGATGGTAATTTTGCAGTACGCATCGTGTCGTCAATCTTAGAAAGTAAATAAAATAATCGGCTGTTTTTGGCGTGAAAATATATCGGGACAACAGGAACCTGGGCTTTTCGAATTACTTTTATAGCACCCTCTTCCCAAGGTTTGTCAACCATTAATTTACCGTCTTTGTACGTAGAAACTTCTCCGGCAGGAAACATACCTAATGGTTTTCCATCACTCAAATGACGAAGGGTTTCCTTGATTCCGACCACGCTTGATTTGACATCCTTGTGATTTTCAAACGGATTGACAGGCATGATGTATTTTTTGAGAGGCTCAATTCGATGCAAAAGGAAATTGGCGATAATTTTGAAATTTGGTTCTCTTTCAAGCATTAATTTCAATAATAAAACGCCGTCAATCCCTCCTAAAGGATGATTTGAAATTGTAATATACGCACCGTCTTTAGGTAAACGTTTTAAATCTTCTTCCGGAATTTCGAATTTTATCTGAAGATCATCAAGTATTCCATTCAGGAACGCAAGATCTGTCAAATGTTTGTTTCTGTCGTATACTTTGTTTAAGGTAGAAATTTTTAGAACCTTCATAAGTAACCATCCGGAAAAAGTACCTAAAATTCCGTACTTATCCGTATTTATTGCTTGTGAAACTTCTTTTGCGGTTACTAAACCCATGTATTTTTTTGTTTTTTTAGAGCAAGAAACAAAGATAGCAAAAAACTCCATTTTCTCCATTTTTCTCAGTCAAACTTATACTTTTTTATTACATTTGAAACGCATACAAAAATTAGGATGGTTCTTCTGGCAAAAGATAAAAGAGAGTTTTTGATGGTCTCATATGAACATTAATTTCTCCGGAAGAAGCGCCCAAAAAAAATATTTTAAATGAGAATTATTTCATACAACGTAAACGGAATCAGATCGGCTATTTCTAAAGGATTTATCAATTGGTTGCAACAAGCAGATCCTGATGTAATTTGTCTTCAGGAGATAAAAGCGACAGAGGATCAGGTTCCTACATTAGATTTTGAATTAGCTGGCTATCCTTATCACTATTGGTATCCGGCCACAAAAAAAGGATATAGCGGAGTGGCTGTAATATCTAAAACAGAACCAAAAAATATCGTTTTTGGTACCGGAATTCATCATATGGATTTTGAAGGCAGAAACCTACGTGTAGATTTTGAAGATGTGTCGGTTATGAGTTTGTACTTGCCATCGGGAACTAACATCGAAAGACTGGATCATAAATTCATGTATATGGATGATTTTCAAAATTACGTTTCTGAAATAAAAAAAGAAGTCCCTAATCTCGTTATCTGCGGGGATTACAATATTTGTCACGAAGCCATTGATATTCACGATCCAATCCGTAATAAGAAAGTCTCGGGTTTTTTGCCTGAAGAAAGAGCCTGGCTGGACGGATTCATGAAAACAGGATTCATAGACAGCTTCCGATTTTTAAATAAAGAACCTCATAATTATACTTGGTGGAGCCAACGTGCGCCAGGTGCCAGAGCGAATAACAAAGGATGGCGAATCGATTATTGTCTGGTGAGTGAACCTTTGAGGGACAAAATCAAAAGAGCTGTAATTCTGCCGGAAGCCAAACATTCTGATCATTGCCCAATTCTGGTCGAAATAGAATAGCTGGTGTCAAGAGTTTGCGCTTCGTTTCTAGAAGTGTTGAATGAGGAGCTGTTCCTGCTGTACGCTACAATCTTTTTATTTTTTAAAGAAAAAAATAAAAAGGATTTTTGCTGCCATCAGGGCTAGGGCCTCGCAATAAAACATTGATTTTTTAGTTTCAAAACATATAAAATAATATAAATACCTACAAAAAATGATAAAACGAGTTTCCGTCGGTTTGCTGATATTGGCACTTTCAACTTCATGTGTGTCCAAAAAAATCTACAATGATTTAGAAAGTAAATTTGCCGATTTGAAAAAAGAAAACAGAAGTATGGCCGATGAGAATGCCGAATTGTTAAAAGCCAAAAACCAATTGGAATTAGACAATAGCACTTTAAAATCAGAATTGGAAAAAGCAAAGGCAGATTATGCTAAACTGAACTCTGATTATGAGGCTTCTAAAAATAAATTCAAAGTACTGCAGGATTCCTATGCTGCTTTAGAAAAAAACAGCAACGATGCTTTGGAAAGTAACATGAAGAAAAATCGTGATTTGTTGGAGCAATTAGAAGCAAAAGGAAAAGCATTGGCAATAGAACAAGAGCGTTTGAATAAAAGTGCACAACGTTTGCAGGAATTAGAAGATATGATTGCTGCCAAAGAAGCGAGCATGAAAAAACTGAAAGAAACTTTGTCTAAAGCCTTGAATAGTTTTGAAGGAAAAGGATTGACTGTAGAACAAAAGAACGGAAAAGTTTATGTTTCTATGGAGAATAAATTGCTTTTTAATTCCGGCAGTTGGGCTGTTGGTTCTGAAGGGAAAAAAGCGGTTGTTGAAGTGGGGAAAGTATTGGGTGATAATCCGGATATCTCTGTATTGATAGAAGGACATACAGATGATGACCCTTTTGGAGGTTCTGGCCCAATCGCTGATAACTGGGATTTGTCTACTAAAAGAGCGACTGCTATTGTAGCTATTTTGAGTGAAAATAAAAAAATCAATAAGCAAAATCTAACGGCGGCCGGTAGAGGTGAATTCTCCCCATTGGCTAGTAATACAACTGCTGAAGGAAAAGCTAAAAACCGTAGAATTGAAATTATCCTGACACCAAGATTAGACGAGATTTCTAAAATGTTGAATGAGTTTTAGAAAGAATGAACAACGATACTGAGATAATAAAGCTCTAAATTTAAAAAAGGTTCGCGTGCAAACGTTGAACCTTTTTTGTTAAAATTAGGAAAGACCAAACCAAAAACGAAGAACTAATTTTATCTTTGCTCTTATAAACTTAGGCTCTTTTTGCCTTAGAATTTTAGCCTCTAATAAAAAAATGAAATACACAACCTTACCGAATACTAATATAAAAGTCAGCAAGATTTGTCTTGGTACCATGACTTTTGGACAACAAAATACCGAAGCAGAAGGACATGAACAAATGGATTATGCTTTAGATAACGGCGTTAATTTCTTTGATACTGCCGAAATGTATTCCATACCGGGACGTAAGGAAACCTATGGCAGCACGGAGAGAATCCTTGGTAGCTGGTTTAAGAAAACCGGTAAACGGGATGAAGTGGTTTTAGCTTCAAAGATTGCTGGTCCAAGTCCTATTTTTGGATACATGAGGGAGAAATTAGATTTTTCTCCTGAAAGCATCAAGTTTGCACTTGATCAGAGTTTACAACGATTACAAACGGATTATATTGATTTGTATCAACTGCACTGGCCGGAACGCAAAACCAACTTTTTTGGGCAACGTGGATTCAAAGTACAGGATGATGCTTGGGAAGACAATATCCATAATGTTCTAGAGACTTTAGATGGGTTTATCAAAGAAGGTAAAATTAAACATATTGGACTTTCAAATGAAAATCCTTGGGGAATCATGCGTTTTCTGGAAGAAAGTAAATACCATAATTTGCCAAGAATAAAAACAGTTCAAAATCCGTATTCCTTGTTAAACAGACTTTTTGAGAATGGCTCTGCTGAGATTTGCTTGAGAGAAAATGTAGGTTTGTTGGCGTATTCTCCAATGGCTTTTGGGGTTTTGTCTGGAAAATTCCTAAGCGGTGAAAGTCATCCAAATGCCAGAATTAAATTGTTTCCGCAATATTCGAGATATTCCAGTGCACAAAGCACTGAAGCTACCCGATTGTATCAGGAAGTTGCCAAGAAAAATGGATTGACGTTGACACAACTGGCTTTGGCCTTTATTGAACAACAACCGTTTTTGACCAGTACTATTATTGGAGCAACCACATTGGAACAATTAAAAGAAAACATTGATACCATTAATGTGTTCCTTTCAGATGAAATTCTAAAGGAAATTGATGCTGTTCAGGCTATAATTCCAGATCCGGCACCGTAAATGATGTGCAACGGTAAAGGAAGATTAACCCTATAAGAAATATAAGAATTGCTAAGTCAAGTGAAATGGATAAATTCAATCACTCTTAGAAGAACTTATATTTCTTATAGGGTTAAAAATGCATTAAGTATAAGCTTTGCGGTCAATATAATATGCTTTGAATAGAATAATTATTTGGCACAAAAGATTACTCCTCCTCTGGGGTTTTTAAAAATTCAAAATCAAATTCGTCTTCAACGGCCAATGAATCTACTGTAGTGGCTGTTGAATCATGAGCTTTGACAATATTCAAGAATGAACGTGCATTTCCGGAAACATACATATAGTTGTTTTGTATAGAATCGGCAGCAGTTACAATTCCTCTGCGCAACATTAATTTTTTGAGGTAATTTTGGTTTTTAATGGCGTATCCTTTCAAATTGCCGTTTCCGTCAAATTGATACATGAATTTCTTTGGACTCGGAATAATAGTAGCCAAAAACAAACATTCATTGAAGGTTAAATTCGAAGGACTTTTCTGGAAATAAAAATGACTGGCTTCGCCAATTCCATATACATTAGGTCCCCATTCGATGATGTTAAAATACACTTCGAGCATGCGTTCCTTGCTTGCAATTCGGTTGTTTTCCAAAATATATACCAATAAAATTTCTTCGAGTTTTCGAGACAATGTTTTCTCACGGGTCAGAAATACATTCTTCACCAATTGCATACTGATAGTACTGCCTCCTCGGGAGAATTTTTTGGTTTTAATGTTCTTAATAATCGATTGTTTAAACGCTTCGCTGATAAAACCTCGGTGAGAAAAGAAGGAAGGGTCTTCGGTGGTCAATACACATTTTCGCAGATAAGGAGAAATTTGGTCCAAAGGAGTGTAGTTCGGATTAGCAGTGCCCACTAAAATAGGGCGTTGACGAACATTTTTTATAATGGCACTATATACAAATTCCCCGTTTATTTTGTTGAGATTCGCTTGTCCAAATTTGGTGATTCGAAGATTTTCCTTGTTTAACTGACTATCCAAAACAATGTCTTTTGGTTTGTTTTTGTTGAACATGAAATCCAGTTTGTAATCGAAACTACCGCTTGCCTGCATTCCTTGAAAATTGGTAAACAAACCATCAGGAAGTGACGTAATGAAATCTTGTGCCTTCATTTTCGGAATGGCGACTTTGAGTCTGTAAATAGTATCTTGTTCGGTTTCGTAAGCCAGATAAGGATGGAATTTTATTTTGTTGAATTCAACCGTCGAACTGCTGTCAACTGAAATAAAATCGGAGCCCAACAGGAAACGGTAATCGAAACGCGCATTTTTGATAACCACATCTTTACTGGCAATTTTAGGATGATTTATTTTTAAGTTGGCAATTGAAGTAAAACCGTCAATATGTAATTCATCCCCATCTCTGTCGATATTGTCAATGTTCAATCGAATCGAGTCAAAACTGGAAACCAGATTGAAACGTTCATCCAGGTAAGGTACTTTTATTGCGCCGGTATCCATATTAAAGAAACGAAGATCTGCTTTTTTGTCTCTAGGATCCGCATATCCTTTGATTTTCCATCTTTGGGTGAAAGTATTGGTTTGGACATGGATTGCTGTTTCAAGTTCTTCGCTGTCTAAAACTAAATTTTTAATATCAATGGTTGCTTTCTTCCCATTGTCATCGAGTTTAAATACCAAATTTTTGATATTCATGTCTGTTGGAACCAAGTTGAGTAGTTTGGAAATGATGCGATAAGCAAATTTCGCATAGTCTCTTTTTTGATCTGTGTCTTTCTCGGTTTTGTCTCTTTTTAAAAAGGCGGCAAAATTTTTAACATTGCCTTTTTTGGTTAAGTGAACATAGCCATCTTCAATTTCTAAGGTACCTAATTGAACGTCACCAACGAGTAAATGCCAAAAGCTGACACTCGTTTTCATTTTTTTAATTTTAAAAAGGGTGTCAGCATTTTTCGGAGCCAGAATAACTTCGCTTAAATTCACACCGGCAAATCCGTCAAAAGTGGCTTTTTTTACTGAAAAGCTACTGTTATAGTCGACTTCCATTTTATTGGAGACCTTTGCTAAGGTTTGTTGCAGTAATTCATCCCTAAAAAAATAAAACCCAATCATTAAACATACCACTATAACGCTAAGTATTTTTGCTGCAAGAATTATTTTTTGTTTTCCGGTTCTCATGAATGGATTCTTATATAAATGATTTCAAAGTTATCCTAAGAAATTAAAATTAATTGAAGGTTTTTATTTTAAGGGCGTAAAGGAATGAAAAAAAAGAATATCAGTGTTAGATTTTGACATTTTTTTAAGCATTAACAGTACAATGAATCAAGTGTTTGTCGGGGTTGAACAAGAATATTAAAATTTGAAAATTTCATTCGGTGTGACGCAATAATCCAGTTTTACGTCATTTTCAAAAACATCGGAAATCAGTTCTTCGGGCTCAAAAAAGGAAAGCCCTATTTTAATGATTTCCGGCTGGCATTCGGATAGGAACTTGTCATAAAATCCTTTTCCGTAACCTACACGATTGCCTAATTTGTCAAAGGCTAAAAGTGGTACAAAAACGACTTCAATCTTCTTTGCGGGAACTTCTATTCCTTCAACCGGTTCTGGAATATTATACTCGTTTTTCTTTATTTTGGTGTTGTCGGTCAACAAAAAATGCGTCATGTCCCGGCTTTCAAAATCACTTTTAGACACAATGATTTCTTTGTCTTTTCCGGAAAGAAGATGCAGGATGAACTCGGTATTGACTTCGTTTTGTTCCGTTATGGGTAAGAAAACGTGGAAATAAGTTTTGTTCCAAAGGGGAAGCGTCAGAATTTTATTGGCAATAGCCAAGCTCAATTCTTCTGACTCATTTTCGGAAAGTTGTTTTCGTAATGTTTTATATTTTAACCGTAACTCTTTTTTTAGCATGAATACTTGCTTTTAATTGGTCTATAAAAGTAGTCAAATGTTCGACTTCTACGTGATCCATAAGTACAATTTTATACCATTTGTTATCTGAATTGTGCTGTTGCGGCACTAGATCAAATTGTAAAGCAATTTCTTCTTCTATGTTTTCTGCGTGGATAGTCACAATGTTCATGAAAGGTTCACGGAAGTATTTTATATTGAGTTTGTCCAATTCGTTGCATAGAAACTGGGTGCGCATTTGCAGGATGCTTACTTTTTCGAACCAGCCAAACGGACCATAAGTGAACAAAATCATCCAAACTGCCACCGCATTAGAACCGGAACGACTGCCACACAGTGTTAGATCCATGCCTTCAACATATTCTGCTTCTTTGGTCAGAACATTTTCTATTAATCCTTTTCTGCAAATGAAAATTCCTGTTCCGTAGGGAGCTTGTAGCATTTTATGCGCATCAATCGTAATGGAACTTATTTTGGGATTACTGAAATTAATGGTGGATTTTTCATTACTGAATGGATAAACAAATCCGCCGTAGGCACCATCTATGTGGAGTTTGTATTCAAGATGTTCTTTTTCTAGAGCGCTGATATAATCTTCAGGATTATCAACCGAACCAAACATGGTGGTACCCATGTTAGCAACAGCAATAAAATATTTTTTCCCGTTTTGTTTGGCTTCAATGATTTTGTTTTCCAGGGCAAGGGTGTCTATTTCTCTTTTTTCGAAAGAAACGGGAATTTTTATCCAATCTAACATCAAAAGATTAGCTCCTTTTGGAATAGAATAATGAGTGTCTTCGGAGGCTAAAATGGCAATTTCATCTAATTTCGCGCCTTTTTGATACATGAAAAAATTACGGTACATCCAGATAGCTTGTATGTTGGCTTCTGTTCCGCCTGGAGAGATGTATCCGTCAAAGGAATTGGGTTCGCCTTTGAAAATATCGACTGCAATGACATTTAAAACTTCACGCTCAATTTTCTGTGTTCCCTTAAATGCTTTTTCAGAAGTTCCTAAAGTATGGCAACCAATATGGTTGGGGTTTGCTACATAAGTTTGTAATGTAGGCGCATCTTTTAAAAATGGCGCGTCTTCATTGAATACCTTTCCGTCTAATTTAGAAGCCGGGTAGCCAAGAGAAGTGTCTTTAGAGAAATTTACATTTTCTTCTAATGCTTTCTGAATGTGTTCCTGTCTTTCTTTTTGACCTAATTTTTCCCAATAAATCATGCTTGTAATTTTTGGTAAAGCTACTTTTACTATTCGTTATAAAATATGATAATTGTTAGGTTTTAGGGTAAGTCTTAGAAATAGAGGGCAGTAGTAACTTTTGCAGATGGAATTTTATTTTCCTTTTTTTCTTTTTCCTCTACAATTGTGTTGGAAATATGGTAAATAGCATCACCTTCATATACAATAGGGGAATGATTGGCATTGATGACATAGCCATCATTGGGCGCTTTTATTTTTCGTTCAAATTTGCCAAAAGGATCTGTGATTGTTCCCAGCACAGTGCCTTTTTTTACAAAACTCCCAACGGTATTGTTGTCATTTAGCATGCCGGAACATTTAGCTCGCAACCAGCTTGATTTTTCTATATAAATAGTGGAAGATTTTTGAGGTTCAGCAGAATGTTTTGAATCCAGCATATCGAGATGTTTCAAAATACGTTTTACTCCATTTACACCTTCCTCTGAAACAGCATTGTTGATATCAAGCGATTTTCCGCCTTCGAAAAGCAACATTTTTACATTCAATTTTGTGCTTGAATTTCTGAATGAGCCTGCGATATTTTTGGAATATAATGTGAAAGGGGCATTGAAAACATCGGCTAATACTTTTAGTTCGGGGTCATTTTCGGCCAGACGAATTTGCGGAGCATTGAATCTGCTGGCACCTCCGGCATGAAAATCAACGGCATAATGTACAAAAGGCATTACTTCAGTAAGAATGTGAAAAGCAAATCTGCTGGCCAAAGAACCTTTTTTGCTTCCGGGGAATACTCGATTTAAGTCCCTGCCATCAGGAAATTCCCTCGATCTGTTGACAAAACCATACATGTTAATGATGGGAATACAGATAATAGTTCCTCTTTTGGGTTTATTTATTTTCTTACTGATAAGCTGTCGCACGATTTCGATACCATTAATTTCATCACCATGAATTCCTGCCGAAAAAAGAACAACTGGTCCTTCAATCTTTGATCTCCGAACAATAATTGGAATGTTTAGTTTGGTTGTTGTGTGTAATCGGGCAATTTCTACATTGATGGTTTTGCTTTCTCCGGGAGAAACACTTTCTCCAAAAAGCACTAATGGTTTTAAACTTCTCATATTTAGCATAAAAAAGCTAAATATAGAAATAATTATTTGGGATTAAAAGAGTAAAGCCGATTTTGATTTACAAAGATGTTATTTGTAAATTTGTTGAGCATATGACGAAAATTAAAAGAAAGGTGCACATCGTTATGCTTTGAGAATCTTTGCGAAATAAACAGCAATGTCAGTTGCAAAAACGAATTGCAATTTTAAAAATAAAATGACCAAACCTACTTTAGCTTTACAAATTCAAACCCTGCCTGATAATCCTGGAGTCTACCAGTATTATGATAAGGAAGGGAAAATACTGTATGTTGGAAAAGCCAAGAATTTAAAGAAAAGAGTTTCTTCTTATTTTAACAAAATACACGATACAGCCAAAACTAATGTGCTCGTCAAAAAAATTGTAACCATAAAACATATCGTGGTTCCTACGGAAACGGATGCACTGTTGTTGGAAAACAATTTAATAAAAACCTTGCAGCCCCGTTACAATGTGCTGTTGCGCGATGATAAAAGTTACCCTTGGTTGTGTATTAAGAAAGAACCTTTTCCTCGCATTTTTGCCACGCGCAGAATGGTTAAAGACGGTTCCGAATATTTTGGGCCTTATACCAGTTTCAAAACGGTGAATACAATTTTAGAACTAATAAAAGAGTTGTATCCGCTAAGAACCTGTAATTATGATTTGAGCAAAAGCAATATTGAAAGCGGTAAATTCAAGGTTTGCCTCGAATATCATATTGGGAATTGCAAAGGACCTTGCGAAGGATATGAAACTTTAGAAAACTATCAGAAACAGGTCGATGCTATTCGCGAGATTCTAAAAGGGAATTTCAAAGAAAGTATGAAAGACTTCAAGCGTCTGATGAATGATTTGGCGCGGGATATGCATTTTGAAGAAGCCCAGAAAATAAAAGAGAAGATAGAAGTTTTAGAGAATTACCAATCGCGTTCCACAATCGTCAATCCAAAAATTACCAATATAGATGTGTTTTCGATTGTTTCTGATGAAGGTGCGGCCTATGTGAACTTTTTGCAAATTTCCCATGGCTCGATTATCCGTTCGCACACAATGGAAATCAAAAAGAAATTGGACGAAACCGATGAGGAATTGTTGGAGCTGGCAATTATTGAACTCAGAGAACGCTTTCAATTGTTGTCTAAAGAAATTATAGTTCCGTTTCCGGTCGATTTGGGCGAGAACATAAAAATAACGGTGCCGCAATTAGGTGATAAAAAACAAATTCTCGATTTATCCATCAGAAATGCCAAGTTTTACAGAATCGAACAATTGAAACAATTGCAAATTGTAGATCCGGACCGTCATACGAATCGGATTATGGCACAAATGCAAAAAGATTTGCGATTGTCTGTCGAACCTAGATATATTGAATGTTTTGATAACTCCAATATTCAGGGAACGAATCCTGTTTCGGCCTGCGTGGTTTTCAAGGACGGAAAACCCAGCAAAAAAGACTATCGCCATTTTAATATAAAAACTGTCGAAGGTCCCGATGATTTTGCATCGATGACTGAGGTGGTTTATCGTCGGTACAAAAGACTATTGGACGAAGGACAGCCTTTGCCACAATTGATTATTATTGATGGAGGGAAAGGACAATTATCGGCTGCCCTGAAAAGTATTGACGAATTAGGTTTGCGGGGAAAAATAGCAATAATCGGTATTGCCAAAAGACTCGAAGAACTATTTTATCCGGGCGATTCCATTCCGTTGTATTTAGACAAAAAATCAGAAACCCTAAAAGTGATTCAACAATTGCGAAATGAAGCGCATCGTTTTGGGATAACACATCATCGCGATAAAAGGAGTAAAGCGGCGCTAAACTCTTCTGTAGAATCCATTCCTGGGATTGGTGAAAAGACTATGCTCGCGTTAATTCAGCATTTTAAAAGTGTTAAAAGATTAAAATTAGCAACAGAAAAAGAAATTTCTGACGTTATAGGTGTGTCAAAAGCCAAAAAAATAACCGACTTTTACAGTAATAAATAGTTTTTTATGAGCCTACTCCAGCTGTCCGTTTCATGCTCTCTTCAAAAATTCTTTTTTTCTAATAAAAAAAAAGGAGCTTCTATGGGCGCTCTTTTTTTTCAAGAAAAAACGGCATTTTTGCTATCGAGGCTTTCCACTGCCATCTGGGGCTTTAGAGGATTTTCTACGACAGTACTTTTTGTTTTTTTGCTTTTTTATTTTCTGTTCAGTTCCCAAAATTCGATAGCCCAAGAGCAAAAAAAGCCAAAAATTGGCTTGGTCTTAAGCGGTGGTGGGGCAAAGGGATTTGCACATATTGGGGTTTTAAAAGTAATTGAAGATGCCGGTATCAAGATTGATTATATAGGAGGAACCAGCATGGGAGCTGTTATTGGCGGCTTGTATGCGTCAGGATATAATGCGGCGCAAATTGACTCTATTTTTCAATCTACCAATTTTGATGAATTAATAAATGATTTCATTCCAAGATCATCCAAGAATTTTTACGAAAAAAGAAATGATGAATTGTATGCCCTGGTTTTACCTTTCAATAAATTTAATGTCGGAATCCCAGAAGCGCTTTCCAAAGGGATGTATAATTTCAATTTATTAAGCAGAATTACCAGAAATGTGAGGCATGTGAGAGACTTCAATCAACTGCCAATTCCTTTTTTATGTATAGGGACCAATATTGAAACGGGAGAACAGGTAGTGCTCGATAAAGGGAATTTGGCTCAAGCCATATTGGCCAGTGCTGCATTTCCCTCTTTGTTTTCGCCTGTAGAAGTTGATGGAAAACTGCTGGTAGATGGAGGTGTAGCTAATAATTATCCTATTGAGGAAGTTCGGAAATTAGGGGCCGACATAATTATCGGAGTTGATGTACAGGATGATTTATTGGATAGAAATCAACTAAAAAATGCTACCAAAATTTTGGTTCAGGTTACAAATCTGCATTCGATTCAAAAAATGAAGGCGAAAGTAAAAGATACCGACATTTATATCAATCCCGACATTAAGAACTTTGGAGTTATCTCTTTCGATAAAGGTAAAGAAATTGTAAGAAGAGGGGAAGAAGCGGCTTTTTCCGTTTATGAAAAAATGAAAGCACTTGCCGGCGAACAGGATTATTACCAGAAACCAAAATTGGTGTTAGTTCCTGATTCTTTAGAAATAGCAAACATCAATTGCAATGAATTGAATAATTACACTAAAGATTATGTGATAGGTAAATTACGTTTTAAACAAGATGCTAAAATCAGTTACGACAATTTACAGACCGGAATAAATTCGATCAATGCTACCCGAAATTTCAGTGCGATTAACTATTCATTTGAGCCAAATGCCGGAAAGGATGATTTGAATTTGGTGTTGGAGGAAAATCCAACCAAAACGTATTTGAAGTTTGGTTTGCATTATGATGGGTTATATAAAAGTGGTGTTTTAGTCAATATAACCAATAAAAAGAATTTTTTTAAGAATGATATTATCTCGGCAGACATCGTTTTGGGGGATAATTTTAGATATAATTTGGATTATTACATTGATAATGGATTCAATGTCAGTTTTGGGTTTAAATCCTTTTTTAATCAATTCAACAGGAATGTCGCCAAAGAAATAAGTACTTTGGATTTAGCGTCACTGGGTTTAAACGCTATTAATGTTGATTTTTCGGATTTAAGTAATCAGGCCTATTTTCAGTCCTTATTTATGCATAAGTTTTTGGTTGGAGCGGGAGCGGAGCTGAAATTTTTGAAAATCAGATCAGAAACTTTGGCAAACACCAATACTACCATCGATAATAGTAATTACATAAGTGTTTTTGGGTACATGAAATACGATTCCTTTGATAATAAGTATTTCCCAAAAAAGGGGTGGTATTTTTCAGGTGATGTTCAATCATATCTGTTTTCTTCTAACTATACCAATACATTTAATCCTTTTTCGATAGTTAAGGCCGAACTGGGATTTGCTTCCAAAATTGTGAAAAAGGTGACTCTGAGATTTCAAGCGGATGGTGGTTTTGCTTTTGGAGGAGATAGTGTGTCTTTTTTTAATTTTGTTTTAGGGGGATATGGTTATAATACGATTAATAACTTCAGACATTTTTATGGTTATGATTTCTTAAGTGTTGCGGCAGATAGTTATATTAAAGTTGCGGCAACGGTAGATTATGAATTTTTAAAGAAAAATCACTTAAATTTTTCTGCCAATTTTGCTAATTTGGAAGATGATCTCTTCAATTCCGTAGAGAAGATTTCTGCTCCAAAATATTCAGGTTATGCTATTGGGTATGGAATGGAAACGATAATTGGTCCTATAGAAATTAAACATTCCTGGTCGCCGGAAAATAATCAAGGATATACTTGGTTTAGTGTTGGTTTTTGGTTTTAATTTTATTTTATATAAAAAAAATTACGATATTTGTTGTAATGAAAACAAAATGGGTCGGTTTATTAGAGTATCTTCAATTCCTTATCAAGAGGAATCCAGAGTGATTGCGTTAGTTTTAGTCTAAAGTCGTATATCTAATCGTAAATCTTACAAAATGCCATTATATCATAAATTGGGAAGTTTTCCCGAGAAAAGACACATACAATTCGAAAAGCCAAATGGTGGGCTTTATTATGAGCAACTATTTGGTACAGAGGGTTTTCATGGCCATTCCTCACTTTTGTACCATGAATATAGACCTACTCAGGTAAAAGAAATACTGAAATCCTATTCTGTCGAGCCTAAAATTGCGATCGGGAAAAACATAAAATCATTATTGCTGAAAGGTTTTGAGCTAAAACCGGAAGACGATTTTCTCGAAAGCCGCAAAGCGATGTTAGTCAATAAAGATTGCATTATTGGGTTAGCAGCTCCAAAGCAATCACTTCGTACCTATTTCTATAAGAATGCCGATGCGGATGAAATGATTTTCATTCACAAGGGAAAAGGAAAATTGAGAACGATGATGGGGAATATTCCATTTGAATATGGGGACTATCTCATTATTCCCCGCGGAATGATTTACCAAATTGATTTTGAAACTACAGAGAACAGATTGTTTTATGTAGAATCCTATGCGCCTTTTTATACTCCGAAACGGTATAAAAATGAATCCGGACAACACTTGGAACATGCTCCATTTTGTGAGCGTGATTTTATTTTGCCTAACGAATTGGAAACGCATGATGAAAAAGGTGATTTTTTAATCAAAATCAAAAAAGAAGGAATGATGCATGAACTGGTTTATGCTACGCATCCTTTTGATGTGGTTGGTTGGGATGGGTATAATTTCCCGTATGGATTCAGTATTCATAATTTTGAACCTATTACGGGGCGTGTACATCAGCCGCCACCGGTACATCAAACTTTTGAAACTTCAACTTTCGTAGTTTGTTCTTTTGTGCCAAGATTATACGATTACCATCCGAAAGCGATTCCAGCACCTTATAATCATAGTAATATTGATAGTGATGAGGTGTTATATTATGTAGACGGAGACTTCATGAGTCGTAATAATATAGAACAGGGGCATATCACCTTGCATCCAAAAGGAATTCCTCATGGGCCGGCACCTGGCGCAATGGAGCGCAGCATTGGTCAAACAGTTACGCAGGAACTTGCTGTAATGGTGGATACCTTTCGTCCTTTGATGGTTACCGAAGAAGCTATGGGATTAGACGACGGTCAATATTATAAGTCCTGGGTAGAATAATAAGGAGCTATGTAGCTTCGTCGAATCTTCGATGTCCTGCTGTCCGTTACAATCTTAGAATTTCTATGAAAACAGATACAGCGTGAGGTAATCAGGGCTAGGGCTTTAGTATAAATAACAACATCTTTTTAAATTTAAAAAATCCGTGTAAATCTGTTTTATCCACGTAATATGTGTTTCAAAACTGGATTTATCGTATCAAAAAAATAATAAACAATGAGCAAACAAGTAACTTCCGTAAACTACGGACTAGAAAAAATATTTGAAGGAGCACAAGATTTCCTTCCGTTAATGGGGACAGACTACGTTGAATTCTATGTGGGGAATGCAAAACAAGCGGCACATTTTTATAAAACAGCATTTGGTTTTCAATCTTTGGCTTATTCAGGCTTAGAAACGGGTTCTCGTGATAAAGTGTCTTATGTTTTAGCACAAGATAAAATTAGATTAGTATTGACAACCGCTTTAAAAAGTGATTCTCCAATTGGGGAACATGTTAAAAAACATGGAGACGGTGTAAAAGTGGTTGCGCTTTGGGTGGAAGATGCCCGTAAATCATTTGAAGAAACTACCAGTCGTGGGGCGAAAGTATATATGGAGCCAGTTGTCGAAAAAGACGAATTTGGTGAAGTGGTTCGCGCGGGAATTTATACTTATGGAGAAACGGTTCATATGTTTGTGGAGAGAAAAAACTATAAAGGAACATTTTTACCTGGTTTTGTGGAATGGAAATCCGATTATAATCCAAAGCCAATTGGGTTAAAGTACATTGATCACATGGTGGGGAATGTAGGTTGGAATCAAATGAATACATGGGTAAAATGGTATGAGGATGTTATGGGATTTGTTAATTTCCTTTCTTTTGATGATAAACAAATACATACCGAGTATTCGGCCTTGATGAGTAAAGTAATGAGCAATGGGAATGGGCGTATTAAGTTTCCAATAAATGAACCTGCAAAAGGGAATAAACGTTCTCAAATCGAGGAATATTTAGATTTTTATGAAGGTTCCGGAGTTCAGCATATTGCTATAGCGACAGATGATATAATTACTACGGTGTCTGAATTGAAAGCAAGAGGAGTTGAATTTCTATCGGCACCACCACGTGCCTATTATGAAGATATTCCAAATCGATTGGGGGAACACATGAAGATGATGCATGAAGATCTAGCGGTAATAGAAAAATTAGCTATTATGGTGGATGCGGATGAAGACGGATATTTATTACAAATTTTCACTAAGCCGATTGAAGACCGTCCAACCCTATTTTTTGAAATTATTCAGCGAATGGGTGCTAAAGGTTTCGGTGCAGGTAATTTTAAAGCGTTATTTGAGTCAATTGAAAGGGAGCAGCAATTACGAGGAACTTTGTAAAATGGCTTTTTTTTTAAACAATGTGAAAAAATAACCGACGAATGACATGGTTGTGTGCTAATGTTGTGTTAAAGTATATTTTTGATTGAGAAAAAATGAATTTGTTATCTACCTTTGCACTCGCAAAACGGGAAGGGGTGGTTTCCTTCCTAAATTGATATAAATTTCATAATTTATAGTTTTTTTGGTTAGTTAATAGCATAAAAACTCAGTCATTATTTGACTGAGTTTTTTTGTTTTAATACATTTGGAACAAATTTTGTACTTGCGGGCCGAAAATAAACGACAGGGTGATGAAAAAAATTGTACTTCTCTTACTATTTATAACAACTGTAAGTTTTGAATCTAAGAAGCAAGATGCTTTTGGGACGGGCGAATGGTTTAAATTTCGAATCCACTATGGTTTTGTCAATGCCGGCTATGCGACCTTAGAGGTTAAAGACGCTTCGATAAACAATAAAAAAGTCTTTCATGTTGTAGGAAAGGGATATACAGCGGGAATGTCTCGTTTTTTTTTCAAGGTAGATGACCTCTATGAGAGTTATATAGATAAAGAAACAAGAAATCCGTATCAATTTGTGAGGAAAATTGATGAAGGTGGATACACAAAGAATCAGGAAGGGTTTTTTAATCCATCGACAAATAAAATTGTGGTGAAAGATTACAAACATAAAACCGAGAAGACATTTGTTATTCCGAAAAATACACAAGACATAATATCTACCTTTTATTATTTAAGGAATCATCCCAATATTGATAAAATAAAGCAAGGCGAAACTATTGCTATAGATATGTTTTTTGATGATGAAACTACAAAGTTTAAGTTAAAGTTCATCGGACGTGAGGATATTACAACTAAATTTGGCGTCGTTTCTACCATGATATTCAGACCTTTAGTGCAGTCTGGACGTGTTTTTAAGGAGCAGGAAAGTCTAACTGTTTGGATTTCAGACGATGATAATAAATTACCTGTGAGAATAAAAGCTAGTTTGGCGGTCGGGTCTATAAAAGCCGATTTAGATGCATTCCGAGGATTAAAAAATCCATTTAAAGTAAAATTATAATGAATATTACAGATAATTCAGAAGCTATTTTAAAAGAAATAGACTTAAAATACCAGGCAATAAACCAAAAAACCGAAACGCATTTGGAAGGATTGCTTTGGGCAAAACCCATTACTTATTGGGACTATATACAAACGGATGCACTGCTGAGTCTTCAAACACAAAGAACCACACTTCCTGATGAAATGGTTTTTATTATGTATCATCAAGTCAATGAATTGATCTTTAAAATGATTCTTTGGGAAATGCATCAGATTTCTTATTGTCAAGATATTAAGATAGATTTTTTTACCGAAAGGTTAATGCGAATCAGTCGTTATTTTGATATGTTGACTACTTCTTTTGGAATTATGGAAGAAGGGATGGAGGTAGAGCAATACATGAAATTTAGAAACACACTAACACCCGCAAGTGGTTTTCAAAGTGCACAATATAGATTAATTGAGTTTTCTTCGACTGATTTAATTAATCTTATCGATTACAGATTTAGAGCATCGATTGACAGAAATACACCTTTCGAGTTTGCTTTTGAACATCTTTATTGGCAAGCAGCCGGGAAAGATTATCACACTGGTAAAAAGTCTTTTTTGCTCGAAGAATTCGAAAGAAAATACAAAGGTCTTTTCCTGAATCATATGAAGGAATACAATACCATTAATATTTGGCAGAAATTCAAACAATTGCCTGTTGAAGATCAAAAAAATGCTGAATTAATAAAGGCCATGCGTCATTATGACCATACGGTAAATATTACTTGGGTGATGCAGCATTTGGAAGTTGCTATTAAATACATCGACCAAAGCGGAAAAGGTAACGGAGAGGCTACCGGAGGTAGTGATTGGAAAAAATACATGCACCCAAAATACCAACGTAGAATATTTTTCCCTGAATTATGGAGTGCCGATGAACTGGCGAACTGGGGAGAGGAAAAATAATTTTAATTTCAAAAAACAGAAAGTTTGAAGCAATTTTTTTTAATTCTAATAGTATTGTTGTCTATACTGTCTTGTACTAAAACCAATGACGAATTAGATGAGGCTATAGCAAAACCAGTCTTGAAAAAGAGTGAGTTTGGTTTTACGTACGCCGATTTTAATGTAATACATGATACTATCAAAAAAGGAGATACTTTTGGGAGTATTCTGGATAAGCAAAATATTGGAGACAAGAAAGTCTATGATATTATTGAAAAGGTAAAAGATACTTTTGATGTAAGAATAATGCGATTTGATAAACCTTATGTGCTTCTGAGATCAAAAAGCAAAAAAAATAAATTGCAGGTTTTTATTTATCAACCCGATGCGTTAAATTATTATGTGGTTGATTTACGTGATACTACAGCTACTGCCTACAAAAAGACGAGACCAATTAAGATAAAACGAAGAACTATTGGGGGTGTGCTTAAAGGCTCCTTGTCTGAAACCCTGGAAAGCGCTAATGTTGAGGGTGCTTTGGCAAGTAAAATTTCTAAAATTTATGCGTGGTCCATTGACTTTTTTAAATTAAAAAAAGGAGACAGGTTTGCGCTCACATTTACCGAAAGATATATTAATGATACTATTTATGATGGTGTCGACAGTCTTCAGGCGGCATTTTTTGAATATAAAGGAAAGATTGTTTATGCTTTTCCTTTTGCACAGAATCCTTCTTCCAGTAAAATGGAATACTACGATGAAGAAGGCAAGACTTTGAAAAATTTCTTTCTTAAAACTCCTATAAAGTTCAGTAGAATATCGTCTCGTTTTTCAACCAATCGATTTCATCCGGTGCAACACACATGGAAAGCACATAAGGGTACTGATTATGCAGCGCCTTATGGAACCCCTATTACTACTACAGCGGCCGGTACTGTGGAGCAAACCGGTTTTACAGCAGGAAATGGAAATTTTGTAAAAGTTAAACACAACAGTACATATTCTACACAATACCTTCATATGTCCAGGATTTTGGTCAGACGTGGGCAACATGTGACGCAGGGACAAGTTATTGGACGTGTCGGAAGCACAGGTTTGGCTTCAGGGCCACATGTGTGTTATCGTTTTTGGAAAAATGGTGTTCAGGTAGATGCGTTAAGGTTGAAATTACCTAATGGCGAACCGATGAATGCAACCAATAAAAAACGATTTTTACAACAGATTACTCCTTTGAAAAGAGAATTGGACAGTGTAGCTAATTTGTAATGCAATAAGTAGTTACGAAATCGTTTTCTTTCAAATTTAAGATAATGACGGTTTTTTCTTTAGTTGTTATATGTCTTTAAACTCATTTCTATTCGAACTAATTTCAGTATTTTTGTAAAAAACTAAATACTAGAATTTAAATAGAAATGGCTTTAAATACAATAAACCCAACAGGTACTGAGGCTTGGAATAAGCTTCAAAAGCATTACGAAGAAATGCAAACAGCATCAATGCACGACATGTTTCTGTCGGATGCTTCAAGAGTAGAAAAATTCAACTTGAAATGGAATGATTTTCTTGTTGATTATTCAAAAAACAGAATCAACCAAGATACAATCGCATTGTTGTTGGAACTGGCTAATCAAGTTGGTTTAAAAAGCGCTATAGCTGACTATTTTAATGGTGGTATAATCAATCAAACGGAAGGTAGAGCTGTACTTCATACGGCATTAAGGGCTAAAGAATCTGCTGTGATAAATGTTGAGGGTCAAAATGTGGTGCCTGAAGTTTACGCAGTAAAAAGCAAAATAAAAACATTTACAAACGAGGTTGTTTCCGGTGCAAGAACTGGTTATACTGGAAAAGCGTTTACTGATGTTGTAAATATTGGAATAGGTGGTTCGGATTTAGGACCTGTAATGGCTGTCGAAGCATTACAGTTTTACAAAAATCACTTAAATGTTCATTTTGTTTCGAATGTCGATGGGGATCATGTTAATGAAGTCATTAAAAAATTAAATCCTGAGACAACTCTTTTTGTTATAGTTTCAAAGACTTTTACGACACAGGAAACTTTAACTAATTCAGAAACAATCAGAGAATGGTTTTTGAAATCTGCAACGCAATCCGATGTAGCCAAACATTTTGTGGCTGTTTCTACAAATCTTCAAAAAGTTACTGAATTTGGAATTAATCCTGATAACGTTTTTCCGATGTGGGATTGGGTTGGTGGACGTTTTTCATTATGGAGTGCCGTTGGGCTTTCGATAAGTTTAGCAGTAGGCTTTGGTAATTTTGATGAATTATTGAACGGTGCAAACGAAATGGACGAGCATTTTAAAACTGCTGATTTTGATAAAAACATACCTATTATCTTGGCTTTGTTAAGTGTTTGGTACAATAATTTCTTTGGTGCCGAAAGCGAAGCGTTGATTCCTTATACACAATATTTGCAAAAACTAGCTCCTTACTTGCAACAAGGGACGATGGAAAGTAATGGTAAAAGTGTGGGGCGTGATGGTAAACCGGTGGATTATCAAACTGGAACTATTATTTGGGGAGAACCGGGAACTAACGCACAGCATGCATTTTTTCAATTGATTCATCAAGGGACTAAAATTATTCCAACTGATTTTATTGGGTTTGTGAAGCCATTGTATGGAGATGACAATCATCATGATAAATTGATGTCTAACTTTTTTGCACAAACAGAAGCTTTGATGCACGGAAAAACGCAAGAGCAAGTTCAGGCTGAGTTTGACAAACAAGGTTTATCAAAAGAGCAAGCGGCTTTTCTGTTGCCTTTTAAAGTTTTCTCTGGAAATAAGCCTACAAATACCATCTTGGTTCAAAAATTGACGCCGAAATCATTAGGTTCTTTGATTTCTATGTATGAACACAAGATTTTTGTACAAGGAATTATCTGGAACATTTTTAGTTTTGATCAATGGGGGGTTGAATTAGGGAAGCAATTGGCGAATTCTATTTTGGATGAAATTAATACCAAAACGATTAAAAATCACGATAGTTCAACTTCATTTTTGTTAAATCATTTTTTACAGAATAAATAGCATATTTCAACTTTACCCGATCTAATGACCTTTTTTTAAAAAGTTTTTTTTTTGGATAACATTTCGAAAATGTAGTGAATAAAAAAAGCCTTGATTTATAGTATAAATCAAGGCTTTTTTGTTGTTGTAGGTGTCCTTAGCAGGATTTTTTTCTTTAATTCTCTGTTTTTTTAGTTGTTATAGTTTATTTTTTTTACATAGTAAGCAATATAATACGTGTTAAATATTCAATCGTATTTATTTTTAACGTAATAATTATAGAAATCATTTTTCGATATAATAACCAGTAAAAACCTTGTTTTAATAATATTATATTAACATTTTGGTTCAAAATTGTTATAATTTTGCCAATGTATTAATAAATTAAATAACAATGAATACAATGAAAAATTGGTTACTCACTGGATTAATGTTTTTAATGGTTTCTGCAGTATTTTCTCAAGGAAAAGTTACGGGAACTATAACGGATGGTCAAGGGGCTTTACCTGGAGCAAATGTTGCTTTAAAAGGTATGAAAACTAGTACCTCGACAGATTTTGATGGAAATTTTTCTATTAGTACAGAAAGTAGTTCTGGAGAAATAGTTGTTTCTTTTATAGGTTTTGATAGCAAGACTATTAAATTTAATGTTTCGAATGGTGCAACTGTTAGTTTAGGGACTATTATTTTGACTTCTGATTCCAATCAATTAGAGGAAATAGTCGTAATGGGTAAAGGTATTATTGATTTAGCAAAAGATCGAAAAACTCCAATTGCAGTCTCTACAATAAAATCGGCAGAAATTCAAAATAAAGTGGGAACATCTGATATTACGCAAACACTTGTAAATACGCCTTCGGTTTATGTAGCTGGACAGTCTGGAGGTTATGGGGATTCAAGAATCAGTGTTCGTGGGTTTGCGCAAGATAATACTGCTTTTCTATTAAATGGACAGCCGATTAATGGAATGGAAGATGGGAAAATGTATTGGTCTAACTGGTCAGGAATGTCTGATATTGCTAATGCTATTCAGATTCAAAGGGGATTAGGATCATCAAAATTAGCTATTTCATCTGTTGGTGGAACTGTAAACTTTATTACAAAAGCAACAGATAAAAAAGAAGGTGGTTTTGTTTCGTTAGGTATGGCTAATGATAATTATTTCAAATCTACTCTAGCATACAATACAGGAATGAGTAAAAGCGGTTGGGGGACAAGTGTTATGTTCTCTCATTGGCAAGGTGATGGTTATAATGATGGGACAAAAGGTTTAGGACAGAATTACTTTGTATCTATTGGTTATAAGGCAAATGAGAAACATAATTTCAACTTTATTTTAACTGGCGCTCCGCAATGGCACGATCAAAATTTCACCAAAGCCATAAGCTCCTATTTGAAATACGGGAGAAAATATAATAATAATGAAGGTACCTTGAATGGTGAATACATGAATGAAAGAACAAACTATTATCATAAACCTGTAATGAACTTAAACTGGGATTATGATATTAGCGATAAAACGCAATTATCTACTGTTTTGTATGCTTCTTGGGGAAGAGGAGGAGGAACAGGTGGTTATGGTTCTAAAAAAACAACAGCAGATGGTCATGTTGATTTTGATGCTATATATGCTAATAACCAAGCGGCTAATGGTGTAGGGATGTTTGGAAACAACACCTATTTACTAAGATCGGGTGTAAATAATCATTCCTGGTATGGGGTTGTTTCGAATTTAAAGAATCAATTAAACGAAAATTTAGCATTAAATGTAGGTTTGGATTTGAGAACTTATAAAGGGACGCATTATAGACAAGTTGCTGACTTTTTGGGATTAAACAGTTGGACGGAGTCACGACCATTAAAAGGTGCAGATCACATGAATAGTGGTACTGTTGAGTCGAATACGGTTACCGAATCAATGTCACCTAGACCATGGCCTGCAACATTTAATACAATTGGAGAGGATCAAAGAATTGACTACGATTATAGTGAAACGATTTCTTATGGAGGAGCTTTTGGTCAGTTAGAATATTCTAAAAATGATTTTTCTGCTTTTTTTCAAGGATCTGTTTCTAATCAATCTCATGATAGAATCGACAGGTACGATTATTTGCCAGAGGCTAATAAATCAGAAAAAGTTGAAAACGTTGGTTATAATGTAAAAGGAGGAAGTAGTTATAAATTTGCAGAACAGCATTCAATTTATGCTAATGCTGGGTATTATTCTCGTCAACCGTACCATGATAATATTTATCTTAATTTTACAAATGCTGTAAATCCATTAACAGAAAACGAGAAAATTTTAGGGTTAGAAGCAGGGTATACGTTTTCGTCTAAAGTAATAACTGGAAGTTTAAATGGATATAGAACTTCTTGGAAAGATAGAGTAACAACTTCTTCAAATACCGCTACTGCCGGACAGGTGATTGGGTCAACTGTGCTTGCGGCTGGTGATTTGATTTATAAAACAAATGAAGGTGTAGAGCAGGTACATATGGGTCTTGAACTGGATTTTGTTGCGAGACCTTTTGCTAAATTAGATATTACTGGTTTTGCATCTGTTGGAAGTTATGAATACAAAGGGGAAGTGGTAACGTCTTACAGAGACGAGAGTTTAAATCTTTTAGACAAAACAAATGAAGATGTAGATGGAGGTAAAGTTGGTGATGCTGCTCAAACTACATTAGGTCTAGGGTTTAAGTATGAAATTTTTGAAAGATTTTCTATTGATGCTGATTGGAGAAACTATGCTAAGTTGTATGCTAATGTAGGTGCAATTAAAAATAATATAGAATTGCCAAATTATGATTTAGTTGATTCTGGAATTTCATATAAAATCTTGACAGGGAAAGAAAATAAAAATTCTGTTTTGCTAAGACTTAATGTGAATAATGTTTTTGATGAAGTGTATTTGTCCGAATTAACTTCGGCAAAGGCGGCTGGTCCAACTGATGATACTTATAAAGGAATTAACGTAGCTAATAACGGTTTCTTCGGTTTTGGAAGAACTTGGAACTTTAGTTTGCGTTACAACTTCTAAAGAAAAAATAGACAAGTATTACAAACGACATTCGCATTTTGATGTGAATGTCGTTTTTTTAATGCCTTTTTTTTATTATATTTGAATTTCAAAAAACAAATTATATGTACGAATTTATTCAAAAATTTCACTCTGGGTGGGCTTATTTAGCACTCTTATTATTAGTTATTGCAGTTGTTAATTCCTTTATGGGAAAGACTTCGAAAAAAGAATTTACTTCAAAAGACAAAAAAATTGCGTTGTTCGCATTAATAGGTACTCATACACAGCTTCTTATAGGTCTCGTTTTGTATTTTGTTTCTCCATTAGGATTATCCTCTTTAGGGCAAATGAAAGATGCGGCTTTACGATTAACATCATTAGAACACCCGTTACTTAACTTAATAGCTATTGTATTGATTACAATAGGATGGTCTAAACATAAAAAAGCAGTTTCCAATGAGGCTAAATTTAAAAGCATCGCTGTTTTTTACGGTTTAGGATTGGTGTTTATTTTGAGTAGAATTCCTTGGAATTTATGGTTTTAAAAAATGAAGAAAGTCCTGAAAAGGACTTTTTTTATCGGGGTATGGTTTTTGTAAAATAGTTGTAACTAAAAAAAGTATAGATGAAAAAATTAATAACGTTGTTTTTTTTATTTGCTGTTGTTGGACTGGCAAGTGGTCAAAATCCAATTGCGGTCAAACAAAAAGCGCCAATACCTAAAGATACCATAAAGAAAAATAAAACCGTGGAAGAACAACAGGAAATCGTAAGTGATACAGTTGTTGCTGAAACAGGAACGTATAAGTTTTTTAAAAAAAATGCCCATGCTTCTTATTATGCTGATAAATTCACAGGGAAAAGAACTGCCAGTGGGAAGCGATTTGATAATAATAAATATACTGCCGCACATAAAAAATTACCCTTTGGTACAAAGGTAAAGATCACCAATGAAGCCAACGGGAAATCTGTAGTTGTTGAAGTCATAGACAGAGGTCCTTTTGTGAGAACCAGAGAAATTGATCTGACCAGACGTGCATTTATGGAAATTGCGCAAAATAAGGGAAGTGGTCAAATGAAAGTGACCATTGAAGTGCTCGAGAAATAATTACCAACTTTTAAACGGATGGTTGCTCAAGTAGGCATTATAATAACGATTGTCATTAGTAACTTCTTTCCCAATCCAATCAGGTTCTTCGAAGGTTTCGTTTTCTGAGTTGAGTTCCACTTCGGCGATAATCAAGCCTTCGTTTTCGCCGTGAAATTCATCTACTTCAAATATATGTTTGCCCGTTTTAATTTCAAAACGTGTTTTGTCAATAACACCTCTTTCACATAAAAGTAATAATTGTTTTGCTTCAAAAACAGGGATTTCTTTTTCCCACTCAAAACGGGACATTCCTGAATCACCTGCAATCCCTTTTATTGTCAGGAACCCTTTATCATCCTTTATACGTACACGGACTGTTCTTTCTGGCACTGAGCTTAAATAGCCTTGTGCAATCCGGCTGTATTTAAATGCTTCTTCTTTAAAAGCGTTGCCGGTGACTAAAAATTTTCTTTCTATTTCGATCATGATCTTTAATTGTTTATTTTAAGAACAAGTTAATAAAATTTGATTTGTCAAATAGTATTTTTACAAAAATAGATTTTTATGATGAGGTATTTTTTTAAAAGAAAACAGAGATTAAAGACAACAGAACTTATCAGTAGCTATTTTGATGAACAGCAATCATGGCGAAATAAGGAAGATGATTTAGAACCTCTGATTGAGTTAGTTCGAAGCATTCGTCCTTTTCAGGTTAAAAATTTAGAACTTGTTGATTTAGAGGAAGTTATCTCTTTTTTAAAAAAAAATCGTGAGATCTGTAATCAGTTTTCCATTTACATTAAGGAGATTTTAAAGGGCAAAAAGTTTAATAAAATTCTTTCGGATGCTGCTATTTTACAAGATGCTGATTTTATTTTTGAAGTTAAAAAGAGACTCTTTGCAAAAATTTTGCCGAACCAGCCTCAGAAAAATACTTTAGAATTCATTCTCAATCAGGTGTTTTATTTAGCCGATGATTCTGTATGGATTGAAAAGATACCAATCACTCAATTGGAAGAGTTGTATGTTCTTTTGCAATTTAAACCAATTTATGAGACCGCAGAACCTAATTCGAGTTTGGCTGAATTATTGACCGCCATGGCGCTTATTTCGCAGCGAATTAGTGGTCGTGCGATGGAAACGGATGTTATTAAAATGGTTCCTGAATTTGATGATTTTGATAGTCCTTTTGCTGCTTTTGAAAAGGAGCTGTACCTTATTCAGGATCAGATCAGAAGTTCTGAAAACCATTATTTATCTCCGGATGATTTATCGATTGCGCAATTATTAGTTTTAAAAAGACAATGCGAAGAATTTGTAAAAAAAGCGTTTCATAACAGTTCTAAATATGGTATTTCACTTCGCGTGAATCAAAATTTGCTAAAAATAAGCCAGCAATTAGACCGTTTAAAATATTTATTCCCCTTACTTATTGTAGAGAAGGAAAACGATAAAAATACCAATGGAATTATATTGGCTTTACGGTTAATAAAATACAATTGTTATAAAAATAATGTTCGAAAGTTTGTGGCTGAAAGTATTCAATTGCTTTCTTACGAAATTACGCAGCATACTGCAAAAACAGGGGAACATTATATCACTGAAAATAGGAAAGAGTATTTTAAAATGTTTCGAACAGCTCTTGGCGGAGGTTTTGTTGTTGGAATATTATGTATAATTAAAATACTGTTGTCTAAGATTGACACCAGTTTTTTTGGTCATGCATTTTTGTACAGTATGAATTATGCTTTTGGGTTTATAGCTATTTATATTTTGGGTTTTACCTTAGCGACGAAGCAACCCGCTATGACTGCGTCAGCATTGATTAAATCATTGGAAGAAGGTGCGGTAAAGCAGGGTAAGAAGTCTGAAAAGTATGAGGCATTTGCGATTCTCTTTGCAAGGGTTTTTCGGTCTCAATTTATTGCTTTTGTGGGAAATGTGATTATGGCTTTCCCGATCTCCTTACTTGGAATCTGGCTGATTGATTATACTTTGGATTATAATATTGCTGCTGCCAAATGGCAAACACTTTTAACGGATATCAGCCCTGTTCATTCGCTTGCCATTTTTCATGCAGCTATTGCTGGAGTATTCCTCTTTTTATCCGGAATTATTTCTGGAAGTATAGCCAACAGAGATAAACACAATCAAATTTATTACAGAATCGCGGAACATCCTTTATTAAAAAGAAGCATTGGCAAAGTGTGGACGCTTAAATTATCAGAATTATACGAAAAAAAATGGGCCGGAATAATCTCTAATTTTTGGTTTGGTGTTTTTATGGGAAGTACTGCTTCAGTGGGTTTGTTTTTGGGGTTAAATTTAGACGTACGCCATATAACGTTCGCTAGCGGGAATTTGGCTTTGGCCTTATATGGAGCCAATTATTCCGTTAGTAATTCGATGCTTTTTTGGGGAATTCTTGGAATTGGTATTATTGGTTTAGTTAATTTTATGGTTAGTTTCAGTTTGTCATTGGGATTAGCCTTACGGTCAAGAGCTATTTCGTTATTTGAATTGCGGTTTGTTGCAGTGTCCATTTGGAATCATTTCAAGTCCAGACCCTTTAGTTTCTTTTTTCCAACAGAAAAAAATGGTAAGTCTGTTGTTGTTGAAAATTATCTGAGTTCGGGAGTTGAAAAATAATTAGATTAGTAGGGTCATATCAATTATACAAAATGCAGGAGTTGCCTTCCAATAGAAAAATTATACATATCGACATGGATGCTTTCTATGCCTCGGTAGAGCAAATGGACAATCCGGAATTGAGAGGTAAGCCAATTGCTGTGGGAGGGGCAGAAAATAGAGGTGTAGTTGCGGCTGCCAGTTATGAGGCTAGAAAATTTGGAGTTCGAAGTGCTATAAGTGGCGTTATGGCTAAAAAAAATTGTCCAGATCTCATTTTTGTGAGGCCTCGATTTGATCGGTACAAGGAGATTTCCTCCAAGATTCAAAAGATTTTTCACGAATATACTGATTTAGTGGAGCCACTTTCTTTGGATGAAGCGTATTTGGATGTTACTAATAATAAAAAAGGGAATCCGAGCGCAACCCTATTGGCACAGGAAATTAGAATGCGCATCTTTAATGAAGTGGGGCTTACGGCATCGGCAGGGATATCAATCAACAAATTTGTGGCTAAAATTGCCAGTGATTATAATAAGCCAAACGGTCAAAAAACGGTCAATCCTAATGAAGTTATATCTTTTTTGGAAGAATTGCCTATTCGAAAATTTTATGGTGTAGGGAAAGTGACCACAGAAAAAATGTACCAGTTGGGAATTTTTACAGGTTTGGAATTAAAGAGTAAGTCGTTGGAATTCCTTGAAAAACACTTTGGGAAGTCGGGAAGTTTTTATTATAATGTGGTGCGCGGTATTCATAATAGTGAAGTCAAATCAGATCGAATTACAAAATCTGTGGCTGCGGAACATACTTTCGACAGCAATCTTTCTTCCGAAATCTTTATGATGGAACAGCTAGAAAACATTGCAAACTCTTTGGTTCGCAGACTGAAGAAACACAATATTGCCGGAAAAACAATTACGTTAAAAATTAAATATAGTGACTTTACACAACAAACCCGTAGCAAAACCTTGCCTTATTTTATAGCTGATAAAGGATTGATTCTGGAAAGTGTGAAAGAATTGTTGTATCAGGAACGGATGAAAGATTCCGTTCGTTTATTGGGGATCTCTCTAAGTAATTTGAATAAAGAAGAGAAGAAAACAGTCGTGGTTCAGCTAAAGTTTGCTTTTTAATTCTAAAGGGTCAAGGTTCAACAAAAGTTAAAACAGGTTAATTCGTCTGTTGTGATTTGAATTGCAGTTATATTTGAGTTAAAATTCGATAATAATGGGTAATTTCAAACAGTATGAAGAAGCAGCGGCAAAGTATGCCAGTGGTCTAAGCATAAAAACAGCTCCTGTTTTTTCTTGGGATTTTCATCAAGAACTTCTAAAAGAGTTGAAAGATTCTTTTTTGGATTTGAATTCACTAATGACGATTAGTTCAAAAAATCATTGGGATTGTAAAAATTTTGATTTAAGAGCCCGGTTAAAAGAGGAGGTAGTTATTGTAACTGATTCTCAATTGCGAATTGTCTTTGCTTCAAGAAACATCGTGAAAATGAATGGGTATGATAAAAAGGAAGTTGTAGGAAAGAGTCCAAAAATGTTTCAGGGTGTAAAAACAAACCAAATTACTTCCAAAGAAATTCGGGCTGCTATTGAATTGCAGCAGCCATTTGAAAAAACAGTCTTGAATTATAAAAAAAATGGAGAGACTTATCTCTGTTTGATCAAAGGTTTTCCAATTTTCGACACAAAAGGGAATTTTAGTCATTTCATTGCTTTTGAAAAAGCAGCGTAAAAAACAAAACCCTTTCTACTGTCAGTAGAAAGGGTTTTGTTGATATATTTTTGTTTGAACTAGTCTTTACTTGATAATTTTGATAATAATCGCAGAAACTCAATATATAGCCAAACCAAGGTAATCATTAAGCCCATAGCTCCATACCATTCCATGAATTTAGGCATTTTTTCTGCTACTCCTTTTTCTATACGGTCAAAATCCAGAAATAAATTTAAAGCAGCAATAACAATTACAAAAACACTGATTCCAATACTCATCATAGAGTTGTCATAATGTACAGGAACAAAGCTTGTAAACATAGAAAACAGCCATGATATTAAATAATAAGTGGCGATGGCAAGTGTAGCCGCGACAACAACTGATTTAAACTGCTCAGTTACTTTTACAATTTTATATTTATACAATCCAAGGCAAACTACAAAAGTTACAAAGGTGGCACCTACAGCCTGTAATACAATCCCAGGATACTTTGCTTCAAAGATGGCCGAAATACCTCCAATAAATAAGCCTTCAAATAAGGCATAACCAGGAGCTAAAATCGGTGAATATTGTGGTTTGAAAGCAGAAATCAAAACTAAAACAAGTCCTGCAATAGCGCCTCCAATTGCCGGAACCATTGGGTTTGTTCCATTAAATGCCATCCACCAGATAACAGAAGCTGACGCTGTAAGAAGTAAAAACAAGATTAAGCTTTTGTTTATTGTACCGGATAAGGTCATTTCTTGATTGTAATCAATCAATGTCGCTTGATGAACTTCATCTTTTTTTGAAACGGCTGTTGACGAAAAAGTCTTGTTGTTTAAAAAGGGGTTGTTTGAATTGAAACTCATAGGATATGATTTTTTTATTAGTCAAATATAAATTTTATTTTTTAGGAGTGTGTTTAAAATAACTTAAAAATTTTTAATGACACCACAAATCTTAGATTGTTATTACGAAAAAATCCGCCCCATTTTTATCAAATGAGACGGATTCAATTATATCTTAAATAGATTTAACTATTCTATTTCAGAAACTCTTAAGGTGTTTACCATTCCTTTATCAGTAATCGGCATTGCAGCCAAGTTAATAAGGAAATCTCCTTTTTCTACGAAACCTTTTTGTCTTGCGATCTCATTTACATCGGTAACTGTCTCATCTGTACTTACAGATTTTCCATAATAGAATGATTTTACACCCCATAATAGATTAAGTTGTGTAAGGATTCTTTTGTTTGATGTGAAAACTAAAATATGAGCTGAAGGTCTCCAAGCTGAAATTTGAAAAGCTGTATAGCCACTGTTTGTTAAGGTACAGATTGCTTTAGCTTTGATCACATTAGCCATTGTAGCAGCGTGATGACAAATAGTTTTAGTAATAAAACGGTTTGTTCTAACTTGTGGCGTATTTTGAGGTACTTGAATAAGTGGAGAATCTTCAACTGCCTCAAGGATTTGAGTCATTTTTTGAATTACCTGTACTGGGTAATTACCTGTAGCAGTTTCTCCGGAAAGCATTACAGCATCAGCACCGTCCATAACAGAGTTGGCAACGTCATTTACCTCGGCACGTGTTGGTGTCAAGCTGGTAATCATTGTCTCCATCATTTGTGTGGCAACAATAACTGGGATTCTTGCGGTTTTTGCTCTGCGAATTAACTCTTTTTGAACAAGAGGTACTTCATGTGCAGGAAGTTCCACACCCAAATCACCACGCGCTACCATCAAAGCGTCACAATATGCAACGATTTTATCAATATTTTCTAATGCTTCTGGCATTTCTATTTTGGCAACGATTGGAATTTTGTATTCTGAATGTTCAGCTATTAATTCCTGTAAGTCTTGTAAGTCTCTTGGAGTTTTAACAAAAGATAATGCAATCCAGTCTACTTGTTGTCCAATAGCAAAAATGGCATCTGCAATATCTTTTTCTGTCATGGCAGGAAGCGATATTTTTGTATTAGGCAGGTTTACCCCTTTTTTGGATTTTAACTCTCCACCTTGTATTACTCTTGCAACGACTTCTGTCTTTTTGTCTGTTTCAACAATCTCGAAAATTAGTTTTCCATCATCCAATAAAATTCTTTCTCCAGGATTAACATCATTTGGAAAGTTTTGATATTTCATGAAAACTTTTTTCGCAGTTCCAAGGATATCTTCAGCAGTTGTAAAAGTGATTAAGTCACCGTCGTTCACGACAACACCGTCTTCCATAACTCCTACTCGAAGTTTTGGCCCTTGTAAATCGCCAAGAATTGCTGTAGTATAGCCAAATTCATCATTTAGGCCACGAATAATGTTTATTTTTTGTTTAACATCTTCATAATCGGCATGCGAAAAATTTATTCTAAACACATTTACACCTGCGTCAATCATGTCCTTTATGATCTCTTTCGTACTACATGCAGGCCCAAGTGTGGCTACAATTTTAGTTTTTTTGTTTGTAAGCATTTGTATTAAAAAATTAAATTGTTTTTTGATTTTATTTTATTCATATCAACTTCATATATAGTTGATATTCCCTCTATGGTATTTAATCTTGTTATTATGTCTGAAACACTTATGGTGTCTTCGCTATTTTCTATTTTTAAAAAGTAATCGACTTTTTTAAATTCCGGAAGTAAATAAACTTTTGTTGAAACTTCCAAAGCTATGTCCGAAAACAAATTTTCGCTGATTTCTTTTTTTTGTTGAATTACTTCATTTTTATTTTGAATCAAATCCCAGGAAAGTGTTTTCTCTGCGTCATAATAGTAAAATCTCGAAAATTGAGTTTCACCTTCTTTTATATGGATTTGAATTTCATTCTTGCTTTTACTTAAATTTATTGGGAGCCTTTGATTGATAAAAAATGCCAATCTGTAATCTTCTAATGAAGTGTGAAGGGCAATAAGATAGTAATCTATTTCGTCAAATTCGCCAAGATCCAATTTATGAATAGCCATTTCATGAAAAAATAAGTTGTAAATATAGCATTTCTATCGAAGCGCAGAGGTGCTATTTGTGTATGTTTTTGTTAATTTATGAACGAAAACGTTATAGTTTTAAGAATTTGGACCTTATTTTTTATTCATTTTTTCCTGAAATGCAAAATAAGCCCTTTGAGATGCTTTTTCTTCTGCCTTCTTTTTTGAAGTTGCTCTTGCTCTTGCGATTACTTTTTCATCGATGCTTAGCTTTACGCCAAATAATCGTTGTCCGTCTATCGCATTATCTTCAAAGATGTCGTAATGAAATTGTTTTTTCTCTTTTTGACACCATTCAATAACCAAACTTTTATAACTGATCACTTTTCCTTCCAGTCGGGCTATATCAACATAAGGGATGATTACTCTTTTTTGGATAAATTTTTCGCAGTATTCGTATCCCCGGTCTAGATAAATGGCTCCAATAAGGGACTCAAATATATTTCCGTGGATATTTTCTCCAAAATGTTGAACAGGAACTTTACTTTCTATAAACCGAACCAGATTTAAATCTTTTCCTAATTCGTTTAAATGTTCCCTGCTAACTATTTTTGATCGCATTTTTGTTAGATACCCTTCGTCTCCTGCAGGGGCTTTACTAAAAAGATGGGCTGCAATTACTGAGCTCAGCATCGCGTCGCCAAGAAACTCCAATCGCTCGTAATTGATTGGATTTCCTTTTTCGTCAAGACGATTTGAAGACCTGTGCGTAAAAGCTTTTTTATAATTATCGATGTTTTTTGGGGCAAAACCCAAAATTTTTTGGATAGAATCAAAAAAAATCCCGTCTTCTTGAGAACGGGATTTCGAAAATATTTTTCTAATTAAACGCATAGACGATATCTTATAGGTCTAATTTTTTTACCAATATACAGGCATTGTGTCCACCAAAACCAAAAGTATTACTCATCAATACTTTTACGTCTCTTTTTTGAGCAGTATTGAAGGTGAAGTTTAATTTTGGGTCAATGTTTTCATCATCTGTGAAATGATTTATTGTAGGAGGAACAATTCCGTGTTGTAAAGAAAGTATACATGAAATGGCTTCAACTGCACCAGTCGCGCCAAGTAAATGGCCTGTCATGGATTTTGTTGAATTTAAGTTCATGGTATAAGCATGTTCGCCGAAAACATGTAGAATTGCTTTAGATTCTCCAATATCACCAAGCGGTGTTGAAGTTCCGTGCATGTTTACACCATCAACATCAGTTGGTTTTAAACCTGCATCTCTTAAGCAGTTTAACATTACGTTTTTAGCACCCAATCCTTCAGGATGTGGAGCAGTAATATGGTATGCGTCAGCAGACATTCCGCCACCGCCAATTTCGCAATAGATTTTTGCACCACGTGCAACAGCATGTTCGTACTCTTCAAGTATCAAAGCGCCGGCTCCTTCGCCTAAAACAAATCCATCTCTTTCTTTGTCCATCGGTCTGGATGCGGTTTTTGGATCGTCATTTCTGGTTGAAAGCGCGTGCATAGCATTAAATCCACCCATTCCTGCAATAGTTACTGCTGCTTCTGAACCACCGGTTACAATTGCATCAGCATGACCTAGTCGAATATAGTTGAATGCATCAATAATGGCATTTGTTGAAGAGGCACAAGCGGAAACGGTTGTGAAATTTGGTCCTCTAAAGCCATATTTCATTGAAATGTGACCACCAGCTATATCGGCAATCATTTTTGGTATAAAGAAAGGATTGAATTTTGGTGTTCCGTCGCCAGCTGCAAAATTAAGAACTTCTATTTGGAAAGTTTCTAATCCGCCAATTCCTGATCCCCAGATAACACCTACGCGGTCTCTATCTAATTTTTCTAAATCGAAACCAGCATCTTTAACAGCTTCGTCTGAGGCTACCATAGCATATTGTGCGTAACGGTCCATTTTTCGAGCTTCTTTTCTGTCGATAAAATCTTCGACATTAAAGTTTTTTACTTCACAGGCAAACTGGGTTCTGAACTTTGAAGCATCGAAATAAGTTATTGGTGCAGCTCCACTAACTCCGTTAATTAGACCATCCCAAAATTCCTGAATGTTATTTCCAATAGGAGTAAGCGCACCTAAACCTGTTACAACAACTCGTCTTAATTCCATAACTTCTATATTTTGTTATCTTTAAACAAATAAAACCCATGCTTTCTGTATTGTAGTATTCCTACAAAAGAGCCATGGGCATTGAATTATATATATTTTTTTGATTGAAATTCAATCGCGAATTTAATTTTTAAAAAAAATAATAACACCCGAATGCAGGAATGTATTCGGGTGCGAGTTTATTATTTTTTAGCTTCCTCGATATAAGAGATTGCTTGACCAACAGTAGCAATGTTTTCTGCTTGATCGTCTGGAATTTGGATATCAAATTCTTTTTCGAATTCCATAATAAGCTCTACAGTGTCTAATGAGTCAGCTCCTAAATCATTAGTGAAGCTTGCTTCTGTTACAACTTCGTTTTCGTCAACACCTAATTTGTCTACGATAATCGCTTTTACTCTTGATGCAATGTCTGACATAATCTTTAATTTTAGAATTTAATTTGTTGGCAAAAATAAAAAACTTTATTTTAAAACAACTATTTAGTTAATAAATGTGACAACTAATTTATGAAATTTATTTTAACAAAGACTTGGGAATGTTATTTATTTTCAATTTTTATGCCTTTTTTTGCACTATAAAAATAGATGGTGTCATGAAAAAAATAGTCGTTTTTGCTTCTGGTTCGGGGACTAATGCCGAAAATATCATAAAATATTTTGCTGCAACAAAAACTGGAATTGTTACAAATGTTTTTACAAACAATCCGAATGCAAAAGTAATTGAAAGGGCAAAAAATCATCAAATACCAACCGAAATTTTCAATAAACAAGATTTATTTGAAGGCAAAGTACTACAATCTGTTAATGAAATTCAACCGGATTTGATAGTTCTAGCTGGATTTTTATGGAAATTTCCTCAAAATATAATTGAAGCCTATCCTGATAAAGTAATAAATATACATCCTGCTTTGTTGCCAAAGTATGGTGGTAAAGGCATGTATGGTATGCATATACATAAAGCTGTTGTTGAAAATAATGAAAAAGAAACCGGAATTACGATACATTATGTAAATGAAAACTACGATGAAGGGAATATCATTTTTCAACAAAAGGTTGCTTTGACAGAAAACGATACTCCAGAGGATGTCGCGGCGAAAATCCATGAACTGGAACAGAAGTATTTTCCGGAGGTAATTGAAAAATTGTTAGAAAATAGGACTTCTTAAAGGACTAAGTATATAATCACAAAAAATCTTATAATATAAAAGATCTCCGAGTCTATAAATCTAAAATGGAACACGACGTACATATTTACACAGATGGTGCTGCAAAAGGAAATCCGGGACCTGGTGGTTATGGTGTCGTGATGGAATGGGTGGGGAAGACTTATAGAAAGGAATTCTATGAAGGTTTTCGTCATACTACTAATAATAGAATGGAATTATTAGCTGTTATTGTAGGTCTCGAAAAGCTTAAAAACCCAAACACAAAAGTTTTAGTGGTCTCAGATTCTAAATATGTTGTCGATTCTGTGGTGAAAAAATGGGTTTTAGGCTGGGAGAAAAAGGGATTTGCCGATAGAAAAAATTCTGATTTGTGGAAACGTTTTCTCGTTGTTTACAGAAAACACCAGGTTGATTTCAAATGGATAAAAGGACATAATAATCATTCCCAAAATGAAAGATGTGACGAGCTTGCCGTTATGGCCTCGACGCAAAAGCAACTTTCTGTTGATTCTTTTTATGAAAATGAAGAAAATAAGTTGTTGTAAATGGTTGATTTCAAGTGTTGTAAATTATGAAAACTTTACAATTCTGACCCATTGCAATTTTGTAACTTATAAACTATCTTTGCGCCTTAATTCGAAACTCAAAAAATGAATAAATTATTGATTGTTGGAAGCGTTGCTTTTGATGCCATAGAGACCCCGTTTGGCAAAACAAATAAAATTTTAGGTGGAGCTGCACCATATATAGGACTTTCTGCCTCTTTTTTCAATTTACAATCTGCCATAGTTTCTGTTGTTGGCGATGATTTTCCACAAGAATATTTAGATTTATTAACGGATAGAAATATTGATATTTCTGGTCTGGAGGTAGTTAAGGGAGGGAAAACTTTTTTTTGGAGTGGTCTTTATCATAACGATTTGAATTCAAGAGATACTTTGGTAACAGAACTGAATGTTTTGGGAGATTTCCAGCCAAAAGTGCCTCAAAATTTTAAAGATGCCGAAGTAGTAATGTTAGGTAATTTGCATCCGTTAGTACAAAGCAGTGTTTTGGATCAGATGGAAGTGAAGCCAAAATTAGTGGTTTTGGATACTATGAATTTTTGGATGGATTGCGCTTTACCTGAATTGCTTGATGTAATGAAACGTATCGACGTAATTACTATTAATGATGAAGAAGCAAGACAGCTTTCTGGAGAATATTCTTTGGTAAAAGCAGCTGCAAAAATTCATAAAATGGGACCTGAATATGTAGTGATTAAAAAAGGAGAGCATGGCGCACTTTTGTTCCATGATAAAGAAGTCTTTTTTGCTCCAGCTTTACCGTTGGAAGAAGTTTTTGATCCAACTGGTGCAGGTGATACCTTTGCAGGTGGGTTTTCAGGTTATATTGCGCAGAGTGAAAACATCTCTTTTGAGAATATGAAAAATGCTGTTATATATGGTTCTAATTTAGCTTCATTTAGTGTGGAGAAATTCGGAACAGAAAGAATGATTGATTTAGAGAAAAGTGAAGTTATGGCTAGACTGAAGCAATTTAAGTCTTTGACACAGTTTGACGTAGAATTATAATAAACTGTGCCTCGAAGTTCCGAGGCATTTTTTATTTAAAAGCAGGTGCAAATTTCAGGTTTTGATAATCGGTTAATTTGAATCTTTTGTTAGAAAAAAATTACAATACACAACATACAACACAACAACACAATGAGCGACGCTTTACAACACGAATGTGGAATAGCCTTAGTTAGGCTTCTAAAACCGCTTGAATTTTACAAAGAGAAATACGGAACTGCTTTTTACGGGATACAAAAAATGTATCTCCTCATGGAAAAGCAGCATAATCGTGGTCAGGATGGGGCAGGTTTTGCAAGTATAAAAATGGACGTTGAGCCTGGAGAACGATACATAAGTCGTGTACGTTCCAATCATGCGCAACCAATTCAGGATGTTTTTGCTCAAATAAATGAGCGAATAAATGAAGAAATGACTTCAAATCCTGAATATGCTAATGATGTCGCTTTACAGAAAAAGAATATCCCTTATCTGGGAGAATTGTTCTTAGGACATGTTCGTTACGGTACTTTTGGTAAAAACAGTATTGAAAGTGTACATCCTTTTTTACGTCAAAGTAATTGGATGCACCGAAATTTGATTTTGGCAGGGAATTTCAACATGACCAATGTGAAAGAACTTTTCGAAAATCTGGTAGAACTGGGGCAACATCCGAAAGAAATGGCCGATACAGTTACTATCATGGAGAAAATTGGACATTTTATTGATAAAGAAGTGATGCAATTGTATCAGGACTGTAAAGAGATGGGCTTGTCCAAAAGAGAAGCTTCTCCGGTAATTGCAGAACGCTTGGATATCGGTAAAATTTTAAGACGTTCATCTAAAAATTTAGATGGAGGTTATGCTATGGCAGGACTTCTGGGTCACGGAGATGCATTTGTGTTTAGAGATCCGGCAGGAATTCGTCCGGCATATTTTTATCAGGATGATGAAGTGGTGGTGGTTGCTTCTGAAAGACCGGTAATACAAACAGTTTTCAATGTGCCATTTGAGAAAGTACAAGAAATAGAGCCAGGGAAAGCATTGATAATTAAGAAAGCAGGAACTGTTTCGATGGAAGAAATTCTTCCTCCAACAGTTAAAAAAGCTTGTTCTTTTGAACGTATCTATTTTTCTAGAGGTAGCGATGCTGAGATTTATCAGGAAAGAAAGAATTTAGGAAAGCTAATTTTGCCGGCTGTTTTAGATTCGATAGATCAGGATACTGATAATACGGTGTTTTCTTATATTCCAAACACGGCCGAAACTTCATTCTATGGAATGGTGGAAGCAGCTCAGGATTTCTTGAACCAAAGAAAGAATAATTATATACTCGAAAATAGAAATTCATTAACTAAAGAGACCTTACAGGAACTGCTTGCAGTAAAGATACGTACCGAAAAAGTTGCTATTAAGGACGCGAAACTAAGAACGTTCATTACAGAAGACAGTAGCCGTGATGATTTAGTTGCCCACGTATATGATGTTACTTATGGTGTGATAAAACCAACGGATAATTTAGTAATTATTGACGATAGTATTGTTCGTGGTACTACCTTGAAAATGAGTATCATCAAAATGATGGATCGTCTGAAACCTAAAAGAATCGTTATCGTTTCATCGGCGCCGCAAATCCGTTATCCTGATTGCTACGGAATTGATATGGCTAAACTGGAAGGTTTAGTGGCGTTTAGAGCAGCATTGGAATTATTGAAAGAAAGAAATTTGTATCATATCGTCGATGAAGTGTATACTAAATGTAAAGCACAAGAAAATTTCAAAGATAATGATGTTGTGAATTATGTGACAGCTATATATGCGCCATTCCAACCACAGGAAATTTCAGATAAGATCGCGGAGATGTTGAGTTCACCTGAGATTAATGCCGAAGTGAAAATTATTTTCCAAACTGTTGAGGATTTACATGTTGCCTGCCCTAAGAACTTAGGGGACTGGTATTTTACAGGAGACTATCCTACGCCGGGTGGTAATCGTGTTGTGAATCGTGCATTCATGAATTTTTATGAAGGAAAAGACGCAAGAGCATACTAATTAAAGTGTCAAAAATACCGTTAATCGGTTTTTTGTGTCGTTCGTCCAAAATATTTGTTTTTAAGAAATAACCGCCATAGTTTTGGTGAACCATTAACATTAGTAGGTTAAGTTTATGGTAGATTTGGGGCAAAAAGGGTGGAAGGAATTCCACCTTTTTTATTGGAATAAAGTCAAGGATTTTAAAATATAGTCATAAAAAAAGAGCCGATTTCAATTTCTGAAATCGGCTCTTTTTTATAATGAGAAAAATTATTTTTCTAAAGCGTATCTTCTGGTTACTTCTGTCCAGTTAATTAAATTGAAGAAAGCCTCAATGTAATCTGGTCTTCTGTTTTGGTAATGCAAATAATAAGCATGTTCCCAAACGTCCATTCCTAAGATTGGAGTTCCACCGCAACCTACACCAGGCATTAAAGTGTTGTCTTGATTTGGTGTTCCGCAAATATCAAGTTTACCTCCTTTTTGTACACATAACCAAGCCCAGCCAGAACCAAATTGAGTCAAACCAGCTTTAGAGAACTTAGCTTTAAATTCTTCAAAAGAACCAAAAGCAGCTTCAATCGCATTTAGCAATTCGCCAGTTGGTTGTCCTCCTCCATTTGGAGACATAACTGACCAATATAAGTTATGATTGTAATATCCACCACCGTTATTGCGAACAGCAGCATTTTTCATATCAAGATTGATTAATATGTTCTCAATTGTTTTTCCTTCCATATCTGTGCCTGCAATCGCAGCATTCAGATTGGTAATGTAGGCGTTGTGATGTTTTGTATGGTGAATTTCCATTGTTCTTGCATCAATATAAGGTTCTAATGCATCGTATGCATAAGGTAATTTTGGTAGTTCAAAAGCCATGATATATCTTTTTAATGATTTATAAATTTATTCAAAATTAGACATTTAACTTTATAATATAAAGTACTATTTTGTTATAATTTCATTAAATCTGTAAATTGACTAAGAGTTCTTTTGAATAATGTGCTCATAATAAGGAGCTAATCCCGCTTTTTGCTTCAAGCTCCGGCTCTGAAAGCTTTTTTTCTGGACATCAAAGGAGCTTCCTATGGTTGCTCTTTTCAGTCATGAAAAAAGTAGCTTTCAGAACCAAAGGCTTTTCGCTGCAATCGGGGCTAAAAAAATTCAGTTTTTATAATAAAAAACTTATTTTTGGACGATAAATTAATATTTTCGTTTGAAAAATTTTTTTCTTCTCAGTATTCTATTTCTGTTGCTCTCAGCTTGTCAGCGAAAGGAAAAACCCGTTATATCTTTTTATTATTGGAAAACAATCTTTACTCTTTCTGCAAGAGAGAAAAATATCTTGCAGGAGAATGAGGTGAAGAAACTCTACATCCGTTATTTTGATATTGATTTGCATCTTGTAACTAAAGAGCCAGTACCCAAAAGTCCGATAAGGTTCCTTCATAAAGCGACTTATTTTACAGTTGTGCCAGTAGTCTACATTACGAATAGTGTCCTGCTAAAAAAAAATGTCGATGTTCAGGATTTGGCTAAAAAAACGAATAATTTAATTCAGCAAATCAATGAAAAGAATCATATTAGAATTTCAGAAATTCAAATAGATTGTGATTGGAGCTTATCCAGCAGGGATAACTATTTAAGATTTATAGAGTGTTTGAAGAAAGTGTCTCAAAAAAAACTTTCTGCAACTATCCGTTTGCACCAAATAAAATATTTCGAAGAAACTAAAATCCCAAATGTTGACAAAGGGGTTTTGATGTATTACAACATGGGGAAAATTGCTCCAGATTCACTCAATTCTATTTATGACCGAAATATTGCCCTTAAATATGTATCAAGTCTCAAGCATTATCCTTTACGAATAAATATTGCTTTGCCAATATATTCTTGGGGAATTCATATCAGGGAGGGAAAAGTAATTGGACTCAGAAATAAAATTACTTTCGATAATTTAAAAAAAGATAGTAGCTTTGTTCTTACAAATAATAATTGGCTGCGAGTTCGGAAGTCAAATTATAAAAATGGAATTTACTATCGGAAAAATGATTTCTTAAAACAGGAAGCAATTAGCGGGAAGGATTTATTGCAGATGGCAGATGATTTAAACGATAATTCAAAAGAAAAACCCGAAGAAATTATTTTTTACGATTTAGATGAGTTCAATATAAAGAAATATGAGAAAAACATTTTTGAAGAAGTTAGCAGTTGTTTTTAGCGCGACGGTTCTTTTTATTTACGGAACCATTTATGCCTGCGGAGGCGGGGATGATTGGGGTTGGATTTTTGATTCGAATTTTACTCCGGAAGCTTTTGTAGATAAATCGTATTCCCCTCTTTTTCTGTCTAAAGATGTTTTTTACGGACTGGGTTTCGATACCGAGCAAACCTCTCGGTTCAATGATGAAATTATTGCGGACTGGACGCAATATCTAAATGGGAAAATGGATAAAAAAGAAGTGCAGTATTTTTTGATGGACTCCAGTAGATTGGATGTCGACGAATTGCATGCTTTTTATACAACCAAAAAACCAAACCGTACTTCTGAGAGGTGGAAAAGTAGAATCAACTTAAAGGAAAATAAAGTAAAAGACTTTGTAGGTTTCTTGAGTGATGCTCAAACGATAGAATATTATGCTACGCAAACAGTTGATTATTGGAGTTACGACGAAGCTGTAAAGCCTGATGTTTTAACTGATTTAAAATGGATTAAGAACATAGAGAAGAAATACAATACAACGAAAGACAGTTTCCTTAAAAACCGGTATTGGTTTCAAACAGTAAAAGCTTATTTCTACAGTAATAATAAACAGAACGCCATTAGCTTTTTTTATAAAACCGAAAAAGCAGTGCCTAAAAATACTTTGTATTACAGAGCGGTTGCCTATCTGGCGGGAATCGAATTTCAGAAAAAGAACTTTGCTAAGTCTAATTATCTCTATGGGGTAGTTTTTGATAAATGTCCAAAAATGAGAATAGTCGCTGCAGACTGTTTTAACCCGCAAGAAGAGAAAGACTGGAGGCAATCACTGGCAATGGCCAAGAATAGTGATGAGAAAGCGGCGCTTTGGGCGGTGCAGGGGTATTACGGAGATGAAGAGCAAGCCATTGAAGAAATTTACAGATTGAAACCTAAAAGTGAGCATTTAGATTATCTATTGACACGATTAATCAATCATCAGGAAATTAAAATTGATCAGTCATTTAAAGATAGAACAGTTCAGGAAAACAAGAAAAGTACCCGAGACAGTATCCATCTATCGACACTTAATTTGGTCAGCCGAATTGCAAAATCCGAGAATACGTCAAAGCCTTATTTATGGAATGTTGCTGCCGGATATTTAGAGACCCTCAATGGGAATTTTGATCAGGCGGACAGTTATTTTGATAAAACTGAAAGCACGATGCCTAAAACCCCATTAGTATTAAATCAGCTTCGCTTACTTCGTTTTGTAAATAATCTAAGTAAAATAGACAAATTGAATCCTAAGAACGAAAAAACAATTTTGCAGGATTTGGTATGGTTGTACACAGAATTGCCAAGGGAGAATATTGAAAATTTTCGTTACGAAAATGCATCGCAATGGAGTAAAAATTATTTATCGGCATTATACAGGTCAGAAAAAAACATCGTTATGGCAGAGCTATTTGTCAGAAATAATGATTTTTACGATAATGAAGCCGATTTAAAACTGATGAAGGCTTTTTTATCTAAAGAACATAAATCCGACATCGAAAAAATAGCCGCAAATAGTTATAGTTTACAATTAAAAGATATCAATGATTATCAGGCGGTAAGGGCCGCTTTTGTAAATAAGATACCGGAAGCGGTTGCGTTTATGAAGCAAACAGATAGCTTGCAATATGGAACTTTTTACGGGAATCCCTTTGCCGGCAACATAAAAGATTGTCATGATTGCGACCATGTTGCCCATCAAAAGAGAAAATATACTATGATTGAATTTCTTAATACTGTAAAAATAATGCAAGATAATGTTGAGCAACAGAAGGATGTTTATACAAACAGTCTACTGTTAGGAAATGCATTTTATAATATTACACATTTTGGGAATGCACGTTTGTTTTATGAAGGAAACATTATTGGTTCTGGTTCTAGTGCTTATGATTTTAAGCCCCAGATTAGAACTATGATTACGAATTGTTATTGGGCTAAGATGTATTATCAAAAAGCTTTTTTGGCGGCAAAGAATAATGAACAGAAAGCAAAATGTCAATATATGTTGGCAAAGTGTCAGCGTAATGAATATTATAATAAAAAGTACAGTGGGGTTGCCAATTGGTGGGAAATAGAAAATGACAAAGTTAATTTTATTGCCTGGCAAGGATTTAAAAATCTTAAAACCAATTATTCAAAAACTAAATATTATCAGGATGTTATAGCTGAATGCGGGTATTTTTACACTTATATTTATCAATAATCCTCATCTGATTGTAAAATTAAGAATGCGCCATAGCCATACAAACAATACTAATTTTTGCTCCCGGAATTTTAAGTAAGGCTTTGGAGCACACTTCCAAGGTTGCCCCGGTTGTGAGCACATCGTCAATGAGTAGAAAATGTTTGTTGTGATCTTTCTCTGTAAAGGAAACATCAAAGGCAGAATCGATTCCTTCTGTTCTTCCTAATAGGTTTTTCTTGGATTGTGTTTTGGAATATATAGTTCGTTTCAGTACTGCTGCGTTATAGGGTATCTTCAGATTTTCTGATAAAGCTAAACCAAAATTGGTCACTTGATTGTAACCTCTGTTTCGCAATCTTTTCCTGTGAAGGGGAACTGGTATAATGGCATCGACAGACTGTAGTGTTCTTAATGTTTTTAAATCTTCGGCATACCATTGGCCCAAAACGGAGCCCACTTCCTCCTGACCGCGATATTTTAAACCGTGAATCATTTCCTGTACAATGCCTTTTTTATTAAAATAAAGCAATGCCGAAACATGTTCTACAGGGATTCTGCCGTAAAATTTTTTGAAAGCTTCATTTTCTGTCTGTAAATGATGATTTGTCAACGGTGCTTCATGCCTGCAGACCGTGCAGATTGTATTTTCATTTGACAATAAAAATGCTTTGCAACCGGAACAAACAGGAGGAAAAAATAGGTTTATTATGCTTTTTAACATCTAATCAGGGATTTATTTATAAAAATAGAAAAATCATTGGTTCAAACTTTAACTATTTTCTTTTTTTTAAGTTCACTTTTTATATTTTTGCATCACTATGGCAAAACAAGAAGATATATTTAAGAATGTAGTTTCGCACGCAAAGGAATACGGATTTATTTTTCCGTCAAGCGAAATATACGATGGGTTGAGTGCAGTTTATGATTATGCGCAAAACGGAGTAGAATTAAAAAAGAACATACGCGAATATTGGTGGAAATCAATGGTTCAAATGAACGATAACATTGTAGGACTGGACGCGGCTATATTGATGCACCCAACAACTTGGAAAGCATCCGGCCATGTTGATGCCTTTAATGATCCATTAATAGATAACAAAGATTCAAAAAGAAGGTACAGAGCCGATGTTTTGATTGAAGATTATGCTGAAAAGTTGAATCAGAAGGCAATCAAAGAAATTGAAAAAGCCCGTACTCGTTTTGGAGATGCCTTTAACGAACAGGAATTTGTAACTACAAATGCCCGTGTTATGGAATACAAAGCCAAAGAAAGAGAAATTCTTGAAAGAATGGCTCGTTCTCTTGGTAACGAAGATTTAGATGATGTAAAGGCGTTAATCGAAGAATTAGAAATTGCTTGTCCTGAATCAGGTTCCAGAAATTGGACAGAAGTGCGTCAGTTTAACTTGATGTTTGGTACAAAGCTGGGTGCTTCGGCTGATTCTGCAATGGATTTATACTTGCGTCCGGAAACAGCACAAGGTATTTTTGTGAATTTCTTAAACGTGCAAAAATCAGGGCGAATGAAAGTTCCGTTTGGTATTGCACAAACCGGTAAAGCTTTTAGAAATGAAATTGTCGCGAGACAATTTATTTTCCGTATGCGTGAATTCGAACAAATGGAAATGCAATTTTTTGTACGTCCGGGAGAAGAAATGCAATGGTACGAGCATTGGAAAACAGCTCGATTAAAATGGCATTTATCATTAGGTTTAGGAAAAGAAAACTACCGTTTTCACGATCACGAAAAATTAGCACATTACGCCAATGCAGCTGCTGATATTGAATTTAATTTCCCATTTGGTTTTAAAGAATTGGAAGGAATTCACTCTCGCACCGATTTTGATTTGAAAGCGCACGAACAATATTCGGGTAGAAAATTACAGTATTTTGATGCGGAATTAAATCAGAATTATGTTCCTTATGTGGTAGAAACATCTGTAGGATTAGACAGAATGTTTTTGGCTGTTTTCGCTACTTCGCTAAAAGAAGAAACATTGGAAGACGGTTCGACCAGGACAGTATTAAGTTTGCCTGCAGTTTTGGCGCCAACTAAAGCAGCAGTCTTGCCATTAGTTAAAAAAGACGGATTGCCTGAAATTGCACATAAAATTATGGATGATTTGCGTTGGGATTTCAAAGTGGCTTATGATGAAAAGGATGCTGTAGGACGTCGTTACAGAAGACAGGATGCTTTGGGTACACCATTTTGTATCACTGTTGATCATCAGACGATAGAAGATCAAACCGTAACGATCCGTCATAGAGATACGATGAAACAAGATCGTGTAAAAATTGCGGATTTAAAATCGATTATCGAAGGTGAAGTTTCGATGAAAAATTGGTTGATGAAAATGTAATTGTAAGATATGTTTATATAAAAAAATGCTTCTCATTTGAGAAGCATTTTTTGTTTTAAAATCTGTAGCCTAAGGTAATACCACCTCTTCCTACAATTTCGTAGTCGCTTTCATCACTGTTAAATAAGTTCCTACCTGCACCTCCATTTATTTCAAAAACAAACCCTTTTGCTGTGATCCATTTTGCTCCTAATCCAAAGCCTAATGCAAAATCTGTTGTAGTAATTTCACTGTAATAATTGTATTCATTATAAATAGCAGTATCAGTCGAATTTAGCATTCCAAAACCCTCTACAAAAAACCCGGCTGCTGGTTTTTTGCCAAAATAAAAGCGATAATAAGGTGTAACACTAAAATTTTCGCTTATATCATCATCGTAAGACACAAAAAGAGAAACTCCAATTCCTGATTCTTCACTTAGTAAACGTTCATAAGTTCCTTCAAATGCGCCAGCTACTAAAAACAAGGCATTCCCTTTTAATTCATTTTTTTTGAAAACGGTTGTTTCATTTTCCTGACTGTAGGCCGATAGAAATGAGGTTAAACACAATAAGAATATAATTTTTTTCATATGTTTTTACTTTTTTGTCAAATGTAGGATAAATAAGCGAAAATAACTATGTGGTTTGTGCGATATGTAAAATAAATCTTTCCATTGTGAAAAAATACTTGTAGTAAAATCTTATGTGGTGTTTTAATGGAGGTTTTTAAACTTCTGTGGTTTAGTGTTTTGATTGTTTGTTTAGAAAAAAGAGTAATTGATTTATTGGAGGTCACGGTGACAAAATGTTTTTTCGGGGATACAAATTCAAGTTTTAAATGGTATTTAAAATTAGAATTTATGCATTTCATCGGATATATTTGCATTTCGTCCTAATGTGTTAACATTGCTTTGAAATATGTTAACAAAAGAGGTGTTGAAAAAGCGAAATATGTATTTTTAATTAATCAAATAGCTTATAATTGATGATTTTGTATAATTGGTTTCCCAAAACTACCTTGACAACTTAATGATTAAAATAGTAGATGATATACAGAACGAAATAGGAAAAGCCACAGATGAATTATTCATACATTATTATTGACGACGATCAAGAAAGTGTTTTGAAAACAAAAGCAATTGCTGATAGTTTTTCAGAGCTTGCTTTTTTGGCAATGGCCCATAACTATGAAGATGGCTTGAATCTTATATTAGAGCACATCCCAGATCTCATTTTTCTCGAAATAGATCCCCTTAATAAAAACAGTAATTTATCGCTATCTCTAATAAATGAACTGCATCGGTATTTAAAGAAATTGCCTGAAATTATTATAACTACAAGCAAAAAGGAATTAGCGTTTGATGCCATTCAGTATCAGGTAACCGATTATTTTTTGAAGCCTGTAACTCATTTGGATCTCAGAAAATGTATTTTGAAATTGAATAAATCTTATGAAGGGGTTGAAAGGAATACTGTAAAAACAATAGTGCTCGATGAAAGCCCCGCTTCTGTAGTGAAACAAGAGGAGATTTGTACGGAGAAACCATTAATTCTATGTATTAAATCCTATGGAGATTACAGGTATATTGATGCAAAAGATATTTGTTATTTTCAGGCGGATAATAATTCTACAGACTTGCATTTGAATAATGGTGAAATGATAACAGCCTTTAAAACTTTAAAACATTTTGAAGGACTTTTAACTTTTCCTTTTATTAGAATTCATAATAGTTATATTGTTAATCGAAATTATATTTCAAGAATCCATACAGGAAATACGCTCTGTTATATTAAAAATAGTGCAACCAAACTTCCTTTCTCTAAATCTTATAAGGGAAATATAGACCTTATTATTTCGGAAATTTCGAAAGGGAATTACCTAGAGATTTAAAAAGTGGTCATTCACTAGGATTTGATAGTCATTCACTATCAATTGGTTACGTTCTACCACAAACCCTTTTCTTTTTGTCAGAATTTGAAGATGTCTCTGTAGTTTTACATAAGAAATTCCTGCATAAGGTATTCTAAACGAAACTGAAATAAAAAATTAAGAAACATAAAAACCTCAAATTATGAAAAAAGCTATCTTTACAATCGGATTATTCTCTATAGTGTTAGTATTGACATCTTTTACAACACCAGAAACGACTACTACTAAAATTACGGATGGTAACAATGGGGCTGTAGAAATTAATGGTTCTCAATCTGCAGGAGGAAATAGAAAAGTTGATATCAACGGATCTCAATCAGCGGGAGGAAACAGAAAAGTGGATATTAATGGGTCTCAATCAGCAGGAGGAAATAGAAAAGTAGATATTAATGGATCTCAATCTGCTGGAGGAAATAGAAAAGTAGATTAATTAAAAATACATTTATACATGATTAGGGCTGTCAATTTTTTGACAGCCCTTTTTTGTGTCGAAAGTTTTAGTATTTTTGATATAACTCAAAAAAAAAGCTATTGAAAAATTATTTTCTCATATTTTTAGTTCTATTACTTGTTTTTTTCGGTTGTAATAGAGAAAATGATACAATGGATAATTTTAATCCAAAGAGTGATAGCTTGTCATCGTATTTGTCTTTAGCAAACGATTTTAATTTGCCTATTGAAGAAAAACAAAGGTATAATGAAAAGGCATTTGCAATAATAATTAATCAAGAAAATGATTCGCTAAATAGAGCCAATTTATTTAAAGTTGCTAATCGGTATTATAATATGAACGATTGGAAGAATTTTAAAAAAACTATTGAGGTTGTTTTAGTAAAGTCGAAAAGCAGTAAAGACACAGTTTTTATAGCAAAGGCATATTCCTACTATGGTGATTTTTATGGGTCGCAATCAGTATCTGACAGTGCGTTTTTGAGTTATTATAAGGCAGAAAAAATGTATTCGAAACTTAATGATAATTATAATTTAGGTAGAACATTGTTAAACAAAGCTCTGCTGCAATTTAATGAAAGTGATTTTTTAGGTAGCGAAAAAGCCGTGTTTAATGCGTTGCGTGTAGTGAAAAACGATAAAGTCACTGATATCGTATATGATGCGAATAATCTTTTAGGTATAGTTTATAATGAATTAGAAGAGTACGACAAAGCTATAGAATTTCATACAAAAGCTTTGGAAAGTTTAGATGAAATAATAATTCCTCAAGAATTCCAGTCTAAGGCAACTTCCTTAAATAACATTGGATATGTCTATCAAAATTTGCAGAATTATAAAGAGGCGAAAAAATATTTTCAACAAGGATTAGAGGAAAAAAATTTAAGTAGAGATAAGCCATCTTTATATGCGATGCTATTGGATAATTTAGCTTATTCTAAATTTAAACTTAAAGAGACTCAAGGACTGCCCGATATGTTTTATCAGTCGTTAAAAATAAGAGATAGTTTGGAATTAACTTCAGGTATTATAGCAAATAGGATCCATTTGTCTGAATTTTTTGCTTCTAAAAAAGACACTATTAAAGCGGTAAAGTATAGTAAAGAAGCGTTGTCCATTTCTAGAAATTCTAAAAATCTTCGAAATATTTTGGTTGCTCTTAAACAAATGGGTGTTGTGGAGCCGAAAAATGCTTCAATCTACTCAAAAGAATATATCGTTATTAATGATAGTCTCCAAAAGGCTGAGAGAAAGATGGGAGACAAATTTACCAGGATTGAATATGAAACAGATGTGATAAAAGATGAGAATACTGATCTGGTTGTTCAAAACAGAAATATTGTTTATTTCTTTAGTATTCTTACTATGGGTGGGTTGTTTTTATTTGTAATCAAAACCCAAAAAGCCAAACATCGCGAATTGATGTTTAAACAGCAGCAGCAAAAGGCCAATGAAGATATTTATAATTTAATGATTTCTCAGCAGAACATGATAGAAATCAATAGAATAAAAGAGAAAAAAAGGGTGGCGCGGGAGCTGCATGACGGTGTTTTAGGAAGAATGTTTGGAGTGCGGATAAATTTAGACAGTTTGAATAAGATGAATAATGAAACTGCCATTACTCAGAGAAATAGTTATTTGTCCGAATTAAAAAATATTGAGCAGGATATTCGCGAAATTTCACATGATTTGAATAGAGAAAAGTCGGAATTAATTAATAACTTCGTAGCTATAGTAAATGATTTGTTTGAAGAACAAAAAAAGACTTATAAATCAAAATTAGTTGTAACTGTTGATTCAGGAATAAAATGGGAGTCCATAAGCAATTCCATCAAAATTAATTTATATCGAATTATTCAGGAGGCGCTACAAAACATCAATAAGTACGCTAGTGCAAACATCATAAAAATTGAACTCAGAATTGTCGATGATAATTTAAATTTGACTATTAGCGATGATGGAGTTGGCTTCAATGTAAGAACAGCAAAAAAAGGAATTGGCTTGCAAAACATACTTTTTAGGGCCAATGAATGTAATGGAAAAGTTGATATACAATCAAATAAAGGAGATGGTACAACCGTTTCACTAATAGTTCCAATTGAGGAAATAAATAAACCTACACTAATAAAAAATGATAATTGATTCGTCTGACAAAATGGTAATTGAAAATAATATATTAATTGTTGATGACCACCCTTTTATTATTGAAGGTTATAAAAATGCAATCACAAGATACAATCCAAGTGAATTTAATTTTTTTATTACGCAGGCCAAAGATTGCGAATCAGCTTACAAGATAATTACAAATCCTGATATCGCTCCTTTTGATATTGCTTTTTTGGATATAAGTATGCCTTCTTACGAAGAAAAAGGTATTTTTTCTGGAGAAGATTTGGCAACCTTGATTATGGAGTATATGCCTGAATGCAAGATTATTTTGCTTACGATGTATACCGAGCTGTTGAAAATTAAAACAATCATTAAGAATATTAATCCTAATGGGCTTGTCATAAAGAACGATTTGACATTTGATGAGTTGCTCTTTGCTTTTGATAAGGTTTTAAAAAACGAAAAGTATTATAGTCAATCTGTTTTGAAGATGTTAAGTCAATCTCAACATGATGCAATTGAAATTGACCAGTTTGACCAACAGATTCTGTTTCATATATCAAAAGGTACCAAGACAAAAGAAATGCCGCAGTATATTCCGATTTCTTTAAGTGCTATTGAAAGAAGGAAAATAAACCTGAAAGAATTACTGAAAATAAATGAAGGAAGCGATATTGATCTGGTCCGAGAAGCGAGAGACAAGGGATTATTATTTTAGGAAATATTTAATTGATATAACAAAAAACGACACTTATTTAAGTGTCGTTTTGTTTATGTAGCCAAGAGGTTTTATTGGTTCAAAGCATCCCAGCCTCTTGCTTTTAAAGGGATTTGTGTGTTGGCTCGTGTAACTAAATGGATTCCTTCACTTTCTTGTGTCATGTGTCCAATAATGGTGAAATTAGGATTTCCTTTTATTTTGTCAAAATCTTCTATAGGAATGGTAAAAAGCAGTTCGTAATCTTCTCCACCATTGATGGCAACCGTTGTGCTGTCAATATTAAATTCTTCGCAAACATTTATAAACTGTGGGTCTATTGGTAATTTATCTTCATATAAATTACATCCTACTTTGGATTGTTTGCATAAATGAATAATCTCTGATGATAAGCCGTCCGAAATGTCAATCATAGAGGTTGGTTTTATCTCCAGAGCATGTAGTAAAGTTCTAACATCTTTTCTGGCTTCCGGTTTTAATTGACGTTCAATTATATATGTGTAAGCGTCTAAATCTGGTTGTGAATTTGGATTCACCTGAAAAACTTGTTTCTCTCTTTCTAAAACTTGTAAGCCCATATAGGCGGCGCCAATATCGCCGGTCACCACCAATAAATCAGTTTGTTTAGCACCGTTTCTATAAACGATTTCATTTTCATCAGCCTCACCGATTGCGGTAATGCTAATAATTAATCCTTTTTGTGAGGAAGTGGTGTCTCCGCCAATAACATCTACTTTATATTCGTTTGCGGCATGCGTAATGCCTTCAAATAATTCTTCCAAGGCTTCCAGAGGAAAACGGTTGGAAATTGCAATAGAAACTGTTATTTGGGTTGGTTTGGCATTCATGGCGCAAATATCAGACAAGTTGACTACAACCGCTTTATATCCCAAATGCTTTAAAGGCATATAAGCCAAATCAAAATGAACGCCTTCAATCAACAGATCAGTAGAGATTACGGCTTTTTTATCTTTAAAATCAAGTACCGCTGCATCGTCTCCAATTCCCTTTATGGTTGATGCTTGTGTAATTTGAAAGTTCTTTGTTAAGTGATCAATCAAGCCAAATTCTCCTAATTGCGAAATACTGGTACGTTGTGGGTTTTTGTCTTCTATCATGGCTATTGTGAGGAACAAAGCAATAGCTTTATTCGCATGTTTTAATTTAATAAATTTTGGAATCGCAAAGGTACAAACTTGCAAAGTTTTTTTGTTGTAAAGTTTTCGTGTTTTTAAGGTATGATTGATAGGTATATTTCTTGTTTTTTCAGACCTTTATAATAACTTAAATTTATTCATAATGGAATCATTCGATATTGTTACCCTAACGGTTAATCCGGCATTAGATAAAAGTTCTCATTTTAGAGGTTTAATTCCTGAGCAAAAAATTCGATGCGAAACACCACGTTATGATGCAGGAGGTGGAGGAATCAATGTCTCGAAAGCGATTGCCCGTTTGGGAGGAGTTTCTAAAGCAATATTTACATCCGGTGGAGCTTCAGGTGCCATGTTAAAGGAGCTGATTGGGAAAGAGAATATACCATTTGAAGCCATAGAAATTCACAGTTGGACAAGAGAAAGTTTTGTGGCGGTCGACGATAATACGAATTTGCAATATCGTTTTGGATTTAAAGGTGCTGAGGTCAATGCTGCCGAGAAAGAGCAAATTGTTCAGATAATTCAAAATCTAAGATGTAAATATTTAGTATTTAGCGGTAGTTTGAATGAAGGATTACCGTCTGATTTTTACAAACAAATGGCTGAAATCACTAAGAAATCAGGGATAAAATTGATTGTTGATACTTATGGTGAGCCGATGAGCAGAGTGCTTGAAGCGGGAGTCTACATGATCAAGCCTAATGTTGGAGAATTGGCAAAATTAATAGGTGTGGAGCACTTGGAAATAGGAGAAGTAAGTGAAGCTGCAAAGGAGATTATTGCCAAAGGCGGAGCCGAGATTGTTGCGGTTTCTCTTGGTCCACAAGGTGCTGTATTGGTTACCAAAGATGCTTTTGAATTTGTTCCTGCTCCAAATGTGGTCAAAAGAAGTACCGTTGGTGCGGGTGACAGTATGGTGGGAGGTATGGTTTGGGCTTTGTCTCAAAACAAAAGCCTGAAAGAAGTTATTCGTTGGGGGGTTGCCTGTGGTTCTGCAGCAACGATGAATGAAGGAACGCAACTGTTTAAGGGAGAAGATGCTAAACGATTGTTTGAATGGCTGAAGGATAAATAATTTGTTATAACGTAGAGAAGGACTGCAGGCGTCTATACAATTTATGTCTGCAACGAAGATCTGCATTTTACAAAATCAATATAAACAAAAAAACCTGACAATTTTCATCGTCAGGTTTTCTCTTTATTATTGTTTCTTTCTTCTATTCGCTAAAAAAAAAATTAATCATTCAATTTCAATACCGCCATAAACGCCTCTTGCGGAATTTCAACATTTCCTACTTGACGCATACGCTTTTTACCTTTTTTCTGTTTTTCCAACAATTTACGTTTACGGGAAATATCCCCACCGTAACATTTGGCAGTAACGTCTTTACGTAAAGCTTTAATCGTTTCACGGGCAATGATTTTAGCACCAATCGCTGCTTGAATCGGAATATCAAATTGTTGTCTCGGAATCAACTCACGCAATTTCTCGGTCATTTTCTTTCCAATGTTATATGCATTGTCTTCGTGAATCAACGCAGAAAGTGCATCAACCGTTTGACCATTCAATAAAACATCTAAACGAACCAATTTTGAAGTTCGCATTCCAATTGGGGAATAATCAAATGAAGCATATCCTTTAGAAACCGTTTTTAAACGATCATAAAAATCGAATACAATCTCGGCCAAAGGCATGTCAAAATTCAACTCTACACGTTCCGTTGTCAAATACGTCTGATTGGTTATTAAACCACGTTTTTCAATACATAAACTCATTACGTTTCCAACAAAATCAGCTTTGGTAATGATAGTTGCTTTAATATAAGGTTCCTCAACTCGGTCCAAACGAGAAGGTTCCGGTAAATCAGATGGGTTGTTAACTGTAAATGCAGTTTCTGGATGTTTCTTGGTGTAAGCCAAATACGAAACGTTAGGAACCGTAGTGATTACAGTCATGTCAAATTCACGTTCCAATCGTTCTTGAATAATCTCCATGTGCAACATTCCCAAGAATCCGCAACGGAAACCAAATCCCAAAGCTGCCGAACTTTCCGGTACAAATACCAATGAAGCGTCATTCAATTGCAGTTTTTCCATCGAAGAACGCAAATCCTCATAATCCTCTGTGTCTACAGGATAAATCCCGGCAAATACCATTGGTTTTACATCTTCGAAACCTGTAATCATATTCGTTGTAGGCGTTTTGGCATCCGTAATAGTATCACCTACTTTTACTTCTTTGGCTTCTTTAATTCCAGAAATCAAATACCCAACATCTCCTGTCGAAATCACATTTTTAGGAACTTGATTCAATTTCAATGTCCCAACTTCATCAGCAAAATATTCATTGCCGGTAGCCATGAACTTAATTTTTTGGCCTTTGCGAATTTCTCCGTTTTTTACACGGAAAATTACCTCGATTCCACGAAACGGATTGTAGTGTGAATCAAATATCAAAGCCTGAAGAGGCTCATCTTTTACTCCTTTTGGAGCGGGAATTTTTTCAATAATCGCAGCCAAAATATTTTCTACACCAAAACCAGTTTTACCCGAAGCGTGAATAATATCTTCCAATTTACATCCAAGCAAATCAATAATATCATCACTTACTTCCTCTGGATTGGCACTCGGTAAATCTACTTTGTTCAAAACGGGAATAATTTCCAAGTCATTCTCCAAAGCTAAATACAAGTTAGAAATCGTTTGTGCCTGAATACTTTGTGCAGCATCCACAATCAACAAAGCTCCTTCACAAGCCGCAATAGATCGTGAAACTTCATAAGAGAAATCCACGTGACCAGGAGTATCGATTAGGTTCAAGATATATTCTTCCCCTTTATACGTATATTCCATTTGTATCGCGTGACTTTTAATCGTGATACCACGTTCACGTTCCAAGTCCATATTGTCAAGCAATTGAGCTTTTTCTTCACGAGCAGTTACCGTTTGGGTTGCTCCCAATAATCGGTCCGCCAATGTACTTTTTCCGTGGTCAATATGTGCAATAATGCAAAAATTCCTAATATGTTTCATCTTATCCTAAATATCAAATTTATTTGGGCGTGACGGCAGAAAAAGCCGTCGGGCTATTCGCTACAAGTCCTCGTCCCTAAAAAGGCGGGACTGTGGGCTTTCCACTACTATCCCTCACGCAAACGCCGTAAAGCGACAATTAATCTGCAAATATACTCTAAATTCAACAGTTTCAAAGTTTCAAAATAGGAAACTCAAGCATTTACCCAAAGTCTTTTCAAATTGTAATATATATACCCCTTAATTAGTTAGCAAATTATTCAAAATCATCTCCTTACTTATCTAATGTCATTAAGTTTTTTATCCTTTCGCTTAAAAAATGTAATTTTGCAAAAAATTTAAAGGACGATGATTAAGATTGGCAACATTATATTACCCGAATTCCCCCTACTGTTAGCACCTATGGAAGATGTGAGCGACCCTCCATTCCGCAGATTGTGCAAAACACATGGCGCCGATTTAATGTACTCCGAATTTATTTCTTCCGAAGGCCTAATTCGTGACGCCATCAAAAGCCGAATGAAATTAGATATTTTCGATTATGAAAGACCCGTGGGAATCCAAATTTTTGGCGGAGACGAAGAAGCAATGGCATTGTCTTCTAAAATTGTTTCTACCGTAAACCCCGATTTAATAGATATCAATTTTGGTTGTCCTGTCAAAAAAGTCGTTTGTAAAGGTGCCGGTGCCGGAGTTCTTAAAGACGTAGATTTAATGATTCGCTTGACTCAAGCAGTTATCGACAGCACCCATTTGCCTGTTACCGTAAAAACCCGTTTGGGTTGGGATGATAGTTCTATAAATATTGATGAGGTTGCTGAGCGTTTGCAGGATATTGGAGTTGCCGCTTTGAGCATTCATGCCAGAACCCGAGCCCAAATGTACAAAGGTCATTCCGACTGGTCACATATTGCCCGCGTCAAAAACAATCCGAGAATTACAATGCCTATTTTTGGAAATGGCGATATTGACTCTCCCGAAAAAGCATTGCATTATAAAAACGAATATGGTATTGACGGAATAATGATTGGTCGTGCTGCCATTGGTTATCCTTGGATTTTTAACGAAATCAAACATTACTTCAAAACTGGCGAACATTTAGCAAAACCAACAGTTGCAGACAGAGTCGAAGCAGTGCGAAATCACCTCACTTGGGCAATGGAATGGAAAGGAGAAAGACTCGGGATTGTAGAAACAAGACCACATTACACCAATTATTTCAAAGGAATTCATTCTTTTAAAACTTACAAACAAAAACTGGTAACCCTAGACCATCCAGAAGAATTATTTGCTGTTTTGAATGAAATTGAAGAGGCTTATGCAGGTTATGAAGTTGTTTAGTAGTTTGGGTTTACTTTAAAGATGAACTTTGGCGTATGTCTAATCCAACAACTTCTTACTCACTCGACTACTCGCAATCAGTGAAGCTATAAAACCAAGCGTGACAATTGTTGTCATAACAATCAGAACGTTTTCAAGAGTAAAAACTACAGGATAGGCTAAAGTTGGAGTAATCATAATCAATTGGTATTGCTGTTGTAATAACACAATTACAATTCCTAGAACCAAGCCGATAATTCCGCCAAAAACACTCAATAAGGTTCCTTGAAGCAGGAATATTTTTCGTAAATCCTTGATTTCGGTTCCGAGATTGAACATGGTTTTTAGATTTCCTTTTTTGTCCAAAATCATCATAATTAATGCGCCAATCAAGTTGAAAAGTGCTACTACAATCACCAAAGTAAAGATTAAATACACGGCAATATTCTCGGTATTTAGCATTTTATACAAGGATTCATTGAGTTGAGCCCTGTTTTTTACGGTAATCTTATTATTGAAAATAGTTTGAAGCTGGTCTATAATAGCAGCTTCGTCCGCAGCTGTTTTTGTTTTGATTTCTATTCCTGAAATCTGATTGGTGTTGTATTCTAATAATTCTTGGGCCAAACCTAGATCGGCAAATACATACTTGGAGTCCAAATCCTCACTGATGGCATAAATTCCAACTGGGATAATATCTGTTTTGTTAAAGGCCTGTTCTGGATTTTCAATGGCACCTTTTCCCGGTTTTGGCACAAAAACTTCCAATTGATTGTTGAAGTCGAGCAGTCCCATCGAGAATTTTTGGGAAATTCCATAGCCTACTACAACTTGATAGGTGTCGGGACTTAGCCACTGGCCATTGAAAAGCTTTTTTTCAATAGCGTTCACTTTGATGAAGTTACTATCAATTCCTTTTAGGTAGGTAACTTCCTGTTTGCCATCAAAAGTAAACAAGACACGTTCTTCGATTATCTTAGAAAATGAAGCGATACCGTCAATTTTCTTGATTTGACTTTCTTGAATTGGAGAAATAAGAAAAGATTTTCCTAATGTAGTACTTACTTTTAAATCGGGATCGATATCATTGGTAAATGAAAGACTAAAATCTTTCAATCCGGTAAAAACGGATAAAACCACAAACAAAGCCAAAGAACCAACAATAATTCCCATGCTGGCAATACGATTGATTGTATTGATAGCATTGTTTTTACTGTTGCTGATAATATACCTTTTGGCTATGTAAAGCGGAAAATTCAATTTAAGATTGTCTGCGTTTTTCTAAAAGATCACGATTTTCAATTGGATTCTCTTGATTTTTCAATGCATTATCGATTTTTTCAATGTAGTCCAAAGAGTCATCGATAAAGAAAACCAAATTTGGAACTCTTCGCAATTGCAAACGAACTCTTTGTGATAAATCGTGTTTTATTAAGTTGCTGTTTGTTTTAATTGCAGCCAACGTTTCCTTGGCTTTTTCTTGAGGAAAAATACTTAAATGAACCGTAGCCACAGATAAATCTGAAGTTACAACAACTTTGGATACTGAAATTACCAAATTAGTAAGTCCGTTTTTTCTCACTTCACCTTGCAGAATGTCAACCAAATCTTTTTGGATAACCCCACCTATTTTTTTCTGTCTATTTGTTTCCATGCTGCAAAAATACTACTTTTAAGTTTTATACGAACAAATTTTAAAAGTAACCTATTAATACTTGTGTTTTTAGGAGCTATTTCCTGCTATCCGTTACAATCTTTTATAAAGCTCGAAGCCAAAAGGCGTTCAGCTTTATAAAAGGATTTTCACTTCTATCAGGGCTAGGGCTTTCGGAATTAACAAAAACCTCAGTAACTTAGCAACTCAGAACCTCAAAAAAATGCAAAGACCATCATTCTCCATATATGACGCATCGGCCGGCTCCGGAAAAACCTATGCGCTTGTCAAAGAATATCTGAAAATTATTCTTGTTGCACCCAAAAATGATGCTTATCGCCACATTCTCGCTATTACGTTTACCAATAAAGCGGTTCACGAAATGAAAAGCAGGATTGTGGGCAGTCTTTCTGAATTTGCCAAAGATGAACCAAGCGAGAAAGCGCAGGATTTAATGAGAGACTTAGCTATAGATACGGAACTTTCTATCATACAGATTAAAACCAAATCACAGCAAATCATTAAGCATATTATTCATAATTACGCTGCTTTTGATATTTCTACCATAGATAAGTTTACCCATAAAGTTATTCGTGCTTTTGCTCATGATTTAAATTTACCGATGACTTTTGAAGTGACGTTGGATACGGAAAACTTATTGATTGAAGCGGTCGACGCTATTATTGCTCAAGCCGGGGAAGACGAAACATTAACTAAATTGTTAATTGATTTCACAATGGAAAAGACCGATGATGATAAATCTTGGGATATTTCACGTGAAATTCTTGAAACAGGTCGTTTGGTTTTAAATGAAAACAACCGAAACGAAATAATCCATTTTCAGGACAAGACCATCGCTGAATTTGTTGAAATAAAAAAGAAATTAGGGGAGGCTTGCAAAGTTTTAGAAGAAGAATCCATTGTTTTTGCAGATGAGGCCTTATCGCTAATCGATAAAAACGGAATTGATATTAAATCATTTTCGGCTGGGCATTTTCCAAAACATTTGTTGAGTATTCAAGAGGGAAAATTCAATCCTAAAAATAAGACCTACCACGAATTTGATGATGTAAAAATCAATAAAACAGCCAAAGACCGCGCAATTATTGAAAATATAATTCCTGATTTGTTGCAGTTTTTAGACAAGGTTTATAAGACTTTTGAAAAGATAAATTTTTATAAGGCCTTTTTAAAGAATATTACGCCGCTATCGTTATTAAATACGGTTAGCAACGAATTGGCAAAAATTCAGGAAGAACAAAATATACTTTCTATTTCTGAGTTCAATGCGATTATTCATCGCGAAATTCAGAACCAACCGGCACCTTTTATTTATGAGCGATTGGGTGAGCGTTACCGTCATTTTTTTATCGATGAGTTCCAGGATACTTCTGAAATGCAATGGCAAAATTTGATTCCGCTTATCGATAATGCGCTCTCAGGTCAGGATGATTTTGGAGTAAAAGGGACTTTGATGATTGTGGGTGATCCAAAACAGTCTATTTACCGTTGGCGAGGCGGTAAAGCAGAGCAGTTTATCGAGTTGAGTAAAGATCAAAATCCATTTAATAATCCTGATAAAAAACTCGAACATCTAGATAAAAATTACCGTTCCTATTCGAAAATAATCGAATTTAATAATGATTTTTTTAAAATGTTGTCCAATGAATTTCTGCATTTGGATTATAAAGATTTATATGAAAATCACAGCCATCAAAAAATCAATGATAAAGTAGGGGGGTATGTGAATATCTCTTTTATTCCAAAAGTTGAAAATTCAGAAGAGGATGAAGAAGCTCTGGATAAGACAGGATTATATGTCTTAGCGACATTAAATACTATTCAAAAAGTATTACAGCATGGATTTCAATACAAAGATATTGTTGTTCTGACCAGAAAAAGAGATCAAGGTATTGCAATCGCCAATTATTTAAATGAACAAGGTATTCCGTTGTTGTCCTCGGAAACCCTGATGATTCAAAACGCTACCGAAGTCAGGCTGATTATTCATTTATTAAAATACCTGAAAAATAATGCCGATTTAGAAGCAAAAGCCTATTTCTTATTTTATATAGGCGAACATGTTCAAGACAAATTACCGGTTCATGATTTTATTGCCGAAGGAATGGCCTTATTTCAGGAATCTGAATTCGAAAACTGGCTAATGAGTTTTGATATTTCGCTTTCGTTTCAAAACATCAGAAAAAAATCATTGTACGAAGCAGTGGAGATTATAGTTTCAAAATTCCTGGCTTCAAAGGAAGGGAATGCCTATGTACAGTATTTTTTAGATATTGTTTTGGAACGTGATGTGCGTAATCAGGCGGGGATATCAGATTTCTTAAGTTTTTGGGATAAAAATGCGGAGAAATTCAGTATTCCGTCACCTGAAGGGAACGATGCGGTCCGAATTATGACTATTCACAAGTCAAAAGGATTGGAATTTCCGGTTGTTATTTTTCCTTTTGCGGAAGAAGATTATAATCGAAAGCCAAAGGATAAGTTATGGCTTAATGCCGAGGAGCAGGATTTAGGGTTGCCAAAAGTTTTGATTGATAACAGTAGTGCAGTAGAAGGTTTTGGTGAGGAAGCTGCTGAAATATACAATCAAAAAAAGCAGGAAGAATTACTGGACAATATCAATGTTTTATATGTCGCTTTGACTAGGGCAGAGGAGCAATTGTATGTGATTTCGAATATGAATTTGTCAAGTAAAGGCGATGTTCCCAAAAATAATATGTGTGCTTTTTTTATTAATTATCTGATTAGTCAAGGTGATTTTGATGAAAATAAAATAGAATATGAGTTTGGGAGCTCAAAAAAATTATCAAAAGAAAAGAAACATGTCGATACTTCCAAAACGATTCCTTTGGTTCAAAAAATTCTGGATCCAAAAAATATTAAAATAGCGCAACGAGAAGCTTTAATGTGGGGTACACAACAACAGGAAGCTATTGAGTACGGAAATTTAATTCATGAAATTCTGTCTTTTTTGAAAACAAAAAACGATGTTGATTTGGCTCTGACAAAAGCGATAGAAAGTGGGTTGATAACTTTTGGTCAAAAGGAGGCAGTTAATAAAACAATTCAGGAAATTGTTGGTCATCCTGAACTGTCAACTTATTTTGCAGAGGGAAATAAAATATTGAATGAACAAACGATTATTCAAAAGGAAGGTAAAACAGTAAAGCCTGACAGAATGGTGTTGGCTAGAGATAAAAAAGTGTTGTTGTTAGATTATAAAACTGGGGTGCATAATGTTAAATACCAGCAACAATTGGATAATTATCAGGGAGCTATTGAGAAAATGGGGTATAAAGTAGTTAAAAAAGCATTGATATACATAGGGAAAGAAATCGTTATAGTAAATTTGTAAAAGTTTTTGTTTTGGTGTTTATTTATCGAAACTTTAAGCTATAAACTTTAAACCAAAGAAATTAAGTTATGTACGGAAAAATCAAAGATTACTTACAGTCAGAATTGCAAACCATTGAAGATAATGGGATTTTTAAAAGAGAAAGAATCATCACTTCTCCTCAAGGAGCAGAAATCACTGTTAATGGTGAAACAGTTTTGAATTTTTGCGCCAATAATTATTTGGGATTATCATCACATCCAGAGGTAATTCAAGCCGCAAAAGATACTTTAGATTCTCATGGTTTCGGAATGTCATCGGTTCGTTTTATTTGCGGAACCCAAGATATTCATAAAACATTGGAAAAAAAAATATCCGATTTCTATGGAACGGAAGATACAATTCTTTATGCAGCGGCATTTGATGCTAATGGTGGTGTTTTTGAACCATTATTAGGTGAGAATGATGCGATTATTTCGGATAGCTTGAATCATGCCTCTATAATAGATGGTGTTCGTTTGTGTAAAGCGTCACGTTACCGTTATGAGAACAGTAATATGGAAGATTTGGAGCAGCAACTTATTAAAGCAAATGAAGCGGGAAGTCGTTTCAAGTTAATTGTTACTGATGGTGTTTTCTCTATGGATGGAGTTGTGGCTCCTTTAGATAAAATTTGTGACTTAGCAGATAAATATGATGCAATGGTTATGGTTGATGAGTGTCATGCTGCTGGGTTCATTTATAATCGGAAAAACGAAAAATACCAATTAACACAACGAAAAGTATACAAGTAAAAAAACTTACACACCATTTAAA